>CAVZMZ010000038.1:0-80740 GCA_963776475.1 uncultured Chloroflexia bacterium
GGGCGGCGGCGTGGGCTTGGGGTTCAGGCTGTCGTACACGCCCGTCTTCAGCAGCGACAGGTCGTTGCCGGCCTGGGCAGCCTTCATCTGCGCCTGGCGCGCCAGGTCGGCGGCATTTTGCAGGATGCGCAGGGCCTCGTCCGGGTTGTGGAAACCCTGGCTGTTGGAGGCGGCGATGAAGTCCCACATAAACTGGGCATGCCGGTGCAGGGTGCGGGCTTGCTCGAGCAGCGCCGGGTCGGAGCCGGTCTTGGCGGCGGCCGCCTGCAGGGCGGTGATCGCATCCACCAGGGCATCTTCGGTGGCGAGCTTGGCAATGTGGACCGTATCCTGGATCGTGTTGACGCGCTTTAGCACATCCTGCACATCCGTGTGGCACTGTCCGCAGGCTACATCCGGCTGGAGCAGAGGGCTCATGATGTCGTGGCTGGAGTACTTCATGGCCCCCTCCCGGATGTAGGGCATGTGGCAGTCGGCGCAGGCCACCCCGGCATTGAAGTGCGTGCTGCCGGCGCTGAACAGTTCATAATCCGGGTGGCGGGCCTTCATGATGGGCGTGCCGGTGCCGGGATAGGTCCAATCCGCGAAGGTGGCGTCGTCGTCCTCGAACTTGAGGATGTCTTCGACGCGCGTGCCGTCGCCCCACGGCACCGTCAGGAGATTATCCGGCTTACTAAAGTAATAGGTGACGTGGCAGTTGGCGCACACCAGCGAGCGCATCTGCTGGCGGGTATAGGTGCGCCAGTCGATGCCCTGGGCTTTGAGGGCGGTCTCGACGGCCGGGTTGGTGATCACCAGGCGCATTGTCCCGGCTTCGTGGCAGTTGGCGCAGCCGATCGGGTTGTTAATGTTGGGGGTCATGGCGCTGAACAGTTGCGCATCATAGGCCGGCATGCCCATCTGATTCCACAACGCGGGGTTGTCCGAAGACTTGCAGGAATAGCAGGTGGCGGGCGTTTTGGCGGTCACGCGCTTGATGGCGCGGATATCGATCAGGGTGTTCTGGTGGCCGCGCGGCTGGTTGTATTCCACGCTAAAGGAGTACCCGGCGAACAGGATCACCAGGCGCGGGTCCAGGGCCAGGTAGGATTGCTGGGCCGAGCCGCCGTACCTGGTGGGGGTTTTATTCCCGGCGGTCAGCAGCAGGCTGGAGTATTCATTCGGGTAGTTCAGGCCCCAGATGGAAGAATCCGGCTCGAGCGCTTTGACGGTGGTGATTGGCTGGAAGGCGCGCTGCTGCACCGGCTGGTTCTTCAGGTAGATCAGCACCCCGCTCAGCACTGCCGCCAGGATGAGGATGATACCGAGCAATATGATCAAGGTGGCATTTTTTCTCATGGGTTGTACTCCTCCAAATCCTGGGATGGAGCCAGCGTCAGGCCGCGCGGCCCGTGGGCAACCGTGCGGTGGCAGCTCCAGCAGGTGCGGTCAAAGGACTGCGGGCCTTGAACGATGCTTTCGACCGTGTTGTTGTGGCAGCGGATACAGTTGGCCTGCACGATCCGGTCGGTCTGGGGCGTGGCACGGATGGCGGCCGGGTAGGTTTTAAAGGTGAAAGACAGCACGTCCTTCATCCCGGAATAACCTTTGTAAATGTAATAGCTGATCAGGTTTTGGTGCGGCAGGTGGCAGTCGGTGCAGACCGCCGCCCGGGCATGCGCAGCGTGGTACCAGTTCTCGTACTGGGCATCCATGACATGGCAGTTGTTACAGGTGGAGGGGGCGTGCTCCAGGTAGGCGGGGGCGTCCGTGACCCACGCAAAGACCCCCAGCGCGGCGAGCAGGGCTGCGATCCCAAGGATCAGTGAAATTCTTTTGATCATCGGACCTTTCGACTGAAGGATGGAATACCACGACCGGACGTCCCTACCGTTAATGATGGAATTTGGACGTCCGGCCGCCGCTACCGCTAAGTTTGAATTTATTATACAAGCTTAGCGCCTGGCTGCGCTTGGAAAAAATTGGAATTAATTGGGAAAAGCCGATTTTTCGGGTTCGGAGGGATCGTTTGTACAAAACAACGAGGGACAATTCCAAGGGATAGGGGAAGGGGATGGGAAAAGGGGGATCTAATTGCAGGTATTGAAGGTTTTTGCGGTTTTCGTGAGGGGTAGCCTCACCCCCGACCCCTCTCCAGATGTAAATACACATCTGGAGAAGGGGAGAGCAGGAATTGATCACGGGAATCGGGGGTTAAATGGGCAGTTTTGGGGTGTTTTTAGGCAATTTTGTGGAAGTTTGGTTCAAAAATCAGGCTCAGGGATGTTTTTATAACGCAAGAGCTGCCGGGGGACTTAAGTCCCCGGCTCACAGCTAAAGGGCGGTTTAACGCCTTTCTCATTCCAGAGCGTATCTTGCGAAGTACGAGGATGGCTGAAATTGGCGAAGGCTGCGCCAGGGGCTGTGATCGAGATCAATTGGTGCTCCTGAAGTAAGGCAAAAAGGAGGTTTATGGGGGATTTTTGCGAAAATATATGCAGAATGGCAAAACAATGCTAAACTAACCGAAACCAGATAATTTTCACCAAATATGGGATAAAATTACGCCAGGTTTATTTCGAATTGGAATTTCGGGAATAATAAATTATGCTTCCAACGGGTACAGTCACGTTCCTTTTCACCGACATCGAGGGTTCGACCCAGCTTTGGGAAAAATATCCCGAAGGGATGAAGGGCGCGCTCGCCAAACATGATGCCATCCTGCGTTCCGCAATTGAATCCGAGCATGGACACGTCCTGAAGACGACCGGGGATGGGGTCTGTGCGGTTTTTGGGACCGCGTTGGAGGCCGTCAAAGCCGCCATCTCGGCCCAACACAGCCTGCAGGCGCAGCCCACGGAGCTTGAGATCAAGGTGCGCATGGGAATCCACACCGGCGAAGCGGAGCTGCGCGAGCAGGATTATTTCGGTCCGGCGCTGAACCGCGCCGCCCGGATCATGTCGATCGGGCATGGCGGGCAGATCCTGCTCTCCGGAGTCACAACCAGCCTGGTGCGCGAGCAGTTACCCCAAAACACGCAGGTCACGGACCTGGGGGAACACCTGCTCAAGGGTCTTTCGATCCCGGAACAGATCTGGCAGTTGGCGGCGCCCGGGCTGAAGGCGGAGTTTCCGGCGCTGCAATCGCTCAGCGTCCTTCCCAACAACCTTCCCAGCCAACTGAGCTCCTTTGTGGGGCGCGAAAAAGAAAAGCTGGAGATCAAAGCCATGCTCGAATCGGCGCGCCTGGTCACGCTGACCGGTTCCGGTGGCACAGGCAAAACGCGCCTGACCATCGAGGTCGGCGCGGAGCAATTAGCTTGCTTCGCAAACGGCGTCTGGCTGATCGAGCTGGCGCCGCTGGCCGACCCGTCCCAGATCATTCCCGCGCTGGCGAAAACGTTTGGCTTGCAGGAACTGCCCTTCAGCTCGCTGGCTGAACTGGTCAGTGATTATTTGCGGGATAAAAAGATCCTGCTGATCTTTGATAACTGCGAACACCTGATCGAGGCCTGCGCGCGGCTGGTGAATGACCTGCTGCACCAATGCCCGGAGCTCAAGGTCCTGGCCAGCAGTCGCGAAGCATTGGGCATTTCAGGCGAGAGCTCCTTTCGCATCCCTTCCCTGGCGGAATCCGAGTCAATCTGCCTGTTCGAGGAACGCGCCCGGGCTGTGAACCCAAAGTTCGCCCTGACGAGCGCCAACGCCGGCTTTATCGCCCAGATCTGCTCCCGGCTGGATGGCATTCCCCTGGCGATCGAGCTGGCGGCCGCGCGCACCAAGCTGCTCTCCCCCGAACAGATCGCCGTGCGGCTGGATGACCGCTTCCGGCTGCTGGTGGGCGGCAGCCGCACGGCCCTGCCGCGCCAACAGACCCTGCGGGCGCTGATCGATTGGAGCTACGACCTGCTTTCCGAGGAAGAAAGGCAGCTCCTGCGGACTGCATCAGTGTTCGTGGGCGGTTGGACGCTGGAAGCGCTGGAGGCGGTGGCAGACGACCCCAATGCGCTGGAACATCTTGAACTGCTGGTCAACAAATCCCTGGTAATGCCCGAAGAACGCGCAGAGGAAATGCGTTATTCCATGCTTGAGACCATCCGCCAGTATGCGCGTGAAAAATTATTCGACCTGCAGCAAGGCTCCCAGGCACGCGACCGGCACCTCGCCTATTACGATGGACTTTCAGAGCGGATGTGGGAGGCGTTCCGCTCAGCGGAGATGGCGGCCTGGCGGGAGCGGGCCGAGGACGAGATCGAGAATTTTCGGGCGGCAATGGAGTGGGGTTTGGAACAGGATGTGGAGACCGCCTTACACCTGGCTGCGAATTTTTGCATCGTCTCGGCCTGGACCGGCAGCCAGCAGCCTGAAGCGCTGGCTTTGCTCAGTTCCACGATCGAGCGTTTCCAGCGTTTGCCCGAGGTGGAAGAAGACAAGAAACACCGCCAGAATTTACTGGCCAAGGCTTTCTTCATGCAGGGGCTGGTGGGCCTGTCCGTTGGGGGGTTTAAGCTGTCCCTGAGCCCTTTGCAGGAGGCGATTGCCTTTGCGCGCCTGGCCGGCGACAAAAGGATGCTGGGCTACAGCCTGGAAATGTACTATTCGGCGTATGCCTTCAACGAGGCGGTTGGCGGGACCGAGGAAGCCAAAGAAGGTTTTGCGATCTTCAGCGAAATCGACGACAATTGGGGCATGGATATGGCGATCATGAACATGGGGCGGATCGCCGCCAGGCAGGGCGACCTGGTCGAGAGTCAAAAGTATTTTGGGATGCTCAAGGAAAGGATAAAAGATGCGCCGATTCCCCTTTACGGCCGGAATGAGTTTCTTCATGCTGGGGCTTGAAGAGCGCGCCGAGGGGCAGCTTGAAATTGCAAGAGGGCATTTTGAAGAAGGACAAAAAATATTCAGGCTCCTGGGGCACAAAGGATTTGAAACCTCAATGACGAGTGAAATTGGCCACATCGCCCGCATGAAAGGCGACGTAAGCCAGGCCAAGGAGATCTACCGGCAAACGATCCTGGCCTTCCAGGAGCTCGGAAACCGGCCGGCGGTTGCGCATCAATTGGAATGCTTCGCCTTTATCGCCCTGGCGGAGGCGGAGGCGCAGCGCGCCGTACAACTGCTGGGCGCGGCCGAAGCCTTGCGTGAAAAGATCGAAAGCCCGATGACGGATTTCGAGCGCAGCGAATACGACCAGGCAGTGGCCCGGCTGCGCATCCTGCTCCCGGAAGCGGAATTCAATGCGCTGTGGGCGGAGGGCCGCAGCCTGAGGCGCGAGCAGGCGGTCCGGCTGGCTTTGAGCTGATTTCTACAGAATCCGCTAATGCCACTTCGCCTGTACTGGACTGCATCCTGTGCAGTCCAGGGTGGTACAGGTCTGCACAAATAAAAAACCATCCCCATTATTCCCCAGAATAGATGGGGGCAATCCCTACCAAAAAACCATTAACCTATAAAAGCTTTTGTTGTATTATGCGCAATTGTCCTGCGCAATTTTAGCCGAATCCCAAAGCGCAGAACGCGAAGCACCAGCCTGCAGAAAGGATCCACACTTGAACAATAATATTATCGCAAAAACCTCCATCACCATAAACGCATCCAAAGCCGATGTCTGGAACGCGCTCATTAATCCCGAAGCCATCCGGAAATATATGTTCGGAACGAATGTCGTTTCAGATTGGAAAAAGGGGGATGCGATTATTTGGAAAGGAGAATGGCAGGGTAAACCGTATGAGGACAAAGGTGTAATTCTTCAGCTTCTCCCGGAACGAACCATCCAATACAGTCATTTCAGCCCACTTTCCGGACTCCCGGACAAGCCGGAGAACTACCACATCGTAACCATCGAGTTATCCAATGCTGGAGAGCAAACGCGTGTCTCGCTCTCCCAGGACAATAATGCGACGGAGCAAGAGCGCGAACATTCAGAAAATAATTGGGAAACGATGCTCGCTTCCCTGAAGAAGTTCCTGGAAGAATAACCTTGCGTACATTTAAACGTTAGAAAGGAGATTTGAAATGAACGCTACCTATCTTATCATCGCAGTGGTTGTAATTCTGCTGATCATGGGGATCCTATTGGCTTTTGGTTTTTCCCGCCGCCAGCGCGCGAAGCGCCTCCAAAATAAATTTGGACCGGAATATGACCGGACGGTGGAGAACGCGGGTGACGAGAAGAAAGCACTGGCAGAACTGGACCAACGACAGAAGCGGATAGAATCTTTACATATCCAACCCCTGCCGGTTGGAGAGCGCGAACGCTACCTGGAGCAATGGAAAGCTGTCCAGGCTAAATTCGTCGATCAACCCGGACAGGCGACAGTCGAAGCCGACCAACTGATCACGGAAGTCATGAAGGTGCGCGCCTATCCGGAATCTGATTTCGAGCAGCGGGCAGCCGACCTCTCGGTCAATTACCCGGAGTTGGTGAGCAATTACCGGGCCGCGCGCGCGATCGCCCTCAAAAATGAGCAGCACACGGCAAATACCGAAGAATTAAGGCAGGCATTTATTTATTACCGGTCCCTGTTTGAAGTACTGCTCGAAGAAGAGGCCGGTGTTCCAGAAAAGGTAACGCAATGAACGCACAGGATTTTGGAGAACCCATTAACCCCTCAGAGAATGTCAAGCAAGCCGATCAGGATGCGAACGGACCGGCATTAAATTCAGACACGAATGCCGTTGGCCTGATGGAAGAAACAATTGCCCACGAAGCTCCGGTGGGTGAGACGGCAGTCCATGCAGCTCCTGTAAGCGAAAGCGCTGCAGCGCCGGCTGCTTTCCTCAGCCGTGAGGAATCCGGGCAACTGCGCACGCGCTGGAATGAGATCCAGGGCAAGTTTGTGGATGAACCGCGTGCGGCGGTCCAGCAGGCGGATGAGCTGGTATCCGAAGTGGTGCAGAAAATCATCAAGATGTTTGCCAGCGAACACAGCTCGCTGGAGAGCCAATGGAATCATGGCAGTGATGTCTCCACTGAGGATCTCCGTAAGGTCCTGGTGCAGTATCGCTCCTTTTTTAACCGTTTGATCGTTTGAAGAGCCGGAATAGGCGCTTTGCCCTCACCCCTCACGACCCCTCTCCCAAAAGATGGGAGAGGGGAGAGGCTGGCGGCTGGGGCTCGCTCAATGGCGCGAGGCTGCTGCATGCGCTCAGAGGTTGAGCTGTAGGAAGCGAGCAGTCTTGGGGGTTTCGTGCAAGGATGGGAAGACCCTGAAGGTCTGCCCCTACACCACTGCGTGCCCTTGCAGGGTACAGTGGTGCAAGCCGGGACGCTTCGCGAAGACCTTCAGGGTCTGCGCACGCCGGAATGGATGCTCCGGAATCGAGGCAAAAATGGGGGAGGGAGGCTGCACAAGGTGGCGAGGCGGACTCGACCGGCTACTTCTTGACGTACACGACCATGGTCGACGGGATCATCCCGGCTCGCTTCGCCGCCGCCGCAAGTTCCGGAGAGAAGGCGCCCTGGGCTGCCTGGAAGGCTTCCATGTCGGGAACGTCCCAGGTGCTGGCGACTTTGTTGCTGCCGTCCCTGGCGACGTAGCTGGCCCCGTCCGAGGCGACCGGCAACATTGCACGGACCATCCCGACCTTGTACTTCAACCACTCTTCGACATCATTGACTTCTGCGATGACAATGATCTGGGTCATGACGAACCTCCATACCTGTAAATAACCACAATTATCCCAATATGTTAACTACAGCCAACACTGTACCAGCAGAATGAATGGGTATGCAATGGGTCAATGGGGGCATTGTCTCGAGCCCATTTCAATCCTCTTCTCCAGACGGGCAAGAAATTCATCATAAATAGGTATACTGGGATTCCAGCGTGGCTTACTACTGGAGCTGGACAAGTGCCGCCCGGAGATTGTGCAGGGCCCGTTTAAGCGGATGCGTTGGGGTATCCCGGATGGCGCCTGCGATAGCCGCTGCAACCTGGTTCACGACGGCGACCTGATTAGCGCGGCATCTGCGCCTGCTGGTACTGTCTTTCAGAGGCGCGCTTGAGGCGCCGCAGGGAATCGTCTATGCTGGCCGCGAAGGTTTTCGCCCCAAATGTTTCGAGAAACCAACCCCACCAGCCTGGCGGGAAGATGAAGTCTCAGCCATATTGGACGCGGCAACTGGTCGCATCGATGGGCGTGCAGGTAACGTGGGGCTGCTCTTGCAGCCCCAATGGGAATAAAGCATGCAGGCCGATTTCGTGTTTTTCGGGATCGACCTGCTCGACCTTGAAGGTGAAGTGCAAGGTGCGGCCCATGACTTTTCCGCCAAAAATGACGGTCTGGCCGGCGCTGGCAGGACCTGCCGGCTCGCGGCGTTCCACCTGCACATCCGCCCACTCGGAATAGCGTTCCCATTCCACCAGGTTCTGTCCACACCAGCTCGACCGGCGCGGCGACGACTGCGGCGGGACAGACTGACAGGCTCATGGAACGTTGCTCCTTTCAATTTCAGCATTAAGGTATGGCATCATTTGGTATCCATCCAAAAAATTAACCACGATCCCCATGGCTGGGGGCAAGCTGGACACGACGGACACGACGGAAAAGAAACAGACGGTAAAGATTTACTAAGCCATTGACTTTATACTTAGCTCCCTGGCGGTCGTCAATGGGATGAATGACCCATGACTGGTTCTACGGCTTCTTGCGTAAATAACTGAATTTTCCTTGACCCATGGGTTCGAAAATAACAAGATTTTGATTCGGTTATTTACGCAGTACTCTGTAAAACATCAGGGGCGGCCTTCAGGGTTCATGCGTTGGGGTGTCCTGGATGGCACGCCAGACAGCGCCAGCGGCGACCTGTTCCAAGACGACGACTTGATTACTGCCGCCCTGTGCACCGAACTGGACAACTCGACTGGTCCTCCCCACCGAATTCCTCATCGTCCGCGGCATCGATCCATTGAACGCCACGGATAGGAATTTCTGACCCGTTTTATCATTTCGAGCCGCTTTTTGGCGAAGCAATCCCCTTCTTTGATGTTATTACAGTGGGCTTGATAAAAAATAAAATAAATTAATACTGGTGCTATAATAAATTCAATATATCGATAAATGGTATATAGTGGGAGTAGAAATATTATGCCTAGAAAACATTACCGCCGTCAAGATTCGGGTTTCCTCAGAGTAATTAAGTATTTATCCAATATTCCAACCCAGAATCAAAAAACCAGCATGCAATTTGTAACAGAAATTCCTGTGGGGAGACCTGATGAATTAAGACCACGTGAATTAGAGGAACTTGCAACTAATGTTTTCAGTAGATTTGGGTATCAAAATGTTAAGCATACAGGTGCTCATTCAAGCACGGATGGCGCGGTAGATGTTTGATGCTAAATAAGACAGGGGATGTTGAAATAGTGCGATATAAACAATTAAGAAATAGCGTTGATAAAACCGAATTGGTCTACTTTGCAAAAACTGAACAAATTCATATGGAAGGGATTTATAATTCAGGATAACCAGGATAACCACGGACTATTGTTCAGGCTGCTTTCCAGTTATATTATTCTTCTATTCTGCGTAGAAGTGATTACGATTGGGTTAAGCCTTGTCCACACAAGGATTTCTGAATGGTCAGCGCGTGGCATTCTAGGAATCTCGTTGGCAATCGCACTGATTTCCTTTTTCATCGATAAAGGGGTGCCAGAGCTAAGGAGGTTATTAAAACGACTGCGCTCGTGGCAGGTTCCTTTTCTGGGATTCCTGGGAACTACCGGGTTGGTTTATCTGCTCCTTTGGGCGGCCGCATATATCATGCCGGACCTTTCTTGGGATGGGAATGCGTATCATATTCCCACGATCTCAATGTGGGATGCGAGCGGATACGTTCACTGGATAAACTCGAGTTACCTGACAGGCTACATCAATGGATACCCTAAAGGGGCGGAATTGGTTTCTTATATTCTTGTAAAATCTTTTGGTAATTCTGTTATCAATGCAGTCAATCTGGTTTTCCTTCCCCTTGGCATATTAAGCATCGCCTATCTTGCTCGTTCCCTAGGGGTGGGCAGACTATTATCCGTCTGCGCAGGAGCAGCCTTTCTCCTAGTCCCGGTTAATATCAATCAGACCGTCACTGCCTATGTTGACACATCCTATGCCGCTTGTGTATCGGGATGTATTGCACTGCTTGTCTACCTTGCAAACACATATACCCCTAAATGGAAAGGGATATTCTTATTCGGCGCGGCAGTGGGTTTGACATTAAGCATCAAAAGCACAGGAGTTGCATTAAGCGCAATCGCCATTTTTGCGCTTGCCATATTATGGATCAGGGATATTTTTCTGGTGACACGCTCTGAACCGAAACTGCTTTCTAAAATTACCGGCCAGAGAATAGTTTTCCTGGTTTCGATAATCCTGTTCGCTTTGGCAGGGGGTGGTTACTGGTATATTCGTAACTTTATCTTTGCCGGATCGCCTCTTTATCCTGTGGGATTGACAATAATGGGTCATACAATTTTTCCAGGAGTTTCCATCGCGGTGACAACAGCTAAATCTTCCATTACTCCGAGCCAAATCAAGAACTTATTGCCGATCCTGAGAGACTTCTATACTTGGGCACAGGGCTTTGCAGCCTGGCCTGGATCAATCAACGGAGAAGACCCCAGGTTAGGCGGATTGGGCTTCTTATGGCTATTTGGCTGTATTCCATCCATTGGTATTTCCCTTTATTCCTTCCCTAAACTTGGGACAGCTCAAAAAAGGAGCCTGCTTATTCTTCTGGGAGTTATTGGATTGACTTTCCTCACTGCTCCTATGAATTGGTTGGCACGCTATACGATTTGGATCTATGCGTTGGGATTGCCTTGTTTCGCTTTTGTTCTATCCAGATTCATTTTTAATCAGAAGGCAGTAACCTTGTGCAAACGCGTCGCCTCCGCCTGGTTGGCAATTTGCCTGTGTTTACTGCTATTTGAGGCCGGTACAAGCACTCTGAATGTTTTGAAGGATGCCAAACCTGCCTCGTTGAACAAAGCACTGGCAAACCCTTTCCAACCAGGCATCTGGGATCATCAAACCACTTACCTGTTCCCGAAAATGCAAGGCACAATCCTGGGAGACGTACTTACCCAGAACGGCACAGTTGTCATTGGCCCACCTGGCAGCATGCTCCAGTGGCGCTATGTGGGTTTTGTCGGACAACTTTCCCAGCCCATTGGGGCCAGGCGCCTGGTATTTATTAAAGATTTACCGGATGCAAGTAAGTTGGAACAAATGACGGGCGCCAAATACCTACTATGGGATGATACCCTGCCTTTGCCAGTTGGCCTGGCTGCACAGGCTAAATCCATCACTCCAGCCTGGCATTGGTTGGTGGTAAGTCTTCGGTAAAAACCAATTGCCTTCGGCCATTCACCCTTCAGGATACCAGATATGCCGAAATTAATCTTTTCCAAGTTTCTCAATCCCCAACTATTCGACTATCTGACTAATTAGGTATACATACCCGAATCCAGTGAACTGCACCCTGTAAGCAAGCCAAATAAAGAAAGCGCCCGGATCAACTGGACAGGCAAGGTAGCCGGTAGGCTTGGACAGGGGAGAAAGCTTCGCGCATGCGCTATTTCCTGGCGGCCAGCAGCGGATCGATCAGGCCTTCAAATACTTGCAGGGATTGCGGACCGATCAACACCTGGCCATTCACTAAAAAGAACGGGGCGCCATTGAAGCCATGACTGAAAGCTTCGTGCTGCCCGGCGTTTACCCGGTCCTGATAGCGCCGGGAGCTTATGCAGCTTGCGAGTGCGAGCCGTTGTAAACTGCCGTTTGATTGCGCCCGGCGCGCTTGGCCGCGTAAAGGGCCTGATCGGCAAGATCCAGCAACATCTCCAAACTGCTGCTCTGGCTTTCTGCGAGTCCGGCGACCCCCAGACTGGATGTCAGGGAAATGTCACCCTTGGTTGTGGGCGATCGTCTGGGAAGCCATTTCTGCACGCAAGCGTTCGGCGACCTGCTGCCCCTGATTGCAATTGCTGCCCGGTATCAGGATGATAAATTCATCTCCACCGTAGCGCCCAATGATCTCGCCCAGGCGCAGGCTCGCGTGCAGCATCTTCGTCGTGTGAATGAGCACCTGGTCACCGGCAACGTGCCCAAGGGAGTCATTGATCTGTTTGAAATGATCGAGGTCCAACAGGATGGCGGTGAGCGGCTGCCCGCTGCCCTGGGCGACCTGGAATTCACGCTCGCCCAGCAGGAAAAACTCACGCCGGTTGAGCAACCCGGTCAGCGGATCGAGGGTCGACCAGTTTTTCCAGGATCTCCTGGGCGCGTTTTCGCTCATCGATCTCGCGCTTCAGCTCGATGGTTTTTAAATAGTTTATTTCGGCGTCGCGTTTGGCGGTCTCCACCTGATGGCTTACTTGCAGCCCTGCCAGGCGTTTGGCTGTGTTTTCATTAAAGACTGTCTCTTTGAGGGCATGGAATTCCTTAAAGTGCTGGAGGGCGGCTGTTAATTCCTTGCGTTTTTCGTATATCTCGGCCAGCAATGCATGGCATTGAAACTCGCCACGGCGATCGTTGGAGGCCTGGCTGATCGCCAGTGCGCTCTGGAAGGCAGACAGCGCAGCCTGGTCATTCTGCCGGGATCGATAAACCTTTCCCAGGTTCAGCAAACATTCAAATTCATCCGAGCCGGCCTTGTGCTGGCGTGCCAGCGCCAATGCCTGCAACAAATAATCTTCGGCGTTGACAAAATCCTTTATCCCGAGATAAACCTCGCCCATGGTACTTAGTGCAGTCAAAGCCACTCTTTCTATCCCATGTTTACGAGCCAGGTCAAGGCTTTCCTGGCAGGTTTCCAACGCCTGTGCGCCATTGCCCAACTCAAGATAGGTCAGGGCCAGGTTATTCAGCGCGATGCTTTCGCCGCGCACATGACCGACTGAACGGCAATGCTGCACGACTTTCTGCCCGATTTCGAGCGCCGCATTCAGGTCGTTTGACTCGGCGTAGATAACACTGAGGATATTGAGCATCCCGAACTCATGTTGGGAATCTCCCAGCGCTTGAGACAGCTTGAGCGCCTTGATTGCATACTCGGCTGCCACCCCATAATCGCCGTAACTGCGATACGTCCAGCTGATATTCCCCAGGACATCCAGCCGCATGAGGTTGGTCTCTGACCCGTCCTCCGAATGGCCTTCCAGGATTTCAAGCGCCTGCAGGGACTGTGATAAAGCCAGATCATAGTTGCCGGCATCGTTGTTCAAGGCGGCCTGACTGCGCAGGCTGCCTGCCAGGCCTGCCAAATACGGCTTCTGCTCGAACTTGCCAGTGGATGCCAATTGGTAAGACTGCTCAACCAGACTACGCGCCTTTTCCTGGTCATTTAAATGGATAGCCCAGGCAAGCTCATTGAGGATATCAATCCTGAGGCGCTGGTCCGTGACGCTGTTCAGTTGAACTTCCAGATCTTGAATATGTTGACTGAGGGTTTTGCTGGATTCCAATACGGGCCTCAAAAAGTTGAAATTGAATAGCTTGCAAATTGAATCCCCACACAGGAGTGCTGACGATTTTGTGATACCTGCTTAGTAAAACCAAGTCACCTGGTCTAAATTATAGCACGCCTGACATCAGCGATCAGCAGTCAGCGGTCAGTTGTAAGCCGTCAGTTGTCAGTGGTCAGTCGCCAACACTCTACAATCCTCAATTTCCTTTATTTCCCCGATCCACCACATCCCGGAGCATTTCATTGGTGAATGCGGAAATACTAACCATAGCAGCGTAATGGGAGGTAATTTCCTTTTTTTGCAGTAAAATAAAATCAGGAGTCCAGGATGAGCCCTGCAAATTCGGAAGTTGAAAATCCCTATTGGAACATCTTCGAAAGCGCCACGGATGGGTTGATCGTCAACGATCTGAAAACCGGTCGCGTGATACTGGCCAACCCGGCCGCGTGTGCGATGCACGGCTACGCGTGTGCAGAATTTAGCGGACTTCTCCCCAAAGAATTCATCCACCCCGACAGCCAACAGGCATTCAGAAAATCTCTGCGGGCGTTTCGATCCGGCGCGGCGTTCGACCTATGTGTCATGCATATTCGAAGGGATGGCAGCATATTTTATGCAGAGTGGCATGGGGCGGCATTCAATTATCAAGACCAACCGTGCCTTCTGAGCGTCGTCAGGGATGTCAGCCAGCGCATCCAGGCGGAAAAGCAGCTCCACCAGCGCATCGAAGCCCACGCGCGTGAGCAGTCCACGCTGTTGGAGATCTCGCACACACTGGCCTCCACCCTGGAACTCCAGCCAGGCCTGATCCTGGATCAATTACGCGGGATCATCGAATATACGCATGCCGGGCTTTTCGGACTTTCGGATTCAACACTGACTGCCCTGGCGGTGCGAGGGACAGAGCAATTGGAACAGGCCGCGCCCTTCCAAATCCGTATAAAGGGTCCCGAAATCCTGGCAGCCTTGTTCAACGGTCACCGGCCGATCCGCATCGCGGATGTATGCAGCGACGAGGCGCAGGCGGTTTTCCTACGCTCGCTCCTGGATGGCAATTCAGCCGCGCTCCTGGAAGGAGTGCGGGCCTGGATGTGGGTGCCGCTGGCCGTCAAAGGCCGGATCATTGGCGGCCTGGGCGTTGCGCATGTGCGGCGGAATTTCTTCACGGCCCAGCATGCCGCCCTGGCGCTTTCGATGGCCGACCAGGCAGCCATCACCATGGTCAATGCGGAGCTGTACGAACACGCCCGGACGCTGGCTGCCCTGCAGGAACGCCAGCGCCTGGCGCAGAACCTGCACGATGCGGTCAACCAATCGCTCTTTTCCGCCGGCTTGATCGCCGAAGTCCTGCCGCGCCTGTGGGATCGTGATCCGCAGGAGGCGCGCCAATCGTCAGAGGATTTGCGCCGGCTCACGCGCGGCGCCCTGGCCGAGATGCGCGAGCTGCTGGCCGAATTGCGGCCGTCCGTCCTGACGGACAGCAGCCTGGGCGACCTGCTGCGCCAACTGGCCAACGCTTTTACGGGCCGCACGAATGTCCCGGTCAGCCTGAACATCGCCGGGGAACATGTTCTCCCCGCAGAAATCCAGGTGGCGGTCTACCGGATCTGCCAGGAAGCGCTCAATAATATCGCCAAACATGCCGAAGCCAGCCGGGTGGAGATCGAGCTGCAATATGATGCCGCTTCCGTCATCGGATGCCCCTACGGACAAGGCACCTTCGTCGCTGGCATTCAGCGGTGTACCCCAGGAAATCGTGGTCAGTTCGGTGGAAATGCGCGTTCGCGATGATGGTCTTGGCTATGACCCTGGCGAAAAAAGTGCGCCTGGCCACTATGGGCTGGGCATGATGCGCGAGCGCGCCGAAGCCGTCCAGGCGCAGCTGACGTTCTCCAGCCAGCCGGGCCAGGGGAGCGAAGTCGTATTGCGATGGACGAAAGCCCCAAGAGAGGAGGCCATATGACGACACCTTCCTTCAAACCGATCCGTGTCATGGTCGTTGACGATCATACAATGGTCCGCCGAGGCCTGGCGACTTTCCTGAAGGTCTTCGATGACCTGGAACTGGCGGGCGAAGCCGCCAGCGGGAAGGCCGCGGTTCAACTTTGCGCCCAACAACAGCCGGATGTGGTCCTGATGGACATGGTCATGCCGGACATGGATGGGGCCACCGCCACGCGCCTCATCCGCAAGCAGTTCCCGAAGGTGCAGGTGCTTGCGCTGACGAGTTTCAAAGAGGAGCTCCTGGTCCAAAGCGCTCTGCAGGCCGGAGCCATCGGCTATCTGCTTAAGGATATTTCTGCCGACGAGCTGGCCCAGGCCATCCGCGCGGCGCATGCCGGCCGGGCGACCCTCTCGCCCGAGGCCGCCCAGGCGCTGGTAAATGCCGCCTCCCAGCCCCCCGCACCCGGCCTGGACCTGACCGAACGCGAACGCGAAGTTCTAACCCTCATGGTCGAGGGGTTGAACAATACACAGATTGCAGCCAGACTAACCGTCAGTCCTTCCACAGTCAAATCCCACGTCAGCAACATCCTATCCAAATTGGGGATTTCCAGCCGTACCGAGGCTGTAGCAATAGCAATCCGCAACCGCCTGGTGGCTTGATCCTACGTACCCTCCCCCAAGTGGACTAGAACCATACTCCCCGGCAGATGGATGCGGCCGGGGAGTATTGATTGTAGAATGATTTAAGGAGATTTCAAATGAACAGTACCTATCTTATTATCGCAGTGGTGGTTATCTTGCTGATCATGGGGATCATCATGGCTGCGGGCTTTTCCCGCCGCCAGCGCACGAAGCGCTACCAAAATAAATTTGGACCGGAATATGACCGCACGGTAGCGAGCGCGGGTAACGAGAAGAAAGCACAGGCAGAACTGGGCGAACGACAGAAGCATGTAGATTTTTTGAATGTACGCCCCCTTTCCGTTGGAGAGCGCGAACGTTACCTGGCGGAATGGAAAGCTGTCCAGGCCAAATTTGTAGACCAACCCGGACAGGCGACAGTCGAAGCTGACCACCTGATCATGGAAGTCATGAAGGTTCGCGCCTATCCGGTTTCTGATTTTGAACAGCGGGCAGCCGATCTCTCGGTCAATTATCCGGAGTTGGTGAGCAATTACCGGGCCGCGCGTGCGATCGCCCTCAAAAATGAGCAACACTCGGCAAATACCGAAGAATTAAGGCAGGCATTTATTTATTACCGATCGCTGTTTGATGAACTCCTCAAAGAAGAGAGCGTTATTCCAGAAAAGGCATCGAAATGAACGCACAGAATTTTGGAGAACCCATTAATCCCTCTGATCATGTCAATCAAACCGATCTGGGCGCGAACGGGCCGGTATTAAATCCGGACCCATTTATTGACAGATCCCCGGCAGGTACGGATCTTATCCAAGAGGCGCCAATATCCGGGACCCCGGTTGACGTTGATCCGCTGGGTGAGACCATTGCCCACGAAACTTCCATGGGTGAGACGGCCTCCCATGAAGGCCCTGCAAGCGAAAATGCAGCATCACCGGCCTCTCTGCCTGCATTACCGGGTTCTCTGCTTGGCCGTGAGGAGTCCGAGCAGCTACGCACGCGCTGGAATGAGATCCAGGGCAAGTTTGTGGATGAACCGCGTGCGGCGGTCCAGCAGGCGGATGAGCTGGTATCCGAAGTGGTTCAGAAAATCATCAAGATATTTGCCAGCGAACACAGCTCGCTGGAAGGCCAGTGGAATCAGGGCATGGATGTTTCTACTGAAGATCTCCGTAAGGCCCTGGTGCAATACCGCACCTTTTTTAACCGTTTGATCGTTTGAAAACAGATAAGTTAAAAAGGCGATACATTTTCCGTTGAAAGCACCAGGACCGCGGTCTGCGGCTGGTGCTTGAAATTCCCGGATGGGATCGTACGATCAGAACGGCAATTTGTCCGTTTCGATCCATTTTTGCTTTATTCAGTTCTGATGGTCAAAGGATCTCTTGACACTCTTTGATGATATTCTGGCACAATTTCCTCCCGAGGTTCAAGCAACCGTTCGTATGATCTGGGAGGCTTTGGGACCCACTGAAAAAGCCGGCTTCCTGTCGTTATTATCCGGATTTCCAACGGATGCAAATTTGGTACGAAGGCTGGTCAAACTGACCACTGCCCAGATCCGGCAGGCATTTGGCCAAAAGCACCGGGTAGCCATCGTTGGGCCGGCCAACGTTGGCAAATCCACCCTTTACAACCAGCTGGTACAAAATAAAGGCGACCTGGCCAGGGTGGGTCCCTTGCCGGGCACCACAACGGTCAATCAACAGGCGGATGCGGCTCTGTTTACCGTGGTCGATACACCCGGCGCGGATGCAGTCGGGAGCCTGGGCGAAACCGAAAAGGATCTGGCGCTTTCGGCAGCCGAAGAGGCCGATTTCCTGGTGCTGGTTTACGACGCCATCCAGGGCATCAAAAAGACCGAGAAGGAACTATTTAACGAACTGTCTTCTCTGAAAAAGCCTTTCGTGGTGGTGCTGAACAAGATTGACCTGGTGCCCCGCAAGGATTTGCAAAGTGTCATTTCGAGTGCAGCGACAAACCTGGGCTTGAAGCCCGATCAAATCGTCCCAATTGCCGCCAAAGACGGCAAGAACCTGGGCAAAGTCCTGTTGGCAGTGGCAGCCACCGAACCTGAGATGGTTTCCGCCCTGGGACAGGCATTACCGGAATACCGCTGGCAGCTCGCCTGGCAAACCACCGTCAGGGCAGCCTCGATCTCGGCCGCCATTGCATTGGCGCCGCTGCCGTTCATCGATTTTGCGCCCCTGGTGATCACGCAGTCGATCATGGTAGTCAGTATTGCCCGCATTTACAACTACAAAATCACCCCACAGCGCGCCACCGAGCTGGTCGCCACTTTTGGCCTGGGGTTCCTGGGCCGGACGCTTTTCCAGGAGTTGAGCAAGCTGGAAGGGCTTCCGGGCTGGCTGCTAAGCGCCGCGATTGCTTCATCCACAACTGTGGTGATGGGCTACGCGGCCGTGCGCTGGTTTGATAAAGGCCAAAAGCTTTCGGCGGATGCCATCAATAAGCTTACCCACGAGGTTACCGCTTACCTGCTCAGTACCCTGAAAAGTCTCGGAAAACGCAAGCCGGGCCAAAAAGGTCTTCAACAGCGTGTGACCCAATCTCTGGAAAACTTGCCCATGGATGAAAGCCTCCCAGCACATAACCTTGAAACGGATGAAAATAATAATTAAGGAATATTTCACTCCCTGAGCCATCCAGGACGGAGGAAACTTTTATGAGCAGCCACAATCGTTTCCCGGTTGAGCACGTCATTGTTCTCATGCTTGAGAACCGTTCTTACGACCATATGCTGGGTTACCTGCCCAACGGCCATGGACTGAAGGGCGATGAATTCAATCTGGTCGATCCGTCCGACCCTGCCTCCGAGCGAGTTCTTGGTGAGCAACCGGGCTGACTATATTTCTGCCAACCCCGGGCATGATTTTGAAAGTGTCGAAATTCAGCTGTATGGCCAGGTTGGAGCGGTCGTGGATCCTGCGCCAATGAATGGCTTCGTCGCTGACCATATTGAAGAAGAGGGAAATATCGATGCGGGCAGGAAGATCATGGAATGCTTCGACCCTGACAAGCTCCCGGCGTTGACCACCCTGGCGCGCGAATTCTGTATCTGTGACCGCTGGTTCTCAGCGGTGCCAGGTCCCACCTGGCTAAACCGCTTCTTTGTTCATTCTGCAACGAGTGACGGGATGATCATCGATACTGTCAAACATAATTACAGGATGAAAACCATTTTTGACGTGCTTGGCAAGAATGGATTGTCATGGAATATCTATTATGGCGATATTCCTCAAAGCTTGGTCCTGGAGCATCACTGGCGGGCTCTGGAGCACTTTAAGCGCTTCGAAAAATTCTACGCGGATATAGAGAAGGGTGAGCTGGCCGCCTACTCTTTCATCGAGCCGCGTTTCATGAACTTTCATGAGTTTAAAGCAAATGATCAACATCCACCGCATGATGTGAAGCTGGGCGAATACCTCATAGCCGAGGTTTATGATACCCTGCGTAACAGTCCGCTTTGGGAGAAGAGCCTGCTCGTCGTACTCTATGATGAACATGGGGGCTTTTACGATCATGTCCCGCCGCCTGGCCGGGTGCCCAGCCCGGATGGGAAGAAGTCCAAGCATCCGCCCTTCGATTTCACCCGCCTGGGAGTGCGCGTCCCGGCCATCCTTGTTTCGCCTTATGTGGAAAAGGGCCAGGTGGATTCAACCATTTATGAACATTCCTCTTTGCCCGCCACGATCAGAACCCTGTTCAACTTGCCCGAAGGTCTGACGGCCAGGGACAAGGCTGCCAACACCTTCGAGAAGAATCTCTCCCGCAGCACTCCCCGCACCGACACGCCGCTCACGCTTCCGGTGCCGGGCGAAGCCGAAGAGATCCGCCGCCACCGTGAACTGCTCCGTATTAATGCACTGGAAAATTGGCGCCGGGGTGAAGTTGACCAGGCACAGATATCCTATGATCCTGTTTCCGACTTCCAGGAGTCGCTCGTAATGCTTGGGCATCTACTCAACAAGAAAGCGCACGGGAAAGCACATACTGACCCCATCCGGACCGAGCATGAGGCTGCCATTCATATCCACGAAAGCCTGGCTCGATTCCTGGAAAAATAATTAGGTGTATCCATATTGAGGTAACCCGATCCGACATCCTGGCGAATTGATGAAGTCTGATGCCTCCCCCAAGTGGCGGAGACAAACACTCCCCTGCGGATGGATGCGGACGGGGAGTGTTCGTTGTACCATGAAACTATGACACGCGTATATTTAGCCGATGCCCAACACGAAGAACGCTCTGCCCTTCGTCTGTTGCTGCTGGACCTCAACATGGAAGTGGTCGGTGAGGCCGCCGATTGGACCACTACTTTGGCCCAGGCCCCGGCGACCTGCCTGGATATGCTGTTGGTGGACTGGGACTTGCTGCCTGTTGATCTGGGAATGCAATCCCTGGTTGTATTGCGCCAGGCCTGTCCAAATGCGATCGTGGTTGTGCTCATCAGTCATCTGGATGCCCGCCATCAGGCCGCCCTCTCCGCCGGCGCGGATGCATTTATCAGCAAAGGAGAGACTCCTGAACGCGTCGCCGAACGCCTGCGAGCCGCGGCAGAGAGCATCCGCCTTTAGGTTTTTGCCGGGCGAGTCTCAAAACGGGCAAGTGGTTTGAAAAACCGGCGCAATAAGCTGCCCCGAGCGCCCTGTTCAAAAGCCAGGACTATCTCGCCGGCGCAAACTGGGACAGCTTTTTCAAATGATCGGAGGATCAAACGATGAACAAAGATATATTAGCAGGAAAATGGAAACAAATCCGAGGCGAGGCTAAAGCCTGGTGGGGCAAACTCACCGACGATGACCTGGACCGGGCCGCCGGCAAGTTCGACGTTCTGGCTGGCGTGCTTCAGGAAAAGTACGGCTACACCCGCCAACGCGCTGCCGATGAAATCGACAAGCATGTGACGCAGTATGAGGCCAACCTGAAAAAGGAACCGGCGCCCGTCCCCACCAAATGAAAGAAGAGGTGCACTGACCCCTCTCCCCGGAAAGCGAATAATTAACAAACATACACGGTATTCCGTGCAATCTGGACCTACTCATAGGAGATACGAAAATGAATATCATCATCTACTTGATTGTTGCCGCAGTGATCGGTTGGATCGCGACCGAGCTCATGCATGACCGTTCGAACCTGCTCATTAATATCGTTGTGGCTGTCCTGGGTGCATTCCTGGCCGGTTACTTCCTCAGCCCCATCTTCCATGTTGGGACGATCAACCAGGCCATCACCATTCCAACCATGCTGTTGACACTTGCGGGGGCCGTCATCCTGCTGTTTGTAGTCAATCTCTTCCGCAGAAGCAGCCGGCGCTGACGCTAGTTTTACAAAATTCTGGAAATACAGGCCGGTTGCCCCGTAGCAACCATTTCGTAGAGTTGTTGTGAAGAACCGGCCTGATTGCTTTCATCAAGTAAAGGAGCTCAAATTGTCAGTCAACACGGTATCAGAAGTTCAAACGACCCAAAAAGAACCTGGACGCGAACGACAAATTTTTACTTTCAAAGCCACCCAGGTTGTCTGGCTGTTACTCAGCATATTCGAAGCACTGCTGGCGCTGCGCTTCGTCTTGAAACTGATCGGGGCTAACCCGGCCAGCCCGTTTGCGGTTGCTCTTTATGGTTTCACCGGCCTATTCCTGTTCCCCTTTACAAGCTTGATCGGGGCGCCTGCGGTGGGCGGCATGGTCCTGGAAGTCTCGACCTTGATTGCCATGCTGGTCTATGGCCTGATCGCATGGGCGGTTGAAAGAATAATCTTTGTGATCTTCTACCGTCCGCGCGGACCCGTCACGGAAACCACCACCACCGATCAGCATTCGCAATGAAATAGAGGGAAAGTATGGACACTTCGTCTGATAATTACAAATCGAATCCTGGTACCCAATCAGGCCCCTTACAGGCTTTATTTGGGACGATCGAAAGCCTCATCAGACGGGTGATCGGATTATTTACACTGACGGATGATGAGCAGTCGCAGGCTGGCATCTATCTGGGCGGCGAAGGCCGTGATTTTGATCAAGGAGATGAATAAAATGGAAAACAATACCGAAGAGAACGTCTACAACAAGTTTGGACCTTTGACCGTATTAATTGGCGCGCTGGTCGGCGGCCTGGCCGGGGCAACCGCAATGTGGCTGTTTGCACCCCAATCCGGAAGACGGACACGCGCCCAAATTCAAAACAAAACCATCCAGTTGCGTGACCGGACAACTACGAATATCAAGAAAGCGGTTGCCCAGGTACGCTCCGAAACCGGCAAGCTCACGGCTGGAGTATCGGAGAAGGCCGGGGAACTGAAGCAGCTTGGCCAGGATAAGCTCGTTCAACAGATGGACCGCGTGACCGCAGCTCTGGACGCCGGCAAAACGGCGGTTGAGACTGCCTGAGATCAGATCATCCATATCCGCCCTGGCGGCTGACAAGGATCGCTGATCCGAAAGCCGCCATTCATTCAGGTTTGAGAGGAGCACCACCATGAGATTCACTAAAAATATCGGCTTCCTGTTGTTAGCAATCTTCCTCATCTTGTACGGGCTGATCGCATTACTCAGTTTGAGCTTTGCGGGCCTGGGCGTGATCATGGGGCTGCTTGGCCATTGCGGCTGGAGTCTTCATCCTGCTGGGCCGCTAAGCGACCTCCACCCGGCATTGAGCCGGTGACCTAGTATTGACCGATAAAGGAGAAACCTTATGATTTGGACCATCATTGTAATTCTATTAATTTTATGGCTGCTCGGCTTTTTCGGCCGGAGGATCAGCCCAAGCTTCCCGCAGACCGGTGGTTGGATCCACACTCTGCTCGTTATTGTGATCATCCTGGTTATTTTGAGCCTCCTGCACGTCATATAGCTTTGTGCGTGGCAGGGTCTCCCCCAAGTGGCGGAGACAAACACTCCCCGGCGGATGGATGTAGCCGGGGAGTGTTTATTGTATGATAAGTTTATGCTTTACATACGGAAAGCTAGAGTTGTCTGGATGCATCGACATCTGTCTATTGCCGTTATCTCGGCATTGATACTGTTGTTGCTGACCCTGGTAGCTTGCGGAACCCTGCCAGGGGCTCCCACCGCGCCAGACGTGGTCATAGTCCTGGGTACGCCTGCGGGAACAAGCGACCAGGCAAATCTCATTGCTGCACTGACCCAGGAGCAGAATAATTCCGATTTCCAGGCGGCAGCCACCGCCGAAATTGTACGCGCCAATGCCCAGGCAACCTTGAATTCCGCCAACGCAACCTTGAACGCGGTTCAAACCCAGAACCAAGACAATGCCAATCTCGTCGCGGCCCAGATCGCGGCCACGGCCGAATTTATCCGTGCCAACGCGCAGGCGACTCTGGTTGCAGCCGTCTCGACACAGAGCGCCGCGTTAACCCAGGACGCGATGCGGCAGACCCAGACACAGTACGATTTGCAGGTGACGCAGGCCGCCGGGACACAGAGTGCGGATGCCATCCTGGCCCAGCAATATAAAAACGATCTTGCCTCAGGCACCCAGACGGCGGTTGCCAATAATATCGCCACGCAAACCCAGGTGGCCGTGGTGACAGCCCAATTTTATGCCGACCAATCACGCCAGGTCGCTGCGCAAAGGCAAGTACCGCTCACTTTCCTATTGGTGTGGTGCCTGCCAGCATTTCTTGTGGTGGCAGCGGTTTTGGTTATTTGGGGAATCTGGCGCGGGATCAGGATTCAGCAGGCCAACCAGCGTATTCTCGACAATCCCAGCGAAAAGTTACCGCCACCTGAACGACCTCAACAAGATGATTCCTCGGCGTATTCTGATAGAGACATTATCGATAGTCACTTTAAACTCACAAAGCCGGTTGACCAGTCACGCCGATGGATCGATGAAGTCAAGCGCAAGCTGCTGAGCAGCGATAAGAAAGATGAAGATGATCATACCGACGATTGATCCACGTCATTTCGATCCTAAAGTTCGGCGGATCAGGATGCAGGTATCGGCAATCCTGAGAAAATGGGGATTGCTGCCCCGCTTTAAACGCTGGCGGTTGACTCAAGACCCAGGCACTGGAATGATGGTACTGTTTGGCATACTCAATAACAAATATATTGCCACGCATACCTCCATCCCATTCAGTGATTACTTCGATCCGCGCTTGTTGCATGATCTCGCCAATGACCTGCAGATGGAAGTAGTGTCTTGCAACAGCGATGGTCTCCGATATGCCTTCATCCTGGAGCGTGGCTCACTGGTCAAATTACCCACACACATCGACTATCCCTTCCTGGAGGGTGACAGGCTTTTTGTCCGTGTCGTCTACGCCGATCAGCCGGTAGCTGAATTGATGACCCCGCAAGTCAAGTCAGTTCCACCCTTTACTGTCGAGAGTGTTGAAGATCGAACCCTGGTCAACCGGGATGTAATTGCTTTCTTGAAAGTTTTGGATGATATTAAACTAAAGGAGGAGGCTGCCTCAAAACTCGCGGCTCAAGGTCTGCCGGATGTTGTTGCGATAGATCAGGCAGAATTCAATAAACGAGTAGCCGAGCACAAGGATGTTTGGCAGAAGCTCCACCCAGCTTAGAAGATTGCTGCGATTGTTTGGATTTACCCAATCGTTTTTCTGTCATGTAAAAGACACAGATTGCCCGCATAACCTCAGCAGAACCCGGCCTCCCTTCAATAAGTAAGGGAGGCTACAAAAAGCAGCACAAAAAGAACAGAAAGTATGGAGAAGCATGGCATTCGAATCACCTTCGCAACTGTATAACTGGACCTTCCGGCGGGTCGTGTGGGCCACCCTCGTCCTGGTTCTTGTTGCGCTTGGATTCTGGCTGCTTTACCGGTTTAACCAGGTAGTATTCATCTTGTTCATCGCCATCGTCCTGGGCACGGTCATCCGGCCGATCGTAACCTGGCTTCACCGGCGCGGACTCCCCCGCATGCTCGGGCTCATTCTTGTTTACATCCTGCTGCTCGCCCTGTTTATCAGTTTCGTACTTTTGTTGGTTCCATTGATCCTCAAGCAAGGCACTACGATTACTGCCGCGGT
Source organism: uncultured Chloroflexia bacterium (assembly GCA_963776475.1). Lineage (GTDB taxonomy): Bacteria > Chloroflexota > Anaerolineae > Anaerolineales > Villigracilaceae > UBA877. Next base: position 25,080 of record CAVZMZ010000038.1, read on the forward strand.
CCCGGGTTACTATCAGAGCCTGCGCGGATGGATGGTTAATTACCCAAATCAGTTGATGGTGCGCCTGGGTGCGTTTCTCCCGGCGACATTACCAAGTCTGATGCCGGTACTCCAGCCAACCGGACCTCAGGTGCTGGCTACTGCAGAGCAGGCACTGGGTTATATATCCATGACGGCGAGGAGCATATTTACAGCCATCGTTATTCTGGTTTTAGCTTTTTACTGGACGCTGGATGGACCGCGTACCATCCAGTCCTTGTTATTATTGGTTCCACAAGGCCAGCGCGAGAGCATTAGCCAACTTATATCGGCCATGGAAACCAAGGTGAGTTCCTTCATTGCCGGACAAGGTGTTCTTTGCCTGGTCATAGGCATCCTGGCGCTGATTTCTTATCTGATCATTGGCTTACCCAATGCCCTGGTGCTGGCCCTGGTGGCGGGCATTATGGAGGCCGTACCGATGATCGGGCCTTTGCTTGGCGCCACCGCCGCAGGGCTGGTTGCCTTGTCCATTGCGCCTATCAAGCTGGTTTGGGTTATTATCGCGACAGTCATTATTCAGCAATTGGAGAACAACTTGCTGGTGCCACGCGTTATGCGTAAGGCAGTGGGGGTCAATCCTTTTGTCACCTTGTTGGCGTTTTTTGCTTTTAGCTCCTTGTTCGGCATAGCCGGCGCACTCATGGCGATTCCCATGGCAGCCATTATCCAGCTCTTGCTGGATCGCTTCGTCTTTCATACGGCAGTGCTGGAATCGGAGGTTTCGTCCGGACGTGATTATGCCAGCCGGCTGCGCTATGAAGCCCAGGACCTGGCCCAGGATCTGCGTAAACAGGCGCGGCTCACGAAAGGCGGCTCAGCTCTGAGGATCAAGCAGATTGACCAGGTTCTGGATGAAATCGAAACCATTACTACCGACCTCGATGCACTGCTGGCTCAGGTCCACACAACAGGCGCGTTATGACGAAGCACATAGTCCGGATCGGTGCAGCCGTCATGACCACTTTGCTGGCGCTGGTGGTGCTGTGGCAGTTCCGGATGGCCGTCGTTTACGTATTGATCTCGCTTGCGCTTGCGGCTGCGCTGCGCCCATTGGTTAACCGTCTGGTCGGGCGTCGCTTTGTTGTGCGTGCGGCCTGGATTCTTCTGTATGTGGTGGCCCTGGGCAGTTTTGGTTTCTTGATCTTCCAGATCGGCCAGGCCGTGGTCAGCGAGATTCAACATTTGGCCCAAACGGTTTCGGTCCAGGACGCGTGGAGGCTGCCGGTATGGCTGCAGGGCAGCGCTTTCCAACAGACGTTGGTCGGGCGGTTGCCACCACCGAGCAAACTCTTCGAAGCAGTGACCGGCAGCCAGGGGCAGCTCGTTCTTCCGGCCGTACTCGGCTTCACGCAGGGTATTGGCGGGGTTGTAAGCGCGGTACTGGTCATTTTGCTCTTGAGCCTGTATTGGAGCATCAATCAAATCCATTTTGAACGACTCTGGCTGTCGCTGCTTCCACCCGGCCAGCGCAAACAGGCGCGTGGCATTTGGCGGACGATCAAGCCTGACCTCGGGGCTTATATTCGCAGTGAGGTAGTCCAAAGCTTGCTCGCCGGGCTGCTATTAGGCCTGGGTTATTGGCTACTCGGGTCTCCATACCCAGCCCTGTTGGCCCTGGCCGGTGCTCTGGCATGGCTGATCCCCGTGGTGGGAGCGCCCCTGGCAGTGATATTGCCACTGTTGATGGGCATGCTGACCAGCGTACAGCTTAGTGTGTTTACAGGCATCTTTACGCTGGTTGTCTTGATCGCTTTGGAAATATGGGTCAAACCACGCCTTTTCAGACGCAGGTGGATCAATCCCATTCTGACCCTGGTCATACTCCTGGTTATGGCAGACGCTTTTGGTCTGCTTGGTGTTCTTGTGGCTCCGCCTTTATCTGTGGTAATCCAGATCCTGTGGAGTCGGCTGGTCAGCCGCCGGGCAGTTTTAGGTGCATCAGCACAGGTTTCAGACCTGAAGGAACGGCAGGCCCGTGTTTTGGAAACCATCAAAGCGATGGATGAACCACCTCTGCCCTTGGTAAGCAGCAGCATGGAGCGGCTTGCTCACTTGATCGAGAGAGCAGAACCAATTCTGCAAGTCGGTCTGACGGCCGCCGCACTCTCGGCAGAACCTCTTGAGCCACTCCAATCGCCCCAGCTTGTCGCCACTGAAGTCAAACCACCGGTAGCGAAAGATTTATGAAGAAACAGATGCTGTCCGCCTCCAGCATGGCTGGAACTATAACGCAGCTTAGGAAGCAAGGAATCCGCAGCGCTCAGAGGCTTAATCTCTATACACATGGCTGGCTGGGAATTTTGGCGGGTGCTGCCAGGGAAACCCTGAAGCCCTACTCGACGATCGCCTCCGCGGCGATTGCCTACTTTGCCATCTTATCCTTATTTCCCCTCACACTCTTGAGCATTTCCATAGCCAGTTTCTACCTTGGCCCGTTGGTGGACCAACAACTCATCCTGCAAAAGCTCGAGTTTATTGCACCAGCCTTGGGCTTGTTATTGGGCCAAAATATTGACGAAATCATACGGGCACGCGGGCCAGTAACTATTATCGCTGTAATCGGTCTGATCTGGTCTGCCTCCGCCATCTTTTCCACACTCAATCAAACTCTTAATGTAATCTGGAGCAATAAACGCGCTCGCCCGTTTTGGAAAACGCGTGGCCTGGCGATATTGATCATCCTGGCTTTTGTTGGCCCGGCTCTTTTCCTGGCTTCGTTTGCCGGCAGCATGGTTACCAACCTGCGCCTCTGGTTGCCAGACCAGATCTTTCCGATTGGAGCCGCGCTCAGTTTCGTGGTGGCAATATTGCTGGATATTGCCTTATTCATGCTGCTTTACATGCTGCTTCCCCATGGATCTTCAACCTGGCGCGATGTTTTACCTGGCGCGTTAGGGGCCGGCCTGCTCTGGGAGCTAGCCAAGAAAGCATTTTTGTTATTTATTTCCACCTATATCTCCATGTCGAATCTGGTCTATGGTTCCGTGGCAGCCATTATTGCTTTCCTCACCTGGGCATACTTGAGCGGTCTCATCTTTCTTTTAGGCGCTCACTTGAGCGTCTCTTATTACCGCCTCAAGCAACAGCAGAATGAAACGGTCGGCCAAATAGAATAGATTAATTATTAATTGCCCCTTACAGAATTGAAAAAAAGAGGCAGATGAATTTATCTAAAAGGACGGGACCCCATGCAAGAAATCTCTGACAAGGAACCTCTCTTGGGAAAAAAACGGCGTTTGCGAGCCAAGCTGATCTTCAACCCCAGTGCCGGGGCGGCCAGACCATCTCCAATCGAAATAGTGGATGTGATCCATGAGATGCAGGCCTGGAAGCTGGTGCCGGAAGCCTACCTGGTCGAACCGGGCTGCGACCTGCCGGGAGTAGTCCAGGAAGCCCTCGCGCAGGGCTTTCGAATGTTCGTGGTTTGCGGCGGTGACGGCACTATTTCTGCCGTGGCCAGAAGCCTGGCTGGGACAAACGCCACCCTGGGGGTTATCCCGATCGGCACACAAAATAACACTGCCCTCAGTCTGAACATCCCGGATGATATCCCGGCTGCCATCGCCATCTTGCGAACCGGCCGGCGGATCAAAGTGGACGTCGGCATGGCCACTTGCGGAAAAATCAGCACCCCTTTCCTGGAGGTTTGCTCGGTGGGACTGGCCTCGACCCTCTTCCCGTCTGTGGACGATATCCAGCACGGCAACCTGGCCCAAATCGGCAATCTCCTATCGACCCTGGCCTCTTCCCCGCCCTCCGAGATCCATATGCTGCTGGATGACAAGCAGGAGATCCACGATCTGGGTCATGTGGTCCTGGTTTCCAATATGCCTTATATCGGCTTCCATTATCAGCTTGGCAAGGCAGCCTCATTCAAAGACGGGTTGCTGGATGTGCTTTTCTTTGCCGACCTGAACAAGTTGGAGTTGCTCGGGTATGTTCTCCAGGGAGTGGGGGAAGGCCATCCGGAAGACCAACGCATCCAGCACTTCCACGTGCGCAGGGTGGATATTGACACGCACCCATCCATGCCGGTCATGGCAGATGGGAACCCATTGGGAGAAGGCCCGGTGCGCATCGAAGTGCGCCGGCGCGTCCTGGCGATGATGGCCGGGCCGGAAGCGCCAAAGGCGCTGTCGTAATCTGGCGAGATCCTTGAGCAATAAACAGCAAATTCCTCGTCAATTGCGGCGAGGGCCAAGTGAAAGGCGAGTTATATGTTTCTTCGAAGAATGATTGGCATTCTTTTCGTTCTTGCTGCGGTAGCTGGAATTATTTTCAGCCTGGTTGGCCTGGTGGAAACATGGCGCTATCGTCCGGTGGTGACAAAAATAGTGACCGATAACCTGGCATTGGTCGATCGGGCCCTCTCTACCACGCAGGAAGTACTCACCATCGTTGATCAGGCATTGCAGACCACATCCGTTGACGTTGTTTCCCTGCAGTCAACCACCCAGGCGCTCGTTCAGGCGATCCATACTGCAAACCCGATGCTTGATTCCCTGATCAGCCTGACCAACAAAACTATTCCGGCTGCGGTCAGCGCCACTCAAACCTCTTTGGCCTCGGCTCAAAGTAGCGCACAGCTTATCGATAACGTACTGGCAACTCTGACCAGCCTGCCCTTTTCGCCGGTGGCCGCCTACAAGCCGGATGTACCTTTGCACACAGCCCTGGCCCAGGTCTCAACCAGCCTGGATACATTAATACCAGCGTTGGCAACCATCAACACCAGCCTGGCGGATGGTCAGACCAACCTGGGCGTAGTGGATGGCGAGCTGACCAAAATCTCTGCAACTACCCAAGGGATTACCAGCACACTCGCCAATGGGCAGGCGGTTATCGACCAGTATGAAGCCGTCACCACCCAGCTTAAGACGAATGTGGAAGCCGCGCAACATGCTGCTAATACCTGGATATTGGCGATCACCTGGATTCTAAGCCTGGTATTCGGTTGGCTATTGGTAGCCCAGTTGGGGTTGGGTCTACAAGGCCTCGATTTTATACGGGGTCGCCGCATTGTTCAATAAACCCTGGATTCCTATCCGCCATCGCAATTGTAAGAAGTGATGGATTTACTGCGAATAAGCCTGTGAGACTGGCGATCCATTCGGAGCCGTGGAGGGAGAACAAAGAGGACGCATGCTGCTTGTGATAAAGAAGTATCGGCCTGTTGCCTGGTTGCTTTTCCTTACAGCCAGCTTGTTTTTTTCATTGCCTGGATGCCTTCCCAGATGCGGATTATTATTTGGCATGCCCTGGTGGCCCGTGGAATCCTTTCAGGTATGCTACTGGTCTTCAGCTTATTGGCGGTCTCGCTGGTGTGGTCCGTAGGTCAGCGCGTGGATGTCTGGGCTTTCTTGTTCTTCAACTTGCGAGGCTCGCGCCCGGTTTGGTTGGATTGGATCATGTTGGGATTCACCCAGATTGGCAGCGCCCTGGCTGCCCTGGCGATTGGATTGATTTTGTATTTGGCCAGCGATCACCTGGTAGCCTACGAATTTATTCTGGGGAGCATAACGTTATGGATGATGGTGGAGTTAGTGAAAGCTCTGGTGCGAAGGTCACGACCAATTTATCGGGTGACTCAGGCGCGCATCGTTGGTTACCGGGCAATTGGACGATCTTTCCCGAGCGGACATACCAGCCAGGCATTCTTCATGGTGACACTGTTAGCTCCCTATTTCCGTGCCAACGCCTGGGTGGGGATTCTGCTCTACGCCATTGCCCTGTTAGTGGGCCTCACGCGCATGTATGTAGGTGCTCATTACCCACGCGATGTGCTGGCGGGAGCTATCCTGGGCTGCGCCTGGGGGCTTTTGGGAGTGCTCGTGAACGGATATCTACTGAACGGTATCGGGTAGGCGGTGATGGCTGGGTCGGAAGCGCCAGAGTTTTTATCCATGGATGTTTCTTGGCATAAGTGACCGTTGCAGGATTTAGACCTCCTGTAACAGTCTCACCCGGGTCGGTTTATTTTTTACGGTCCACCGCCGCCTTGACCAGTTTCACCGCCATCCTGCCGCCCGGAACGATCAACCCGGCTGCGTCCGCAGTCACGTCAAAGATCAGGTCACGCGTGAGCATGCCCTTGATCTGGTCGCTTTGTTTCTTTCCCCCGCTTTTTATCACTAACACCTGTACAAATCGGCAATTTAATTGCATAATTGTGCAAGTTATGGCGCGATAAGCATATACCTTGGGTTAATCTTCAGTCAATGGAGTTGTATTGTGATCGCCAGGATCCTTCAATCGAAGATCATCAGTCTCGCAGAGAAATTCCAGGTCATCACCCTGACCGGGCCAAGACAATCCGGTAAGACCACCCTTGTCAAGGCTGCCTTCCCAGTCCTGCCCTACGTCTCTCTGGAAGAGCCGGATGTCCGCCAAATCGCTTTGACCGATCCACGTGGATTCCTTGCCAATTATCCAGATGGGGCGGTCCTGGATGAAATCCAAAATGTACCGGATTTGTTTTCCTACATTCAAAGCCTGGTGGATGAAAACCGCCAGATCCGTTTCATCCTGACAGGCTCATCGAACTTCCTGCTCATGGAGAAGATCAGCCAAACCCTGGCAGGGCGGACCGCAATCTTGCATTTACTCCCGTTTTCCTTTGCCGAGCTCGAACCCGGACCGGTGCCTTATGAAAAGGTGATTTTCAAAGGACAATACCCGCGCATTTACGACCGTGAGATTTCCCCGACTGATTTTTACCCGTCCTATATCCAGACCTATGTCGAAAAAGATGTGCGCCTGATGAAAAACATTGGGGATATCAATACTTTTATTCAATTTACCAGGCTGTGCGCCGGACGCACCGGGCAGCTTCTGAATTATGCCAGCCTTGCAAGCGATGCCGGGATCAGCCCGAACACTGCCAAAGCCTGGCTCTCTGTTCTTGAGAGTTCCTATATCCTGTATCGTCTGCAACCCTATCACCGCAGCTTTAACAAACGGTTGGTAAAATCGCCCAAGCTCTATTTCTACGATACCGGGGTGGCTTGTTCACTGCTGGGGATCCATACCGAAAATGATGTGACGCTGCATTACCTGAAAGGGGCACTATTTGAAAATCTGATCATTAATGAGTTCATCAAACGCAGCTTCAATCGTGGTGAAAATCGCCAGTCGTATTTTTGGCAGGAATTCCCGCGGGAAAGAGGTTGATTGTCTCCTGGTGGACGGGGAAAAGATCACTCCACTCGAGATCAAATCGGGTAAAACGATGTCTGCCAGCTACTTCGATAATCTCAATTATTGGCAAAGTCTGGCAGGCCTGCCGGAAAACCAGGGCTGCGTAGTCTATGGAGGAGAGGCTTCCATGCAAACAAAGGCTGGCGTTCTCATAAGTTGGCGTCATCTGGACCGCATTCCAGGCTGAGAGACATTTCTTTCCAGATGAGCTGTCAGTGGTCAGTTGTCAGAAATCGGCAACCTAAAATCCATAATCCTCACTTCTTCCCCGGTCCATCGCGGCCTTGACCAGCTTCACGGCAATGCTGCCGCCCGGGACGATCAACCCGGCTGCGTCCGCAGTCACGTCAAAGATCAGGTCACGCGTGAGCATGCCCTTGATCTGGTCGCTTTGTTTCTTTCCGCCGCTGTGCACTTCGCCGGTCAAGCCATCGAACTCCAGCACCACACGTTTAGCCTTGGTCGTCCACTCATATTCGAAGGCATACACCGGCCGGAAGTTAACATCCAGCGCTTCCACGTCCACCCGTTCTTCATGGATCTTCTGGGCCTGCACCGGCTTGATCACTTCCGCCAGCACCGTCCGGATGACCGTAGTGGCATGCGCTTGCGGCGGCACTACTATTACCCCCACGGGCGCGAACTGGCCCAAGTCGGCGATCTCAGTCTTGGCATAGGACAGGTATTTGCTCAGGTCGATTTTCGTCCCCAGCCCATCAAACGTAAAACTGTGCTGGCGTTCATCGATGCAGTGTTCCACCCCGGCCAGCGCAATGCTGGCGCCGCCCTTGGGAAGCACGGTCACCGGCAGATCCTGCCCAAGCGCCGTGACGTGCTGGACTTCCGGCCCGCTGACCTGGATGGTGTAGGTCTTATTGCGCTCATAGACCGTGCGCACCAGCACGTTGATCAGCCAAAAAGCTTCCAGCCGGCTTTCGTAAGATACGATCTGGATATCCTCCGGCTTGGGACGCGCGATCAGCGCCCCCAGGGTGCCGGTCACCAGGCTGGCCTTCTTCTGTTCGAGCCGGTCGCGCGCCACCTCCAATGAAATTTGAGGGATGAGATGGAAGGCACGTTCGACAGCCAGGAAAATATCCATGGGGCACTCCTTTGTTTTTATTTATCCATGCAATTATCGCACTTATTTCTGTCATTGCGAGGAGGATGCCCGCCTGCCCCGATGCACTAAAGGGGTCCCGACGAAGCAACCTGTACCACCCTTATTCGGGCTATAATTTGTTCGAGCACGGCGATCCTTGTTGCGAGACGGTCTCTTGCGACCTAATGACAATTCACGTTGATCGGTTTAGGGTATCTGGCCTCCTGTGGACCTGATAACGGCGTGTAACGCAGATGCACTCATGGCTGGCAATATCTTCAACCGGTGAAGAAAATCGGTTGCTCACCACCTTTGTCGAAATTGGCGAGACGGATCTGGTCCGCCATTTCAGCCTCAGCCCAGAAAATCCGGTAAGTCCGGATCCTCAGCAGGATAGTTTTCACCGAATGGAGCCAGGCTAACTATGGAAGGGCAGTTCTTGCCAACTTTAGGGATTTTCACTTTAGTGATAAATCATTGGCAGATACACTCGGAAGGGGTCGGGTACTTGAATTGGCCCGCTGGTTGCAGTGGGTGTTGGGGTAGGCGTATGAGTGGGCGTGGAAGTTTTTGTGGTTGTTGGGGTAGGGGTTTGAGTTGGCGTGGAAGTTTTTGTGGTTGTTGGAGTAGGGGTTTGAGTTGGCGTGGAAGTTTTTGTGGGTGTTGGCGTAGGCGTTTGAGTTGAGGTGGGGGTTTTTGTGGATGTTGGGGTAGGCGTGTGGGTGGGGGTGTCGGTGGGAGTGGGCGACGGGGTTGGGGAACCCTGGGCTGCGGAATGGCAGTCGGTGGTGCCGGAATCGGTGAAGGTATAGCCCACGGCCGGCAGGAATTTCCAGCTATAGGAACTGCTGTTGAGGGTCAGTTGAAGCACCCCATAGAGGCCGGTCTGATTCCGGACGGCCTCGTTCGGGTCCAGCGGATGCTCGGCATAGGTGTAGACCGGCCCAGGCGCTCCGCCGGTCCCGGCAAGAAACTCCCGGATGCCGTCTGAAGCGGCCTGTTCGGATGGATCAACCAGGTTGAAGCGTTCATAGTTGTGGTTGTGACCGTTGACCACAATATCCGCCTTATATTGGTAGAGCAGATCCCACCAGTCAGCCGAGATGGTGAAGCCGCCGAACTGGCCGCTACTAAAGCGGGGGTGGTGCCAGGCGGCCAGGATGCACTTGCCGGGATTGGCTGCCAGGTCATTCTTCAACCAATTGTACTGAGCTGAACCCGGCCCACAGCCTCCCACCTGGGAACACATGGTGTTAAGCACGATCACGTGCCAGCTGCCGCCAATGTTGTAACTGTAATATCCACCCGGCGCCGTTCCGGCGCCAGAGCCGTAGTAGGCGAAATAAGGGGCTGCGCCGCTGGGAGGCAGGTAGTCGTGATTGCCGATGGCCGCGTGGGTGACGCTCAGGAAGCTGCCCCAGTTCGGCCCATAAACATCTTCGTACTGATCATCATAGGAGGCCGGCGCGGCCTCGTTATTGACATTATCGCCGGCCGTCTGGACCATTGCACCGGGATTGGCCGCGATCACACTGCGGATCAGGTCGCCGGTCTTTTTGCAGTTGGGGCTATAGTCGACCCCGCCATCATCATAGCGGCAAATATCGCCGGCCACGAGCAGGATATGGCTGGTGGAGTCAGGCGTGGTGGTGGGGGTGGGCGTGCCGGTGGAAGTGGACAGGGTCAGGACCAATTGAGGAGCGTTCACGCCGAATTCACACGAAGAAAAAATGACCGCGGTCGCGCCGGCCGTTGTGAGGGCCAGGCTGTAGGTTCCATTCCCCGGCACATAGGAGGTCACATCCCAAGTGATCCATGTTCCGGCCGTAATGGGGGAAGCGCTGCTGATGACGCCCCCAATTGCGGGAGCCGTATTGTAGTTGAGCGTGGTTTCACTCCAGCTATTATCGGCAACGGCGCCGGCATGGAGGCTCTCGGAGGTGGACGAGTTGGCATATACCCTCAGCTCCGCCCGGCTGACGGCTTGGTCCGGCAGCAGACCGGAGATGGTGAAACGGAGAAAACTGTTCGTGATCGGCGAACCGTCCACCGCCAGGGTAGCCAACGTGCCGAAGGTGGCTGCGGGGGTGACATAGCTGTCATAGGTATCGGCAACCGCCGGAAATGTCAGGGTCTGGGTCTGGGCAGACACAGGGATAAGGGAGTGATCACCAATAATGAAGGCAGCGATGAGAACTGTCAGGAAGAGATACCGTTTAAACGCGTGGAAAGACATCCAGTAATTCCTTTCGGGCCCATTACCAATAATAAAGAGCAGGCAAGATCAGGATTGGGCCGATCCTGAAGGGGCAAGCGCGCCGGGCAAGAATGAAGCAATACCCGGGGCATAGATAAATTCCCGGGGAACAGACGCGCCGGAGGCGCAGCCTGTCACACCGACAGGCCTGGTTCGAAGCTATTTAATTGAAGTGAAAAAACTTTGGCTGGGAAGCTGCTGCGACGAAAAAGAACCGGTAAGTCACGATGATAGGGCAATAAAGCTTTGGTAATATATCGCCATACCAAGTATTCGTCAGGGGACAAGTGTCACCTTATAAGTGGAATAATATCTTCCATTCATGATGGTTTTAGTGGCTCTCTGGCTTAGTATCTGGGCTGAGAATGAAGAGATCTTTAAGTTCAACAATTCCAGTAAGTTACAGGTTTCCACTTTACTACAGGTAGAGCGGCAAGTGAAACAATGCAATACTCCGTATTTAATGGTTTTCGCCTATTTTGGCGGGAGATTACCCATGACTGGGCACACGTGCTTCGACGGAAGTACGCCGTCTCACAATGACACTGGGGCAAGGGATTGCTTCGCCCAAAGACGGCTCGCATTGACAATTTCTGTTGCCTGTAAGAAAGCATTGGAGCCCGACTGCCATGGAAAAGTGGTGCTATACTGCAGGCATGGCTGCCCCTGTTTTCCGACACCCATCCGAAGATGGAAGCCCTGCAAATCGAATTATGGCGGCAGGCGAGCCCCACTCGCAAAATGCAGATTTTGGCTCAGCTCAATACCGCTGCCAGGCTGCTGGCGCTGGCGGGCCTGCGCTGGCAGTATCCAGAAGCCGGCGAGGAAGAACTGCATCGCCGGCTGGCAGACCGGGTATTGGGAGAGGACCTGGCCCGCAAAGTATACGGGGAAATGCAGAATGCAAAATGAACCGATCGAAGTTACGCTAAAGGGGACGGGGGTTTTGGAAACGCTCGGCATCTCTTACCTGATTGGAGGCCTGCTGGCCAGGGATGGGTCAGTCAGCTTGCCGCCAGAGACTATTATGATAAAAACGATTGACTTCATCAAAATTTAAATGTACAATCGCCACATTAATCGCTTCTAGCTCTTGATCAAGGCACAGGAGAACAACCATGTGGCATATCCAACCGGTTCCCGATGATAGTGTTGAAGAGTCGTTGCGTGAATTTTATAAAGCCGATCTCGAAAAAGATGGCTATGTCTGGAACACCAGCCGGGTCTGGAGCCACAGACCCGAGCTGATGGGTCTGTGGATGCAGCTATTCAAAAAGATCCGCTCCAACCTGCGGCTGCGCAGCTACGAGCTGGTGACCCTGGCCGCCACGCGCAGCATGGGCTGCATCTACTGCATGTTGGCGCACGGCGCGGTCCTGCGCAAAAACGGCTTTACGGCCCAACAGGTCATTGCCATCCTGGAAGATCCCCACACTGCCGGGCTTAGCCCGCAGGAGGTCCACCTGATGGACTACTCCGCCAGGATCAGCCGCGACTCCAAGTCGATCGGCCAGGCAGATATCGACCTCCTGCACCAGGATGGCCTGACCGATCCGCAGATTACCGACGTGGCGCTGGCAGCCGTCGCCCGCAACTTTCTCAGCCGCTATTTTGATGCCCTGGGCGCCGGTCCCGACCCGGAGCTGATCGCCAAAGAGCCCGAGCTGTGGGACTACCTGAAGGATTGGGATAAACACTTCGACCAGCAAGGTACGCCGGTCGCGCGCAGTCTCCCCGCTTAGGGAGCACAGACTTCCGAAGTTTTCATATCAAAATTTTCCTCCCCAGCGCCCTCAGGAACGGCCCCGCCGGCGGCGAGCGCAGGATCTGCAGGTCCTCCCACAGGTTCGAGTTGCCATCCAGGAACTTGAGCACACGCCCGGCCGGGTTCCGGGCGAAGATCGAAGCCAGGATCGGACGGCCCAGCTCAGGTTCCTTCGCAAAAACGTCCAGCACGACACCATCATAAAATCGAAAGCGCACTGGGTCGGGCGGGATGGCAAACGGGTTAGCATGCCGGTTCAACGAATCCACGATCCGGCGCGAATCGCGTTGGATGCGGGCGAAGGCATAGCCCGTGGAGGGTTTCACCCGCCCGCCAGCGCGTGCCGATGGCCAGGATGCGCCTGTCCCAGCCGGCGCGGGAACGGGTGGTCCGTCATGGGGATGACCCCCTGCTCGGTTTCAAGGATGCGGTAGTCTTTCAATCCGAAGTTTGTGGCGAGGTACTCTCGCAGGGCGGCTTCATACTCCCCATCCGGCAGCACCTGCGGGGAAAATAGGGTGTACTCCACCAGGGCATTTGTCTTGCTGAACGGCAGGATATAGAAGAATGTCACGCCGCCGCGTTGGGGCGTGCGCAGATCGAATAAAGTCACCGTCTGCGGGTCGAAAACCGGTGTTGCGGTCTCGATCTCCCAGCCGCGGAAGTGCTGTTTCAGATAATTGTAGTGTGTTGGGTCCGGGAGCACGTCCGACGGACGGATGCGGCTGTCGAAGGCCCATTGGGCCGCGTAGCGCTCGCCGCCCACGTGCAGAGTGGCGTTATCCTGCCCATCCTCCAGCTCCGCCAGCCCGCGCACGAAAGTGACCGCATGCTTTTCGAGCTCGGCGCGCGCATAGTTGTAAAAATCAAGGCCGCGCAGCATTTGGTAGCGCAGCGGGCTCAGCTCCCAGGTCTGGTCGAAGCCCTCGGATTGGAAGCGCAGGCTCGGCCAAACCTGGCGGGCGATGCCATCGTAGGGCGTCGGCCGGTCGGCCCAGAAACACCAGGTGCGGTCGTTGCTGTCCTTGGCCTCCTTTTCGACGATCAGGATGGATTTATTTCCAAGCGGGCCCTTGACCAGCTCGAGGGCCAGGCTCAATCCGGCCGCGCCGCCGCCCAGGATGGCAAAGTCGTAGATCATCGCGGCCGCACCTGCATGAACACGCCCGGACGCGGCTCGAGCGTTGCGCCCATGTGGAGGTGCACACGTGGGCGGGTGAGCACAAACTGGCAGCGCTGGAACAGGCGCGCCAGCACTACTTTGGCCTCCACCTGGGCAAAGTTCGCACCCAGGCAGTTCCGCGCTCCGGCGCCGAACGGCAGGTAGGTATACGGGGTCTGCAGCTTGCCGGGGGCAAAGCGCTGCGGGTCGAAGCGCTCGGGCTCCGGCCAATGCGCCTCATCGTGCTGCGTGGCATAGATGGAGACCATCACCCGTTCGCCTTTTGGGATCGCGTACCCGCACACCGCCAGGTCCTGCGTGGATTGGCGGTTGCCGACATGGATGGGCGGGTAGAGGCGCAGCAACTCGTCGATAACCTGTTTGAAATAGACCAGCGCCTCGACCTGTTCGGGCGTGGGCGGCGACGCCATGTCCAGGCTGGCGGTTTCGGCCTGCAAAGTTGGCAGCACCTGGGGATGGCTGCCCACCAGGTACAGCGTCCAGGCCAGCAGGGCTGTGCTGGTATCGTGCCCGGCGATGAACAGGGTCAACATCTGGTCCCGGATCAGGTCATCGGGCATGCCGTCCGCGATCAACCCGCTCAGCAGGTCCGCGCCCCCGGTTGGATGAGCACGCCGTTCCCGGATCAGACCATACAGATAGGCATCGACCGCTGCGATCGAAGCTTTGTACTGTTTGCGGGGCGTACCCACCAGCCACAGGCCCGGGGAAATGAACTTGAGCATGTCCAGGATGGCCGGGAAGAGCCGCTCCAGGTCGGGGGTCATGTCCACGTCGAACAGGGTATCCATCACGATCAGCAGGGCCAGCTTGCGCATTTCGACCAGCATATCGCAGGTCTTTCCGGGCTCCCAGGCGCTGATGACTTGCTCCGTCCGCCGCCACATTTTGTCGATGTAACCTGCCACCTGCTGGCGGTGCAGGGCCGGCATGACCTTGCGGCGCAGGCTGTCGTGCGTCTCGCCGTCCTCCACCAGCAGCCCGTGCCGCAGCAGGCCGGTGACCGGGTCGGATTCATTTCGCCAGTGCAATACGGCCCGTCCTTCCGTCAGGGCGAAATGGGTGGCCTCCTGTCCGGATAGGAACACCGGGCTGAAACCCGGCAGCCGGATGCGAAAAACGTAGCCCAACTGCCGGCGCATGGCCAAGAGCGCCCCCAGCAGGTTACGCGGCCCGAAGAGTTCTTTGAGCGCCGCCAGGCCGGCGGATGAATCTGGAACGGGTGGTTGAGACATATTATTCATCGTACCAAACGGTTACATCCTTCAACGTCTGCGTCTTGAACCAGATTTCCGGCAGGCGTCGCAGCTTGCCCAGTGCGCCGATGTGGGCGCGCCGGGAAAAGACATCGTAGTCGTATGCCTCGATATCCTCCAGGATGGCCTCATACAGATCCGCAGCGGCTGCGATGGCAAAACGGCCGTCGCCATTGAGCATGGCGATCCCGGGCCGGGCCTCGGCGTACATGCGCCGGACACGCTCGATCTGGAAGCGCATGAACTTTTTCCAGCGCGGGCTGAGTATCCCGCCGGCGATGTCATCTACGCTGAGGCCGAACTGCTGCAGGTCCTCCACGGGCAGGTACAGGTGCCCGTTGCGCCAGTCTTCGGCCACGTCCCGCAGGATGTTGGTCACCTGCAACGCCACGCCCAGCTTGATGGCATATGGGATCGCCTCGGGACCGGAAAATCCGACAATGTGCATGGCCATCAGGCCGACTGTCGAAGCCACCTGGTAGGCATATTCGGCCAGCTCCTCGAAGCTCTGGTAGCTGCAGTGGGTCAGATCGGAAGCCACCCCGTTGAGCAGTTGTTCGGCGTAACCGAGCGGGATGCCGAACTTCAGGCGGGTATCCGCCCAGGCCAGCGCCACCAGGTCCAGATCGGAGGGGTGGGCGGAGAGCGAGCGTGAGCGCCAGGCGTTCAGAGCCGGCATGGGATCGGCGGTCAGGCTGCGGTCGACGATATCGTCGCTGACCCGGCAAAAGGCATACAGGGCGCGCATCGCCTGGCGCTTCTCCCTCGGCAGCAGGCCGGAAGCCAGGTGGAACGTCCGGCTGTTGTGGCGGGTGATATCTTCACAGGCCCGGTAAGCCTGGTTCAACAGATTCGAATCCATGGTTGCAATGGAAGGCAGCGTGCGATGGTCGAAGGCCTCCAGCGCCATCCCCAGTAAATTGGATTCCCAGGGTAAATTGTTAGGTTGAATTGTCATTGGATACCTCCAAGGTTATTTACGGATTAAGATCTGGCCGTCAAAAAATCAGCCCGGCTAATTTTGTGTCCAACTGGCACTTCTTCACCAAGTTCCTTCTGGATGCGCTCGGCGGTCAGTCTGGCAGACAGCAGGACGATCGGCAGGCCGGTGCCCGGATGGGTGCTGGCGCCTGCGAAGTACAGGTTCTTGTAACGCGGGTGGCGATTGTGCGGGCGCAGATACCCGACCTGGGCGAAGTTGTGGCTCAGGCCGAAAGCCGAGCCCTTGGCCAGGTTGAGCTGCTTGAGATAATCCGGCGGGCCCATGCTCTCTTCCAGCAGGATGCGTTTCCCCAGGTCCTTGACGCCGATCCCTTCCAGCCGCTCGATGACGAAGCTGCGGGCGCGTTCACGCAGGGCTGCCCAATCCTGCGGCTGTTCCGCGTTGATGTGCCCGACCGGTACCAGCACCATCAGCGCATCCCCATCCTCGGGCGCGAAGGACGGATCGGTGCGGGCCGGGGCGTTTACGTAAAACGAGGGGGTCTGCGGCAGGCTGAGATCTTTGAAGATCCGCTCGAAGGAGGCCCGGTATTCGTCGTCCGCCAGGAAGACGTTATGGTGCAGCAGCTCGGGGGATTTTTCGCCTTTCACGCCCCAGTAAAACATCAGCGCCGAGGAGGTGTATTTCTTCTGCGCAAGCTTCGCGGCGCTGCCGTCCTCGGGCAGCAGGTTGGAATAGACGTACGGCAGGTCGGCATTGGCGACTACCAGGTCGGCCGGTATGTCTTTGCCGTCCTCCAGCCTGACCCCGGTCGCGCGCGATCCTTCGACGTTGATCTGCGTGACCGCCTGCCCGTACTCGAAGCGCACTCCCAACCCCGCTGCGATCTGCTCGAGCGTCTCGATCGGCCGGTACATGCCGCCCTTCGGGAACCAGACCCCGTCCCCCAGCTCGGTGTACTGCAGCAGCGAGAAGGTCGCCGGGGCCTCGTATGGGCTGAGACCCAGGTACATATTCTGGAACGAGAAGGCCGCCTGCAGCCGGCTGTCCTTGAAATAGCGCTGCGTGTTGCTGGCGTGGCTGACCAGCGCCTTCAGCTTGAATAATAGCGGCAGGTTCTTGAGGTCGAAATACTCCGCCAGCGAATAAAAATTGCGCCCGACGAATTTTTCCAGGCTGAGTTGGTAATTGGTATAGCCTTCCGCCATGAACTTAAGGAACTGTCCAAAGGCGCCCGGTTCGAGCGCATCCAGTTGCTCACGCATGCGCGGCATCTGGTAGGTCAGGTCCAGGCGGGTGCCATCGTGGAAGTGCGCCCGGTAGGTCGGGTCCAGGTGGATAAGCTCGAGGTGGTCTTGCATGCGCTCTCCAAGCGCGGCGTAGGTTTCGGCGAATACTTCCGGCATCAAGAAAAGGGTGGGGCCTTTGTCAAAGCGATAGCCGTCTTTCTGGATGAAGTCAGCCCGCCCGCCGGGGTGTGTGGATTTTTCGACCACGGTAACTTTGTGCCCGGCGCGTGCCAGCCGCCCCGCCACGGCGATGCCCCCGATACCAGCTCCAATGACAATGATGTTCATGTCTAAATTCTCCTATTTTTATCCTAATCAACCGGATTATAGGATAAACTCCTCGTTTTGTCAATGTTTTGTACATGTATTGTACAATTAATATCGACAAGATTATCAGGATGTCATTGTCTGTGGTTTATTCTTTTGAAATTAATAACTGGCTGGTTGTGCCCCGTTCAAGGGGCTTGGTTGCTGCGATCGACGATAAATCGTCGGGCGGCTATGATCTCCCCCTTCCTAAATAAGAACGTTTGTGCTAAAATTGTGGCATGCATTCTTCCATGCCACGTCCCTGCCTCTTTTCTGCTACCTATCCATTTACGCTCTTCAAAAAGGGCAGGGGTCGGGGGATGGACATTCGTTCCGCGGAAATCGACAAAAAGTGTACTTTAAATCCGTCTGCCGCCTTCATTGCAGCAGGCAGTGGTCAGCAGTCAGCCGTCAACAGTCGACAGTCGCCGGTCAATCTCTCCATTCGTTCCTTCGTTCGTTTTTTTTCTGCGGAACGAAACTTGTACCCTTTTGCCTGCTCCGACTGTCCTGACTTTTCTTGCCAGGGCTCAATTTGCGGGGCACCCCACATGAGCACAGGCTATCCGGGTATGCCTGCACTTCCCGAAGAGCAGCGGGACGTTGTGCGGCAGGTACAAGTGTCTGTATTTAATTAGGACTTATTACGCATTCTCTAAAGGCCTGAGCGGCAACTCAGTCTCGTATAATTACGAAATGGCGCATCACAGCCTTGATTGCAGCACGCCCGCATTTATTTATTTGGTATTGGAGCAAATCAAGGAGATACATATGACACAACCCCAACCCGATGGCTACCTCGCCGTTCCCTCAACCGGCAGCGGCGAGCCTGTGTTGATCCTCCACGCCTGGTGGGGGCTGAACGATACCCTCAAGGCGTTCTGTGACCGGCTGGCCGGATCCGGCTTCGTGGCCTTCGCCCCGGACCTCTATCATGGTAAGGTTGCAGATACCATTGCCGGTGCGGAAGCCTTGCGCAACGTACTCAACGCCAACCAGTTCCAAGCCCAGGCCGAGATCGCGCAGGCAGCACTGTTCCTCAACGAACGTGTTGGCTCCGCTGGCCGCGGCCTGGCAGTGATCGGCTTCTCTCTGGGCGCCTCTTATGCGCTCGATCTGACCGCCGCCCATCCCGAACACATCCGTTCCGTCGTCCTCTTTTACGGGACCGGCGGCGGCGACTTCAGCAGCTCAAGAGCCGCCTTCCTCGGTCATTTTGCCGAGGACGATGAGTTTGAGCCAAAGCCCTACGTCGACGAGCTGGAGCAATCCCTGCGGAGTGCCGGCCGCCCGGTGACTTTCTATCGTTACAGCGGCGCCGGGCACTGGTTCTTTGAACCTGACCGCCCGCAGGCTTACAACCCGGCGGCAGCCAGCCTGGCGTGGGATCGGACCCTGGACTTCCTGAGGCAAGCCTCAATTACTTGAACCTTGCCTCATATTTCCGGCCCTTCCACACCACTCCGCGCCCCGAGAGCACCTTCCAGGTGGAAGCCAACATCATGGCAGCAAAGATGCCGGCCCCCAGCGGGATGGTCCATGCATACCAGACCGGGATTTTCATCGCTCGCAATGCCAGGCCGCGCCAGAGGATGAGATAGCCCCACAGCACTGCTGCCTCCAGGGCCACCAACCAGGCTCCGGAGCCGGGGTCTGCCCGCCACCACAGCAATCCCGCCAGCAGCCACAGCGGCAGCGCCAGCGCCGCCACCAGGTTCAGGAAAGCTCCGACTGCCCCCAATAGCAGCATCCCGGCCGAGCCTCTCAGACCCAGGTAGATATTTTTTGTCCAGCCTTCCCACATTTCAGGAAGGGAATGATACATGCGGGTCAGCGCCACCTGCCGGCCATCTGCGATTACCAGCCGGTAGCCGGCGCCCTTGACCAGCACCGCCATGTCTTTATCTTCCACGATCGAGTTCTTGAGCGCGGCATGCCCGCCGACGGCCTGATAGACACTGCGCTTGATAAAGATGAACTGCCCGTTGGCAATGGCATCCTTGCGCCGGGGATCGTTGACCTTGCGCGGCGAAAACCCGACCGAGAGCGCCGTGAACACCAGCGGCAGGACCACGCGTTCCCAGAATGTCTCGACCTCCTGCCCGGTCATGATGGTAAAGAGGTCCGCCCGAGTCTCTTGCGCTTTGGCCAACACCGAAGCCAGCGCCTGTGGCCCGGCAAAGGTATCCGCGTCCACAAAGCACAACCATTCGCCGTGGGCGGCTTGCGCAGCCTGGTACAGGGCGTACGGTTTCCCGGCCCAGC
This sequence comes from uncultured Chloroflexia bacterium, assembly GCA_963776475.1. Lineage (GTDB taxonomy): Bacteria > Chloroflexota > Anaerolineae > Anaerolineales > Villigracilaceae > UBA877. The sequence goes on from CAVZMZ010000038.1 coordinate 44,688, forward strand.
CTGGCGGCAGTTCCGCTCCGTGCAGAATCTTCAGCCTCCCATCCTGCTCCGAAACCAGTTGCAGGATTTCCGGTGTGCTGTCCGTCGAACGGTCATCCAGAACGATCAGCTCGAAGTACGGCCAGGTCTGCGCCAGCAGGCATTCCACGCAGCGTTGGATGTTACGGGCTTCATTGCGCGCTGGCACCAGGATGGAGATCAATGGCGTGCCATCCGGGACCGGCGGGACAGGTGTAACCACCACATCCATCCGGTGCTGGTTGTGCAGCCAGGTGACGATCCCTATGCCGGCGACACACGCCAGGCTGGAGAGGACGATCAGAAAGATGGTCAAGGCAATACAATATTTTTAACACGAAGGACACGAACGCTACACGAAGGTTCACGAAGGAAGAAAACTAAGTATTTCCTTTGTGTTGTTCTTCGGTTTACGTCGTGTCCTTTGTGTCCGTCGTGTTTAATTCTTGTGTTTAGCTCTTAAAGTCCGGCAGCTTTGCGCAGCGCCGGGGCTTTATCTGTATTTTCCCAGGGGAACTGGACGTCGTCCCGCCCGAAGTGACCATAGGCAGCGGTCTTGCGGTAGATCGGGCGCCGCAGGTCCAGGTCGCGGATGATCGCACCCGGGCGCAGGTCGAAGTGCTCGAGGATCAGCTTGCCGATCTCCTCGTCCGCCACCTTGCCAGTCCCGAAGGTCTCGACGTTGACCGAGAGCGGGTGCGCAATCCCGATGGCATACGCCACCTGGATTTCGCAGCGATCGGCCAATCCGGCCGCCACCACGTTCTTGGCGGCCCAACGGGCGGCATAGGCTGCCGAGCGGTCCACCTTGGTCGGGTCCTTCCCGGAGAACGAGCCGCCGCCATGCCGGCCCATGCCGCCGTAGGTGTCCACGATGATCTTGCGCCCGGTCACGCCCGCGTCGCCCATCGGTCCGCCGATGACAAAACGCCCGGTCGGGTTGACATAGTATTTGAGGGCCTTGTCGACCATGCCGGCCGGCAGGGTCGGGATGATGACGTGCTCCATGATGCCTTCCTCGATATCGGCGTGGGAAACCTCCGCAGAATGCTGGGTGCTGATCAGCACCGTGTCGATGCGCTTGGGTTTGCCGTAGGCATATTCGATTGTCACCTGCGACTTGCCATCCGGGCGCAGCCAGGGCAGTTCGCCGGCCTTGCGCACCTCAGCCAGTTTGCGGGTCAGCTTGTGGGCCAGGTAGATTGGCATTGGCATCAACTGCTCGGTCTCGTTGCAGGCATACCCGAACATCATGCCCTGGTCACCGGCGCCGATCAGATCGATCTGGTCCTGGTCGCCATCCTTGGCCTCCAAAGACTTGCTGACGCCCATATCGATATCCGGGCTCTGGCTGGCGATGGCGGATAACACTCCGCAGGTGTTGCCGTCAAAGCCCTTCTCGCTGCTGTCGTAGCCGATCTCCTTGACGACTCTGCGGACGAGATCATCAAAGTTGACGAATGCATTGGTGGTGATCTCGCCCAGTACCATCACGAAGCCGGTCTTGGTGGCCACTTCGCATGCCACGCGGCTCATCGGGTCCTGCTCGAAGCAGGCGTCCAGGACCGAATCGGCGATCTGGTCGCACAGCTTGTCAGGATGGCCCTCAGTAACCGATTCTGAGGTGAACAGTAATTTTGGAGAGGACATAAAAGTGGTTGTCATTGTTTCCCTTTCTATAATAGAAATTGCCCTTTCGAAAGAAAGGGCAATTGCACATTGTGCGCGGCTGCCCTCTCATCTTCCAGATTCGGACGACCATATAGGTCGCTCCTACTGCCGGATTTGGCACCGTGTTCGGCTTAACGCCGACCGGTTGTCGAGGCATCATCGGGCCGGTCCCTCCGCCTCTCTGGATAAGAGTGCCGATTAGGGCTATTTGATTGTTCGGGATGATACCACAGGTCATATCGTGAAGCAAGTAGAGATATTGGCCCATCCCCTTGCTCCCAGCTCAAGTCCCGCCTTTGTGAAAAACATGACCCAAAGCAGTGCTACAATTGGGCTGAGAGGAGATGCCGTGAATAAAAAACCTTTTGCCCCGAAATATTATCAGCTATTTGGTATTGCATTTCTACTCATTTTTGCGGGGGTATCCTGCCTGCCAACGTTCAGGACGCCTGCAGCCGCGCCCCTCATCCAGACGGTCGTCGTAGACCGCGAAGTTACCAGGGAAGTAACCGTTGAAGTGACCCAGATCGTTGAAATTCCCGTGACCCTCACGCCCACCCCGACTCCGATTCCGATCGATACCCCCACTCCCACGCTTTCACCCACCAGCGCGGCCTCACCCACGATCACGCAAACACCCGTGCCCCCGGTGGTGTCGATCCTTGTGCATACCCAGTGCCTGTATGGTCCCGATCCCGTTTATCTCAACAAATACGAAATCCTGGCGAACAGTGCACAGTGGGTAATTGGGCGCAACCAGGATGGCACCTGGCTGCTCGTCGACGGTACCGACCACAAGACTCCCTGCTGGGTAAAAACCGGTATTGTAAAAGTGACGAATGGCATCCTTACCGAAGTTCCGGTTACGGATCCGGTGTTGTCGCCCTATTCCAGCCTCTATACTCCGCCGCAAGCCGTCAGCACTTTTCGGGCAGACAAGGACGTCACTATTTTCTGGCAGCCCATCCCGATGACCGAAGCCGATTACCACGGTTATCTGATCGAAGCCTGGCTCTGCCAGGGAGGACAACTGGTTTTCACGCCGCTTAGTTATGAAACTTCCTTTGACCAGAATAGCTCCATGCTGGCGATTAAAGTTACCGGACGAAAGCGGCTGCCTCGAGCCGTCCAGCGCCCGCATTTATACTGTTGATAACCAGGGCTATTCCAACTGGAAGCAAGTCCCCTGGCCAGCCTGGCCAGCACCCTCGCCTGCACCAACAGCAACTTAATAAAAGGACGACGATTGAATTTAATGGTTCGCCCAGTTGCATTGAAATACTTTATTAATTTCCTGGTCGGTTGCTTGCTCATTTTCGGTGCTGTCGCCTGTGCCTCGCCGGCGGCTCCAACCACACCTGAGCCCCGGATGGTTGAAGTCACCCGGGTCGAAACGCGCGTGGTGACCTCTGAGGTGACACGCGTGCTGGAAGTCTCCATCACGAACACGCCCACACCAACCCCGGTCGAGATCGCCACCCTCACTGAAACCCCCACCCTGACTCGCGTTCTTTCGCCCACTCCAACCCTGGAGTTGCCGAGGGTGAGTATCCTCGAACAATCCCCATGCATGTACGGGCCCGGCTCGGCTTATCTTTTCAAGTACGGGTTGAACGCCACAGTTTGGATGCGCGTGATCGGGCGCAACGAAGATGGATCCTGGCTGCTCGTCAGGGCCGGCAACGACCAAGATTCGAACGCCTGCTGGATCGAAGCCACGCGGGTCAAGTTCCTCTCGGGGGAGATCAAAAATGTCCCGGTCTTCTGGATCGGCTTGCCTTATTCGACCCTGTACCTGCCCCCGGCAGAGATCAGCGCCAACCGCGTGGGGAACGAAGTCACCATCTTCTGGTCGCCGGTCGATATGACCGAGGATGATTACCGCGGTTACCTGGTCGAGGCCTGGGTCTGCCAGGGCGGCAAACAGGTGCTCGTCCCGATCAAATACGAGACAACTTTCGACCAGAACAATTCCATGATCTCGGTCAAGGTGACGGATGAACCCGGCTGTGACGTGCCCTCACGCGCCCGCCTGTATACGGCTGAAAAACATGGTTATACCAATTACCGCATGGTCCCCTGGCCGGGGCTCGAACAGACGGCCACGCCCGCGCCTTGATCATCTCCCTGCTCACTTACGCCAGGATCTTATGAACGAACGGAAAACCCTTTTGAAGACCTACCAGGCTTGCATGCTCTTTTTGCTGCTGGTTATCGCCGGCAGCGCCTGTTCCTCCCTGGGGTTGAATTCAGCCGATGCGCCAGCTGTCCCACCCATCCAGGTAACGCAAGTGATCACCCGGGTGGTCACCCAGGATGTGACCCAGGAAGTGACCAGGATCGTAGAAGTGCCTGTGACCGTTACACCTGCGCCCACCCTGGAATTTACCTCTACACCCGAAATCTCCACGACCGGCTCGACCGAACTGCCATTGGCCTCGATCCTGGTATATTCCGACTGCCTGTACGGTCCGGGAACCTTCTACCTGTATAAGACCAGCATAGCCGCTGGCAGCCAAATGGAGGCAGTGGGGCGAAACCAGGATGGCACCTGGATCAATGTAGAGGATGTGAATGGCTGGAATGCCTGCTGGATCCCGGTCAACCAGGCCGAACTCAGCCGCGGCAGCGTCAATGACCTGCCGCTCGTTTCCACCGTCCTGCCGATTACCCGCTACGATTACAGTTCCCCATCAGCAATCGCACGGCGGTCCGGGAACGAGGTGACCGTAAGCTGGAAGGCCGTATGGATGTCCACGGATGAGGTGCGCGGATACTTGATCGAAGCATGGGTCTGTCAGGATGGGAAATATATCTATCTCCCGGTCTTTGTCAGTACCACGTATGATGAGAATGTAGGCACGATATCGGTCAAGATCAGGGATGAGGCGGGCTGCGCAGAAACTCCCAGCGCCCGGATTGCCTCGGCCGGAATGCGCGGGTATACCTTGTGGGAGAAGATCTTCTGGCCCCCTTATTAGCAGGTCCAGGCTGCAACCAGCCTTCCAGCGCCCACATGCATACTGCCGAGAAACGCAGTTATTTTGGAGAATGGTTTTTTTTGGCCGTGAAATGAACGGCCAGTTGGTGACTCAAAAATTTCTACCTGGATATTTCAAAAGGAACCACTATGCCTGGCTACTCGGAATTCGTTCAGAAATACCCCTCTTACGATCAGACCCACGATCTCGACGAGCTGCGTGAGCGGGATTATTCCCGTCTCGACCGGCTTGGCCAGATCTACCTGGACTATACCGGCGGCGGGTTGTACGCCGAGTCGCAGTTGCGTGCCCACCAGCGGATCCTGGACGAAAATGTCTTCGGCAACCCGCATTCTTCCAACCCGACTTCCCAGGCCGCCACGCGCATGATCGAAAGCACCCGCCAGACCATCCTGCAGTTTTTCAACGCAGACCCGGCTGAGTACACCGTCATCTTCACGCTGAATGCCAGCGGAGCATTAAAACTGGTTGGAGAATCCTATCCTTTCGGTCCAGGTTCCCACTACCTGCTGACTTTCGATAACCATAACTCGGTCAATGGGATCCGGGAATATGCACATGCCCGGGGCGCCGAAGTAACGTACCTCCCGGTGGCGTTGCCGGATATCCGCGTGGACACGCAATCCCTGGATGCCGCCCTGGACCTGGGAAATCATCCAAACGGAGGGAAACAGCCGACGGCAGAACACAACCTGTTCGCGTATCCGGCCCAATCCAATTTCTCCTCGGTAGTCCATCCGTTGGAGTGGATCGAGCGTGCGCATGCCAAAGGCTGGGATGTTCTGCTGGATGCAGCTGCCTTTGCACCCACCAATCCGCTGGACCTTTCCAAATATAAGCCGGACTTTGTACCGCTCTCTTTTTATAAAATCTTCGGCTACCCGACCGGCATCGGGGCCTTGCTGGCTCGGCGTGAAACCCTGAAAAAGTTACAACGCCCCTGGTTTGCCGGTGGAACGATCACGGTCGCCTCGGTCCAGGGTGATAAATATTACCTGGCCGAAGCTCCGGCTGCTTTTGAGGATGGCACCCTGGATTACCTCAACATCCCGGCGGTGGAGATTGGGCTGAAGCATATCCAGTCCATCGGTTACGATACCATTCATGAACGGGTGCGCTGCCTTACCGGCTGGCTGTTGGACAATCTATCGGCAATGAAGCATAAAAATGGCCAGCCCTTGGTGCGAATTTACGGGCCGTTGGACTCGGTCAGGCGCGGTGGGGCAGTGACCGCCAACTTTTTTAATAAGGAAGGCGGGCCAATCGACCACCGATTCATCGAGGCGCAGGCCAACCAATCCAACATCTCCCTGCGGACCGGCTGCTTCTGCAACCCCGGGGCGGGTGAGATTGCCCTGGGTATTTCAAGGATGGAACTGGCCGCCTGCTTCACGAGCCCGGGCCACGACCAGCGTTTGAGCCTGGATGATTTCCGTATCTGCATAGATGGCAAATCTTCCGGAGCAGTGCGCGCGTCTGTCGGAATGGTCAGCAATTTTGAGGACGTGCAGGGCTTTTTGACGTTTGCAGAAAGTCTGCTTGAATAGGCCAAATAAGGATTTTGAGCATGCCTGTCCCCACCCGTACTCAAATCCATCCCGGCCTGCGGGTCCGGATCGTCCTGAAGCAGGACCAGCCGACTGGCAAGCTGACCGAGGGGATTGTCAAAGATATCCTTACCAGCTCGCCTACGCACCCGCACGGCATCAAGGTCCGATTGATGGATGGGCAGGTTGGGCGGGTGAAGGAAATTGTTGGCTAAACGCTAATGAAATTGATATACGATTTCCGGATGTGTATTGTAAAATGACAGGGAAGCATCATACTATTTTAAGGAGAGGAATTTAATGAATACTTCCCGTAAGTTTTGGCTTGTCCTGGTCGGAGCTGTGCTGGGGATGGTTTTAATTGCCTGTTCGTGTGGCTCATTAATTCCAACCCCCACGCCAGTGCCCCTGCCGACAGCCACCTTGCCGCCGGTTCCGACCGGCATTACCGAGCCAGAGTCCCAGCCTGGCCGGATACTGGTTGGATGCGGAAACGAATGATGTGCATACCATCGCATGGCAAAACGGTGAGTACGTGGTCACTTCGTCTGCTTCACCGGACGACACGCTTACCATCACCGGCCAATCCTGGTCGAATGGCACGCTCACCTGGACCTATGCTGTCCAATCCACCGGTGTATCGGTCACCTTCTCAACCTCGTCGGCCAGCTCTGACAGCCTGTATACAAACTGGTCGAACAGTAACGGAAACTCGGGCACCGAGACTCTGCAGCGCGTGTCTTCGCCAATCCCGCCTCAGAGTGTCGCCCCATAGCCACTTGCCACACAGCCACCGGCGCAAGGCAACATAGCCGGACGTTGGAAAGATCCGGATACTACCGGCACCGTTACCACTATCATTGCGGTGGACGGTGGATATGCGGTCGAATCCGTGATTAACCCGGATCGTGGTGGGAATGAGCTTACGAAAACAGACTGGTCGAACGGTGTATTGACCTGGACGTACTGCATCCCCGGAGGAAACTGCCTTACCAGTGCAACAGTATCCCTGGAGGGTGACAGTTTATTTACGACCTGGACAGATGACCGGGGATACTCCGGAACAACGACCTTCGAAAGACTGCCATAAGCCTGATCAACGGTTTCATACAAAATGCCCTGAGGAAAGCCCATTCTCAGGGCAGATTTTTAACTAATTTTTGTCCATCCTGGCTAAAGAGGCAATATGAAACTTATCCAAATTCTTGCGTTTCCTCTTAACCATTGCTATACTAAAAGTGCATGTGTGTATGGGTGAACCGAAATCCTGTCAAATAAAAAAACCATCCGGTTCTGGCGGGTTTACGATCCGCTCGAGCGCGAGGCCGCGATCAAAGTTCTGCTGCACGGGATGTTGCACGACGTGCAGATCCGCTGAGCATATTTTAAGGCTGGGAAGGTAAGTTTCAGGAGAGAAACCTATGAAGATTCGCTCCATCACGTACTTCTGTAATCCCGGTTGGCCGCTAGACGAGTCGGAGATCGAATGGGCAGGGAAATTCCTTAGCGATGCAACGGCTGCATATAAGGCTGCCGGGTTCGAGGTCGAAGTCAACCCGGCTGGCGACTGTGCCCTTTTTGCAGATGCTCGGTGCAGACAAAATCGATGAAACACCCAGGCTGGCAGAACAAGTCGCCGCAGCGATCCAATCTGCCGGGATCGCTTACGCTGCACTGGGACCGGCTCAACCCGAGGTTCTGGAAAGTTTTGCCGTCATCCCCGAGGCCATTGCCGCCGCCGAAAATATTTTCTTCTCCGGTACAGTGGCAGATGCCCGGTTCGGGATTTCCATGCCTGCCTTACAAGCCTGTGCGAACGTCATTACCCGCTGCAGCCGCATCACTCCGGATGGCTTTGGCAACCTGCGCTTTGCCGCACTGGCGAATGTCAAGCCGGGATCACCCTTCTTCCCGGCTGCCTACCACGGCCATGATGATCCGGTTTTTTCAATTGCAACTGAAGCAGCAGATCTGGCCTTGCAGGTTTTTACCAAAGCCCGCTCAGTAACCGATGGCCAATGGATGCTTGCTTCTGAGATCGAAAAATACGGCAAAGAGCTGGCCGTGGTCGGTGATGAGCTCGGTCGCAGCGCCTCGATCGTGTTTGGTGGGATTGACTTCTCCCTTGCACCTTTCCCGTCTGAATCTGCCTCAATCGGCGCGGCCATGGAGAGGTTGGGGGTGCCGAAGGCCGGATTGCATGGTTCATTGGCGGCTGCGGCAATCCTGACGGAAATTGTTGAGCGCGCTCGATTTTCTGGAACCGGGTTCAATGGATTGATGCTGCCGGTCCTGGAAGATTCGTTCCTGGCCCAGCGGGCGGCCGAGGGGACGTTGACTGTCAAAGATTTATTGCTATATTCGGCTGTGTGTGGCACCGGGCTGGATACGGTCCCGTTACCGGGCGATACCACCCCGGACCAAATTGCTGCCTTATTGCTTGACCTTTCCGCAATGTCGCTGCGTTTGAATAAACCTCTCACGGCGCGGTTGATGCCAATCCCGGGGAAAAAGGCCGGAGATCCAACCAATTTCAATTTTGAATATTTCGCAAACAGCCGGGTCATGGCGCTGGAGGCCGAGCCACTGAAACCGCCCCTCTCCGAATCAAGGCGTTTCACATTGGCTCCTCACCATTCGCACTGAGTGAAGCAGGTTGGCAGTATAATCTACCCGTATGACAATCCTCACCGGCAAGCACATCCTGCTCGGCGTCACCGGCTCCATCGCCGTATATAAATCCTGTGAACTGGCGTCGAAATTGACTCAGGCCGGCGCCCAGGTGGATGTGATCCTTACCCCGGCTGCCGAAAAATTTGTCACGCCGCTTACTTTCCAGTCCGTAACTGGCCGCAAGGCATTCTCTGAAGCTGATTTGTGGGGAGGGCAGGCACATGTCCTGCATGTCGGGCTCGGGCATAGCGCCGACTTGCTGGTCATTGCTCCGTGCACTGCGAACACGCTTGGTAAATTAGCACATGGGATTGCCGATAATTTGCTTACCATCACTGCACTGGCAGCCCGCTGTCCTTTGCTGGTCGCGCCGGCCATGGATGTGGGGATCTACACCCATCCTGCCACGCAGGACAATGTTCGAATCCTTGCGGAGCGTGGTGTTTATTTTGCCGGTCCCGCCGAGGGGCGCATGGCCTCCGGGTTGGAGGGCAAAGGCCGCTTTCTGGAACCGATCGAATTGTTGGGCCATATCCGTCTTGCGCTGGGCAGGGATGGCCAGTTGGCTCACAAAACGATCGTCGTCACTGCCGGAGGAACTCAGGAAGCGCTTGATCCGGCGCGTGTATTGACCAACAGATCTTCCGGAAAACAGGGTTACGCCCTGGCCCAGGCCGCGCTTGACGCGGGCGCAACCGTCGTCCTGATCAGCGCGCCGACGGCACTAACCCCGCCGGTGGGAACACGGTTTATCGCTGTTACCACTGCCCAGCAGATGCTGGAAGCCGTCCTGGCCGAGTCAGCCCGGGCAGATGCACTCATTATGGCTGCGGCAGTGGCCGATTTCCGCCCGCAGCGGGTTGAAAAAACCAAGCTAAAAAAGCGGGATGGTATTCCGCAGGTCGAGCTGGAGGCTGCCCCGGATGTTCTGGCGGCTGTGTCGGGTATGGGCTCCAGCAGGCCGCGGGTGGTTATTGGGTTTGCCGCTGAAAGCCGGGACCTGCTCGAAAATGCAGAGGCAAAGCTAAAGGCCAAGAATCTGGACATGATTGCCGCCAACGATATTTCCGCTCCGGATTCCGGCTTTGGTGTGGATACGAACCATGTCACCCTGCTGTTTTCTGACGAAATGAAACAACCCCTGCCATTGATGAGTAAGTCAGAAGTGGCAGAGACAATCATCGCCCGTTTAACAATGCTGCTGGAGAACAAATGACAAGAGTGCTGGTAATTTCCGACATACATGCCAATATCACCGCGCTCGAGGCTGTCCTGGCTGACGCCGGAAACGTGGACGAGGTTTGGTGCCTGGGTGACATTGCAGGATACGGCCCGGATCCAAACGAATGTATCCAACGCATCCGGGCCTTGCCGCAACCAACCTGTATGATGGGCAACCACGATTATGCCGCCATTGGTGATATGGCGCTTGAAACATTTAATATCGACGCCAAAAAGGCTCTTCTCTGGCAACGCAACGTACTAACAGATTCGAGCAAGAATTTTCTGCACACGTTTTTGCAGGAACCGAAGGTGTGCGGAGAAGTTACCCTGGTGCATGGCAGCCCGCGCGACCCGATCTGGGAATACATTATGAATACACTGGTGGCACGGATTAACCTGGACCATTTTGAAACCCCCTGGTGTTTTGTTGGTCATTCGCATTTTCAGGCGGTTTTCAAACACCATTCTGAAACCGATGAGATGTCCATTGAGGTGCCTGGCGCGGGCGAACAATATGAGATAAATCAACGAGGCTATATTGAATCCCGGCTCAGTGGGTCAGCCGCGCGACCGGGACCCTCGAGCGGCTTATGCAATATTCAATCCCGAAGCCAAAATTTGGGAGCCGCGCCGGGTGGAATATGATATTAAATCAGTGCAGCAGCGCATCCTGGATGCCGGCCTACCGCCGCGGCATGCCGAGCGTTTGGCTGGGGGCTGGTAAAGAAGCTGGTCAGGAGTTGAAGGGGGTACTTGCCATCGCAGCAAGGTTCCAGGTTGGGAGGAACATATACCGGATGCAGAGCGTCTAGGAAGGAGACCAACCTTACACTCTGTATTGAGGAGAAGCAGCCATGAAGAAAAAATCGTTTTCATTTTTGTAGTTCTGATTATGGTACTGACCGCCTGCGGTGCAAAATCCGCTTCCACACCCTCCCCGGCCGCAATCGCACCGGACATGCGCGCAAACGGTACAGGCGGCGTAACCAATGAGGCGGTCCCTGGACTGGCGCCGGCCCCTTCAGTGGATGGTTACACTGGCAAGTCAACTACCAGCACGGCAGTGACCCAGGAACGGATGGTCACTATGACTGTAGACTTGAGTATCGTGGTTGCCGACCCACAGAAAAAGATGGATGCCATCAATCAGATGGCCAAAGACCTGGGCGGCTACCTTCTCTCAATGAACATGTCCCAGGTTTATGCATCGAATGGTGAGACCGTCCCGCAAGGGAGTATTTCCATCCGTGTCCCTTCCGCGAAACTGGATGATGCCCTGAGCCAGATCAAAACGGGTGTGGTGGATGTGCCGAGCGATAACCGTTCCGGCCAGGATGTGACCTCCCAATATGTCGATCTGCAAAGCCAGCTGACCAACCTGCAGAAGGCCGAGCAGGATCTCCAGGCCATCATGGATGAGGCGAAGAACAACTCCGGCAACGACACCACCACCAAGACCCAGGATGTGCTGAACGTCTACAGCCAGATCGTCAGCATCCGCGGGCAGATCGAGCAAATCACGGGGCAGATGAAATACCTTGAAGAGACCACCTCAACCTCGGCAATCAATGTGACTCTGATCGCTGAGCAAACCATCCAGCCGATTGAAATTGGCGGATGGAAACCACAAGGCGTGGCGCGCGACGCTGTGCAGGCGCTGGTCAAATTCCTGCAAGGGTTCGTGAACTTCATCATCTACCTTGTGTTGCTCGTCCTGCCGATCCTGATCGTAGTCTTTGGGCCGATAGCTCTGGTCATCTGGGGCATCCTTGCCCTGGTCAAGAGTCGCAAGGCAAAGAAAGCCGCCGCCCTGGCGAAATAAGATCCAACCTGAAAACCAAGTCCATAACCGGGCGCAGACTCAACGGCTGCGCCCGGCCTTTTTGTATTGATGGATATCAGCGGATGTTATAATCCTTAAGATATGGAGAACGTTGTTCATGCCGCCCAGCAACTCTTCGGCATCCGCCTGACCGGGCGGCAGGTGGCAGCACTCATAAAGTTTGAGAATGAACTCCTGATTTGGAACGAAAGATTCAACCTGACAGCCATCCGCGATTCAGAGGGGATCCGCACCAAACACTTCCTGGATTCTTTTTCATGCTCACTGGCCTGGAAGGACAACCCGCCCAAACGGCTGATCGACGTGGGCACCGGGGCAGGTTTTCCAGGTATCCCGTTAAAGATCCTCTATCCATCCATGGCATTGACGCTGGTCGAATCGGTTGGCAAGAAGGCCGCCTTTTGCCGCCATATGGTCGAGGTTCTGAAGTTGGAGACGGTCGAGGTGCTTACTGCCCGCGCCGAAGAATTGGGACAACTGCCTGTTTACCGCGAGACCTACGATTGGGCTGTGGCGCGTGCCGTGGCAGCCCTGCCGGTACTGGCAGAATATCTCCTGCCGCTTGCAAAAGTGGGCGGACGGATGCTGGCTCAGAAAGGTCATAGTGGGCCAGCCGAAGCGCATAGCTCGGAACAGGCGTTGAAGCTCCTGGGTGGGCGGATTCGAAACCTGCTGGCGGTGACCTTGCCAGGAGTGGCGGAAGAACGTTATCTTGTGGTGATCGACAAAGTAGCGGCAACGCCTCCCCAATACCCTCGCAAACCGGGTTTCCCGGCTAAAAAACCGCTGTAAGCGCAACACCTACTCTAAAACCTCTTCGATCCAGTACTCTCTCCCCCCCGTTTCTCTTTTCATCAGCCTATATAGATACTGTAATAACCTTCAGCGCGGGCTGACACCAATCCTGCTTCTGCAAGTTTGGACAAATGGTGCGAGATGGTGGGAGCTTTCAGGTTCAATAAGGCGGCGAGCTCCTCCACACTGTACTCTTGCCGGGCCAGCAGGCCGACTATTTTTAGCCGGTTGGCATCGGCTAACGCCTTGAAGAAAACCACCAGTTCTGCGTTCATTTTGGCCTCCAGTAGCGCGAGCCGTCGCGTTTCCGTTCAAGCATCCCGGCGTCGACCAGGTCGCGTCGCAAGCCAGATATGTCCGGGTTGAAATTGGCCAGAATCAAGTTGACTTCCTTCTCCGTATAATTTGCGCCAACGGTGAAGGCGTTGATCAAATAATCCAGGATGATTTGCAGCTTGGCGGGTTGAAACGGGATTTGCTTGATGGTCCCATCCGGGTTCAGGTATGCAGCCAGGACCCGCCGCCTGTTCTTTCCCAAATCCACTTCCGGAGTATAGTGCCACGGTGGGCATTCGGGGCGCTGCGGTATAATGCCGATACAGAAAGAGGTCGCATTAGAATTAATTATTGGAGGTATATCTGTGGATCTGCCTAAACATGCATACTTTAAAGGTAAGATTGTGCCCTACTCGGAAGCGAAGGTTGGAGTAGCCACGCACGCCCTAAATTATGGGACGGCAGTTTTTGGGGGCTTGCGCGGATATTGGAATGAAGATAAGAAAAAACTATTTGTTTTTCGTCCGATTGACCACTACCGCCGATTCCTGAATTCATGCCGGATCATGTGCATGGAATTCGACCAAACACCTGAAGGCCTTACGAACTTGACACTGGAACTCCTCCGCCAGGATGCCTATCAGGAAAACATCTATATCCGGCCCCTGGCCTATAAAGCCGATGAGGGGATCGGTGTTCGTTTGCATGACCTGAGGGATGAATTGACCATCTTTGCCATTCCTTTCGGTCTTTACATTAAAAATGATACCTCTGCCCATGTGACGATTTCCTCCTGGCGGCGCATTGACGATAACTCGATTCCGGCCCGTGGCAAAATCAGCGGTGCCTATGCCAGTTCGGCGCTGATAAAAACCGACGCCGCCCGGGGAGGTTTTGATGAAGGTCTTGTTCTAACTCAGGATGGTCATCTGGCCGAAGGCAGCGCCATGAATATCTTCATGTTTCGGGATGGCGTGCTGGTTACTCCGCCAATCACGGATAATATCCTGGAAGGAATTACCCGCCGTTCCGTGATGGAACTGGCGAAAAACGAATTGGGGCTGACGGTCGTTCAACGCCAGATAGACCGGTCGGAGATTTACATTTGCGATGAATTTTTCCTGACAGGCACAGCAGTCCAGATCACTGCGGTGACCAAAGTAGACCATCGTCCGATTGGTAAGGGCGTGATGGGACCGGTAACCGATTCGTTACGCAAGCTATTCGATAAGATTCTGCTTGGGAACAATCCGAAATATGCGCATTGGAATGTCGCGGTCTGATTTCGCCAATTTCACCTGGAATAAAAAATGCGGCCGCCGGCCGCATTTTGTTAATTCAATAATCCCTAGCGCGTTACAGTGAAAACGATCATCACCAAATTCTTTGCGCAATCATCAAATGTATCAAAATAGGTCTTATCAGTCAGCGGCTTGCCATTATTATCGAAAAGCTGGACCCAAAGCGTGCCGGTTGAGGCGATGGGTTTGGTGCCCAGTTTGTCGAATTCGAAACCTGACGTACCATAGGCCGGATTGCCGCCACTCAAAACGATGCTGTTAATCGTCGTACCATTCAGGTCGCCACCCATCTGGACGGTTTGAAACAGTAGAGGTTTATTGGTCGCGTCCAGCACTTTCCCACCTGCTCCCATCCAATTGCAAGCCAGGTCTGGATGAATGGTGGTACTGGCCTGATAAGTAATAACTGCTGAGGCGGGCATGGCCGTAGGGGAGACCGTCGGTGTACCAGAGGCCGTAGGCTCCAAAGTGAGGGTTGGAGTGATCAATAACGGAACTGACGTCCAGGTGGGAGCTTTTGTTCGAGTTGGTAGCGGTGAATTGGTTGGAGTAGGCGTCCAGGTAGCGGCTAGTGGAATGATCGTAGGGGTTGGCGTGGAAGTTTTAAAAAGGGTGGGGAGCGGCGCCGGAGGGAAGGGGTTGTAAGCTCCGTTGGGGTTGATGAAAATAGCAGTGAAATAATATGCCAGATAAATAACCAGCAGCAAGACAAGGATCGTCAGGATATTCCAGATCACTGGTTTTCGTTTCACTTTCGGTTCAGGTTTTAGCTCAAAATTATCCATTGTTTTGTCTCCGGGGACACATTTCAAGGGGTAAAGAGAATTTTACCCTTAATTCTCTCTTGAGTAAGCCAATCCTGCACGGCGCGTTCCTGGAGAGTCAGTAAGGCGTCTGGAGATAGAGGTCGGGCGGGGTCACGCGCCACCACATAAAGGATGTCATAACCGGCCGCGGTTTGGATAATATCGCTGTATTGACCAGCCTGGAGAGCGAATGCCGCCGTCTCGATGGCAGGATCAGACAGATACCCTCGAGGAAACCAGCCCAACTCACCTTTTGTAACCGGGTCATATTGAGCAGCCAGATCGTTGAAATTCCAGCCTGCCTTCAGATAGCCGAGCGCCTGTTGGGCCGCATCTGCATTATAGAGCAAAATCTGTTTTACGTGTACCTGTTCAGCGGTAGCAGGGACGGATGCGGCGAGCTGATCACGCATTGAAGCTGCGGCCATCTGTCGGCGTAAATCGGATCTGAACGCCTCATCTGTATATCCGTGGGCTGTTTCCCAGGCAGTCAGGGCCTGCTGGCCTCCCACCTGGGTGGCCAAGCTATCGATGCGACTCTGTAATGCCGCATCCTCCACACGAATTCCTTTGGCTGCCGCACCCTGCGCCAGCAGAAGGGTATCAACGAACTCATCCTGCACAGCTTTTGTAGCTGCCTCCAGGTTGGCGGTGTTGCCCATGGCTGTCTGGGCCTGCTGGTAGCGGGCCAGTTCAGCATTGAATTCGTCTACGGTTATGCCTTCACCGTTGACGGAAAGCGCCAAAGGAATGGGGGTGATGGTTGGGGTCGGTGAAGGAGTGGGAGTAGGAGTAGGAGATGCGGGTAGCAGATTGATTGCGCCCGGAGCCGAACAGGCGGTCAGGACAAGGAAAAGGCTAAAGCAAGCGAATTTGCGAAGGGAAGTGGGGGAACTCATTGTTCAGGATTATACCAATTAAATAAAACAGGGGCACGGCATGCCGTGCCCCTGCTCGAAACGCAGGTGGTTTAGTAGTCCATTCCGCCGCCGGGGGGCATGGCGGGGGCTGACTTTTCTTTTTCAGGTACGTCGGTGACCAGACATTCAGTGGTCAGGATCATCGCAGCGATGGAGGCGGCATTTTCAAGGGCACCGCGTACGACCTTGAGCGGGTCAATGACGCCGGCCTTGAGCATATCGCCGTATTCTTCGGTGATGACGTTATAGCCGAGATGCTTATTGCCCTGTTCCTTGGCAAGTCGGCGGACGTTCTCGATAATGACTGCACCGTCCTGACCGGCATTCTCAGCCAGTCTGCGGATGGGGGCTTCGAGGGCCTTGCGGACAATGGCAACGCCGATGGTCTCATCATCGCCATCCATCTTGACTTTGTCGAGGGAGGCAACAGCGTTGATGAAGACGATTTCACCACCGGGGACAATGCCTTCTTCGATGGCAGCGCGTGTGGCCGAGAGGGCGTCTTCGACGCGGTGTTTCTTCTCTTTGAGTTCGGTCTCGGTGGCTGCGCCGACACGGATGATGGCTACGCCGCCGGAGAGCTTGGCCAAACGCTCCTGCAGTTTTTCCTTGTCGTAATCGCTGGTGCTCTTGTCGATCTCGACACGGATCTGCTCGATGCGGCCCTTGATCTGGGCGGCATCACCCTTGCCACCAACGATGGTGGTGTTGTCTTTGTCAGCAACGACTTTCTCAGCCTTGCCGAGGTCCTGCAGGGTGGTGGTTTCAAGCTTGCGGCCAGTCTCTTCGGAGATGAGTTGACCGCCGGTAAGAGTGGCAATATCCTGCATCATGGCCTTGCGGCGATCGCCGAAGCCAGGGGCTTTGACAGCCAGCACGTTCAACATGCCGCGCAGTTTGTTCAGCACGAGAGTGGCCAGGGCTTCGCCGTCAATATCCTCTGCAATGATGACCAGGTCGCGTTTGCCGATCTGGACAAGTTTTTCCAGCACCGGGACAATGTCCTGGGCGGCGGAAATTTTCTTGTCGTAGATGAGGATGTAAGGTTCGGGGATCACTGATTCCATGTGCTCGGAATCGGTGATGAAGTAGGCTGACATGTAACCGCGATCAAACTGCATGCCTTCGACATACTCCGTCTCGAACTGCAGGGACTTGGACTCTTCGACGGTGATGACGCCGTCTTTGCCGACTTTGTCCATCACGTCTGCAATCAGTTTACCGATCTCGGGGTCAGCCGCGGAGTTGGTGGCAACCGAGGCGATTTCTTCTTTTGTCTCGATCTTCTGGGCCATTTTGCGCAGGGCGGCGACGACAGTCTCCACGCCCCGGCTGATGCCGAGTTTCAGGCGCATCGGGTTGGCGCCGGCGGCCAGGTTCTTCAGGCCTTCCGTTACAATGGCATGCGCCAGTACGGTGGAGGTGGTGGTTCCATCACCGGCGATATCATTGGTTTTGGTGGCGGCTTCCTTGAGAAGCTGCGCGCCCATATTCGCAAAGGGATCTTCCAGTTCGATTTCCTTGGCAACCGTCACGCCGTCATGGGTGATGGTGGGGGAGCCGAACTTCCGGTCCAGGGCCACATTGCGGCCTTTGGGGCCAAGCGTGGTGCCGACAGCATTGGCGACCACATCAATGCCTTGCTGTAATCGCCGGCGGGCGTCTTCGGAAAATACGAGTTGTTTTGCAGCCATAATTCATTCCTCCAATCAGATAATTTACTTTAACGATGGCGAGGATGTCGCTCTCGCGCAGGATGAGCAGTTTCTTGCCATCCACTTTGATTTCGGTGCCGGAATACTTGGCGTACAAGACTTTGTCGCCCACGGCTACATCCATGGCGATGCGCTTTCCGTCCTCATCACGGTCGCCAGGTCCAACGGCCAGGACGTTGCCCTGCTGGGGTTTTTCTTTCGCCGTTTCGGGGAGCACAATGCCTCCCGCGGTGATATCCTCTTGCTCGATGGGTTCGATCACCACACGGCTGCCGAGGGGTTTGAGATTAAGTGCCATATTCGCCTCCTGAATAAATTTTTGCAGTATTTTAGCACTCTACTACTTAGAGTGCTAAGACTATGATACATGCCTTCTGGAAGAACGTCAAGGGGAAAATTAAAGGATTAACGAAATTCTGATATATCGCCAACATGCCTGCCGGATTTACCAACTGTCCTTAAGGCACGGGAGTGTACTTCGGAGTGATCAGGGGGATCACGGTAACACCGGGTGTGGTGACCGGCGTCTGGGTTCGGGCTGCTGTGACTTCTGCGCAGATTGCAAGACCCACATCCGCATTTCGGGTAATGATCGTATTGTCGGGATACGTGACCTTTAATTGGGTCAACAAACTCACCACCTCCGGGCAGTATTCGGGCTTGTTTGGTGCAAATGCGGATAGAACAGAGCCGAGATCCAGGTAATACGTGGCGCTGTTGGGGTTTAGCACCAAAGGTTTCACTTCGACGCCGACACAACTACTCCCGGCCAGGACAGCCTGGCATGAAGCTTGTGCATCACAACCTTCCACGGCGCACCTCAAGGCAATAATGGATGTCTCGAAATTGCGACCCCGTTTGTAGATATCCCCGAGTTGGCCATACAGGTCGGCGTTGGTATGGGTCCAATTCGATGGCTTTCTGGGCATTCAGAGCGGCCGCGAAGAACTGACCTTGCTGGGCATATGTTTTCGCGATCGCCATGTAAGGCGAAGGATCACTGATCTTGAGTTGATCGTTGATGGTGATTGCCTTGGCATAACTTGCGCGTGCGCTGGTGTAGAGATCGCTCTGTTCGGACGGGACGGTGCTAAGAAAAGCCAGGGTGCGGTAATTATGCCCAATGGTAATGTAGAGGAAAGTCAGGTTGGGGTTGATCGTCGAGTGCCTTTTGGTATTCCTCAATTGCCTGGCTATAATTGGCGGTCGATTCAAGATAATAGCCATAGACGCGATGGACATCCATCACCTGCGGGCCCAGTTGCAGCGCAGGCTTGATATAAAGAGCAGGCCTGGTCCCATTTCTGTTCATCAATCAGGATTTCAGCACGATATGCCAGGGCCAGAGGGTTCTGGCTATTCAGCCTGAGAGCGTTGACGGCATCCTGTTCGGCCTCGAAGATGAAATCGGCGGATTTTTTGTCTCCGGTGCGCAAGGGATCCAGGGCAGGATCGGCATTCCAGTCCAGGACGAAGGAGCGGATGGCATAGGCGTCGCTGTCATCAGGGGCGATGGCAACGGCTTGATCGGCAGATTGCAGCGCTTCCGTAAGCCGTTTCAGGCGGTCGGTATCATTGGAAAGCAGGCGGGAGGAATAGGTCTGGATGCGCGCCAATTCGGTCCAGACCTTCGGATCATTTGTGCTACCCTGGGTGGTTGCCTGCTGGTAAGCGGCAATGGCCAAATTCAGAGCGCCGGCTTTAAATTGGGTCTCACCTTCGAGAACCAGGGAATTAATCGTCCTCGTGGAGGTGGGGGTGGGATCAAAGGGATTGCGGATGGTGCCCGTTTGAAGCCGTGAAGTAAACCAAACCCCGGCGAGGATGAGGATTACCAGGGTGAACAGGCGATAGAGGTTGGATGGGCGGCGCCAAAAAGGGGTGCGGGCAAACAGCGTCCGGCGACGGGTCACTTTCATGGGGTTGGGGTGACCCCGGGAGTGGCTGAAGCCTGCGGAGAGGCCGTGCCAATATTCTTGGCACATAAATCCTGGGCATAATTGGCGTTGTATACGGCATTTTCGTTTGACCGGAAGGCATCCAGGATGGTTTGAGTTAGCGGCAGGGCCTCGGCGCAATGGTCATTTTGGGCCAGTACAAGTGCATAGGTGTAATAGTATATGGAAACCCAGGACCCATTATCGGTTGTGGGTAGAGGCTGGATGGTTTGTCCATCGGCCGTCTTACCGCCATTAATGGTCAGTGAAAGCTGTTCAATGGCAGATTGCCATTCGTTATTTTTATAAAGCATGTAGCCCCAATTACCGCGCAGGTCAGGATCTGTTGGAGCATCCTGAACGGCCGCATTCGCATACTGTTCGGCCTGAGTAAACTGGCCAATGGTGGCTAACGCGCGTGAACTGTAGAGTTCAGGCAGGTAATCAGATGGATTGAGGGTATTGGCAAGCGTATATTGCTGGATGGCCTGGTCGATCACTCCCAGGGACTTATAGGTTACACCGAGCTGCAGGTGGATTTCGGAAATATTTTTGTTGACGTTGATGGCAGCCAGATATTCCTGGACAGCCTGTTCCTGGTTGCCGGTGAGTTGGTAGATATAGGCGCGTGCCCAGTGCGCCTCCAGGCTGTTGGGCGCCAGGTTGGTGGCTGTCCCGGGACTCGTCAATGGCAGTTTGGATCGGGTCGATGTACGGACCGGCACTGTTTTCGAACATCTTTCCATATAAGAAAGCATCATAAGCATGCGCCAGGCCATTATTGGGATCCAATCGCAGTGCATTTTGAAGCGAGTCGTCTGCCGTTGTGTAATCGCCTTTCTGGGTCAGCGCCCAGCCGCGCACGGCATAGTGCCATGGAACTATTGGGGTTGAGTAGCAAGGAATTTTCGGCATTAACCAAAGCGTCATCATACTTCCCGGCAAAAATCTGGACACGCGCCAACGCAATATATAGCGCCGGGTCATTCGGTGTTAGACGGATGGCCTCCATATAGGTATCGATTGACTGGAGCAGTTTCCCTTCGGCAAACAGCCCTTC
Organism: uncultured Chloroflexia bacterium; assembly: GCA_963776475.1. Lineage (GTDB taxonomy): Bacteria > Chloroflexota > Anaerolineae > Anaerolineales > Villigracilaceae > UBA877. The sequence continues at coordinate 65,476 of CAVZMZ010000038.1, forward strand.
CGCCTCGGTGACGTAGGACTCCGGGGCACGTGTGACGGTGGGGGTTGGCATGAAGGGTGTCTGTGCGGTTGGCAGTACGAACCGGTCAACGTACGTGACAAACGCAATCAAGATCACCAGCAAAAACAACCAGGAACCAGTTGATCTTAGGCCGCCGCTGGCGCAAATTCCATTTTGAACCTCGTAAGTACATGCAATCATCTTACCATCTGATGCAAATTGGCGTCAATCCCTCTTTGGGCTTCACATTGTAGGGGTTCGGGGATAATGGCCGTTAGCAGAATCAACCACCGCTTCCCCAATGGCTTTTACATGCCCAGCCAAGCGGCGGCGATAGCAAAGTTTCCAGACTTTGTGAAAACCTTGCAATCCCTCTTGTCAGACATCCGGCTTACGGCTAGAATGGTTTAATATGGAGTTCGACGTCTTTACACTCCTGCCTGAAGTTTTTCCCCCTTATCTAGAGAGCAGCATTCTTCAACGCGCCCGCCAACGTGGGCTGATAGAAGTACGTGTCCATAATATCCGCGACTGGGCTACAGACAAGCATCATGTCACCGACGATGAACCTTACGGTGGTGGCGGCGGAATGGTAATGAAAGTGGAACCGGTCTTCGCTGCGGTCGGAAGTGTGCTAGGGCCTTCCGCCCCACAGGTGGGGGGCAATTGCCCGGTTATTTTGTTGACTCCCCAGGGGCGTGTTTTCAACCAGGTCATTGCGATGGAACTCGCACGCTACCCGCACGTGGCTTTGATCTGCGGCCGCTACGAAGGCGTGGATGAACGCATCCGCGAACACCTGGTTACTGACCAAATCTCGATTGGCGATTACGTGCTGACCGGCGGCGAACTCCCTGCGTTGATTCTTATCGATGCGCTGGCGCGCCTTCTCCCTGGCGTACTGGGCGATCCAGATGGACCCTTCGACGACTCCCACGCTTCAGGCTTGTTGGAATATCCGCACTACACTCGTCCTCCGGAATTCCACGGTTGGACTGTTCCGGAGATCCTGGTTTCCGGCAACCATGCCAGGATCGAGAACTGGCGGCGGGAACAGTCCTTGCGGCGAACATTCAAGCATCGCCCGGATTTGCTTGAAAAAGCAAATCTGGATGATGCAGACCAAAAAATGCTAAAAAAAATCATTGATGAGGAGAGGTCTGATGAAGTTTAATTATGGCAAGATTTTCCTGCTTGGCTTTGGTTTTTTCGGCGTCAGTATTATTTGGGGAGTGTATAACGCTTTTGTGCCAATTTTTCTATCTGACAAGTTCCACCTGGCTCCGATCTGGATCGGGTTCTTTATGACGCTCGACAATATTGCGGCGTTGTTCATTCAGCCACCGGTCGGAGCCTGGTCGGATCGCCTGCGGACCAAGCTCGGACGGCGCCTGCCGTTCATCCTGATTGGCGCGCCGCTGGGTGCTGTGGCCTTTGGTTTTGTTCCAATGGCTGCCATCTTGCCGCTGTTTGTAGCCTGTACCAGCACACTCATTTTGAGTATGGCGATCTGGCGTACGCCGGTGGTCGCTCTCATGCCAGACATTACACCGTCTGGAAAACGCTCGCAGGCCAACGGTATTATTAATTTTATGGGTGGCATTGGTACGATCATCGCCTTGCAGACCGGCGGGACGCTTTACAAACTCAGCCCGAGTTTTCCCTTCTGGATGGGATCGGTGCTGGTTGTCCTGGCGGCACTAATGGTGCTATTTTTTATCCGTGAGCCAAAGAATTATGATGAATCAGAAATTGAACCCAATATGTTCGCCAGCTTGCGCGAAGTGCTGAAGGATAAAGATAAAAGCGCATTATGGCTGTTCCTGGCGATTTTCTTCTGGTTCATCGGTTACGCGGCGGTCGACGCATTTTTTACTTTGTATGCGAAAAAACACCTCGGCCTTAATGAGGGCGATGGAGCGACTTTGCTTTCCGTACTGCCGCTTCTATTTGTTATCTTTGCCATCCCGTCCGGGATTATTGCCAGCAAGATTGGACGAAGGGTAACCATTTCCATCGGGCTGGTCCTGATGACGGCAGTACTTATTTGCCTGTATATCTTTCCGCCGACAGCGCTGTTGACCCCGGTTACAAAACTGCCATTGGTGGGAATCCCTCTTGTGGAGGGTGGCCCGCGCATGCTTACCCTGGCAGGGGTGTTGCTGATGTTTGCCGGAGTTGCCTGGGCCTTCGTTAATATCAATTCTCTGCCGATGGTGGTGGATATGACCAGCGCGGCCCGTATCGGGACTTATACCGGCCTGTATTACCTGTTCTCGACCCTGTCTGCCATCGTTGGACCGAATGTCAACGGATGGATCATCCAACTTACCAGCGGAAACTACAATAACATTATGCTGTTTGCTCCGATCTTTATGGTCATCGCCCTAGTGCTCATGTGGGGCGTCCGGCGAGGCGAGGCGCGTGTTGTTTAGCGGCAAACAAGAGCGGGAGCCAGTGTGGTACATATGAACCGATCAGAAAGAACGCGGCCATGAAAAAATCTCGCTTTGTGTCGGTATTTCTTACATTGCTTATTTTATTAGCATCCGGCTGCGCACCAAAACCTGCCGATTGCAAACAGCCGGAAGTTTTTTGCGTTGGCCTGGTGACGGATGTCGGTGGTCACAATGATCATTCCTACAATCAAGCTGCCTGGGATGGATTACAACAGGCCAAGCGCAGTGGCGTGATCACGTGGTTGGCTTCCATCGATACAGTCGATGCCAGGGATTATGATGAAAATATCCGCGTCTTTGGCGAGGCTGGTTATGATGTGATCGTGACGGTTGGGAGTGCCATGGTGGACGCAACCCGCTCCGCGGCGGATTCATATCCAAACACGTATTTTATAGGCGTGGACCAGGACCAATCGGAAAACCAGAATTTCAGTCCAACCTTGACCGGGCTTGTATTTGCAGAGGATCAGATCGGTTATCTGGCGGGCGCGTTTGCGGCCTTGATGTCGAAAACCGGCCAAATCGGTGCAGTATGTGCCAGTGATGCGTTGCCATCTATAAAACGATATGGTGATGGGTTTGTGGCAGGCGCTGCTTATATAAGTCCGGACGTAAAGACGACGGTTATTTATCATAATGAAGTCGGTCTTGATCAGACCTTTGTCGATCCGGATTGGGGTGCGGCGCAGGCGAATTCGTTGGTTGACTCTGGTGCGGATATCATCTTTGGTGTGGGCGGTGAGACAGGAAGCAATGCCATTGTCGCAGCGGTGGCGCGCGGCGCCTATGCAATTGGTGTCGATACCGATCAATATTATGCCCTACCGGTGGCTGCCCCACATTTATATGTAAGTGTTTTGAAGATGATTGCCCCGGCTGTTACGGAGTTGATTCAAACTGCCAAAGACGCACAAGCCGGGATCTCTGTTTTCCCTACCGGCAATTTTAGGGGACAGGTCGGTCTGTCGCCCTACCATGACCTGGATTCATCCATCCCGGATGAAGTTAAGACGCGCATGGCTGATTTGAATCAAGCCTTGCTTGCGGGTCAGATCCAGACTGGAGTATCAGTGACATCCCCGTAACGGGTGGGATGGTTGGCGCATGCCAAAATTCATCTTGTAATAACCCTCAAGACCCTGTATACTAGATTGTGAAGAATTATGCTTACTAATCGAAAGTTCAATTAAATAATAAAGGAGGTGCAACCTGCAATTTGTAGGCTCTACGAAACAGCCCGTTCATTCGAATGCCACTGCTTAACCACATTTGATTATCAAAATTGAAGGAGAAGAATGAAAATGAAGAAAATGAGTTTCGTTTTCACACTTTTGGCCGCCGCTGCCATTCTGCTGTCTGCCTGCGGCCCGGCTGCCACGCCGGCGACTCAGGCTCCAGCTGCCAAGATCAAGGTTGGCGAAGTAACCGACTTGGGCGGCGTGAATGACAAATCCTTTAACGCTCTCGCCTGGAAAGGTGTCCAGGATGCCATGGCTCAATTGGGTGTGGATGGCAAGTTCCTGCAATCCACCCAGCAGTCCGACTATGCCAAGAACATCCAGCAGATGCTTACCGAAAAGCAGGACCTGATTGTCACCGTCGGCTTCCTGCTGGGCGTCGATACCGCCACGGCTGCCAAGGCCAACCCGAACCAGAAGTTCGCCATCGTTGACTACACTTACCCGGATTGCTATCCGGGTGCGGTCGAAGGCAAGGACTGCGGTTCCTCCAAGGACCTGCCGAATGTGCGCGGCCTGGCCTTCCAGACCGACGAAGCAGGCTTCCTGGCCGGCTATCTGGCGGCTGGCATGACCAAGACAGGCACCGTTGGCACCTTCGGTGGCATCCAGCTCCCGACCGTGACCATCTTCATGGATGGTTTCGTGGCGGGCGTCAAGTATTACAACCAGAAGCACACCACGACCGTCAAGGTGTTGGGCTGGGACGCTGCCACGCAGAAGGGTACTTTTGTAGGCAACTTCAATTCCACGGATGATGGCAAGAATACCGCCACTTCCCTGGCTCAGGAAGGCGCCGACATTGTCATGCCGGTCGCCGGCGCGGTTGGTCTGGGCTCGGCTGCCTATTGCCAGACCAGCACGAAGTGCTTGATCATCGGCGTGGATACCGACTGGTTTGTTTCCTCTCCGGAATATGCCGATGTCGAGTTGAGCAGCGTCCAGAAGAAGATCGATGTGGCCGTTCTCAAGACCATCCAGGACGTTGTCAATGGCAAGTTCACCGGCGGAACAGTAACTTACAAACTCGCCGATGGCGGTGTGGATCTGGCCCCCTTCCACAATTTCGACAGCCAGGTGCCTCAAACCCTGAAGGATGAAATTACCCAGGCGAAAGCTGATATCATCAGCGGCAAAATCACTGTTGCCAGCTTTCTGAAATAGTCTGTTCGTCATGTCCTAAGGGCCGGGGATTATTCCCCGGCCCTTCTACAATAACAATTCATAGTTTTTATCCAGGAGAAATTTGCATGCCACCGGTTTTGGAATTGCGTGGGATCACGAAATCTTTTCCGGGCGTTTTGGCAAATGATGCCATTGACTTGTCTGTAGAGAAAGGGAAAATCCTGGCCTTGCTGGGGGAGAATGGCGCAGGCAAAACCACCTTGATGAATATTCTTTATGGACTTTATAAACCGGATAAAGGGCAAATATTGATCAATGGGGAGGAAGTTGCCATCCACGGCCCCAGCGATGCGATTGCCCGGGGGATTGGCATGGTCCACCAGCATTTCATGCTCATCCCGGTGATGACAGCCACAGAAAATGTCATGCTGGGAGTGGAACCAATCCGGAATGGAATTTTCCTGGACAAGGCCAAAGTAGCTAAGCGTATCCAGGAGATCTCGAAGCAATACGATCTGGAAGTGGATCCACAAGCTTATATCGGGGATCTTCCGGTGGGGGCACAGCAACGAGTTGAAATTATTAAGGTTTTATACCGTCATGCGGATATCCTGATTTTGGATGAACCAACGGCAGTCCTGACCCCACAGGAAGTGGAAGGATTGTTCAAAGTGTTACGATCGCTGGTTGCCAGCGGGAAATCGATCATTTTTATCACGCATAAACTTAAGGAAGTCCTGGCAATTGCCGACCAAATTATCGTTCTGCGCAGTGGCCGTGTGGTCGGCTCAGTGGATACCAAAAGCGCCTCCCAGGAAAAACTGGCTGCCATGATGGTGGGACGCGAAGTAAACCTGGTGGTTAAGAAGAAACCCGCATCACCCAAAGATGTGGTTTTGAGTGTGAAGGATTTGTATGTCCGGGATGAGCGTCAGAATTTAACAGTAAATGGTACTTCTTTTGACGTACGCGCAGGCGAGGTGTTGGGTATCGCCGGTGTACAGGGCAACGGCCAGACCGAGTTGGTCTATGCACTGACGGGACTTACGCCGCTGGTCAGCGGGGAAATCTGCATTATGGACAAACCGGTCCACCATACTTCCCCGCGTAATATTTTGGAGAGGGGGGTCGCACATATCCCCGAGGACCGGCAAAAGCATGGCCTGATCCTTACTTTTCCTGTCCAGGATAACCTGGTATTGTGCACGTATTATCAGCCGCCTTTTGCCAAAGGGCTGGCGCTGCAGCAAAAGATCATCCTCGAAACGGCTGAAAAACTGGTCGAACAATATGATGTACGCACTCCCAATGTATTTGTGCCGGTATCCACGTTGTCGGGCGGCAACCAGCAGAAAGTGATCGTAGCACGTGAATTCTCGCGGCCGATCCACTTGCTGATTGCTTCACAGCCAACGCGCGGCCTGGATGTCGGTTCGATTGAATATATCCACAGCCGTATTATCGAAAAACGGGATGAAGGAACAGCCGTGCTGCTGGTTTCCCCTGAACTGGATGAGATCATTGCCCTGTCTGACCGTATCGCCGTGATGTACAAAGGGCAAATCGTGGGAATTCTGCCTGCGGCCAGGATCAATAAAGCCTACCTGGGCCTGCTCATGGCTGGAGTCAAACCCTCCGAAGCTCTCGAGACGACTCCCGCCACCATACAGGAAACCGAAGTGGAACGCGTTTTTTAGGAGGACTTCAACTTGACTGCAAACGCAACCCCAACCAATCCGGAGGCAACCAAATCCTCAGGGAAGCAGAGGCAGGGCTCAAAACTCCTCCAGACATTACTGGTGCCCGCTCTGGCGGTACTGACCGGCTTCATTATCGGAGCCATCGTGATTGCGTTATCCAATGACGCGGTCATTGTAGCCTACCGAAACTTCTTCCATGCCCCTGGCGCGGCACTGGCAGCCACCTGGAATGCTATTTCCATCGCTTACGGGTCACTTTTTTATGGATCTTTTGGCAGTCTCCCTGAAATCTACCGAGGTCTCCAGAGCTATTTTGCAACTGGCGACAACAAACTTATCCTAAAAGCAATTTATCCAATCACTGAAAGCCTGACTGCTGTTACGCCATACATCCTGGCCGGATTGGCAGTGGCGGTGGGATTCAAGTGTGGCCTTTTCAATATCGGTGCGGAAGGGCAATTCGGGATCGGAGCGTTGTCCTCGGCTTTCGTAGGGTACAGCATCCATGGTCTGCCCTGGTATATCCATCTACCGCTGGCTATGCTGGCGGGGGCAGCCGGAGGCGCCCTGTGGGGGGCCATACCAGGTTTATTGAAGGGGCTTACAGGGGCGCATGAAGTTGTAACCACCATCATGATGAATTATATTTCTTACAGTTTGAGCAACTGGTTATTGAACGGCCCGATGAAAGCGCCTGGATTCAGGCCACTGACGCCTGTTATTGATAATTCGGCCATGCTGCCGCGTTTCTTCCCGGCTCCGTTACGCTTCAACTGGGGCTTTATTGTGGCATTGGCGGTGGCCGCTCTCGTCTATTGGTTCCTGTTCAAGACCACGATTGGTTTTGAAATCCGGGCGGTTGGTGCCAATCCGGATGGCGCCCGTTATGCCGGGATGAATATCGTGAAAAATTTTGTGATCGCCATGACCCTCAGCGGAGGCTTGGCCGGCCTGGCGGGGGCAGCCCAGGTGCTGGGTGTCGATCACTGGGTGGGGCAGGGCTTTTCTGCCGGCTACGGCTTTGATTCCATTGCGATCGCCCTGCTGGGGCAAAGTCATCCCTTTGGGGTGGTTCTGTCGGCCTTTTTGTGGGGCACGCTGCGCAGCGGCGCGACCAGCATGCAATTTACGGCAGGGGTGCCGATCGAGATCATATCCATTATCCAGGGATTGGTGATCGTTTTCGTGGCCGCACCGGCTGTCATCCGCTGGATCTACCGCATCCGCGCCATCCGCACCGAGACAACCGTCCTGACGCGCGGCTGGGGTAAATAACCTTTGATCCGTCATACCAAAAAGACGTTGTGATAATAAGGATTGTATGACAACCAATCTGGCCCTAAATAACAAAAAGAAATCCACTCCCCGCACCCGCCTGGTCCCGGGTATTGTGCTTATTATCGCCGGCCTGGCTATCCTGCTCCTGTTTGGCCGGAACATTCAACCCGGGCTGCAATCCACGTTTGGTCTCACCCCACAAGGAGATTCGAATGTCATTCCGATCCCGGACCTGGTTCTACCGGCCCAGCCTGCCATCTATGTGTTGGCGCTTGTAACGGTCTTTTTGGGGGCCTGGCAGTTGGCGCGCGGGATCCGGTCGACTAACCTGCTGGTCGGGCTGGTTGCCTTTTGTTATGTTGCCGCTTTCCTGGTCTGGGCAGCCATGGGTAGATCGATGGACCTGGTGGGCATGATGAATACCTCCCTGGTCAGGGCTACCCCGATCGCACTGGCGGCCTTATGCGGGGTGGTCAGCGAACGTGCGGCTGTGGTCAATATAGGAATCGAAGGGATCATGCTATTGTCAGCCATGACCTCCGTCATGCTGGCCTCTTTGACCCACAACCTTTACTTGGGCCTCCTGGCTGGGATGCTGACCGGGATGTTCGTGGCAGCCCTGCACGCCATACTGGTCATCCAATTCAGGGTTGATCAGATCATCAGCGGCGTGGCCGTCAATATTGTTGGAGCGGGTGCCTCCAGTTTCATTTCCAACCGCTACCTGCAAATATCCAATACTCTCAATAATTCCGGGGTTTTCCCCAATTTAGCGATCCCCGGCCTTGTAAAAATCCCGATCCTGGGGCCGGTCCTTTTTGAGAACAACATCATGGTTTACCTCATGCTTATCCTGGTGGCAGTCACCTTTGTGGTGCTGTTCTATACACGCTGGGGACTGCGCACCCGCGCGGTGGGTGAACATCCCAAGGCGGCGGATACACTGGGTATCAATGTTTACATGATGCGTTATGTGAATGTGATCCTGGGCGGCATGATCGCCGGGATGGGCGGAGCCTACTTCACCATCGGTTCGGTTGGGCGGTTCGACAAACTCATGACGGCCGGTAAGGGTTTCATCGGCCTGGCGGCCATGATTTTCGGCAACTGGAACCCGATCGGAGCACTGGGTTCATCATTGATTTTCGGCTTTGCTGACAGCCTGCAGATCAAGATGCAGATTTTGAGCATTCCCATCCCGACTGAATTCCTGCAAATGGCTCCATATATTGTAACAATCGTTGTCTTAGCCGGCCTGGTAGGTCGGGTCCACACGCCTGCGGCAGATGGCACACCCTACATAAAACAATAACCTGACTCGGGCAATCACAATTCAGGGACGACGGAACTCCGTCGTCCCTGAATTATTTTCGAATCGAAAGATGAAAATCTTGTCACTAGAGTACGAGATCTCCAGACTTTGTGTTCCGAACAGGTCTGCTACGCACGCCCGGGTTTGTTCGTATGTAATATGGACTCCGTGAAAATGCGGTATAGTTGCTTTTTCTAAGGATAGAAAAGGAGTAAGAACAATGATTCAGATATTGATCGGCGCAGGGGTCATCTTCCTGCTGATCCTTTTGATCGTAATTCTCTCTGGGATTCGCTTTATCCCCAATAACCGGATTGGCATGATCGAAAAACGGTGGAGTTCCAAGGGTTCCGTCAAAGGCGGACTGATCGCCCTGAAAGGCGAGGCAGGCTACCAGCCACAGATCCTGCGTGGCGGGCTGCATTACCTGATGCCGATCCAGTACGTCGTCCATATGGCGCCGCTGGTGACCATCTCCCAAGGCAAAATCGGCTACATCTTTGCCCGGGATGGCAAGCAGCTTGACCCGGCGCAGGTACTGGCTTCCAATGCCACCGTCCAGGATTTCCAGGATGTGGAAGGGTTCTTGAAAAATGGCGGGCAACGCGGACCTCAACGCCGTATCCTGCGTGAAGGCACGTATGCTTTTAACCTGGTCCAATTCATCGTGATTACCGAAGAGCGTGTTTACGCGCTATCGCTCAGCAAGGAAGAAGCGGATACCGTCCGCAGCATGGCCGAGGTGATCGGGCAGCGCTACGGCTTCCGTCCGGTGGTGATTAAAGACACGGATGACACGGTCGGGGTTGTCACCGTGCATGACGGTCCGTCCCTGGTCCAGGGTGAAATTATCGCTCCGATTATGGGTGATGTTGCGGCACAAGAAGGGACCTACCATAACAGTTTCCAGGATGCCGATAAATTCCTGGCGGCCGGGGGTATGCGCGGCCGCCAGTTGCAAGTGCTGGTGGAAGGTACCTATTACATCAACCGCTTATTCGCCACCGTGGAAATGATCCAGAAATCTGTCATCGAAGTCGGTAATGTGGGCGTGGTGGTTTCGTACACCGGCGCCATGGGCGCCGACCTCTCGGGCAAGGATTACCGGCATGGTGAATTAGCTTCCAAAGGCAATCGCGGCGTTTGGAACGAACCGCTTCTGCCCGGCAAATATGCGTTCAATACCTATGCCGGAAAAATGATCTCTGTCCCGACCACCAACTTCATCCTGAAATGGATCCGCAGCAAATCGGGCGCCCATCATTATGATGAGAACCTGTCCGAGGTCTCGCTCATTACCAAGGATGCCTTTGAACCCTCCCTGCCGCTCTCGGTGGTGGTGCATATTGACTACCAGATGGCTCCGCTCGTCATCCAACGCTTCGGGGATATCAAGAAATTAGTGGAGCAGACCCTCGACCCAATGGTGTCGGCATACTTCAAGAACGTTGGCCAGACGCGCACACTCATCCAACTTTTGCAGGAACGCAGTGCCATCCAGCAACAGGCCAGCACCGAGATGAAGGAAAAGTTTGCCCATTACAACCTGCAATTGGAAGAAGTTTTGATCGGCACGCCCTCCTCACCCGCGAACGATACCCAAATCGAAACCATCCTTACCCAACTGCGCTCCCGGCAAATTGCCACCGAGCAGGTGGAAACCTATAACCGGCAGGAACAGGCTGCCGTTAAGGAACGCGAACTGCGTGAGGCCGAGTCGCGTGCCCAGATGCAGACCAAAATGACCGAGGCCGAGCTGAGTATCAATATTCAGACCAACCAGGGCAAGGCCGAATACCAGCGCTCGATCCAGCAAGCTTCCCAGATCCGCGCCCTGGCCGAAGCGGAATCCGAAAGGATCGCCCGCATCGGTATTGCCCAGGCGCTGGCGACCGAGGAACAAGTGCGGGCTTATGGCGGTCCGCAGTTCCAGGTGACTCAGCAGGTGCTCAACCGCTTCTCTGAAGCCATCCAGGCCTCCGGAGTGGATGTGGTCCCGCGCGTGGTGGTCAGTGGCGGCGGCAGAGGCGATGGCGAACAAGGCAGCAGTACCAGCAGCATCATGGAGGCTTTGTTGACCATGCTGCTCTCCGACCGGTTCGGCGCAATGGCGCAGGAAGCACAACGTGCTCCGCGTTCCCCGGAAGCCGAAGCCCTGCGTGAACAGATCCGCAAGGATATGCAGAATAAAACCAGCCAGCCGGAAGAAAAGAAAAAGAAATAATCGAGTTTTCCATCAGGAGCGACTATGACCCGTTGGATCGCCATTACGCGCGCAGTCAGCAGTTCCATCGCTGACTGCGAACTGACCTTCCTGGAGCGCATCCCGATCGACCTGGAGAATGCCCGCCGCCAGCACCATGCCTACGAAGCAGTCTTGCGTTCCATGGGCGTGGAAGTGATGTCGCTGCCCGAAGAGCCGCACCTGCCCGACGCAGTCTTCGTTGAAGATGTTGCCATCCTGCTGGATGAGTGCGCTGTCCTCACCCGGCCCGGGGCCGAATCGCGGCGGCCCGAGTCGGCATCCATCTCCCGGGCACTGGCGCCTTACCGGGAACTGCTAAGCATCCAGGCTCCTGCCACGGTCGATGGCGGCGATGTACTTGTGGTTGGCAGGCAGGTTTTCGTCGGATTGTCCAGCCGCTCGAACCGATCTGCAATTGAGCAGATGCAGGCTTTCCTGGCTCCCTTTGGCTATTCTGTGAGGGCCATCCCGGTCAGCGGCTGCCTGCATCTGAAATCGGCTGTGACGCAGGTGGCGCAAGCCACCTTGTTGATCAATCCGGATTGGGTGGAAAGGAAGAACTTCCCCGGCATGGAGTTCATCGAGGTGGATTTCCTCCGAGCCTTATGCAGCCAATGCCTTGCTGGTCGGGGAAAAGCTGCTCTACCAACCCGCCTACCCAAGAACGCTCTCCCGGCTGGCTGCGGCGGAAATCCATCCGCTGCTTGTGGACCAGTCTGAACTGGCCAAGGCCGAGGGAGCCCTGACGTGTTGTTCGCTGATCTTCAAGGGGTAAATCCAACCTTCCGAATTTTGACTTTTTGCTCAATCTGGTAACGCCCCTGGCAGAACACCGCCAGGGGCATTCCTTATTGCAGAAAGTTAGCTTGTCAGGGGGTGCGTGAATGAGAACTTCACATCAATTTAGTGACATCTATCATATTCCCCGATTTGAATGTGAGTGTATAATGCATTCGGAGCCATGAATATGATCAGAACCGAACTACCTTCCAGTCTCGCCAAAGTAAGTGACCTATTACAAGTCATCAGCCCTGAAGTACGCCTGGAAATTCTGATGGCGATCGGCGCGGGTGAGGCTTGTGTCTGTCACCTGGAGGCCAGTCTTGGGTACCGCCAGGCCTATATATCCCAGAATCTAATGGCGCTGCGCGAAGCCGGCTTGCTCAGCACCCGGCGGGATGGCAAGTACATTTATTATCGATTGGAAAAACCGGAAATCATGGAGATGGTGGATCTGGCAGTCCGCCTGTCAGGCTTTGATGTTTCGAGTATAACCGCCAAGGTTAATCAGGCGAAGGCCAGCTGCGATTGTCCCAACTGTTCCACTCAAAAAGAAACTCATGTCGTCAAATAAAGAATACTGGCTGGAAATAGACGAGCAAGGCCGGCTGGTATTGCCACCAGAGGCCTTGGAGCTGTACGGGATCCGACCGGGCACGCAGATCCTGATGCAGGCAAGCCAAAACGGACTGAGCCTGCAACGGCCGACTACGCACCTGGCTAAAGTCTATGTTGAACCAACTTCGCGCTGCAACCTGACCTGCCGGACCTGCATTCGCAATGCATGGAAAGAACAGCAGGGCGATATGTCGGCGGCGACATGGGAGCGCGTGATCGAAAGCCTGAAAGCGCTGACCTTCCGCCCGGATGTTTTCTTCGGTGGCTTTGGCGAACCGCTCCTGCTGCCGGATATCGCCCGGATGGTATCTCAGGCTAAATCCGTGGCCGCCAAGGTCGAGTTGATCACCAACGGCATCCTGTTGACCGAGGAGCGCTCACGGGAACTGATCGATGCCGGTTTGGATATCCTGTGGATTTCTCTGGATGGCGCCACCCCGGAAAGTTATAGCGATGTCCGGTTGGGAGCAGTTCTGCCGCAGGTCCTTGAAAATATCAAACGCCTGGCGATCATGCGGCATGAAACCGCCCGCATTCCTGAGATCGGCATCTCCTTTGTGGCAATGCGTCGAAATATTGCCGATCTGCCGGCCCTGATCAGGATCAGTCAAAAATTTGGTATTTCACGATTTATGGTGACGAATGTCCTGCCTTACACACAGGAGATGTGCAAGGAAATGCTTTATACACGCAGCCTGGATATGCTGGACACAACCCCTTCGCCATGGGCGCCGCGCATCGACCTGCCGCGCATTGACCTGAATGATGCCAGCCAGGAGGCGATCATCCACACGATGCGCTACAGGAGCAATGTTCATTTGAACGGCGTAACGCTGGGGCATGACCGGGGGCGCTGCCCGTTCATAGAACGGGGTTCGGTAGTGGTGGGTTGGAACGGGGCAGTCAGCCCGTGCCTGGCCTTGATGCATGGCTACGACACCTTTCTAAACGATCAACGCAGGACGGTACGCCAGTGTGTATATGGCAACCTCCAGGAGCAGAGTCTTTTGTCGATCTGGGAGGCGCAGGAGTACGCCGCTTTCCGCAGGCACGTCCAGGAATTCGACTTTTCTCCGTGTACCTGGTGCGGCGGCTGCGAATTGATCGATAACAATGAAGAAGATTGCTTTGGCAATATGTTTCCCACATGCGGCGGTTGTCTATGGGCGCAAGGTGTGATCCGGTGCCCGTAGAACGATATTGAAAAGGATTAAAGAATGTTAGATTTCCTGGAAACCACGGTTGACAAATTCACCTTCAAGGTGGCCACTGACCGTTTTTATTCTTCGGAAGGGGTCTGGGTGAAAGAGGAGAACGGACATGTTCGTATTGGGCTGTCTGACTTTGTCCAGCAGCGCAGCGGGGATGTGGCCTTTGCGGATGTCAAGACGGCTGGGACAATCCTGGCTATTGGAGATGAGGTGGCGAGCATCGAGACGATCAAGGTGAATATTGCCTACACAGCGCCGATCAACGGAAAAATTGCAGAAGTAAACCCTGCCATGATTGACGCTCCGGAGGCAATCAACCAGGACCCGTACGGGAACGGTTGGCTGGCAGTCATGGAAGTCACCAATTGGGATGAAGAGAAGACCAAACTGCTCGACCCGCAGGCCTACTTCGAGATCATGAAGGGCCAGGCGCAAGAGGAAACAAAGAAACTATGATGGAAAAAATTAAAAAAGTTGTTATCGTGCCCTGCAGCGGGATCGGCAAACCGTACGGCACTGTCAGCCGTGAAGCAGCCTACGCTGTTAGCGAAGATCTGCGTCCCGAACAGACCCAACTAGTCCCGCTGGCTTTGTTGGTTCTCGGTGACGAAGCCTCCAGGTCGGTAGTCGCCGAATACCCGGCGATTACCATCGATGGCTGCAAGCTGGCCTGTGCTGCGAAAATGGTTCAACAAAGCGGCGGCATGGTCGCACACGAAATAGCCGTTCTGGATGTTTACCGTCGCCACAAGGACCTCAAGCCCCTGGGCATCGCCGAACTCAACGAGGGCGGGCAAAAATTGGCGCGGGTCCTGGCCGAGGAAATGACCACCATGGTCGACGGTCTTATCTCCAGAAAACAGGGAGGCGAAAATGCCTGAGCTGCCCAGGAAGAAAGTTGGGATCGTCTCCTGCTCCGGGGAAGAACTGCCGGAGGTACGGTGACACGCCTGGCGGCCTTGCGGGTTCTCGAACAACTGCGTCCGGCGGATACGGTCACGATCTGCCTGCCCCTATTCCTGGCGGGTGGGGAAGGCGACCGGGCTTTTGCAAAATTCTATCCGACGATTGCCATCGACGGCTGCGACAAGCGCTGCGCAGCACACGGCACCGAAATGTATTCCGGCAAGCCGGCTGCGAGCATTGTCGTCACCGATCTCATCGCGGAACGAGGCCTGGGAAAACCGGAAGGCAAGCGCCGGCTGAACGAGGCCGGCAAGCAGGCCGTGGAGGCGACCGCAGCCAGGATGGCTGAGCTGGTGGACGAACTGCTCCAAAAACACTGGAACCGGACGGCAG
>CAVZMZ010000039.1:0-9707 GCA_963776475.1 uncultured Chloroflexia bacterium
CCCAAAATAGGTTTTACGAATGGTCAGGTTCTTTCGTTTTTGTGTTTACAGGCTTTCCCTGCAAACCGTAAAAAAACAAAGCGTTAACTCAGGATCACATTTGTTGACAGATTAAATTGGGCGATCAGACTTTGAATTGCCTGGATATATAAACGGATCGCTTCATTGGAAAGATCGCGGTTGATGCGGCCTTCTTTTTTGCCTTGCTCGACAAGGCGGAAGATAAAAGGCTCGGTTCTGGTTTGGTAATATTCCTCCAGAAATTTTAAAATCACCGGATCGATCTCCATGGCGAATTGAAAAAATTCCATGGCTGGATTCACGATCGGCTTCATCCGATATGAAAAGCAGCTTCCCCAGTTTTTCCTGAAAAGGGATATCGCTTTCGAGCACCATTTCGCTTTCTTTCATTTTTTCGTTCATAAAGCGAAAATCGCCTGCCGGACAAATTTTCCTTGCTTTCAAAAAAGTTATAAATGCTGACCTGTGAGACTTCCGCTTTTTTTGCAATTTCAGCAATACTGGCATCTTTGATCCCACGGGTGAAAACAGCTCGAAGGCCGCAGAAGGATGCTCTTCTTTTCAATTCTCTCCGACGCTGAAATCCGTTCATTTCGCTCACCATCTTCAAGAATAATATAAATTATAAAATATTGCAACCAAATATTTCATAAAATATTGACAGTTGGGCTCGAAGTTGTAAAATATCCAGGCCTAATATTTCATAATTAATGATGCAGGAACTTTTCAATGAAACAAAACCAATCCAGTCGATCCGCCGCGGGGGTGGGCTTTTTCCCAGCGACAGAGCCTGAAACCGGAAGCGATCGGATTTGCTACGATCCCTACGCACACGCTTTGTATCCAGGTTTTTATTGTCGCTAAGCAAACTGTTAAAACTCACCGAGCTTTACGAACGAATGGCCCCTGGCTCGACCTCGTTTATTTTTGTGCGGGAGCGCTACATCGACGATTTCCTCAAAGCCAGCCTGGGCGAAGGACTCAGCAGGTTGTCATCCTGGGCGCCGGTTTTGATACGCGCGCCTACCGCATTGCGGGCATCGAGAAGACGCGGTATTCGAGATCGACCACCCTGCCACCCAGGAAGTCAAATTGAAGGGGTTGAAAAAGATCTTCAATCCCCTGCCCGAGCATGTCACCTTAATACCGGTGGATTTCAATACCCAGACACTTGACGAGCGACTCCCAGGCAGCGGCTACAACGAACGGGCCAAAACTCTGTTCATCTGGCAGGGTGTGACTTATTTCCTGACCAAAGAAGGCGTTGACAGCACGCTGGCTTTTATTGCCGATCATTCCGGCCCAGGCAGCGCAGTGATCTTTGATTATTTCTACAATGAGGTGTTGGGCGATACAAGCCGCAAGGATATCCAGGGAATGCGCAGGACGCCAAGATGGCCGGCGAGGAATATATGTTTGGAATAGATAAGGGCCATGTTGAAGAGTTCTTAACCCAGCGCAGCTTCCAGGAAGTGCAGAACAAGACGCTGGAGGAACTCAAACAGATTTATTTTACCGGTTCAAATGCCAGGCGGGTGGTGCCGGATGGCCTTGCGATCGTATCGGCAAAGGTGGGCATCGGGAAAGTTTAGGTCAAAGGTAAGTCACCCCACGTTTATTCGGTTTTGTCAGACTCAACAAGGCCAGTGTTTTGGGATCGCCCTGTCCCGGAAATATTGGTCGAGCAGACGGGCAAAGGCAGACCCCGGACCGGCGACTTGGTTGAACAAGGTCATGCAAGAGCGCAGTTTCAGGTCATCCGGTGGGGCAAAAATTTCCGAAGCGTGGCGTCCATGGAGCTGCAGGACTGTTTCTGTACATTCCAACAACCGTGTACCAAGGAGTGGATGAGCAAGGTACTGCCGGGCCTCTTCCAGGTTGCGGATGGCGTAAAACTTTGAATAGGTGCTGTTCCCCAATCCCGCCAACTGAGGGAATATGAACCACATCCAGTGGCTGCGTTTCCGGCCGCCGCGTAACTCGGACAGAACAGAGGCGTAAATGGGTGCCTGGGCTTCCACGAAGCGGTTGAGGTTGAACGGATCTGACTCTACATTGATATTATTATGGCAAGGCAACCGAAAAATCATCAAAAGCGGCCTGGGCATAGTTACCGGCGCCATTGGGCGTGGAGCCGGCCCACACCGCCAGGCCTGAATCGCCCGAGCTGAAATCCTGATCCGTGACATGCGTGGCGCCGACCCCGTTCACTTCCAGTACGATGAACGAACCGATGCAGCTCATGCTGATCGAGAAGTAACCGTCTGCATCCGGCGTAGCGTCCGGCAGATCCTGCCAGCCCGGATCGGTCAGAAAGCTCCATTCTCCATTTACCTGTTTCGCGATGTAGAACTGGTCAGCGTTGATGCCTGCCAGGTAGAAATTATCGATATCCTGTTAGCGACAGACCACCCCGTAATCACCCGTATTACCGGGTGCGGGTTGGGCGCGCACTTTAATGATGACATCCGTTAGCGGGCGAGGCAGGCTATCGGGACTGGCGGCAACCAGGTAATAGTCAGCCTTTTTTGCTGCCATTTTGTAAAAGCCCAGGGGGTTGTAACCGGCTTCGGTGTTATCGGTGGACTGGACCAGCCAGCCGCTGTCACTGTTCGAGAAGTCGTCGCTGAAGGAGGTTATGGCGGAGTCGGCGGGCTGAACCGGAGGGATCGTCGCGATCGGGAGAATAGTGGCCGGCGGGAGATCGACCGGAACAGTCGTTCCCAGCGGAGCCTGGACCGGAGCCGCCTTCTTCTGCAGGTTGAAGGCCACTACCAGCGCCACTATACCCAGCACGCAGCAAACCCCGGCGATAATTACCCCTGCCACTGCGATATAAAGCCACTTGCCACGTTTTTTGGGTTCGAGAGGCGGGGGCATTGGAACCTGTGGAGGTGTGGGAGGAATGGGTGGATTTTGTGGAGGCGGAGTTGGGTAGGCGAGGATGGTTTGGTCGGTTGGCGGTATTTCGGGATTCTTTTTTGGGTGCAGGGGGGTATGCAAAGATTGTTGGGTCCATTAGGACTCACCTTTCGAGGCGATTGACGCCAGGGGATGGGAATAAATATAAATTGCTAAAATCATTATCCGTTAAACGGAAATAAAAGTCAACCAATAATTGCAGATTCACTCGCCAAATCAAGCTTCTTTTCATATAATGAAGCCGATTGACCCATAGGAGAATGCAATGAACCAGAAGGACAATTCCTCAGAACTTTTTGATTTTTTATTCGCATCCACAAAGTGATCACACGCGGCCTGCGCGTGGGGCTAAGCCGGGGTACGGGATTTACAAACCACGGATTCCCGCCCGGGAGCATCCAGCAGGGATTTTCAGATTACCTGCAGTGCCTGGTGTCCGTCCTGACTGCCCACCACCTGGCCGAAGATGGGTTGATCTTTCCATATCTGAGGTCAAAACACCTCTCCGCACCCTACGGGCGATTGACTGCCAACCACGTCTCGATGGGGAAGCTGCTGCTCCTGGCAGGTGAAATCATCCCGGATATGGCGGGAAGCTCCCCCGACGAAGGCATTGGGATGGTGTGCGAACATTTCAGGCGGATATCAGAAATATGGAAGCCGCATATCGAGACCGAGGAGAGTTCCTTCACGAGCCAGGCTTTTGCGGATTCGTCGACTCCCACTGAGCAAGCCCAACTCAACGCTGATATGGGCAAATTTGCTTCAGAGCATACCAGTCCGCCTGAGCTGGTGCTGCCGTTTGTATTGTTCAACCTGGCCGGGGCAGAGCGGGCCGGGATGGCCAAAACGATCCCGGAGCCGGTCATGCAAAATTTGATCATGAAAGAATGGCGGCCGCGCTGGGAGCCGATGCAGCCATTCCTGTTGGATTAGGGGTGAAGGCGGGTTTATCCCTTTCCAACCAATCCGGCCAACGTTCCTAGAAGCGTGGCAAGCATGGGAACCAAAACCAGGTGGAAGAAACCAGCTCCAAAAAAATCTTCCATCATAAAAACATTGAAATCCTGCATGCCACTCCTGGCGAAGTCGACATAATCCCCTTCGGCGGTAAATACCAATGCCTGGCGGGCGCTGCCCCGAAATATGTAAAACACGAGTAGAACAAATATCAACCAGATGACGGAAGCCAGCATGCCGGATACGACTGACCCCTGGATCCCATAGCGGATGCCTTTAGAGCGGTAAGCCAGCGCCACTCCCGCCCCAAAGATCACGGCAAATACAAGCGCATATTCGATCAACCCCCAGCTGGAATTATCCCTGGGGAGCAAAACATATTCGAGGATGATTTCGGTTGCGAAAATGGCGCCGGCCAGCAGCCCGAACCGGCCTGCCAGGTGCAGGTTTTCGGGGCGAAGGGCGCGGGAAACCGAAAAAAGCCGTTAGTGCATATGCTACAAGAACGAAGCAAACTCCGGCCAGGCTGAGCAGGCTTATGGTGGGGACAAGCCGCCAGCCCAGCACCACCAGGAGCAACCCAAACAGGATACAAGCGAGGAAGCTATTGCGGATAATTGCCCTCATTCCGCCGCGCAGCTGGTTTCTGCCAGCAAAGCACTGGCGCGTTCTGCAATACGCTCCGAGATGGCGTCCAACCCGACGGCATTGTGCTCGCCATGCCATTCAAGCACACCCAGCGGCAGGTAGCAAATCGGGGCTTGCTGCAAAGCGAGGGCGAATTCCCACGGAAACATTTCTTCAAATTGGACTTTCATTGTACGGTACCTCATTCTTCACCAGGGGATGGGTGGGTTGTTTCCGCCGCTCACCAAGGGGATTGCGTAGAGCCAGTGCTATTTACGGTTACTGGCAGTCACGAAAAAATGGGCGTGCCTTCGATCTTGCTCATAATCGAAAATCTGCTGGATCTTCAGGGTTTGAAAATCCTTCAACTGATTCAAGATATCCTTATATTCCAGATAAGTATGCGGCACATCCACTTCCGCCCATTCGGTTTTGAGTAACGTATATTCATCAATTCTTCTGCGCGAATATAAATTCCAGGCATCTAAATCCTTGGAATTTAATGTAATGAAAATCTCCCCGCCTGGGCGGATGACGCGGTAAATTTCAGCGAGTATCCGGGTCAGGCCAGCATAATCCGTGTGATAGATGGAATGAAAGGCGAGCAAACAATCAAAATAACCGCTCACGTACGGCAGTTGTAACATATCCCCCAACATTGGATCGATGTTCACATTTTCTGCTTGCGCAGTTTGCTTAAGTTGAGAAAGGCCTTCTGCGGATAGATCGAAAGCGCTCACCGAGAATCCGAGCTTCGCCAGATAGAGCGCATTCCTACCGATCCCGCAGCCCAGGTCCAGGACTTTTTTGAAGCTTTGGGACTTCCATTGCAGGGCCACGGGGATGAATTCATTGGCGACATTTTTCCAATACTCGTCCACATGGCCGGACCAATCCCATTCTTTGGATTTGATCATGGATCATCCCTGATTGGCGTTATTCTTCCATCAGCAGCAGCCAGGAATTCCAACAGGCTGTAACCAGCAATGCAGCAATGACCACCACGAGCCCATAAATGGCATCATTCACGCCGAAATTGATCGCGATGGCTACTACTATCAATCCAAGCGAGGCGACAAACGGGAGGCCAATCACCTTAACAAGGACCGGCAAACTCATGGATTTGCTCTTAAGATCGGTGGCTGCTTCCCGGAAAAAAGCAATTCCACGTGACAACCCAAGCACCAATAATGCGATCGATAGACTGATCGGGAGCTGGTGCGGGACGATAAATACAAGCGAGATCAATAACACATACAGAAATTCGCCGAAAGTCTGGCGTGCCAGGCCGGTCACTTTTCGGGCGTTCTTCCCTTTAATCTCTCGCAATTCAGTGACAGGGATACGAACAACAAGCCGGTCAGGGTAGCCGAAGCAGCCGCCACGGTAGCATAAAATACTTGCCAGGATTGAATGCTGGCCTGGAATTTTTCCATTGTGTTGTCCTTACTCTTCGAACTCCCGCTCGAAATTGCAGCCCATCGCCTGCGCGATGATCTTAAAATCCTGGGCAGGCACTTTGAGATTCCCAAAGCGAAAAGCGGCGCCCCAATGCGTCTTGTCTTTGATGAAAGATAGCTTATCGATCAGGGGTTGGATGGGGGTTTCCCTGGCGGGCAGGTAGGTCACATCCAACCGGACATGCTGGCGTGAGACCACACCTATCCAATATTGCCTGTCGGTCATAAGCGCCTCCTTTTGCCCGCTGATCATATCGATGCAAAGCCGCGTGCGACCGATGAAGCTAGCGCCGCGGGCCTGCTCAGCCTCCACAGCCGCGCTGAGCCGGGCCATCCCGGCTTGATGGACTTCGTCACTCAGCAGCGCCATCTGGCTGCAGGAGTTCTTCTTTAGATATGGATCGCTCAAGACTTGTGCGCCTATTCGGGTTTCATCCAGCCGTTCCACTTCCGCGATTTGGATTTTCACGAACCCGGCGGATTTCATCCACTCCAGTAAAGTGGCATGGGAAGGGAAACGCTTCAGGTCGGTTTCAAGCATCCCATCGAAGAAATCATTGGCATACCAGCTATTTTTGGGGTTATGCGGGTCCATCCCAAGGACTGCCAGGATGCCTCCGCCGTGGAGAATTTCCATGGCCTGGGAAATAAAGCCGGCCTGATCGGGGAAATGATGGATGGCATCCACGCAGTAGACCAGGTCAAAGCTTTGGGCGCAAAAGGGCAGGCGGTCGCCCGAGCCCCGGACCAGTTCCAGACCGGCCTGGCGTTGTTGAGCCTGGCGGAGCATCCCGTCTGAATAATCCAGCCCGACCAACTGGTGTGTCACGGGACGCAGCGCCGACAACCAATGCGCAGTACCGCAGCCGGCTTCCAGGATGCGCTCAGCCCGCAGCAGGTTGGCCAGGGCCAGCAAGGCTTTGCCGCGCTCTTCCAGTTCGGATGAGACAAACCTCCGGTCGTATTCGGGAGCGATTTGATCGTAGTTAACACGCGCCATGGTTCACGCCTTCGGGTTAATTATAGCTTTTAGCAAGTGCGCAGCTCCATGCACTCGTAACGGTTCCTGGCTATCCTGAAAAAAACGTGCATTGATCCCTTCCATGTCCAGGTCTTCTTCAACCAAGAAACCGATCGATCTCAGCGAGGCAGCCAGGCGATCGGGTTCGAAAGTACCCTTCCAGAGGCGTCGACCCTGGTCAGCGCTCCGCCCGTACCTGGTAGCTCAATAATTGCCTGGGATTCAGTAGCTCTTGATGCAGGGCGTAATCGAAAACAATTCCGCTGCCTGGCCGGGCCAGACGCGGCGATGAATTACAATAAGTTCATTACAGCCCCGGGGGAGATATAACATCGTTACTCCCAGCCAGGAGAAAAATGCCGGCTCACCGGTCTTGAACCCGGCTTTGGGGAGTTGATCTTCCAACGAACCAGTTTCAAAATCAAGCGCGGCAAAGCTCAGGGAGGCGGGTACGGGTATGCCGACCGCCTGCAGCCGTTCCTGTTTCCAGGCCTGGGTGGCCGGATGGTCGACTTCGAATACATGTAAGTCTTGCGGCGGATAGGGATTCCGGTAAGCGAACGTATCCAGCCCAGCACCCAGGTACATACTGGTGTACCCCATGTTGAATTGCGCCAGCCAGGGCATCCTGGGCAAATTTACTGCACGCCACCAGGAAAGCCCGCAGATGCGTGGCTGCCGGCGTCAGATAGCGTTCGGGGTTGGCGCAAATTAAAGTCGTTTCATAGCCGCCAATGATCCTTGTGGCGACCAGAGCATCGAATAACCGGGGATTATCCAGGAGCTGGTGGGCTGCTCTTGAAAAAGCTGCCCGGTAGGCCGTCAGGCTGGGTTGAGTTGGGTTAGAGGTCTCACCATCCGCAGACTATTTCCTCAGTTGCATACCAGGCACATCCTCGGCTCTCGGCCTCAAAACCGTTCTTTTCGTAAAAGCCACGCTTGCCTTTTGCGCAGAATAACTGGATATCGCGTATGCCGTGATCTTTACACCTTTTCACCAATTTTTCAAGAACCATTGTACCAATTCCCTGGCCCTGGTAGGCGGGCAAAATCGTCATATCAAAGATCATGGCATGCAAGACAAAGTCGGTCACCACCCGCCCGAAGCCGACCAGTTTCTCTTCATCGTAGGCGGAGACAGTCAACCAGCTGTTCCGGTTGGCTTGCTCAACTTCCTCCGGGCTGGCCTGGTACTGGACGTTCCAGCCGGTGGTGATCGAAGGGCTTCAAAGTACTCGTGCTTGTCGGGGAGCTGCTCGCTATATCGGATGGTCATTTTTGATTCCTCGGATATTTACAGATTTGCTGCAGGCAAACCTGGATGCGGCTTGCAACCGGTAACCAGTGCTTAGCAGTTGTTCCCGGGTTAATACCATCATTCGGTTGGGCTCACCTCACAGCTCGAGCACATACAGGCGGCTTTCGTCGACAATCTGGTAGCTCAACCCGAGGTACAAGTCCAGGGCGCGGCGATTAATGGCCCTGACTTCCAAAAAAGCAGCTTCACGCCCATGCTCTTTCAGGTAGAGCAAGGCCTGCCGGATCATATAAGGGGCAATCACGCGATTTCAGGCAATTCAGTCCTTTCTCCCCACAGCATTTCAAGCCGTCTGAATCAGACGGCTTAACTTAAGTGGAAACCTTCCGGTGCTAGCGGCGGTCATGGCCAATGAACTGGCGAACATAGATAGGTTGGCATTGCCGATGCCGTTATGCCACTGGATGTACCACAGGTTCTCCCCGTAATAGTTTGCGATCCCGAGCAGCGTGTCGCCAAAGCAGAGCGCATGATAATTCCCATAATTGGCGAGGGTAGTGGGTGACCACAGTTGGGCTGGTAATAACCGCCGCCGCCCGGCACCGGCCCCGGCGCAGGAGTATACCCGTCGGGGATGTTCAGCACCTGACCGGGGTAGATATAGTAATAGTAACTCACCCACGGGTTGGCGGCGATGAGCGCGGACAGGGTGATCCCGCAGCGCCCGGCAATCTTGGAAAGCCAATCACCGGTTTGGACCACGTAGGTGCTGCCGCAATAGGCATTTGCGGACACGCTGTGCGTGAACGCAAGAGATGAAAACAGGACTGCCAATATCAGGGTGATTTGGATCAGGCGTTTGATAAGCATGTTTCCTCCTCTTATAAACCAAAAAAACGGATAAATACCCAAATCAATTATACAACGCCACTGAATGGATTACTACTCCCTTTTTTCTGTTTCTGCAAATCAGTCCCTTTTAAACGATACAATTTTTAACTCGGACCACCAAAAAATCGGGGAGGCGTGCCGTGAATAAGAGAAAGCCGCTCCTGCAAAATGGCGGGAAAAGATTCAATACCAAGCATACCTTGAATACGAATTCGACAACTTTTGGAGTATTTATAATTTATACGCCTCGAGAAGATATTTTATGGCGGTAAAAGCCAGCTGATATCCGCTTTCGAGGCGGCGCTGCAGGTTTAGCAAGTTCTGCAAATGGGTTTCAACCGAAAAGCCGGGCACCAGCCAGGGTACCGCCTGCGGGTCTTCAAGCATCCTTCCATCCAGATAGGAAAAATCCCATCCCAAGAAAGGCTGCTGCTCTTCACTTTTCCACGTTTGAAGACACTCGTTAAGGTTAATATATCGCTCGAGTGGAAAAGAAGGGATTATCCTGTTCGTGCGCCTCAGGGTGTGCAGAGATGTAAAGGTCTAA
>CAVZMZ010000040.1:0-74407 GCA_963776475.1 uncultured Chloroflexia bacterium
GGGGGTCGCAGGTTGAATCCCTGTCGCACCCACCATCTTTTCAAAGAGATACGTTCGATCCAGCGGCGGGATGGAATTTCTAGCTAGCGTATAGCTAGCTCGCTCCAGGCGAATGCTGCTGGTCGAATAGGTGAAGGACGATTCTGGTGGCGGACCGACGTGACTGGCGTTGACCTCCGAAGGCGAAGGTCGCACGTTCGAGTTGTGTCGGGTCCGCCAATGTATTCAACGACTTAGAGAAATGCGGCGTGCTGTTGAGATCGTATTAGCTACCCCATAGCTACCACTCGCCAGCGGGTTGGTACCGCCAGCCAATGCAAGCCTGCCGGTAACTGCGCAGGAAGGACAGCGGTCACCAATAACCAAACTGCCAGTGGTCCAAAGGCAATGAGCATCCCCAATAAGATGGCACCTGCCTGCTGACGTACCACCGGCGAGCGGGCTGCAATGCGCCGATAAAGCAACATGCCGGCAAAGAAGATCACCGACAGACCAGCCAGGATATATATGGAACGCCAATTGATAATGTAGGCGGTGGGGGTATGCAAGTTGTAAATATTGAAAGCGGCCAGAATAAACAGCAGCAAGCCGAGCGCATAACCGGTCAAACGCAAATATGGGCGGAGGCGGACCCAACGGGCTTCCTGCGGGAAAACGAGCGCAAGATCAATCATTGCCCCACCGGCGCAAGCCAGGGACAAAGTCCATAATAGTGAAAGCCAGTGGGTGGTGTACAGATCAAAGAGACCGGCGCAGGCGATGGCCACTGAGGTCGAAAGTACTGCAAAGGCACGCCCAGCCGACTCCGTGCGACGCAGCCCGAAAATCCACAGGCTGATCCCCAGGAAAAGCAGGCCAACAATATAGGGGATTACGAAATAAACGGTCCTGGCCGAAGTGGGAAAAGATTGCAGTGTGACAGGGCGGGTTTCGGTCTGGCCATCTGTAAGGTGGCGGAGAACAACCGGCAAGGTCTGTCCGGGCCGGCTATCTGCCAGGGCGGCCTGAACCTGGGCCGCATTCTGAACAGCCACCCCGTTGACATTTACAAGTTGGTACTTGAGCCAGAGCGACTTATCCTGGAACAGGCTCCAGGTTTGCGGAGGAGAGTCCTGTCCAACGCCATTGAAAACCATGGTCTGCTCGACAAAAGCCCCCAGGAAGGGTGTCTGCACCCAGTGAATGGCCAGGAATGGGATCCCAATGAAGGCCAGCAGCGCGATACCTTGATACACGAGTACCAGAATTTGGAGCACCCGGGTGACGGTTTGGTTGGGGCGTTCGGAATGCAACATGATGAGGTCAGCTCGATTTGGGAGGCGCAGAATCTCCAATCATTTTACACTACATTGCAACCGGGAAAAACAACTTTTCCATTACATTTCTGCAAGAGGGAAAAGTCATATGCGCTGGAGAAATGCGCAGGAACCCCTCTCAGGTTTTATCCTGATCGTTATTTTCGTTTTTATTTTCATCCTTATTTTGATCATTCAGCAATTTATCCACATCCACGTCGTATTCGCCCCATTTGCTTCCGCTGGCGGTGGAAAAGATCATCTGGTTGGTTATTTCCGACTGAGCAGCCGCCTTCTGGACAGCGGCGCGGCGTTTCGTAGCGGCCTCGGAGGGGTCGGAGCCGTCACCAGCTTGCACCGCCAGGATACGGACTTCCTTCAGGTCCCCCATCCTGTAAGGAACGACCTCACCGGCATGGCGGCCCAG
This sequence comes from uncultured Chloroflexia bacterium, assembly GCA_963776475.1. Lineage (GTDB taxonomy): Bacteria > Chloroflexota > Anaerolineae > Anaerolineales > Villigracilaceae > UBA877. Next base: position 1,723 of record CAVZMZ010000040.1, read on the forward strand.
GAGAGTACGACCGAGAGGTGTGTTCTCATCGAGCAGGCCGCTTTTGAAATCAGCCTGTTCGGTGGTAACCAGCATAAACTCGCCGCGTTCAGACTGCCCGGAGATATCCACCAGTTCCACGAGAACGCGGCTGTTCAGATAGATCTTTTGGGAGGAACTTTGTGTGTCCATAGGCTTATCATACCAAGAAATAAGCTGGAATTGGGGCATACGCCTATAGGGCGGCCATTTCTGAATGCACCAGAGTGTAATAGGCAGTAATTCCGAAATCTGGAGATTTCGGACTCCGGATCATTATGAAGCCCGAATGACTTGACCAGAAGGCTTAAATCAGAGCCTGGTAAACCAATTGAGCAAAATCCTCCACGATCGGGATGGTGAAGCAGGGCATATACTGCAGCATAAGCAGGCAGTTCAACTGCTCGGCCGGGTCGATCCACCATTCGGTGTTGGCAGCGCCACCCCAGCCAAACCTGCCCGGTGATCCGGGGCGGTGGGACAGCCCGGGATGGAGCAATACCGCCCCGCCCAGGCCGAAACCGTTGGCAAGCTCACCCATGGGGTGAACGCCCTCGGGTAGATGGTTTTGAAGCATCCACTCGACCGTCTTGCGGCCCAGCAGGCGGACCCCATCCAGCTCACCGCCATTGAGCAGCATCTGACCGAAGCGGAAGTAGTCCCCAGCCGTGGAGACCAACCCGCCGCCGCCAAAGGGCTTGCGGGTGGGCTGGGTGATCACATCGCCGAAGGGTTCGACAGGTTCCAGCCCACCGCCGGAGCAAGGTGTGTAGATAATTGCGAGGCGAGGTGCCTTTTCGGGGGGCACCCAGAAGGCTGTGTCGACCATGCCAAGCGGAGCGAAGATGTGTTCCTGGAGGAAATCCTCGAACAGCTGCCCGGAGGCCAACTGGATGATGTAGCCCAACAAGTCGATGGAAAAGCTGTAGCGAAAATCAGTGCCGGGCTGGAAGGCCAGCGGCAGGCGAGCGTGGGCGAAAGCCTGCATCCATTTCTCCAGCACCGGTTCAACTTCATTGTCCAAATACCGGAGGGTCTCACGATAGAGCTTATCCAAGGCGGAATGGTCATCGGAGCCATAACTGAGGCCGCCAGAGTGGGTCAGCAGATCGTGGACGGTGACTTCGCGACGGGCCGGAACCAGGTCATAGCTGCCATCCGGATGGGCAACCATTACCCGGGCATCCTTGAACTCGGGCAGGTAGCGTGAGACCGGGTCCGCCAGGCGCAGCTTGCCCTGCTCGCACAGCATCAGCGCGGCTGAACTGGTGACCGGTTTGCTCATCGAATAGATCCGGAAGATGGTATCGGTTGTCATCGGGCGCTGGTTGGCGAGTTCCTGGCAACCAAAAGCCTGCAGGTGCGCCACCTGTCCCTGGCGGGCGATGAGCGTAACGATCCCGGCAAAGGTACCACGATCGACGTAGCCCTGCATGACGGGTTTCAAGCGCTCGAGCCGGGCAGTAGATAATCCGACACTCTCTGGTTCGAATGTTTGCATGGCAGCCTCCGTTTGATTGAGTTAAGTATACAGCATTGAGGGATATTTGATGCGGGACACCCGAATCCCGAACAGTTCGGGGGCAGGCGAACTGGGTGCAGGGCAGGCAGGGGGCACTCGTTCCTAAGGAACGAAGGAGGAACGAATTAGGCGCATTGGGGAACAGAAGGATTCTAAACACGAAGGGAAAAAGTAATGAGGTATGAGCAATAGCAATGCAGGTAAATCCTTGATTTACCGAACGGAAGCCAGCCATATTCATCGATCGAGAAATGAACTGGCTGTGAGCGGTTTTATTTTAGAACAATAGTTCGAATTAGTCAAGAGAGTGGAGATAAAGAAAGTTGAAATATCAGTCCTTTACACCTAGTAATACTTAGTATATAATGCTAGGTATGATTGGCGAGGCACTGAAGGGACACCTGGATTTGCTATTACTGGCCGTGCTGGAAAAGGGGCCGGCACATGGTTACGTAATCATCGAGATGCTGCGAGAGCGCAGCGGAGGCACTTTTGACCTGCCGGAAGGGACGATCTACCCTGCCCTGCACCGAATGGAGGGAAACGGTTTGTTGAGCAGTCATTGGACCGAAAATGGAGGCCGCCGCAGGCGGATCTATCAGTTGACTTCCGAAGGCCGGCTGGCATTGGCCAGGCAACACGAGGAATGGAGCCGGTTTGCCCAGGCGGTTAATTCAACGGTTGGCATTTGAAATGAATAAAAACCACATCGACAACTATCTGCGTTCATTGGAACGGGAGCTACATTTACGCGGTCTCTCTCATAATGAGATCCTGGCAGAAGTGGAAAGCCATTTACTGGATGCACGCGACCAGGGAGTTCAAAAAGGCCTGGACCCGCAGGCAGCCCAGCAGCAAGCCCTGGACCGGTTTGGCTCCGCCCGGTTGGTGGCGCGTCGATTTGAATTCGAGAGGAACAGCATGAAGCAAAAACTTTTATTGATTGCAGCGGTTGTTTTCGGTCTGGTGATCGCATTTATCGATACCCGAGCTACCTGGGACGATACGGGGATTACCGTGATGGCCCTGCTGATCGTGAGCGGAGTGGTGGGTTTGCTGGCAGAAAAAGAGGCCATGGCTTTTTGCATTGGCGGTTGGGCTCTGGCTGCCGCTGTGGTATATCCTCACAACCCATGACCTGAAGATGCTGATCGTGCTGGCGTTCCCATTCGTCGGAGTTTACACAGGCTGGGCGTTGAGGTCCGGTATAAGGAAATTGCGCCGGGCAGGGTGAAGAACAACCAAGGGGAGGTGTTACTCGAGACAGACGGGCGGACACGCAGGTCCGCCTCTACATTCTTCTCATTCCCACCTATTGACAAATTGACTGTAAGGCGTATAATCTCGCCCAATATCATAAGAAAGACGTTGAAGAGGACGAGTAAGCCTCGTACGGCGGTCAGAGAACAGGATGGTAGCGGTGGAAGTCCTGTCCGCACGATGAAGCCGAATGGACCTCGGAGTTGCAGAGCGAATCCAGTAGCTCGCGCCGGGATACTCCCGTTACAGGGTTAGGGTATAACTCTTCGTTTATGTTGAAAGAGCGTACCTGAAACGAGTGAGGCTGGCTTTAATCCCTGCGCACCACGCAGGGATTTTAAATTAAAACAGCGGCCTAATTCGGGTGGCACCACGGACTACGCGTTCGTCCCGTTTGCGGATGAACGCGTGTTTTTATTTAAGCTTTCCCCTTACCTCCCTCACCCCGGCCCTCCCCCGGAGGGGGAGGGAGGAGAGAAAGAAGGAGCGACAAGATGAAGATAATGTCAACTAACAAAAAGAGTTTTTTGACCCGGACAAAGCCAGGCAGCGAATACCCGGCAGAACGCGTGGAAGCTGCCGATATGCAGGAACATTTCAGCGGTACGGTCCCACAGCGGAACGAACGCCCGGCCGCGGAGGTACTGGCGGAAGCTGAAGCCAAATCAGCCGTCCTGGTCTTCATCCCGTAATCCGTCGAATAATCCGGTTGGAAATGGAAGTCGGAATGGTTAAGAAACGCGTCCTCACCGGTCACCGCCCCACCGGGCCGCGCCATATCGGCCACCTGGTGGGAACCCTGGAAAACTGGGCGAAGATACAGAATACGCATGAATGTTTTTTCCTGGTGGCCGACCTGCATGTGCTGACCACCGACTACGCTCACCCGCAAAGCATCCAGGAAAACATCCTCAATATGCTGGCCGACTGGCTGGCAGCCGGTATCGACCCACAACGGGCCACCCTGGTCCTGCAATCAGCCATCCCTGAGCATGCACAACTGGCGCTGCTGCTGGGTATGTTGGCGACAGTCGCCCGCCTGGAACGGGTCCCGACCTATAAGGAGCAGGTCCAGGAACTTGGCCTGCAACCTTCACTGGGCTTATTGAGCTACCCGGTCTTGCAGGCAGCCGACATCCTGGTCTACAGGGCGGAGATTGTCCCGGTGGGCGAGGACCAGCTGCCGCACATCGAGCTGGCGCGTGAGCTGGCACGCCGAATTCAACCAGACCTATGGGCAGGTCTTTCCCGAACCGGAAGCCCTGCTTTCAAAATCCGCCCGCCTGCCGGGGATCGATAACCGGAGCATGCATACTTCTTATGGGAACGCCATCTATTTACGGGATACACCCGAAGAAACCACACGCAAGGTGATGAGCATGTATACCGATCCAACCAGGATCCATCCGAATGATCCGGGTCACGTGGAAGGCAACCCGGTTTTCGCCTACCTTGAAATTTTCAATCCAAACCAGGAAGAAGTGGAAGAATTCAAGCTGCGTTACCGGGCCGGCAAAATAGGAGACGTGGAAGTCAAACGGAGGCTGGCAGAAGTGCTCAATGCCGGGTTGGCTCCGTTGCGCGAGCGCCGGTCCGCTTTCATCGCACAGCCAAAAATGTTGATGGAAATCCTGGAGGATGGCACACGGCGTGCGCGGGCCATCGCGGCCGGGACACTGGCTGAGGTACAAGCCCGGATGGGCTTGCTGCACCAGCGGCCGCTCAAAACCAGCTCAATTTCCGATCTGAAGAATTAAGGAAGAGCTATGAACTATTTTCTCTTTCATCCACCCTGAAGGACACTACGGGCCAAGGTGTAAAAAGCCCTCACCACAACCCCCCGCAGTACTGGGGCAGGCGGCCAAAGTTGCACGAAGGAGAACAAAAGAAGTATTTTCTTCAAGCGCGTCCGTGGCCAACGTTTGAAAAAATCAATCCACCAGTTCCAAATTCTTACGAATAGCAAACCCAAAGGAGATTTACCATGTCTGACCAAACCCGTTTTATGCTGAACGAAAGCGACCTGCCAAAATTTTGGTACAACATCAACGCCGACAGCCCAGTCCCGCCGGCGCCCGTGCTGAACCCGATCACAAAAGAACCGGTGACACCCGACTTCCTGTCCGTGCTCTTCCCGATGGAATTGATCATGCAGGAAGTCAGCAGTGAGAAGTTCATTCAAATCCCGGAAGAAGTGCGCGAGATCTACAAGCTGTACCGGCCCACGCCGCTGGTACGCGCCCGCCGGCTGGAGAAGATGCTCGACACACCCGCCCACATCTATTTCAAGAACGAGTTGGTCTCACCAGTGGGCAGCCATAAGCCGAACACCGCCATTGCGCAAGCCTTCTATAACAAAGCGGCCGGGACGAAAGCCATGACCACCGAGACCGGGGCCGGCCAGTGGGGCACCGCGCTGGCGATGGCCTGCAATTTCTTTAACCTTGACCTGGAAGTCTACATGGTCAAAGTTTCGTACAACCAGAAGCCCTACCGGCGGATCTACATGCAGACCTTCGGGGCGCAGGTCTTTGCCAGCCCTTCGGACCGCACTGAATATGGGCGGGCCCTGCTGGCCAGTGACCCGCAAAACAATGGCTCACTGGGGATCGCCATCTCGGAAGCAGTGGAAGTGGCCGCCAAGTCGGGCGGGAAGAAGAAATACAGCCTCGGTTCGGTGCTGAACCACGTACTGCTGCACCAGACGGTCATCGGCGAGGAAGCTCTCAAGCAGATGGACCTGGCCGGGGAGTACCCGGATGTAGTCATCGGCTGTGTAGGCGGCGGCTCGAACTTTGCCGGCATCGCCTACCCGTTCCTGCGCCAAAACCTGAAGGACGGGCAGCGCACCCGCCTGATCGCCGTTGAGCCGACTGCAACACCCTCGCTGACCAAAGGCGTGTATGCCTTCGATTACGGTGACACAGCCCAGATGGCCCCCATCGTCAAAATGTCCACACTCGGGCACACTTTCATGCCGGCCGGAATCCATGCAGGCGGGTTGCGTTACCATGGGATGGCCCCCTCGCTATCGGCGCTATATAACGCCGGTTACATTGAGGCACAGGCTGTACCTCAGATAGGAACCTTCGAAGCAGCCGTAATGTTTACCAAGGCCGAGGGCATTATCCCGGCACCCGAATCAGCGCACGCGGTGCGCGTGGCGATCGACCAGGCGCTGGAAGCCAAGGCCAAAGGCGAGAAACGCGTCATCCTGTTCAACCTGTCCGGGCATGGGCACTTCGATATGATGGCCTACCAGGCTTATTTGAACGGCGAATTGGAAGATTACGAATATCCAATGGAAGCGGTGAGGGAAGCCATGCAGCACCTGCCGCAGGTGGCACTGCCGGCTGCCTGATTTACTTGAGGTCGAGCTAAAAAAGGCCAAGAATAACTGCAGGTCTCCCGATTGTGAGAGACCTGCAGTTGCATTTACCGGTTGTATTCAACGTCCCGCAGGTTTTAATGGGTAGTGGAGCTGATAACCAAACCTGTGGGACGATTCTAGCGGTCTTCAGGGCTGCAGGGCGATAAAGCGTTCCACAATCGTGGGATCGAACTGCTTGCCGCTTTGATCTTTCAGGTATTGGAGCGCCTGTTCCTTGGTCCAGGCCTTGCGGTAGGGGCGGTTGGAGAGCAGCGCATCCCAAACATCTACAACGGCGAAGATGCGCGCCGGCAGCGGGATGGCCTCCCCGCTCAGGCCGGAAGGATAACCTTCCCCGTTCCATCTCTCATGGTGATAGGCCGGTACGACCAGGGCCGGTTGGAGAAAGGATATCGCCGAGAGCATATCATAGGCGATCTTGGGGTGAGTCCGCATCACGGTCCATTCTTCATCGTTCAGTGAGGTCCTTTTTGTCAGGATGGCATCCGGGATGGCCATCTTACCGATATCATGCAGCAGAGCGCCCCGGTAGATGTATTCCAGCTCATCCCCGCGCAGCCCGCAGGCACGCGCCAGTTCCAGAGTCAGCTTGGTGACCCGGTGGGAGTGGCCCTCGGTCTGCTTATCGCGGGCTTCAAGCGCGCGTGACCAGCCTTCCAGGGTGCCGTCATAGGCCTTGCGCAGTTCGGACTGGCGGTCGCGTTCGATCCTGTCGCGATTCAAGATGGAGATGATCAGGAGAGTCACGGAGATGAGACCGACAGCCAGGGGGCCAAGGATGTCCGATACTCCGTGAATTACGTTCGGAGCCAGTAAGGGGAGAATAAAGACGATGACATTGATCCCATATCCAAACAATGCCATCCAAATGACGGGCAGGAAAATGCTGGCGAGAATATAACTGGGCAGCAGGAAGGATAAGGTAACCGCGTGATTTATGCTTGTCCCATCAAGAATGTTTTGGAATACGTTCAATGGAAACATGACCAGCAGGATGAAGACTGCCAGCCCGGTAAGGCGGGTTCGACTGAAGATGTAGGTAACGATCAGGATTCCGTATCCGATCAAATCGGCCACAGGAATACGGTAACCTGGAATGGTAAACAGGTACGCCAGGTTGACGAATAAGAAGAGTAGAAAAAGGCAGATCAGGAAGAAGGAGAGCAAGCGGCCTTTACGCCTCCGGGCGGGGTCGTGGATCTTTCGGGATGGTTCGACCAACCAGCGTGTCAAGAGCACCCGTATCCTTGCCAGACCGACTCAACAAGGGGGGAGGGTTTATTGGCGGAAAGTTCATGACTGCAAACTCCTTCCAACGTGCAGTACCTGCGAGGATCTTTTCCAGGTTCGTGAGGGTTTGGAGAAGGCGATGTGCATAAACAGAATAAATCTCCCCCGTACCTGATTTCCTGCGGGGATATCTAAAGTATAGAGATTTCACCAAATTAGTCAAGTAGGTAAATGAAACTTTACATAAATTTAGGCAGGCAAGTTCCCCAGCACGCTTCCACGAGGCCTTCCAATTTAGGGAGACTCCGGATTCCGAACCCTGATTTGATAATGAAGCTAGACCACACTGAACAAGCCGGTGTCAGGAGACACCGGACTGCACTGCATGTGCCAACATGGTGAAAGCCGGTCTCTTTTTTATGTGGGAGACCGGCTGTTGTCCAAACCAGGCTAGGCCTGACCCATCAGACTTGGCTGACCTGTACGGGAGGTCGTTTCACTGGCAGGCTGGCGCCGCCAGACCGCTACGGCAATCCAGGTACCACTGACCAACAACAGCACTCCGCCGAGCAATTCCAGGATATAAGAGAACGCCGGCGCGAAGGCAAGCAGGGGCGTGGTCAGCGCATACAATATCCCAGCCCAAACCGGTAGATTGGAACGGTAGATTGCGATGCTGAACAGGACCGATCCCAGTGTACCGATCAGGCCGGAGGGATATAGCAAGGCCAACCCCGGACCGCTAAAGAAACCTGCCTTCAGCACGTTTATCAAGCCGGTATCGCCTTGCAAGTAGAGTTTGGCAGCGACGGGTGTGGCAAACGCCAGGATACCGGTGAGTGAGAGGAAGAGCGCCTCTGACACAAAGCTGAACAGCAAGGCCCAAAACACCCAACGAGCTGCAAGCGTCTGCGCCAGAATGGCAAACAGAACCATCAAGCTATAGATCCGAACCACTGATCCCAGCAGGATGATCACCCAGGCTGTTCCAAAATTGGGTGAGGCGGCCGCTTGTGCAAATGCAGATGGATTGGTGGAGGGGTTTCCAAATGGGCCGCGCAGGAGCAACCCAAGCACAGCCAGCAATCCGGCAAGCGGCAGCATGCTCAGACTGATACGGTTGCGAAGAAAAGAATTGTTTGACATGGCAGAATCCTCCTGAGTAATTGAATTAACCCCGGGAGCTAAAGATCCCGGGGTATCATCTAGTTTGGGCAGATCAATCGCCCATGGCAGTTTTGATTGAGGCAATGACCGCCAAAGGTTTACATTTGCGGCATTGGTACGCCCAGCTGAGACAGGATGCCGGGCACTCCAGCCTTGGGATCGGCATCCGCCTCGACCCTGGAAATCTTATCGTTTATCACGGTAAAAGTGGTCAGTTGGGCGGGGATTGAGACGTGTTTGCCGGTTGGCGGAAGTTTGGGGAGACCCGGCATGGGCAAGCTCAATTCGCCAGTCTGGGTGCCGGTGATCTGGAGCATGGCCGTCACCTTGTCGCCCATCTGCTTGAAGTCAGTGGCGTTAAACTTCCAGTCCGGCATCGCCATTACCAGGGCGGATTGGAGGGCAACGAACTCCGCGTTTGCCGACCGGTTGAGGCACCGGACCGGCAAATACCATATCTTCCGTGAGCGACTCTTCGTATTCCATGACCCGGCCGGTTTCGACAGCTGCCAAACTGGCCTTAACCACATCAATAGCGTTCATACCAGTAAACTCCTTTCCATAAAAGTAAATTGGGGATTGGAGGCATATCCTCCGTGTTTTTAGATATATACTATAAAAAGGATATAAATAATAATAATTTTTAGTCCACCGAAAGTACTACTTTAGTGCAAGCTGAGGGATAGTCTGCTGAGTTTTACAGGGTCGGGTTGTCTGCCCAAGGCCACCATTAAAGAACATCCGTGCGAATTCGTCCGTGTGGTAGAATCAATCCCTATGGAAACTGAAAAAGGAAAACTACCTCCGCCGCCTGGATTGATCACCTCCCTGGTGCGGGGATTCAATTCCGTTGCCAATAACATCATGGTCATCCTGCCACCGGTATTGCTCGACCTGTTCCTGTGGCTTGGCCCGCACCTGCGCTTAAAAAGTTTTTTCCAGCCGTTGATCGACCAGCTGCCTTCATTTGCAAATGCTTTACCTACCGGTTTGCCGGATGTGCCGACTATCCAGCAGCTCTGGACGAGTTTTGCGAACCAATTCAACCTTTTCATGCTCTTGCGCACTTTCCCGGTGGGGGCCACGAGCCTGTTGAGCTTCGAGATGCCCGAACAAACCCCGCTGGGGACCCCGCCGAACCTGGATGCCGGCTCATTTTTCGGAATCATTGGCTGGGCGCTGCTGCTGATCCTGGTGGGTTGGCTGGTCGGAGCCATCTACTATTATTGGATATCTGGCATAACTCTCCAATCGGAAGCGCGTTCGCTGTGGAAGTCCGTCAAGCAGACAACTTTCCTTTCAATCATCTGGCTGGGCATCCTGTTCGTTTTTGGGCTGCCAGCCTTTCTGCTGGTTTCCGTGATCACGTTCTTCAGCCCAATCCTGGGCCAGATCATGTTTTTTGCAGGCGCCCTGCTGTTGGTATGGTTGGCAATGCCAGTTTTCTTCTCGGCGCACGGCATTTTCATCCTGCAACTGGACGCTTTCCGCTCCATTCTGGGCAGCCTGCGGATGGTGCGTTTTACCCTGCCCAACACGGGGTTGTTCCTGCTGGTATTCGTGTTGATCAATACCGGTCTGAACTTTTTGTGGAACACCCCCACACTTAATTCGTGGTGGATGCTGGTGGGGATTGGCGGGCACGCGTTCGTCTCATCCGCATTGCTGGCCGCCAGCTTCATATATTATCGTGATATCAACGCCTGGCTGACAGCTGTCCTGGCGCAGCTCCAACAACAGACAACTTCAGCTAAAGCGAATTAGAGGAATTTATGGCAACCAACGGAAGTTATAACGCTAAAGATATCCAGGTCCTGGAAGGACTGGAGGCTGTCAGGCGCCGTCCAGGCATGTACGTGGGCGGCACGGACATCAAGGCTCTACACCATCTCGTATATGAAGTGGTGGACAACTCGATTGACGAGGCGCTGGCCGGAGTGGCAACGCGCATCGAAATTATCATCCACCCCGATTCGTCTGTCACCGTCATCGACAACGGGCGCGGCATCCCGGTGGATATGCACCCAACCGAGAAGAAATCCGCCCTGGAAGTGGTAATGACCAAACTGCACGCAGGCGGCAAATTCGGCGGAGGCGGCTACAAGGTCTCGGGTGGATTGCACGGCGTGGGCGTCTCGGCGGTAAATGCGCTGTCCGAGTGGTGCGAGGTGGAGGTCAAACGCGACGGACAGATCCACTTCCAGCGTTTCGTGCGCGGCCATCCCCAGGAACCGGTCAAAGTGATCGGGAAAGTCAAAAAGCCGGGGGATACCGGCACCAAGACCACGTTCAAGTATGACCCGCTGATCTTCACGGAGGCGCTTGAATTCCGATTCGACACATTGATCCAGCGTTTCCGCGAGATGGCCTTCGTTACGCGCGGCACGACGATTTACTTCCTGGACGAGCGCAGCAACCGCGAGTTGACCTTTTACTTCGAGGGGGGAATCACCTCTTTCGTGCGCTATTTGAACCGCAACCGTGAAATCCTGCATCCGGTGGTGTATGTCGAAAAAAGCATCGAAGGCATCGGCATCGAATGCGCGGTGCAATACACGGATGCCTACACCGAGTCAGTCTATTCCTTTGCCAATACCATCAACACAGTGGACGGCGGAACACATCTCACCGGCATGCGCTCGGCCCTGACACGCGTGGTCAACGACTACGCCCGCAAGAGCGGACTGTTGAAGGAAGCCGATCCCAACTTCTCCGGAGACGATACGCGCGAGGGCCTGACCGCCATCATCAGCATCAAGCACCCGGATCCGCAATTCGAGAGCCAGACCAAAGTGAAGTTGATGAACCCGGAAGTGCAGACCTATGTCACGCAGGTGCTGGGTGAAGCCTTCGGGACCTTCCTGGAAGAGAACCCGCAAGCCGCCAAGGCGATCATTGCCAAGTGTCTGACATCGGCGCGGGCGCGTGACGCGGCCCGCAAAGCGCGTGACCTGGTCATCCGTAAATCTGCCCTGGAGAGCCTGACGCTGCCGGGTAAACTGGCGGACTGCTCGGGGCGGGATGCAACCAAGACTGAACTGTATATTGTGGAAGGTGACTCGGCTGGCGGCTCAGCCAAACAGGGCCGCGACCGGCATTTCCAGGCCATCCTGCCGCTGCGCGGCAAGATTTTGAACACCGAGCGCGCCCGGCTGGATAAGATCCTGGGTAATAATGAAGTGCGGGCGCTTATATCGGCGCTGGGCACCGGAGTGGGCGACAACTTCGACCTGGCGGGGCTGCGATACGGGCGCATCATCATTATGACGGATGCAGATGTGGACGGCAGTCATATTCGCACTTTGCTGCTGACCTTCTTCTTCCGCTACATGCCTACACTGATCGACGACGGCCATCTCTACATCGCCCAGCCGCCGCTTTACCGCATGGTGTACAAAAACCAGGTGCATTATGCCTATAACGATGCTGAAAAGGACAAGCTGCTCAAGAGCCTGGGCGTCAGCCCCGACAAAGTCGGCCTGAGCCGCTACAAGGGCCTGGGCGAGATGAACCCGACCCAGCTCTGGGAAACGACCATGAACCCGGTTAACCGGACCCTGCTGTTGGTGGGAGTGGATGACGCCGCAGAAGCCGACCGCACCTTTGATATGCTGATGGGGGATGCAGTGGACCCCAGGAAGAGATTCATCCAGACGCACGCCAAGGCAGTCAGGAACCTGGATATTTGACCTTTTGTTGGTCTCTATAAAATATAACCGCCCTACCTCTTCGAGGCAGGGCGGTTGTTTATCATTTGGGCAATTCATCGACTTATGGCGCCAACGGGCATGTGGCGGGGTCGGTAGAGATGACCCCGGAGCGAGCCATTTCATTGCCACTATGGCCGATGGCTGCAACCTGAAAATAGCATTCGTTTTTCGGCAGGCCGGAATAGTGCGACTGGGTCTCAAAATCGGTTTTTACTTTCTCTTCGATCAGGTTCAGCGACTGGGGTGAGGTCCCACCGTAAACTCGATATTGCGCCACCTCGGTGGCGCCATTCCAGGAATATCCGAGCGTGATCCCGGTACCGTCCAATTTAAAGGCCAGTGCGGGCAGAGTGTCGGGGAAGCCCTGCCAGGGGAAGCGAAAGGCCCGGTAACTGACGTAAGGTTGGTCGAAGGATAGTTCAAAAAGGATGCCGCCGTCCGGGGCCACTTCCGTCATCGAGATATAGGAATAGCCGGCCGCAGTGGAGGGGGCGCCCCAATCCAGAAAGGTATTCCCATCCGCCAATCTTTGCGTGTCACCCATAAATGTGCCAAATACGGAAGGCATGTGTGCAAAATTCCAGACTTCGGTGGCAGTTTTATTGGTTTCGTCAACTTTATACTCTATTCCCGAAGAAGGCGCCGGATTTTGCTGAGTGCCTTGATTGTCGAAGACCGTGATATCGCCGTTGGGGAGCTGGCGGACATCATGCTGGAAGGCATACAGTTGGCTGTTGGCAAAATCAAACATATTGGCTTTACCGCCCATCCGCCAAATGATATCCCCGGTCTGCAAGTTGATCTTGGTGATCTCACTAAGGTTGCGGCTCGACAGGAGCAAGTTACCATCGTTTGCCAGGGCAAGCGCATTGCCATGCACCAGATCGATCTGCTGGGTGGTCAGATCGGCAGTCGAATCGGAGAATGAAAAGTGATCCCAACTGCGCCATTCAAGGATCACGTTCTTGGAGGGGTCGAGTTCCTGAACGACCAGGCCGGTGACTGTGGCAGCTTTCTGCCCGCCTTTAACGACTTTACTCATATCCACGGTTTCATTATCATAGGCCATCAGCAGAGCGTCGCCGTTCGGCAAGAGCTGGAGATCATGCAGATCAGCGGTATAGCCGTTGCCTGCCTGGTAGGTGTTGACCACCTGGTAGTGTGAATTCAGCACATAAAAGGTCGAATTCTTCTGGTCGAAATAAGACAACAACCCGTTTGGCTGGACCTTGAAATCGAAGGCGCTGAGGGCATCCGCGACCGATTGGTAATACACAATCTGGCCCTGATCGTTCAGGATCAACAGGTAAGAACCGAGCGTCGATTTTGTCCAATAGAACGGTGCAACAAAGATATAACCTTCTCCGAGATCCGGGGAGGATTTTATCACCGTGTAGTGAGGAATATCCTTTGGCAGCGTCAAGAAATTGGGAAAGGCGCTTTTAGGAGGACTGGTTGCAGGCCCGGAAGCAGCAGCGACCGTTCCGGGCTGCTGGTTGACTGCAACTGTGAAGGTGTACGAAAGGGCATTATAAATAGTCTGCGGATCCAATCGCAGGCTCTTAATATCGACCTTGACCTGCTCACCGGGTGTAAATGCCTGAGCCGGTTTGAAAATAATCGTTTTTTGATCATCGGCAAGGATCATCTGGCCTGCATGGGGACCGCTCTTGGAGCCCCTCACGCTGATTTTAGAATCGGCTACATTTTGGGCACTTAGCTCGGGACCATAACGGATAGCAATCGTTTCGGCTGTAGAAACATATTGAGCGTTTGGCAGTGGCGAGTAATATTGGGGTAAAGGTAGAGAAGCTCCGGAAACAGAAGGGATGCAAGATGTCAAAAGTATAAGCGACAGGATGCACATCCAGATTGTCAGAAACTTTATTTCCTTCATGGGATTTGTAAACCTCCGTTACAGACAAAGAACAGAGAGTAAAAAGGTCTAAAATCACCATAATAATACTTGAGAATCGGGTTTCTGGCAGAAGAATCTTATGTGGAAAGTATGTAAATTACCCAACGGATGCCAAGTGATTCCGGATAAGCCAAAGGATAGGATGATTCAACTATTGACATAATTATGTCTATATTCTACAATTTAGATATTATATGTCTATCAACAGCCTGGTTTTAATAATAACCGGCTGATTTTTACATACCCAGACAATAGAGTGGAGGCCGGATGAGGAAAGTACTCTTCTTTATGATGGTAACTCTGGATGGTTTTTTCGAGGGGCCAAATCATACAATAGACTGGCACAATGTCGATGAAGAATTCAATACGTTCGCGAACGCACAATTAGATTCCGTGGGTACGCTATTATTTGGCCGGGTAACCTACGAGCTCATGGCAGCTTATTGGCCCACCCCAAGCGGGGCCAAAGACGATCCGGTGACTGCCGAAAAAATGAACCGGACGCCAAAAATCGTCTTCTCCAGGACGCTGAACAACGCCGCATGGCAGAATACCAGGCTGATAAAAGAGAATATTGTGGAGGAAATCTCGAAACTTAAAGCTGAGCCAGGCAAAGACATGATCATACTTGGCAGTTCCGACCTGTCGGTGACTTTGGTCCAACACGGTCTCATCGACGAAATCCGGATCATGGTTAATCCTGTGGTGCTGGGGAAAGGCACAGCTTTATTCAATGGGATCCGGGAAGAACTCAATCTGCAACTCCTGAAGGCACAGACATTTCATTCCGGGAATGTTTTACTTTATTACCGGCCGGAAATGAAACCGGCTGATCATTGATAAATGAGAAAAACTCTTAAGGAGACTCCATGCAAAAAATAACCACCTTCCTATGGTTCGATAACCAGGCTGAAGAGGCCATGAATTTTTATTGTTCAATATTTAAGGATTCGAAGATCCTGAGCGTCTCACGTTACGGAGAAGCCGGACCGGGTCCGAAGGGACAGGTAATGACCGGGACATTCCAATTGAATGGGCAGGAATTCATAGCATTGAACGGCGGTCCCGAATTCAAATTCACGGAAGCCATATCATTGTTCGTGAACTGCGAAACGCAGCAAGAAGTGGATGAACTGTGGGAGAAGCTGTCTGAAGGCGGGGAAGAAGGGCCTTGCGGATGGCTGAAGGATAAATATGGCTTATCCTGGCAAATCGTTCCCACCCTCTTAGGCAAATTATTGAGCGACCAGGATGCCGCAAAAGCACAGCGGGTGATGCAGGCCATGCTTAAAATGCAAAAAATTGACACCCGCGTACTACAACAAGCATATGAGCAAAGCTGATCGTAAATTCTGCAATTCCATATTGGAAGGCCAACATGCAGGCTAAAGACACAGGCCTCGGGCGGAAACAGACCGCCGTACAGTTCCTGGAAATGGTGGAAGCTGGATCTGTTCCGATTTAAGGGAAACAAAATCGTTGAGATATGGGATATCGGCCAACCTGTGCCGGCCGATTCAACCAACCAGGATGGAATGTTCTAAGAAAGGAGAAAATATCATGGACAAGAGCATGACCAAATCTGACACAATTAAGGAGACCACGGGCGGCGAGTACGCCATCGTAAACGGACTCAAAATATATTACGAGGTGCATGGCGATGGCGAACCATTAATCCTTTTGCACGGTGGTGTGGGTGCAAGCGAAATGTTCGAGCCCATGTTTCCAGCGCTTATCGAAACGCGCAAGGTAATCCCTGTACATTTGCAGGCCCACGGGCACACGTCGGATACCAACCGGCCGCTGCGGTATGAATCCATGGCTGACGATATAGCAGGTTTATTGAAGCATCTGAACCTGGAGCAGGCCGACATCCTGGGTTATTCGCTGGGAGGCGGCGTTGCCCTGCAGACCGCCATCCGGCACCCGGATATCGTCCACAAGCTTATTCTCATCTCGACCCCCTCTAAACGGCATGGGTTTTACCCGGAAGCCCTGGAGGGTATGAATCAAATGGGACCTGAGGCCGCGAAGTTCATAAGTCAATCGCCGCTGTACCAGCTTTACCCAGACGTCAATTGGGCGGAGCTCTTCACGAAGCTCGGAAACCTGCTTCGCCAGGAATATGATTGGTCGGAAGGCGCCGCAACGCTCAAAATGCCGATAATGCTCATCTACGCGGACGCGGACGCCATCAGCACCGCCCACGCAGTGGAGTTTTTTGGATTGCTGGGCGGCGGCAAACGGGACGCCGGCATGGATGGTTCCTTAAGACCAGCCGGGCGGCTCGCCATCCTACCTGGCATGACCCATTATGACGTGCTAACCTACCCAGGGCTAGCCTCGATCGTCACATCCTTCCTCGACCTGCCCATGCCAAAGGCCGGATAGCACCCAGCCTCAAAAAACCTGGCAGATGGATACCCTGTTCCCTGGTAGAAAATATGAAAATTGATCCAACCGAAAAACAGGGAACCGATTTTCCGAAGCTGGCTGCACCGGCGCGCCGGGCACTTTCCGGGGCCGGCTTTACACGCCTCGAACAACTGACTCAAGCCAGTGAGTCTGCGATCAAAGATTTGCATGGCATTGGGCCAAATGCGCTCGAACAGCTGCGGCATGCCCTGGCTGCCAGAGGACTTTCATTTGCTGAGCAGAAACGGGAGAAAAAAATGAAAACTACCGACACACAAGATGTCATGACCGGCTCGCAACATATCACCCGCCAGATCTCCGGGTTGGCAGATTGGCGCGGTGAAATGATGGGAAAGTTACGGACCTTGATCCTTGAGGCAGCCCCTGACATCACCGAAGAGTGGAAGTGGGATACTGCGGTCTGGTCTCACAAAGGAAATGTGGTTGCCGCCAGCGCTTTCAAGGACCACGTGAAACTCAATTTTTTCAAAGGAGCCTTCCTAAAAGATCCCCGGGGGCTCTTCAACGCCGGGCTGGAGGCCAAGGCGACACGGTCCATCGATTTTTCCGAAGGCGACAAGATCCAGGCGTCAGCCTTGCAGGAATTAGTCCGCGCGGCGGTAGCGTATAACCTGTCCGGAGGCAGGTAAAATAAGCACTTCAGAATTCCTCCGGTTCAGTATCGGGCCGGAGATATGAGTGAGGTCAAGGTATGTGCAGAAATATCAAACCCCTGTTCAACTTCGAACCGCCGGCAACCGAATTGGAGATCCACGAAGCCTCTTTACAATTTGTGCGCAAGGTAAGCGGTTTCAGGAAACCATCGAAAGCCAACGAGGCCGCTTTCGAGACGGCTGTGGATGCGATCGCAGCGGCATCCAGCCAGTTACTCAATTCGCTCGAGACGAATGCACCGCGGCGAGACCGTATGGAAGAGGCCGCCCGGGCGCATGCGCGCGCTGTGCGCAGGTTTGCTGCGTAAAGGGGGCCGACTTATGGTCAGTGAACCAAAACTGGAATACCGCGACAAACAGCATTACGTTGCAATCCGCACACAAGTACCCATTCCTTTCGGGAAATACCTTGGCCCATTATGGGAAGAGGTGAGCCGCTGGTTGAAAAACGAGGGGATCGTCTCGACCGGCCCGGCAATTATTCGTTACCTGACCACGGATATGTCCAAAAAGCTGGATATTGATGTAGGCTTTGGTAATTGATCATGCTGTGGCAGGCGATGAACGGATCACGCGTTGACGTTCTTCCGGCAGGAAAGTATGCCACCCTGCTATACACCGGGCCCTACAAAGGAAAGGGTATTTACAAAGCGACGGTGGCGATCCTTGAATGGGCGAAACAGAATCAAATCGTGTGGGATACAACCATCAAAGAGGATGTCGAGTGGTGGGCTGGACGGGTCGAATGGTATCTCACTGATCCGGCGACCCAAGCGGATACGCACAAATATCGTACCGAACTCGCCTTTTTAACTGCTTGAAATAGACGGGCAAGCCTTGCTTTTGAGCCGGGCGACCGGTTCCTGAAGTATGCAATTCCTGCCGGTCAATGCAATCTGACCGGCAGAGTATGGCCATAAGGAGTGGTGAGCCTACACTTGTATTTGGGTATTTGCCACCACGAACTGATAGTCGATGAACTCAACGGGCGCCAGGCATTCCGGATAAAGCACGGAAGAAAACTTCTTGACAGCCGCAGATTCGGAATGGATCCGATCGGCACCGGCATCGCGGAAGACGAAAATATGCACAAATTTAGTCGGATCGTCACGCTCCTGCCAGACTTCATAGCGCAGGGTCCCCGGCTCATTTGAGCGGACATAGGCGACAAACTCACGAATAGCTGCCAGAACGCGTTCCAAGGCTTCCGGGTGGATCTGATAGCGGGCGAGCTGCCGGATCTGATGATTGCCGGTATCACTTACAGCCATATCTACCTCCGTTTCAAATACCAATAAGCTAGCGCGATTTCCGGCATGGTACCGCCAATGGCAGGCAATTGTCAATATCTATCCGGACCGCAGCTCTCGTGAGGCAGGCATGAGAACAACGAACATAAGCGATAGGAGATATAGCCAAACAAAAAGTCCGTCGGCGTGATCAATGTGCATCATGGTCCGTTGGTGCACATCCCATTGTTGAGCAATCAATAGAAACGCAAACACGAAAACGAGCAGTTTCGGCAAAAGCACCCAAAGGCCTTGAGCCAATGCATTGGATGCAATCTGCGGTAACCTGATATCCAAAGCCAACAGCGTCAGGGCGAACGCGAAGACCGCATCTCCCAGCGCCTCCAGCCGGGATAAGTTGGCCACCTGATATGATTTTCCTTCAGCTTTCCTGGTGCGGAGCGGCATCGATGTAATACTCCTTTTACAAATCCCTTTTTACGATACCTTTGACGTGGGACAGCAATTGGCCACCCGGAGCCGCGACAGGCAGATCAAGAAAATTTTTCGACCAGTCGCCGGACATTATGATCAGAGCTTGAAAAGCTTACTATGCCTACATCCAAATCCCAATTTTCGTAGAGATGAAGTGCGCGTTGGAGGCTTTCGGTAATCCAACTGATTTTATTACCAAAGGCCCCTCCGCCGACAAGAGTAAGGAATACCCGGTTGTTTCCGTTGCTCAGCAAATTCAAGATGGCGGTGCAAATTGTGGTTTCGTAAGAGGCCTCCAGTACCAGCCTGGCAAAGAGTTCCCAAGATCCATCAATATGACTGCAATAGCCAATTGGCAAGGCGGAGCAATAGGCTTGGGTGACCCGGTGTTTCAGGCTGTTAATTGTCACCTGAGTGTTCCATTGAATGCCGATCCGCAATAACTGTCGTAACTGGTCAATTTCTGCTTCGGAGCAGGTGCCAAGTCGTTTTGTAATCTCGACGAGACCCGCCGGGGATACCCGTGCGTATCCATTGCGCATTTCCCAAAGTCTTTGCCCGGAATTATCCAGAGCGGTTCCGAGGTCCGCAAGACAATCGATCTGGTTATGTGAGGATTGCCCTACCTGGCCATTTACCACAGCAAAATAATTCCGGTAAATGGTGCCTGCGCCGGCTGCAATAGCACAGGCTGGACCCTGAGTAGAATCATTCTCGTACCTTCCAACGCCCATTTCTGGCGTCACATCCGGCCCAACCATTTCAAGCAGATTGAATTGAGAGGCCACCTGGAACAAACTCCCGGCATTGGATTCATCGGCATGTAAGGCTTTTACATCTCCAACAACTTCGCGGAGCGATAGTTTTCCATTTTTGTGCCCGCTGGAAGCGACACGCTTCCGCAGCTCTCCCAGAGAGGGGGTCTCCAACCGGCCGAAAGCGAGTGTCTTCCGGTTTACGAGGGAGGTCAAGGTATTTCCATCAACAACTATATTCTCACGAACCTGGTCCGGGGATGTTTCACGAAAGCCGGTCAAAACTTCAAACCATGTCATTGCGTACTCCAAGAGAAGGATTGGGCGGAAACGCTTGTTTCGTAAGCTGACATTAATCCTGCCCAATTAATTCAGCGCTGGCCCGGAACTTCGGCGGCTTGCGGATTTTTGTCGCCTGCTCAAAGGCATAGGCCAATCTGATCAAAGCTTGTTCCTGCCAGGCTTTCCCAAAAAACGAAAGACCGACCGGCAGCCCGAAGATATAACCGGCCGGCACGGTTATATGTGGATAGCCTGCCACGGCGGCGGGTGTCGTGCTTTCCATATCCCAATTGATGGCGTCGCCATTCACCAAGTCGATCATCCATGCCGGTCCGCCGGAGGGAACGATCAGGGCATCCAGACGGTGCTTGGTTAGCGCCAGGCGGATGCCTTCCTGGCGGGTCAGGCGATGATTCTTCTCCAATGCACGCAGATATTGCTTGCTCGTTAGTGGACCCTTCGACTGAGCAGACAGCATGTGCTCCTGCCCAAAGTAGGGCATCACGCGTTCCTTATGGTCATCATTAAACTTGATTACATCTTCAAGCGTGCGTACATGCGTCTTTGGTCCACGGGAAGCCAGGTACTTATTCAAATCGGCTTTAAACTCATGATGGAGCACTTCGATTTCGTTCTTGCCAAGCTTATTAAAATTGGGTACGGCAACGGGATCGATGAGAACTGCACCCATCTGCTTCATTACATCCAGACAAGTTTCGAAGATCTTAATGATACGTGGATCTGTCCCGGCCATCGTGCGAGCGACTCCAATGCGTGCACCCTGCAGGCCACGTTTGTCGAGGAACAGGCTGTAATCTTTCATTGCATGGGTCTTGCTCGAACGGGTGGCCGGATCGCGCGCGTCCATACCTGTCAGGGCCCCAAGCAGTATGGCCGCATCGGCAACGCTACGCGCCATTGGTCCAGCCGTATCCTGGCTGTGCGAAATTGGGATAATTCCGCTCCGACTGAGAAGCCCAACAGTAGGCTTTATTCCCACGATCCCATTCGTTTGTGCAGGGCAAATGATCGAACCATCCGTCTCGGTGCCGATCGCCACGACGCACAAGTTGGCCGCGACCGCCGCACCCGAGCCGGAGGAGGAACCACAGGCTGAACGATCCAATGCATACGGATTGCGGGTCAGCCCGCCCCGGCTCGACCAGCCACTAACGGAATGCCTGGCCCGAAAATTGGCCCACTCGCTCAGGTTGGTCTTGCCCAGGATAATTGCACCGGCGGCAGCGCAAACGTTTAACGATAAAGGCATCCCGGGGAGCTATGGAGCCTTCCAATGCCAGCGAACCGGCAGTTGTCTGCATGTGGTCATGCGTATCGATATTATCTTTGATCAAAATCGGAATTCCATGCAATGGGCCGCGCAGCTTGCCGGCCCGGCGTTCCTTGTCGAGAGTCTCAGCAATGGCAGAGGCGTCCGGATTGAGTTCTATGACTGCATTGATGGCCGGCCCTTGCTTGTCAAGCTGCTCAATCCGCGCCAGGTAGGTATCAAGGAGACCCAGGGCAGTCATTTCGCCCGTGTTCATCTTTTCTTGAAGTTCCAGAATGGTCATTTCTTCCATAAGCGAGCCTCATGTTCTCCCAAGTGACGTTCAAATAAAATCCAGACATTAATCCAAAACCGATTTCCTGACGATCAGTTTTATGTACAAACTGGCTGTCCCGAAGGCCAGCGCCAGGCCAAAGACCAGATCTGCAAGATAGTGTTGTTTGATCAGCAGGGTGGATGCGATGATCAACGCCGTCCAGATGCTTAAAACGATCCCCAGTGGTTTGTTTACCTTGATCCAGTGGATCGCCATGAGGCTGGAAAGGGAGGTGTGCAAGCTGGGGAAATCATTGAAAGGATTATCGCCTGCATATACTTTCATAACCATTTTTGAGAAGATATCCGTTCCGGTTAAAACCGGTCGGATGACTTCGCTCTGCAGGAAGTAATAGAAGCCATAACTGATGAACCAGACGGTTAGCATGGCAAGACAGGCCGACTGGAAATACTTCGTTCTGAATATCAAAAAAAGGATTAACGTGGCATAGATATAGGGCTGCAGGGAAACGTAGGGGATGACAAAGACCGGTACCAACGGCAGCGCCGAATCCAGCGCCGTGTGTAAATTGAGAACTGCCGGGCCGTGGTTCAACAGTGCATAGATCAGGCTGGTTAGATAAACACATCCCGCCAGAAGGAGACTGAGGATGGCGTTTTTCCAACCGGTATAAAAAATCCCCTGCTTTAAAATGGGTGGCACTTTCTTATTAATGGATACGCCTTCTAGTTTTTTGGGAAATATTGGCGCTTACCCAACAGAATGGCAAGTTGTCTTGATTATATCCGCATAATCTCCGCGGGTGACCGGCCATGCCGCAACAGCTCAGCCATGCTGCGCATGGGTCTGTCGATATGCCTAAAGAACATCCGGTACCCGGAGCACAAGTAGTTTAATCCTTCTTCTTTATCGCCCGGTGTTCTCATGAAACGGTTGCGCGGGCATTCACCCTGGCAGGCAAAACGCACGTCACACTTCCGGCAAAATACAGGCAACCGGTCACGCTTATCCAGTCCGAACCGTCGCTGGCGGGTCGAACCGACCAGCTCGCTCATGGGGATCTCCAGGATGTTCCCCAGCCGGTGACCAGGTTCAACAAAATGGTCGCAGGAATACAGGTCGCCGTTGTGCTCCAGTACAAGGCTCGAACCGCACGTTTCTTGGAATACGCAAACGCTGGCTGGCAAATGGCACCAGCTGGCCAGGGCGGAATCGAATGTTTGAACAAATACCCTGCCGACATCCCGGCCTACCCATTCATCGAAAATGTCGATCAGAAAGCGACCGAACTCAGCAGGTTTCAGCGAGCGCTGGCTCATCTGGATGCCTGGCTGTATCTCTGTAATCTGGGGTCCACCATCGCTCTTTTTTCCATGGGTTATCGAGCCCGGGTGTCAGCCGCTCGACGATGGGGATGAACTGGATATATTCTGCATGCAATTCATCCCTGAAAAAACGATAGACTTCCAATGGGTGGGAGGCATTGGCAGCGTGCAGGGCACACAGGATATTCGTGTCCACCTTGTGCTTCTGCAACAGATCCCAGGCGTGCTTTACCTGGTCAAAACTTCCTTGTCCTCCCTTATCCACCCGGTAAGCATTATGCATTTCTGGCGGTCCGTCCAGGCTCAAGCCGATCAGAAAATTATGTTCCTTAAAAAAAGTGCACCACTCATCGTCCAGGCGGGTGCCATTGGTCTGCAGGCTAAAAGAGACCTGTTGGCCCGGCCTTTTATACCTTTTCACCAGTTCAACCGAACGCTTGAAGAAATCCAGGCCCATCAGGGTCGGTTCACCGCCCTGCCATGCGATGCTGACCTCCGGCACGGGCTGGGAGGATAGCAACTGTTTTATGTAAGCTTTCAGAACCTCATCTGACATGTGGAAGCGGCTGTCCGGATAAAGCTGCTCCTTATCCAGATAGAAGCAATATCCGCACGCCAGGTTACAAACAGCCCCAGTGGGTTTGGCCAGCAATGTAAAGGCGGTGGGCATGCTGCCAGGGTGGATTGGCACTCCCTATCCTGGCTTCCTACAACCAACCGCGCAAATTGGATTTCATACCTGCCTCAAATGCATCCAACCTGGCAGCCATTTCGGCCACCCGCCCGGGCTGTTCTTCGACCAGGCTGTAGGATTCGGTCGGATCAGTATCAAGGTCGAACAGGAATGGGCCTTGCTGCAATGGCCAAAAGGCGGCATTGTCGGTCCGGTAAAGACGGTGATATTTCCAATGCTGATACCGGACGGCGACCAGCGTGCGCGTGTCGTAGTAAAAGAGAGTATCGTGCGGAGATGAGGCTTTCCCGGTTAAGACAGGTAAAATGTCCTTGCCATCGAGGATGCGATCGGATGGCAGGGACACGCCAGCCAACTGCAGACAGGTCACGAACAGGTCGAAGTTTATACTCATCTCGGGGTTAATTGTGGCGGCTGGAATGACACCAGGCCATCTGGCAATGAAAGGGACACGGAAACCACCTTCAAAACACAGCAGCTTACGTCCGCGCAGATAGCCCGGGTTGCCCTGCATCCACGGGCCATTATCGCTTGAAAAAAACACCAATGTCTTTTCGGTCAGGCCCAGGCTCTCGAGCGTATCCAACACCTGGCCCACGCTCCAATCCAACTCTTCGACGGCATCCCCATACAGGCCTGCGCCAGATTTGCCCTGAAAGGCTGCGGAGGCATGTTCCGGGAAATGAGGCATGGCATGGGCAAGATACAGGAAGAATGGATGATCCTTGTTGGTCTGGATGAAGTTTACTGCCGCATGGGTAAAGTCGCGTGTCAACACATCTTCATTGGCGGGCGACGGCACCGCCACCTGGCGATCGCGGTAGATGGCATATGGCAGGTCGTCATTGCTCCACAATGCTCCATAGAAAGAGTCAAAGCCCCGGTCATTTGGAAGATAGCCGGATGTACCGCCCAGGTGCCATTTTCCCACCAGGCCGGTACGATATCCGCGGCGGTGCAACGCCTCGGGGAGCAGCACCTCATCTTTGGGAATGCCCTGCACGTTATACGAATAGCGTCCCAATACATCCATAACGATATTCATTGAGTCATAGGTCGACAGCAATGGGGTGCTGATCAGCGTACGCACCGGATAGCGACCGGTCAGCAACCCGGCCCTGGAAGGACTGCAGACGGAAGCAGTTGCATAAAAATTGGTCAGGGATGTACCCTCACCTGCCATGCGTTTTATGTTGGGGGTTTTTATTGTTGGAGATTCCAGATCGCCAAAACCCAGATCGTCGCAAAGGATGATAATGATATTGGGCAATGCTTCAGGGGACGGGCTGGCCTGAATGCCCGCCAGGTAACTCCTGGCCCGGGCAGGTTGGAAATTTCGGCCAATGTGGTTATAAATCCCCCGCCCGGTGAAACCTGCCACCACCAGCCCACCGCCCAAAATGGCAGCCTTCTTCAAGAAATCACGACGGCTGGTTTTTGGTGAATTCATATTCCGCCTCGATTGTTATATTTCCATCGGATTCGGCGCGCCAGGAGCAAGCTGATTGTACAACGAAACAGCCATGCGGCACATGCCGGATTCATCCGGGAATAGAATCCGGCAGGCTACTTGACGGATTCTTGTTTCGGTTTATAATTCACCGACTGAATTTTGAAAGCGGAGAGAGGATTATGCCAATTGCTTTGATTACCGGCATCACCGGTCAGGACGGGTCTTATCTTGCTGAGTTCTTACTTTCAAAAGGATATGGAGTGGTTGGGATGGTGCGCCGGTCCAGTACGGTGACCTTCGAGCGCATACAGCACATCCAAAATGACATAGACATCGTTCAAGGCGATCTGCATGACCAGAGTTCATTGGTAGCTGCGCTTGAACAATACAAGCCGGATGAAATCTATAACCTGGCAGCCCAATCATTTGTTGCCACCTCCTGGAGCCAGGCCGTGTTGACCGGTGAGGTAACTGCGATGGGGGTAACGCGCTTATTGGAAGCCATCCGTTCGGTCAATCCCAAAGTGCGTTTCTACCAGGCCTCTTCCAGTGAAATGTTCGGCAAGGTTACAGAAACGCCACAACGGGAAACCACCTCCTTTTATCCTCGCAGCCCTTACGGTGTTGCAAAAGTGTACGGCCATTGGATCACGGTCAATTACCGTGAATCATATGGCTTGTATTCCGTTTCGGGCATCCTCTTCAATCACGAAAGCCCCCGGCGGGGCCTGGAATTCGTCACACGCAAGATTTCAACCGGAGTGGCCAGCATAAAATTAGGGCTGAGCAAAGAGCTGCACCTGGGTAACCTGGAAGCACGCCGGGATTGGGGTTTTGCAGGAGAGTACGTTCAGGCCATGTGGAAAATGCTCCAGTTGGAGACACCTGAAGATTTCGTAATCGGAACCGGCGAAACCCACTCCGTGCGCGATTTTGCTGAACTTGCGTTCAAATGTGTTGGTTTAAATTACAAAGATTACGTTGTCCAGGATCCACATTTCCTGCGTCCATCGGAAGTGGATGTTCTCATTTCCAACCCGGCCAAGGCCCGCCAGAAACTGGAGTGGGAACCAAAAGTAAAATTCCAGGGGCTGGTCGAAATGATGGTTGAAGCCGATTTGAAGCGGTTGAAGGGCAGCCTGTAGGTTTCCATGAGCGTCTCTTCAGAAACTGCACGCGAATTGGAGTTGCTCGAACATATCGAGAGCAATCCAGATGTGACCCAGGCTTCCCTTGCCACCCAGCTCGGCGTGGCAGTTGGAACAGTTAACTGGCACATAAAGCGTTTGATCGATAAAGGCTACGTCAAGATAAAGCGCGCAGAGCGCAAGAAACTGCGCTATATCATCACGCCGGAAGGCATTGCAATGCGCGCACTGCTGACCGTGGATTATATTGAAAAGCAGTTTCTGCTTTATCGCAACACGCGCCAGCGTGTACGCGAGCATTTGGAAGAGATTAAGACAGCCGGTTATGCGAAGGTATCGATCCGCGGCGAAGGTGACGTAGCTGATATTTGCCGGCTCTCCTGCCTGGAGCAAGGTGTGGCCATTACCAATGATGAGCATGCGCCAGCACTTGAAATCGCCGGTCTGAAGGTGGTTTTGCACCTGGATGACAACCATGAATGAAAAGAAGCATATCCTGATTACTGGAGGCGCGGGCTACATCGGTTCGCTGCTGACATCGGAATTGCTGCGCGCCGGAAATTACGTGACCGTGGTGGATAACCTGCTGTACGGCGGCGAGTCGCTCCTGGGTTTTTTGGCTCATCCGGATTTTCACTTCACCAAAGCCGATGTGACCGAACCGGGTTCCGTTCGCCCGGCCCTGAGCCGGGCCTGGCCGAAGCCGGATGCCGTCGTCCACCTGGCAGGGATCGTGGGATTCCCAGCCTGCCAGGCAATCGGGAAGCAAGCCTCCTGGAAGTACAATGTGGAGGCGGTCAAGCGCGTCTACGAACAGGTCTCAGAATTGGGGACCGCCAGATTCGTGTTCGCATCCACCTACAGCACTTATGGCCCCCCAGTCGATGGGAAACCAGTAACAGAGGAATCGCCGCTTACCCCGCAGTCCCTGTATGCAGAGACCAAGATTGCAGCTGAGCAATATTTGCTGGCCCAGAAAAATACTGCGGCCGCACCGCTCATTTTTCGACTGACAACGCTTTATGGTATCTCGCCGCGCACACGTTTTGATCTGGTAGTCAACCAGTTTGTACTGGATGCTTATACCAAGCGCGAGCTCATCATTTATCAGCGCGGTTATTCCCGTTCGTTCATCCATGTACGGGATGTAGTCTGCGGCATTATTTTAGGTCTGAACGCGCCTGAAGCGCTGGCGCGCGGTCAAGTCTATAACCTGGGGGATCAGGCCGGGAATTACACAAAAGACGAAATCGTCGGTCTGGTCATCAAACGGTTACCGGAAACGGTGGTTATTTACAAAGATTTGACCTTTGGAGGCGACATTCGCGACATCAGCATATCATTCGATAAAATCCGCAACGAGCTGGGTTTTGCGGCTGATATGACTGTAGATGATGGCGTACGCGAAGTTGTCCATACCCTGCGGACAGGTCTCATCCGCGATCCGCGGGATGAAAAGTACACGAATGCCCGGTTCATTGTCCAATAGCCTATGTCAAACGAATTCTGGAAAAATAAAAGAGTAATCGTCACCGGCGGTGCCGGATTCCTCGGGTCGTTCCTGGTCGAGAAGCTGATCCAGCGCGGCGCAGCGGATATCCTTATTCCGCGCATAGAAAATTACAATCTGGTGGATCGCCAGGATATCCTTCGCCTCCTGGAGCAAGCCCTGCTATCGCCTGAGAATCGCCCTTCCCATCTTCTCCCGGAAGGCTTCCAGCCAGCGGCTCTACCAAATTTCAAGCCCTCTGACCTGGTGATCATTCACCTGGCCGCACGCGTTGGCGGTATTGGAGCCAACCGTGAGCATCCGGCAGAATTCTTTTACGATAATTTAATGATGGGGGTTGAGTTGATACACCAGGCCTGGCAAGTTGGCGTGGGCAAATTTATCGCACTCGGGACGGTGTGCGCCTATCCGAAGATCACCCCTGTCCCATTCCAGGAAGACGATTTATGGAATGGGTATCCGGAGGAGACCAATGCACCTTACGGCCTGGCGAAGAAGATGTTGCTGGTGCAGGCGCAGGCTTACCGTCAACAATACGGATTCAACGCGATTTTTCTATTGCCTGTAAATCTATATGGGCCCCGTGATAATTTCAACCCGAACTCGTCGCATGTCATCCCGGCTTTGATCCTTAAGTGTCTCGAGGCTCAAAAACTCGGCAATCAGGAAATCATCGTCTGGGGAGATGGCACACCGACACGCGAGTTCCTGTATGTGGAGGACGCAACTGAGGGGATCCTGCTCGCCTCCGAAAAATATAACGGCCCGGATCCCGTCAACCTGGGTTCCGGCATGGAGATATCCATCAAGGATTTGGCTGAGATGATTGCCCGCCTGACCGGTTTTACTGGCAAGTTGGTTTGGGATACAAGCAAACCCAATGGCCAACCTCGCCGTGGCCTGAATGTCAAGCGGGCCGAGGAACTCTTCGGTTTTCGGGCCGGGACAGTGTTTGAGGAAGGCTTGCGCCGGACTATTAATTGGTATAAGGAGCAACACAAATAAAAATGTCTGATATTGGGATTGATAAATTCGAGATCGATCTCATCGATCCCGAAAAATGGGACATGATCATCGGTCCGCAGCGCAACCTGCTCGACCTGCGTCTGCGGGAACTTTGGCATGCGCGTGATCTCGTCTTATTATTTGTACGACGGGATTTCGTTTCCGTTTACAAACAAACCATCCTGGGTCCACTGTGGTATCTGATCCAGCCTCTCCTGACCACAATCGTGTTTACGGTGGTGTTTGGAAATATTGCCAAGTTGCCTACAGATGGTCTGCCATCCTTCCTGTTCTACATGTCCGGTACTTTGATCTTTACTTATTTTGCCAGCAGCCTGAGCAAGACCTCCGAAACGTTCACGAACAATGCCAATTTGTTTGGCAAGGTTTATTTTCCTCGCCTGGCAGTACCGGTATCCATTTTAATTTCCAACCTGATTGCTTTTGTCATTCAGTTCGGTTTCTTCCTGGTATTCATCGGGTATTTTTACCTGCGCGGAACACCGGTACATCTGAATTGGTGGGTACTTTTCACCCCAGTTCTGTTGTTGATGATGGCTGGGTTAGGTCTGGGGTTTGGAATCATCGTTTCCTCGCTTACGACCAAATACCGTGATCTGCGTTTCCTGGTTCAGTTTGGCGTAACACTCTTACAATACGTCACCCCGGTGATCTATCCACTTTCGGCCATGTCTCCAAAGTACCAGGCATTAATCCGATTAAATCCGCTCACTTCCGTCGTTGAAGCTTTCCGGTATGCTTACCTTGGTTCCGGTTCGGTTGACCTGCTCCAACTGGGTTACACTTTTGTGATCATGCTGATTGCGATCATCATTGGTGTGGTAATCTTTAACCGCGTTGAAGCGACCTTTATGGACACCGTATGACAACAACTGCCATCCGTGTGGAGAACATTTCCAAAGCTTACCGGCTCGGCCAAATTAGCTCCGGGACGCTTTCCAATGACATAAAAGCCTGGTGGGCAAAAAAGCGCGGCAAACCCAATCCCCTGCTCAAGATCGGTCAGGAGGAGCATGGGAACCAGGATGGAGATACCCTCTGGGCGCTTAAAGATGTCAGCTTTTCAATTGGAGAAGGCGCTGTTTTAGGCATTATTGGCCGCAATGGCGCTGGAAAAAGCACTCTTCTTAAACTCCTTTCGCGAGTCACAGCTCCAACCGACGGGTATATTAAGGTCAGGGGGCGGATCGCCAGCCTGCTGGAAGTGGGCACCGGATTCCATCCTGAATTGACGGGGCGTGAAAATATCTACCTGAATGGGGCCATTCTTGGCATGAAGCGGGTGGAGATTGACCGCAAGTTCGATGAAATCCTGGACTTTTCTGAAGTGGAGCAATTCATCGATACGCCTGTAAAGCGATATTCTTCAGGCATGTACGTACGCCTGGCCTTTGCTGTGGCAGCCCACTTGGAGCCGGAAATACTGGTTGTGGATGAAGTGCTGGCGGTCGGAGATGCGGAATTCCAGAAGAAAAGTATTGGGAAAATGGGGGATGTGGCCCAGCAAGGCCGGACGGTTCTGTTCGTCAGCCATAATATGTCATCCATATTGCGTCTGACCCAGGAGGCGATCGTACTTGAAAAAGGTCGTGTCGTAAAGCGTGCACCTTCTTCCGAAGCAGTCGATTATTATCTCTCCGCTGGGAATTCCAGGGCGGGCGAGCGGATTTGGGAAGCTGAAGAAGTGCCTGCCGATGCGGCTCCTTTCCGCCCGTTGGGTGTGCGAATTTGCGACAAATCCGGAAAGGTGGTCGAGAATGTCCGTTCGATCGAGCCGTTCAGCATCGAAGTGGAATACCAACTTTCCGCACCCTTGACCGGGTTGCGCATCGGCGTTTACATCGGCACAGCGCGTGGCGAGTACGTATTGACATCTTTCGATACCGATGACGAACATCGTTTTGAAAAACACGGCGTCCGGCCCGCCGGGCACTACGTCAGCCGGTGTGTCATTCCGCCTGACCTGATGAACGGTGGCCGCTATTTCCTCGGAGTTAATGCGAGCTCATACCGCGTACGGCGGTATTTCATGGATGAGCAGGCACTTACATTCAATGTAAACGCCGCAGGTGCGCCTGGCGTGCAGTGGCTCGAAGCACGACCTGGCCTGATACGTCCGCGCCTGGAATGGAAGATCGAAACCAGATGAATCCGAAGTCGCTCATCAAAAACCTGGCGGGAGAATTACCTTTCAGCGCTGATATTTACTGGTTACTGCGTCACCGCGGGCGTACATTCAAAAGTCGCTTTGATATGGAGGCACTATCAACTTGCCTGCCGGAGGTGATGGCCCAGGTAAAACCTTATGTCGAATCTGCTCCAACCGGCAAGAAGGTTTTTTTCTTCGCCTCCTGGCATTTCTGGATCATGCATGCTGCCTTGAGCGGCCTCACGTTGCGTGGCCTGGGTCACGATGTGACGCTCGGTTACCTGCCATACAGCGATTATGATAAGCCGATCAGCCGTTTTGACTTGCGTCGTCAGGATTTGTACGCTCACCAGGTCTTGAAAAAAGCGCAACCGCTCTTGAATACCGTCTCTTTGCTGGAAGTCAAACCAGCCCATAAACTCCCGGAGGAACTCAGCAAGGCTCTGGAAAAGGTCACGATCATTGACACACAATACATCCGCCAAAGGGAAGATGTAACCGGAACCGAACCTATTTATCTATTTCGTAAAGAACGCAACCAGGAGGCAGCCCGCCGTGCATTGACTCATTTCCAGCAAAACCGCCCGGAGGTTGTCATCGTTCCGAATGGCATGATCCAGGAGTATGGCGCAATTTATGAAACTGCACGGTTTCTTGGAATTCCATCCGTCACCTATGAATTTGGGGAACAAGACCAGCGTATGTGGTTGGGCCAGAACAACCCGGTGATGTATTACGAATCTTTCAACGATTTATGGAAAATACGCCAAGACCGAAAATTGAACGATGAACAACGAGCCTGGCTTGAAAATTTCCTGGCTGCTCGCCAGGGACTTTCAAAGGGCGGCAATTTCGCCCACGTGTGGCAGAAAGCCAGCCGGGAAGGCGGCGCGAAAATCCGGGCAACCCTTGGACTGGATGATCGCCCGGTAGTTCTTTTACCGACTAATGTGCTGGGCGATTCTGCGACGCTTGGAAGGACAGTCTTCAGCCGGTCAATGGAGGATTGGATCGAGAAGGTCATCCCGTTCCTTGCGAACAGGCCGGAGGTTCAGTTGGTGGTGCGGATACATCCTGCCGAGACCTGGACGGTTGGTCCATCAGTCGCCGAAATCATTCGTAAATTGCTGCCGGAACTGCCCGCTCATATTCATCTGATCGGTGCTAAAGAGAAAGTAAATACATACGATCTGATGGAAATTGCCGATCTGGCCCTGGTTTACACAACGACCGCCGGGGTGGAAATGGCGACACGTGGGATCCCAATGTTGGTGAGCGGTAAAGCAACTTATCGAAAACGCGGGTTCACCATCGATTCGGATACCTGGGAGGAATATTTTCAGAAATTGGAACAGGCACTGGTCGATCCAGCCGCCCGGCGCTTGACACACGAGCAAATCGAACGAGCCTGGAATTATGCCTACACTTATTTCCACGAGTATACGCGGCCATTCCCCTGGCATCTCGAAAAGATCATGGCGGATCTCGGCAAGCGCTCAATCTCTTACGTACTCAGCCAGGAAGGCCGGCGGGAATTTGAAGCCACCTTCCAGGAATTGGCCGGCGCTCCAATTAATTGGTAACCTTCATCAAGAATTGGATCGGAAATTCATATGCCTAAATCCCGCTATGTGAGCCTAAAAGAGCGCTTTCCCGGGCCAGTTGCTTTTGCGAGAAAATTGCTGCGCGGCGAGACCGGAGAAGTCCGAAAAACCATTCAAGGGCAGGAGAACATCTTTGAGGCGGAGGGCGCCAGGCTTTCCGGCGTACATGTGGATATTATCGGCGACAACAACCGGATCAAGATTGGTTCCGGAAGTGTACTAACGAATGTCCACTTCCGCATACGAGGCTCCGGTCATCGCATCGAATTTGGAGAGAATTGTCGGGTGAGCCGGGGCGGCGTGCTTTGGTTTGAAGATCGGAATGGGACCCTACAGGTGGGTACCGGTACCACGATGGTTGAAGTACACGTTGCCGTTACAGAGAGATCAAAAGTGATTATCGGTGAAGATTGCATGTTTGCCAACGACATTGACATCCGCACCGGCGACAGCCATTCTGTAATAGATACGCAGACCGGTGAACGCCTGAACTTTGCGGGGGATGTAGTCATAAGCCGGCATGTCTGGATCGCGCCGCATACGGTTGTTTTGAAAGGTGTAAATATCGGTGAAAATTCAATTATTGCAACGGGGGCTGTCGTCACCAAATCGTGTGAACCAGGCGTGATAATTGGTGGAAATCCTGCCAGGGTGATCAAAACGGGCGTTTCCTGGACACGGGAACGAATTGCTAGAAATTAACAAAAAAAATTAAGCTGGAGAAAAAATGGAAAAAACTCGAGTTCTTGTTACCGGTGCAGGCGGCTTTATTGGTCACCATCTGGTCAGCTTCCTGCGCGAAAAAGGGTATTGGGTACGTGGCGTAGATTTAAAATATCCAGAGTATCGCACCAGCGACGCGGATGAATTTGAAATACTCGACTTGCGTCGATGGGATAACTGCCTGCAGGCGACACGCGGGATTGACGAGGTGTACGGCCTGGCTGCTGATATGGGCGGAATGGGATTTATTTCCTCGCACCATTCGCAGATCCTGCACAACAATTCCCTGATCAATACCCATACACTTGAAGCCGCGCGGGTTAATGGCGTGAAGCGTTATTTTTACACCTCTTCGGCCTGCGTTTACCCGGAATTCAAGCAGACCGAAACGAACGTGGTCCCACTCAAGGAAGAGGACGCCTATCCCGCCATGCCACAGGATGCTTATGGCTGGGAAAAACTGGTCATGGAACGTTTATGCACGCACTATCGTGAAGATTACGGCATCCAAACTCGCATCGTGCGGTTCCATAATATTTTTGGCGATCTCGGAACCTGGGATGGCGGCCGCGAGAAAGCCCCGGCAGCCATGTGCCGCAAGATTGCGGTCGCAAAATTGACCGGTAACCATGAAATCGAAATGTGGGGGGATGGCGAGCAGACCCGCTCCTTCTGCTACATTGACGATTGCCTGGAAGGTATCTATCGCCTGATGCGTTCTGATCATATCTACCCGCTCAATTTGGGATCAGACCGCATGGTGACCATAAACGAACTGGCTGAGATCGTGGCTGGCATTGCCGGGATCAAGATCACCATCAAGCACATCCCTGGTCCTCAAGGCGTGCGCGGCCGCAACTCGGATAATACCCGCCTGCGCGAAGTACTTAAATGGGAACCTCAACTCACCCTCGATGAGGGCCTTAAGCGTACCTATACCTGGATCGAGAAGCAGGTGGCCCAAAAACTGGGCACGGAACCCAATTAGGAAATGGCTTTTCTTACGATCTTTACGGCTCCCAAGCCATTCACCCACCCGCATATCAAAATCATCCAATTGAATGCCATCCAATCCTGGATCCAGTTGGAGGATGTTGAGGTGATTCTGATCGGCGACGAACCTGGCATCCCGGAGACGGCAAAAGAGCTTGGGATCAAGAACGTTGCGCAAGTGAGGCGTGACGAAAAAGGCATTCCACAGGTTGATTCAGTCATGGAAATCGGACACAGCTTTAGCAACAGTCCGTTGCTGTGTTACGCCAATGCTGACATGATCTTGATGTCAGACATGCTGCGGGCGGCGCGGCAGGTATCCGAGCAGGCGCACGACTTTTTATTGGTCGGCCAACGCTGGAACCTGGATCTGAAAGAGCCGTTTGATTTTAGCGGCGATTGGGAATCCCGGCTGCGCCTGGACGTGGCGGAACGCGGTGAGTTCTATTCGCCGTGGGGTATCGATTATTTTGTTTTCCCGCGTCAACTTTATACAGATGTACCCGATTTCACGATCGGCCGGCCGGCCTGGGATAACTGGATGATCTTCCATGCCCGGAAGACCTTTGGCATGGCGATAGATGCTTCGCGAGATGTGCTGGTTATTCATCAAAACCACGATTACAGTCACCTGCCTGGCAACCGGCCGCCGTATGGCTCGGAGGTTGCCAAATCGAATACAGCCAAAGCCGGAGGCCGCAAACGCGCCTTTAACATTCTGGATACCAATCGCGAACTGGTCCATGGACGGATCTGCAGGCCAGAGGTTCGAGTGGTACGCTGGCTAAGAAGGCTGGAACGGGCGTTTATTAACGACAAACAGGCAGGTCCAGGCTGGGAACTGTCCATCCGTCTCCAACAAATGCAACGGCCTTTGGCTATCAAGCCGAGGAGATAAATATATGCGCGTAGGACATAATCCGGCCAGGTTTATCGAGAAGGTTGACCAGCCCGCTGAAATCACAGTGGCGGTGGTAAATTGCATCCCGTTCTTAAGCGGATATTACGAGCAGAGCCTGGATGTATTAAAGGTGGTGGTCGAGAGCTTGAATGCCACCCGCGAAAAGACCCATCCTTATGATGTAATGATCTTTGATAACCATTCCTGCAGCGAGGTACGAACGTATCTTAAAGAAGCCAGCGATCAGGGAAAGATCCAGCACTTGATCCTTTCAGACCAAAATCTCGGCAAAATCGGGGCATGGAATTTTATGTTTGGCGCGGCGCAAGGGGAGTATGTCGTGTTTTCAGATGGAGATATCGGTTTTCGTCCTGGCTGGTTGAATGCTTCCTTGGAACTCTTTCAGGCTTTCCCAAACGTCGGCATGGTAACGGCGCGGCCATTACCGACACCCAATCAGTATTCCTCTGCGACAATTTCATGGGCCGAGCAGGAAAAAGTGCTTGAAGAAGGACGGTTTCTAAGCCGGGAAGTATTTTGGGAACATGCACGCAGCATAAAGCAGATGAAATATGATGAAGATCCTAATCAGGGTGTTCGCATGTCCCGTATCACATTTTCCGGCAAAGTTGCGTATGCAGGCGCCACGCATTTTCAGTTCATGGCCCGGCGTGAAATTCTACAGAAGATCATTCCACTTCCATCTGAACAACCTATGCGCGGCGAACGTGCGCTGGACGTTGCCATTAACCAAATGGGTCTTCTGCGGCTGATGACGGAACAGGCGCATGTCTGGCATATGGGCAATCGGTTAACTGTAGAGGATAAAGTCGAAGTAAAACCTATGCGAAAACCCGTTTTGAAAAGGATCTTATGGTTGCCAGGAATAAGGCATTTCCTGCTTTGGTTGAACAATCAAATCTTTAGACTGTATTTCTTAAATGTTGAATAGCATTGGCGAATAAATGAACAACCTTGATAAACAGATTATTATGCAGATATTTCGCTGAAGGGCTGTGATGACCGAAATAGTTCAATATTGTCCCTTGTGCAGTGATCAGCACAGCCGCTTGTTCGAAAGCCGTCCCTTCCGCGGACAGATAATTGTCAACCGGATTTGTAAAAATTGTGGGTTGGTTTTTCAGTCCCCACGCATGACAGAGGGCGAGCTGAGTGCTTTTTATACCAGCGGATACCGGTTACTCCAGGAAGGCAGCAGCACCCCAACTGCCCGTAATGTCGATATACAACAGAAGCGTGCTGGATCTCTGCTAGATTTTGTTCGTTCAGAAATTCCATCACTTTCCCGTCATCTGGATATTGGTTGTTCGATTGGGATCCTGCTCAAGCATTTCCAGGCTGCGTATCATAATACGGGGGTGGGAGTGGAACCCGGCGAGGCACATCGTTTGCAAGCTCGTAATGAAGGTCTGACTGTCTATGCTACTTTGGATGAACTTGAAAAAGCAGCGGAAGAGCGTTTTGATTTGATTTCGATGTCGCACGTACTCGAGCATCTATCTGACCCGGCAGGTTATTTAACCCACCTTCGTGAGTCCGTTCTTGTTCCAGAGGGTTGGCTCCTGCTCGAAGTCCCAAATCTTTACGCTCATGATTTATTCGAAACGGCCCATCTGGTTGCGTACAGCGACCATACATTGCAACAAGCGCTGGAAAAAGCTGGCTTTGAGATTGTTCGAATGGAGAAACATGGGCGGCCGCGTTCGCCCTGGCTGCAACTCTACATTACCCTATTGGCGCGTCCGAAAATTAATACCCAGGAAACATATCACTTAATTCCCGAACGAGGCGTGTTTATCAAGCGTCGAGTAGGGATGTTCTACCGCCGTGTTCTAGAACGATTATTCTCGCGATCCACGTGGGTCGCGTTCGATGATTAGTTCGCATTTCAATGCAACCGCGCAACAATCTAACCGGGTTGAAAACAAGGTAGTCCTGTTGAGAAGATACTCTGGCTCTCGCGTGTTACAGGTTCAATAAATGGGAGCCTTCGACATTCTTTGTCGATAGTAATGTGTCAGTCAAGAAAAGATTTGAATGCTTATGACCAATTCTAACCATCCATCCATAAACAGATTACAAGCCCCCAGCAGGCATCCGTTCCGGCTTGTACTTTTTGTCAGAGTTTTTCCACGCCGCTCCGAGACTTTTATCGTCCAGAAGTTTCTCGGGACTCTTGGAACAGGGTTGGGATGTGCATATTGTTTGCAACCGTTGCACAGCCGAAGACAGGCATCTTTTTCCACAGTTGCCCGAATGGAAAGAACTGCGCCGTCGCGTTCATGTAACCCGCCTGGCACGGACCAAATTCGCGGAAGCTTTGCTATTCCCCTTTTCATTCCTGCGAGTTCTGTGGCTTGCGCCAAAAAGCAGCTTGCAGTATCTTGGCCGCGGGTGGAGGCATTTCGGTCCGTACATCCTGCACCTTTTTTATTTGGATGCCGAGTTTATTGTTCTAAACCCCGCTCTCATCCATTATGAATTCAGTACTCTGGCCTACGGGCATATGTACCAAAAAAAGCTGCTGGATTGCCGGATTACGGTCAGTTTTCGAGGCACTGATATTAATACCGCCAGACTTGACCAACCTGATTTTTACAGCCAGATTTGGGAACAGGCGGATGCTTTGCACCTGGTGAGCGAAGATCTTTGGAAGCAGGCTCAAAAGCAGGGATGTCCAAGCAATAAACCTCATACTGTGATTTTACCGGCGATCGATACGGCATTCTTCACGCCAGGCGTAGTAAAACAGGATGAATCTGTAGGTATCCCAGCACGTCCATACCACATTTTGAGTGTAGGTCGTTTGGATTGGGTTAAAGGATACGAATATGCCTTGCAAGCCATAAAGTGTCTTGTGGAGCAGGGAATTGCGTGCGAGTACCATATTATTGGAGAAGGATCCTTTTCAGACGCAGTAAGATTTACGATCCACGATATGGGATTAGAGAATATCGTCACGTTACTCGGTCCCGGGTCACGATCCGAGGTTAAGGAACAGATGGAATGGGCAGATGTTTTTTTCCATGCGGCAGTTTCCGAAGGATTTTGTGTTTCTGTACTGGAGGCTCAAGCAATGGATTTGCCTGTAGTTTGCACCGATGCGGGTGGGCTAAGGGAGAATGTTGCAAATGAAGAGACTGGCTTTGTAGTACCACGACGAGACTGGCGCGTCATGGCAGAGAAATTGGCATTACTCTCTGTAGACTCCAAGCTCCGGGTTCGGATGGGCAAAGCCGGACAGCAAAGAGTCTTTCAGAATTTCCATGTCACGACTCTGGTAGAAAGTTTTGATCAATTCTATCGACAGGTGCTATCGTAATCGTTTCGCGATTGGAACAAATATGAAACCATTGGTTAGTGTACTTATGCCCACTTTTAATGATGCCCCTTTTTTGCGTATGGCAATAGATAGCATCCTGGGCCAAACGTTTACGGATTTTGAATTTATTATCATCAATGATGGCTCAACAGATGATACCTCTGTCATTTTGGATGGTTATCACGATCCGCGCATCATACGCCTGGATAACAGCGCCAATCTTAAGAGAGCAGAATCATCCAATCGCGGTCTGGCTGTTGCAAAAGGGAAATATATCGCTCGTATGGATGCTGATGATGTAAGTCATCCAGAGCGTCTCCAGAAACAAGTGCGTTTTATGGAAGCACATTCAGATATTGGAGTACTCAGTACTGCATACGAGGTGGTAGATCTCAACATGGAGTATGTAACCACCTGGAGGCTACCAGAGACACATAATGAGCTCATGCTAAGGATGTTATTTTCCAGTCCCGCATTCCATGGAGCTGCAATAATACGAAAAGATAAACTTAATAAAGTTCATGGGTATAACACAGCCTACAATAGAAAATTGGATATAGAGCTATGGACACGATTGAATAAAGTGACCAGGTTTCATAACTTGCCAGACGTTCTTTATCAATACCGGGTGCGTCCAGATTATAAAAAATTTGGGATAGAAAGTTTGAAGATTTCGGATGAAATTCGCCGTCATTTTCTTGAAGAATTAATAGATGGAGTAGTAACTGAAATTGATTATCTCAATTTCCGGCTGGGACTAAATGCGGACCCTACAAGAACATTGACCAACCAGGAAACTTTTGCAGCGATAAATTTGCTTTTTACCGCTTTCAATTCTTTGAATGCGAAGGGTTATTTCCATGGTGATTTATCTCCGGTTTATCCGGAGGTCACTAATTGTATGGTCAGGATATTAGGCCATTGTTCTGAGCTAAAACAATTTTTACCGGAATTATTCAGGTTTTCTTCTTCCGGCAGTATCGTCAAGTATTATTGGTTTAATAATAATTTTCCCAAGGTCATAAGATGGTTAGGCTATGGCATCTCATCTCCAGGCAATTTTTTTGCTGAGCTTATTCATCTTAGTAAACAAAAGCACGACTAACACGACAAAAATAAAATTATCAAGATCAAGAGTGTAGAATGATTCAAATGACACCAAGAGTCCGTGGAATTGTTTTCAGCTACAACCGCGCTATGCAGTTGGATGCGACACTGCGCTCGTTCTATCTGCATTGCCAGGATGCGCACCTGGTTCACTTGTTTGTTCTGTACAAGGCCGACAACCCGCTCCACGCTCGTCATTATCAAATTCTGGCCAGGGATTATCCACAGGTGACTTTTTACCCTGAAAAGAATTTCCGGCGGGATACTCTCAAGATACTGACCGCAGGTCTATTTACCCCGTTTACTCGAATATGGTTTGAGTGTTTTTCCTATCTCATCAATGCCCAGAACATTCGTAATTCAATTCTCAAGCAGACCTTAACTCGCCAAGCTCAGAAAATGCAGCGGCGAATTGCTTCCAAAAAGTACCCATCGACAAACGGGTCTTACAACTTTTTTTTGGTGGATGACAATCTCTTTATAGGCGACTTCTCGATCAGCGAGGTTATTCAAGCATTGGAATCCAGTCCGGATGCACTGGGATTCTCTTTGCGGCTTGGAAAGAATACTTCTCATAGCTATACCCGGGATGCGCATCAAAAGTTGCCATCTTTTATGCAACTTGGTGGGAAGGTGTTAAGTTACGACTGGGCAGACGCAGACTTAAATTTCGGCTATCCGTTGGAAGTCTCCAGTTCAATATATTGCGCTCAGCTGATCGCGCCATTGGTTTCAACTTTACAATTCCATCAGCCGAACAAATTAGAAGGCCAAATGGCAGCCACCAGCCGCCTGTTCCGCGAAACCCATCCCCGCCTTTTGTGTCTCGAGACATCGGTAACATTTTGCAATCCAGTCAATATGGTGCAGCACGTCTTCCCTAATCGCGCCGGAGAGACGGTGAAATTTACAGTGCAAGACCTGGCAGAACGCTTCGAACGCGGTGAGCGCATCGATGTGAAAGCGATGAATGGGTTCGTGCCCAATGGTTGCCATCAGGAAGTGAAATTAGATTTTATGAGAAATCCGCTATGATTAGGCTTTTATTACGCGGCAAATCGATTAAGGATCATGAGAATGACATTAACAATTGACTTTTTAATTTTGGGATTTACTCACCCATATATAAATGCCTGGTTTGGTGGCATGTACCATAGCTTCCTTGAAGCTCTTGAGGCAGCCGGGTGCCATGTTACATACAGTAGCCAAAAGCCCAACATGGAAGCGGATGTACTGGTAGTTCAAATGGGAGGGGATCAGGATCGGACCAGTGCGCAGGCTATGCATGCCTTCAAAGGACCGGTGGTTCTGAATGTGGGCGCTGCCGATAACTGGTTTCGCAGGGATTTTTTGGATCGCTGGCACGATCGTATACTCTTCGCTTACGGACCGGATAGTTCCGGGTTCTCAACTGATGCGTTTTCGGAAAAAGGGATCAAATACTACCATTTCCCCTTTGCTTCTACATCTACTGTCATGCACCCATTGGGGATCCCGAAGATTTTTGATGTGGTCTTCGTAGGAAACGCCCATAGCGGAACCGGGCGTTACCAATATTTTGATGCCCTGACCAAGCAGCTTGCTGGTCGCAAGATACTTTTGGTGGGACCCGGATGGGAGCGCTACGGATTTCCCCGCCAAACCATTGCCTGGGGAGAGCTTCTTAATGTTGTGTACAACCTGAGTCATGTGTGTATAAACATTTCAAACGACAACCAGAAGGAAGGGCCGACCAGACGGCTGGATGCAAATAACCGGCTGTTCGACCTGGCGATGGCTGGCTGTTTCCAGATCAGTAATGCCCCGCAAGTGGTCAGGCAGTATTTCAACGAAAAACAAGTGGTTGCGGTGGATCCGGTAGACGAATGGGTGGAAACCATCCTCCACTTCCTCGATCATCCAAAAGAGACCGAACCGTACCAACTCGCTGCCCGGGAACGGGCGTTGAAGGAGCATACCTGGGAAAAACGCGCCGAAAAGTTTCTGTCGTTGATCGAATTGCATCTACCCAATTGGAAAAGCTCCCAAAAACCAGAGCCTCTGTGGACAGATGCCGTTCGTCTGCGCGATACCATGTTACCCCCTTATGGATTTGGTGAGGCCTACGCCAAGGCGCGCCGTAAAATAAACCGGACCTTTAAAGGTTGATAGCTGAAAGCCAGTGGCATGACGATGGTTTGTAGAAGGCACAGCTAATGAAAGCCCTTTATGTTGCTCTTCACAATCCAACCATCCTGGACCTTGCCAGTGGTGTGGATTATTTCCATTACCAGGCCTTGCTGCAAGATGATTTTGAGGTGAAATGGATTGCGCCTAATCCAAAGAGGCTTCTCTGGATTGAAAAAATGTTGGCCCGCGTTTTTCAACGAACAGGAAAAAGGTTCGTGAAATATCACCTATCGACTGTTTGGGCGGCCTCCCAGGCAGTCAATAAATTTGTCAAAGAATGGAAGCCGGATGTACTCCTGACAATGAATATGGCCTCCCTGGTTTTTTATCAAGGAAAAACTCCAGCCGTCCTCAGCCGGGATACGACATTTTACGGGCAGCAAAAGTTTTGGCCGGTTTATGGACAATTTGCTATGGCAATTAATATGTGGCAGGAAAAGCTGGCTTTTAAAAATTCAGCCCACGTATTAACGAATAGCCAGTGGTCCAAAAATATTATCTCAGCCAATTATGGTATTGCGCCGTACAAAATTGACACTTTTGTACTCCCTTCGGCGTTACCAGAGCGGGTTATACCAGAAAGAGCAAACTACTACTCGTTGGAAGAAATTGAAGTCCCCATTCAGATTATTGTTAGTCGGAAGGGATACCACTCCCCCGCGTAAAGGAATAAATATTGCAATTGAAGTGGTCCGCAAGCTTAATGCAGCCGGCCTGCCTGCAGAATTGACGATTTGTGGTACACCCGGTCAGTCCGATGAGCAGATTAAATATGTCGGTCCGTTCACGAAGAGCATCCCAGACCAATTGGACAAATATGTAGATTTATACCGCCAGGCACATTTACTAATTCATCCGGCTGTTTTCGAGGCCGCAGGGATTGTCCCGAGCGAGGCTGCCGCGTTTGGCACGCCGACCATTACGAATGATGCTGGAGGACTGGCAACAACGGTCGCCGATGGTAAATCAGGGATCGTCCTGCCAACCTGGAGTGCGCCGGAAATATATGTCAAGGCCATCCTGGGGTTGGTTAATGATCCCAGCTCATATTATGCCTTGTGTCAGAAAGCCAGGTTAAGATACGAACGAGAGCTGAACTGGGGCCCTACCGGAAAATGGATGGCAGATATTTTACGCAAATTAGTTAAGACTTAGTAGAGAAGGCGTAAAGATGGAAATAATTGTTAGGAATTGCCATTATTTGGTAGTGCAAAGAGCCGTCAATGCCAGATGGTGGGAATTTCATTTCCTAGGCGCTCAAGGTTGAGAGAATTAATGGCCCAACGTGTATTTATAAGCGCTGATCACGGCCTTTCCGTGATCTATTTCCTGCAAAGTGAGATAATTTCAACGCTGCTAAAAGCCGGCGTCGAGGTGATCGTCTTCACCGATGATGAGGCGCGCCCGATCATCGAAGAACGTTTCCACCAACCCGGTCTGACCTTTGAAGGATTACGTTTACAGGAGTGCCAAAAATACCTCAAAACCGTCAATCCAGTTATCCAGCGTTGGCTGGACCTTTTACGCTGGGTAGGCGGCTCCAGGCGGATCAATACCACCGCGATGGATGGAAATTACCACCTGATTACGACCGGTTATACAGGCTATAGCCAGCTTGCGCTACCTTTCCTTCGAGCCGCGATTTGGGTTATGCGTCGCTCCCGCTGGGCGCGTCGCCTGATCGTGCACGCCCAACAACGATTCACATCGAATATCTATGCAGACCTGTTCGAGAAATACAAGCCCGACCTGGTCGTTGCCAGAACACCCGGATGGCGTATGGATCGTTATATCCTGCGAGAGGCAGCCGCGCACGGAGTCCGGACGGTTGCGGCGATTGTCGGATGGGACAACCCATCATCGTATAACCTCAATGGCGCCCCGATGGATTTCATAACCTGCTGGTCCGAAATCCAGAAAGAAGAGCTGGTGCTTGGCTCGGATTGGGATCCTTTTCGGGTGAATATTTCAGGAGTCCCTGCCTATGATGGCTACTTCCTGCGATCTTGGTTGGTTCCACGAGACGAGTATTTCCGTCAGCATGAACTCGATCCAAAGCTGAAACTACTCTCCTACGCTTGCAGTTTTGAGACTCTTCACCCTAATTTTCCCAACATGGCTGCCATCATTGAATTGGTGAACAACAATAAATTAGCAGAACCCTGCCAATTGTTGATCCGTTTCCATCCCAATCATTTCCTGCCGGGTTCACGCTTCGAAGAAGAGAGAAAGAAAGTGGCTGAGTACGTCAAGGGAATGCCGCATATTCACCTCGTCGAACCGGTCTCTTTGGGTGGTGGGCTGGGTCATTACTCCGGCGAAGATATGCCCGAGAAAGCCTCCATGATGGCCTGGTCGGATGTGTTCCTGACGGTCTATTCCACCATGGTGGTTGAAACAGCCATCCATGATAAACCCATCATCAGTGTTACCATTGATACGCCGGGGGGCTGGAATATGAAGGATGTTTATTCCTTACCGCTGACCGCCATCGGCGACTGGCCAACCCACCAGCGTTTCCGCCAATCGAAGGCTGGGCGCGTGGCTGCCAGCAAAGAGCAGTTGCGCGAGCTGATCAACTTCTATTTGAAGGATCCGACCGCCGATAAGGATAACCGCCGCAAGTTCATTCAGGAGGAGTGTACCTTCACGGATGGCAGCGCCGGTAGGCGGACAGGTGAATACCTGCTAAGTCTCATTAAGGAACCCGATCAATTGTGACAACCCCCGAAATTCTGTCGCTGGTCCCGGCACGCGGCGGTTCAAAGGGCATTCCGCGCAAGAACATCCGGCTCTTTGGAGGCTATCCTTTGATCGCATTCAGCCTCGCGGCAGCCTTACAGGCAGAGACGGTGAGCCGTGTGATTGTGTCCACTGATGATCCGGAAATCGCCG
The DNA here is from genome assembly GCA_963776475.1 of uncultured Chloroflexia bacterium. Taxonomy (GTDB): domain Bacteria; phylum Chloroflexota; class Anaerolineae; order Anaerolineales; family Villigracilaceae; genus UBA877. The sequence goes on from CAVZMZ010000040.1 coordinate 46,397, forward strand.
AGGTTGCCCAAACCTTTGGGGCGGAGGTGCCTTTCATGCGCCCCGCAGAATTGGCCGCTGACCGCACAGCCGACTTGCCTGTCTTCCAACATGCATTGAATTGGTTGGCTGAACGTGAAAACTATCATCCGGATATCGTCATCCACATGCATGCGACCAGTCCGTTACGACCAAAAGGCTTGGTCGATCAGGCGGTTCGCCTGCTGCTTGAGCATCCGGAAGCGGAGTGTATTCGCAGCGTGGTTCCCCCCGGTCAGAATCCTTATAAGATGTGGCAAATCGATCCTCAATCCGGATGCATGCTCCCGCTTCTGGTTATTCCAGGAATTGCCGAGCCATACAATACCCCCCGACAGCAACTTCCTGGAGTTTACCTGCAGACCGGTCACGTAAATGCGATCCGCCCGGCAGCCATCCTGGGAGGTTCAATGACCGGCCAGGTGATTCTGCCGCTCTTTGTAGATCCCAGGTATGAAGTTGACATGGATACTTTAGAAGATTGGGAACGCGGTGAATGGCTGGTGTCCCGGAATTCGCTTGAGATGATCTGGCCAGTAAAAAAAATATTAAAAAAGAGGAACTTGCGATGAGCGGAAAAAATAATTGGCGTTGGTTTGAGATAGGCTTGATCATATTGAGCTCTCTTGTGCATCTTTACATTGTCTCTCTTCCGACGAACAGCCTGATGAAATGGTATGGCAGTGATGATGGTTTCTATTATTTCAAGGTCGCAGCGAATATAACTCAAGGGCTGGGAGTCAGCTTTGATGGGATCAACCTGACAAATGGTTTTCATCCATTGTGGATGTTGGTTTGCATTCCGATTTTTGCATTGGCGCGATTTAACCTGATCTTGCCTCTACGCTTACTCGTTCTAGTCTCGGCTTTATTGAATATTGGGACAGCCATTCTAATTTTTCGCCTTTTGCGCAAATTCATTAACTCCTGGACTGCTGCGGCAATGGGAGTTTTCTGGGTATTCCTACCTTCCATCCATGGGACTGTGGCCCAAAATGGTTTGGAGAGCTCGATCAGTGCGTTTTTCCTGGCGTTGTTGTTCTATTTGGTTGTCCAGTGGCGTGAGGAACACCTTGAGCTGTGGAAAGTTGTATCCTTGGGCGTGGTGGCTGGTTTAGCAATACTGGCTCGATTGGACAATATCTTTGTTGTAATGTTACTGGGGATCTGGTTTGTTTTCGCCTTTACCAGCAAATACCTGCGTACGCTTGTGGTAGGCGATTTGGCCCTGATTTATATTGTCGGGCTACTGGGTTATTATTTCCGTTTACCGGCCGGACCCGCCTACGTTACCCATTCTGTCTCCTTGAACTTGCATGTGGCTCTGGGTTTTGTCACTTTGCCTTTGTTCCTATATTTATTTGGCCTCTACCGCCTTGATAAAGAAAAGCTTTCCTGGAAATTCCTGGCGCGTTCTGGTATGGCAGTGGCAATCTCTACAGGAATAACAGGCGCTTGCCTGTTGGTTTTCCAGAAGGTGGGGCTGTTTCAGGCCCTACCTCGTTCAGTTATTCTTTATGTTTTCGCAGGTAACTTGTTATGTGTTATCGGGTTGCGACTCCTGGCCGGCGCTGTTTACCGTGGTGAGATCATTCCAGAAAAGGCCTCCTTGCATTCATGGGATTTTTGGAAAGCGCTTTTACCAAGGGCAATGGGCTATTTTATTCCACTGGGTCTCCTGTTTGGAACTTACTTGGCCTGGAGTTATCTGTATGTTGGAACTCCGATGCCGGTCAGTGGGCAGATTAAACATTGGTGGGGCGGCTTGAGCACTGTTTATGGTAGTCCTAATCAGACGCTTACATACTTATTGGGTATCACAGGGGGGGATCCAGCATGGAGTTTTGCCTTCTCACCCTGGCAATCCATTGCGAAGTTCGGCGTTGCACTCACAACCGGACATGCTTCCGCTTTACTGGTCAGCAGAATCCTGGATACTGTCTTGGTTGCCCTGGTTGTTGTAATAGTTGTAATTCAGCGCAAGTGGGTGTTCACGACCTTCAATAAGACGGGGCTATTTGTCATATTTATGGGGCTTTGTGCGCACATTCTCAGCTACACGGCTACAAGTTACATTCACATCCGTAACTGGTACTGGACGAGTGAGATACTTTTTACAGTGCTCATTTTCGGCTTTCTTTTGGAGTGCATTTATTTAACCCTGAAGCGCTTTCAGATTAAACCGATTGTCTGGGGAGCAGTCATGGTACTCCTATGTCTCCCCGTACTGGTTAATTTTGGCAATATGCTTGTCGTGCGCTTTCCGTATTCTGTTCTACCGGAATTTCAGCAGGATTATCTGGTGGGAATTCCACCTCTCGAAGAGCTCACTGAACCAGGGGCTTTGATTGGATCGACTGGAGGTGGGCGGATTGCATACTTTCTCAGAGGCCGCACAGTTGTCAATCTGGATGGATTGATCAACAGTCCGGAATATTTCCATGACCTGAGACTTGGGCAGGGTGCACTTTTCCTTGATCAGATGGGCTTGGATTATGTTATTGGAAATAATTATATGCTCACCAATTCCGATCCATATTCCGGATTATTTACTGGACACCTTGAGAAAATCACTAATGTTGATGCATTAACCTTGTTCCGTTATATTCCATCTTCAAAAGGGACAAAATGAATTCCTTCCATGAGAGTTCACATGTGTAACGAAGCTGTGCTTGCCATTATCCCGGCGCGTGGCGGTTCAAAGGGGATTCCGCGCAAGAACATCCGCCCATTCGCCGGTTATCCATTGATCGCCTACAGCATTGCAGCAGGACTGCAGGCTAATTCAGTGACGCGTGTGATCGTATCAACCGACGATGAGGAAATCGCAAACGTTGCACGCGCATTTGGCGCCGAGGCCCCGTTCCTGCGCCCAGCCGAATTGGCCCAGGACCGCACCCTAGATTTACCGGTCTTCCAGCATGCCCTGAACTGGCTGGCACAACACGAGGACTATCATCCTCAGGCAGTTGTACACCTCCGTCCGACCACCCCCATCCGCCCTCCGGACTTGGTGGATCGCTCTGTTTCTCTCCTTCTGGCGCACCCCGAAGCGGACTCTGTGCGCGGGATAACGACTGCCCATCAAAATCCGTATAAGATGTGGCTGATGGATGGGGAGGATAAGCCTATTCGTCCGTTGACGAGCGTCCCGGGGATCGATGAAGCTTACAACTCGCCGCGTCAGGCTTTACCCTCGGCTTTTACCCATACCGGCCTGATTGATATCATCCGCCCGGCAACCATTCTGGAGTTAAACTCAATGAGCGGCAGGACAATCCTGCCGATCCTATTCGACCCTGCCTATGATGCCGACCTGGATACCCCTCGGGATTGGAAATATGCCGAACAAAGGGTCATACACGATCGGCCGAGGATGGTCTGGCCGGGAAAACCGCCCCGCCGTATGCCTGAATCTATCCGCCTGCTGGTCCTGGACTTTGATGGCGTTCTGACGGACAACCGCGTTTGGGTTGACCAGGATGGCCGCGAAATGGTGGCCGCCAACCGCAGTGACAGTCTTGGTATTGGTCTTCTTCGCCAGGCAGGAATAGAAACGGTCGTAATTTCAACGGAGACCAACCCGGTTGTCGCCGCTCGTTGTCGAAAGATAAACATCCCCTGCATCCAGGGGATAAACGATAAGGCGACTGCCTTGAACCAGTTGCTTCTTGAGCGCAAGGTCGATGCAAATGAAGTAATCTTTCTGGGAAACGATGTCAACGATCTGCCATGTTTTCCGCTGGTAGGTTGGGCCGTGGTGGTTGCAGATGGCATGCCCGAGGCCATCCGCCAGGCTGATTTCGTCCTGGCCCGCTCTGGAGGTCATGCGGCGGTTCGTGAACTTTGTGACATGATCTTGGAGCAGTTGTCGGACAATGTGGGCCCCCAACACAAAGGCTGATTTCTGAATTACAATTGCGCGTCCAGCGGTTTGACAAGCAAATTTTTTGGTAGTTGGTGATAGAAAACAAGCACTTCGGAGGAGTAAAGTGTCAGATATAAAGATTGGGAATGCATTGATCGGTGACGGACATCCTTGTTATGTCATCGCCGAGATTGGCATCAACCATAATGGAGATATCAACCTCGCTAAAAAGCTGGTTGATGCGGCTGTGATGGCAAAGTGTAACGCGGTCAAATTTCAGAAGCGCACAATCGAAGTGGTCTATTCTTCCGAGGAACTGGCGCGACCGCGTGAAAGCCCCTTTGGCACTACGAACGGCGATTTAAAGTACGGACTGGAATTCGGTGAAAAAGAATTTGCCGAGATCGATCGTTATTGCAGGCAGAGCAATATCACCTGGTTCTCTTCCTGCTGGGACGAGTTATCGGTAGATTTCATTGAACAATTTAAGGTGCCGTGTTATAAGATTGCCTCGGCCTCATTGACAGACGATCACCTGCTCCGCCATATTCGTTCGAAAGGTCATCCAATCCTGCTCTCCACCGGCATGAGCACCCTGGAGCAGATTGATCATGCGGTCGAGGTCCTGGGAAAAGAAGATCTGGTTGTTCTGCATTCCACCAGCACTTACCCGGCTCTATACGAAGAATTAAACTTGCGCGTCATCCCGATGTATAAGCAACGTTATGGCGTGCCGGTGGGATATTCAGGCCACGAGACCGGTCTTTCCACATCGATTGCTACTGTGGCGATGGGCGCTTGCATGGTGGAGCGTCATATTACCCTTGACCGTGCCATGTGGGGATCTGATCAAGCGGCCTCCGTCGAACCGCAAGGTTTTGCACACATGGTCCGTGATATTCGACTGGTTGAGACCGCCATGGGCGACGGCATCAAGCGTATTAATGAGCGCGAAGTACCAATCATGAAGAAATTGCGTCGTGTCGACACGATCGGCAGCGGCGAATAACGTTTTTTAATCAAGATGTCTTTTGCGGGAAGACAATCCTTTCCGACTTTGAATGCCCCCGGTTATAGCTGCGGGGCATTCAAAACGAAACCTGGCCGCTGAATTCAGCTGCTGAACATACGGAGAAGAATGACACATATCGGTATTATGCAAGGCCGCCTGGTCCCACCGACCGATAATCGCATCCAATGTTTCCCGCGTGAGCGTTGGGCGGACGAGTTTACGCTTGCCAATCAAGCCGGGTTGGACTGCATCGAATGGATCTATGACCTGTATGGGGCCGACATCAACCCGCTGGCGACCGATGCGGGATTGGAAAAACTCAAAACCCTTTCGCAGCAACATAAGGTCAAGATCCTTTCCATCTGTGCAGATTATTTCATGGATAAACCGCTACTGCGGGCCAGCCAGTCAGAACTGGATGACCGTCTCAAAACGTTATACTGGTTGTTGGATCAGGGCCGCTCGATCGGGATCAACCGCATAGTAATCCCTTTTGTGGATGCTTCCCGCATCGACACCCAGGCAGAATTCGAGCAAGTGGTAACGCTCCTTCAACACGTCCTGCAGAAGGCCGGCAAGTACGGCATCGAGATCCACCTGGAGACCTCCCTTAACCCGGGTCAGTTTGCCGGACTCCTGTCCAGGCTACCCGATCCACTTCTTAAGGTTAACTATGATTCCGGTAATAGCTCTTCCCTGGGATATGCCCCACGCGAGGAGTTCGCAGCATATGGAGAACGTGTGGGTAGCGTTCATATCAAGGATCGCCTCCTGGGCGCAAGCACGGTCCGGCTTGGAACCGGGGATGCAGATTTCCCGGCGCTGGCCGAATGTCTGAAGAAAGTGGCCTACAAAGGGGATTTCATCTTGCAGGTTGCACGCGGCGCCAGCGGTGACGAAGTGAACTGGGCAAAGCAGAATCGAGAGTTCGTTTTGAATCAATTTTGTTCGGAATGATGCCTTTCAGTTGCGAGGATAAAACAAGATGAAAACCCTTATTATGGGACTCGGCGGAATTGGCCAACGGCATCTGCGTAATCTGCGGATGTTGATGGGGAACGATATGGAAATCATCGCCTATGATCCCAGGCCCAATCCGCCGGTCCTTACCGACCAACTGAAGGTTGAAGAAGGGGCACGCCTGGATAAAAAATATAGCCTGCATATCTTCCAGGATCTGGAACAGGCTCTGGCCCAATTGCCAGATGCCGCTTTCATCTGCAACCCAACCAGCCTGCATATCCCGGCCGCGATCCGGGCAGCCCAGGCGGGGTGTCACCTGTTCATTGAAAAACCACTCTCGCACAACCTGGAACGGGTCGATGAACTGGTCAGCCTGGTGGAGAGCCACAATCTGAAAGCAGTCATTGGTTACCAGATGCGCTTCCATCCCTGTCTCAAGCGTCTCGCCGAACTGGTCCAGGCGAAGAAAATTGGCCGGATCCTGTCTGTGCGGGCAGAAATCGGCGAATACATGCCGGGCTGGCATACCTATGAGGACTATCGCCAGATTTACGCATCCAGGCAGGATCTGGGTGGCGGCGTCATATTGTCGCAGATCCATGAATTCGATTATCTGTATTGGCTGTTTGGTCTGCCACATAGCATTTATACGCGCTGGCGGTCACCTGAGCAGCCTGGAGATCGATGTCGAGGATACGGCCGACACCTTGATGGAGTGCATGCTGGATGGTCATACGGTGCCCATCAATCTGCACCAGGACTACCTGCAGCGCCCACTCAGCCGGTTCTGCGAGGTATATGGCGAGGCTGGCAAAATCAGGATGGATCTGCGCAATCTCAGTGTGAATGTGTTCGACGGTCAGGGCAATCCTGCTGAGGAAAGTTCTTATTCGGACTTCCAGCGTAATCAGCTATTCGTGGACGAACTGAAGTGTTTCCTGGATAGTTTACAGGGAATTCGGACGCCAGTGGTTACCCTGAAGGAAGGGCTCCAAAGCTTGCGTATGGCCCTGGCAGCCAAAGAATCACTGGCCACCGGTAAAGTTGTGGAACTTGAAAGGTAACAGGAATGCAGAAATCAGTAAATTTATTTGATCTGACCGGCCGGGTGGCGGTCATCACCGGCGGAACCGGGCTGCTGGGTCAGCAACATGCCGAGGCGATCGCCCAGGCAGGCGGGATACCCGTCCTGGCGGATATCCGCGTAAACGGGGTTGACCCGCTCAGCCCGGACTGGAAGGCGCGCTTTGGTGAAAGAGCGCGTGCCATTCAGACCGACATCACCGATCCCAAAAGTGTCAAGAATCTGTTGGTGGATGTGCTGGATGAGTATGGACGGGTCGATATCCTGGTCAACAACGCTGCCAACAACCCTAAAATGGAAAACAAGGTGGACGTTGAATTTTCCCGCCTGGAGTTCTTCCCGCTCGAACAGTGGGATGCTGACCTGAATGTCGGGCTTAAGGGAGCATTCCTTTGTTCACAGATCATCGGGGCTGAAATGGCTCGCCGGAAGCAGGGAGTAATCGTCAACGTGGCCTCCGACCTGGCAGTCATCGCTCCCGACCAGCGTCTGTATCGCAAACCAGGTTTGCCCGAGGACCAGCAGCCGGTAAAGCCGGTGACTTATTCGGTTGTGAAGACCGGCTTGATCGGCCTGACGCGCTACCTGGCCACTTATTGGGCCGATAGCGGCATTCGTGTCAATGCCATCTCTCCCGGCGGGGTGTACAACAACCAGCCGGATGATTTTGTAAAGCGACTGGCCGGCCTGATCCCCCTGGGCCGTATGGCAAATGCCAATGAGTACCAGGCCGCCATCCTCTTCCTGTGTTCGGATGCATCCTCATACATGACTGGTACCAACCTGGTCATCGACGGCGGACGCAGCTGTTGGTAAGTACGATCACAGTTTTGGAAAGTAGATAGAAATGAGTCCTTCAAGACTTGAAGAAGAATTGAAAATCCATACACGGGTTATGGAACAGACTGTCGAACAATGCTCCTCGGACATCCGCGCAATTACCGAGTACCTGCTGGAATGTTTCCGCCAGGGAAATAAGCTTATGTTGTGCGGCAATGGCGGCAGCGCGGCCGATTCGCAGCACATGGCGGCCGAATTCGTTAACCGCTTCCGGCTGGATCGGGCCGCCTTGCCTGCCATCGCACTGACAGTAGATTCATCCGTTCTAACTGCCATTGGGAACGATTCTTCCTATGAATTCACCTTCTCCCGCCAGGTGGAAGCTCTGGCAAAACCCGGAGATATTTTGGCCGCCATCAGCACAAGCGGCTGTTCAGCCAATATCTTAAAGGCGTTGGAGGTGGCCCGTGAGTGTGGGGTCAAAACGATCGGATTCACCAGCGAAAAAGGATGCCAATCAATGGCGCCAAAGTGTGATCTCTGCCTGGTGATCCCCTCGACAGATACTCCACGAGTGCAGGAAGCTCACGAGTTTATTTGGCATGCCATCTGCGGCATGGTGGAACAGGCATTCTTTGCAAAGGATTAGTTCCGTATATTTTCAGGGTGATTTGAAGTCTTAGCTTATGCCCGATAAACCATATGAAGCTCTTCTTTAAGAAAATACTGGGATTTATACGATTGCCAACCTTCCTGGCATTCGTTTATTTCACCGTCCTGAGCATCATCATGACCTACCCCTTGATCGCCAGGATGGGCACTGTCGCACCTGGGGCAGGTGGCGGGGATGGCAGCTATTTCATTTGGCTGGTCGGGTGGTATCAGAAGGCCCTTTTCCAATTAAAGATTTCTCCGTTCTTTGCTCCTTACCTGAATTATCCACAGGGCTGGAACCTGGCGACGACCGACATCACACCTGCCATGGTCGCCATTGCCTTGCCCGGCAGCCTGCTCTTCGGCCCCACCTGGGGTTATAACTTTTCCATGCTGCTCAGTTTCATCCTCTCGGGCTGGGCCATGTATTTGTGGGTGAAACACCTGACCGATGATCCGATCGCCGGCCTGGTCGCCGGGACGGTCTTCGCCTTCCTGCCATACCGCATGGTCCATTTTCTCGTTGGGCACCTAAACCTGGTAGGGACGCAGTGGTTCCCATTCTACTTCTGGGGCCTGTTCGATCTGCTGAAGCAGGAAAAGTTTTCCTGGAAGCCGGTCCTGATGGCAGGCATCGCGGCTGGGTTGATCGGTCTCACCAGCCCATACTATACATACATGACCGTGCTGACTAACCGCGGTCTTCCTGCTGGGTTTTATCCTGTTCAAGGGCTACAAACGCCTGAAGTATGCAGTCTTCTGGAAAAGCCTGCTGGCCTTTGGCGTGCTGGCGGGTGTACTGGTGGGCCTTTCGATGCTGCCGTACATCAACCTGGGCTCCCAGAACGGCCTGGCCTGGCATTCTCCAGGCTCTTTGAACCGTTATTCGGCCAGTCCGACCGACTTTGTGATCCCCTCCATCAAGCAATTCCTATGGGGGCAATGGATCGATAAAACTTTCAGCCCGGAAGTATCGTATGAGTTGACGCTGTATATTGGGGCAGTGGCATTTGTTCTGGGGGTGATTGCCTGGCTCAAGCGCAGGCAATTGCGACATCCTGAACTGCTCGGAATTTCCATCCTGGTGGCAGCCGCCGGATTCATCCTCGCCCTGGGGATCCAGCTGCACTGGCTGGGAAAGTTGGTCAGCTCCGTACCCACGATCTACCTGCCCGCATATTATCTGTCTCGTTATTTGCCCTTATTTTCCAAAATGCGGGTGATGATGCGCTTTGGGCTGTTCACCCTGATCTTTACCAGCCTGATGGCCGGCCTGGGAGCTTACCTGTTAACGAGATCGGCCTCCTCCAAAGTCAGGATTTGGGTGGGGATTGGCTTGCTGGTGCTGGTGTTTATCGACTTCTATCCGGGGGTTCTACAAGATTTCCGATCGACCCAGGCACGCCCTCTGGATATTTGGTTGGCCGCACAGCCCAACACGGGTGCTCTGGCGCAGTTCCCCTTCGACGAGGAATCCAGCCAGGGCCAGGTTTACTACACATTGTTCCATCAGAAACCCTTCCTGGGGGGTGATTTCAATGCCAACCAGCCCGAACAGTACACCCGCGTCCGGCCGGTGATGAATACTTTCCCATCCCGGGAGAGTGTGACCTTGCTAAAGCAATTGGGTGTGACTTACGTGGTAGTGGATTCCGTCCGCTATTCAAATTTCTACTACGTTGACCGCGACCTGCGGGCTTTTGGTCTAAACCTGCTGTATGTCAGTGATAAGCAATATGTTTATGGATTAAGCAATTGATTCCTCCTACAATTTTGTATTCCTCTTATGACATATAAACAACCTTTTCCCAAGAAAGCCCTGCGGTTTATAGGACAGCCATCCTTCCTGGCATTCGTTTATTTCACCGTCCTGAGCATCATCATGACCTACCCCTTGATCGCCAGGATGGGAACAGCCGCCCTCGGAGGCGGAGGCGGCGATGGAACTTATTTCATCTGGCTGGTCGGCTGGGTCCAGAAGGCGCTTTTCCAATTAAAGATTTACCCATTCTTTGCCCGTTACTTGAATTATCCACAGGGCTGGAACCTGGCGACGACTGACATCACACCTGCCATGGTCGCCATTGCCTTGCCCGGCAGCCTGCTCTTCGGCCCGACCTGGGGTTATAACTTTTCCATGCTGCTCAGTTTCATCCTCTCGGGCTGGGCCATGTATTTGTGGGTGAAACACCTGACCGATGATCCGATCGCCGGCCTGGTCGCCGGGACGGTCTTCGCCTTCCTGCCATATCGCATGGTCCATTTTCTCGTTGGGCACCTAAGCCTGGCGGGCACGCAGTGGTTCCCGTTCTACTTCTGGGGCCTGTTCGATCTGCTGAAGCAGGAAAAGTTTTCCTGGAAGCCGGTCCTGATGGCAGGCATCGCGGCTGGGTTGATTGGTTTGACCAGCCCGTATTATGTTTATATGACCGGGTTGATCTCGGTGGTCTTCCTGCTGGGTTTTATCCTGTTCAGGGGCTACAAACGCCTGAAGTATGCAGTCTTCTGGAAAAGTCTGCTGACCTTTGGCGTGCTGGCGGTAGTGCTGGTGGGTTTTTCGATGATACCATATCTCAATTTGAACTCCCAGAATGGCCTGATATCCTCCCGCCCGGTGGAGTATTTGAATCGCTATTCGGCCAGCCTGACGGACTTTGTGATCCCATCCATTAAGCAATTCCTATGGGGGCAATGGATCGATAAAACTTTCAGCCCGGAAGTATTTCAGGAGTCCACTTTGTATATTGGGGCAGTGGCATTTGTTCTGGGGGTGATTGCCTGGCTCAAGCGCAGGCAATTGCGACATCCTGAACTGCTCGGAATTTCCATCCTGGTGGCAGCCGCCGGATTCATCCTCGCCCTGGGGATCCAGCTGCACTGGCTGGGTACTATCAGCCTGCCTCCGCTGTTACAATCCATCTTTCATCATAAAAATATGCCTTCTTTCTACCTCCCGGCTTATTATCTATACCAATACCTGCCTTTCTTTTCCAAAATGCGGGTGATGATGCGCTTTGGGCTGTTCACCCTGATCTTTACCAGCCTGATGGCCGGCCTGGGAGCTTACCTGTTGACGAGATCGGCCTCCTCCAAAGTCAGGATTTGGGTAGGGATTGGCTTGCTGGTGCTGGTGTTCATCGACTTCTATCCCGGTGTTCTGAAAGATTTCAGTACAACCAAGGCCAGACCGGTGGATGCCTGGTTGGCGACACAGCCCAATACCGGAACAGTGGCACAGTTCCCCTTTGATGAGGAGTCCAGCCAGAGCCAGGTCTACAATACGCTGGTATATCAGAAACCCTTCCTGGGCGGCTATTTTAATTCCTACGCACCGGAACAATACACACGCATCCAGCCGGTCATGGAAACTTTCCCATCCCAGGAGAGTGTGGAGCTGCTTAAAAAATTAGGTGTGACCTATGTGGTGGTGGATTCTTCCCGCTACCGGTCTTTCTCCAGCATTGACGGGAAGATTTCTTCTTTTGGTTTAAAACTACTGAACATTAGTGGTATAGAATATGTTTACGGTTTACCTTGATTTGGTAGAAACAAGCCTGCATGGTGAAAAAAGTATATGAACTTCGAGAAAGGTAGATGGTATGAAAAGAGAAATTAAAATCGGCGATCGTATGGTCGGTGATGGATATCCCGCTTATATCATTGCCGAGATTGGCATCAACCACAACGGCGATTTGGATATTTGCAAACAAATGATCGACGCGGCTGTCCACGTTGGGGTGGATGCGGTCAAGTTCCAGAAGCGTACGCCTGAGATCTCCACCCCACCCGAACAACAGAAACAGATGCGCGAGACTCCCTGGGGTTACATATCCTACCTCGATTATCGTTACAAGGTTGAATTCGGTGAAAAACAATACCGCGAGATTGATCGATATTGTAAACACAAAGGTATCCCCTGGTTTGTTTCCGTTTGGGATGAACAAGCGGTGGATTTCATGGAACAGTTTGACACCCCTGCCTACAAAATCCCTTCGGCTGCCCTCACCGATCACAAACTGTTGCAGCATACCCGCAAGACAAAACGGCCAATGATAATCTCCACGGGCATGTCCACCATGGAGGAGATCCGGGCGGGAGTCAGCCAGGTTGGGACCGAGGATTTGGTCATAACGCACTGTACCAGCACCTACCCGTGCGAGCCCGAGGAACTCAACATGCTTATGATTCAGACACTCCGGCATGAGTTCAACTGCCCAATAGGCTATTCCGGTCATGAGGTGGGACTGATCCCACCGGTTGTGGCTGTGTCTTTGGGTGCATGCCTGGTTGAACGTCACCTGACCCTCGACCGGGCTATGTGGGGTTCCGACCAGGCGGCCTCCGTGGAACCGGGTGGCTTCGAGAGGCTGGTTAAATACATCCGGGTCGCCGAGTCATCCATGGGCAACGGTGAAAAACGTGTTTATGAGAGTGAAATGTCTGTCCTGAAAAAACTGCGCCGGGTTGTCTCAGACGACGATTAGCAAAGGTAGAAAAAAACGAGGTTCTATGGCTGAGATCAAGATTGGAAACCGCCTGATCGGAGACGGGCACCCCACTTATATCATTGCAGAAATTGGTGTTAACCATAACGGCATCCCGCAACTGGCTTTTGAGTTGATTGATATTGCCGTGGATGCGGGTGCGGATGCTGTTAAGTTTCAGAAACGCAATTTGAGTAGCCTTTATCCCCAAAAATACCTGGATAATGTTAACGCAGGTGAAAAGAGTCTGCGGTATTTGCTTCCTACCCTGCTGCAAGTGGAGTTACCGGAAAGCACTTATCATGAGATCATCGAATATTGCAAGAAAAAAGGCATCACCTTTTTGTGCTCACCCTTTGATCGGGAAAGTGCTGACTTTCTTGAAACCTTGGCCGTCCCGGCCTTTAAGGTGGCCTCGGCGGATTTAACCAACCTGCCCCTGCTTGATCACCTGACCAAGAAAAAGAAACCACTCATCCTTTCAACCGGTAATGTCCCACCCGGATGAGGTGGATTTCACCGTCAAATATCTTAAAGAACGCCAGGCTCAGTTTGCCTTGCTGCATTGTAATAGCACCTACCCGGCTGCTTTCGAAGATATCAATTTGCGCTATATGAATCAATTACGCAAATACGATGTGCCGGTCGGGTATTCCGGCCACGAACGCGGCATTGCCGTCTCTATTGTGGCATCTGCGTTAGGGGCGAGTATCATCGAAAGACATATTACCCTGGACCGGGCCATGGATGGTCCCGACCACGCTGCCAGCCTGGAACCCCAGGGATTCAAGAAAATGGTTCGCGATATCCATTTTGTTTCACAGGCGCTGGGTACAGGGGAGGAGAAATTTTTCACGCGTGGCGAGATCCTCAACCGGGAAACTTTGGCAAAGAGTTTGGTAGCGGCGCGGCAGATCCAACCGGCCGAAATCATTACGGCTGAGATGGTTACTGTCAAAGGACCCGGCCTGGGCCTTTCGCCGCAACGTTACCCTGAATTGCTGGGCAGATGCGCCGAACGAGCCATCGAAGTCGATGAACCCTTTGTAGAAAGCGACCTTGGTATCCATCCCGGATTGGATATGGAGCATACGCTACCGATGCAGTGGGGCTTTGCCGTACGGTTCCGTGATTACGAAGAGTTGATGGTTTACAAGCCCCGCTTCCTGGAATTCCATTTTACGGATGCCGATCTGAATGAAGAATATCCCGGGGTCGATTACGATATGCCGCTGGTCGTGCATGCCCCTGAATTCTGGGAACGGACGCTGGTGGACCTGTGCGCGCTGGATGAAAAACAGCGCATCGATTCCGTTACATTGATCCAAAAAGCCATCGACCGGGCGCGCGCCATGGCGAGGCACTTCAAGGGCACACCCAAGGTGATCGTACATACCGGGGGTATGACACTCGACCAGGCCATCCTGGATAATCGACCTTTGTATGAAAACCTGGGCCGCTCGGTTGAGCAAATCGAATCCGAAGGCGTGGAAATCCTGCTTGAAAACCTGCCGCCTCATCCCTGGTACTTCGGAGGCCAGTGGATCACAAACGCCTTCATGGATGCAAATGAAATTCTCGATTTCATCCTCCCGAGAAAAATGAACATGTGCTTCGACACGAGCCATTCGAAACTTTATTGCAATTGGGCGCATGTGGATTTTTACAACCAGGTACAGATCCTCCTGCCGTTTACCCACCACTTGCACATCTCCGACGGCTCAGGCCTGGATGGGGAGGGCTTGCAAATCGGAGAAGGCAACATTGACTGGGTTCATTTCTTCCGTATTACGAAAGATTATCACGGCACCATGATCCCCGAAATCTGGCGCGGGCACCAGCACGCCGGGCAGGGTTTTATCCTGGCCATCCAGCGTCTCTCCAAGGCCTATGCGAAGGCCCGTGAAGAAATTGAGACAAAAGCGAGTCAAGAGTGAGAATTTATGCTTTATTAATGCGGATTCTGGGACGTCTGCAGACGGCTGTAACCAGCTTAAAAAATGACTGGCGGACCATCCAAATGGCGCGTCTGGTGGCGAGCCATCTGCAAAAAGACCAGGGCAGGCTGCCAGTGGTCTTCTTCAATGCCTCCACGCGTATTCGCGGGCACAGTCAAAATGCGGCTTTTTCTCTGCTGGCCTCCTGGGCCGTACGCTTGACCGGCCAGCGTGTCGTACATTTCATTTGCTGGTCGGGGATGAGTCGCTGTGTTCTGGGCACTGATCAGGATGCCCCTTATAAAAGCATGCCATGTAAAACGTGCACCCGGCAGTCAAAGGTGAATACTACCGGGGCAGAAGCTCGGATTTTTACCTATAAGCGGGATGACGAACTGGCCGCAATCCTTCAGAAGCTTAGTCTGAATGAGCTCCTGCGCTATGAGCAGCCTCTGCCGGATGTGGGCGGTTCTCTGCCTCTGGGCAAACTGGTGTTACCATCATTGCGATGGAGATTACGCCTCCAGACCTTCACCGATGACGAAGCTACCCGTTTCCTTTGTCGTGAGTTTATGCTTTCGGCCTGGAACGTAGCCTCCAAGTTCAGCATCTTCCTGGAAAACGTGAAACCTCAAGCAGCAGTCCTTTTTAATGGAATGCAGTTCCCCGAAGCTACAGCCGCCTGGCTGTGCCGCCAACGCGGGGTACGCGTTATTACGCATGAGTTGGGTTTCCAACCCTTCAGCGGCTACTTCGTGGAAGGCGATATCACCACCTACCCCATAACCATCCCGGATGTGGAACTTACACCGGATCAGAATGCCCGCCTGGATGCCGACTTGCAGAAACGGTTACAGGGCGACTTCAGTATGGCAGGTATCCATTTCTGGAACGAGATGCTTGGTTTGCCGGACGAACTTGTCCAAAAAGCTGCCAGGTTCAAACAGGTGGCGGCAGTATTCACCAACGTTATCTTCGATACCACTCAGTTGAACGCCAATGTCATTTTCGCGGACATGTTTGCCTGGCTGGATACAGTGTTGGAAGTAATCAAGGCACATCCTGATACATTCTTCGTAATACGCGCCCATCCCGACGAGGCCCGTCCGGGTAAACTCAGCCGCGAGTTTGTGGCAATGTGGTTCGAGCAGAAGGCCAGCGCTCTCCACAACACAGCTTTCATCCCGCCGCAGGATCGCATTAGTTCATATGACCTGATCCGCTTATCAAAATTCGTGTTGACATATAACTCCCAAATTGGTCTTGAGTTTATTTTGATGGGTATTCCGGCCTTGGGTGCGGGCCGCGCCCCGTTTGTGGATTTTGATACCGTCTATTTCGAACGTAGCCGGGAAGCTTATCTGAACCGGTTGGAATCCTTTCTAACAGCAACCCAACTCAAAGTTACGGAAGAAGCAATCAGGCATACCCGGCGCTTCATGTACTATCGCTACTTTCGCTTTTCCCTGCCTTTTGGCGAATTTATCGAATCCACGCCTCCCATCGGGTATGTGCGCCTGAAAAAATTCTCCTGGCGCACCCTTGAGAAATCACCGACCGCACATGCCCTGCTGGCCGGGATATCGCACGGCAAGCTTTTTGAACTGGATGCCTGACTGCTCGCTGGTCATCCGCGCTTACAATGAGGCGGCTCACATCGGACGCCTGATCGAGGGACTTTCGCGGCAAACCTTGTGCGATCTGGAAGTCATCCTGGTGGATTCAGGCTCGACCGATGCCACTGCCGAGCTGGCAGTTTCGGCCGGCGCGCAGGTAGTGCACATCCCACCGGCCGAATTCACCTTCGGGCGTTCGCTGAACCTGGGGCTGGCGGCTGCCACCTGCGATCTGGTCGCGATTGCAAGCGCCCACGTGTACCCGGTCTATCCGGACTGGCTGGAGCGCCTGCTGGAGCCTTTCAGTGACCCGCAAGTTGTATTGACCTACGGCAAGCAACGTGCGCCGGCTTCTTCTTGTTTCTCGGAACGGCAGATTTACCAGCGCTGGTATCCGGAGCATTCCGATTTACGCCAGACGCATCCGTTTTGCAACAACGCCAACGCCGCGGTGCGGCTTTCGGCATGGAAAAATCACCCCTACGATGAGACCTTGACCGGGCTGGAGGACCTGGCCTGGGCCAAATGGGCGCTTTCCGAAGGGCACACCATTGCCTATGTGGCCGAAGCCGAGATTATCCATATCCATCACGAGAAACTCCGTGGTGTATACAACCGCTACCAGCGCGAGGCCATGGCATTCAAACGGGTTTATCCGGAGGCGCATTTCAATTTTTATGATTTCGCCCGGATGACTTCCGCCAATATTGCCAGCGACTTGTGGCATGCTCTGGGACAACATCTTTTTTTGAAGAGCGCACCTGCCATCTGCTGGTATCGGGCGGCTCAATTCTGGGGAACTTATCAGGGTTATCGCCGCTCGCTGGAATGGAACTGGAATTTACGGCAGACGTTCTATTACCCGCATGGCATGGAGATGCCTGATAAGCCCTCTGCGAGGAAAATTGAACGGATCCAATACAAGGAATAATGGAATGAACTTCCAAATCTTGATCACCGGCGCCAATCGTGGCCTTGGACTGGCTTTGACTGAAAAACTCCTGGTAGATGGAAACCATCTCCATGCCATCAACCGGCATGAAAGCGTTGAACTGTTGCAACTAGGGGAAAAATATCCTAATAATCTCCAACTTTATCCCGGTGACATCAGTGATGAGAATTCTATTCGGCAATCGCTCCACAAAATAGCCGGTCAGGTCAGTGCACTCGACATCCTTCTGAACAACGCCGCCATCCACCTGGAACAATCTCGCCCGTTGCTGGAGCAGGTCGATTTCTCAGTCTATTTACCTACATACCAGGCCAATGTAATTGGCCCACTGATGGTTATCAAAAATGCCCTGCCGCTGCTGCGCAAGGGACAGAAGAAACTGATTGTCAATTTTTCGTCGGAGGCAGGTTCCATTGGAACTTGTGGGCGCCAGAGCGAGTATTCCTATTGCATGTCAAAGGCTGCGCTTAATATGGCCAGCCAGATCCTGCAGAATGCAGTGAAAGAAGAAGGCATCAAAGTACTGGCTTTGCACCCGGGTTGGTTCAGTTCGGATATGGGTGGAGTTGATGCGCCCATCACACCTTCAGAAGCGGCAGAGCAGATTGTAAACCTGTTGGTAAATCCACCGGGATTAGATGGACCGGTGTTTGTCGACTCGCAAGGTGACACGCTGGAGTGGTAATACCCGGCGAATGCTCCTGCTCGGGCATCAGGTCTAATTCGGTATAATGAGCGGTCTATGAAAAAATTTGCAGCGCTTGTTCCAATGCGACACCATTCGCAGCGTGTCCCCGGCAAGAACTACCGTCCGTTGGCAGGCAAGCCACTTTACCAGCACATTGTCGAGACCTTGCTGTCTGTTCCGGAGATATCCATTGTCAGTGTGGATACGGATTCTGAGCCGATAATGGATGGTCTGCGGCGAAATTTTCCCCAGGTGGTCGTTTTGTCGCGCCCGGAAAAATTAAGAGCAGATACCATCCCCATGAATGAGATCCTGCTCTACGATACATCCCAGGTTGAAGCAGATTTCTACATTCAGACCCATAGCACGAACCCGTTACTGCGGCCCAAGACCATCTCGAAAGCCGTGAAAGCCTTTCTGGATGCTTATCCGGGTCGCGATTCGCTCTTCTCTGTGACGCGTCTGCAGACCCGTCTGTATGACCAACATGGGCGCGCCATAAATCATGATCCAAATATCCTGCTCCAGACCCAGGACCTTCCGCCAGTTTATGAAGAAAATTCCTGCATCTATATTTTTAATCGGGAAAACCTGGAACGACGCTGCAACCGTCTGGGCGAACGGCCTTTGATGTTCGAAATGGATGCCGATGAAGCTTGGGATATTGATGAAGAGCTGGATTTTGACATAACAGATTTCCTGATGCGCCACCGCATCCAATAAAATCACTCTGAAAACCAGACGAAAAACGAATTTGTGGATTTAAATCTTTGCTATGAAAAAGAATCTTCTAAAGGTGCTTAACGCTCCATGGTACTTTGTGCCGCTTGCCGCTTATCCGGTGCTGGCGCTGCTATATCACAATATCTCGCAGGTCCGCTATACCGCCGGGATCCGTTCCCTGGTAATTTCGGTAATGGCCGCGTTGTTGCTGTTTCTGCTCTTTCGATTGGCCTACAGGGAATGGCACCGGGCGGCTTTTGCCACTGCGGCTTTCTCCGTTTTGTTTTTCACCTATGGTCAGATTTTTGACCTGCTCCAACAGAAATGGAAGATTTCCCTTCCGGCCTGGCTGGGTGGAATTTGGCTTATCCTAACAGTTCTTGTGTTAGCCTGGGCCGGCTGGAAGCGGGCCAGCTTCCAGAATGCTGCGTTGCCTTTAAATATCGTCTCGCTTGGCCTGATGCTCTACGTGACTATTCAAATAATTCAGGTTATGCCCACTGGCAAGCAGTCAGATAAGCCGGTCGACCCGCACGCTCCACTGCAATCTCTGCAGATCGCCGAAGGGCAAACTCCACCGGATATCTACTATATCATCCTCGATTCCTACGGGCGCTCCGATTTGTTGAAGAATAATTTGCAATTTGACAATAGCGCTTTCATCTCCGACTTGGAGAATTTGGGATTCTATGTTGCAAATTGCAGCCAAAGCAACTATCCTCGCACAGATGTCTCGCTGGGATCATCCCTGAACTTGGATTATCTCCAGAATCTGAATGATGTGTTCACACCCAAGAACTTAGATCGCGCCCAACTTTGGGAATCAATCCTGCATAGTACTGTACGGTACGAACTGGAGAATGCCGGTTACAAAACGATTGCCTTTGCCTCCGGCTTCGCATTTACAGAAATTACAACCGCTGATGAATACCTGACGCCTTCTCCGGTCTGGTCGCCGTTGACCGAATTCGAAATACTTCTGATGCGAACCACCCCGCTTCGTCATCTGGAGGATCTGGGCCTGGTTAACCTTGAACAGATCGACGGGCAACGTTATCGCGAACGCACCGAATTTGATTTAAATAGTATGAAGATGCTTGCCCAAATGGCAGGACCCAAGTTTGTGTTCATCCACATGGTTATTCCGCATCCGCTGTTCGTGTTCGCTCCGGATGGTTCGCCCACCGACCCTTCCCTTTTTATGGATGCGAAAGGGATTTACTCTGAGGAAAACTATTACAAGGGATATCGGAACCAGGCTGCTTATATTGACACCCAGATTGAAAAAGCCGCGCAAATTCTTCAGACCAATTCCTCTACTCCCCCTGTCATCGTAATTCAAGGCGACCATGCTCCCTGGCTCCAAAGCGGCAGCGACCAGTTCAAAATCCTGAATGCCTATTACCTGCCCGGCCATAACAATTTACTCTATCCAACCATTTCACCGGTCAATACCTTCCGATTAATATTTGATACTTATTTAGGAGCAGATTATCCTCTGCTGGACGACATTAGTTACGATTCACCCGTCCCCAATGTTTTCGCGTTCAAGAAAAGCCTGAATCCATGCCTTCCCAATCTTGCTCCTTAGAGATGCGCTCATGCGAATAAGTTTTCTGAAAAAGTCGAATCCACTAAAGAGCACTGACCTAAAGAGATCTTTGCTTTGGATTTGCAGCTTTCCCTTATATCCCCTCTTCCTATCAATTTACACCATCCTTTTTTTTCTTGTCCGTAACCTTGCTCAAGTGGATGACCATGCTGCCGACCGGCTCCTGCTGGTTTTTTCTGTAATAACTCTGCTTCTTCTGTTTATTCTGAGATTCGTACTGCGTGATATCCACAGGGCAGGTTTGGTGGCATTTATCTTTGGTTTAGTCTTTTTTACGTACCCTCATATAAAAGTCATCCTTCAAGAAAAAATACCAGCTCTTGCAAATATCGATATTCTCTTTATTGTCAGCATAATTTTTTTGGCAGGTACCATTCTGCTGGCGATCAAGGTCTCCCGGGAAAAATTGGCTGTCCTTTCAATTTACATGAATGGAATTACCCTGATCCTTGTCGTATTCCAATTAATATTATTATTCACATATGAATACAGAATGGCTGCTTACTTGCGAAATGCCAACTTACAAGTTCCAGCTTCCTCAAACGGAGTTGTCCTCAGGAACAATTCCTTGCCGGATGTGTATTTTATTGTTCTGGACGGATATGCTCGAGCCGATGTGTTGCAGAATGATTTAAATCTTGATAACTCTCCCTTTCTGGATGCCCTTCGCAAGCGTCAATTTTATGTGGCAGATTGCAGTATGAGCAATTATGCCCAGACTGAACAATCCTTCGCTTCCACCCTTAATATGATGTATTTAGATGGAATCATAGGCCAGATTAGCGATACTCATTTGAGGGAGGATTACTTTGCACCGTATATCAAGAATAATCTTGTACGTCAATATCTTGAATCCTTGGGGTATCAAACAGTTGCCTTTTATACCGGTTACTCCTGGGCGGAGTGGACCAATGCCACATATTTTCTGGGAGACCCGAGATCTGCCAAATCAACGATTGTTAAAAGCCTGGTTCCCTTTGAAAGTAGTTTTCTGTCGCGCACAATATTTTCGTATTTGATGGATGATCTTGCGTATCTGGGCGTTGTAAAGCCATCCCAGGTTGCCCCGCTGACCGGCAGCGAAGTTGACCGTGGTATCGTGCGTTATACTCTGGGTGAGTTGCCAGTTGTTGCACAACTGCGCGGCCCGAAGTTTGTTTTTGCCCATATTTTATTACCACATCCGCCCTATGTATTCGGACCAAATGGGGAAAAACAAACCCTTCCAAAAAATAATACTTATGCTGACCGGCTTAAAGGATATCGGGATCAGATATTGTTTGCCAACAAAAGCATCCTTCCGATTATCGACACGATCCTGGCAAAGTCCAAAGGAAATGCGATCATTGTCTTGGAGGGAGATCATGGAATAGTCGAATACACGGATGGAACTGAGCATATGAAGAATTTGAAATGCTTATTATTTTCCAGATCATAATTACTCTGACCTCTATCCCTGGATCACCCCGGTTAATTCATTTCGAGTGATCCTGTCCGATTATTTTGGTCAGAATTACCCTTTGCTTGAAGACCAGTCTTACTTTTCAGAGACCAGTGCCGAAAAGACATTCACTCTGATTCCCAATCCCTGTTCTGGACATTAACCTGACTATGCCTACCATCCTGTTTTCTGCTCCCTATATGTTACCGCTGCTCGAGCGCTTCCGCCCAATATTCGAGCACCACGGGTTGGAGCTGATCACCCCTGAGGTCCACGAACGGCTTGAAGAAGCTGATCTGCTGAAATATGCCGGTCAATTCGATGGAGCCATCTGCGGCGATGATCGTTATACCACCCGCGTACTCGAGCTCTGTGCCCCGCGTTTGAAAGTCATTTCCAAGTGGGGAACTGGCATCGATTCAATCGACGCGGATGCGTGCGCACGTTTGGGTATCAAGCTTTACCGGACTGTCAATGCATTTACCCTGCCGGTAGCAGATACGATCATGGGCTACCTGTTGGCATTCGCCCGCCGGCAGCCCTGGATGGATAAGGCCGTGAAAGCCGGCACGTGGGAAAAGATCCCCGGTCGCGCATTGAGTGAGTGTTCTTTGGGCATTATCGGGCTAGGAAATATAGGCAAGGCCCTTACCCGCCGGGCACGTGCCTTTGGAATGACAATTTTCGGGAATGATATTGTTGAGATCGACCATGTTTTTATCGCCGAGACCGGTATCCAGATGACCTCCATGGAGGCGCTTCTGTCAGCTTCCGACTTCGTTTCGGTCAACTGCGATCTGAACCCGACCAGCCACCGCCTGATCAATGCCCGGACATTGAGTTTGATGCGCAAGCAGGCGGTATTGATCAACACCGCCCGGGGTCCCATCGTGGATGAGGCTGCGTTGGTGGCGGCGTTGAATGCAGGTACAATTAGCGGCGCTGCCCTGGATGTGTTCGAATCCGAACCGCTTCTTCCGGACAACCCTCTCCTCAGGATGGATAACGTTCTGCTGGCTCCGCACAATGCCAATTCCAGCCCGGAGGCCTGGGAACGAGTGCATTGGAATACAATCAAGAATTTGCTCGAAGGGTTGGGGATTCAAGACAAATAAAAGAATCGTTGAATGAAGATCATCGCTAGACGTATTCCCTGGTTCTATATTTTTTTCACCGTCTACCCTTTGCTGTTCTTGTGGACGGCGAATGTTTCCGAGATCTATGCTTCCGAGGTAATTCGCCCGTTGCTGTTTTCTTTGATTGGTTCGGGTGTTCTTATTGCGATTCTCTATGCTTGTTTTCGGGAAATTGGGAAAGCTGCAGTGGTAGGGACACTGGTCTTGGTGGCTTTCTTCTCATATGGTCATGTATATTATGAGGCTCGCGCCATTCCAGCTTTGCAAGTACTTAGCCATCATAGCACTTTGCTTCCAATATATGTTATTCTGTTCGGTTTTGGAATTTGGTGGGTAGCATTTCGTGCCGGGAATTTGAAGAATGTGATCAAATCGCTCAATATAATTGGTTTGCTATTAATAGGTGCTTCATTTCTTCAATTGGGTATCTACTATGTGATGACAACCATTGCGACCCATCAATCGGTTTCATTTCAACCCGGTCTAAACATCACAACCAATCGAAATGCTTTGCCGGACGTGTATTATATTATTCTTGATGGTTATATGCGCGCCGATGCTCTTCAACAAGACCTGGGCTTTGATAATAGCTCATTTATAGATGAGTTGGATAAATTAGGTTTCTATGTGGCACCTTGCAGTCGCCCGAATTATGATTTCACGCGGGCCTCCATCGCATCAGCATTAAATATGAAATATATTCCCAATATGCCGGATGTAAATACTGTCGAAGAAAGCAGCTTCTATACGATTATCAAAAACAATGAAGTCCGCCGTCAATTGGAAAGTGTAGGTTACAAGACAGTAGCTTTCCAGACAGATTATCCATGGTTGAATTTTGAAGATGCAGACGTATACCTTGGTTTGAATCACTCCACGATTGATTTTCAGAATATTTATCCGTTTGAGGCCATGTATATAAATACTACTGCTGCAGTTGTCCTGGATGCAGGCCTCTCTAAATTTAATATGGAACAATACTTCAAGATAAATTCATCAGTCCAAAAAAATGATTCGACAAATCTTTCTGGTTTAAGCATTTTTAATCAATTAGACCTTCAGAGCCATGTTAATACACAATTGTTCATTCTCGACAAACTTCCAGAGGTTCCCGCTATTACCGGGCCGAAATTTGTGTATGTGCATCTCATGATTCCTCATTACCCTCATGTCTTTAGTCCGGATGGCGAGATATTAACTGATCCGGGTTTTTATAGTGATGGAGGCAAGCCGATTAATACCGATTACAGCCGGCGAGGTTATATTGACGGAGTACAATTTGTTAATAAGCGGATTATTCCCATTCTTCAAACGATTATCAGTAAATCGAAAAACCCGCCAATTATCGTACTCCAAGGGGATCATGGTCAGGATGGTAATAATCGATACACCAATTTAAATGCTTATTATCTACCGAATGGAGATATGGATTTATATAAGTCAATAACGCCGGTCAATTCATTCAGGCTGATTTTCAACGACTACTTTGGGGCGGATTACCCTCTATTGCCTGATGTTTCTCATGCAAGTGATACCATTGTAGTAAGTGAAACATATTCAGATTGTTTACCGTGAAATGGGAGGTCGTCATGCCCGAATTGAGAACTGTTCTCATCACTGGCGCGGCTGGAGGGATTGGCCGCGCGACGGTCGCTTTGTTCGCCGAAAAAGGCTGGCGCGTCATTGGCGTGGACCGGACTCAATTTGGAGAGGATTTTCCCGCCAAAGGGCTTTTCATCCGATCCGAAATTTCCGATCCGGCGTCAATGGATTCCATTGCGCATACAACGCGTGAGTTCACCTTGGCCCTGGATGCCCTGGTCAACAACGCTGCCGTCCAAATCGCCAAGCCTCTGATTGAAACCTCCGTCGAAGAATGGGATATGACCATTGCCAACAACTTGCGGCCCGCTTTTCTGCTGGCCAAACTGGCTTTCCCTTTTCTAAAAGCTGCAGGGGGTGGCGCCATCGTCAACGTCTCCTCAGTGCATGCCGTACAGACCTCGCTCAATATTGCCGCATATGCCACCAGC
Organism: uncultured Chloroflexia bacterium; assembly: GCA_963776475.1. GTDB lineage: Bacteria > Chloroflexota > Anaerolineae > Anaerolineales > Villigracilaceae > UBA877. The sequence goes on from CAVZMZ010000040.1 coordinate 71,398, forward strand.
AAGGGCGGCCTTTTGGCCCTGACACGCGCCATGGCGATCGAGTTCGCTCCGGACAATATCCGTGTCAATGCCATTCTGCCTGGGGCCGTGGATACGCCCATGCTGCGGGCCGGCCTGAATCGCGGTCACCTTGGAGGTGACGATATCCATACCCGCCTCGATAACCTTGCCCGTAAGACAGTGAATGGACGTGTTGGCAAACCCGAGGAAATCGCGCACGCCATCTATTTTCTGGCTGATAATGAACAATCCTCATTTATGACCGGTCAGGCTATGATCGTAGACGGTGGTGCGACCGCCAGATTGAGCACCGAATAGCCGGGAATAAGCGATGAGTGTAAAAGCAACTCTCAAACAGGTCATTCCGTTATCAGCCTGGAAAATGCTGCACAGAACCTACAGCGGGATCATTCATCTGCCCGACTTGCCGGCGGCTTATCTGCATCCCTGGCGGCGTGCCAGTATGGACCGCCTGGCCAGTCTGAAAAATGTTCACAAGGGCCAACGCGCCGTTATTATTGGTAATGGTCCCAGTCTGAAGCAGACCGACTTGCGCAGGCTTAAAGCTGAGTTCACTTTCGGTCTGAACCGGATCTATATGATGTTCCCCGAACTTGGTTTCGGTACAACTTATTATGTAGCGGTCAACGATCTGGTGATTGAACAGTGCCTCGGTGATATTTGTGCATTGCCTATGCCAAAATTCCTGTCATGGCGAACACACGCTTCCTTCCCGTCTGGTCCTCTTCCAGCCAATTTCCTCTACACCACCTATGACAACCCGGCATTTGCGCGTGATGTTCGTTGGCGGGTTTGGGAAAGCGCTACTGTCACTTATGTGGCCCTCCAGCTTGCTTTCCATATGGGCTTCGAGCAGGTAATCCTGGTAGGGGTGGACCATAATTCCAATGTACCCGGCAAAGCCAACACTACGATTGTCTCGACGGGCGACGATCCCAACCATTTCAATCCCGGCTATTTTGGCAAAGGTTTTCGCTGGCAACTCCCCGATTTTGAAACCTCCGAAATCGGTTACCGGCTGGCTCGTACAGCCTATGAGGCCGAAGGGCGGCAGGTTCTGGATGCCACGATCGGCGGGAAGCTGACTGTTTTCCCGAAAGTCGATTACCAGTCACTATTCTAACCATGCCCGACTTTCCACTCGTCTCCATCGTGACACCCTCTTTAATCAGGCGCGGTTTCTGGAAGCCACCTTGCGCTCGGTGCTGGAACAGGATTATCCCAACATCGAATACCTGGTTGTGGACGGGGCCTCCACGGACGGCAGTGTCGAGATTATCCGCCGCTATACGGATCGTTTGACCTGGTGGGTCAGTGAAAAGGACAATGGTCAGTCAGAAGCGATCAACAAGGGCATGCGCCGGGCACGTGGCGAATTTATCGGCTGGCTGAATTCCGACGATATTTACCTCCCCGGAGCCATATCCGCGGCTGTTTCAGCTTTCCTGTCCCACCCGCAAGCAGGCCTGATCTACGCAGATGCGCAAGCAATCGATTCGGATGGAAAGCCGTTTAATTTAATGCGCGCTCATCAATACACGTTGACCGATTTGATGGCCTTTCAGATAATCTGCCAGCCGGCAGCCTTCATGCGCCGGTCGGTCGTGCAAGAAGTGAATTATCTCAACCCGGACTACCAGCTTTTGATGGATAACCTTCTGTGGATGTGCATGGCGCAAAAGGCCCCCATCGTGTACATACCGCAGACCTGGGCTGCTGCCCGTTACCATGACCAGGCCAAGAACCGCACGCGTGGGGCGGCCTATGGACAGGAGGCCCGGATCCTGATTGCCGACTTGAAATCCCGGCCAGAATTTTCTGAACTAATCCGGTCTGATGAAAGGCGTATCTTTGCGGGCTTGGAACGCTTCGATGCCTTTTATCTCACAGACGCGGGTCAGTCGGGTGCAGCCCTGCGCACCTACACGCGCGCCTTCCGTCTGCACCCACGCACTGCCCTGGGCGACTGGAAGCACATTTTGCTGGCTGTTTTTTCATTGCTGGGATTTCAAAAAATCCGCAACTTTTATGACCGGCTGCGCACCCATCGCTTGGAAAAAGGAAAATAATTGATCATACGCCGTCCATGGATTTCCTGGCTCATCGCTGCCTTACCTTTCGCTGTGGGGCTGTTCTTTGTTGGAATGGCGCTGCTCCCTTACGGTACGTTGAAAGTTTTTATTGACTCATTTTTGCCGGATCACAATTTCAACTCCCTGAAGCCTTGGAATGCCGGGGTGATCAAGGTGCTCTTCGGGGCGGTTGGATTTGTCTTTCTTAGCCTGGCCGCGCTAACCGGCATCCGGCGTTGGAATTTTACTTTAAGATTCATCCAGACGAATTTAGCAGATGCCCGTCGTTTTTTTGCCGGTCTACGCCCCCAAAAGGCCGAATATGGTTACCTGGCTATGGTCTTGTTAATCATGCTTTTGGGAATTATCTTTCGTTTGGAGCGTATCTATGCTCCCTTCGGACATGATGAGGCTTACACATACGTTGCTTTTGCCCGTTCCTTGTTTACTGCCATCAGCGATTACCATTTACCAAACAACCACGTTTTCCATACCATACTGACCTACTTCTCTACGCAAATTTTCGGCAACCAACCCTGGGCGGTCCGCCTGCCAGCCTTTATCGCCGGTGTAATGCTTATCCCGGCTGCATATTGGCTGGCTAAACGTCTCTATGGGAGTTGGGTGGCCCTGGGTGCGGCGTTATTGGTAGCCTGGTTTCCACCGCTTGTCGCTTATGCCAACGATGCCCGTGGCTACACCCTTGTAGCTCTTTTCACCCTGCTAACTCTCGTTCTAGGCGATATCGTCCGAAAAAATAAAAACATCTTTGTCTGGGGGTTGATAAGTTTTTTCTCCGCCCTTGGATTTTATACTATCCCAATCATGTTGTTCCCATTCGGGGTGCTGTTTGTCTGGCTGTTACTGGAGAATTTTATTGAAGGACCGGGTCCTTACCGGACAAAATGGGAGTTCAT
>CAVZMZ010000041.1:0-287731 GCA_963776475.1 uncultured Chloroflexia bacterium
CCGGGCTCATACGCCTGGCTGATGGCCCGGTCGAAGGGGGTTTCGCCGGGAAGATCTCCGCTACCTTGGTGTAATCGTTCAGGTTCATACGCGGAGTGGAAGACATGGCCAGGATCTCACCAGTCTTGGGATCCATGACGATGATGGTCCCAGAGACGGCTCCGGTACTGACGAGGGCATTATCGAGAATATTCTCCACAGCCCCCTGGATTTCGCGGTCAATGGTCAGGATGAGGGTTTGGCCGGGCGGGATGCTTGGGTAATCCACCATTTGGCGTGGATCGGCCGGGACTTTAATCGTCACGGGTACGCCGGCCAGGATATTGTCATATTTTTCTTCCACACCCATATAGCCATGATTATCCCTGGTCACGTAACCCAGGATCGTGGATGCCAGATCATTTTCAGGGTAGCTGCGCATCGGGTGGGGTTTGAAGCCAACCGCATCCAGGTTGAGGCCGGTCGGATCGGATTGTGCATTCTTTTGGAGCAACATGAATTGCTCGGCTTTATCCATTGCCACATAATCCTGCAGGATGATGTACTGGGTGCCAGCCGGTGCCCCTGTCATTTTCCCTATGGCAGTTGCAGGATCCATACCCAGTGCCATCTGCGCGGCCAGGGCAATGTTGTTTTCCATCGCGAAAGCTTTGGCCTTGTCAGTGGGGATGGCAGTCAGATCCACGCCAATTTCATAGACCGTTTTGTTCCCGGCCAAAAGGTTACCTTTGCGGTCGTAAATTTCGCCGCGCGCCGGATAGAAAGTCTTCCAGACAGTCGCACCCTGTCCGGTGACCCCGGCAACTTCCGGGTTGGTTTGGATACGGACGATCTGAACCGGGATGGCAAGACCCGCCAGCGTTATGATGATGGCGACGGTCAGAAAGCGCCAGAAGGGCAACAGTCTCATGGCTGACCTCCGTTGGGAGCTGAAAGAGGCAAGGTTCCGGGTGATCCAATCGAAAAGCGATTTGGTGTATTCGGGCAGAAGAATGGGTTGCGACAATTGATCCTGACCGGCCAGCACGGGTTGGGACATATCCACGGCAGTCTGAGGTTCATAGCCCGGAACGACAACATACGTGAAATCTTCCGGGTTGGCGGGATTAAATCCCATGGCTGTCGCCCGTTCTTGCATGGAGCCGACCGAGGTAAGCCCGGCCAGTTGTGTCTGCAGGTCAGAGTTCGTGCGTTGCTCGGAGCTGAGCGTGGGTTCGAGTAATTGGATCTCACGGCCTGCCAGGGTGGCACGGACGGTAATATTCAAATAAATCCCTGCCACCATGGACACCGCCACCAGCCCGAGCAGAAACAGGCCAATCCACTGACGTTGAACCCGCCAGTGGGCTTGACGAACTTTTTGGACGATTTGAGAAACGTTTTCCATAGATATGTCCATTGCTAGCCTATTTCTGAAAGTGAGGTGATACTGCACCTCCGTTCTGCCTGCCGCCGAAGCGCAGGTACAAATGAGCCAACACCCATTGGCTTACGAACTTGCTAACTTCTCAGCGACCCGCAGTTTGGCGCTGCGAGCGCGGGAATTCAGGTTTATTTCTTCCTCGGTCGGCGTAATCGGCCGCCGGGTAATTTCCAAAATACTCGCTTTATGCCCGCAAGTGCAGATCGGCTGTTGGGGCGGGCAGATGCAATCCCGGCTCTCCAGACGGAAAAACCCTTTGACCAGCCGGTCTTCCAGCGAGTGGAAACTGATGACTGCCAGCCTGCCTCCAGGAGCTAGGGCTTGCACAGCCATAGGCAGGGTTTTCTCCAACGACTCCAACTCACTGTTCACGGCGATCCGCAGGGCCTGGAAAGTCTGGGTGGCTGGATGATGCGGACCGTGCCGGCCGACTGCTTTCTCAATGACTGCTGCCAGGTGCCGAGTGCCACTGATGGGTCGGGACTGTGTGATGGCCCGGGCGATGCGCCGGGAAGCGCGTTCTTCGCCGTAACGGAAAAGTACATCCACCAGTTCATCTTCCGGCCAGGTGTTGACAATCTCGGCTGCAGTCAACGGGTTGGATGGATTGAAGCGCATGTCCAAGGGACCGTCGGCCAGGAAGGAGAAGCCCCTTTCGGGTGTATCGAACTGCATTGATGAGGCTCCCAGGTCGAGAAGGATGCCATCCACTGCGTCCCAGCCAAGAGCGGTCATTTGGTCGTTGAGACTGGTGTATGGGGCCCTCTTTAAGTAGGCGCGCTCCCCGAAGGGAGCGAGGGTCTGGCGAGCCAGATCAAGCGCCTGGGGGTCCACATCCAGCCCAAGTAGTTGGCCTCCAGGCTCACTTCCAGCGAGCAGCCCGGCGGCATGGCCACCTGCACCGAGAGTTCCGTCCACATAGCGCCCCGTGCTTTTCGGGCGTAAAGCGTGTATAATCTGCTGGTAAAGTACTGGTTGGTGCGACAGAGTCATCTTAGCGAAGTGAAAGGTCAAGCGCATTAAAACGCTGGGCATTCGTTTCGGGATCGTTGAGCAGAACCTGCTGCTTCTGCCATTGTTCAACTGCCCAGATATCATAGTGATCGCCCTGGCCGATGAAAACAACCTCGTCTTTTAATTCGGCCAAAGCGCGCAAATTCTGAGGAATCAGGATGCGACCGGATCCATCGGGATAAACCTGCTGGGCATTGCTAAACATGATCTGGCGCAATTGCCGGGCGGCCGGATCAGTCAGGTTCATTTCCACCAGGTGCTTGTAAAGCTTTTCGAAAATTGCCGGCGGCAGTACCATCAGGTTGCGATCCAGCCCCTGGACAACGAAAAGGCCTTCATCTGGCAATTCCCGAAATTTCGCTGGGATTGTCAACCGGCCTTTATCATCGAAGGAATGATGGTACTGGTTTAAGAACATTAGTCCTGCTCTCTCTTCTACCTGAATGGGACAGTGGATTTTGGAAAAAATTCCCACTTCGTCCCACTTTGCTCCACTGGATAGGCTTATTTTAGCACGAAATGGGGCTGCTATGCAAGTAGTACTTTTGACCAGTATCGCGCGGCATGCCTATCCTCATAATGGGGCAACAATTCCCCCAGGATCTCCGGCATGACCCCAAAAATTGAGCTTCTGTTTTCCCCCAATTGGACCGATTACGATTTACTTGACAGCGGCGATGGCCAGAAGCTGGAACGCTTTGGGCCGTATACTTTTGCCCGACCGGAAGTACAGGCATTGTGGAGCAAGGCGCTGTCGTCGGAAGATTGGCAGTCCGCACACGCTTTCTTTATACCCAGCGGCGAGGAGAGTGGTGGGCATTGGGATTTCAAGAAGAAAGTGAACGAGAAATGGGATATGAGCTACCCTCTCATATCTTCACCCTCTCCCGAAAGGGGAGGGGCAGGGGTGAAGGAATTGCGCTTCAGCGTTATGACCACGCCCGGGCGGCATTTGGGCGTATTTCCAGAATGCGCTGCCCATTGGGATTGGATGGCTGAAAGAATCCGTCAGGGCGGAAAGCCCTCCGCCCCTGCCGGAAATTCCGTTAATGTTCTGAATTTGTTCGGATATACAGGGCTTGCCACTCTGGCGGCCGCAGCCGCCGGAGCGAAGGTAACGCACTTGGACGCCTCCAAGAAATCTGTGACTTGGGCGCGCGAAAACCAGGGCCTATCCGGGCTGAGCGAGAAACCGATCCGCTGGATCGTGGATGACGCCCTGAAGTTCGTGGAGCGGGAGGGACGGCGCGGCGCCAGGTATGATGGCATCCTGCTCGACCCGCCCAAATTTGGACGCGGGCCGAAAGGCGAGGTTTGGGAGATTTACAAATCCTTACCGGAAATTCTGCAGGCATGTCGTAATGTGTTAAATGAAAGGCCGCTATTCGTAATAATGACTATATATGCCGTCAAATTACCGGCCGTGCACGCCTATCAGGCGCTGGCGGAAATGATGAAAGGATTTGGGGGCAGCCTGGAGTGCGGCGAACTGGTGACAAAGGATAAGAGTGCCGGCAGGCTGCTTTCGCAGGCCATATATGCGCGCTGGGGCGCAGGTTCAGCGTGATAAAGCCACCCACTTTGGTACAATAGCGGGAATGTTTCCTCCAAACGAAAAACAATCTGTCCTTGATATTCCATTGAGGCGCTGGTTCCCGGCGAACCTTGAAACCCTGGTAGTGATCCTGATCCTGCTGGCGGCAGTTGTTTCGCGCTTTTATGACCTGGGCGCCCGCGCGGTCAGCCACGACGAAGTGAACCACGTTGTGCCAACCTTTAGCCTGTATTCGGGGAACGGCTATCAATACGACCCGATGAGCCACGGTCCGCTCCAGTTTCATATGATGGCGCTCTCCTACGCGCTTTTTGGGGATAATGATTTCACCACCCGTATCCCGGCCGCGCTCTTCAGCGTGGCCTCGATTGCGCTGGCCTTGCTGGCTTTCCGGCGTTACCTGGGCCGGACGGGCGCCATCCTGGCAGGCCTGTTGTTCCTGATCTCGCCCATCATGCTTTTCTATGGGCGTTACGCCCGCAATGAGGCCTATATCGTTGTATGGGGATTGCTGACCCTGTATGCCACCTTGCGCTACCTTGAGCATGGTAAGCCCTGGACACTGATCCTATTTACCGCGGTCAATGCGCTGCACTTCACCGACAAGGCGACTGCCTATATGTTCGCCGGGGAACTTTTCATCTTCCTGGCGGCCTATTTTGTAGACCGCATGTCCCGCCGGGAATGGCCGCAGGCTACCCGCCGAACCAACTTCCTGCTGGGTCTTGTCCTGGCGGTGGCTCTGGTAGGCGGGGCGGCAGGAGTATTCCTTACCCAGAAGCCGCTCGATAATCTGCCGCTCAAATTGGTGGTAGGACTTTTGGCAGCAGGGGGTGTGGCGGCGCTGGTGTGGTCGGTAAGGGAACTGGTGCAGAGTTTTGGCTGGGCCGCCCTGAGACGCGAACGCTCCCTGGATCTTTTAATGATGCTTGGTACGCTCGTCCTGCCGTTGGTGGGAGCGATCCCGATCGCTTTGCTGGGCAAAACGCCGCTGGATTACACCTCACCCGGGATAATGCGGGTGGGCATTGCAGCCGGGATCCTGAGCCTGATTGCCATCGCGGTGGGCGTGTGGTGGTTTGGCCGTAAATGGCTGCTGCACGCGGCGCTGTTCTTTGTGCCTTTTGTCATTCTATACACAACATTTTTTACCGCCCCGCAAGGACTGGTGGGTGGGCTGGTGGGATTGCTTAGTTATTGGACCGTGCAACAGGATGTAGCGCGCGGCGGACAACCCTTGTACTATTATGCCTTGCTGATGATCCCGGTTTACGAGTTCCTGCCGGCGCTGGGGACAATCGCTGCGGCAGGCATCGCTTCGACGAAGAAGCTCTGGCAGTCACAATCCGGGCAGCCTTTTACAAGACCTCAATCAGAAATCTTACCGGAGGGCATGCAAGCGCAGCCGCCGGTCCCGGTGGCAGCCTTGCTGGTTTACTGGTCGGTCAGCAGCCTGGCCTTGTTCACATATGCGGGCGAGAAAATGCCGTGGCTGACCATCCATATTGCCTTGCCGATGATCCTGGCAGCCGGATGGGCTTTCGGTTGGATGATCGAGACGATCCCATGGGGCCGGCTGGCCGCCTGGGGTGCACGTAATTATGCACGCGCAGCAGCGTTGGCTTTCTTCTCACTTCTGGCATTAGTGACAGCCCGGACGGCCTTCAAGGCTGCCTACATTAATTATGATTATCCGTTTGAGTTCCTGGTGTATGCGCACGGAGCACCTTATCCCAAAACATTATTTAATGAGATCGAGGAGCTATCCCTGCGCACCACTGGCGGAACGGATATAGTAGTGGCCTATGATAATAATGTCCGCTATCCATACTGGTGGTATATGCGGCGTTACCCCAACAAGATCGACTTTGACGTGAATCCCACCTGGGATTTAACGAACGCGCTGGTGATCGCCGCAGGAAACGATAATATTGCAAAATTGACCCCGATCGTGCAGGATAATTACACCGAATCCAATTTCATGCGCCTGTGGTGGCCGACGATGGATTATTGGAGCCTCAAGTGGGGTTCAATCGAGGCGGAACGGAGTTCGGCGTTGGCCCAGCAGGGAGCCACCTTTGCCCAAATACCACCCATGACGGTATTCGATTACCTTAGGTTTGTTTGGCCGCACATCCAGCCTTTCTTCACTGACCCGGCGGTGCGCAACGCAGTCTGGCAGATCTGGTTCAACCGGGACTACACGGCCTGGGCCGCCTTGAGAGGCAGCGACAGCTACAGCCTGACCAATTGGGGTACCGCTGAGCGGATGACCTTTTACGTACGCAAGGATATTGCCACACAGCTCTGGCCGTATGGCGCCAGCGCCAAGCCCCTCGTTCAACCTGTTGACCCGTATGAAAGTCTTTCAGCGCCGGTCACCCCCGACAGCGTGCTGGGTTCGGCGGGCAGCGCTGCCGGCCAGTTCCAGGCGCCGCGTGAAATTGCCGTGGCTGCGGATGGCAGCCTGTACGTGGCCGATTTGCTGAATGACCGCATCCAGCACCTGCGCCCGGACGGGACAGTGCTGCAGGCGTGGGGCACGCGTGCCGATATTTCGCAGGGGGCGGCTCCCGGCGGGACCTTCAACGAGCCCTGGGGGGTGGCAGTGGCGCCGGATGGCAGCGTCTACGTGGCGGATACCTGGAATTACCGCATCCAGAAGTTCAGCGCCGACGGAAAATTCCTGCTGATGTGGGGGACGGGTCCGGCGCAAGGCAAAGACCAGTTGTATGGGCCGCGCGGGCTGGCAGTGGACAGCCAGGGACGGGTCTTCGTGGCGGACACGGGCAACAAGCGCGTCGTGATTTACGATGGGAAGGGGAATTACCTGGGCGAGTTCGGGACGCCGGGCATGCAGCTCGGGCAGCTGGACGAACCGGTGGACATCGCATTGGATCAGGCGGGGAACGTTTATGTGACGGATACCTGGAACCAGCGTGTGCAGGTGTTTACGCCGGATGCAAGCGGACTGGACTATCGTGCGACGGCGGAATGGGCGGTGGCGGGTTGGTATGGCAACGGGCTGGATAACAAGCCGTTCATCACGGTGGATGCGAGCGGGACGGTGTCGGTGACGGACCCGGAACTGTGCCGGGTGATCTCGTTCTCGAGTGCGAGTGGCAAGCCGGTGAAAGTCTGGGATGGCTGTGCGTCGGGCGCATTCCAACTGCCGAGCGGGATCGCTGCGGATGGCTCAGGCGGGCTGTGGGTGACGGATGCCACGAGCGGAAAACTGGTGCATTTTTTGGTAAAATAACGGGGATGATGCCAGCCACTGAAAAACACTCCACCCTCGACATCCCACTTAAACGCTGGTTCCCGGCCAACCTTGAAACCCTGCTGGTGGTCGTGATCATGCTGGCAGCGATTGTCTCGCGCTTTTACGACCTGGGGGCCATGACGATCACCTTCGACGAGACCAACCACGTCGTACCCTCCTACAGCCTTTATTCAGGGAATGGCTACCAATACGATCCGTTGAGCCACGGCCCACTGCAGTTCCATATGATCGCCCTCTCATATGCACTCTTCGGCGATAACGATTTCACCACCCGCATCCCGGCCGCGCTACTCAGCGTGGCCTCGATTGCACTGGCCATGCTGATCTTCCGGCGTTATCTGGGCCGGACGGGCGCCATCCTGGCGGGTCTGTTATTTCTGATCTCACCCTATATGCTCTTTTATGGACGTTATGCCCGTAACGAAGCCTATATCGTTGTGTGGGGCTTGTTGACGCTGTATACGATCCTGCGGTATTTGGAACGTGGTGAAACGTGGGTCCTGTTCCTGTTTACTGCCGCCAACGCAATTCACTTCACCGACAAGACCACCTCCTTTATGTATGCCGGAGAGGAATTCATCTTCCTGGCGGCCTATTTCGTCGACCGGCTGGCGCGGCGGGAATGGCCACAAGCCAACCGGCGAAAATCCTTCTTTTTCGGGTTGCTGTTGAGTGTGATCCTGTTAGCCGGAGCGGCGGGAGTGTACCTCACTCAGAAGCCTCTCGATAACCTGGCGATCAAACTGGTGGTGGGGCTGCTGGGAGGCGCAGGAGCAGCCGCGCTGGTCTGGTCGGGGATGGAAGTGGTGCAGAGTTTTGGCTGGGCCGATATACGCTCTGAGCGCAGCCTGCAGCTGGCAATCCTGCTGGGTACTTTTGTCCTGCCGCTGGTGGGCGCCATTCCCTTGTCCTTGCTGGGCTATAACCCGGTCGATTACTCAACCAGTGGGATCATTCGGGTCTGCCTGGTGGTGGGAATCCTGGGTGCGCTGGCAATTGCGATTGGGTTGGTGTGGTTTGGCCGCAAATGGCTGCTTCACGCCGCGCTGTTCTTTACCCCATTTGTTTTGTTATACAGCACCTTCTTTACCAATCCCGTAGGGATTGCCGGCGGACTGGTGGGGGCGCTCAGTTACTGGATGACGGCACAGGGGACCAACCGGGTATACCAGCCGTATTTTTACTATGTTTTCATCGAAATACCTATGTACGAGTTTTTGCCGGCACTGGGAACGTTGCTGGCAGCCGGCATTGCAATTACAAAAAGATTGTGGCAATCGCAACCCGGCCAACCGTTCACACCTGCCAGTTCTGAAACCATCTCCGAGGCCGCTTCTGGACCTTCCTCTGAACCCTCCGCCGACCCTGCGTCCGCCTCTGTTGGAATCCAGCAGCCGGTGCCGGTGGCAGCCTTGCTGATCTATTGGACGGTCAGCAGCCTCATCATTTTTTCGCTGGCTGGCGAAAAAGCGCCCTGGCTGACCGTTCACCTTGCCCTGCCGATGATCCTGGCTGCCGCCTGGGCTTTCGGATGGATGATCGAGACGATCCCGTGGGGCAAAGCTGGCCGCCTGGGGTACGCGCAACTACGTACGCGTGACCGGCCTGGCCCTTTTCGGCCTGCTGGCAATCCTTACCGGGCGGGCTGCTTTCCGCGCCGCTTACATCAATTACGATTATCCGCTCGAATACCTGGTGTATGCCCACCACTCCCCTTACCCCAAAGTGGTATTAAATGATATCGAGGAGTTGTCGCTGCGTACCACCGGCAGTATGGATATGGTAGTGGCGTATGATGATAATGTCCGCTATCCATACTGGTGGTATATGCGGCGTTTCCCCAACAAGATCGATTATGGCTCTACTCCTACCAGTACGGTGCGCAATGCGCCTATCATCGTTGCCAGTGATGACACCAATGACAAGCTGAGCCCCGTGGTGCGCACGAATTACACGATGTTCAAGTTCCCACGCATTTGGTGGCAAAACATGGATTATTGGGATCTGGATTGGAAGTCCATCGATTCCGAACGGAATGCCGACCTGGCCAGCCAATATGCCAGCAGTCCCGCGGGTGTGCCCCCAATGACGGTCACCGAGTACTTGAGCTACGTCTGGCGTCACATCCGACCTTTTTTCACGGATGCAAAGGTGCGCTATGCGATCTGGCAGATCTGGTTCAACCGGGACTACACGGCCTGGGCTGCCCTGAGAGGCAGCGACAGCTACAGCCTGACCAATTGGGGGGGCGCTCAATACATGTATGAGTACGTTCGAAAAGATATCTCGACTCTTCTCTGGCCGTATGGCGCCAGCGCCAAGCCCCTCGTTCAACCTGTTGACCCGTATGAAAGTCTTTCGGCGCCGGTCACCCCCGATAACGTGCTGGGTTCGGCGGGCAGCGCTGCTGGCCAGTTCCAGGCGCCGCGTGAAATTGCCGTGGCTGCGGATGGCAGCCTGTACGTGGCCGATTCGCTGAATGACCGCATCCAGCACCTGCGCCCGGATGGAACGGTACTGCAGGCGTGGGGCACGCGTGCCGATATTTCGCAGGGGGCGGCTCCCGGCGGGACCTTCAACGAGCCCTGGGGGGTGGCAGTGGCGCCGGATGGCAGCGTCTACGTGGCGGATACCTGGAATTACCGCATCCAGAAGTTCAGCGCCGACGGAAAATTCCTGCTGATGTGGGGGACGGGTCCGGCGCAAGGCAAAGACCAGTTGTATGGGCCGCGCGGGCTGGCAGTGGACAGCCAGGGACGGGTCTTCGTGGCGGACACGGGCAACAAGCGCGTCGTGATTTACGATGGGAAGGGGAATTACCTGGGCGAGTTCGGGACGCCGGGCATGCAGCTCGGGCAGCTGGACGAACCGGTGGATATCGCATTGGATCAGGCGGGGAACGTTTATGTGACGGATACCTGGAACCAGCGTGTGCAGGTGTTTACGCCGGATGCAAGCGGACTGGACTATCGTGCGACGGCGGAATGGGCGGTGGCGGGTTGGTATGGCAACGGGCTGGATAACAAGCCGTTCATCACGGTGGATGCGAGCGGGACGGTGTCGGTGACGGACCCGGAACTGTGCCGGGTGATCTCGTTCTCGAGTGCGAGTGGCAAGCCGGTGAAAGTCTGGGATGGCTGTGCGTCGGGCGCATTCCAACTGCCGAGCGGGATCGCTGCGGATGGCTCAGGCGGGCTGTGGGTGACGGATGCCACGAGCGGAAAACTGGTGCATTTCAAGACCCAAATTCCTTAATTCAAAATTACCCCCATAAAAACTATCAATTAAGATCCCGCGCAGGAAGGTTATGCTTGCCTGCGCAGCCGCTTCGGAATCCGGCTTTGGCAGAAATTCCCCAGATACCCAGCCAGGATAACCGGTGGCAGCCAGCGTTCTCAAAATCGACTTAAAATCCAGGTGCCCGGCGCCGGGATACCAACGATTGGAATCGGCAACATGGAAGTGGAAAATGTGGGTGCCACTTTGACGGATACTTTGCTGGATTTCCGGTTCTTCGATATTCATGTGGAAGGTATCCAGCAGCAGGCCAAAGTTGTCTGCACCAACACGTTCGACTAATTCCAATCCCTGGGTGGCACTGTTGATGAGGGTCGTCTCGTAGCGATTGATCGGCTCCAATGCCAGGCGGATCCCGTTTGGAAGGGCGGCCGCGCTGCATGCTTTCAGAGCCTCGACCAACCAATCCATGGCCTGGGACGGTTCTACGCCCGGTTTGACGATGCCGCGGATCAAGCCGATGATGATGATCGCCCCGAAGCGGGCGGCGCCCGGGAAGTGGGCCTGGATACGCTGGATCGCTTGCTGCCGGACAGATGGATCCGGATCGGTGAAAGAAAGTCCTTCCTCACCCCAGGCCTGACCGGTTCCGATGGCTGGGACGGATAGTTTACAGGAACGGATCAGCCCATCCAATTCGTCATAGTTTACAAGCTGCGGATCCCGGATGGCCAATTCGACCCCGTCGTAACCGAGATCGGCGATACGCTGCAGGTTTGTCTGCAGATCGCCTTTGAAGGTGGCAGCCTGGAATTGAGCTGGCTGGGTGGAGAGGACAATCGAGAGTTTCATTTTTTATCCTGAATGTGACCGTCACCACAGCAGGTGACGGTCACATTTCAGAGGGGAGAGAACTATTTTGCTACGTAGGTAATCTTGCATTCCGAGCGGTCGGTTTGCAATTTGATAATGTTCTCAGGCAGATCTTCCAGGCAGATCTTCTTGGTGCTCATGGGAGTCATGTCCATACCGGAGGCCATGCATTCGATGACGCGCGGGAAATTGCCGTGTCCGGAATGGCCCTGGGCGCCGACAATCCGGGCTTTGCGCACCTGCAGCACCTCGCCGGTGACGGGCATTTTAGCTTCGGCGCGGGCGGTGACAACCACCGTGCTCAGTAAAGTTCGGCCTTCCCAGATGACCTTCTCGATGCCGGGGTAGACGATCGCCGGCAGGCCGGTGGCTTCCATGAACAGGTCAGCACCCATCCCATCGGTGATCTCCAGTACACGCTCGGCAAAGTCTTCCTTTTGCGGGTTGATGTGATAATCAGCGCCCAGCTTTAAGGCCATGGCGGCGCGTTCCGGCTGGGTCTCAGAGATGATGACCACCGAAGCGCCGGCGCGTTTGAGAATGGCGCAGGCAGCGATCCCGACCGGGCCGCCGCCTAGGATGACCGCCCGGTCACCGGGCTTGATGCCGCCGCCGCGTTCGATGGCAGCGTTGTAGGCTACGCAGGTCGGTTCGACCAGGCTGCCGGCAATGAAGATATCGGCTTCTTTATAGTTCTTGCGCAGCGGTTCCAGGCTCCAGAGTGTCCGGGATGGCAGTACGATGTATTTCGTATAGGCACCGTTAACGTTAAAGCCAACTTCGTTCAACTGTTCGCAGTGGTTGGGCTGCCCATCCGCACAGGGTTTGCACTGCCCGCACCACAGCATCTCTTCGGTGGTAACTGCTTCGCCACCCTTGAAGGGCTTATTGGTGCGCTTGTCACGCGCGTTCTTGCCGGCTTCCACCACCACACCCGAGAATTCGTGCCCGAGGATGGAAGGGAAACCGGTCAGACCAGGATAATAGATGTAGCCATCTTTATCCGCTTGGGCCATGTGGACGTCCGAGCCGCAGATCCCGCAGGCTTTGACTTCCATCAGCACTTCTTCCGGGCCGGGGGTGGGGATGTCGTACTCCCGCATCTCAAAGCGCGGATGGCGCCAAACCTGGCTGCCCAGGTAGGTCTGGCGGCCTTCAATATCTTTTGAGCCCAATTTAAATCCGGGCTTGGGGTCCCAATCGGCGACCAATGTCACGCCTTGCATTTTGCCATTCATATGAATTCTCCTCTTCAAAGATTTACCTATACTTCCGTGCCCTGGCCGATACGCGGCAGGCCGTAGACCGGTTTCCAACCCTCGCTGAGCGGTTCGCGCAGGTAGGGTTCCATTTCTTCGGCGGTGCGCAAGGTGACTTCTTCAACCGGCGGGACTTTGCCGGCCGGGAAAGCTTCCAGAACGTCATCATGCCAGAGGGTCAGGTATTTCAGGATGGCGGCCATCGGGCGCTTGGCTTTCTGGGCTGCACCGGATCTGGCCTTGCCAACCACACCTTCGGGTGTGGCAGCGATCTCGATGGCGAAGTGGCCTTCGCCCTCCGACCAGCGGCTGGGCCGGCCAAACGGGTCCACGGATTTATCGAAATGGCCTTCCGGCAGGTAGTTCTTGCCTTCGGTGTCCACGGCATAATCCATATCGACCATCTCGGGGTGCAGCAGCAGGCTGAGCGAGGTCTCAGACTCATCGGCGTGCACGAAGTTGGTGGTCATCTCGCCGCCGCGCTCGGTAGGGCGGAAGAACTCGCGCACACCGCGGTGCCAGTCGATGACACGGAAGATACCCGGGAACTGGTAACGCTTCATGAACTCCTGGACCGCCGACTCGAGCATCCAAAATTGACCGTGGTTGTTGACGATCAACTGTTTGCGGAAGCCATCATTCCACAGGCCTAGCATCACGTCGATCATCATCTCGCGCACCACGTGCTCGCGGACGATTACCGTGCCAGGCATGCCCATGTGATGGTAGGGGTGGCCGCCATAATTGAGCGGAGGCAAGGCCAGGTTGACCGGTGCGCCGCGTTTGGCAGTAAAGCGGCGCACACCTTCGCAGATGGCGCTGACGTAGAGCGTATCCGCCGCGCTGGGCAGATGCTGGCCGTGCAGTTCGGTGCAGCCGACCGGGATGAAGACCACATCGTTCTTCTTGCGGTTCTGCTCCACCTGCCAGCGGGTGGTAGTCTGGATGTAGGAACCGGGCTTGGCCCATTCAACCGGCGAAGGGATGCCGTAATCGGCCAGGATGGCGTCGATCTGCTCGTCGCTGGCATCCCAGACTTCCTTCTTGAGCCGGCCGACGGCATTGTCCTCGAAGAACAGATCGGGCTGGTTGGTGGCCAGGAACCCTTTGGGTACAATTTGGTCTGACATGTTTTACTCCTTTTGATAAATTTGTTTAAAAGTGAGCCATGGGAGATGCACAAACCATCTCCGATTGGCATGCGACTGCTACCGTGGAAAAGCATCGCTTCGCACTGACATTTTCAATCCGGGAGAACCTTTCCCGGGTTCAGGATATTCTGCGGATCGAGAACCTGCTTGATGTGCTTCTGGATCTCGATCGAGAGCGGACCCAGGGCTGACTGGATGTAGGGACGTTTGAGCATGCCCACGCCGTGTTCGCCGGAGAGCGTCCCGCCCAATTCCAGGGCCAGGGCGAACTCCTCGGCGGCCATCTGCTGGACTTTTTTCCACTGGTCGGGATCGCGCTTGTCGAACAGGATATTGGGATGCAGGTTGCCATCCCCGGCATGTCCGAAGATGACGATCGGCAGGCCGTATTTGGCGCTGATCGCCTTCAAACGGCGGACGGCCTCCGGGATGGCGCTGCGCGGCACGGTGATATCTTCGCCCAGCTTGTTGGGAGCCCTGAGTGCCAGTGCGGCCGTGACGGAGCGGCGGGCTTCCCAGAGCTTGGTGCGCTCGTCTTCGTCTTTTGCCACCTTTACCTGGCGCGCGCCCGCTCGCCTGGCAGATCCCGGCAACGGCTTCGATCTCGCGCAAAACAGTATCTTCGTCCGCTCCGTCCGATTCGATGATCAGGACGGCTTCCACATCCAGCGGCAGGCCCAGGTGCATGGCTTGCTCGACGCAGGCGATGGCGGTCTCATCCATCAATTCCAGGGTAGCCGGGAGCAGGCCGGTCGACAGGATGGCATTGACCGTCCGGGAGGCATCTTGCAGGGATGGGAATTCGACCAGTGCGGTGCGGACAAAACGCGGTTTGGAGACCAGACGCAGCAAGGCTTCGGTGATGACGCCCAGCGTGCCTTCCGAGCCGGTAAAGAGCGCCTTCAGATCATAGCCGACCACATCCTTGATGCACTTGTTGCCGGCGTGCAGGATGCGCCCATCCGCCAGGACGACAGTCAGGCCGAGCACGTAGTTGCCGGTCACGCCGTATTTCAGGCAGCGCGGGCCGCCGGCATTGGTGGCGATATTCCCGCCGATGGTCGACTCCTTGATGCTGGAAGGGTCGGGCGGGTAGAACAGGCCGAGTTTTTCCACGGCCGTCTGCAGATCGGCGGTAACCACTCCCGCTTCGACGGTCGCAGTGGCGTTGGCTTCATCGATTTCCAGGATATGGTTCATGCGGGTCAGCGCCAGGACGATTCCGCCCCGGTCGGGCACCGAACCGCCTGCCAGGCCCGAGCCCATGCCGCGCGTGACCACCGGGAGCTGTTCCCTGGCAGCCAGTTGCACAACCTGGCTGACCTGTTCTGTGGTGCGCGGCAGAACGACGACCTCCGGGCGGCCTTCCTCGAAAGTGGCGTCGTAGCTGTAGACGGCCAGGTCTTCGGGAGAGGCGAGCACGCCATCTTTGCCGGCAATCTTTTCAAGTTGGGTGAGCAGGTTTTTATCCATCATTATTCCTTCTCGCTCGTAGTAACGACTTCAGTCGTTACTTTCTCTGAGCGACTGCGCAGTCCTGTGTACTGTCCAGGGAAGTCGCCACTGCGATACGCCTGATCCAGGAGTTGGACCGGATGCACCACCCGCACCTCCAGCCCGGCGCGCTGCACGCCCACATTCAACTGCATCTGGCAGCCGGGACAGCCGGAGGCGACGAAATTCGCCTGGGTTCCGGCCAGGTTGTCGATCTTGCGCTTCAGCACCTTGAGCGAAGTCTCATAATGGGTGATGAGCTGGGTGCCGGCCGAGCCGCAGCACCAGTCCGCTTCGGGCAGCTCGACGAATTCAAGGCCATCGATCATCTTTAGCAGCGCGCGCGGCTGTTTCCAGACGCCCTGGCCGCGCCGCAGGTGGCATGGGTCGTGGTAGGTCACGCGTGCCTCCAGGCGTCCGCGCGGCTTTTCGAGCGGGATGGACATCAGGAACTCGCTGATATCCCGCACCTTGGCGCTGAAGGCGGCGGCACGCTCTGCCCAATCGGGATCGTCGGCCAGGAGAGTACCGTAATCCTTGAGGGTCGATCCGCAGGTGGCGCAATCGGTAACGATGGTTTCGACGTTGGCCTTTTCGAAAAGGGCGATATTGGGCTGCGCCTGCTGGCGCACCAGGTCGAGGCGACCGAATCCGAGCGCAGGCATTCCACAGCAAACCGTTTCTTTGGGGGTGATGACGGTGCAGCCGTTGCGGGCCAGGACGCGCAGGCTGGCGGCGCTTTCCTCGGCAAACAGCAGGCTCTGGGCGCAGCCCAGGAAGAACCCGACCCGCCGGCGGCTTTCGCCGCTGGCCGGGGTGATCTCCGGCAAGATCTGTCGCAGCGGGCGCTGCGGCAGGTGCGGCAGCATGGCTTCCATGTCGCGCAGTTTGCCGGGCAGCAGCTTGCGCAGCCCAAGTGCGTAGACCAGGCGGCGGATCCCCAGTTTCTCGTACACCCGCAGCGGCCAGGTGGCAGCTTCCATCCGGCCGGGGATGATGGATGAGGCCTCCGAACAGGGGCTTCTTCCATTGGGTGGGCTGGCGTTGTTCCTGGAGATCCCGCATCTCCAGTGCCAGGTCAGCGGGGTGGATGCCGACCGGGCAGATGGCGTTGCAGGCCATGCAGTCGAAGCAGGCGTACATCTGCTCGATCAGGTTGGGAGTGAGTTCCAGTTCGCCTTCCAGACCCTTGCGTGCCAGCGCCACCCGGCCGCGCGGCGAGGCAGTCTCGCTGAGCTGTTCCCGGTAGGTTGGGCAGACGGACAGGCACAACCCGCAGCGGATGCAGTTCAAGTATTCAGTCTCGGAAGGTTTGTGAAAATCGTTAATCAAAATTATCCAATCTCACTTATTTTAACCGGCCGGTTTTCGCGCAGCGACTTCCAGGCGGCATAACCCAGCACCACGGCGGCGCGACCGTCTACCCCGGTGGTGGGGGTGGGCCGGTCGTCACGCACACATTCGACAAACTGGCGTACTTCCTCGACATAGCAAGGGGCATAGCGCTGCATAAAGAAATAGGGCACCTTTGCAGATAGGAATCCATCTGAGTTGCCTTTGACGGTGACATCTTCGGTTTCGTTGTTCATCATGGCTGTTCCATTCGAGCAGAACACTTCCAGGCGTTGATCATAGCCGTAAACTGCCTTGCGGCTGTTGTCGATGGTACCCACTGCACCATTGGCGAACTTGAGGATGACCACGTCAGTATCGATGTCGCCGAATTCTTTCAGCTTGGGTTCGAGCAGCACGCCGCCTGCGGCATAGACCTCCACCACCTCGCCAAGCTGGAAGCGGACCATATCGAAATCATGGATGGCGAGATCGAGGAAGATGCCTCCGGAGACCCGCAGAAAATCCATGGATGGGAAATCGGGGTCGCGGTTGGTGATGCGTAGAATGCAAGGACGCCCAATTTCACCCGAAGCGACGATCTCGCGCACGCGCTTGAGACTTTTATCGAAGCGGCGGTTGAAGCCGACCTGCAACTTGACGCCGGCTTTCTTGACAGCCGCCAGCGCCTCATCAATCTTATCCAGCTCGAGAGCGAGCGGTTTTTCGCAGAAGATATGCTTGCCCGAGGCAGCCACATCTTTCATGATAAAAGAATGTGTGTCCGTGCTGGTTGCGATCAGGATGGCTTCGATATCGGGGTCCACCAGCAGCTCGTGGTAATCTTTCACAACGCGCCGGATGCCGCACTCGTCAGCTACTGCCTGGGCCACCTCCAAACGGATGTCGCAGACCGCGACCAGGTCCGCTTCGGGGATCAGGCGGGTGATGTTACGCGTATGCACGCTGCCCATGCGCCCGGTGCCGATTACGGCCATTTTTACTTTCCTTGTCAATTCAGCCTCTCTTTCTTGATAAGCATCTTATGCAACTTTTTATTCGATTTGAAAATGCGGCGACAACACTTTGATGGCTGCCTGGCGGGCTTTTATTGCCAGCTCCCGAGGATCCCAATTCCAGTACTCGGG
The DNA here is from genome assembly GCA_963776475.1 of uncultured Chloroflexia bacterium. Classification (GTDB taxonomy): domain Bacteria; phylum Chloroflexota; class Anaerolineae; order Anaerolineales; family Villigracilaceae; genus UBA877. Next base: position 17,770 of record CAVZMZ010000041.1, read on the forward strand.
CCGGAACAATTCGATGGAGCAGGGCCCAGTGTAGCCGATGCGCTTAAGCCGCACGCAGATTTCGTCGAGCGGGACTACGCCCAGCCCGGGCAAAAGTCGTGTGTCGTCACGGATGGCTTCCTTCGGCGAATCTTCGAGATCATCCAGGTGAAATGCAAGAATGCGCTTTGGGTCCAATTGATCGATTTCGCTCATCAGGCCGCCGCCCCCATAAAAATGAGCTGCGTCAAATGTCAGGCCGAGGTTGTCACGGTCGGCTTGTTGGATGATCTCGAATGCAGCGCGCGGCGTGCGCACGCTGCACCATCCAAAGCCCAGGAACTCGAACGACAGTTGAATTCCATATAGGCGCGCAATCTCGCTCAAGTCGCGCAATATCTTGACGTACTCGGTCTGCACGTCGGCCCAGGGCAAATCACGGACCGGCAAGGGACTGGGAACGACGACAACGGTTGGACAGCCAATCGCCTGCGCGATCTTACCCAGTTCATGGAGACGGGCTTGAACCAGGGCATACCCGCTTCCACGGAACGCGATGAATTCAATCGAGTTGATCGTTAGTGGCATGACAGCATGGTACTCAAATAACGCCTTGAGATCAGTCAACGAATGAGCAGTCAGGTAGCGATCAATTTTTGCTGCCCATACCTCAAGCGCTCTAAATCCTGCGTGTGCAGAAACGGCGATATCCGTTTCGAGATCGCTTGTCATCGTAGTCGCGCCGTGGAAAGCTAGTTTCATTGAGAACCTTCTTGCCTATGATATTTGAACTTACATCTTCATCACGATCTTCATGGCACTCTTGGGATGGTGGGTGAGCGTCTGCATGTCCAAACCGAGCAGATCGAAAGCGCCCAGGCCTTCATCGAACGGGACCACCTTGGTAAAGAACGGATCCATATTGAAGCGCTTCTCCTGGTAAATACGGATGGCAGGCACCATGGTGTTCTGGCCCAGGTACAAGCCCAGGATCTTGGTGGCATAGCGGGTGATATCATTCGGCACGACACTGGCTGTGATGGAAGAGTCCATCCCGAAAGGCAGAACCTTGCCGCCAGGTGTAACGCATTTGAGCGCCTGTTCGATGGCGTTTCCAGTGGCCTCGATGACAATGTCTGCCTTGCGCCCGTAGGTGAACTCGGTGATCTTCTGCTCAATGTCCACTTCGTTCGGGTTCCAGACTGTCAGGCCGCATTCTTTGGCGACACTGATCCGGAACGGGTCGATCTCGGTCACGGCCACTTTGGCGGCGATGTTTTTAGCGAACTGGCTGAACAAGTAGCCGATCGGGCCAAAGCCCAAAATCAATACGTAATCGTAGGGCAGCATCAGCAATGTATTCATCCCGTTAATGACTGTCGCCAGGGTTTCGACCTGGGTGCCCAGGACATCATCGATACAGTCTGGAATAACAAAGCACTGCTTTTCGGGCACCAGGCAGTACTCGGCATAGCCGCCGTCGCGCATCACACCCAGAGCGCTGTTCTTGATCTCGACACACTGGCTGGTCAGGCCCATGCGGCAGAACGAGCAGAACCCACAACGGATGTTGTTGTCGATGGCAACCCGGTCGCCAACCTTGACGTGCTGGACGTGCGTGCCGATTTCGACCACCTCGCTGCTGAACTCGTGGCCAAGCACCGTGTTGGGCCGGAAGTGGTGCTTGCCCTCGATGATCTTTATGTCCGAACCGCAAATGCCGACAGCCTTGACCTTGAGCAGCACATCGTCTGGTTCCTTGACGTGCGGAATGGGCTTTTCTTCGTATACTAGTCTGCCAACATCCTTGAAAACGTACGCTTTCATAGTATCCATGGGAATTCTCCTCAAAAAATGATTGATCTCCTGGTGGAGTTTGCACACGTGTGCGATAAAATAGAAAAATAATTGGAGTAACGACTTGAATCGCTACTACAAATTCACTACCTTTGAATGCGCGCCGAGCCGCCTTGGGCAAACGCCCGCACCTGTTCCAAGGTTGCCATCGTGGTATCGCCTGGAAAGGTTGTCAGAAGTGCGCCATGTGCCCAGCCCAGATTAACCGCCTCTTGTTCCGCTTCGCCGCTCAGCAGGCCATAAAAGAGGCCGGAGGCAAACCCGTCCCCACCCCCGACGCGGTCGTAGACATCCAATTCGCAGGTTGGTGAGCTAAATGTCTGACCATTGATCCAGGCCACCGCGCCCCAGGAATGCCGGTTGGTGGAATGCACTTCCCGCAAGGTGGTTGCCACCACTTTGACCTGCGGAAATTCGGCTACCACTTTGTCGATCATGCCAAAGAAGGCGCCCGGGTCAAGCTTGGACCTGGTTCCGGCTTGCGGCCCCTGCAGCCCGAGACCCATCTGCAGGTCCTCTTCGTTGCCCACCAGCACATCCACGTTCTCAACAATGCGGCGCAAGGTGGCCTGGGCGCGTGCCTGTCCGCCCCAGATATTCCAGAGTTTGGCGCGGTAGTTCAGATCGAACGAGACCACCGCTCCGGCGGCTTTGGCAGCCTGCATGGCTTCAATGATGACTTCGCCGGTGGTTTCGGACAGGGCGGCGAAGATCCCGCCGCTGTGGAACCAGCGCACGCCGCCCGCAAAAATCGCCTTCCAGTCGAAGTCGCCTGCTTTGAGCTGCGCGGCGGCTTCATTGGAACGGTTGTAAAAGACCACCGGGGCGCGCACCCCGTAACCACGGTCACTGTAGACGGTGGCCATGTTGGGTCCGTTGACGCCGTTGTGTTTGAATTGTTTGTAGAACGGCATGACGCCCATCGCCCGCACACGCTCGGCAATCAAATCGCCGATGGGATAGTCCACCATGGCAGTCGCGATGCCGGTCTTCAGGCGGAAGCAATCCGAGAGGTTGGCGGCGCAGTTGAACTCTCCGCCGCTGACGTGGATCCGGCACTCGCTGGCCTTGCGGAAGGGAATGATGCCCGGATCCAGCCGGTGCACCAGCGCGCCGAGCGAAAGGAAATCCAGTGCGCCGTTGGGTAAGAGGTTCAGGCCATATTTCATATGGGCTCCTTGCTGATTTTATGGGTTGTGTCAGCTCTGCTTGACTCGATACAACATCTCACCGGCGCGCGGCACCACAAGTACGCCCTCTTCCTGACGGTTTTCCCATTCTCTAAGGGCTATGCTGGCAGGGTCCAGGTAGCCCAGGTTGATGGTCCGGCAGCGCTCCGGGGAGATGCCGGTCGCCAGGGTCACCTGGATGCGAGGCGTCTCGATACCCGTTTGCGGATCGAACTGTCCCATCCCTTTTACATGGGTCGAATGGGCCAGTACACCGCCGGGGTAATCCTTGAACTTATCCCATTGCTTTATAAAATAATCGCGGCAGTGATACCCGATCTGATCGATCAACTGTCCGTGGGTATAACTGACCTCGGTGATGTGCGGGGCATAGATCACAACCTCGCCGCCGTCTGCCACAGCCGGTTCCATCTTGTACATACCCTTGGCGGCTGTCCAGAGGTCGTCGTACATCTCCGGCATGACGGACAGAACGCGCCGGAAAGGTTTTTCCACATAAACGATGTGCTTTTGAGCCGATAAGGCTGCGGCAGCTTGCCAGGCTTCTTGAGCCGGGCCGAAAAATAGGCCTGACAGGCCCGCATGAGTGACCACCAGGCTGAAGCAGGCCACCGGGCGGTCGATCAAAGCCGCGGCCCGGTCGATGACGGCGCGTACAGGCGTGTAGCCTGCGCCGATGATTTTGTAATTAGTCATCACGGCCCCCAGCCAATGCGTGAAATTGATGATCTCCGCCCCTGCGATGCCCGGGAAGAAGTACTTGTTGCCTCCGGAGAAACCAACCACCTCGTGTGGGAAGACCGGCCCACAGATAATGAGCTGGTCATACGCGAAGATCAGCCGGTTCAGCCGCACCGGCACGCTTTGATTCATTAACCCACCGCTGAGGGTCTCGATATCGCTGGAAGAGATGCTGCCGATATGGGTGAAATTGTCCGGGTTATCCCAGAGGTGGTTGTATATATGAAATTGCCCCGCTTGCCCATCCACCACCCGGCGGCCCACCAGCTTGCTCAATTGGGCATCCGTCATAGGGCGATGCGTGCCGAGCGCCACCAGGTAATCCAGGGCTGCCACGCGCGCACCCAGATATTGTTCGAACAGGTCAAACATGCGCGGCATGGGCATCGTACGGGTGCCGTCCGGAATAAGGATGAGGACCCGTTTGCCATCCACTGCCAGGGAGCCCAACGACTCATACACGAGGGCGCTTAGCTCATCGTCCGTCAAATTACGGATTGGATCGCCTTTTCCGATCAACATGGCCTAAACACCACTATAAGCAGAAAATCCGCCATCCACCGGTACGACGATTCCGGTCACAAAGGCCGAGGCAGGGGAGAGCAACCAGAAAACTGCCCCCAACAGGTCATTCGGCGTCCCGAAGCGTCCCATGGGGGTGTGATTGATTATGGATTGGCCGCGTGCAGTCAATGAGTTATCCTGATTAAATAACAGTCCCCGGTTTTGTTCACCGGCGAAAAACCCCGGGGCGATGGCATTAACCCGGATCTGGGGGGAATATTCCATGGCCATATGCACTGCCAGCCACTGGGTGAAATTGCTGACACCCGCTTTGGCGGCAGAGTAGGCCGGGATGCGCGTCAGCGGACGGAAAGCATTCATTGAAGAGATATTCAGGATGACGCCCTCCTTCTGCTGTGCCATGATCTTTCCGAATACCTGGCTGGGGAGGATCGTACCGATCAGGTTCAGGTCGAAGACCCAGCGCAAGGCTTCGGCAGGCAGGTCGAAGAAATTTTGGGTAGGGTTGGTGGTGGCCTGCGGTTTGTTGCCGCCTGCGCCGTTGATCAGGAGGTCGATGCGGCCATATTTTGATACCACTACTTGTGCGGCGGCTTCCAGGCTCTCTTTTTCCAGCACGTTGCAAGCCATACCGATTGCTTCGGCGCCGTCAGAGCGGAGTTTGACAGCCAGCGCCTCAGCAGCCTGCGCATTCATGTCCAGTACAGCGATTTTTACCCCGGCCTTGGCTAGTGCCGTGCCCATGGCAGTACACAGCACGCCCGCACCACCAGTGATGACAGCAACTTTTCCTGAAAGGTCAAATGAGCTTTGAATATCCATTTTATTCATAGGCGGTTAGTCCGAAGTGAATGGTGTCAGGTGGCGGATAAAATGTTTTTCCAGGTTGGCGGCATAGGTTTCCGGATTTGCTCGCAGGAAATCCATGAAACGGTCATAGAAGCGCCTTGTGCCGGTGTCTGTTTTTTCAGTGAGCACCGAGCCGAAGGTCACGTGCAGGATCTCGCGGGCGTCAAACTGTTCGAGCAAGCCCGGCCAGTCTTTGACTTCTCCCGGGAGCGGGGCGCGGCTTAGCTCTGCCGAAACGTGGTAACTGGCTTTATCGGTATCATAGTGCTGGCGGGCAAAGGTATAAAGCTCGCGGAAGAAAACCGGATCGATCACAGCCAGGCTGCGCAGGGCTTCGAGGTAGCTGGTGCCGGCGGTCTTTAGGTGGACCAGTCCGTGCGTCTGGCGCATGGCGGCCGGATAGATGCTGAACTTATCCGAGCCGGAATGCAGGCTGAGTTTGTACGGCCCAAACTGGCGGGCGATGGCGGCATGCCCGCTCAAATCGGTTTCGAAGGCGGAGAGGTTACCGATATAGTCCACGCCCTTTTCAAAACGGCCGATATAGCGGGGCGCCAGGCTGACCCACTTAACCCCCAATCGCTTCAACTCTTTGGCAATGTAAACGTGCTCGGCATGCGAGGTGGGTTGCTCGGTTTCATCTACTGAGACTTCCAATTCGAAGGGATGCCTCCCGGCAGTTGTGGCCAGGTGCTGGTACATGGAAGCCACATGCGCAATGGCTTTGCCGTATTTGACAGCCGCCTTGAGCAGTGTCCCCTCATCGAATGTCAGCTCGAGTCCCTCGATATCATAGCGCTTGCCCAGCAAACCGCTTGCGCGCGGCCGGTGATCGAGTGGCAGGCTATCGGCCAGTTCGCGCAGTTCGACCAGGCTGGCGGATTCGGCGCGGTTATCCACGTGGGCACCCGGGTCAATGGTGAAAAATGTATAGCCAACTGCCAGGCAGGCGTCGATATCTTCAAGAGTCTTGAGATGGTCGGCATCGGCACCGAAACCGGCTTGCCAGCCTTCTGCAAAGATACCCCACATGGCATCATCCATCACCTGCTGCGGGGTTCGGTCCGTGCGAGCCATCTCGCGCATGGACTGCTGGGCGAAGATGGGGGCGATATTGCCGCCGACTGCGCGGACTGCGCGTACGTGACCGGGCGTGGCCAGGCCAATCCGGTCGCCCAGGCCGGCGGAGGTGCGCAGACCCAGCAAGCTGGGCCGCAGCCAGACCAGTTGGATGCGCAGGGCGGCGGCATTCTTCGGGCTCAACGGGCAGAGCAGCCGGGTTTGATCCACGTACCTGGTCGACTCGCCATCGAAGGTTACCAGGCCGGGCCAATCCAGGGGTGACAGGATTGCCAGGCGTGGCCCTGCTGGAGTCTGAGCCAGACCGTATTCGATGCCATTCTGGCGGGTGTAGGAAGCGGGCCGGAGGTTGAGATCGGAGGCAGTTAGAGTGTACATTTTCTCCTTCTAAGGCGCCGGGGCGGCGGTGGTATCACGTACCAGCAGCTTGCCGCGCAACCTGCGAATTTCCGGTTCGCATGGAGCATTTCCCAACGAGTCGGCTTTGAGCAGCCCCAACACCAGGCGGGCGGCTTCCGCGCCGATATACTGTTTCGGTTGATCAAAGGTGGTGAGGGGTGGATTGGTATAGGCAGAAAAAAGGATGTTGTCGAATCCGGTGACTGAAAGCTCTTGTGGTACGCGGATACCAGCCTGCTGCAGGCCTTTCAGCACACCAATGGCGAGCATGTCATTATAGCAGACCAGCGCGGTGGGACGTTCAGGCAGGTTTAGGAAATGGCCGAGTCCGCTGAGACCCTCATCAGGTCCACCGCCCGGGACTTGGTGAATGTAGGTTTCTGGAACGGAGAGACCGTATGCCTTTAATTCCTGCTGGAAACCGGCCAGGCGGTCGATGGTGCTGCGCCCTGCAGTCGAATTGCCGAGATAGCCGATTTTACGGTGCCCCAATCCGATCAGATGACGTGTAACCTGGCGGCTGCCGTCCACATCGTCGTGGTAGATGGAGTAACGATACTCCTCTGCGGCCTGGTTGTTGATGTAGACGATTGGGACGCCGAAGCGGGCCAAGCTGGTGGCTCTGATCAAGACTGACGGGTGTGGAACAAATAATGATGCCCTCCACCCGGCGTTCGACCATGGCCTGGAGAATTGCCTGCTCACGTTCCGGCGTGTGCTGGGAAGCGGCCATGAACAGGCTGTAACCGGAAGCCTGGGCTACTTCCTCGATCCCCTGCAGGATATCGCCGAAGAACGGATCATCCACTTTGCGGATAAGGACGCCGAGAGCCTGCGAATGGTTGGTCTTCAAGGTACGGGCAGCCGCGCTAGGGAGGTAGCCAAGTTCACGCGCAGTCTGTCGGATGCGCTCGGCGGTGTGGTCGGAGATCAACGAACTTCCGCTCAGCGCCCGAGAGACGGTGGAATGTGAAACCCTGGCCTGTTTGGCGATATCCTTAATGGTGACAGGCATACCTGGTCCCTTTTTTCTGGAAGTTGTGCACACGTGTGCATGAATATCCCTAGTTTACTCACTTCCTGGGAAAAAGTCAATAGCTTTGCAAGAACACTTGCAAAATATTGTAAAATGTTGTATGATTTGCAAATGCAAGTGATGTTTCAAAGTTCTTGAAAATGTAATTCATCCTAAAGTCGGCCTCCTTTATGAAAGGGTAAACATAATGCAGAATCCGAACGATATCGAAGCCATTTTTTTGGATGTTGGCAATACCCTGCGGATCGTAATTGAAGACCAGGATTTCATGATCCAGGCCAAACAGCAATTGGCGGAATTGACCGGAGCCCAGGACACCCCGGACGGTTTTCATCAAAAGCTGACTGAGCGCTACAAAGTGTTGCGCAAACGGGCCAAGGATAAACTGATCGAGGCCAGTGAAAAAGAAATGTGGACAAAATGGATGCTGCCCGATTTTCCGGCCGAAAAGATCGCACCGCTCTCTGCAAAACTGACCCGCTTGTGGCGTGATTGCGATGGGCGCCGGGTTCCGCGCACAAATAGCACGCAAGTTGTGATTGAATTGAGCAAGCGTGGCTATCTGCTGGGGCTCATTGCCAATACCATAACCGAGACTGAAATCCCGGATTATTTGGTGGAAGAAGGTCTGACCGGATATTTCAAAACTGTGGTCCTTTCTTCAAAGGTCGGAATCCGAAAGCCCAACCCGGAGATTTACTGGGAAGCTGCCCGTCGGATTGGGGTCGAACCGGCGAAATGTGTTTATGTGGGTGACAATCCGGTCCGTGATGTGGAAGGCACCCGGGCGGCCGGTTATGGCCTATTCATCCTTTATTACGAGCCGGCCACGCAAGCCAAGGAACCGCCCACCGGGGATGTAAAACCAGATTACACCATTCATCAATTGAGTGATTTACTCGATATTTTTCCAACCCGCATTGGTAACGGACAGGCATAAAGGGATCGATCAATGATTAAAGGTGTCTTTTTCGATGCAGCCGGGATTCTTTACCGCCGGGCAACTCCAACGATGGACTTCGCCATGCAACTGCTCCGCAATGGAGGTTATTTATTGGAAATAACTCCAGACGACCAAGTCCGCATAATGGTAGTTCGCGAACAGGCTAACCTGGGGCAGGTAAATCATGACTCCTACTGGGACATGTTCCTGAGGCTGCATGGCGTTGAGGATGGTACCTTACGTTCAACTTTTATCACCCGTATTATCGATTACTCAAACAATGTCTCCCCCATCCCCGGAGCAAGGGAGACCTTGCAGACTTTGAAACAACGCAATTTCTTGGTGGGGATCGTCACCGACACAATGTATCCGCTGGAATGGAAAAAACGCCGCCTGGAAAAAGTGGGCGTGGCAGAATATATTGACGTGATCGCCTGCTCAACCGCGGTTGGGATCCATAAACCCGATCCCGGAATGTATCTAAGCGCCATCCATCAAGCCCGGCTCTCTCCTGGCGAATCGGCTTTTGTAGGTCACCTTGGGATTGAACTCTGGGGTGCGCACAATGCCGGGATGCTGACTGTGGCGATCGACCCTGACGCGGACGCAGTGGCGGATTATTTCTGCAATTCAATCCTGGAATTGCTCAACATTTCTGAATTTAGTCCGATCTCGGCCAATGAAAATTATTCTGCCTGATTGAATTTTTGGTTTGGAAATAATTCAAGTACTGCCCTCAGCAGTTGAAGGAGATCCGCATGAAGAATGACTTCCAAGCCATATTTCTGGACCTGGGCAATACTTTAGCGATCCTGGTTAAGGACGAAAAATACCAGGCAGTTGCCAGGCAGAAAATTGTTGACCTTCTCGGGACGGATGAAAATCCCGAAAAATTTTACGATACGCTAAATCAACGCTACAAGCTCTATCGGGTCTGGGCTTTCAGTAACATGCGGGAAGCCCCCGAGACTGAGTTGTGGACGCGCTGGCTGGCGCCGGAATTCGCTTCTGAGAAGCTTGCTGAAGTGGTAGTGGAGTTAACCTATCAATTTCGGCAAGCCAATGGCCGGCGAGAATTGGTGGAGAACGGCCGGGAAGTTGTCATGGAATTGGATCGCCGTGGCTATACACTCGGGATCATCAGCAATTTAATTTCGTCCCGCGAAATCCCGGAATGGATCGAAGCGGATGGGTTCGCACCCTATTTCAAATCTGTGCTGCTTTCTTCTGTTTATGGGATCCGAAAACCGGACCCGGCCATTTACCATGAAGCTGCCCGCCGCGCCGGAGTAGAACCTGCCAACTGTGTATATGTTGGGGATAACTTCAGCCGTGACGTAAGCGGTACCCGTGCAGCCGGCTTTGGAATGGTGATTATCATGGTTTCGCCTGAAGCACTGGCAAGGGAAACACTTACGGATGAGAACTGTCCCGACCTTATCATCCACGCCTTCCGGGAACTTCTGGATATATTTCCGGAAAAAACTTCAAGTAGTGGGAAAATCGCTTTGAGCGGGGGAGCGGAGCAATGATGGTAGATGATCATCTTCCCCGCGGCGCCTGTGTTCTTGCGAAGGCGGTTGGAGAATTATATGCCGCAGGTCAAACCGATTATTCACTTGACCCAATTGTATTGACGGATGCGCTGGGCAATCCCGTCGGACGGATCTCAGACGGTGATGCGGTCGTCTTTTGCTGCCGGCGCGGCGAACGCGAGATCGAACTTACCGAGGCTTTCACCGAACCAGGTTTCGATCGCTTCCCTCGCCCAACCTTGCCCGGTCTTTCTTTTATCATCCTGACCCTCTACCACGACAAGTTCAAGGATCTGCCGGTTGCATTTGCCCCCTCCAAAATTTCAGGTACACTCGGCGAGTTGGTAAGCCGGGCCGGCCTGCGCCAGTTGCGTGTGGCTGAGTCAGAGAAGTTTGCGCATGTCACTTTCTTCTTCAATGGTGGAGAAAATATGCCCTTCATTGGGGAGGACCGTGTGTGCGTCCCTTCCCCCAAGGGCATACCGTTCGACCAGGTGCCTGAGCTCAGCCTGGTTCAGGTTGCAGTCCATGTGCTGGAGGGAATCCGGCAGAATTACGATTTGATCGTAACCAACTTCGCCAATGGCGATGTAATCGGCCATACCGCCAACCGGGAGGCCAAGCTCCGCTGCGCCTCCGTAGTGGATCAGCAGCTGGGCAGGACGGTTGAAGCCGCCCTGGCTGCGGATTATCTCGTCCTGGTCACCGCCGACCATGGCAACCTGGAATTATTGACCAATCCGGATGGCACACCGCATGTTGCGCATACCACAAACCCGGTTCCATTCCTTTTGCTTGACCCGCGCTCATCCGCTCCCATCCACCTTCGTTACGGCAGGCTGGCAGATGTAGCGCCTACGGTTCTATCAGCTCTCGGCCTCGCCCAGCCGGCTTGTATGGATGGAGAAAACCTGGCGCTTGGGCATTCGTGGCAGGGTCAGCGTCGGGTAATGCTGGTCATCTTGGATGGCTGGGGCAATGGCCGGCAGGACGACACCAACCCGATTTTCCTTGCACACACACCGGTCTGGGATGCGCTTACCCGCCGCTACCCGTGCAGTCAACTACAGGCTGCCGGTGAGGCGGTCGGACTACAAGCCGGAAAAGCCGGGAATTCGGAAGCCGGCCATATGAATATCGGCGCCGGTCGGGTCGTTTTGCAGGATGATGTCCGGCTTGATCTGGCCATGCAGGACGGTTCATTCTTTACCAATGCGATCCTTTGTAAAGCGATCACTTCTGTTCGGGCTCGAAAAAAGAGTCTGCACTTGATCGGCTTGCTGACCAGGAAAAGTTCGCATGGCTCGATCGATTACCCGTTGGCGATTTTGAAAATGGCCAAAGAAAAGGGTCTGAAAGAAGTCTATCTGCACGTTATTTTTGACGGGCGCAGCACTGAACCTGGCAGCGCTCCGGCCCTGTTGGAAAAACTCGAATGCCAAATGGACGCGCTCGGTATTGGTCAGGTTGTCACCGGCATGGGGCGTGGGATTGCTCTTGACCGGGATGGGAATTATGGGAAGATTGAGCGCGCCTTTCAAGCGCTGGTCTTGGGTGTTGGCAAGCGAATTAAAGACTAAGAGGTATCCTTTGACTGTAACGAATTCTTTATCCGATCCAGACAGCTTTTCCGAGCTTTTGTACGAGAAAATGAAGCATATCAACCCGGGGGTTGAAGAGTTGGAGTTGTATGAATTTCGTTATGCCCTGGACAATCTCTTTCCTCAACCAGGCAGCTTTGGTTCGTGTGAATTGGATCCGATCCTGGAAATTGAAGAGCGGATTCGCTCTCGGGATTTCTATTCCAATATCCAACTCAAACCACGGGTAGGCGAAAAGATCGTGCTCGACAAAAGCATCCTCCGATTAACCTGCATGTTGTTGGTTGGGCTGGTCAGCGGTGCCTACCCGGAAGATTGGATTCGAAAGAATTTCTATTTCGATTTACGCGGGTTCTTCTTCCTTGTGCGCACTACCTATTTCACCCCGGCGGCCTTTCGGCATTTTGGCGGCCATCCGTGGAAGAGTTTCGAGCCGTACCAAAAAAGGTTCGAGAAGTTCCAGGGTATCGGCTATAAAGATTTTAAGCAGGCCAATGCCGAGCTGGACCAGGTATTTATCGAAAGCGTAAAGAAGCTCATTGCTTCCCATGGCACGCCCATCCTCCTGACTCTCGCCGGCCCAACCGCCGCGGGTAAAACCGAGATCGTCGCCCGGCTTAAAAGCGCATTCGAACAGATAGGCCGGCGCGTCGCTACCATCGAGATGGATTGCTTCCTCTTTGATGTCAGCTACAGGGACGAAATGAATATCAAAACCCTTGGGAAAGAGGCTTACCACTTTGAACTGTTCCTGCACAGCCTTGAATCCATCCTTCAGGGCAAACGGATCACTATTCCACGCTACGATTCAACTTTCTCCAGCCACGACCAGTTCGGAAATTTAAAACCCGGATGTTCTCCGCAGCAGGTTGAACCGGCGGATATCATTTTTCTGGAGGGTAATTTTCCCTTCCAAAGCGAGGAAGTTTCCGAAAAGATCGGGATAAAGATTGTCTATTTGACTGATGATCCTGTCCGTCTGAAGCGCAAGTGGAAACGGGATATCGATTACCGCAAAAAATATGATCCCAACTATTTTTGTAACCGGTTTTTCCGGTCCCAATACTTTCGGTCCCATGATTGCTACCAGGGATTGATGGAAGTGTGTGATATGGTTGTGGATACCACCGGGGCCGTGCTCTGGGTAACCGCCGAAATTGCGAATACCTTGGTACCCATCCAGAAACTATAGAAGAACTCCTCCGGAATTTCTGGATAGACCCATATAGCTTTCCGTTTCCTTCTCATCCTCTCGGAGCAATCCAATGGATCTCGATTTCATACAAGATTTGATCATCCCCGCTGAAACCAAAATTGTCATGTTGATCATGGATGGGTTGGGGGGCTTGCCGCTTGAACCAGGTGGAAAAACCGAATTGGAAACTGCTCGCACGCCCAATCTCGACGCGCTGGCTTTTCAGTCTGCCCTGGGCCTGACAGTGCCGCTTGGGCCGGGGATTACCGTGGAGAGCGGCCCGGGCCACCTGGCCATTTTTGGTTATGATCCCATTCGCTACCGGATCGGTCGGGGAGTGCTCGAAGCGGTTGGCTTGAATATTAAGCTGCAGCCTGGCGATGTAGCTGCACGTGGAAATTTATGCACTGCAGATGCAGCCGGCGTGGTGACAGATCGGCGCGCCGGGCGTATCCCCACCCGGATCAGCAATGAGCTATCAAAGGCATTGAACGGCAGGTTCGAAGATGTTGATTTTTTAATCCAAACGGTCAAGGAACATCGCCTGGCGATTGTGATGCGCGGCGCCGGGCTGGCAAGTGCAGTTACCGGTTCTGACCCTTTAAAAAACGGTTATCCCCCGCGTCCAGTTTGTGCCCTTGATCCCGCTTCCGAAAAAACCGCCCGCCTGGTTAACCTGTTTGTGGAGCGGGGCCGTAAACTGTTGCAGGAGTACCGGCCCATACAGCCTGCCAATATGATCCTTGTCAGAGGGTTTGATACCTATCCGGACCTCCCGGCTTTCCCGAGCTTGTTTGGTCTGCGGGCCGCTGCAATTGCCGTGAATCCCACCTACCGCGGCATCGCCCGTTTGGTTGGGATGCAGGTCCTGCCGGTGGATGGCGGGGCTGTGGCAGATGAATTTACCGCCTTGGAAAAAAATTGGGACCAATTCGATTTCTTCTACCTGCATGTAAAAAATACCGATATTGCCGGGGAGGATGGTGACTTTGCCCGCAAAGTCAGTGTGATCGAGGAAGTGGATGCATTGCTGCCGCGTTTGTTGGCGCTCAAACCGGATGTCGTCATCGTCAGCGGGGACCACTCCACGCCGGCGCTGCTCAAGGGGCATAGCTGGCATCCGGTGCCCACCTTGTTATATGGCCGTTATGTACGTGCGGATGGTGTTGCCGAATTCGGGGAACGCGTTTGTGGGCGCGGCAGCCTGGGCAGGCTGCCGGCCAAAGATATCATGCCGATTGCGCTTGCAACTGCCGGCAGACTGGAGAAATTTAGTGCCTGAAGTTAAAAAGTTTACCCGCGTTCTTGGTCGCAGTGGGATTGAGGTTAGTGCACTTGGCATGGGATGCTGGGCAATCGGGGGACCGTTCTGGAAGAATGGCGAGCCGGTCGGTTGGGGCGAAGTCAATGACGCAGAATTCGCTGCGTGCCATCCGGCGTGCAGTCGAATTGGGTGTAACACTATTTGACACCGCAGGTGTTTATGGTTGTGGGCATAGTGAGAAAGTGCTTGGCCAAGCCCTTGCTGGATTTCGGGAGCGGGTCATAATTGCCACCAAGTTCGGTCAGATTTTCGATGAGCAAACCCGCCAGGTAAAAGGCTATGACACCTCCCCGGAACAGGTCCGTCGGGATTGTGAGGACAGCCTGCGCCGCCTGAATACGGATTATATCGATCTCTTCCAGTGCCATGTCAAGGACTTGGATCAAAACCAAGCCCTTGCCGTCCGGGACACGTTGGAGCAGCTCGTTCAGGAAGGCAAGATCAAGTTTTATGGCTGGAGCACCGATGATCCTGAGCGCTCGCGCCTGTTCGCCCAGGGCCCTAATTGCACTGCCATTCAACAGCAGCTTAACCTGTTCGAAGGGAACATCCAAACCTTGGAAGTTTGTGAAAAATTCAACCTGGCAAGTATTAACCGTGGCCCGTTGAACATGGGCCTGTTGACTGGAAAATTCAGCCCGGAAACGAAGATCCCAGCAGATGATGTACGCAGCCGCCGGCCCGCCTTTCACGAAGACCGGATGAACAGGTTGGAAAAGTTGGAAAAGGTCAGGTATGTGTTGACCCAGGAAGGCCGCAGCCTGGCGCAAGCGGCGTTGGCCTGGATTTGGGCGCGCAGTTCAAAGGCCATCCCCATCCCTGGTTTCAAGACCGTTGCACAGGTGGAGGAGAATTGCGGCGCAATGCAATTTGGTCCGCTCACCGCCCTTCAGATGCGGCAGATCACTGAATTGTTGGCCTGAGTTCGCAAAATAAAATCGTGCATTCGAAATTATCCAGCATATGAGGCAGATTAAAAATGAGCAATTCGATTTTGGAAAACAACGCGGTCTTCTCTGAAACCCTTTTTGAAAAGATGAAACAGGTAAACCCGGGAGTGGCTGACCTGGAACTCTACGAGTTCCGTTATGCTTTGGACAACCTGGTCCCGGCTGCCGGCTGGCCATCTGTCGATTTAAAGAGCCAGGCTGAGATTGAGCGACTTGTCACTGACATCGATTTCTATCATGCCATCCAGATCAAGCCGCGCATGGAGGATCGGATTATTCTGGATGTGCCGATCGTCCAGATTACGAATATGCTTTTTGTGGGTTTGGTGACCAGTGAATATTCGTTGACCTGGTTGAACAGCCATTTTTATTTTGATGTGCGTGGTTTTTTCTTTTTGCATCGCACAACCTATTTCACCGCCGAAGTTCTGGCGCATTTTGGCAACCAGCCTTATCGGCAGTTCGAGAAGAAGCAGCAGGCGCTCGAAAGGAATCAGGGCATCGGTTACAAAGACTTCAGGAATGCCAATGCGGATGTGGATGAGCTCTTTATTGAAAGTGTGAAAAAGTTGATCGCCGTCCGCGGCACCCCGATATTATTGGCAATTGCAGGACCGACCGCGGCCGGCAAGACGGAGATCGTGGAGCGCTTGCACAAATCCTTTGCCCAGGAAGGCCGGAAGATGGCTTCCATCGAGATGGACAATTTCCTTACTGATCGCGATTACCGCGAGGCGCAGGGAATCTTTACCCAGGGGAAAAGAGCGCTGCATTTCGAACTGTTCAAAAAGAGCCTCGAAGATATCACCTTTGGCAGGAAGATCAGCATCCCACGCTATGATTTTGTCTATGCCACCTCCAGCCACGACCTGGAGGGCAAGCTCAAACCGGATGGTGTGCCGATCGAGATCGAACCCTCCGACATCGTTTTCATTGAAGGTAATTTTCCCTTCCTTTTGGAAGAAGTTGCCCCCTTGATCGGGATAAAAGTAGTCTACTTGACCGATGACCCGGTGCGGATGAAACGTAAATGGAAACGTGATATCGATTACCGCAAAAAATACGAGCCCACCTACTTCCGCAACCGTTTCTTCAAGGAACAGTTCATCATGGCTGAAATCGCTTTCCGGCCCCAAATGCAGGTTTGCGATTTATGTGTGGATACCAGCGGAGCCGCCCTGTGGGCCTCTCCTGAAATAGCCGGAATTCTTGAATTCTGCGAAAAATTAGAACTGGATGGTTTATGCAAGCGAAAAGACTGATTGATTATCACCTGCATTCCAACGCCACCATCGACTGCCAAATATTGGAAGAGCAGGTCTGCCAGCGTTCTTTAGAAATGGGTATTTATGAGATTGCTTTCACCAACCATATCATGCTCACCCATCCCGATTATCAGATAACTCCGCAAGGCTTCAAATCGCATTGGGAACAGATCCAGATCTGCCAGCAGCGCCACCCGCAGATGAATATCCGCTTGGGGATTGAAATCGACTATTACCTCGGGCGTGAGGCTGAAATCTCGGCTACTCTGCAAAGTTATGAAAACCTGATCGGCCGCCCTTTTGATTTTGTGCTCGGCACAATTCACGATCTGAATGGCCAATTCTTTTCCAACCGGAATAGTGCGATAAGTTTTTACGAGCAGAATAACTTGCTCTCCCTTTATCGTGACTATTTTGCCCTATCGATCAATGCGGTTCAAAGCCGCCTGTTCGATGTGATGGCACATCCCGATTTGATCAAGAAGTTTGCCAACGATCTGTATCCATATCTGCCATTTGAGAGCTATCGCTCGGACGTGGAGCGATACGTGGATGCGCTGATCGCCTCGCATGTGGGGATTGAGCTGAATACAAAAGGCTTGTCGATCAATCTGCGTGAAATGTATCCATCCAATGAATTTCTCGAACTTTATATTATCAAGGCGAGAGCCGCAGCGCAGGAACCGCTTCTGACGTTGGGTTCGGATGGGCATATCGTCGAAGGGGTGGGTAGGAATATCGCTGAAGCTGCGCAACTTCTTAAAAAGATGGGTGTCGGGTCTGTGGCGACTTTTGAGAAGCGCCGGCCTTCGGCTTATCAGTTATAAGGGATCGCCCAATTGGATTCTTTTCCTGCATCTTTCGATTTTTCCGGAACCTTCCTGGCGGGATTGAACTGAGCAATGTTGATTCCTGAGGACGTTGTCAAAGCCATCGCAGTGATCCTTTTCGACATGAACGGGACCTTGCGTGGTCAGGAAGCTCATTTGCCTACCCAGTCTGCAGCCGCGGCTCGCTTGGTGGAGCTGCTTGGATTGCAATCCGTTCCGGAAGGCTTTTGGGAGACTTTGACCCAGCGTTATTCAGCCTATGGTCATTGGGCGCAGACCAACCTGCTGCAGTTATCGGAAAAAGAGATTTGGTCCTCCTGGCTCCTGCCGGATGTCCCGCGCGCAAAGATTGAACCCGTGGCGGCTGAACTCTCGCTTGCCTGGAAAGAACGCAAAGGCCGACCGGTCCCCAGGCCTGGTGCGGAACAAACCCTTACAGAATTAAAGCGTCGCGGCTACCGGCTGGGTGTGATCAGCAACAGTTTTTCTTCCCTGGATATCCCCCGCTGTTTGGCTGAATTTGGCTGGCAGGAAATTTTTGAAGTAGTGATCCTTTCAGCGTTCTCGAAAAGCCGCAAGCCCTCCCCAGAAATGTTTTTGGAAGCTGCTCGGACCATGCAAGTGCTGCCTGCGCATTGCGCCTACATTGGCAATCGGATCTCTCGTGATGTTGTCGGCTGTAAGCGCGCCGGTTTTGCGCTTGGTCTTATCGTTGAACCAGATGGCAAGCCCCGTGCGGATGAGCAGGATCAACCCATCTCCCCGGATGGAACCATTCATGTGTTGGGCGAACTTCTCGATCTATTCCCATTACGAGCAATTACGGTGCCCGAGGACTGAAAACTGAATGGTGATCCCGCCAGCTCTCAAATCCAGGCCGTTCCTTATGTATTGGATCGGTCACCTGATCTCCATCGCCGGCTCGCAGATGCAATTATGGGCGCTGTATTGGCATCTGCGTACGTTATCAGACCAGCCCATGGTCATCAGCGGCATCGGTCTGGTTCGTTTCCTGCCGGTGATCGTACTTTCCCTGGTCGCGGGAGTGGCGGCTGACCATTTCGACCGGCGAAAAATGGCGATCATCACCCAACTCGCACTCGGTCTGGTTGCCATACTGCTTGGTCTCACCACCGCCTGGGGAGTCGTGACTTTATGGATCATATTCGGGTTGGTAATCATGCAATCTGTGGCGGTTGCTTTTGATGGGCCTGCACGCCAGGCCATTATCCCCTCCCTGGTCCCGCGCGGAGATCTGGCCAATGCCTATAGTATGACCTCGATTGCATCCAAGGTGGGCGGCATTCTCGGTCCGGCAGTATGCGGATTGGTGATCGCCTTTTGGGGCCTGCAGTGGGCGTATTGGATCAATGCCATCTCCTACCTGGCGGTGATTGTGGCCTTGTTTGCAATGGGCGATATTCGCACCGTGATCGAGAAGAAGGCCATCAGCCTGCGCGGAACATTCACCGAAATCCGCGCCGGTATCGAATTCATCAAGAATTCCCCCATCATCCTTTCAGTCATGTTCCTGGATTTCTTCGGTACATTTTTTTCATCTGCAAATACTCTGCTGCCTTTTGTGACCAGGGATATATTGCATGTCGGACCGATCGAGTATGGTTGGTTGTCTGCCTCCCAGGCCATCGGTACGGTGGTAATTGGAGTATATCTTTCACAAAAATCGAAACTTCTGCGCCAGGGAATGACCATTTCTGTTGCCGTTGTCATGTTTGGCCTGGCTACCATCCTGTTCGGAGTTTCCACCTCTTTCTGGCTGACCATGCTGGCGCTCATTTTTATTGGCGTATTTGATGGCTTGAGCAGCATCATCCGGAATACTGTCAGGCAAATGCTGACACCGGATGCCATGCGTGGGCGCATGATGAGCATTACCCAAATTTTCTTCAAAGGCGGTCCGCAATTGGGGGAAATGGAATCTGGCATTGCGGCGCAGTTGCTAGGGGTGCCATTTGCGATCATCTCTGGTGGGGTCGGGTGCGTATTGGCAGCCTTGATCGTCGTAAGGAAAATCCCCTCCCTCTTGACTTACAACGGGGATGAGCCGCTTCCGGATGCCCGGGTTTCATTGCCTGAATAACTTATGATTTTCATTTCGCTCATCGGCCTGCTGATTGACATCTTTCAACATGACATAGGATACTTTCTTTTGTAAGAGTACTTGCAAAATTTAATCAATTGCAGTATTATATTCAAATGAAAGTACACTTTCAGGTTATACCAATATTGAATGTTTACATAACGTTCATTACCGAAGGAAAAAAATATGGCTAACCCACAAGCTCAGAACCCGATCGGTTTCAGCCAGTTGATCAGCGAGCGCTTTCCCCAGTTCACGAAGAGTGAGCGTGCCATTGCAAACTATCTGAACCAAAACCAGGATGAAGCCGCGTTTTTGTCCACCGGCGAAATCGCAGCCCGCCTTCAACTCAGTGAAGCCACCATGGTGCGCTTTGCCCGCTAGCCTTGGCTTTGAAAGTTACCCGGATATGCGGGTGGCCTTGCAGGAAAATTTTCGCCACCGCCTGACCCACTCTGCCCGCCTGCGCAGCCGCTTGGATGACTTGCGTTCGGAGGGTGACATATTCGAACGGCTGGTGGCCTCCGAGATCGATTACCTGACCGAAGCCCTCCAAACCCTGGACAGGAATGCACTGAACGCCGCGGTTGAGTTATTGCGCACTCACCCGCGCGTTTTTGTTTTTGGGCTGGGACCTTCGCTTTCCCTGGTGGACCTGCTCGAGATCCGCCTGACGCGTGCTGCCCGGCATGTCATCACGCTTAATACCTCCGGTCGTGAGATGCTCGAACCCATGCTCTTGATGGATGGCACTGATTTGCTGATTGCCATCGGTTTCTTCAACTTTACTCCCAGCTTGCAAATGGTCATCGATTACGCCAACCAGAAAAAGACCCCGGTCATCCTGGTAACCGATACGCTTGGACCATCGGTCGGCGGGAAGGCGGATGTCATCCTGTCCGCCCGCCGCGGGCCGGTATCCGCATTCCATTCCTTGACTGTGCCAATGACCATCGTGAACGCCCTGCTGCTGGCCCTCAGCTCGGTCGGACCAGGAAAAAGTAATGGCCAACCTCGACAACCTGGACCAACTCCGGGAGCGTCTCATGAAAACCAATAATTCTCTCCCCTGAACTGGAATCCCCTGCTTCAATCTTTGAACAGACCCGCTTTTTGGGTCCGAAAATAATGCTGGTAACGTGTTGGTAAACGCGGTCGTGTAACCCTGGCCGATATAGAGGAGAATTTACATGGAAGTTACCAAAGCCGCTCCACATTCCTTGTCTTTTCGTTTCCTGGCCTCTTCACGCCGGTTTTTCCGTTGGCTGGCCAGCCCCAAGGTCGTCTTGGGATTGTTCATGCTTGCGCTGATGATCTACCTGATCGTCGTTCCTCTTTACCGCATGCTTGAAACAACCTTGACCGTTCAGAATAGGGATATCCAGGTCATTCCCGGGGCCGTTGTCGGTCAATTCACAATTTATCATTGGGTAAGAATGCTGACCAGCAAGATCAGTGCGGTCATGGTCTATGCCCCGTTGCAGCATTCGCTCCTCGTCTCAGCTGGGGCCACCTTGCTTGCCTTGCTCCTGGGCTCTTTTATGGCCTGGTTCGTGGTTCGTACGGATATGTCCGGCAGGAAACTGATCAACGGCCTGGCCATCATTCCTTACGTCATGCCCTCCTGGACGATTGCCATGGCCTGGACTGCTGATCTTCAAAAACCGCACCGTAGGTGGCACCCCGGGAATTTTGGAATTTTTGCTTGGCCATGGTCCGCCCGATTGGTTCTCCTATGGCCCCATCCCCATCATGATCAGCAGCGGGCTGCACTACTACACCTTCTTTTACTTGTTTGTGTCAACTGCCTTGATGTCCATTGATTCAAACCTTGAGGAAGCCGGCGAATTGATGGGCGCCAGCCGCAGGCGCATTCTAAGCAAGATCACGTTTCCACTGGTCCTGCCCGCCATCCTCTCAGGCTTCATCATGACCTTCTCCAGGGTGATGGGTACCTTCGGCGGTCCGAATGTTTTGGGGGTCCCGGTCCGTTATTACACCCTCTCCACCATGATCCGCTCCGACATGAAACTTGGCAACAATTCGGATGGCTTCGTTCTGGCGATCATGTTGATCCTGTTGGCCTGATCACCGTCTATATCAATCAGAAAGCCATGGGGACACAAAAAGAGTTACGAGACCATCGGCGGCCGGGGTTTTGTCACCAAAAAGACCAAACTAGAAATGGAAAGTTATTCTCACCGTTCTGGTGATCCGTTGAACTATTAGTGGCGGTGCTGCCCGTAGTGTTGTTGAGCTGGAATACGTTCATGAAAAATTCCGGCGACTACAGCCTGGGCAATTTCACCCTGCAGCATTGGATCGGCGCCAGTAACCCGGATTTTAACGATGGCGTCCCCGGCATCCTGCTCAATCCGCTGATTTATCAAAGGTGCCTGGAACTCCATCAGGCTTTCCTTGGTTGCTTCATTTTTTGTGGCAATTCTGGGAATGATCCTGGGTTATGCCATTGTCAAAGGGCGCGGCACCTGGTTGGCCAAGAGTATCGAACAATTGGCTTTTGTTCCATATGTGATTCCCGGGATTGCTTTCGGTGCGGTCTATATTTCCATGTTCGCCAAACCGGTCGGGCCGATTCCGGCATTGTACGGCACCTTCGCCTTGCTGGTGATTGTCTCAGTGGCAAAGAACCTGCCTTTCTCCAGTCGTTCCGGTACCTCCGCCATGATGCAGGTTGGTCGGGAGTTGGAAGAGGCAGCCGAGGTGGCTGGGGCGGGCCCATGGCTGCGCTTCAGGCGCATCATTTTCCCGCTCACTCGCGGCGGCTTTGTTTCGGGTTTCCTGCTCTCATTTATCACCTCCATGCGCGAGTTATCCTTGATTATTTTATTGGTCACTCCGGCTACACAGGTTTTGGCCAGTATGACCATGCGTTACTTGGAAAATGGACAAGAACAGCAGGCGGATGCGGTCATTGTCTTGCTGATTGTGCTGGTTCTGATCGGCAATTGGGGCATCAGCCGCTTCCGCGGCGGCAGTCTCGAAAAAGGCCTTGGAATGTAGCGAAAGGAATCAATGAGCACAACCATCACCATCAAGAATCTCACCAAAAAATTTGGCAAAGTCACTGCGTTCGACAACGTCAGCCTGGTGATCGAACCCGAGACCTTCGTGACCCTGCTGGGACCTTCCGGCTGCGGCAAAACCACCCTGCTGCGCTGCGTGGCCGGTCTCGAAGACCCGGATGGCGGCGAGATCTTCATCGGCAACAAGCTGGTCTATTCACACGCCCAGGGCATCTCCCTGCCTTCCGGCAAGCGCGACCTCGGTCTGGTTTTCCAGAACTATGCCTTGTGGCCGCACATGAAAGTAAATAAAAATATTACCTTCGCTTTGGAGATCCAAAAGCTTCCCAAGCCAGAGATGGACCAGCGGGTAAAGGAATTGCTCAAAGAAGTACAGATGGAAGGCTACGAAGACCGCTATCCGCGCGAGATGAGCGGCGGGCAGCAGCAGCGCATCGCCCTGGCGCGCATGCTGGCCTATCGCCCGAAGGTCTTCTTGATGGATGAGCCGCTTTCCAACCTGGATGCCCGCCTGCGCATGGACATGCGCGTCGAGCTCAAGCGATTGCATCATATGTCGGGCGCCACCACCATTTATGTGACCCACGACCAGGTGGAAGCCCTGACCATGTCGACCACCATCGCGGTGATGAAGGAAGGCCATCTGCAGCAGTTCGACACCCCCGACAAGATCTACCATTTTCCGGCCAACCTGTTTGTGGCGGATTTCATCGGCAACCCCAAAGTGAACCTGTTGGATGGGGAAATGAGCGGCAAGGACACGGTTGACCTGGGCAAATTCAAGATCCAGGTGGGTCCCAATCGTGCGACTGGCAAAGTGGTGGTGGGCATTCGTCCGGAAGATATCACGATCTCGACCGAGCCAGTGGCAGGGGGGGTGGAGTTCAGCGCCTATTCGGTGCTGCCCTCCGGAGCGGACTCGACCATCATCGCCCGCCTGGGAGAGCTGGAACTGACCATCCGGGTGATGGGCATCAGCAAGATCAAGATGGACCAGAAGATCTGGTTGACCTTTGACCCGCAAAACCTCAACCTGTACGACAAGCAAAGTGGCGATTTGATTCATTTCTGAAAACTACCGGAGCAGAAGAACAGGTTGTACGTCTCCGAACTGCAAATAAACAAGAATATCTTGTGAAAGGAGGCCCGGGAAGAGAATGGTAAGGATTGGATTTTGTCACATCCTATCCATTTCATAACCTTTGTTAGGAGGAAGAATGAAAACGTTCGTGAAATTAATGACTCTGATCGTTTTGTTCAGCCTGGTAGTGAGCTGCGGCGGCGCACCGGCAACCACGCAGGCGCCCATCGCCACCCAGGCTCCTGACGTACCTGTACTGCTCCCCACCACTACCCTGGCCCCGGTAGCGGAACCAGTTCTCTCCGCCAATGAGCAATGGGCCAAGGCCAATGGGGTTGGACAATACCAGCCCGCCGCCGATGATTGGGCCGCCATCGAAGCCGCCGCCAAAGAGGAAGGTAAATTGGTTGTTTATTCCAACTCTTCCCGAATTGCCACACTTGGAGATGCCTTTTCAAAACTGTACCCTGAGATCACAGTCGAAGCCAATGATATGGGCGGCGCCGAAGAGGTCCTCAAGGTCCGCGAAGAGCAAAAAGCCGGCGCTTTCGCCGGGGACGTTTGGGCGAATGCCCAGGGACCGGACATGATTGGTGAGTTCTTGCCCAATCAATGGTTATGGAAGTTTATTCCCACCGAGGACCTGGCGGTCCTCCCGCAAACATCGCAGGACCCGGTTGTCACTTCGAGTACCGAAGTTTTTGGTTGGGTTTACAACTCAGAGCTAAATAAAACCTGCCCGATCAACAACTGGTGGCAGTTGACGGATGCAGAGTGGAAGGGCAAGATCTTTATCAAAGACCCGATCAACAGCGCTGAAGACCTGGGCATGTTGTTGAGCTTCACCATGCATGTCGACGAAGTGGCTGCCGCTTACAAGGCTCAGTATGGCACCGAATGGAACGCCGATGCCGCCTTTGGCACCGATACCCCCAACGCCGGCTACCTGTGGATCAAGAAGTTCACCCAGAATAAGCCCATTGGCGAACCCGGCAGTGATGATGTCTGGAAGGCCATGGCTGCCCCGGGCTTGAAGGACAACATGCTCGGTTGGTTGCCCCTGTCGAAGTATCGCAACGTGACCGATGGCAAAGCAGCTTTCCAACCCTGCGTTGGTCTTAGCCCGGTCGTTGGGCTGCAGAAGCATAATTATCTGGCGGTCATCAACCAGGCCCCGCACCCCAATGCCGCCAAGTTGTTCATCCGCTATGCCCTGTCTGCCGATGGATTTGCGCCCTACAACCAGGTTGGTCAATTCTCAGGTCGTACTGATGTCAAGCCCATTCCTGGCGCTGTCGAATTTGCCAGCCTGCCGGTTTGGAATTTCGATAATACTTTTGTCTATAACAATATTATTGCATTCCGCGACTTCTATGCGGTCAGCTTGCTGACCAACCCCTAAACCTCGGCTTTTCTGACCTTGGGTTGAAATAGAAGTAAATCGGGACTGCCTGGAAAAAATGCCCAGGCAGTCCCTTCTAATCTCTCACCTGCAAATTGACCTCTATTGCTATGACAATTGGCATAACATTATGAAAGAATACTTGCAATTAAATTGATAATGTTGTATTATATACAAATGAAAGCAAAATTTCAAAATCTATAATTGTGAAATTACTTATTTTTTCCTCATTATTTAAGATTGAGGGCCAAAGATGAACCCGGAAAACCAAAATTCCATCGGTTTCAGCCAGTTGATCAGCGAGCGCTTTCCGCAGTTTACCAAGAGTGAGCGGCTCATCGCCAATTACCTTAACCAGAACCAGGATGAAGCGGCTTTCCTTTCGGCGGGAGAAATCGCCGGACGGTTGGTGCTGAGTGAAGCCACCATGGTGCGCTTTGCGCGTCCCTCGGTTTTGACAGCTATCCGTCCATGCGTATGGCGTTACAGGAAAACTTCCGCCACCGCCTGACCCATTCTTCCCGCTTGCGCAGCCGCTTGGACGACTTGCGCTCGGAAGGGGATATCTTCGATCAGTTGGTGGCCACTGAGATCGATTACCTGACCGAAGCCCTCCAAACCTTGGACCGCAAAGCACTGAACGCCGCAGTTGAGTTAATCCGTACTCACCAGCGCGTTTTTGTTTTTGGGCTGGGGCCCTCGCTTTCCCTGGTGGATCTGCTCGAGATCCGCCTGACCCGTATGGCCCGCCAGGTGATCCCGCTCAATACTTCCGGGCGCGAGATGCTCGAACCCATGCTTCTGATGAACAGCAGCGACCTGCTGATCACCATCGGCTTTTTCAGTTTCAGTCCCAACCTGCAGCTTGTTCTGGAGCATGCCAACCAGAAAAAGACCCCGGTCATCCTCTTGACCGACACACTTGGGCCGCTGGTGGGTGAGATGGCGGATGTCATCCTCTCGGCCCGCCGTGGGCCGGTATCCGCCTTCCATTCGCTTACAGTCCCAATGACCATCGTGAATGCCTTGCTGCTGGCCCTCAGCTCGGCGGAACAGGAAAAAGTGATGGCCAACCTCGACGACCTCGATCAACTCCGCGAACGTCTCAAAAAAGCCAATAGCTCGGTCACATTCTACAAAACTCGCTGATATTGAGGAGAATGTAAATGGAAGTTACTGGAATAGCTCCACAGCCTCTGTCCCTTCGCCTGCTTGCTTCCTCTCGAAGGTTCTTTCGCTGGCTGACCAGCGTCAGGGTTGTCCTGTCGTTGATCATGCTGGCGATCATGTTCGTCATGGTCGTCGTTCCTTTGTATCAATTGGTCGCGACCACGGTGGTCTGGGGGCCTTCCGATATCCCCAACCATCCTGGCGCCGTCCAGGGCGAATTAACGATTTATCACTGGGTCAGAATGCTGACCGGCCGGCTGGCGCAAATTTATACCTATGCCCCCCTGCAGCATTCCATCACTGTGGCAGTTGGGTCTACCCTGCTGGCCCTGTTGATCGGCGGAGCATTGGCCTGGCTGGTGGTCCGCACCGATATTCCCGGTCGGAAATTGATCAATCAGCTGGCCGTGATCCCCTACATCATGCCATCTTGGACCCTGGCCCAGGCCTGGGTCGTATTTTTCAAGAACCGGCTTTCCGGTGGAACGCCGGGCGTTTTTGAGTACCTGGTGGGGCAGGCCCCACCCGACTGGTTGTCGTATGGGCCAGTTTCCAATCATCATTTGCAGTGCCCTGCATTACTATACTTTTTTCTTCCTATTCGTCTCGGCGGCCCTGATGTCGGTCGACTCCAGCCTGGAAGAGGCCGGTGATCTGATGGGCGCCAGCCGTTGCGCATCCTGCGCAAGATCACCTTCCCGCTGGTCGTGCCGGCGGTGCTTTCGGGTGTCATCATGACCTTTTCCAAAGTAATGGGCACTTTTGGCGGGCCAAATATCCTGGGCACGCCGGTCAAGTACTATGTACTTGCAACCATGCTGCGCGGTAGTCTGGGGATCGGTGATAAGGCGGACGCCTTTATCTTGGCGATTGTGTTGATCATGTTTGCGATTGTCACTATCATGCTCAACCAGCGGCTGATCGGTACCCGCCGGAGTTATGAGACCATTGGCGGGCGCGGTTTCATGGCGCAATTGAGCAAGCTGGGAAAAATGAAACGTGTCATGTTGATCGCCGTGATCATTTTCCAGGTCCTGGTGATCGCCGTTCCCTTGGGTCTTCTGATCTATTCTTCGTTCATGCTGATCGATGGGAATTATGCCTTTAGCAATCTCACTTTGCAGCATTGGATTGGAGCACGCGGTACAAATTATAACCATGGGGAACCGGGTGTCTTCTCAACCCTAAAATTTATTCAACTGCCTGGAACTCGATCAAGTTATCCCTCTGGACAGCCTTTTTTACGGCTTTTCTGGGCATCATCCTCGGCTATGCCATCGTCAAAGGCCGCGGCACCCGCTTGTCTAAGCTGGTCGAGCAGTTGGCCTACATCCCGTATGTCATCCCGGGTATCGCCTTCGGCGCAGTTTATATCGCCATGTTTGCCAGGAAACTCGGTCCGATCCCGCCTTTATATGGCACCTTCGCCCTGCTGGTGATCGTCTCGGTCTCGAAACATCTACCCTATTCTTCACGCTCCGGGGTTTCGGCCATGATGCAGGTTGGTCGGGAGTTGGAGGAGGCCGCCATGGTATCCGGTGCCAATGCCTGGCAGCGTTTCAGGAGCATTATCTTTCCGCTTACCACCAGCGGTTTTACCTCCGGCTTTCTACTGACCTTCATAACCACCATGCGCGAGTTGTCCTTGATCATCCTGCTGGTCACACCCGCCACCCAGTTGCTGGCCAGCCAGACCATGTTCTATACCGAAAATGGGGACGGCCAGATGGCCAATATCGTCATTCTGATTTTGATTGCCATAGTGGCCTTCGGCAACTTCGTGATCGGACGCTTTACCAAGGGCGGCAGCCTTAAAAAAGGCCTTGGATTCTAAGAGAGGAAATCATGAATACAACCATCACCATCAAGAATCTCACCAAGAAGTTTGGCAAAGTCGACTGCGTTGGATAACGTCAGCCTGGTCATCGAACCCGAAACCTTTGTGACCCTGCTGGGACCTTCCGGCTGCGGCAAAACCACCCTGCTGCGCTGCGTGGCTGGTCTCGAAGACCCGGATGGCGGCGAGATCTTCATCGGCAACAAGCTGGTCTACTCGCACGCCCAGGGCATCTCCCTGCCCTCCGGCAAGCGTGACCTGGGCTTGGTTTTCCAGAACTACGCCTTGTGGCCGCACATGAAGGTCAATAAGAATATCACCTTCGCTCTGGAGATCCAAAAGCTTCCCAAGGCAGAGATGGATCAGCGGGTAAAGGAATCGCTCAAAGAAGTACAGATGGAAGGCTACGAAGACCGCTATCCGCGCGAGATGAGCGGCGGGCAGCAGCAGCGCATCGCCCTGGCGCGGATGCTGGCCTATCGCCCGAAGGTCTTCCTGATGGATGAGCCGCTTTCCAACCTGGATGCCCGCTTGCGCATGGACATGCGCGTCGAGCTGAAGCGATTGCATCATATGTCGGGCGCCACCACCATCTATGTGACCCACGACCAGGTGGAAGCCTTGACTATGTCGACCACCATTGCGGTGATGAAGGAAGGCCATCTGCAGCAGTTCGACACCCCCGACAAGATCTACCATTTTCCGGCCAACCTGTTTGTGGCGGACTTCATCGGCAACCCCAAAGTGAACCTGTTGGATGGGGAAATGAGCGGCAAGGACACGGTTGACCTGGGCAAATTCAAGATCCAGGTGGGTCCCAATCGGGCGACTGGCAAAGTGGTGGTGGGCATTCGTCCGGAAGATATCACGATCTCGACCGAGCCAGTGGCAGGGGGGGTGGAGTTCAGCGCCTATTCGGTGCTGCCCTCTGGAGCGGACTCGACCATCATTGCCCGGCTGGGCGAGCTGGAGCTGACCATCCGGATGATGGGCATCAGCAAGATCAAGATGGACCAGAAGATCTGGTTGACCTTTGACCCGCAAAACCTCAACCTTTACGACAAAGAAAGTGGCAATCTGATTCTTTCCTGAAAACTACCGGAGCAAATGGCTAGGTTTCGTCTCCGAACTGATAATAAAGAAGTTGATCTTGTGAAAGGAGGCGCGTAAGGAAGAAGAATATTCAAGGAACGTGGCCAGTAAATTATTCAATCCGTATCCATCTATGTTAGGAGGAAGAATGAAAACGTTCGTGAAGTTGATGACTTTGATTGTGTTGTTTAGCCTCGTCGTGAGCTGCGGCGGCACGCCGGCGACTACCCAGGCACCCGTAGCCACCCAGGCTCCCGACCTACCTGTACTGCTTCCCACCACTACCATGGCCCCGGTAGCGGAACCAGTCCTATCCGCCAACGAGCAATGGGCCAAGGACAATGGCCTTGGCCCATACCAGCCCACGACCCTGGACTGGGCCGCCATCGAAGCCGCCGCCAAGACGGAAGGCTCCGTGATGGTTTATGCCAACTCTTCCAAATTCGAGAAGATTCTTGATGCCTGGAATGCTTTATATCCGGATATCAAGCTGGAAGGCGGCGACACGGATGGCATTACCACCAAGATGCAGGCTGAGCAGGAAGCCGGCAACGTGGTCGGGGATGTCTGGTTCAATAGCGATGGCCATATTCTCTATGGTCAATTTGTGCCCAATCAGTGGATCTGGTCGTTTGTCCCGGATGGTTATTCTAATCCGGCAGTCACTACCGAGCGTCCCTTCGCCATCCAGCGCCATTCGGTGGATGTATGGGGGTACAACCAGGAGCTCAACCCCAATGGCTGCCCGATCAGCAACTGGTGGCAGTTGGTCGACCCGAAACTGAAGGGGAAAATATTCCTTGAGAATCCGCTCTCCGATCCCAGCACGACCGCCAAGTTTACGTTGACCGTGGATCATGCCGATGACATGGCGAAAGCCTACCAGGAATATTTCGGCAAGGATTGGACCACCGATGCAGATGCAGGGCCTGATTCATTTGGCGTGTCCCCCGAGAATGCCGGTTATCTTTTCATCCGCAAGCTCGCCCGCAATGCCCCCGTCTTTGAGCCCGGCGGTGATGAGGTCGACACGGCCTTTGCCTCCTTGGGAATGGACAAAGCAGTAGAACCCGGATACGGCTTCACCGGTTGGGACAGCTATCAGACTACCCTGGATGGCGAGATTGCCATGGCGCCCTGCCTGACCAATGGACCCGGTCATTGGGATCCTTAAATCCAATTATGTGGCCATTGCCAATAAGTCCCCCCACCCCAATGCAGCTAAACTGTTCATCAAGTTTATTCTGACGCAGGATGGCTTCAAAGCCTGGAATAATATTGGCACGTTCCCCGGGAATTACAATCTTACTGCATGGGAAGGCGCACCCGCCATTGATTCCATCAAGGTCTGGCCCAGCGATGATGCCTTCGCCTGGGCAAACAACAGCAAAGTGCGCGACTTCTTCGCCACCGAACTGTTTTTCGTTGCTCCGTAGTAGTACAAGTCTGGTAGAAATCGAATAGGTCGTAATGGACACGGACGCAGCTTGTCCGTGTCCATGGGACCCTGATCCTGTGATACTTCAGGCAAAATCTTTGCCTGATAAGGAAATCAATGCTGCACGTCTGGTTGCTGGACAAGGTCAGAGCGTGTGGGGAGATTGGTTCCTGAATGTGGAGAAATTAGCATGACCCTCAAGGCTGTATTTTTTGATATGGGCGGCACGATCGAAACCTTTGGCTGGACTCCTGAATTGCGCATCCGGGAGACAGCCGGCATCCGTCAGCGCCTTGAGGAAGCTGGGATTTCCCTGGGTTTAACCGACTTGCAATTATATGAGACCATTTCCGCCGGGCTGGCAGAATACCACCAGGTAAGTCTGGAAAACATGGAAGAATTGCCCGCCAGGCGTGTCTGGAACGAATTTATCCTCCCTGGCTGGCCTTTGGACCGGGATAAATTGTCTTCGATCGCCGAAGATCTGACTTTCTTCATCGAAACCCATTACTATGAGCGCGCCATGCGCCCTGAAGTCCCTGCAGTGCTCGAGGCCATCCGCACGATGGGACTGAAGATCGGCATTATCAGTAATGTCAACAGCTTGGCTCAGGTGCCCACCAATTTGGATATTTACAACATCCGGCATTACTTCGACCCGATCGTATTGTCCAGTGCTTATGGCCGTCGTAAACCCGATCCTGCGATTTTCCATTTCGCGGCCCGCATTGCCAACGTTCCCACCAGCCAATGCGCTTATATCGGCGACCGGATCGCCCGTGATATCGTTGGCGCCCGTAAAGCCGGGTACCGTTTGGCGGTCCAGATTAATCATGATTACGATCATGGTGAAACGGATGATGGTGCCGAGCCGGACGCGGTCATAAACCAGATGACTGATTTGGTGGATATCCTTAGGTCTGAAATTGCCAGATCGGATTCCACCTGGGTTCTTGCGCCGGCCTTCCACAACCAGGTCAAGGCGCTGTTATTCGACGCCGGTGATATTCTCTATCGCCGCCCTCATCCGGACCGGAACTTGCGTACATTCTTATCCGAACTGGGTCTGGATTCCATTGTTGCCCCGCAAACAAGACTGAAAGAAATTAAAGACCAGGCTTTTGATGGCAAGCTCTCCCAAACCCAATACCGCCAGGCCGCCTTGGGACTGTACGGGGTTTCAACTCCCGATCTGGTAAGACGCGGCTGCCTGGCGATGGAAGCGGATGACAACGAGGTCGAATTCTTTGTAGGTGTTCCTGAAACCGTGCTGGCATTGAAGGAAAAAGGATATCTGCTTGCAATCGTAACGGACACGGCCAACCCGATCCATGTTAAACTTGACTGGTTCGAACGTGGCGGGTTTGGGCATGTTTGGGATTCGATCATTTCATCGCAGGAGATCGGCGTCAAAAAGCCGGACCCCAGGATGTATCAAGCAGCCTTGCAGCAATTGGGGCTTACTCCCAGCCAGGCTGTCTTTGTCGGTCACAATCCAGAAGAATTGTGCGGCGCTCGTTCAGTTGGAATGCAAACAGTTGCATTTAATTATGATCACGGCGCCCGGGCGGATTTTTATATTGGTAAATTTACCGACCTGCTAACAGTCCCGGTAATTTCCTGTTGAGACAACGCTGCTAGGTATTCTTAATCATGGGAAACCGCATCGAAGCAATTTTGTTTGACGTGGGGGGGACGTTATGGCGTTCCAGCCGCCGTCGCTCTGCCGAAAAACTGAAATTTATTAACCAGATCCTGGAATTCCTGCAATTGGACGATTCGCCGCTTGTGTTTGCGAAACTATTGACCGCCCATGCCGGCGCCTACCGGCGTTGGTCGATGGCCAACCTGATTGAGTTAAATGAAAGCGACTTGTGGACCAATTGGATGCTTCCCGACCTGCCTTCGGCCAGGATTAGCTCGCTGGCATTGGAACTCAACCAACTCTGGCGGGCTGCCAATCGCAAGCGCCGGGTAATACCTGAAGCGCAGACGATGGTCTTGAGTCTTTACCGGCGTGGTTATCACCTGGGGTTGGTCAGCAACACCACCAGCAGTGTCGAAGTACCGCGCCTTCTGGATGAGCTGGGCCTGGCCGGCTGTTTCGAAGCGGTTGTCCTCTCCTGCCAGGTCGGGAAGCGTAAACCCGGGGCGGATATTCTGCTCGAAGCAACCAGGCGGATGGGCATCTCACCTGAAAAGTGCGCTTATGTTGGCGACCGCCCGGAGCGGGATGTGGCTGCCGCCCGCAGCGCCGGGTTTGGCCGTACGGTTATCTTGCGTGACCCACGCAAGCCGCTCTGCTGGCCGGACGTTCCTGGTCTGCTCCCCGATCATTTCATTACTGATCTAAGGCAGTTGCTGGATATTTTCCCGGTCCGGAAGAGCGCCAGGAACCACGCTACGGAATACCCTGTCTATAACGCTTCTCTCTCGAGCTCGTGGGGCATGAAAAAATTTGCTGCTTTCGGAGATTTTCTCCTGGCCGGTCCCCGCCTTGGTTTTGCGGGAATTGAGTTGAACCACCAGGTCCGCCCGACTATGCTCGATGGCATTGATTTAAATAGTTGCCGGATCGACAGCATTCACGAGCCCTGCCCGGCAGTTATGGACGCCGAGCAATTAAAAGTGCATGGATCTATTGATCTCCTCTCCCGACGAGCAGCGCCGCAGGGAAGGGGTCAATGCCATCCAATACAGCATTGATCTTGCCGCTGAACTGTGCATTGCCAGACAGTGGTGGTCCATTGCGGGCAGATCCAGGGCGATGCGCTGCTCGAGCCTGAAATGCGCCGGCTGTTTGAGAATGGCCAGGCCGGGTCGCAAAAATATAGCGAGCTAAAAAACCGCTTTGTCGAATTGCGCGCTGCCTTGATATCCCCTTACCTGGCATCCGTGAAAAAAAGCCTGCTTGAGCTGCTCGAATACGCCGGGCGCTTTGACGTCCGCCTGGCCATCGAGAACCGCTACCATTATTTCGACATCCCCATACCGGCTGAGATGCACGAAATCCTGGAGTTGGCCGGCCCGGACCGCATCGGCTTCCTCTACGATATCGGCCATGCCCAGGCCCTGGACCGTCTCGGTTTTTTCCCGCATGCCGGCTGGTTGGACAGTTTCGCGGGCAGGATGTTGGGTGCGCATATCCACGATATCTCCGGCATACGCGATCACTGGGCGCCCGGTTTGGGCGAGATCGATTTTCGCTGGGTGGCCGGCTATCTTCCCAAAACCGCCTTCCGTACCATTGAACTCAGGACTGAAAATACCCCGGAGCAAATTAAAGCCGGCATGAAAATTCTGCTGGATAGCGGTTGTGTGAACCTGGTCCAGTAGAGGAGACTCGCAATGAAAAAATTATTTATAAAGAAACAAAATGTGTTCATCAAGCTCATCCAGGATCAGGCTTCACTGACCCTGCAAGGCATGGATGCCTTAAAAGCATATATGGGCTGCAAGGACCCGGATGCGGCTGCCAATCTGACCAGGATCGAAAAAGATGCCGATGAAGCCCGCCGCATCTTGATCGACGAATTGAACCGGACCTTTGTCACCCCCTTCGACCGCGAGGATATTTTCAACCTATCGCGCACGATTGATGACGTTTTGGATTATGCCTACAGCACGGTCAGCGAGATGGATATCCTGAAGGTGGAACCGACCCTGTTCATGGCGCGCATGGCTTCTTTGTTGAGAGACGCAGCTTATGAAATCTCGATGGCTGCCGACCGGCTGGGTGAACATCCCCGCTTATCCAGCGAACATGCCCAACGCGCCAAAGCCCTGGAAAATCGCGTGGAAGAGGTTTATCGTGAAGCCCTGGCGGACCTGTTCAGCGGAGCCGAAGATATTTCACATGTGGTTAAAATGCTGAAGCTCCGCGAAGTCTATCGTCATATGAGCAACGCTTCCGACCGGGGCGATGAGGCCGCCAATGTGATTGCCGACATCGTGGTCAAGTTCGCTTAGCACCTGGGAAAACTGGCATGTCTCCCATCATTATCGTAGTAATTGTGCTTGCCCTTGGTTTTGATTTTCTGAATGGCATCCATGATTCCAGCAATATTGTTGCTACCATGATTTCATCACGGGCGCTCTCGCCCCGGGTTGCTCTGGGAATGACAGCCTTGGCTGAACTTTTTCGGTCCGTTCATTTTCGGCGTTGCGGTGGCGAATACAATTGGCCACGAAATAGTCATTGCGGATGCAATCAATCTAAATGTGCTTCTTGCGGCTCTGGCCAGTGCAATTCTATGGAACTTGCTGACCTGGTACCTGGGTTTTCCCAGCAGTTCTTCGCACGCCCTGATCGGCGGGTTGGTCGGGGCCGTGGTGATGGATGCCGGTTGGAAGGTTATTCAATACGGCGGCTTGTTGAAAATCTTTATCGCTTTGTTCACTTCTCCGATCATTGGCCTGGTCATTGGTTATTTGCTGCTCAAGTTGATCCTGATGCTATGCTCGAAAGTTGGTCCGGGTATCAATGGGCTTTTCAAACGCGGCCAGATCGTGACCGCGCTGGCCCTGGCGCTCAGTCATGGTACTAACGATGCCCAGAAGACCATGGGTATCATCACCCTGGCGCTGGTCACCGGAGGCTATTTGAAGGTCTTTGCTGTTCCAACCTGGGTCATTTTTAATTTGCGGCGCGATGATTGCCCTGGGAACCGCCATAGGTGGAAACAGACTGATTAAAACTTTGGGCGGGAAAGTTCTATAAGATCCGGCCGGTGGACGGTTTTGCGTCGCAGCTGGCTTCTGCAGTGGTCATTCTGAGTGCATCTTTGTTAGGCGGTCCGGTCAGTACCACCCAGGTGGTCAGCTCGGCCATTATGGGCGTGGGCGCTGCTGAAAGAGTTAATAAGGTTCGTTGGGGGGTGGCGCGTGAGATTTTGACTGCCTGGTTGTTGACCATCCCTGCCACTGCCCTGGTCGCAGCCGGATGTTTTTGGGTGATCAATCAATTTATTCCGTAATTATCCTCTAAAATCTATTTTGAAAGGTTTATATGAACACTAACAAATCCTACGACGTTGTTTACATCGGCAATTACACCAAGGATACGATCATTTCTCCGGCTGGTACCCGCTACGTGGATGGCGGCGGCTCCCGCTATGCCGCCTATGCAGCTGCCAGCCTGGGATTGAAAGTGGCGGTCGTCACACGCCTGGCCCGGGAAGATATTCATATTGTTGCGAATTTAAACCTGGCCGGGATCGATTGCTTCCCAACTTACACACCCAGCTCGACCCTGATGTGTCTGGAATATCCCACCACCAACCCGGATATCCGCACCCTGACGGTCGCCGGAGTGGCTGGAAATATCACCCCGGCTGAAGTGGAAGGATTGCAAATGAAATCAGCCGTGATCGGGTCAAGTCTGCGTGGCGAGGTCGGCCTGGATGTGATCGAGAGCTTGAAAGTAAGCAATGTGACCCTGGCTGCGGATATGCAAGGCTACGTGCGGGTTTTACGCGGCCAGGAGCTCAAATACGAACCCTGGCCTGAAATGCAGGCGACCCTGGCGCACATTGATATTCTCAAGAGCGATGCAGTCGAAGCCGAATTCCTTACCGGCGAGACGGATATCTTCAAAGCCGCCCGGGTCTTTGCCGACATGGGTCCTAAGGAAGTTGTCCTGACCCATAAGGATGGCCTGCTTATCCTGGCCAATGGCCAATTCCACGAATTCGGATTCTATCCTTCCTGCCTGGATGGACGCAGTGGTCGCGGTGATACCTGCATCGGCACCTACGTTGCCATGCGCCTGGTAAAAGATCCGCACGCAGCCGGGATTTGGGCAGCCGCAGTCACCAGCCTGAAAATGGAAAAATTGGGTCCTTTCGATCGCCCCGTCAGCGACGTCGAAGCTATGATCCATGCACGCTACAATCATGGGTCTGTACACTGAAAAACAAATCCAGATCGACCGCCAGCGGGAGTTAATTATAGCCCGCTATCCGGCACTCTGGAATCAAATGATCACAGAATGGAAGTCACCAGGCTGCGAAGACCAGGCCTGGTTGATGTATGCTGCCAATTATCTGTTCCGGACCCAGGGCGTCCGCTGGGGGATCGATCCGTTGATGTTGAAATCCCGACTGCCGCAGGCGCCCGCCATGCAAGTTGCAGATGACCTGAAAGATCTGGATTTTGTTCTCCTGACCCATCGTCACGCAGATCACCTGGACCTCGGCTTGCTGAGTATCCTGCGGCATTTGCCGATCTGCTGGGTCGTTCCGGAGGACATGCTGGCGCTGGTTCAAAAGAAGGCTGGCTTGTCCTCCAGACAGATCCTGGTGCCTCAACTGCTGCAACCGATCGAACTACATGGCCTTCGAATCACTCCCTTCCTGGGGCAGCATTGGCGGGCAGATCCTGACTACCCCTCTGGCCGCCGGGGCGTTCCGGAGACGGGCTATTTGGTGGAACACGGGAATAAACGCTGGTTGTTTCCCGGCGATACCCGCACCTACGATGCCAGCCAACTACCAACCTTTGGCGGCGTGGATGCAGCTTTTGTCCATCTTTGGCTGGGACGCGCCAGCGCCTTGGCCGAGAAACCCCCTGCGTTGGAATCGTTTTGCTTCTTTTGTACAGCGCTGCAATCCCAACGCATCATCGTTACCCATCTGCAGGAGTTTGGACGGCGGGCGGATGATTATTGGGATGACAGCCATTTTCAGCTGGTAAAGCACAGGTTGCAGGGTACGGTTCCGGAAATTACGTTGGAGTCTGCAATGATGGGGGCATCTTTATTATTATAGGATGTTTAAATCGATTTTCTTTTCCAAAAAACGTCCATAATCCAGGGCTGCTGCTTCGATCAAATTCCGGCTGGATTTGTCAGGCGTTTTGAATGGATTGATCTCTACCAAAACCCGATCCTTTTTAAGCGTTCTTTTCCAGATTCCCATGACCTGTCCATCGACCACGAGTATCGGTCTGAAAATGCCGTTATCGGAGATCAACCGGGTCTGTTCTACATATGGTACCACCGCACGCCGGTCTGCATAGCAGATGGTGAATTCGTCAAAGGCGGGCAGCATATACACACGCTCTTGATCGACTTTGGGAGTGACTTGCGAATTTGGGAACCAATAACTTTGGGTATCGATTGTTTCTGAAATAAAATCCGCCTTGATCATTTCCAGCCCCTGCCTGGCCTCGGTCAGGGATAAGCCCGACCACCAGGCAAAATCCTGGATGGTTGCCGGGCCCCGGCTGCTAAAATAACAATGAGCGAGCCTCGCCAAAGATTCTTCCCTGGTCAATACTGTGGTTTTTGGAACCCTTTCTTCCAGCAAGGCATAGGTTTGTTTTCCGTTTTGGGTTGCGCCGCTGCACAGGATCCCATCCAGTTCCCCCCGGGCCAAAAGGTGGGAGGCCCGATTTTCATCGACGGCGATTTTGGCTTGCTTTAATTCTCCCAATAGCTGCTCGCGCGTTAAATGCTTTCCGCCCCTCAATGCGTTTTCCAAGATCGTATTGCTTTTTGTAAGAATGGCTTGGGTAAGGCCTAATTGCTTTTGCCTGGAATTCATCGCCGCTTTAATCTTTGCTGCGGTTAGAGCCAGCATCCAATGAATATTACCGGCCGAAACAAAATGCCAGGTGGGTCTTAATAGATGGGTACGGAGAACTTCGCCGTTGTCGATTGCGGTTTCGATCAAGCGCCCGGTTGAGCCCGGCAGGCGGACGCCGATGGCCCATTTGGCCATGGCATAATCTTGTGCCTGCATGGCGCCCATCCAGTCCACGATCTCCTTGGCAGTCTTGAATTTCGCTCCTCCCACTTGTTGATTGCTCAGTCTGAAATTGGCAATTTCTATCAGATCCATGGCAACCCTGTCCATTCTGGCATTTATCTACGCTGGCGCATTCCTGTCAGGTTTATTTCTTAGGCTGCGGGGTTGTTTGTAAAAGCATCCCACCCAGCATGAAACAGATGGGTGCCATGATCAATTCCGCCACCGGGTTTCCAAATCGGATCCAGCCCAGGGTATTCCAGAGCCAACTCAATAAGCAGATCAATCCAAGCACAAGGTTGGCATACCCCAGAAATTTTTTGAAGTTTTTATTCATAATGCCTCCTGGTAGGTCATTCCGTATTGGTCTTTACAGTCGACTCTAGCCTGACTTTTCTCATAATCGGACCGGCCAATTTACCCCACACCAGCTTGACCATCAACCCGGCCCGCCAGAAAGCCACCGCGGCCATACCGTGTGCCAGTACTGCGAAGAATGGCGGAGTCTGGTTGGTGTAATAAGTCCAGCACTGTCGTGTAGTGCCCCATAACTCGAGATAGTATCCCAACCCTGCCCCGGCAACGAAGGTCAGCACGGCGTAGCGGTAGTCGGTCGGTGTCAGCGTAAGCAGTGCGACCAGCAGCAATGACATGACGGTATAAGATTTCCCAAAGGTCGGGGCCACGAAGTACAGCATTAGCGCATAAAAGCCTATGAATATTAACCAGTAGAGAACTTTAAACACAAAGGTCACCATGGAATTCGAAGGTTGAACCTTTGTGTACTTCGTGTCCTTTGTGTTTAATCTTTTAATCCCCCAATTCAACGCCCTGGTGATCCGATCGATCGAAAGACTGGCGATCGGCCAGGCCGGGATGATCCAGAGTGGCGGGCGCTCGGCGGTGTAATAGTGCCACAGGTTGGTCTGGGTACCCCACGATTCGATCACCAGCCCACCCAGCATGCCGACAAAGACGATCAAAGCATCCCGGCGCAGATTGGCATGTGCGATGATTGTCAGGGACATAAACAGGAAGACGCCCAGCAGCAGCCAGTCCATGTACTGCCACCACTGCCCGTTCCAATTGATATATGCCAGCGCTTCCTGCGCCAGCGGCCACCAGACGTAGACGATCAGCCCGCATATAAGGAAGAATCCTCCCAACAAAACACTGCTGGAGCGTGTCCAGCCGAACAGCGCCAGCAGGCGCCTGAACAGGGAGGACGGTTTGATCAATTCAGCCATGAGCGGATTATACTATCCCGACGAACCCTGCTGATGTTCTTCCCAAAAATCCCCCGCCTGCCTCTGCACGACTATTAAAATTCTGCATTTTTTGCCCAAAAATGCCCCGAATCCATCAATTTAATGCCTGATTCCGGAGGATCAATTCTTACATAAAACCCTCCGCGCTTCGCTTTAAGACCTCCATGCCTGAGCCGATGCCTGCCCCCTTCACGAAAACCCGGAATCAATTTGCACGAAGGCCTGTTGTTAAATCTTTTTTCTCCATACGTTCATCCGCTCCCTTGTCTCTACTCTCTCTTCTCTACTCTACTTTATCAATGAATTGTTCCTCGTTGTTTCAATCTGAATTGATCGCGCAACCCGAAAAAAGCAGGTTTCTCGCTCTCAATGGATCGGTACTGCCTGGTACTCTGTGCGCGCCGCCTTGTCTGTGGTAAAAAAAGGCTCATAAATCTACCGTATGGAAAGTGAGGCCAAGTATGGTTGAAAAACTCCGCTGGGGATTACTCAGCACCGCAGGTATTAACCGGGCCCTGATCCCGCCGCTTCGCATCTCCAAGCGCAACATGTTGCTGGCGGTTGCCAGCCGTTCCCAGGAAAAAGCAGACGCTTACGCGCGTGAGAAGAAGATCAAACGGGCCTATGGATCATACCAGGCCTTGCTGGCAGATCCGGACATCGACGTTATCTATAATCCACTCCCCAACCACCTGCACGCCGAATGGACCATCAAAGCCATCCAGGCGGGTAAACACGTCTTGTGTGAAAAACCCCTGGCCTTGAGCCTGGCAGAGGTGGACGCAATCCAGGCAGCGGCGAGTCAATATGGCAAAGTGGTGGCGGAGGGTTTTGTGTATCGTACCCACCCGCTGGCGCATAAAGTGAAAGAGTTGATCGATACTGGAAAACTGGGCAAAATAAAAATAGTGCGCGGCTCGTTCACCTATAGCGAACCCAGCCCGAATAATATCCGCATGAAACCGGAAATGGGCGGCGGCGGACTTTGGGATATCGGCTGCTACCCGCTCAGTTACATGCGGGCAATGCTGGGCGCGGAACCCACGCAGGTTTTTGGCTGGCAGGTGATTGGTGCGAGCGGGGTGGATGAGCTTTTTGTCGCCCAGTTACGCTTTCCGGGAAATATCTTCGGCCAGTTCGATTGCAGCATGGAAATCCCTTATCACGTTTTTATGGAATTCATCGGCGATAAAGCCACTCTCATTATCCCAAACCCGTATATCCCCGGCCCTCAAAAAACGTTATACCTGACCCAAGCTGGCAAAACCACAACGATTGCGGTGAAAGGCCCCGAAAATTACATCACCGAAGTGGAAGATATGGCAGATGCCATCCTGCTCGGAAAGGGGCCGCTCCTCAGCCTGGCCGAAAGCCGTGCCAATATCGCCACGATCCTGGCGCTTTTCGAGTCGGCAAAGACAGGAAAACCAGTAATTCTTTAGATGAAACTAATCTTTATACACTTCCGGGTTGACACAATGCGGCAGACGTTTACCATTCAACCCGGCTATGAGGTTTTCCGCCGCCATTGTCGACATGTTCTGGCGCGTGCGCCAACTGGCGCTGGCAATGTGCGGCACGATAATACAGTTCTCCAGTCGAAGCAAGGGGTGATCCATCGGGAGCGGTTCCGGAACGGTCACATCCAGCCCGGCCGCGAAGATTTGGTGAGTTTGCAGGGCGGCAAACAATGCCTCCTGGTCCACCACTGGGCCGCGTGATGTGTTGATCAGCACGGCGGTCGGTTTCATCTGCTTGAGTGTGCCAGCGTTGATCAGGCTGCGTGTTTCTTCGGTGAGCGGGGTGTGCAGGCTGATGAAATCGGATTCCTTGAGGAGCGTGTCAAAGTCCACCTGTGCGGCGGTCACACCTGGTTCGGGCAGAGCAGGCGATGGGTCGGTAAAAAGGATGCGCATGCTGAACCCGCTTGCACGCCGGGCAACGGCGCGCCCAATGCGGCCAAAACCCACAATCCCGAGCGTCGCGCCAGCTCAGGTCCGCGCCCAGCATGAAGCCCGGTCCCCAGGTCTTCCAGCCGCCGGCTTTCACCAGTTGAGCCCCTTCCACCACGCGCCGGCCAGCTGCCAGGAGCAGGGCGAAGGCCATGTCGGCAGTGGCATCCGTCAGGATATCGGGTGTGTTGCCGACCGGGATGCCGCGTGCAGTCGCGGCCGCTACATCGACATTGTCCACGCCCACGGCATGGTTGCTGATGATCCTAAGCTGCGGTCCGGCTGCATTCATAACCTCGACGTCGATCCGGTCGGTCAGCAGGCAAAGCAGCCCATCCACACCCACCACGTGCTGGATGAGCTGTTCCTGGCTGGGCGGGAGTTCATCCGGCCAAACCTCGGCCTCGCAAAGATCCTGTACGAGTTCCAGGCCACGTTCCAGGATACGACGGGTCACAAAAACTCTGGGTTTAGACATACTTTAATGCTATCATAAGCGCATGCTTTCTGCCGAGTCTTTCCTGACCTCCAGCCTGCGCAGCGCACCGGATGGTGCCTCCATCTCCCGCATCCTGGCGGCCTCCATCCGCGCCGTGGAGCCGGGTGCAGCGGTCGAACGCTTTGTCCGGCGCTCAGGTAACATTGTGAATGCAGCCGGGCGTTCGTATGACCTGGCGGCCTTCAGGCGGGTGTATCTGCTGGGGATCGGAAAAGCTGCGCTTGGGATGAGCACAAGTTTGGCCGGGATCCTTGGAACACGCCTGCAGGCTGGATTGGTTACTACCAAACATGCCTCCGAAGTGCCTGAGTTGCCATTCACTATTCTCGAGGGCGGCCACCCCGTTCCGGACGCGCGCAGCCTGGAAGCAGGAAAAAAGACGATTGAATTCGTTTCAGGATTCGCTGAGAATGATCTGCTTTTCTGCCTGATCTCGGGCGGCGGCTCAGCGTTGGTAACCACACCGCTGAACGGGGTGTCGCTGGAAGATATGCAGGCGCTCACCTCGGCGCTGTTGGCGGGAGGGGCGCGGATTGACGAAATGAACAGCCTGCGCCGCCGCCTGGAGCGGTTGAAAGGCGGCGGGTTGGTGCGGGCCTCCAATGGTGCGACGATTGTAAGCCTGATCCTCTCGGATGTGGTCGGTAATCCGCTCGAAGCGATCGCTTCCGGTCCGACTGCTCCTGACCCAACCTCTAAGGCGGATGCAATGGCTTTGGTGGAAAAATATGGATTACGCGGCAAGCTCCCGGGATCGATCCTGTCCGCCCTGGAGCAGGCCCCGGAGACCCCCAAACCGGGTGATCCGATCTTCAAAAAAGTCCAGAATGTCGTCGTGGGCAGCGGCCTGCTGGCTGCACAGGCTGCCTTGAAACAAGCCGAGCTGGAATTGTTCCACCCATACCTGCTGCGCATCGATTTGCAAGGCGAAGCCCGCCAGGCTGCTTTTGAGTTGGCGACTACCCTACGCCAGGCAAAAAGAACTGGCGACCCGGTTCCGCGCCCGGCTTGTATCGTCGCGGGCGGAGAAACGACGGTCACTATTACGGGGAAAGGTAAAGGCGGGCGTAATACCGAGCTGGCTCTGGCCGCTGTAACTGAGCTGGCTGATTTTCCGGATGTGATGCTCATCACACTTGCCACGGATGGCGAGGATGGTCCCACCAACGCGGCCGGGGCAGTGGTAACAGGTGCGACTTACAGGCAGGCAGCCGCGTTGAATCTACACCCCGACGATTTCCTGAGCCGGAACGATTCCTATTCCTTTTTTGCCGGGTTGGATGACCTGCTCAAGCCCGGTCCGACTGGTACGAATGTGAACGATCTGGTGTTCTTATTCGTTCTTTGAATATGGAAAAGGGACACGTTTCAGCGTGTCCCTGACTTTAGGATTTGATCTGGATAAGCGGCGGAGTGATCCGCCTGGCAGCATTTTTTAATGCTACGCGCGCTTGCGGTTCCTTAGTTCATCCCGCAGGAGACCATTCAGCACACCGCCAATAATCGTGGTGACCAGTGAGCCGAGGAAGGCGCTCCAGAACCATGGCTGGGCCAGGGTGAAGCCTACCCCAAATTGGCTGCCGACCCAACCGCTCAAGGCGAAGAGCAGCGTGTTGATAACCAGGGTGAACAATCCCAGGGTAAGGATGATCAGCAGACAGGATAGGGCTTTGAACGGCGGACGCAGGATGGCGTTCACCAGTCCGAAGATTAAGGCTAACCAGATGATGCTGGCCCAGCTGCCTTCCAGAGTAATGTAACGGGGTAATAGGATGATGGCAACATACAAAGCCACCGTGTTGATTGCCCAACGCAAGATGAATTTCATAAGAGCCTCCTAGGTATTATTTACGGGATTCTCGTCTTGAAGTTTCATCCACAGCAGAGTTCGGTTCGATTGAAAGCCAGCCGCCTCAATGGCAGCGCCGGATTCCCCGGCGGGATAGTCCAGCAGGAGCGTCTTGCGCCAGGGCAAGTTGCGGCGTGCAAAAAGCAACAGTGCGGTCAGATCTTGTTGGCTGCCCTGCGCAGGGATGGCAACCCACAGCCGATCGTTATTATCAGCCATGGCCTGCCAGCTTAGAACGGCAGATAATGACCCATCTGTTCGGACTACCCAATGACGGACTTCGTAGTCCATGATCAAGCGGTACAGGAACGGTCCGAGACCGGGGCGGAGCGACCGCCAGGGTAGGGGCTGGTACCAGGTCATCAATTCCGGGTAAAGTCGGTCAAGCCAGGCGGCCTGCAACGCCCAGTCACGGGCAGTGCGGGTTGCGATTTGTATCTTTGATCCATCCAAAGCGAGGTTGCGGTCCGGTTTGGCCTGCCAGAGCGTGCGGCGGGCGAGTTCCTTGAAACCCAGGCTAGCGTAGAGTGCAATTGCGCCGGGGTTGTCTGCGCGTACGTGCAGCCAGGTTGCAATGGCGTGATGCTCTTCAGCGTGATGCATGGCAGTAGCCGTCAGGATGCGCCCAATGCCCCGGCGTCGACAATCCGGCCGGACGGCAACATTGGCAATCAAATAGATTTTTTTCTTTTTATGGCGGTAGGGGATAAGGCTGACGTTGCCGATGATTTCACCATTCTCCTCCCAAACGTACCCGGATAATGGCATGGATACACTTTCAACTGCGTTGGCGGCCCAACGCATGAAAGCATTATCCTGACCGGCCCGGCGCATTTGCTGGAGGTAGCGGCGACCATCCGAGTCGATCGTGTCAGCAAAGCACTTCTCGACCAAATCGGCCACCC
This sequence comes from uncultured Chloroflexia bacterium, assembly GCA_963776475.1. Lineage (GTDB taxonomy): Bacteria > Chloroflexota > Anaerolineae > Anaerolineales > Villigracilaceae > UBA877. The sequence goes on from CAVZMZ010000041.1 coordinate 62,458, forward strand.
CCGGCAGGTCGCGCAGGATATTCAAAGGGCGCAACTGCGGCTGATGAGCAAGAATTGAGGAGGTTATGGCGGCCATCCAATATATTATAGCGGAAATACTCGTATGTGGCTTGCGTTCTAGCGGGTTTTCAGTAAAATGATAGGGAAATTCTTATGTTTCTCTAACAGGATACTTTCAATTTGCGGATGTCGATTTTGTTATAATCGTCCCAATACAAAGACTCAAAAGGATTCTGCTTATGATGCGATTTGATCGCTTTACAGAAAGAGCACAAGAGGCTGCCCAGCGGGCTGCCGAAATCATCCAACGCTATGGCCATAACCAGATTGATACTGAACACATCCTGCTGGCTTTGATTGAACAGCCGGGTGGCGTGATCCCCCAGATCCTGGAAATGTTGAACATCAACGCCCAGGCACTGACCGAACGTCTCGACCAGACCTTGCGTATGACCCCCAAAGCCAACATATTTGGCGGCGGGGCAGGCCAGATTTTCATTACCCCACGGGTGAAACGGATCATCGACTTGGCCAACGAGGAAGCCAACCGGCTGAAGGATGAATATATTTCAACCGAGCATATATTCCTGGCTATTATGAGCGAGCGTAACACCTCTGCCGCCCGCATCCTTGAAAGCGCCGGCCTGACCCGTGAACGGGTGCTGGATGCGATCATGCAATTGCGCGGCGGGCAGCGGGTTACCGACCCACAGGCTGAAACGCGCTATCGTACACTAGAAAAATATTCACGTGACCTGACCCAATTGGCCCGGGAAGGCAAGCTGGACCCGGTCATCGGGCGCGATAAAGAGATCATGCGTGTTATCCAGATCCTCTCCCGGCGCACCAAAAACAACCCGGTGTTGATTGGCGAGGCTGGTGTTGGGAAGACCGCCATCGTCGAAGGGCTGGCCCAGAAAATCGCCGCCAATGATGTCCCGGAGATCCTCTCCGGCAAACGAGTTGTCTCGCTGGATCTGGGTGCCATGATCGCCGGCAGCCGTTTCCGCGGTGAATTCGAGGAACGGCTCAAGTCAGCCATTGAAGAAGTCCAGAGGGCTGCCGGGGAAGTCATCCTGTTGATCGATGAGCTGCATACCGTGGTGGGGGCGGGTGCAGCCCAGGGAGCCATGGATGCCTCCAATATGCTCAAGCCGGCTCTGGCGCGTGGCGAATTGCAGTGTATCGGTGCCACAACCCTGGATGAATTCCATAAGTACATTGAAAAGGACGCAGCTCTCGAGCGCCGTTTCGCGCCGGTCTATGTGGAAGAACCGAGCGTGGATGACACCATCAAGATGCTGCAAGGTCTACGCGACCGCTACGAAGCCCACCACAAGGTGCGCTTCTCCGATGAAGCCCTGGTAGCAGCCGCGCGTTTCTCGGACCGTTATGTGACCGACCGGCACCTGCCGGACAAAGCCATTGACCTAATGGATGAATCGGCTGCCAAGCTGCGCGTGGCGCTGTATTCCCTGCCCCCGGAATTGAAGGAAAAGAAGAACGAGATCGATAAGCTGCGCGCTGAAGAAGAACAAGCCGGCATTGAACGGGATTATGAAAGAGCGGCCCAGAAAAAGGCCGAACGTTTACGCCTGGAACAGGATTTCACTGCCAAACGCGATAAATGGGAATCGGAGCATCACCTCGATGAGGTGGTGGATGTCAATGATATCGCCGAAGTGGTGCACCAATGGACCGGCATCCCGCTCAGCCAGATGATGGAGAGCGAGTCTGAAAAACTCCTGCACATGGAAGAGCGCCTGCATGAGCGTATTATCGGACAGGATGAAGCCATCCACGCCGTTTCAGATGCCATTCGGCGGGCGCGCTCAGGTTTGAAGGATCCATCCAGGCCGATCGGCTCATTTATATTTATTGGTCCTTCGGGAGTGGGTAAGACCGAACTGGCTAAAGCCCTGGCCTGGTTCATGTTCGATGACGAAGAAGCCATGGTGCGAATCGACATGTCCGAATATCGTGAGCAGCACACCGTTTCACGTTTGTTCGGCGCCCCGCCAGGATACGTAGGGTACGAGGAAGGCGGCCAACTGACCGAGGCCGTCCGCCGGCGCCCATACCGGGTACTGTTGTTCGACGAAATTGAAAAAGCCCATCCTGAAGTCTGGAATGCCTTGTTGCAAATCCTGGATGATGGCCGGATGACCGATGGCCAGGGCAATGTGGTTGACTTCAGGAATACGGTGCTAATCATGACCTCGAACTTGGGTACCGAATATGTGCGCAAAGGCGGCACCCTGGGCTTCCTGCAGCCCTCCGAGACCGATGAGGACCGTGAAGCTCATTCCAAGATCGAGAAAGCCCTCAAGGGTACCTTCCGACCCGAGTTCCTCAACCGTATCGATGAGATCATCATGTTCTCGCCGCTTTCCCTGCATGAGATGGAGCAGATCGTCAGCCTGCAGATGAAGGAAATCCAGGACCGCCTGAACGAGTTCGGTGTGAAAGTCGATTTGACCGAAAAAGCCCGCAATTGGCTGGCCAAAACCGGCTACGATGAGGCTTTCGGTGCCCGACCCTTGCGGCGGGCCTTGCAGAAATTCGTCGAGAGCCCGCTTTCAGTTGAACTGCTGGGCGGCAGCATTCCCTCCGGTGCCTCCGTGAACGTAGATACGAAACCAGATGGCAATGGATTGGAGTTCAAGATCAAGGAAGGCAAAACCAAGAAAAAAGAGCCTGTTTCAGTTGAGAGCTAGGAATAAAGACGGCAGGAGTTCCCCGCCGTCTTTTTTTTCTTTATGGGCAGAAATAGGATTGTGCTTACCGCGAATCTTCTATACAATAGGGATGAAATCGAACCAAGGAGAAGGCCGTATGACTGAACCCGAACGTGCCGCACTGGATCACATTCGCCAGGTCGTGGATTCTGTAATTGGAACACCCGCACCGTCTGAACCCATTCCCGCAGAACCTGGTCCATCTGGACCAATTGTATCCATCCTACCGGTCCCTTACATCCCCCAGCTGGAAGGCAATACTGATTTAATTACCAACAATTCAGGTGCGGCGGCGGGTGTCATGCTGGTACGGGCTTATATCGATCAAAACCTCACTCAAGGCAATTTTTACAACCAGGCCGGTAAGAACGCAAGCAGTCCACTCTCGTTCACACAAATATTGAATGCGATGAGCGTTAATGGCGTTCCGGTTGAGTTACGCAGCAACCTGAAGCTATCTGACCTGTCGCTGATCCTTTTCAGCGGGCGACCGGTGATTGTCCCCTTGCGTCAGGCTATATTGGAAAAGGCCGGGCTGTCGCCTGAAAAGTTCGAAGGGCCTTATTATGTGGTGGTCGTGGGTATGGATGTAAAACAAGTATACATCTATGACCCGTTAAGAAAGGATAATACCGGTCAGGCGCAGGGCATCCCATGGCTGACCTTCTACCTGGCCTGGACCCAGGCCCAAGGGTATGAGCGGGCGGTGCTTGTACCGCGTCAGCAACTCGTACGGCGGGTGCGCGTTACCGCGACCTCCCTGAATGTACATGAGCAGCCGGGCGAAAGTAACGACGCGATCGGGACAGTGGAACTGGGAGATTTGTTCGAAATCACCATGCAGAGGAATGGTTGGGGGAAAATCGGCGAGGGACACTGGATCAACCTGAGCTACACGGCGGATATTTGAAATCAAAAAAACTGGCTCTACACTGAGCCAGTTTTTTGTTTAATTTTCCATAGCAGCGGGGCCGACACATGACACTGCCTGGAACAAATAGGTCAGCCCCAACGGTTATTGGTGGTAGATCTCATGCTGATGAATGTATTCATACACCGCCGGCAGCAGGAAGTAGCGGAAAGGTTGTCCATTCTTAATTCGGGAGCGGATATCGTGAGCGGCAATATCGAGCAGAGGCGCATCCACGAAGCGGATTTTGGCGGTCAAGCCCGGCAGGACATCTTCCAAAGCTGGCAGGTCAACCAGGGCGCCCGGGCGCTGCATGACGCCGATCAAATGGCAGGCGGCTACGAAATCCGCCGGGCGGTGCCAGGTTGGAAGGTCGCAGAGCGAATCGCCGCCCATAAGGTAGACCAACCGGGCAGCCGGGTTTTGCCCGGCCAGGAGATTGACTGTATCCACTGCGTAGTGAGGGCCGGGGCGGGTCAACTCTACATCGGAGAGTTCGAATTGCGCGTTATCTGTAATGGCAAGTTTCACCATCGCCAAACGATGTTCGAGCAGAGCAAAGGATTGGCCCTGTTTGTGAGGCGGATCGGGGGTCAGAACCCACAGCAAACGGTCAAGAGCAAGGCGTGCGCGGGCCTCGGAGGCCAGGATCAGGTGACCGAGATGGGGTGGGTCGAAGGTCCCGCCAAAAATGCCGAGGGTTTGCATGAGTAAAGTATATCATTTTTGGTTTTAAGCTTAACAAAATCTCGATAAATTCTTCATAGTAAATTCATCTTGAATGGCTATAATGAAAAAGATTAAAAAAGGAGTGTAAGATATGAAAAGAGTTTGGAAGTGGGTTATTGGTATCGTTATCGTGCTTGTGGTTGTTGCCGCAGCGGTCGGTGGTGTGTTCTTGCTGAGCCACCGTCTTGCCAGTATAGGCGGAATTGCAAGGTTGACTCAGCCTGGTGTGCAAGTTCCCAGTCCACAGAATGTGCAGCCCGGCAGCCCCAGGCAATATCCTGGCATGAGGCCCTTTGGCAATTATGGCTTCGGTGGACCTGGCATGAATATGCGCGGCCGGGGTATGATGGGCTTTGGCGGATTTAATATCATAGGCGGGATTATCCAGGGACTGTTCACTCTGGGAATCCTTGCGCTGGTAGTACTGGGCATCATCTGGCTCGTATCGTACATACGCAGACCGAGGGCATATGCTGCCGCGGTTGCTCCGGTGTCCCCGGTTTCCAATGTTGCGCCGGCTGCTGCGCCAGTTGCAACTCATCCATGCCCGCAGTGTGGCGAGCTTGTCCAGGATAATTGGAAACACTGTCCCAATTGCGGCACTGCTTTGTAACCTGCCGGAACGTGTTTTATTCATAAAAAAATGGATTGTGAGCGAAACTCGCAATCCTTTTTTTATATTATTTCTTCTTGGGTTCGGACATTTCCTGGCGGACGGTGCTCAAGATACTTTCGGCCTTAAGCTCATTCAGAGTGTAGCAAGGAGCCTCCAAGTGGTCGGCGAGCGATTGCGCCAGGCCTTGATCGAAAGAGGCATGTTCCATATTAATGACCACGGTGCGGTAATTCCGGCCAGCGATCTGTTCGGCGAAGCTTAGGGATTCTTCCTGAGGCGGAAGGGCGCCAATCGAGACATTTCCGGCTCCATCAGTCAGGACGATCAACAACGGCTCAACATCCGGGTGGATGATCTGTTCCTGCGTGAGCACTTCATAGGCCATCAACAGGCCGGCGGAAAGGGGCGTCTTTCCCCCAACGGGGATGTCCGAGAGGGCGCGTTGGGCAAGCATTACCGAACTGGTTGGCGGCAGGATGAGGGTGGCGCGGTCTTTTTGGAAGACAATCAGGCCAACGCGGTCACGACGCTGGTAGGCGTCAGTCAAAAGGGACAGGATGGCACCCTTGGTGGCGGCCATGCGCTCTGCCACGGCCATGGACCAGGAGGCATCCACCAAAAATAGGATCAGGTTGGCGGCCTTTTTAACGCGCACCTTACGCTGGAGGTCGCTTTTCTGGATGGCAAAGGCCACTTTCTTGCGTTGTTCGGTACGACGTTTTTGGAAGGGAGCGGCAGCGCGGATGGTGGCATCGAAAGCCACGTCGTCAGTCTTACCATTGGCGGGCCGGGATTGGATGTAACGACCACGCTTGCGTTCGGTATGGGTGCGCGAGCGGCGTCCGGCGTGGTGACGGGTTAGTTTATCAAGCGGGGTATCGAGTTTACGCGGCTCAAAAGTCTCGCCGACCTTGACCTTTTTACCGCCATCCCACCAGTGCGCATCCTGCCCATCGAAAACGGTCTGTTGGGGAGAGGGCTCGGCGTCGGGGGTCAGGTCAGGGTTTTCCTGTTCGCCCGTATCAACTACGGCTTTTTTTTTACAGATTCAGGGTCAGGTTCCTGCTCGGAGGGTTCGGAAGGCTCGCCTTCGGAAGATGAACCCTGCAACTGCTCGATGCGTTCCTGCAACTGCTCGGGGGAGATCTCGGCCTGGTGGAAGGGGCCGTGCTTGATGCGGTGGGGCAGGGCCAGCTCGGCGGCCAGGGCAATATCCCGGTCCGTAATGGCGATGCGCTCTTCATAGGCAGCATGGGCGCGGGCAGCCTTGAGAATGACCAGATCGGCGCGGTGGCCGTCCACGTTCAGGGAGGCGGTCAGGGCGGCGATGGAAAGCAGGTCGCGGCGGGTATAGGTCACTTTATCGACCATGGTACGGGCCTTGGCGATCAGGCGCGAGAGTTTGTCTTCATGCGGCTGCCAGAGCCTGCGGAATGCTTCCGAGTCGGCTTCGAAGGCCAGGTTATTTTCGATGATGGTCACCCGGGCGCGGGCGTCGCGGATGCCGGTAATTTCCACAGACAGGGCGAAACGGTCGAGCAACTGCGGGCGCAGGTCACCTTCCTCCGGGTTCATGGTCCCGACCAGGATGAAACGGGCGGGATGGGTGAAGGAAATGCCTTCGCGCTCGACAATGTTCATGCCCATGGCAGCCGAGTCGAGCAGCACATCCACCACGTGGTCGTCGAGCAGGTTGACCTCGTCGATGTAGAGCAGGCCGCGGTTGGCGGCTGCCAGCACACCGGCTTCGAAATGGCGCTCGCCCTTCTGAATGGCGCGTTCAATATCCAAGGTGCCGACCACCCGGTCTTCGGTGGCCGAAACAGGCAAGTTAATGAAGGGGATGGGTTTTTCTTCGACGGGCAGCGGTTCGCCGGAAGCGGCCCTTTCGCGGCATTCCGTACACCAGGAAGCCGGCTGGTCGGGGTCACAGCCGAAGCGACAACCACGCACAGTGCGGACCTTGGGCAGGAGCGCCGCCAGAGCGCGCGCAGCGGTGGACTTGGCTGTGCCGCGTTCGCCGCGGATCAGGACGCCGCCGATGCGAGGGTCAACAGCGTTAAGGATCAGGGCACGCCGCATGCGTTCCTGTCCGACGATGGCAGTGAAGGGGTAGATGCTGGGCATAAATAACTCCGCGCCGATTATATCGCGGGTTGAATGTGGATGGCTAAATTCCGCTTAAATCGGACAGGGCTTAGTCCAGATTCCGGATGGCCGGATGCGACAATCCCAGCAAGGCAAGTACGATCGTTAGAGCGCCTCCAATTATGAAGACCGGCGGCGCACCGAGCAGATTGGTGCCCCAGCCGGCAATCGCATAGCCAACAGGGAGTAATACGTAGGAACCAAGCGCATCGATGGAGGCGACCCGGCCCAGCATTTCACGCGGGACCAGCTCCTGCACCGTGTTGGTCCAGATCAAGCCAAAAACGGATATAACCATTCCGCCCAGGAAGGCAACCACTGCCAGAACAGGGATGGATGTGGTCAGACCAAAAATGGCCACGATAATACCCGTAAAGACGGTAGAAATATAACCGAAGGGACCACGCCGCCTGATTTTGGCGTAACTGCCCAGCCAGATGGCCCCAATCACAAACCCGGCGGCCCTGACTGAAGAAAAAAGACCCAGGGTGCCGACACCGGCATGGAGATCCACTTTCACCAGAAAAGGCATGGATACAGACAGCGGACTGAAGGCGGTGACGTTGACAACGGCGAAAATGGCGATGGTTATCCATAACCAGGGTGAAGCGATGACTGCTTTGAATCCGTCGCGGAGATCCTGAAAGACCGTCCGAAATCCCAAATCAGGGGTTGCAGATTGGAAACCGGATCCAGCTGCGGAGGTTGAAGGAGGCAAGTTGAGCTCGGGATGAGAGCGCAGGATGGGAATAACGCAGGCCGCCGATATAAAAAACGAGAGGGCATCCAGCCCAAAGGCAGTGGGTGTGCCGCCCAATGCAATAATGGAGGCCCCAATCGCAGGGCCGATGACGCTGGTCAACGGCTGGCTGAGGCTGGTCAGGGAATTGGCGCCGGGCAGCATCTCTTTGGGGGTGATCTCGGGGATCGTAGCGGTATAAGCCGGGGAGAAAAATGCCTCCACGAAGCCGAAGATAATGCTGGCAATATAGATATGCCAGACCTCCAGCCGACCGGTAAAAGCCAACAGAGTGACCGCGGTTAGAACCAGGCCGCTGAGCAGATCCGAGAGCAGCATGATGCGCAGACGCGGGAAACGATCGGTGACCACTCCTCCGACCAGCAGGAAGATCAGCATGGGGACCGACGAGAAGACCAGGACGGTAGCCATGGCGGTGGCTGAGCCAGTCTTCTCCAGCACCCACCAGGCAAGTGCAATACGGAAAAGACTGTCACCCAGGCGGGAGACAGTCTGGCCACTCCAGAGCAGTGCAAAAGGGCGGTGTGAGAGCGGTCTGAATAGATTAAGTTTCAATTTACTTCAATCTGCCGACGCCTGTCCAGTGGAAAGCCCGCTCTCGATCGGAGCAGGTTGATCAAGCGGAGGAATCTGGGTCTTGGGAAGCATGAACCAGGCCAATAAACCGGAAAGGATATATAAGCCACCTGAAACGCACAAAACCAGCACCAACCCCAGCAGGTCGGCCATTGAGCCGGCCAACAGCATGCCGACCAGGCTGGCCAGGGCAGAGGTGGTGCCAAGCGTACCGAAGATACGGCCGCGGAATTGATCGCTGGCGCCCAACTGTAAAAGGGTCTCACTGCTGATGAGCCAGGACGAGGCAGCCAACCCGGCAAGCGCCATGAGCGGCAGCACGAAAACCGAGTGAGGAATGGCAATGATGGCGAGGATAACCATGCCGGTTACAACCAGCCCGATGGCGGAAATACGCCGGGGCGCGAATCGTTTTCCGAATTGGCCGATCAGTAAGCCGCCCAGCAGGCCACCGACACCCTGGGTCATCATCAGCCATCCCAGCAATTGCGATCCGCCGCCCATCAACACCTTTACCAGGGGCACGATCAAGACAGTGATCATACTGTCACCCAGGAATGCCACCCCCAGGACAATAAAGAGCATCAACAACAAGCGGTTTCGTTTTACGAGCCGAAGACCGTCAACCAAATCACGCCAGACCCCCAGAAAGCCTCCCGTAAACGAGGCGGGTGCTATAGCCGGAACTGCAGCCGGGCGAGCGGGCAGGAAAATGAGCAAGATCATAAAAGCGGAGATAAGAAACGAGCCTGCATCCAGCAATACAACGCTGGAAAAACCGAGCCAGCCCATGAGGACCCCACCAAGCGCCGATCCAAGCAGCCGGGTAAGAGCATCGCTGAGCCCATTGAGCGAATTGGCAGCCAGAAGGTCCTTCTGACCGACCATCAGGGGGATCACGGCGCTTTTCGCCGGGTTGAAGAATTGAGAAACGATTGATTCCAGGAATGAGGAGGCGTAGATCAACCACAGCCAATCACGGGAGCGAACCAAGACCAACATCAGAACGATAAGGACTCGCAATAAATCGGCCACGATCATGGTGCGCTTGCGGTCCCAGCGATCGACGAACACGCCCGCCAAGGACCCCAATACCAGACGCGGCAAGGTGGAAACGATAAACATCGCGCCGGTAGCCAGAACCGAGCCGGTCAGGCTGTAGGTATAAAAGGGCAGGGCAATAAAAAGGACCCAATCACCAATGACAGAAATGAATTGCCCGAACCATAACAATGAAAAGTTGCGCTGCCGAAGTAGTTTAAGCAAAGTAGCCTCGATAGGAATGGATTAGCTTTTTACGAAGTTCTATAACTATTCGACGAAGATTTCGACGTGCTCGCCGTCCTCATCATCCACCACGTCGATGATCTTGCCGGTGGTGCCGGTGCGCAGGGCTTCCATTAACTGGTCCATATTCACTCCATCGATTTCGGGAGCGAAATGAGCGCCAATCTTCATGCCGGCCTCCATCAAGCTGATGGGAATCTGGACAGTGGCTTTAGAGCGTCCGGAGGCGACGTCGGTGACACGCACGCGCAGCCACTTGGCGCCGCTGGCTGACAACCCGCCCAGGGGACGGTTGGCATTGGAAAGCGCAGAGAGCAGCTTGGCGCCTTCTTCTGCACTCACTTTGCCTTCTTCGATCATCTTCAAAATTTTCATTCGTTCTTCAACGCTGGCCATATTTCTCTCCTATCTGGTAATAATTGCGCAAGATTTTAATTCGACTTAACCACAAAGGCACGAAAGGCGAATGGGAAAAAATAAACACAAAGGCCACTCTGTGCCTGCTGCACACCTGTACCTGCGGTCCTGGCGCAGGCAGTGCAGGCAAAGTACGCCAAGGAAAGAAAATTGATTTTCTTATCCGATATAAACCTTTACACGCTCGCCGCCTTCGCCCTCATCAACATTGACGATGACGGGTTCATTGCCGGCGAATCCGCTCTCGATGACCTGGATGACTTCATCCACATTGGTGCGGCGCAGTTGGGGAATCCATGGGCCGAAGGTACGCAAGATCCAGGCGGTGAATTTCAGGGGCAGTGGAAAACCCAGGAAGATGCGCTCAGGGTGCTCGCCGGGCTTCTGGTGTACGTCGACATAGATCCAGCGGGCCTGGCGGCTGCCAACAGCCACGGCAGTCAGCGCCACGCCGAGCAGCAAAGGCAGCAGCAGGAAATAGAACCAGAAGTTCAGGCCGGGCCCGAGCATGATCGCATACATTCCCAGGGCGCTGGCGATGACGAAGGCGATGCCGATCCAAAGCGGGATCTGCCAGAGGCGGTGGACGGTGGACTTCAGGTTTTCCAAACGCGGATCAGAGGAGAGAAAAGGTTGAGAGGCCGGCGGCGTGTCTGTGGAGCCAGTCATGGGTGTGACTTCGGGGATAGGGAGGGGTTGCTCGACGGGGTTCTGGTCAAGGGCCTGCATCAGGTGCAAGCCTTGCTCGGGTGTGATCTTGCCATCTTTGATCATTTTTAATACTTGATTACGTTCCTGGTCTGTCATTTGGTCCTCCTGAGTCCCTTCCCGCCTGCAGCTCCCGCCGGGCGGGAGGGCAGGGTGAGGGGAAGGAATGATGCGTATTTGCTGGATGGTGAACGACTAAAGTCGTTACTACGTTATTTCTTATTTACCTTCGAGAGCGGCCAGCAGTTTCTCGGCTTCTTCGATGGTGATCTTCTTTTCCTGGAGCATTTTCAAAACAGTCAGACGCTCATCATCGGAGACAGGCGCGGCGGGCTCGGGGGGCGCATGAGGCGTGACGTCCCAGTTCCAGCGGCCGACATTGATTTTGGCCTGGCCGCGACGGGCACGCACTTCAGCGGCACGCGCCTTGGCTTCGGCCCGGCGCATGGCAGCATCGATCTTTATGGAAGCCCGGTGACCGGCAAATTCGGCCCGGCGGTTGGCGGCTTCCAGGTGAGACTGGGCGCGATCCATGGCGGCCTGCACACGGCGGTTGATGCGCTCCGAAAAATCGTCCGGCAGCTCAAAGGGCGGAATGTTCCATTCGCCGCCATCGCGCATGCCCACGCCGAAATCGGCGGCGGAATCCCAGGAATCGGCCTGGCTGGTGACCAGCAGATCGTCGCCGGCGGTCAGGAGCATTTCGGGCATATTCTCGGCGGTCGAGCCAATGACCACTTCACAGCCGCGGCAATCCTCGGGCACTTCCACGCCAGGAAAGTCGACGTGGATCGAATCGGGCGAGCCGGCGGTCAGGTGGAGTTTAACGTTGGCCTCCGGCGCCAGGCGCAGGATCAGGTCATCGCCGGCGGTGACATCATAGGTCTGGCCGGGGAGGGGTTCCAGGTAGAGGGCCACATCCGCGCCGGCATTGACGTTGACTGCCCCATGGACGTTGCGGACGTACAGGTCCGAACCGACCTGTTCGATGGCGACCATGCCGTCGATATCACGGATGGAAGGCGTCCCCGCCGATGACATCGACCGCGCAGACACCGCGGCCACCGCGCAGGGCGAAGTCGCCGCTGATATTTTCGGCGTTCAAGGCGCCAATATTGCGCAGGGAGGCATCCCCGGAAACCGTGCCCAGGGTGACAGGGCCGAGATCCTTGATGGTCAGGTCACCGGCCACGGGTCCGAGCGTGACCGGACCGCTGAGGGCCTGCAAACTGGCATCCCCGGAAACCTTCTCGATGGTCAGATCGGTACTGCGCGGCACATAAAGGATCAGATCCTCATCCGAGGAGATGGTGAGCGGGTCAGCGCCGGAAGGCATGTCAAGCTGGCTGCCATCCGTCTTGACCATCGAGCTCATTGCGTTCCCAGCCGGCGACGCGTAAATCACCATGAACAGCGTGCACCAGCACTTTGGTATTTGGATTGACCGATACAGTTCTTTGTTGCATGGGTTACTCCTCTGCATGCAAAAGGCGCATGGCTTCTTCGGCGGAAATTTGACCGGAATCGAGGTCTTCCAGGACGCTCAAGCGTTTCTCATCGGAGATCTCGGGGGTCTCGTCCTTGCCGGGTTCGTAACCGAGGGCGCGAATGACTTCCTGGAGGCGGTTGCGGATGGTGGGGTAGGAGAGGGCCATCTCATCCTGCATGCGGGTGAGCTTGCCCTCGCAGCGGACGAAGGTCTCGATGAAATCCAATTGTTCGGGGGTGAGCCCGGCAAAGGCGGCGTTGGCAAAGCGGCCTTCGATGACGGTATCGCAAGTCTCGCAGCGCAGGCGGGTGACGGTGAGTTCGCCGTCGCAAACCGGGCATTTACTGAGGGCTGATTTCATAATTTTGAGTTCCTTTAACTTCCATATTAATCTGATTTAGATTATACACATAAAATATTAAAAGTCAAGAGGTTTATATTAATAATATTAATATGTACTTTAAGATTATTGATATTTTTAGAAAAGAGAGTAGGGAATAGAGAGCAGAGAGATGGGGTTGCATTCGTTTTTAAGGTACGATGAGGAATGAATGAGGGGTGGCCCAAACAATAGAAACAATGGGTAGATAAAACAAAAAACAAAAAACATAAAACGTAATGAGTGCTCTGAATGAACATGATTCTCGCTGATGGTCCGGTGAGAAATACCGGCAATCGATGGAATGACGAAAAACGCGCATGAAAGCGGGACAAGCCGGGTGAATTAAAGTCACATTAATTTGCCTTTTCCGCGGAACGAATAAGATTGGATCAGGAAAGGAAAATAGCAATTCCGCTTCGATATTCATCATAGAACAATTGTTCTTGGATGTCAAGGTAAAATTCTCATAATCGAACAATAAATGTCCTTCGTAATCTGAGTTCTCCACTTAACCTTAAAGATTCCCTAACCTATTGAATTCTCGCTTTGTTATGGTTACAATGATTTAAAGATAGCGTTATTCTTTTACAGGTTGGATACGCAAAATCTTACGGGGAAGCCTTCTTACAGGTGGGATAGAAGCTTGTAATTGCAAATAAAAAAAAAGAAAATCCATTCTTAAATTAAGTACCTGGGGAGGTCCTTATGTTTTTCAATCGCAGCCGTGTAAAGGCCTTTTTACGCGCCGGTTTGATGCTCGTTTTGTTGCTAAACGCCTGCGGTCCGGCCCACACTTCAAAAAAACAACCAGAAGCGACTGTAAATCTTAACTCAGCAGTCCCGGCGGCGCCCACTTCAAATCCGGCACGCAGCTTGCCTACGGCAACGCCGGATTATTACAATCCTCCAGCGTATCAGCCGCCGGCGCAAACCGCTCCAAAGCCTGTCCAACCAACCATGGATTTACCGCCCGAACCACAAGCCGATCCGGTCGAATTTAGAATTAGTGCTTCTCCGGCAATTGTTGTGGTAGGTAATACGATTACATTCGAAGTCCGGATCCGGAACAATACTTCCTTGCCTCTTGACAACCTAATTTATTTGGACCGCCTGGAAAAGGGACTCGAATTCATTCTCGATCCATCTGCGTCGGTTTCGTTCAATACGGCGGACCAGGAAGTATCCTACGCACCCGAAAGTCTGGCAGCCGGTCAGGAAATCGCTTTCTCATATCAAGTACAGGTGACAGAGTTCAACCGCAGCGACCAGGAAGGGGAGCTGTGGTTACATTCAGTCTCGCTGATGGATCAGAGCGCGCTAGCCTTGAACACACAAGCCACCTTTGTGGTCGGTTCAACAAAAATGGCTGGAAAAAGCCAGGTGGCCGCAGTATCTCAGGATGGAGGCTGGGCTTCCCTGGGACAGCTATCGGTGTACATGCAACAAGGTAGCCTAAACCAGGATGCGCTCCTAGTCGCCTCGCCTATCGAAAACCCGGAGAAGAGGACCGGTCATACAGTTTAAATTACAGGCAATCAATGCAGGTAAGCTTGCAGAGGATGCCAATGGAACACTCGAGGAACAAAAGGTAGCTGTCGGCAAGGATACCAGTGACAAGTTTGAGGTTCCCGCTTTCCTTGAAGTGAACATGGATAGTGTGGTCAACCTGACGGAAATACCGGCTGGGCAGGAACCATTTGTGGCGACTTATGATGAAAAGTATCAAGTCTGGGTGAAAGTACCCATCTTGAAGACAGATATTTCCAATAACAGCGTAACAGTCCAAGCAGCACATTTTTCGACCTGGGGAGCAGGACTTGGCGCTTCCATGCCGCAGAATGGGACTGGAGCGTTGTTGTTCGACCAACCCTACACTTCATTATTCACAGGAGCGGCACGCTACAGTGTTCCGATTTGGACACCAACAGGACGGGCAGGAATGTCACCGAGCCTCTCCTTATCCTATTCCAGTGCCACCGTAGATGGTGTGTTGGGGGACGTGCAGTCTCAATGGGTGGGGGAGGGCTGGAGCATCGATGGTACGGAGGTCGTCCGTAAAATCACTACAAATGGTAATGGTTATGGATATGGAAATTCATTTTCTTTGACCATCAATGGTGTCATGTACGAACTTATCCGCGATACATATAAAGCAGATCGCTTTTATGTAAAAGACAGCGCATTCTTGTATATTGAATTGCATAACGAGGCAATTGGGAATGCCGGGGATGTACCAAATAGAAGCGGAGAGTGGTGGGAAGTGGTGACCACAGATGGGACGCGTTACCGCTTGGGATGGAATGAGAGATTCTGAGCAACTGGCATTGATGTATGGCTATTCCTGTTCCACTGGCAATCCCTGCACAACCCCGGATGGTACCTACGCCTCGCTAGGCTATGCTGGGAAAGCGGACAATTTGGTGGCTCGCCGCTGGCGAGTGGACCGCGTTGTTGACACGAATGGGAATTACATGGAATATTCCTATTTCGAGACGCATCCACCTTCCAATTTGCCCGTGCCCGCCCATGATCTCTCAAGTTACGGGGCGACTATCTCGTACACAGGGTCGGATGTGAATGGGACACAGCCCGGCTACCAGGTCCGCTTTGTTCTTGGAAATCGGAATCAGATTGGGGATGTACCGACCAGTTTCAATGCCTGGGACCTGGTCGACACCCAGTACCTGGATAGGATCGAGATTTATTGTCTGGTTTGCAATATTGATCCACCGGATGTCCCGGTGCGGGTCTATGATTTAAATTACAGCCTGGATCCTGCCCCGAATGCCAATGGGACGATGGTGCTTTCCAGCCTATCCATTACCGGCGGCGGGTTCAGTGAAAATGGAGTGATGGTGCCCTCCACGAGTGCCGCCACTGTTCGCTTTACCTATATAGACAAGCCCAACCGCGCCAGTGGAAATGGCGACGTATTCAATTACCCACGCCTTGCTCAAATCGAAAACGGCTATGGCGGGAAGATAACTTACACGTATGAAACTGACGGTCGAGATAATACTTCCTGGTATAACTTTCGGGTGAAAAAGGCAGATGTAGAAAGCGGTCTTGGAAAGGCTGCTTCGAGAAGTTACGCCTACCTGACTCCAGCTTATAACACTTTGTGGAACAGCCCCAACAAAGGCGGCCTGGTCGGGTATGCCACCGTGACCGAAACCAGCCTTGACTACAATAACGCAGATGCCCACATCCTCGACACAACACATAAGTTCGGAACGAGTGATCCAGATATCGGTCGCGAATTGTCTACAGAAGTATCAACCGGGACGGATCCGAATAAGACAATTTGGAAAAAGATAATTAATACCTATATTACCGACAACACAAAAGCAACATCGCCAGCTTGGAATTATCGCTACCTCGCCAAGGTGGAATCTTATCTGCGCAGCAGCGGAGATGCTTTGAATGATCCAACGTTGACCAGCATAGCTACCTACTACAACGATCCGGCTACAGGTAATCTACTGCTCCAATCTGAGTACCAGGGTTCCAGTTTGTATCGTAAGACTTATTACGAATACAGTACGAATACGGACCCGGCCGTATATATCCTTAATAAAGTATCGAGAAAATTATTGGTGGATGCTGAGAACCAAATTTACTCCGATGCATATTACTTTTACGATGATATGGAATCAAATACGCTTGTTAGCAAAGGCAATCTGGTCCTGACCCAAACGCGCACAGACGGGGAGATGGATGTGACAAACGCGGAAACCTTGTATGATGATTATGGGAGCCCTGAAGAGACGCGTCTTTACAAAAGCTTCGGAAACCTGGGGAGTGACCCTGATGGCGAATATCAATGGACAACTACTGTTTATGACCCGACTTTCCATACCTACCCAATCACACAGACCAACGCATTGAATGAAGTCTACCAATACATTTTATCTGAGCAGCCTGGGAGTGCCATACCAGGTTACCGACGCGAATAGCTGGAAGACCGTAACAACATACGATGGGTTAGGACGCACTTTGTCGGTTACACCACCTGGACTGGCAGCTGGACAAGCCGGAATGGTATACCAATATGCCCAACCGAATAACGGGCAGGTGAATGCGCCCTATGCGATCGCGATGCAGATATTCGATCCGTTCTGTGGTTCGCAAGGTTGTTATCGATCGATCTGGGGCATTTACGATGGCCTGGGTCGAATTCTGCAAAACCAGGTCTACGATGCCGACCAAGGTAAAGTGCTGATAACCGATACAGATTTCAACTCCCAGGGATTATCCTACCGGCAGAGCCTACCTCACTATGTAACCGCGCCCGGGGGGAACTATGTCACACCCGTGTGGAGCGCTTATTCATACCAGCTATATGATGCACAGGGCCGCCAGACGGATGCTTATACTCCCGGCGGCCAGCACACCACGACTGCATATAATTATCTCTCCACTACTGTGACGGACCCGAATGGCAACCAGAAGAGCGAGACTACGGATAGCCTAGGCCGTATGGTGCAGGTAGGAGAATATACCGGGTCAACCCTGTATGCCACCACGCAGTATTCTTATGATGAAGCCGACCGGATGGTAAAAACGACAGATGCCCAATCCAATGTGACTACCATCACCTACAATTTAATGGGCCAAAAGACCGGTATGGATGATCCGGATATGGGGACTTGGACATATTCGTATGATGCACACGGCAACCTTGCAGAACAATCGGATGCTCTTGGTCAGAGTCTCACTTTTACCTATGATGAGTTGGGGCGAATGAGCACGAAAAAAGATTCAACCAACCCTACTGCGGTGACATTGGCGAGTTACTATTATGACGGGGTTGTTCCCACTGATGGGATTGTCCAAAGCAATGGCAATATCACCCCGGGCATGATCGGTATGCGCAGCTATATGAACGACCAAAGCGGTGCAACTGCCTGGGATTATTCGAATTACGGCCGGACAGTGACCGCAACGCAACACATTGGACCGTTGGGTACGGGTGTTACCAAAACCTTCACAACCATATCGGATTGGTTGGGACGACCGGTAAGTTCCACCAATCCTGATAATGAGACAATTGCTTACAATTACGATGCCCTGGGTCGCCCTTCCAATTTCAGTAGTGATTCTCTATCGAGTATTGTTAAATTGGCAGGGATTATCTTACGATGAATTGGGCCGGGTTGCCTCCACCAGTCTCGGACAAACCATTTCAGGGAATGTTGTAAGCATTGATAATTCCTACGATTCGAACCAGCGCCTGCTTACGCACAAGGCCGGGAATAATGGAACAGCACATGATAATTTGATGAATTTCACTTACACCTATGATGCGAATGGGAATATCACCCAAGGGTACGACCAGGTACTTAACAAAACAAGCGTTTATGAATATGACGACTTGAACCGATTGTCATCCGCAGATGTGTACGCTGGGGTCTACAATTTGGCACCCGCCTCTTACGCTTACCGGCGAAACTACGAGTATGACAAAATCGGCAACCTGTTGCAGGTAGGCAACTTCGGCTCGGTGGCGTGGCTACCTGGCCAGGAAGCAATAAAAGTAGCGGAGGCCTCGCCATCCAGCAGCTCGAGGGGAATTGCCCCAGTCTCATTTAGTCTGCCTGCAAAGCAATTGAGCGGTTCGACTTGGGATATTTCGAGATACAGCACGGTAAATTCTCCTACGCTGGGGATTGAATTATGGGATGCGAGCGCCTCCACTTTCAGCAATGGCGGGATGTATGCCTGGAAGGCCTACGGTAATAATACCATCCAAAACAAGGCGGATACTCTAAAAATCACATACGTCGATGACACGAATGGCGCCCATGTATACCTGGCGGATTCGGCCGATCTATCCGCTGACCTGGCGAACGGAGCATGGTATCAATTGCAATTAAGTCGAAGGTTGAGCCAGGGGATAGTGTGGATGTGGAGTTTATACAGGGGGAACACCCTGGCAGGATCTTATTCCGAAACCAACACAACTTTAACCCCGCTCACAATGACCGGCCGGCCGGGAACACAGACAATTCGATCCGGCTGGAACATATGCAATCGGGGGAGGTGTTCGGATCGATGACCTGTCCATCCGACAAATTGACCTGGTTTCCCTCTTCTCCTCTGTATCCGAACTATTCGTCAAGCGTAGATGCAGAACCGGGAGTAACTGTGGCAGAAGGCACACAAGCCGGGCTTGTAACTAACCTTGACAACGCTTGGCCTCATGTCAATTTTCTGCTAACGTACACGGACCGAACCAATATATATCTCGATAAAGTTGTTGGCGGGATTTATACCAATTTGATATCTGAACCGATCTCATATTCGGCAGCAGGCAAGATCAAGGTCAAAACCTTGAATAGTAGTGGAAATTTGAAAGTCACGATTTATTATGCGGATGAGCAGAAAGGGGATGAGCAAACTATTTCTGGTACCCTAAAGGACAATACGCAGGTCGGGACATTCTCAACTTTTGATGGAAACTCATTATCGAATTTCCTGTTCTCGATTAATGCTCCGCCAGCCTTAGACTCCCACTGCTACACAAACACTCGTTCCCAGCTCAACTCCCACTGTAGCTGTGCCGACCAACACCCAGCCCGCGACGCTCTCACCAACACGTACCAATACCCCAATTGGAGGCCCGACAAGAACACCCACTCCAACGAAAACACTAACGCTCACTCCGACCCCGGCCGGTGGAACGGGGTTGATGGGGTATTGGAGTTTTGATGATGCCAGCGGAACAACTGCGCCGGATGGGTCCGAACGAGGGCATACCGCGACGCTTTATGGAGGAGTGCAGAAAATCTACTCGGGAAAATCAGGACCTGCAATGCGATTCGATGGAGTGGACGATTACGTCAGCGTGCCAAACAGCACCGACTTTTCTGCCAGCAGTATTACAGTGTCGGCCTGGATAAGCCCGAGAACATTGTCCCCGGACGATACACTCGCTTGGTGGAGCGCGATGCAACCTACATTCTGCAAATCAATCCCAAAGGTCAACTTGAGTTTGTGTTATTTGGTATAGCCCCTGCCCGCGTAGTCGGGCCGACGCTTCCATTGGATACATGGACGATGGTGACCGGGGCTTACGATTGGGCTGAGAAGCAAATCCGTTTATACCTGAACGGTGAGTTGGCGGCGGTTGTGACCGTGACCGGCTCAAGAACCAACGGTACAAACCCGATGGTGTTTGGCTCATCGATAGCAGCCCAGCGATTCCAGGGTCAAATGGATGAAGTGCGTTATTACAACGCCTTATTAACCGAGAGCCAACGGCTGAATTTATATAACCAGCAACAGCCATACCGGCCACATTCACATTGGCGGCTAATACTGCAACGAGCACTCTTGACTCCCACAAGGACCAATACGCCTACGTTCACGCCAACTCGTACCCTGACACCAACCAGGACTCCAACAGGCTGGGCGCAAACCTCCGGGGTTTTAAACATGGCTGCAGGAGCAACTTTCAATATTAATATGAATAATACCATCCCGCATACCTGTACGGATGGCGGGGATGGCGTGGCCTATTCGGTAAAAACCCTGGCGGCAAGTTACACCGTGTTAAGTGTCACTCCGTCAACTGGTTGTCTGGCACAGGCGACGAAGTGTTACTGATCAATATGCAGGGAGGCAGTGTTAATGCTATTGCCAACATAGGTCACTACGAGTTCCTGACCGTCAACGGTTTTAATCACGACAAGGTGTACTTCGACCTCAGCCAAAGGTTCAGCTGTTGTACGGTGAAAATGAATATGATGACACCAATATTGGTATTGATACTGGCCAACAGCGGGTGGTCTTGCAGCGCGTCCCCCATTATACTGACATGGTTCTGAATGGCACTCTGACAGCCAACACGTGGGACAGTTACAAGTTCGGGATCATCGCTTTCCGGGTGACGGGCACGCTTTCGGGGAGCGGGAAAATCCTGGCTGACTTCTTGGGTTACGGTGGAGGAGCAGGCGGGGCAGCGGAACGGCGGTTTAGGGCATGATGGGTAACTTACGGCGTATCGGGGGGGAATAGCCTGGGGCGCCGGAGATGGCGGGGATATCATGATATCGCTGGCGGTGGCGGTTATGGGTATGAAGGATATCCAACTAGGAAGAGGAGGAAACACCTATGGCGATATGCTTCTCGAAAGGTTATACCTGGGTTCCGGAGGCGGTGGAAGCCGTGGGAGTGCAGGTGCGGATTCAAAACCTGGTAGAGGTGGTGGTATAGGCGGCGGAATTGTCTGGCTGGATGCCCGCACTCTCGGCGGGGATGGAATTTATGCTTGGACCGGCACGATCTCTGCAAATGGTCATAATGGTTATGAAAGTAACGGACAAAGCGGTGGGGGTTCCGGCGGCAGTATCCGCATCGAGGGGATACGATTTCCGTGACAGCACCGGGGAACCTAAGCGCAATTGGCGGAAACGATGGAGACATCAACCGTGGCGGGGGTATCGGTCGGGTAGCAATCTATTATCGGACAAGGGCCAGTACAGTAAGCGCAATCCCCAAGCCAGTTTATATCGGTCAGCCTTACACCAACTCCGACGCTTTATGCGACTCCGGTAGTGTTGGTAACTCCGACCCCGGGGAGCACTGGTGCGGATGGCGACGTTCAAATCAACAGCGGCCAGACCATCAATCTCAGCACGGACAGTTTGCCTGCCAGCCATACCTGTGCGGCGGGGATTCCGGCGTGGCTTACAGCCTGGTTGAATTGACAAGCTGGTATGCCAGGGCAAATTATTCCCTTGGGTATGATTGTTTACTCCCGGGTGACGAGGTATTGCTGATCAATTTCCAAGGCAACAGCCCATCGCCTACCAATTTAGGTCACTATGAATTCCTGCAGGTATCCGATGTGGTACGAGACAAAATATATTTCACATCTCCTAAAACTAAATTTTATGGTGAGCATGAATATGATGATACCAACATCGGCCGAGGAAGCGGTATGCAACGGGTGGTCTTGCAGCGTGTGCCCAATTACAACAATATGCTGATGAATGGTACGCTGACCGCCAAGTTTTGGGATGATTATAAGTATGGCATCCTTGCCTTCCGAGTGGCAGGATACTCTTCGTCTCGGGAAATGGAATGATCATAGGGGGATATCATTGGTTATCACGGTGGGAGCGGCGGGGCGGTGATGGAGGCCTGGGGCATACAAGGGGAGAGAGCTGGTGGTGGAACTTGGATCTCCTCGTCTAACGATGGTGGCGGCGGCTGCCGGCATTAATGGAGGCGGGGGTGGTTACAGAACGGCTGGATATCCTTCGATACTTGGAGGAGCTGCAGGAAAGCCATATGGAGGTCCTAACCTGGCAAGGTTGTACCTAGGCTCGGGAGGCGGTGGAAGCAATGGAAATACGGGAGTACAGACGAATCCGGGCAAGACTGGTGGAAGTGGAAGCGGGATCGTCGTGATCTATGCACACGCAATTAGCGTGAGTGGAAACTACGCTTTGACCGGAACGATCTCAGCCAATGGAGCTAACGGTCAGAATGACGCTGGTCAAAGCGGAGGCGGCTCGGGGCGGCAGCATTGGCATCGAAGCGGATACGATCACGGTCAGCGGGAATGGGAACGTGACCGCGCTGGGAGGCAGCCAAGGTGATACTTCACACGGTGGCGGCCTTGGTCGAATTGCTGTTTATTACCATACTTCCTTTTCGGGTTCATTCACGCCCAATTACCTGGAAATGACAGGTTCAGGCCGACCGGACCCGATCTATTCGAACAGCTTCGAGACCGGCAACCTGGATGGCTGGACGTCATCCTCGACCGATGGCGGTAACCTTTCAGCTTCTGCGTCCTCCACTTTCTGGGGAAACTTCGGATTGCAAGCGGCGATCAATGATAACTAATGACCTCTATATTCAAGATACATTCGCTTGCCAATACCTCGAATTACCGGGCAGCACTTCTATTTCAACCCCAATAATATAAGCGTGGCTTCCGGCAACATCCTGGAAATGTTTTACGGCTTAACACCGACCAAGATTGATTTCGTAATCCAAATGCAAAAGAACGGCAGCACCTACCAGGTGCGAATTATGGCCAATGACGATACAAATGTTTGGAAAGCGTCCGGATGGTCTGACCTTACAGCCGGTTGGAACGCCATTGAGATCGAATACATGGCCAGCCACCAGACTGGGGGAGATAAATCTTGTGGATTGGGGGCTCGTTGAAGCAGACCGTAATGGGCGTGGATAATGACAGTTCGAAAGTTTATGTTGTTCTACTGGGCGCCATGGGCGTGTACACCGGCACCGCGCGGCACGATTTATTTTGACGATTTCAGATCGCACCGGTTCTCCTATATTGGCACTCTGGCCGACCCCGGCACCCATAACCCGGGGTTATTCCAGTACACCTTTACGAGCCAGCCTAATGGAACAGAGGGGGATCAACTCCTGCGATTAATTCTGCTGCCCTTTATAATGGAACGAATTATGGCAGCGGCACTTATTTTTCAGTGGGAAAGTCAATCAATGCAGCGGGATTAATGCGCGGCCTGATGAAATTCGATCTGTCCAGCATCCCTGCGAGCGCGATGATCACAAGCGCAAAGCTATACTTGACCGTTACCGGCGAACTCGGCAAATGATACGCGCATGATGCGCCTATACCGCTTGAAACAGAATTGGATCGATAACTCAGGACGACTTGGGGTATCTATGCCATTGGGCATAATTGGAACACGGGCGGGCTACCGGTGCGGGTGATTATGATAGTACAGATGCGGGAAATGTTTCCGTATCGGCGAGCGCTGCGCCGGGGGCTGTGATCGATGTCAATTTAAAGTACTACCGAACTCAAGAAGCTGGTGGATGGCACGTATGCAAATTATGGCTGGCTGCTCAAAATGGATGGTGAATTTGATGATATGCATTCCTATGCTTCATCCGACAGCACCACGGCTGCCTCCCGCCCCAAACTGTACATAGAGTACAGCACGACTACTGAAATCGATCCCTGGACCGATAAAACCTATTCGTATTCCCAGGATAAGCCGCATGCCGTGACCGAATTGAAGCACCTCGGTTCGACCGCAGCTTCTTATATCTACAACGCCAACGGTAACATGACCTGCCGGGTGGAAAATAACCAGACCTTCCTCCAGTATTACAACGCTGAAAATAGAATGTCGGGAGTATCGTCGGTGACTGGAAATTGCGCGGTCCCTGGACAGACGAACGCCATGTGGCAATTTTTCTATGACGGGGATGGGAACCGTGTCGAGCAGGTGTATACTGTGACCGGCGGCAGCACCTTGACAACCTATTATTTCGCGGGCGGCGCCTATGAAGTACAGGATAACGGGGCCACCCAGAAGGTGATCGAGTATTATGCCTTCGCCGGGATGACCGTTGCGATGAATGATGGTTCCGGGCTGAAGTACTTCCTCAGCGATCATTTGGGCTCCGTGGCAGCCGTGCTGGATGCCGCCGGGGCGCCCTGCAGCAGCAAAGGTACTATCCGTTTGGTGAGGTGCGGGATCTACCCAACGATGGGCTAAGCCGAAGATCAGTGCAACGGATTTCGGCTATACCGGGCAGCGGGCGCTGGATGCGCAGGGAAACAGCTTCGGCCTGGGGTTGATGGATTACAAGGCGAGATTTTATGATGCTTATATTACCCACTTTTCGCAGCCTGACAG
Source organism: uncultured Chloroflexia bacterium (assembly GCA_963776475.1). Classification (GTDB taxonomy): domain Bacteria; phylum Chloroflexota; class Anaerolineae; order Anaerolineales; family Villigracilaceae; genus UBA877. The sequence goes on from CAVZMZ010000041.1 coordinate 86,875, forward strand.
CATTATACCTGATCCTTCCAATCCACAAAGTCTAAACAGGTACTCGTACGTCCTTAATAATCCAATTCGTTATAACGATCCGTCAGGTCATACTGTTAACCCCCCAATTAATCCTTTTGCCGATGTAAATATTCCTATCACTGGCGGCAGCTTGAATTTAATTGTGGGAGGCATTTGTGCCTTCCTTTGTTGGGCACTACCTGTCCATTACGAGGATTATGGAGGGTCTGGTGCCATAGTGGGTAATGCACCTGCTCAAGAGGTTCAAAGATCGGTTATGGCTTTTGCCATGACGGCCACTATTGGAATAGAACCTCAGTCTTATCAAGCTACAAGGGTGACAGTGAAAGCAGGGGAAAATGAACCCCAAGGAGGAACATATTTATTACGAGATCCTGATACTGAGCAAGTAATGCGAACGGGGCGAACGAAGAATTTAGACATACGTGCTGCTCAGCACGCAAGAGACCCATTGCTTAAGGACCTCCAATTTGAAATAGATATAAGGTCGGATGATTATTTTGTTCAACGTGGCCGTGAACAAATAGTCCATGATATCTATCAGCCTCCATTAAACTATATAAGGCCCATTTCTCCGTATAATCCAAATTTGGATGAATATATTAATGCTGCAAAAGCTTTTTCAAGGGAATAAACCAATGAAAAAAATCATTTATTCAGAAGGCAATTGGTTCGCAGTACCTCTTCGAAGTGATGGGTTCGCTATGGGGCTTGTTGCCCGCGGCGGCTTCAAAACTAAATGTAGCCTTGGGTATTTCTTCGGTCCTAAATCCATGTATCTTCCAGAAGCCACTCAGGTCGAAGCAATAAAAGCGGAAGAAGCTATTCTAATCGCATGGTTCGGAGATTTAGGAATTATTCAAGGAAAGTGGTCAATCATAAAGACTTCTCGCAGATTTGTAAAACAGGATTGGCCCGTACCTCTTTTTCGTCGAATTGATTCCGTTACGCCAACTATCGGTCGCTTAATCGAATATGATCAAGATAATCCAAAATACGGGAGGCCTATTCATGAAATAATCAAGGATGCATCTTCGATTTTTAACTATCCAGAAGATAGCCTTTTTGGTTCAGGAGCCATCGAAATCAAACTCACAAAACTGCTGGAGAAATGATTTCACAAGTCTCGTTAGTTATGAAAAGCGATAGGGCAAGGTATTTTTTATAAAATTGTCCAAATATCACCCGGGAAAGGTTGTGGAAAAGTGGACAGAAGAGCACTGCCCACTTTTCCACAACCACTACTACTTCGCCGCACCGACGTTCAATGCAATGGAAAGGAAATCCGAACCGGTACTTCTTCACGGCGCTCAGTAGAGGACATTGTGACGCGACAGGTTTTTAAAGTTCGAGATATATCGGTGCTGGCTTACATGGCTATGGCCACTGGCGGTGAAGGTTGGCTGTCATAGGATGGGAAAAGCACTTGTTTGAGTTGCCCGGCGATCTCCACTCGCTCCTCCTCGCAGAGCTCGGGTAGAGCCAATCGCTCGATCCAGCCGAACAATTGAGCGTCTGGTTGAACCTTAACAATTTCATATTTTGAGCATTCCTGTTCCTTCGAAGGCAGCCTCAATTCCAGCCGCTGTTCCACCCGCTCCATTGCCTTGAAATAATCGTCTGCCAGGGTCGAGTCCAGCACTCTTGCATAAATCATGGTGGTGTTGAGCTTCTTGTGCCCGAGATAATTCTGGATAGAGGTGACCCGGCAACCGTCACTACCCCCCTATATCAGCGGGACCTATTCCTCACTGACCTCCTTCCTCACCGATCACCTGACCTCTGTGGCAGCCGTGCTGGATGCCAGCGGGGCGCTCCTGCAGCAGCCCTGGAAATGCATCCAGGACAGGCAGCCCTAGGCGTCCGCCTAGGACAGGCGTCTATCCGTTCGGTGAAGTGCGGGATCTGCCCAACGATGGGCTGGCGAAGATCAGTGCGACGGATTTCGGCTACACCGGGCAGCGGGCGCTGGATGCGCAGGGGAACAGCTTCCCTGGACTGCACAGACGACAGTCCAGTGCAGGCAGCCTGGGGTTGATGGATTACAAGGCGAGATTTTATGATGCTTATATTACCCACTTTTCGCAGCCTGACAGCATTATACCTGATCCTTCCAATCCACAAAGTCTAAACAGGTACTCGTATTCAATAAACAACCCCATCAATTATAACGACCCTTCGGGACATCGTCCATGCGAAAATGACCATTGCGATCAAGTTAAATTGGAATATCAAATGTTCGATGATTATGGCTGGACCTTAAATGGGAGTGATTGGTCAGGAAAAGATATAACTACCGTTTATCAAGCAGGCAGCGATATCTCCAGCAAAGTCGGTGGCAAAGATAATGTTGCCAAGTTATTTAGTGATGTAGAATTTGGGAAGAAAGCCATGGATAATGGGGGATTAACGACTGACGCTCACCATATATGGCTTAATACCGTTTCTAGCAAATGGACAACTTGGTCAGTCGCCCATGAGCTTGGACATGCATGGGATTATTCATCTGGAATGCAAAACTCTGCCGAATTAGAGGATTTCACGGGCGGTCATACAAATTTCGTTCAAGGCATATTATTCAGGATTGGAATTACACGCTGCGCAAATGATCAAGCGAGCGGTTGTAATAATGCTGGCTATTATTACGGCGATGTTCCACCGAAAGGATCTGACAGGAATTTTAACCGTCTTGAAGATTTTGCAGAGACCTTTGCCGCTTCTATTTACCCGGAAGCTGCTTTAGCAGCTGTTCAATCAATGACGAGTTATAATCCAAGTAGTTACAATATTTGGAACTACTCGGATTACACAACTACATCACGAGGAATGTGGATCGACGTGCTCGTTTATTTGTCAACTCATTAAATTCGAGCGAGGAAAAAATGAAAACGATTTCCCTCATTTGTCTATTCGTATTATTAGCAGGCTGTATTTTTATGCCGCCATTTAAATCAGTGTCTTCTGTTAAAGACGGTGGTTTTATATCCCTCAAACCTTGTGGCCCGCCGTGTTTTTTTGGAATAACTCCTGGGATTACATCGACTTCACAGTTCAATACAATTATGAATAGCAACAACAGCGTTTTTTCACATTGCAAGACAATAGATAATCCTTATATTGGAAAGAACCATCATGGAATAAATTGCGATAATGGCATCGCGATGAGCTTCACCGATCAAAGAGTAGACGGATTAGGATTTATTTCCACTACGCCAATTAAATTAGGCGAAGTAATAGAATTATATGGTTATCCAGATCTTGTAGACACAATGGTTGTCTCATTACCAGATAAGCCATTTGAATCGAGTTTTACTTTATATTATGATCAAATTCGAGTAATTTTAGGATCAGAGGATCAAGCTGGCATAGAGTATACGGTTGCTTCGGATACAATAATCAACGACATTGCGTACTATACACAAAGTAAGTACCAATCTTTCCGAACATTTGTAGGCACTCAAGGAACACTGTGGAAAGGGTTCGGTAGCTATTCTGCCAGGTTACTTCCGTAAATAAAGATTTTTCACCCAATAAAAAAATACGAACTCATAAGCTGATAAAAATGGTTGCACTACAGGGAAGTTTATAAATAAAGACGAGCAAGCCGGTTAAGCACCGAGCAAGCCCGTCTCTCATAGGGGGTGTACTGATTATAATGCGAGAAAGTTGGTGCAAGACTGTACTTTAATAATTGATTTTCCCTTTCAATACCGAGCAGCAACAAGAACATAGCGCTTTGCCGTCCGGCGAAACGCGATTCCCCGTACTTAATTCTCCCGCTACATTGCCGCTACTTCAACGAACTGGGCGGCAGCTTAACATTCTTGCTGCCCCAGGGAATGACCTGCAGGTCGCGGCCAATCCCGAGGCGGTCTAGTTCTCTTCTGGTCCAGTCCTTGGCGCTCAAGCCACCGAGATTGCGAACCTTCACGCGATAGGCATGCGCAAAGAGCGAAGCCGCCACACTGCGGGCATCGGCGTGCTTGTCGGCCACTTCACTCTTGAGCACCTTCCAGACGGCGATCAAGAGCAGGCGGGCAATACGTACGATGGCCCTGGAGCGTCCGAGACGCGGCTCCAATCTGGCGAACTCCTTCTTCCAGAAAGGGTGATCCTGCACCGCGATGTTGGCAGCCTGAACGATCACTCGGCGGATGTCACGCCTCCCGTGCTTTGTGATGTGCCCGGTGGTGCGGGTCTGCCCGCTGTCATGGACGGAAGCGCCTAGCCCGGCATAGCCGACCAGGTGATCTTCGTCCGGGAAACGGCGGATGTCGCCGATGGCCGAGAGCAGGGTGATGGCGATCAGCAGACCCACACCCGGCAACTGCACCAACAAGGGTACGCGTGGATCCTGGGCGGCCCATTTGCCCAACTCACCTTCCAGGATCTTTTTCTGAGCCTGGGCAAAGGCCAACGTATCCAGGTCGGTGTGCATGCAGGCCTTCTCCGCCAGGGACAGGTGCAGCAGCTCCACCAGGGCGGTTGTCCGGATGGAAGATCTCGATCCTTTCTTCCGGGACGACCCGGTGGCGGTGCAGCAGGGCATGCAGTCTTTGCCTGGCCTGGGCGCCCAGCACCGCCATCTTGTGATACTCGGCCACCAATGCCCGGAGCTGGCGTACTTCGGCAGGCGGGACCCAGATGGAGACCAGCAGTTTGGCGGCCAGGAGTTTGGCCAGGGTGCGGGCGGCAATTTTGTCGGTCATCACCTGGGGGTTGACGACCGCCTTGACGCTGGGCGGGTGTACGACACAGACCGAGTGAACATGCGGCAGGAGCGCATCATACACATCCCAGGTGTTGGTGGTCATCTCGATGACGACTTCATCCTGCGGCCTGAGGGTACGCGTCATCCAGGCCTCGAACTGATCCCAGTTGACGCGCTGTGGAGAGAGGACTTCGTTCTGGTCTTTGTCCACACCGGCAGCTAGCATATAAGCCTTGTGGATATCCAGACCGATGAAACGATTTGGAGCGGGCATAACAACCTCCTTTCCTGTACCTGCGGTACAGGACTCTCGTGGGGAGAGAATGAAAGGGGGCCGGGCTCGTCCGATTTTAGGGACAGGGCTTCACACATTCAATCGAGCTTGCCTTCGCCGATCCTTCGCTTTCGCTCAGGACAGGTGCTCAGGCTTCTCAGGCGGGCGGAATCGAGCGGGACGGTCACACACGCGAACGAGCTTGACCGATGAAATGGTCTTCTCATACGAATACTCGACCGGTCCCAACGCCCTTCCCGGCGCTCCCAGCGGAGAGTGGGCGTCACCGCTCGCTCGCCGGAGGGAATTTTACGCCCGGAGGATGCCCGGCGGCAGGAGGCGCAGCGTCCCGCACACTGCCTTGTTTATTGCCCCACACGTGGGAAATAATCCTATTCGATATAGCGACCCTTCGGGTCATATGGCAACTGTTGGTGAGGGTGGCGATTATACCGAGCTGGATAAGGCGCATGATGAATATGTACGGCAACGGGATGAAGCAATCAAATGTCAAAGCGGGGATAGAAATTCTTGTTCCTATGCTGAGAATCATCCTGCTGAAACAGCGGCATTTGTTGTTACCGGTCTTGTTGGTGCTGCGGCACTGCCTGAAGCTGGTGCTATTGCAAACGCGGTTGGCTGGAAGGCAGCATCAGCTTGCGCCACGAGTAGTGTTTGTTGGGCTGTAACTGGTGCAGGAGGGGCTGGGGCGGCAGGTTTTAATCGTTTTAGATATTAAAAAAAGCGCTGGGAGATCCTGGAGAAGGGAAGATTTGGCATCATATCGTCGAGCAGAGCCAAATTGCTAAGTCCGGTTTTTCACTTCAACAGATTAATAGTGTAGATAATGTTCTTTCTGTAGATCAAACTATTCATGCTCAAATAAGCGGATACTATTCTTCGAATTCGACCCTTTACCGATGGAGTCATCGTTCGGAATTGGTTGGCGGGTCAAAGTTTTGAGGAACAATTCAACTTCGGGATTCAAGTATTGCGAAATTTCGGAGTATTAAAATAACATAGCAAAGGAAGATCTTTATGCTTAAACCTGAGTATGAAAAAGTGTTTCAAAACTATATTACTGCTGCAAAGGCACATGGCAAAGCAACAATTGAAGGAGACTTTAAAACCGCCAATAAGCAATATGCCAATTTAAAAAAAATATATAAAAAGCTTGAAATAGATCATCCTTTGGCTGATAACCTAGTAGAAATACTCTTTCATAACACCGACCCATCTGTAAGGATCTGGGCAGCCGCCCATGCTCTAAAGCTCAATATCAGGGTTGATGAAGCGGAAAAGGTTTTGCGGCAAGCGTCAGGAGACCATAATATTGGGATTTTTAGATTAGATGCTGAAATGACTCTAAAAAAATGGGAAAAGAAGAAATACTACTGAAGGTATGTAGCCTTTGCATAGTATCATCAACAGGATCTGGCTTGCCCTAAAGATTGACTTATAAAAAGACGAACCAGCCGGTTTTGAACCGAACTGGCCCGTCTTATATGGGGGTGGATTGATTATAAGGCAAGATAGCTGGCCCAAGACTGTACTTTTAACAATCTATTTTCTGTTCTAGCACCATGGAGCGGCAACATGAAATATACCGCTTTCCCCTCCGGCAAAACGTGCCCCCCAATATTAGATTGTCCGCTAGGCTCCGCCCACTACTCCAACGGGCTCGGCGGCAATTTGACCTGCTTGCTGTCCAAGGAATGACTTGTAGTTCTCGGCCGAACCCTAGCAGATCGCCATGACCAGCTGCACAAGCGGGACATGTTCCTTCCGTGCTGACTTATTTCCTGACCGATCACCTCGGCTCGGTGACAGCCGTACTGGATGCCGCCGGGGCGCTCCTGCAGCCAGCAAAGGGTTATTATCCATATGGCGAAGTGCAGGATCTTCCGAATGATAATAAGCCGAAGATCAGTGCAACCGATTTCGGCTATACCGGGCAGCGGGCGCTAGATGCGCAGGGCAAACAGCTTTAGCCTGGGGTTGATGGATTACAAGGCGAGATTTTATGATGCTTATATTACCCACTTTTCGCAGCCTGATAGCATTATACCCGACCTATATAATCCTCAAAGCCTGAATTGCTTTTCGTATGTTCTTAATAACCCAATAAGATACTCCGACCCCACAGGTCATAGAAACTGTGAGGAAGATGGCTACAATTGTTCGGAAAGCAGCAGCGGAACACCTACTACAACGGAACTTACACCAAACAGTAGCAATGAAGATACTCCATCTATTCCGATTAATCCCACTTTAGGCAATAATAATAGTAGGGGAACCAGTTGCTCAACAGATGATCTAAATTGTAGGATGGGACCATCAAATAACCGATTGAATAACGAACCTCCCCCACCAAGTGCTGAAAGACTTGTAATCGGGACAGTTGGAGGCGGTATCTTCTTATTGCAGGTATTGCAATATTAGCGATAGGTGTTGGATTATTCGCAGAAGATCCACCTGCGGGCGCTTTTATAGCAGGAGCGGGTGCCGTTCTGGCTGCACTCTCTGTCGAAGTCATATATTATACATGGAGGCCTCTTCTTCCAGATTTGTGGCCTAAACATATTTTTCTTAACATCCCATAAAGATGGATTTTATACGAACGGAGGATAAATATGCATGGTTGGCAGATTGCACTAATAATAATCATTATTGGTATCTCCCAAATAATGATGGCTTATCTTTATTTACGTCCTAGAGCCAAGAAAAAGCCAGCCTCATCGGCTTATTCGAGATGGAGACTATTACTTACTCAGGAATTCTTGTCACAATTATAGGTTTAATATTGGCATTTCTACCAGAAAGTTTTTGGTGGGCCTAACTCCTTATCTATTGGCCTTTGGAACAATAATGCCTTCTCATAAGGGATAGTTGATTTTATTCCTAAGGTCCATCAAACAGGACCTTAACATCCTCAATATGTAAGTCGCCTCTCTTTGCGAGTTGCGCTAACCCGAAACGCAAGTTCGATATAATCTCGAATTGAATAGGGCTCAAAGCGCTGCTGAAAAGCTGATTTACCAAATTCAGCATTTCGTTTGTGGAAGGCGGTTGATTGAAAATGGCCGCAGGCGAAGATAACTGCTGCTCGACCTGCTCCATTGCTTTGAAATAATCATCAGCCAGAGTCAAATCGAGAACTCTTGCATAAATCATGGTGGTGTTGAGCTTCTTGTGCCCGAGATAATTCTGGATAGAGGTGACCCGGCAACCGTCACTACCCCCCTATATCAGCGGGACCTATTCCTCACTGACCTCCTTCCTCACCGATCACCTGACCTCTGTGGCGGCTGTGCTGAATGCCAGCTGGGCGCTCCTGCAGCAGCAACGCTACTATCCGTTCGGTGAAGTGCGGGATCTGCCCAATGATGGGCTGGCGAAGATCAGTGCAACGGATTTCGGCTACACCGGGCAGCGGGCGCTGGATGCGCAGGGAAACAGCTTCGGCCTGGGGTTGATGGATTACAAGGCGAGATTTTATGATGCTTATATTACCCACTTTTCGCAGCCTGACAGCATTATACCTGATCCTTCCAATCCACAAAGTCTAAACAGGTACTCGTACGTCCTTAATAATCCAATCCGATATAACGACCCAACAGGACATCGGTTCACCGATAATACAACAGATCCTGAGGAAAAAAACATTCTCAAGCAGACATACAGGCAGTTGACTGGATTATCGGCCTGCGATGAATACCCTTCTTCCGATTTGCGAAGTAACGATCCTCATCAATCATGTTTGGATGCTTTTGGCAAAAAACCTGATAAAGTCGATCCTATAGACCTAGCTGATTATGAATGGGGAAGAACTCTTTATTGGGAATCTAGATTAGGGGGGTGTGGTTTATCTATTGCTTGTGAACAAAAAGCTAAAGATTTAATGAATTATTACGATTTTGGTAAGAGTTGGGATGTTACTGAATTTCACTCTACCGTTAATGAAGATTATGTTCTAGCCGATGCAATAGGTATACCACTAGGTTTTATTGGATTGGGCGGCTCAACCTTTGGATTAAGTAAAAATGGATTAAAGGTTATACAAACCTTAGGAATTGTTGATGGTATTAGCTCCGGAATTGGCAGTGCTTATAATGGAGATAAATTAGGCCTTTGGCTTGGTTTTCTTAGTGCAGCTCCGGTGGTGGGTGGGTTTGTTTCGGTTGTGGCTTTAGGGCGTGACTTGGGAGCAGGATACTATGAGACACACCCATACGTACCATCAATGCATCGGTACTAATTCGCGGTAAGGAAAGGATATAAACAATATGTTCACTTTGCATTTTTTATTCCCGGCACTAATAATTACCGTAATTATTGCAACAGGATCAATACTTGTTGAGCGTTTCCTAATTTTCTTAGGTATAACCCGAGGAAACACTATCCTTCTGCTAATTGCGACAATAATTCTCGCATTGTTAGAGCAAATTATTTTTTATTTTCATCCTTCATTTTTAATTGGGTTATTAATTGTATTAATAGGACCTATTGGTGCAAATCGTTATGATATTACAATCACTTTTCAGAAAGGAAGATGGTGGTGGAAATCGGAAAACAAAAGCAGAGATTCCTAATAATTTAGACCGGTTAAGGCAATCTCTAAATAATAATGCTAGATATTTTCTGTAAAATTGGTTAAGTATCACCAGGTCAGATTGTGGAAAAGTGGACAGAAGAGCACTGCCCACTTTTCCACAACCACTACTACTTCGCCACACCGACATTCATTGCAATGGAAAGTAAGCCCGGACCGAAACTCCTTCACGGCGCCCTGGAGTGGACTTTGTTATGGGATAGGTTATTAAAGTTCGAGAAATAGCGGCGCTGGCTTACAATACTATGGCCACTGGCGGCGAAGTTTGGCTGGCATAGGATGGGAAAAGCACTTGTTTGAGTTGCCCGGCGATCTCCACTCGCTCCTCCTGGCAAAGCTCGGGCATTGCCAATCGTTCGATCAAGCCGAACAATTGAGTGTCTGGTTGTACCTTTACAATTTCATAATTTGACCCTTCCTGTTCCTTCGAAGGCAGCCTCAATTCCAACCGCTGTTCCACCCGCTCCATTGCCTTGAAATAATCGTCTGCCAGGGTCGAGTCCAGCACTCTTGCATAAATCATGGTGGTGTTGAGCTTCTTGTGCCCGAGATAATTCTGGATAGAGGTGACCCGGCAACCGTCACTACCCCCCTATATCAGCGGGACCTATTCCTCACTGACCTCCTTCCTCACCGATCACCTGACCTCTGTGGCAGCCGTGCTGGATGCCAGCGGGGCGCTCCTGCAGCAGCAACGCTACTATCCGTTCGGTGAAGTGCGGGATCTGCCCAACGATGGGCTGGCGAAGATCAGTGCAACCGATTTCGGCTATACCGGGCAGCGGGCGCTGGATGCGCAGGGAAACAGCTTCGGCCTAGGGTTGATGGATTACAAGGCGAGATTTTATGATGCTTATCTTAGCCGGTGGACCCAGCCCGATTCGATTATACCTGATGGTAATCCGCAAAGCCTCAATCGTTATTCTTACGTAAACAATTCGCCTATTGGATATAACGATCCAAGCGGCCACAGATTTACTGACCAAATGACGGATCCTGTTGAGAAAGATATTATCAAACAAACATATCCTTCATTAGCAGGAGCAAATGCTTTGGCTGGAGCGAAAGATGAGCTGACAAAGGCTGGTGTAGAAGTATATGGCGCGGGGTGGTCCGACCAAAATGTCGTCGATGCTGGAAATGCAGTGCTTTCGGCTGGTAAGGCATTAATGGGTGCCGGACTGCTGATTCGTGGTATGAAGCCTTTCAGAATACATTTGGCCCTATGCGAGTTATTTGGGGCGAAACATATAATGGGGGCCATTTTGGTACTAACGAAACGGATAAGAAGGCGTGGGCATCTTGCTATTATGTTAATGCAGGGTGTTCTCCCGGGTATAGGGACGGAAAAATGAACATTATGTTTAATAACCATTTTGGAACTGGGTTGTATTTTGTAAGTATTATCACACATGAACTCGGGCATACATTTAGCTATATGTATGGACTGGGTACCGGAGAAGGCAGTACATATGCCTTCGGGAATACGTGGGTGAATAATGCTGATAGTATTTTGTACGGCAATCCTTCACCAAGTACATATCGGCATGCATCAAGTATCTTGCCTCAAGAAATATTTGCCGACATCTTCACAGCCTGGGTCTATAGTGCATGGAATCAATTTCCAGAGAATAAAGGTTATGTCCAAAGCGCAAGCGGGGCCATGACTAGCGATATGTCCGAATGGCTGCGATGAAGAAGAGAAGAAATCAAACCGCTAAAATTAGAGGTGACCATGATGCCAAAGAAAATATCCATCCATCTATTCTTGATTATTGTACTCTTTGCTCTATTAGTTGGATGCACATCATCTACTCAGCCGTTGCCAGCTTCTGTTCCGCCCGCTAAGACCTTTGTGACTACGCAGAATGCTACTCTGCCATTGGTTATACCAACCCTTGTGCCTACGCTAGCGCTTACTAATACTTTCACGAGCATTCCGACATTGTCGCCCGAAGATGCGCATACCCGACTACGGGCACTTCTTAATGATTCTACAAGTTGCCGCCTGCCATGCTGGCTGGGAATTACACCTGGGCAATCTACTTGGCAGGATGCAAATGAACAGTTGGCATTGTTTAGTGGAATTGCTGATAGTTTGTATATTAAAGCCGGTGCTGATGAATGGTCTACAGAATCCCTCACAATTCCAAATTCTAACGAACTCGATGGTAATTGAGGTCCGAATATCTTATCCAACATCATCTACCGATAAATTGGTTCCTATAATTTCAGCAGAAAGTCGCGCTTACAGACAAAAGAATGGAAATTATGATGGCGACGTGTATGGATATTCAGCATACAATGAGCTACTAAAGCTTTATTCTATTGAAAACGTTTTAACTAATTATGGCAATCCCGAAATAATTTATATCCTAGGTGTTTTACGTTCTGATGTCTCAGTCACACCAGGTTTTGGTGATCATTTCGTAATATACCTATGGTATCCAAATAAAGGGATCTTTATGGCATATAAAATGGCCGTGGAAGGAGTTGGTACCAATTATCGTTTTTGTCCGTCGAATGCCACGATTTCTGGATATTTGTTAAAGCCCGGTCTCGGTTCGGATTATAAGGATGTATTTTTAAGTCTAAATAGTGGCTTCTACCAATATTTCTTTCCGCCTTCTTCAAAATACGTCAAGACACCTAAAGATGCCTTTGGAATGTCAAATGAAGAATTCTATCAACTATTTCATTCTTCAACGGACCGATGCCTAGAAACAGCGATACCGCTCTGGTGGCCGAAATGAGAGGAGATATTAATTTCATTAGGATAGGACTTCTGGCACGCCTTTCGGCCTCAACGACTAGTAGACCAAAATGGACAAACCAGTCTTTAATCCTCTCATAATCTCAAGCCAAAATAACAAGAGCGAGTTTATCGCTTCCATCCGTTGCTGGGCAGAAAAGTGTTCCGCACTGACCTTTTTCCTCAGCGATCATTTGGGCTCCGTGGCAGCCGTGCTGGATGCCGCCGGGGCGCTCCTGCAGCAGCAGCGTTACTATCCCTTTGGCGAGGTGCGGGATCTGCCCAACGATGGGCTGGCGAAAATCAGTGCGACCGATTTCGGCTATACCGGGCAGCGGGCGCTGGATGCGCAGGGAAACAGCTTCCCTGGACTGCACAGACGACAGTCCAGTGCAGGCAGCCTTGAAAATCCGCCCACCTGTACCTGCTCTGTCCCGTCCGGGCCATCTGTACCTGCGGTACTGGCGCATGCAGGACGGGGCGGTACCCTGGACTGCACAGGACGCAGTCCAGTGCAGGCTGGCGCAGGCAGGACACCCGATAGAACTGGGTGCAGGCATGCGTTACTATCCCTTTGGCGAGGTGCGGGACCTACCTAATGATGGCCTGGCGAAGATCAGTGCCACGGATTTCGGCTATACCGGGCAGCGGGCGAACAGTTATATTAACTTGATGGACTATCGCTCACGCTGGTACGATCCCGCCTTGGGCAGGTGGAGTCAACCCGACTCAATTATACCTGGCGGAAATCCACAAAGCATCAACCGATACAGCTACATATTGAATAATCCTGTCAATGGTATAGACCCAACTGGACATAAGCCGTGTGATGAGGAATATGGATGCTCTGGGCAGCTGGCCGCACAGGTAACACCCCTAACAACTAATTCTCTTGAGGAATCACTTCACAATCCTTCAATGGATGAAAGCGGCTCCCCTGATCTTCCGATCAATCCGACTGACCGACATCAAACTAACAATGATACCCCATCTGAAACGCCTCCTCCTCCATATCAGATGACTGAAACCGATAAAATTGGTATGGCACTGACAACCGCGATGGTGGAAATTACCATAATTTTGCCAATTGAATATGCCCTTATGGGCGCAACAATAGAATCTTCAGCAGCATGTGTATCGGGTGTGGCTCTATTTTGTGTCGCAGATATTCCATTGGCCGCTGCTGATATAGTTGTAGCGGATTTTGCGGTAAGTTTAACTGTTTATACAGCGGAATCAATATCCAACGGACAGAGGGAGAAATTTAAATGGATAATAATTCCTGCAATTTTTAACATCAAGCAATGAGGAGGTAAATATGAGCATTCCACTCAGGATCATTCTCATTTTTGGGATATTTCTAATCCCATCATTTATTTTTGCCAAACTTATCACATCTTCTAGAATAAATCGTAAATTGTTTTCAATACTAAGTTCCTTGGCGGTTGGTTTAATATTATTTATCTTGGCGATTATGTTTGTGAAATTTCACCCTCTGGTCATTGGTTTGATACTATTCATATTGGCCATTCCAGGAACATTCCCTGCATCATATTTACTTTACCCTGGGTTAAAATCTCGAATTGAATCACGGATTACCAAATTTCCCAAATAACCAAATCCTTGATAAATAATTGGAGCAGAGGATGATGTATTACTAAAAATTGCCCGAAACGTTATTCCTGGTTTTGAAAATAGAAAAAATTGAGTAACGATGGAAAGTTGAAATAAGAATAAAAGACGAGCGAACCAATTTTTGAACTGGTCTGGCCGTCTCTCATTGGGGGTGCTTTGATTTTAACATATGATAGCTGGGGCAAGACTGTACGTTAAAAATCGAATATTCTCCCGACTTGAACTTTGTTCGATGGGCACTTGAATTCAAGAGTCGAAATAGCTATAATAAATTCGAGCGGTGAGCCCGCAAAATCCCTTCGGGGATCTCCGACAGGAGTTCACACATTTATGTGTTTGGGACGCCGCTCACTCTTTTAAGTCTTCAGCTTACTTGGCGGCAACTTGAACATCTTGGTGCACCAAGGCAGGATAAGCAGTTCCTGCCCGATGCCCAACCGATCCATCTGGCTGCGGGTGAACTGCAAGGCGCTCTGTCCGCCCGGCAAATTCTTCACCTTGACCTTATAAGCGAAGGCAAACAGTCCACATGCCACCTGGCTGGGATCGGCGAAGCGGTTGGCCTGTTCTTCAGCCAGCAGGTGCCAGATGGCCACCAGCATTACGAGGCACTCCAATGTCGGTTCCGTGCCAGCAGTGCTGGATGCCAGCGGGGCACTCCTGCAGCAGCAAAGGTACTATCCGTTTGGTGAGGTGCGGGATCTGCCCAATGATGGGCTGGCGAAGATCAGTGCAACGGATTTCGGCTATACCGGGCAGCGGGCGCTGGATGCGCAGGGAAACAGCTTCGGCCTGGGGTTGATGGATTACAAGGCGAGGTTTTATGGAATTCAGCATCCAGCATATTGCCCACGGCGCCATTATTAATTTCATTAAGACGGGCATCCACCACGGGAGTAAGGTGGAAATGCCCGGCCAGGGCGGCGCTGGTTTGCAAGGTGCGTTGGTAGGCGCTGACGTAAATGGCAGAAACAGGTTTATCCGCAAATTGGGCGACCAATTTTTGGGCAGATAGAAAGCCCCTGGGGCTGAGGGGTTCATCGTGGATCTGCAAATGGGGGTTGTAAAATTCGCCCCGCTCTTTTTCCGCATGCCGAAGGAAGTACCAGATCATGGTAAGTTTCCTTTTGGGCTCAGGCGTGCAGCGATCCAACCCAGTCAAGCTCCAGGCCAGCACGGGTCCCGAGGCGTTCCATCAACTCGCCGGTATGCTGCTGCAAGTGACGGAGGTTGTAGAACTGCAACTCCAACTTGCCGAAGGGCAGCCAGTCAAAGCCGGATGTACCTTCCAGGTCCAATTGGGGAACCCGCTCTGCAACCTGCGCCTGACAAAATGCGAGATATTCAAGTAGGCTAGCCTGGTCATAGGGTTCACCGATTTTAGGCGGGGCGTGCGGCGGCCAGGGAGCTTGCCCGAGGAACTGATATTCCTGGCGATGCCTGCTCCAGGGCGTGAAGGATGGCTCGGAGTCCTGCAGATAGAGATGGGTATAAAAGAGGGCATGGTAGGCAATGTGCCAGAACTTGTTGCGGTCACCCGGGCTGTTCCAGAGCGACTCGGGGCATTGGGTGAGGGCCTGCTTGAGCATTTCAAGGGAGGCCAAATATTGGGAAATGATGACATCCGGAATATTCATCCTGACCCGCTTTCTTTTGCCTACAGAGAAGGAGACGAATCCATCGCTGATGGAAGAAAAAATTAAAAAAAGACAATCAAGTTTAGCATGGATTTCAAGCCACTTTCAGGAAAAAAACATTACAAATTGCTGCTTGTATTTTGTCGTTTTTTGACATAGAATATTCTTGTGGAATAGATGCAGGAATGATTGAATGCCTGCCATCCAATCCGGCCCCCAGTACGAAGATCCTCAATTTCAACCAATCGAAAAGGAGAATGCAATGAAACGAAATGTTGGAAATCTTTTTGCCATCGCGCTGATTTTCGCGCTGATCGTGAGTTTTCTGCCGGCACAGGTCCAGCCGGTGGGCGCAGTTTCTACTTCTATCGTCATAAGTCAGGTGTATGGCGGCGGGGGAAATGCTGGAGCAACATATAAGAATGATTTCATAGAGCTATACAACCTTGGATCAACCGCGGTGAATGTCGCCGGTTGGTCGGTACAGTATGGCTCCGCGTCAGGAACTTCCTGGTCAGGTAAGACTATTCTCACAGGTGCGATCCAGCCAGGATATTACCTTTTGGTACAGGAAGCAGCCGGTGCCGGCGGGACAACCTACCTGCCGACGCCAGACGTGACCGGTAGTATTGCAATGAGCGGAACGGCTAGCCAAGATTGCGCTCGTGAGCAATGGGACCACCTTAACTGGTGCATGCCCAACGAGTACCAGTATCGTTGATTTGGTCGGCTATGGTAACACCACTGGCAACACAGCTAACTGCTCAGAGACTGCACCGACTGCAACATTGAGCAATACGACGGCCGCGCTTAGAAATGGGAATGGAAGTATCGACACGGATAATAATTTTTCCGATTTTACCGTAGGCGCGCCAAATCCCCATAACAGTCTCTTCCCCTTCACTGTCACGGGCCAGGCCACCCCACCTGCAGTTGTGGCGGGCCAGAAAACCCTGGTGAACGTGACCGTCGTTCCCCCAACCAATCCGGCCAGTACCGGCATCGCTATTACGTGCAATTTGAGCACGATCGGTGGGGCCAACCCCCAGGCGTTGTATGATGACGGCACCCACGGCGATGTGCAGACAGGTGATAATATTTTCTCTTTTAGCACAGTTGATACCGTGACAGGCAGCAAGGATGTAGTGTGTTCGTATTTGGATGAGCAAGCTCGCACCGCAACAACTAAATTCACGGTAACCTTGCTGGTTGTCGTTCCCATCGGCACGGTCAATGGCCCTGTACTTAGCACAGATGATGGGACGACGCACCGCTCGCCTCTGGCTCCGGCCAGCGGTAACGGCGCTGGCGGGATAGCCACCGTACAAGGTGTTATTTATGAAAATACTCTCGCTGCTACCAGCGGTGGCGGTACAAATTACGGCTTTTTCATCCAGAACACCTCTGCCAGCGCCGATACCGATCCGAACACATCCGATGGTCTCTTTGTGTACATGAACACCCTCAGCAGCATGTCTGGGCCGAGCGGGCCATATACGCCCACCGTTGGGGATGAAATCGTTGTGTCAGGTAGTATCAGCGAATACTATAACATGACCGAATTATCAAACCCGATCCTTATTGAGGCTGTTCGCAGTGGAGTGGATGTTGATTCAGAGCTCCCTGCATTCGCGGCAGCTCCACCTGTCAGCCTTGCGGATGCCAACCGCTATTGGGAACGTCGCCAGGGTATGCGTGGTCAGGTTCCTGCAAATAGCATTGTTCTCAATGGTCGCAACGTCTTCAGCCCGCCGGATGCTGAAATTTGGCTGGCTGCGCCGGACAGCACGATCGCGCTGCGGGACGATCCTTACACGCGCCGAGCTTTCCGAGATGCACACCCTCTCGATGACAATTACAGCGCGACCTTATGGGATGGGAACGGTTACCGTATCCTGATGGGCAGCATGGGAATAAAGGCAACCTTAGGGGATGCCAATGCTTTGATCGCGCCAGCACGCACCTTCGATACCGTCACCAATGCGCCCATCGGCGGTGTCAACTACTCGTTCAGCAAGTACCGGATTGAGGTCACCGACCAGCCTGAGTTGAGCCAAGGTCCTGATCCGGCCGCCAACAACCCGCCACAAGCCATCGTCGACCGAAGCACCGGTTACAGCATCGTGGATTACAACCTGGAGAACCTGTACGACTACCGTGATAACCCCTTCTCCGGCTGCGATTTTGCAGGAAATTCGGGCTGCCCGCTTGTGGCTCCTTTCCTGGCTGCCGTTACTCCGCCGTACGATTATGTGCCAGCCAGTGAGGCCGCCTACCAGGCGCGCGTGAATGATATTGCCACGCAGATCATCGACGATTTGCACAGCCCGGATATTCTGATGGTACAGGAAGTTGAGAACCAGGATATCTGTTCCGTAAGTGGCAATGCGCTTGTCTGCGGTACCACCGACAATGCGGATGGCAAACCGGACGTTCTTCAAGATATTGCCCTTCAGGTCGCCAGCCTCGGCGGCCCAGCCTATGATGCTGCTTTTGACCGCAACAGCTCAGACTTACGCGGCATCGCCCCAGCCTTCCTGTACCGCACCGACCGCGTCGAACTCGTGCCTCCCGCTGGCGACCCCATCCTGGGCGGCAATCCGGCAATCGCCTATGCTGGCGCGGGCGTTCCCGCCAATGCCGATGTGTCGAATCCCAAAACCCTGAATGCTGTCCTACCTGCCGGGGTGACTGCTTGTGAGACCTCCTGGGTGTTCCCGCGTGCTCCAGATGTCGGTCTGTTCCGCATCTACAGCACGAGTATCGGCGTGGGCAGCTACCGGGATGTGTATTTGATCAATAACCACTTCAAGAGCGGCCCGGATACCTGCGTAGGGCACCGCACAGAGCAAGCCAAGTACAACGCGGCGTTGGTGGCTTTCATCCAGGCAGCCAATCCATATGCGCTAATTGTTGTTGGCGGCGATCTGAATGTATACCCGCGGCCGGATGATCCATTCGCGCCAATCGGCCAGCCTGCTGCCACCGACCAACTCGGTTCCTTGTATGACCCGAGCCTCAGACTAACAAATTTGTGGGATATACTATTGGGACAGGCACCCGCGTCAGCCTATAGCTATGTCTACCTGGGTATGGCGCAGACGCTTGACCAGATGTTCATCAACCCGACATTGATGTTGAATCTAAACCAATTCCGGATTGCACACATCAACAGCGACTTCCCGGCGGATTACCCCGGTGATGTGGCGCGCGGCACGAGCGACCATGATCCGAATGTCGCCAACTTTGCGATCAATTTCTCCGGCTTCTTCAGCCCGATTGACAATTTACCGGCCTGGAACTCGAACAAGGCTGGCAGCGCCATCCCGGTCAAATTCAGCCTGGGTGGAAATAAGGGCTTAAATATCTTCGCCGCCGGTTTCCCACAATCCGTGCAAATCGCTTGCGATACCGGAGCTGTACTCGGTAAACCGGTTGCGACCGAGAACCCCGGCGGGAGCCGAATGTCCTATGGAGGAGGTCAATACAACTACGTCTGGAAGACGGATAAATCCTGGGGCGGCACCTGTCGCCAACTGGTTGTAAAACTGATTGACGGGACCACGCAAACCGCAAACTTCAAGTTCAAGTAAGCCGTAAACCAATCGAATAACAGGAGCGGAGCCACCAGGCTCCGCTCCTCGTTTGATAGGGGTTAATCAGACTTCAGAGACTGGTTGCAAATGAATTACCCTGGCAGAACCAGTCCGCCGATAAATTCCCGTAATACCGAATCGCCCGGAACAATACTCTCATCGGTGATGGGGAGGATGGAGTTCAGCAAGGCATAGACCCGGGAGGCGCGCGTGTAGGCATCTTTTCTGAGCGGGTCATCCTGATACTCCTGGCACCATTTCTCGAAATAACCCAGCAATTTGGGCTGGTAGATCGACAACTCGTAAGGCATCCCGCTGTTGACAATATAATCGGCCGTGGAAATATACGGCAGGATATTCCTTAGCTCTCCCGATCTCACGTAGTGCCAGTGGGTCAGGGTTTGACCATAATCCGAAGCCCGGGAAGTGGCATCCCTGAGCATCCTGCGCATAAGGCGGATATCCGTCCACCTGACATATTCTCCATCTTCACCTTTTAGTTGCAGGAGCGGCTCGATATAGACTTTAAAGGAGGCGGACTTCACCCCTTCCGTCAGAGCGGGATATAAGCCATACAGGCTGTCAATCAGGATACCATCATTTTTCGCCAGGCGGGTGGGAGTGGTTGTCGGGCTGCGTTTCCCGGTCTTGAAATCGTAAAATGGCATCTGGATCTCTTTACCGTCCAGTAGATCCTTGAGATGGCGGTTGATCAACTCGATATCCAGGGCCTGGGGAGTCTCAAAATCGTAATCACCGAATTCATCCTTAGGATGCAGCACCAGGTCAAAATAATAATTGTCCAGGTTGAGCTCAACGAAGGAGAGACCTTTTTCGGCCAGCCGGAGGGCGATTTTTCGAGTGGTGGTGGTTTTGCCGGATGAGGACGGCCCGGCGAAGATCACCAATTTTATTTCCGCCTGCTTTTCCAAAATGGAGTTTTCCACGGCGGAAATATCCTGTGCATAGGCTGTTTCCGACTCCATGACGATATCCGAGATTTCCCCATTTTTTATTCTATTATTCAATCCTTCCATGGTATTCAAGCCATGGTCCACCGCCCAATTCAGTACCGTCCACAGCTTTGCCCAGGGAACATTTTCCTTGTGGTCCAGGGTGGATCTGCCCTGGAGCCTGCGCCGGTTCCTATCATCCCGGTAGAGGATGTAAGCCTTGGCCACTTTGGCGTGACCGTCTTCTATCAGAACCTTTTCAACAATATCCTGGATCTCTTCAACGGTTGGGACCTTATCAGATGCATAGGTATTCTCCAGGATTGAAACAACCTGGTCGCTCAAGCGCCGGGCGGTCAGCCGGTCTCTGCCGCCAACAGCTACGGCGGCGCGATAGATAGCGTTGGTGATCCTTTCCTGGGTAAATGGGACGACGCGCCCATCCCGCTTGGTGACAAGCTTGACCTTGGCCATAGCCAGCTCCTTTTTTTCGATAATTACTCTTCTACAAATTCACCACCGGTGATCTCCCGGTCGAGCAGGCCGCGGGATTCGTTGAATTTGAAGATGACTTCGATGCGCTGGAAACATAACTGGTTTCCAACCAGCACTTTGCGGCAGACGAAATAAGGTTTGCCATTATCATCATATTCGGCGCTGGGCTCATTATTGACATTGACCTGTCCATGGATGATCTCTCCGCAGCGTTTACACTTCACAGCAAACGAATAGAACGTTCCCCGGTTGGCGGGCGGCGGGGTGAGGAGTTTCTTAAAGAAATTCATATCGATCTCCTTGACGGATATTACGCTTTACGAGACAAAAACGAAACGGATAGAGCAATGACAAATCATTTCAAGAGTCGCAACGGTTCAGCTTCCTCAAGTGTAGCGTGGTGAACGCCCAGGCGATCCAGCCTGGAAAGGAACTTTGGCAGCCTGCGGTGGAAATCCCGCAGGTCCTTCCTTTCCTTAGGCGTCCAACCGATTTCAGCCAGGGCGATCAGACGCGGGTAAGCCTGGTAATCCAGGCGGGTGCGGGTTGGCACCCATTCCGTCCAGAGCGGCGACTCCACTCCCAGGATGGAAGCCGCTGCCTGTTCGTCCAATCCGTTAGGAACCGGTTCATACCGATAGATCCGCCGCAAAGGAATCAGCTTGTAAGAATAGTCCAGGTAGGTATAGAGACAATAGGACATAACTGTCGGACGCGCATCGCTGCGAATGGCTTCGACAAGCTTCTTTCGGCCTCTTGCCCAGAACTGCACCACGGCGCCCCTGGCCAATCCATCCTCTAGGATTTCGTTCCAGCCGATGGCGTGCCGGCCTTTCGAGTCAAGGTAAGCGGCGATCCGGTTGGTGAAGTAGACCTGCAGCGCGTGGGCATCCTTTAAGCCCAGCTCGCGTATGCGGCGCTGGCAATCGGGACAATCCTTCCAACGCTTTTTGGGGGCTTCATCTCCGCCGATATGGATGTAGGGGGAGGGGAAGAGTTCCAGGACTTCATCAAGAACATCTTCAAGGAAAGTGAAAACGGCTTCCTTCCCGGCGCAGAATATATCCGGAAAGATGCCGAAATGCGTGGCCACTTCAAATGGTCCACCTGTGCAGGATAGTCCGGGGTAGGCGGCCAAGGCAGCCACGGCATGGCCGGGCATTTCCACTTCCGGGACAATTGTGATGTGCCGCTCGGCAGCGTAGGCCACTATCTCCCGGATCTCGTCCTGGGTATAAAATCCGCCGTGCGGAACCCCGTCGTGTTTGCCATTCGTAAACCCTTTACGGGTACCGAGCCGGTGGCTGCCGACCTGCGTCAGGCGCGGGTATTTCTTGATCTCGATGCGCCAGCCCTGGTCTTCGGTGAGATGCCAGTGAAAAACGTTCAATTTTTGCAGGGCCATCAGGTCCAGCGTCTGCAGGACCGTTTCCCGGCCCTGGAAGTGACGGCCTTCATCCAACATGAAGCCGCGCCAGGCGAAGCGCGGCCGGTCGGTGATCTCGAGGCAACCGATGCGCCAGTCCACCCCGGAGACGGGCAGACGTTCTTCAACTTCGACAGGCAGCAATTGGCGCAGAGATTGGATGGCATAAAAAACACCCGCGGTTGCCGGCGCTGCCAGAGTGATCGATTGGGGTGAAACCGTCAGCTGGTAGCCTTCGGGGCCGAGGGATTCAAGCCCCAGAGTCCAGATGGAGACGGATGAAATTCGTCCCGTTCCGGTCGGAGACACGCACCGGAAGGGGCAGGCCGGTGGGAGCAGCCAGGAGCGATTGTAGATAATCCGCATTCCAGCGATTGGAAAGGTCGGTGAAGATAACGGTTTCTGCGGTCAGCCGGAATTCACCGGTGGAGGATTTGACTTGGAAAGGAAGAGGTAGGATGTCCATAAGGGTAGTATAGCCGCCTCAAAATAATCCGTCCAGAGAATTAAGATACAAATTTCGTGAAACCCAATTCCGGCGGACTAAAGTCCTGCCTCAGTTAGTGAAAGTCGGCTAAAGCCAACTCATTGGCGAGATTGAAGGGATACCATGAATTGCCTGCACTTTATGCAGGCACAGGCGAGCAAGTGCTTCAGCCTCCAGGAGCTGGAGATAGTTAAAGCCCTGGGGCAGAATAGCCCTGCCCGCACGTGTACGGAACACAGTACTGGCAGATTGCTTCGTCGGGAAGTACACCCACCTCGCACGTGTACCTGCCCTGGAAGACAGTCCAGGGCAGGTACAGTGCAGGCAATGACAGACGCGAGGATATTATGGTATAATCCCGCCGCTTCCGAGAGGAAGCACATCTTGCCCGGGACGGGCATCAAGCGTCCCTGAGCGGGACAAATAAACCCGCTAAACTCATCCCGTCCCATGCCCTGTACTTGCGGCATTGGAGGACGGGACAGAAGGAGAAAAAATGGCAGTTGTTTCCATGAAGGCGCTGCTCGAGAGCGGCGTCCATTTCGGCCACCGTACCAACAAGTGGAACCCGGGTATGAGGCCGTACATCTTCACCGAGCGCAATGGTATCCACATCATCGACCTGCAGCAAACGGTAAAGGCGATCAACGTCGCGTTCAATATCATCCGCGATTGCGTCGCCGGCGGCGGGGTTGTGATGTTCGTCGGCACCAAACGCCAGGCACAAGAGACAGTCCGTGACGAGGCCATGCGTTGCGGTATGCCATACGTCACCGAACGCTGGCTGGGCGGCATGTTGACCAACTGGTCGACCATGCACCAACGCATCCAGGAACTGGACCGGATGGAGAAATTGTTTGCCACGGGTGATATCGAAAAGCTCACCAAAAAAGAGGCCCTGCTGATCCAGCGCGAGATCAACCGTTTGAACCTGCGGCTCTCGGGTGTGCGCACCATGACACGCGTGCCGGAACTGGTCTTCGTCATCGACGTGGAGCGCGAGTATGCGGCTGTCCATGAGGCGAACCTGCTGAATATTCCGGTGATCGCCCTGGTGGATACAAACTGCGATCCATCGTATGTGGACTATGTCATTCCATCCAACGACGATGCCATCCGCGCCATCAAGCTGATGGTAGCGAAAATGGCAGATGCGGTGGAAGAAGGCAAGGCCATGCGCAAGGATGAAGAACTCGAGGCAGAATCCGCAGCGATACGGTTGGCTGATGAGAGTGCAGCCGAGCCCAGTATGGCTGGCCGCAGCGGCGGAATGGAAGATGAGCTTGAGGATGCGAAACTACTGGGCGAATCCACCCTGGCAAAACTTGCTCCAACTCCTAAGCCGGAAGAGCCTACTACTGAAGAAACAGAAGCCGTTGATGTACCTGAAGATGACCAACAAGAAAAATAAGCGGAGGTGATTGCATGGAAATTACAACTCAAATGATCAAAGAACTGCGGGAAGCCACCCATGCCGGTGTACTGGATTGCCGGAAGGCCCTGGAAGCTTCCGGCGGGGACTACCAGAAGGCAGTTGATTTTCTACGTGAAAAGGGTCTGGCAACAGCCGCCAAGCGTGCTGACCGCCAGGCTTCCAACGGTATGGTTGAATTGTATTCCCATGGCAATGGCCGGGTAGGAGTGATGGTCGAAGTCAACTGCGAGACCGATTTTGTGGCCCGCTCCGAGCAGTTCCTCAAATTTGCCCATGAAGTCGCATTGCAAGTGGCGGCAGCTTCCCCAAGATATATCAAGGAAGACGATATTCCCGCCGAAGTGCTCGAACACGAGACCGAGATTGCCAAGGGGCGGGCGCGTGAAGAAGGCAAACCTGAGGCGATGCTGGAGAAGATTGCCCAGGGACGCCTGGAAAAATTCAAGGATGAAGTCGTGCTCCTGCGCCAGGCCTATATCCGTGACGACAAGGTCACGATTGGCAACCTCTTGCTCGAGCAAGTGGCGGCGATTGGAGAGAATATCGTTGTCCGGCGATTTGCCCGCTGGGAATTGGGCGAGGTAAGCGGTTAATTACAAAAAAGCCAACCGGTTGGTTGGCTTTTTTCTTAATATCGGTTGATTGGAGAAGAAATGCAGAATAATAAATTCAAGCGAGTGTTGCTCAAATTAGGCGGTGAAAGCCTGGCAGGGCCGACCGGTTTCGGGATCGACCCGGAACAAGCGGATGCGGTGGCCGCACGTGTAAAAGATGTCCGTTCGATGGGGATCGAGGTGGCGATTGTCATTGGGGCAGGCAACCTGTGGCGGGGAAAGCAGGGCCTGGAACGCGGCATGGAGCGGGCTACGGCTGACTATATGGGTATGCTGGCAACCGTCATGAATGCCATGGCGCTCATGGATTCCCTGGAACGGGCCGGCGTTTATACACGCGTCCAATCAGCCATCGAAATGCGGGCTGTGGCAGAGCCATATATCCGCAGGCGTGCCATTCGCCACCTGGAAAAGGGACGCGTGGTGATCTTCGGCGCGGGGACCGGCAACCCGTTTTTCTCAACCGATACCGCCGCGGCACTGCGTGCCGTGGAAGTGGACGCGGATGTACTGATCAAGGCCACCAAGGTCGACGGTGTCTACGATGCCGATCCAAACAAGAGTCCGGATGCGAGTAAGTTTGACTCGCTCACATACATTGACGTTCTCAACCGCCGCCTGGAGGTGATGGACAGTACAGCCATTTCTTTGTGCATGGACAATAATCTTCCCATCCTGGTGGTCAACCTTTGGGATCCGGATGCGCTTGAACGCGCCTTGCGCGGAGAAAAAGTGGGCACGATGGTCACAGGTTAAATTCGGTTAGAGATGGATGGATTTTTTAGATACATTTGACTGAGCTGCCGGGTAACCCTGGGAATGGAAAGCAACTTGACGAAGGTTTTGCATTCTTTTATTGCAAAACCTTCGCTTATTAGCTACATAAAAGGCTGCACTTCTGCGATCCCCCGGATGGCAGGCGGACGTTAAATGGGAATCAGAGGGATGAGGTTCAAATTTTAGAACTCAGGGTGAACATATCCCGTATTAGTGGCATTTTTTCTGGTTTTAGGGTATCCTTAAGGCAGACATTTCCCATATTAAACAGGAGGCCGACGTGATAAAAGATTTATTGAAAGAAGCTGATACCCGCATGCACGCCGCGATCCAAAATCTCGATGATGACCTGTCCGGTATCCGTACCGGTCGGGCCACTCCAGCACTGGTGGAGAAATTGCAAGTTGAATACTTTGGCGCGCCCACTCCGCTGATGCAACTGGCATCCATCTCAGTACCAGAGCCGCGCAGTCTACTTATCAAGCCTTTTGATCCGACTTCGTTAAAAAATGTTGAGCGGGCCATCCTCGTTTCGGAACTGGGGCTGACTCCGAATAACGATGGGAAACAAATCCGGCTCAACCTGCCGGCGCTTACCGAAGACCGGCGCCGGGAGCTTGTCAAAGTTGTCCATGCACGGCTGGAAGAGTGCCGGATTGCCGTACGCAATACCCGCCGCGACTTGCATAATGATATGCGTGAACTTGAAAAGGAAAAGCTGGTTTCCGAAGATGACCTGAAGCGTGGCGAAGATGAACTTCAAAAAGTAACAGACCGTTATATTGAGGAAATTAATAAACACGGTCTGAAAAAAGAGCAGGAGATCATGGAGGTGTAGTGACGGAGTAACGCCACTACCTAATTATGGCAAAAAAGTCCACGGCCTCCCCGCCGCGAATTCCCACCCACGTCGCTATCATTATGGACGGGAACGGGCGCTGGGCGCTCGCACGTGGCCTGCCGCGCCTGGTCGGCCACCGCGCCGGCACCGAGAATTTACGCCGAATCATTACCGCGTGTGTCGAGTTCGGTATTAAGTACCTGACCATCTACGCGTTTTCCACGGAGAATTGGGGTCGCCCTCGAGAGGAAGTCGAGGGCCTTATGAATATTCTCGAGGATGTGATTGACCGTGAGCTGGCGGAATTGAACAAAGAGGGCGTACAGTTACGGCATATCGGGCGGTTGGAGCGGCTGGACCCCAAACTCCAGGAAAAAGTCATGGAAGCAATTGAGCTAACCAAACATAACGATCGCCTGGTATTAAGTGTTGCTTTCAATTATGGGGGACGCGACGAAATCGTGTTTGCAATTCAAAAGATGATCAAGGATGGAATCAAGCCGGAGGAAGTCAGCTCCGATATGGTCAGCCACTATCTTTTTACTGCCGGCGTGCCAGACCCGGACTTGATCATTCGTACTTCGGGGGAGTTGCGGGTTTCCAATTTCCTGATCTGGCAGGGGGCTTATTCAGAATGGTATGTTACCTCCGTCTACTGGCCTGACTTTCAATAAGGATGAGTTCCGTAAAGCATTGGATACCTTTGGCCAGCGCGACCGCCGATATGGCGGCCTGACTGAAATGGACGGGGGTAAAGATTACAATGCTGGCTAAACGAACCATTACATCACTTGTCCTGGCGGCCGTCGGTATTCCAGCGATCATCCTAGGAAGTTATTATTATTTTGCCTTGATCGCACTCTTTTTAGGGGTGGCCGCGTGGGAATACAGCCGTATCTTCACTAAAGTGGACAGTAAAGTTGCGGAAGTTCTTTTGATCGTATGCGTGGTGCTGATCGCGGCGGCACGCACATTCTTCCCGGATCTAGCTGCGGCTGCACTGACCCTTTCCATTCTGGCAGCCATGACCTGGCATCTGTTTGACTACGAAAAAGGACGAGATAAGGCTGCAACCGACTTTGCTGCGACTACAGGCGGAATCGTATACCTGGGTTGGATTGGGGCCTACCTGATCACATTGCGGACAATGCCTGGCGGTCTCTGGTGGTTGGTGATCGTGCTCCCCACCATCTGGCTGGCCGATATGGCGGCATATTTCGTGGGTGTTCGTTATGGAAAACATCGCCTCAGCCCGCGGCTCAGCCCAAAGAAAACCTGGGAGGGATATTGGGCCGGGGTTATTTTCGGCACAATCAGTTCAGTTGCGTTGGTTTTTTTATGGCACAGCCTGGGGGGCCCCACTCTACTATGGTGGAAGGCGGCAGCACTGGGGGCTGCACTTTCGATCCTTACCACTCTGGGAGACCTGGGCGAATCGATGTTCAAACGACAGGCCGGCATGAAAGATTCAAGTAACTTTTTTCCGGGTCATGGAGGGGTTCTTGACCGGATCGACTCCTGGCTATGGGGGGCGGCACTGGGTTATTTACTGATCACCTGGTTCCTGATCTAATTAAATTTGGTGAATTCCAATGCGAAAGAACGGAAATACCTGTCCAATTTTATCCTTGCCAGCCAACATGCTCTCGAATATACTCTTATCGAAGGAAAAAACAATCCATGGTAAAACAACGCATCCTGCTTGTGGATGATCACGAAGTTGTCAGACTGGGCCTGAAATCGTTACTAGAGCGCCACCCGCAATTTGATATCATTGGGGAGGCGTCTTCGGCGCGTGAAGCGCTTGAGCAGGTGGCGAACAATCACCCAGATGTGGTGGTGATGGATATCCGCCTGCCGGGCACATCCGGAATCGAAGCCTGTGAAGAGATTACCAGCCGTTTCCCGGAGACTCGTGTACTTATGCTGACCTCCTATGCCGAGGATGAGATGCTCTTTTCCGCGATCCGCGCCGGAGCTTCAGGTTACGTTCTGAAACAAATCGGTGGAGAAGAATTGGTACGGGCGCTCGAGGCAGTTGCGCGCGGCGAAGCCCTACTCGATCCGGCAGTGACCCAGCGCGTTTTCCAGGAAGTACGGCGGGCGGTCAAGGAAGAGGAAGCCTCCGCTTTCGCCCATCTCAGCCAGCAGGAGAAACACGTCCTTTTACTTGTCTCAGAAGGCAAGACCAACCGTGAGATTGCCAAAGCACTCTTCCTGGGGGAAGGGACGGTGCGTAATTATGTTTCCAGCATCCTTTCCAAACTGGGCGTCAGCAACCGTGCTGAAGCTGCGGCTTATGCAGTCGAGCATAATTTAAGAGAATATATTTCAACTTAGTCTCGAGTTTGGCAGATAGGTTGACAAAATCATACAATCGGATAAAATACAGCCCGCATGCCGAAGTGGCGGAACTGGCAGACGCGCTAGGTTCAGGGCTTAGTGGCCGCAAGGTCGTGAGGGTTCAAGTCCCTCCTTCGGCACCATGCAGGAAGAGACCCGCGGAAACGCGGGTTTTTGTTTAGTTAGGATGGACTTGTCAAACCACTTTGGAGAGGGTAAGATATAGGTATGAAATTTAGGTGGCGGAATATCCTGATTGTTATAGGCCTGTTGGTTGCGGTCGTGCTGTTGATCGACTTTAATCGTCGTATGGAACAATTGAACAGCTTGAGCACCAAGCTGCAGTCAGTCCATGCCGAGGGGACGAGCATCATGCAGACGCAGGCGGCCCTGGTGACCCAGGTGGCTTACGCAACCTCGGATGGGGCAGTTGAGCAATGGGCTTATGAAAATAAATGGGTACGTGTGGGTGAGCACCCGGTGGAGTTGGTACCGGCAGGCAGTCCAACTGCGACTCCGGTACCGACGCCAGTCACCGCAACGGAAAATCTGCCAAACTGGCGGATCTGGTTGGAATTATTTTTTGGCAGCAACTAAAAAGTCCGGACAGTTATTTGTCCGGACTTTTTTTATTCCTGGAATTTACCTAGGCTGCGACCGATACGATTCCTTTTTGGCCTTTTTTGGCCTCGTGTTCAGCTTGATTGGCACGGTCAATCAGGGCGGCAAGGTCTGGTGTGATGGTGGAAAGCAGCGCAACCCCCACTGAAATGGTTACATTAAAATTCCCATAAGATGTTTTGATGGGAATGGCAGCTATTTCCTCGGTCAAGCGTCGGGCAATGACCTCTGCGCCCGCAAGATCGGTTTCGGGCAGAAGCGCCACGAATTCATCCCCACCAAAACGGGCGAACACATCCACCGAACGTAAAACCGAGCGACCGTGTTGCACGAGTGCCTGCAAAGCGATGTTACCGGCAGTATGGCTGTAAGTGTTATTAAAATTCCGGAAATTATCGATATCAAAAAATAAAATCGAAAGCGGGTGGTTGAAGCGCCGGGCACGCTCGACTTCACGTGCACCGAGTTCCATCAAGCCGCGATAGTTATAAATGCCAGTCAGTTCGTCGATGATAGCCAGCCGCTGAACCTCGGCGTACAAGCTGGCATTTTCGATGGCGATTGCGGCATGCACGGAAATCCGTTCCAACATCCGGATCTGGTCTTCACGATATGCGTTAGCCCGGTAATTCTGGATGGACATCACTCCCACAACTTTCGTGCGCACCATGAGTGGGATACCAAGGTAGGATTTTGCCGCTCGTTCCACTTCGAGATTCGGATTCAAGGGACCGGTAACGGGCAGAATGTTGTCCTGCAGGTAGAGGGTCTGGCGAGTTCGGATGACTTTTCCAATCGTTCCAGGACGCTCGTTGATGTCCCGCAGAGTGCCCGTCTGGTACCGCCCACGTTCGTAATGAAGAGGAACGGTGACCAGAGAGCGTTCTTCATCGTATAAAGCGACATAGAACAAGTCTATGGGGACTACATGGCTGCATTGTTCATGAAGAGTTTTTATCGTCTGCTGCATATCCAGGCCGGCGGTAACGGCGAGGTTAATTCTTTCAATGATCCTGAGCTCTTCGTTCTGATGTGAGAGTTGATTTTCCGCCTGCCGGTAACGGGTGACATCACGGAAAGCGAAAAGCCTTCCGATAAATTCCTTGTTTGTATCGAACAAACTTTTTACCTGCAGATCATGATAGCGCGGTGGGTCTTCCCGTGAAAGAACCTCTGCCTGGAGTTCACCAGTTTCCTGGATACTTTTCAGCAATGGCCCCCATGCCTGCAGCACACCTGATATGGGTTGGCCAAGCACGGATTTGGCTGAAACAGCCAGGATGCTTTCTGCCATGGGGTTGATATCGGCAATCCGATCTTTGGCATCCAGCACCAGGATGCCATCATTCATATTCTCAATTAATAAATGCCGGGCAACAGGGGTCAGGGCAAACAAACGGAATTGGATCACACCGAAGGCGAGGATGAGTCCGGTAACCAGAAAGGAGATGGGCGTTACATCCAGACCGGGATAAAAATTAAACCCAAGGGTATAAAAAAGGCCAGCGAAGATTGGCAGAATGGAGCTGAGCAGAATAAAGCCGGTCTGCCGGCGATCCGACTGCCTGGACTGGAGCCATAAACGCACCAAGACCCAGATACCGATCAGGACGACGGCATAGTCATAAGCAATCAGTATGTAATAACCGGCGCCGTGCCCGTAAATCATGGCATTCGTACCGCTGGGGCCAGGCGTAAAACTATTCCAAATCAATTTATGCCATTCGTTTGTCAGCGCCATGAAGAAAGCCACCAGGGGGACAATCGAATACGACAACAGATAACCGCGAGTAAGGAAGCGCTGGATTTGATTGTATTCCAATGTAAAAACCATGAATAAGGTCGGTGCTGAAACTGCCCCCAGATATTCCAATTTGGCCCAGATGATTTTTTGCGCCAGCCTGACTGAGGCCGCCTCCATACCGGAAGCGAATGCCCATTCTGACACAGCGCACATCAACAGGATCAGGGCAAACGTACCGGGTGTGCTTTTGCGACGCGAAAGCATATAGGCCACCCCAGCTGCGAGGATGGCCGTGATATGCAAGACAGCTGCGTAAGGAGTATAATCCCAGTTCATTTTTGTCAGTATAGCATGAAACCCGACAATGTTAAAGGATTTTGCCTTACAAGAATGATGAAAGGGCCAGCTTAATTTAATATACTTTTGATCCATGCATAAAACCCTGATTCCAGCTCTCGGCCTTATACTTTTGTTAACTGCCTGCGGATCTCCTACACAAAGCCGGCCGGTTTCTCCCTACCAACTGGCCGCTTTCAGCCAAAATTACGTTGCTGTTAAAATTTTTCTTCAGCAGGATGCTAACGAAAAGAGCTTTCTTTCGGCGACCTTCACTCCGGAAAGCGGATATCACCTGTACAGCAAGGATATTCCACGTGAAGGCGTATACGGAGAAGGGCGTCCCACGCTTCTGGAGCTTAGCCCAGGCAGCCAAATGCATTCCATCGGAGAGTTGACCGCCAGCGCAGAGGCCGAAGTCTCAGACATGGGAACGGATGCCTTGCTGGTCTATCCGGCAGGCCCGGTAACATTGCGACTGCAGGTGGGCCTGCCGCCGGGTGCAGGTTGGTACGATGATCAGGTAAGTATTACTTACATGGCCTGCAGCCAGAGTACGTGCCGCCCACCGGTCATTGGCAAACAGATTCCGGTGCGTGTGCCGGGGGCTGAAGAGCAATATCCTTGAAAATGAAGATCCCGATTCCTGTCAGGAACCGGGACCAGTGCTTGGGGAGTATGCCGGGCTAACTCTTGACGGTGACCTGATAAGGAAGATTGTTCGTCACGAGCCGGGAGAAAGACCGAATGATTTCGATGCTGCTGCCGATGATCGATAACCACAGGGCGAAATGAACTGCTCCATTGATCATGGTCATCAATGTATTGGCCGCCTGTGCGTCACCGATGGCAGAAGTCAATGACTGGGTGGTGATGGCAAGCAGGGAAGGGCCGCCCAACATGAGCACTGCGATGAGGATGCTGGCGATCTTCAAACCGATCAGACTGAGGCGGGTCAGCAGGTTCCAATGTCCCATGCGCAGCAGGAGGATGTCCAGCAGGATGGTCAGCACCCAGACCAGGGTCAAGTAAGGTACAAAGTAGAAGAAGGCCTGGGACAAGAGCGGAGTAAAAGTCACGCTGCCAAATCCGACTGCCCAATTGCCGGACCCAAATACGCCATTCAGACTGGGGGTAAAGCCAATGATCTGGGGGTAGAAGTTGAAGATGACGATGGCGGCGAAGCAGCCTACAATTTCAGCAATGGTATCGCCCATCTTAACCTGGTTGGTGGGAGATAATTTGGTGAGCGAACGAGGATCCCATTCCTTTTCTTTCGGGAGCCCTACGACTTCCAACTTTCCACCAGCTCTAAAGAGCGCCCATTCCAAAATCGCGAAGATCAGGACGATGTTGCCCAGAACGGTCATTGCGATCGCCAGAAAATTGGCTATGGCGCGCAGGACCGTTTCAATGGCATTCAGCGGGGTAAGGGTAGTCTGATAGACCGCGATTCCCAATCCGACGGCTGCCAGAACGCCGATCACGATCAGCACGATACGCAGCACCAGCATAAAAACAGGATAGAGGCGCGGGCCGATCAGGTAGCGTTCTCCGACATAGGTGGCAGCGACTTTTTCCGGCGAACCGTAGGCTTTCAGAACCTCAAGGGTCAGCTCTTCATCGATAGGTTTGCCAGACTTCTGGCTGCGCTCTTCGAGCATATCCTGCAGGATCGAGCGGATTTCGGCCTGGATGTCGGAACGTGTTTTTCTGGGCAGGCGGCGCCCGACTTCGGAAACATAGGTATCAACCAAATTTGTACTCATTCTCATTCTCCTTCTCACTTACAAGATCTTTTTCATCATGGACACAATGCCGGCCCATTCTTCTTTCAGCCTGGGCAGAAGATCCCGGCCTTCATCACTGAGCACATAATAGCGGCGCGGACGGTCGGTTTCGACCCGCCAGGCGGATTGCAACAGCCCCTGGCCTTCCAGCCGCCGGAGCAGGGGGTAGAGCGTGCCCTGGTCGATTTCGAGACCGTTCTCATCCAGACTCTTAATGAGCGAATAACCATATTGCTCCTGGTTGAGACAACTCAGGACCGCCAGCACGATGATCCCACGCCGAAGTTCAAGGATTACGTTTTCAAAAGATTCATTTGTCATATATTCACCGTTGACGACAGTATACTGTATATCATACAGTATGTCAAGAGTATTAGTATTATGTAGCATACATCCCAGGTTGTCTTTGGAATTTCTAGGAAATTTATGGAGCCGGGGAACTAAATACCCGGGTTCCGGCGGGAGTAGAACAGCCAGCGGCCGAGGGCTTCTTCGGTCATGGCGATTAAGAAAACCAGCCACGTAAGCCCCATCCCAACGCTGGATGGCCAGATGGACAGCGCCAGTGCACACAGCACACCTGCCAGGAGCAACCCCACTCTCCAACGAGTTAGCTGGCGGTTTTTCGAATTAGCCACTGAAATACTGACTTGAATGGCTATCAGGAATGCCGGTATGCAGGCCAATCCGATCCAACTCAGGAGGCTGGCAGGTATGGCACGTGGGAGCAGACTGCCGGTTAATAACCCGCCCAACCCCATGGAAGTCACAACGAACTCCAGCAAGGTTCTGCCTTTATTCCAGCCGGGTATGTTGCGGAATTGGTAGACGCGCTGCATGCTATACAATGCTGCCAGTCCGCAGAGTGCGGTCAGCGCAGCGAGGCCTGTCCACAATGAGTTTGAGCCGATTCGGAAAAGTCTCAACCCGGTGAGGATCGCCCATAATCCTGCGAACCCGGAAGTGAACAGGATCTCCCGGCTTAGCCAGGATTTGCGCAGGTGACTGAGTACCCGCCAGGCATTTTTGGGCGTTCCAAGGTGAAAAAAGGATACCAGCAGGGCAGCCGTAATCGAAATACCAGCGCCCAATAAGGGGATAAACGTGATCCGCCCGGCTACCAGTTTGTCGCTGAGACTCCCATAGATAATAAGCAGGGTTATAAAAGCACCAATTGCCATTTGGGCGAGGAGAGTAAAGAAGATGAGAGGAATTTCGCCTGAGGCAGTTGTGTGAGGCATAACAGAAGAAATTTCTTCACGGTTACTTACCCGGGCAGTCTCTCCAACCAGTTTTTCCGCCGGGTGCGGCTTAAGAAGGAGATGGGGTCTGGTCCGTGAGAGTTTGGGCAAGGGGAATGGGTGCCCAGCGCCCGGAACTTCCCATAACTCGATTCCTTTTTCCTCAATTCCCGGTTCATTAATTTCCACCAATTCCAAACAGCGGAGTGGACAGGCAGCCACACAGGCCGGAGGCAAACCTGCGTCCAGATTGTCATAACACAGGTTGCACTTGGTCATGACCCCTGCGGATCTATCGATCTGCGGAGCATCATATGGACAGGCCCAGGCGCAGTACCCACAGCCGATGCATTTCCGGGTGTTGATCAGAACAATTCCATCCGGCCGCACCTCGTAGGCATTCACAGGGCAGACGCCGGCACACTTGGGATGGACGCAATGGTTGCATGCGATGGATAGATTGTAAGCAAATATGGTGTTTTCCCAAACCGGCAGGAGGCCTCCCGCGCGTACATTTGTCCATTCCCCGCCGCTAACTTCGTAAACGCGGCGCCAGCGCACGCCCAGCGGCAGGTTATTTTTGTCCTGGCAGGCAACCTGGCAAGCTTTGCACCCGGAACAGGAGGAACTGTCGAAATAAAAAGCGTACGTCATGGCTGGATATTTTTTTCCACTTCAACCATGAGGGTGTGCTGCGCGGTCCCAAATGCGAAGGGCGTCCACCTTGAGGAGGTGAGCACATTGATATTGCCGCCCGTATCCAGACCGTTCGCGTCCGGCTGCCACCAGGCGCCCTGGGGAATATCCACTACGCCGGGCAGTATACGGGTAGTGATGCGGCAGGGCAGCACCAGTGCGCCGCGCGGGTTGTAGACTTTGACCGGATCGCCATCTGAAATTCCACGTGCGGCGGCATCCAGCGGGTTGATAAACACCCGCTGCGGGAAAGCCTGTTCCAACCAATCATTGTTGTCGTGCGTAGAATGGACCCGGTGCAGGGTGTGGTGACCAATGGCCTGAAGGGGATAAGCGCCTGGAGAGGGGGGTTGATTGTTGAATGGACTTTCCCATTCCTGGATATACTTGGGCACGGCCGGGATCTCGAGAGGGTTGTTCAGGTCAAACAATTGTTTCGAGAAGATCTCAATCTTCCCACTGGGGGTCTGTAACGGGAAATTCTGCGGATCACGGCGAAAATCTGCAAAGGCGATGGCAGGTTTGGAGGCAGGGCGCGTCCATGCGCCCAGGTTCTGCTCGATAAACTCTTCGAAGGTGGGCAGTTCGGGGAATCGGATGCGCCGGAATTCGTCCAGGCAGAATTTTGTCCAGGCTAGCTCGTCACGCCCTTCGGTAAAGGCTGCCCCAACTCCCAGGCGCTCTGACAGTTCGGCACAAATGCGATAATCGGATTTGCACTCGCCGGGCGGCTCCACCAGTTTGGGCTGGAGGATGACCTCATCCCCATATTTCCAGCCATCTTCGACACCCCAGGTTTCGAACTGGGTGCAGGCCGGCAGGATAATATCGGCAAAACGCGCCGTGGGGGTAAGGAAGTTATCCTGAACCACCAGGAACTCCACCTTCTGTTCGTCGCGCAGTATTTCGGCGCTGCGGTTGGTGTCGGCATGCTGGTTGATCAGGCAATTGGTAGCCACTGCATAGATCAACTTGATATCGTTATCCAACTGATTCGCAGCGCGCACGCCTTGGGCGGCGGTCAGCTCTTTTCCATGCAGAACGGCTTCGGTCCAGAGAAAGACCGGAATTTCTGCTTTTATGGGATTTTCTCCGGTCGGGAAAACCGTCCACAGCCCGCCGCCATCCGGAGCCTGTAATCCCAAACCACTGGCCCAGCCGCCCGGCACGCCTACATTGCCGGTGATGGCCGCCAGCACACAGCCGGCCCGCACCACCTGCTCGCCATAGGCACGGCGCTGCATGCCATAGCCCTGGTAGAGCACGCCCGGCTTGAGCGTGGCATATTCGCGAGCGATCCTGGCGATGGTATCTGCCGGAACGGCGGTGATGGCTTCCGCCCATTGAGGGGTTTTTGGGATGCCATCGCGTAACCCCAGAATGTAATCGGAATAACTCTCAGCGCCTGGCACCGGCATTTGACTCTCGTCAAAGCCCACACAGTGAGTGCGCACGAATTCGGCATCGTAAAGCCGCTCGGTCAGCATTACATACGCCATGGCGCTCAGCATGGCCGTATCGGTGCCCGGGCGGATGGGGATCCATTCGTCCGCAAGAGAGGCGGCGCTCAACGAGTGACGCGGGTCAATGCAGACCACGTGCGCCCCGGCCTGGCGCGCACATTTAATAAAATAATCACTGTTGGTGCCATCGCGCATCTCGGCCGGGTTCCAACCCCACATGAGGATGTAGCGCGCATTCAACCAATCCTGGCGCTGGTTGCCGGTGACGAGCGTGCCATAGACGGTGGGCGTGGCCAGGTTGGTGGCGGCCCAGGAGTAGGAGTTGTAGAAGCCCAGGCAGCCGCCGTAGAGATTCATCAGTCGGCGGGCCACATGCGAGCCGTTGAGCTGGTTATAACTGCCCGTGCCATAAGGAACAAATAATGCGGAAGATCCGTATTGGCGCTTAACCTGTTCGAACCTGGCTGCAACAGTATCCAGGGCCTCATCCCAGGAAATAGGAATGAACTCCCCGTTCCCACGCCGGCCGGTGCGTTTGAGCGGGGTCAGCAACCGGTCGGGATGGTACTGGCGCCGGAGATAGGCACGCCCGCGCACGCAGGCGCGCAGCTGCGGCGCAGCCAGCGAATCCGGGCGATCGTCGGTGTCGAGGCGGATAATGCGGCCATCCTGGACATGGGCGATGAGCAGGCAGCGACCTCCACAGTTATGGGCCGGGCAGCCGACGCGGATCTTTTGGACGGAAGAGGAAAGGCTCATATCCTATAGTGTAGAGGATTTGAGCCGGAAGGGGTAGTGATGGATGTAATTATCTTTTTCCAACCAGGAAATATAGGAATATCTGGAAATAGAAAAAATAGAACTCACCACTCCTTCACCCATTGCTGCGAGTGGTCGCATTCCGGGGAAAGGAGCACTGGCTATATTCCATTGTAAAGCGGATAAAGCCCTGAGTCGCCTTCACATCCTGCGGCGAGGCTTCGGATGCGGGGTTGTGCCTGCCGAGCCAGGCGCGTTCGATCAAGCCAGCAAACGGCTTGCCTGGACCAGCCTGCGCCCAGCGGGCGGCAACCGGCTTGGAGGCGATGGCGGAATTTTCTAGCGTGTAGAGTATGCGACAGAGGGTCAGGACAGTATAAGACTGGTAGCCGCTGCGGGATATTTCTGCAGGGTTTTCCAGGAGGGGTGCTGCCCAACCCGGCAAAATGGCCAGCGTGGCTTGTTTCAGGTATTCGGGGGAAACGGGCTCAACCAGTGTTTGTGGTGCGGGACCGGCCAGTGTAATACCCTTTTCAAAAAGGGCTGCACGCAGAAGCACCCAGCCACCCCACCAGGCGCGGCTGAGAATGGGATCTTCGATATGCATGCGCTGAAGACGCTCGTCCGGGCCACGGTCGATATGCAGATGCAAGACGTGCACCGGATCGTACTCCCGCAAGGCCTGCAGCGGGACGTAGGAACCTTCCAACTGTGTAGCGCACCACGAGTTAAGTTTCGCGATGCGGGTGTGCATGGACTGCAATCCTGAAAACAAAGCTTGCGGGAGTTCAGTGCGTGTGGCGACAACGAAATCCACGTCGCTATCCTGGTCGAAACCGCCATATGCCAGGGAACCGTATAGATACATGCCGATGAATTGGTCCCCAAGGACAGCCTGGATTTCCGGCAAAAGTACTTGCAGAACCGAATTTACTGCGGGGTAAGGAGTGGGATAAGAAATCTGATTTGACATGGCAGTCTCTACGCGCCCCGGATACGCCCATCTTCAATCTTCCACAGCTCGGTGGCAAATTGATCGATGAAATAACGGTCATGGATGACAGCCAGCACAGTGCCGGTATATTTCGCCAAAGCTTGTTCGAAACGGGCACGCGACGGGATATCGAGGTGGTTGATGGGTTCGTCCAGGAGCAGAAAGGTACAACCGCGCGCCACCAGCAGAGCCAATTCCAGGCGGGCGCGTTCGCCGTAGCTCAAACTCTGAGCCGGGCGAAGCGGGTCATCCCCGCTGAACAGGAAGAAGTGCAGGAAGTGACGGGCTTCGGTCTGGGTGAATACCCCGGCACTCTGGATGGTTTCCAGCGGGCTTTTTTGCAGATCAAGGTTTTCCTGCTCCTGGGTCATGTAGCCTAACCTGGCGGAGGCCCCCAACCGTACGGACCCGGAGACCGGTTCCAATTTACCGGCGATGGTGCGCAGCAGGGTGGTCTTGCCGCAGCCGTTCGGACCGGTCAGGGCAATGCGCTGCCCGGCGCGGATATGCAGGCGCAGGTTTTCCAACAGCGCCGGATGACCGGGGTAGCCGATGGACAGGTTCTCCGTAACCAGGATATCGCGGCTCTGATGGTCGGGAGTGTTGAACTCAAGCTTTAACTGCCAGGCTGTATTGGGCCGCTCGACACGTTCTTCCGAGTCGAGGTAGCGGTCCAGTTTCTTCTCGCGTGCAGCCGCTTTTTTGGCAACCTTCTTGGCGATCCGGCGAACACCCGGCTGGCGAGGCGTGGTACTTAACTCCACCTGCAGGGCCTGCTGTTTGGTACGGGCGATATCCTGCTTCATGCGGCGCACCTCCGCCAGCTGGTCGCGGTATTCGTCCCACTGCTTTTGACGCTCAGCCAGGAATTGTTCGAGATACTCGCTGTAGTTTCCGGTATATTCCCGGAGGGTGTGTGTCTCGGGATCAAGATCGAGGATGCGATTGACGGTATTGTCGAGGAAGGCCCGGTCGTGCGAGACGATCAGGGCTGCACCGGGGAAGTCAGACAGCCAGTCTTCCAGCCATTCGAGCATGCCAATGTCGAGGTGGTTGGTAGGTTCGTCCAACAGGATCAGGTTGGGTTCTGAAATTAACAAACGCGCCAGCATGAGGCGGGTTTTCTGGCCGCCGGAGAGTTCACCGACACATTTATCGAGGGGAATGTCAATCAAGCCCAACGACGTTAGCACGTTGACAGGTTGCACGTTCGAACGTTCCACTCTCCTCAAAGCGTCATCATAGGCCATTTGCAGGTTGGCATCCGAGGGAGCGTTGACCAGGGCAGAAGCCAAGTTGGCAAGTTCAGAACTCCATATCACGCTTTAGCGTAGGAGCGCAAGCCTCGGCGAAGGTCAGGGCCGGGTCGATGTCAAAGCCCTGGGGTAGGTAGCCAATCCGCAGATCCGGGCGGGTGCGTGTCACCACGCCGGAATCAGGTTTTTCCTGACCGGTAAGAATGCGCAGAAGGGTGGTCTTGCCACAGCCGTTCTGGCCGACCAGACCTAGGCGTTCACCGGGGTTAATGGTGAAAGTAATGTCTTGTAATACGGTGTGGATGCCGTAGCTTTTATTGAGATGATGTGCAGAGAGCATAGACGATCCTGTAAGAATAGAAAACCGGGGGCATACGCCCCCGGCCGGAATCAAAACCAGCGGGTTGAGTTGCCCGAAAAACCAGTGGTTTTTTACAGGGTGTCTGTCATTCCTTGTGCTCCTGAATCAATACGGTGTAGAAATTATATCATGTTCTTGTATAGAGTAATGAGTTATGAGGAAAAAGTGATAAGAAAGTAAGGGAAATGGAGATTAAGAAATGCGGATCCTCCGCAAGGTCTTGCGGAAGCGGGCCCAGTTCTGAACAGCCTGGCGGTGCTGTTCCTGGGTTGGCGGGTGCGGGCTGAAGAGCAGATGGGTATAAAGCTCGGTCAGCCAATTGAGGTCCGATTGCAGAGCGGTGGTCAGTGGAGCCAGGCGTTTGTTGCCTGAGAAGCGTTCCAGTCTGTCAGCGAAAGCCCGGGCGAATTCGTGCGGGGTGCGGGCTGCATCGACGGACACGCCCCAGGTGCGCGCCAGGCGATAAAGACGGTGATAGATGGCCGGGATGGCCTTTTCGGGGGGACGCAGGGTCAGCCACCAGTTTTCGATCGGCAGAACCTTCCAGGAGATGAGCAGGATGGCCAGGCCGGTTAATATGAATTCCAATGTCAGGAGATGCTGACGGAAGGCTTTCAAATTGAATGGAGTGGCGCCGTTTTCCACTACAGGGACAGGCACCGGAAGGTTGGCGGCCGAATTGTTTTGATTGGCGATCTCGCCCGGGCGTGTAAAAGGAAGCTGGTTGGTGGTCGGCTCGAACTCCACCCAACCGATACCGGGGAAGAATACTTCCACCCAGGAATGGGAATTCGCTTCCACAACCACGAAGCGATGGGCAGCGTAATCGTAGCTACCACTGGAAAATCCCGTCACCAGGCGGGCCGGGATGCCAACCGCCCGCACCATCACAGCCATGGTGGTGGCAAAATAGTCACAATAGCCCTTTTGCAGGTCAAATAAAAAATAATCTGCGACATCGCGACCGGTAGGTGCCCCGGGCACCTGCAGGGTGTAGGGAAACTGGCGCAAGTAATTCTGGATTGCCATCACCTGATCGTAAGGGGTGGGCTGGGCGATGGTCAGGCGCACCGCCAGGTCACGCACCCGTTCGGGCAGTTCGTCTGGCAGATTCAGGTAATTTTGGATCGAGTTGGGATAATTCTTTCCGGCATGGCGCAATTGGTCCACGCTTACAGATTGAACGAGGGAGTTTGCCGTGTAAAAATCGGTAGTGGTGCGGGCGTCGATCAAGTCGCCGGTAGAGCGCCAGGCGGCGTTGGAGGGCTGATCGGCGCTCAATAATTCACCGGTCACGAATAATGCCTGGTCCATAGGCTGGAGACGCTGGATGTGCTGGGTTATTTTTTGATAATTTTGCGGCAGGGAGGATAGATTCGGATGGTAGGAAGTATTGGCCGGGATGGCCTGCGTCAGGGCAGTGTTGGCCAACCAGACGTGTCCATTATAGACATCGAAGGTCTGTGAACGCCAGTAGTAGCGCACGTCAGGCTGGGGGAGGTTGGTATGAATCAAAACATCGGCCGGAGGCGGCGGCAGGTAACCATCGACGGTCACATACAGCATCACCGTCTGTGTAAGTTTCGGACCAGGCCCAACCGCATGTACATCCGATATACCAATCCCTGTGGTACGGGCTGCCTGCTGAACTGCTTCGGGAGTTTGTTCGAGGCCGAGCAATTCGGCCAGGGTTTTGTTACGCTGACTTTCGAAAATGTGTTGAAGGGTATCGGAAATTTTCTGGATTGAAATCGAAGGTACCAGGCCACCGGCCAGCATCAACCCACCCGCCATGAGAACCACCACTCCAGCCAACAGCGGCTCGATCTCAGTCTGGCCCATATGGTGTGCCTGCCACCGGTAGCGGGCTTTCACGTAACTATCCGTAGCCTGCAGGATGATCCAGCCTCCACCGGCCAGAACAATCCAAAAGATGCCAAAAATCGAGTTGGTGTAATAAATATTGAAAACGAGCATGGCCGTTGCGGGCAGCAGCCCGATCACCAGGGCCTCCCGCCGGCGTAACCACCAGGCGGCCCAGGCGGATACCAGCCAGAGCGCCAGGCCCCAGACCAGACTGGTAATCTGCGGGTCAATGATCAGCGTCCGGGAACCGGCATTGCTGATCCAAAGGCTCAAACGGCTTACAAGCGCCCCCAGATCCTGGGTAAAAGCCGCCCAGGCGCCCAAAAGAGGGTCAAGCTGGGGGGTTTTATGCAGGAGGATTTGTTTCAAAATTGGCGGCAGAACGGTCAATAGTTTACCGATGGGGATACTGATCCCACCCACAGACAGAATCAACCAGACCAACCCGAGAACAAACACGATCAACCCGGCCTTCCAACCGGGCAGGCGCGAACGTGCCAGCA
Source organism: uncultured Chloroflexia bacterium (assembly GCA_963776475.1). Taxonomy (GTDB): domain Bacteria; phylum Chloroflexota; class Anaerolineae; order Anaerolineales; family Villigracilaceae; genus UBA877. The sequence goes on from CAVZMZ010000041.1 coordinate 129,114, forward strand.
GCCAGCCGACCAGGATTGCAAAAAGAACGGTTGAGGTCAGACCTTCAGGGTGGATATGCCCGACAGTGGCGGTCACCCCGCCCTTGACGCAGACAAGAGTCAGGAAAAGCAGAACCAGGCGTACCAGGGTCGGGCCACCAATGAGGCGGACGAACCAGCGGATGAACCGCCAAATCAGCTCGATCATCCCAGTGTTCTCCAGCCGGTATCGGACGGTTTCCGGACTGCAACGGCCTTGCCGCGCCCGAGGACGCGCCATTCCCATTTGCCCTGTTGGCCGGGATGGGCTTCCGGGCGGTTGAGCAGATCACTCTGGATAACGTTATGGGCGATGCCGTACTCATTCAGCATTGTCACCGCACCGGCAGTGGACTGTGTGCCGCCAAAGGTCAGCGGATCGAGCAGCAGAACGGTGGGGGTGATGCCAACCTTGACCAGTTGCAGCATGGCCGCGACCCAATCGGCCTGTACATTTGGGGTGATGATGATCAGGCTGGCGCCATGCCGGATAGACTTTTGCGCATCCTCCAGCAAATCGGAGAGCGGGCGCTCTCCCGGCTTGGCGATGGCCAGGGCGCGCAGGAGGCTCATCGAATGACCGGATGAATGCTGCGGGGAAATCCAGGTCAAGTCCGGGCTGCAGGTAACCAGGCCGACCGAATGGCCTTCACGCAGGCCGCGATGAGCAAGCGAGGCCGCCAGAATGACGCCATGCTCTTCGGTCAATTCGAAACCGCTGCCCGCCTGAACTCTGCGTTCCAAATCCAGAAAGATCCACCAGTCGGAAGACGGCATGTGTTCAAACTGGCGTACAAAGAGCGCATCCCGCCTGGCAGTGGTTGGCCAGTGAATGGATTTCAGCGGGTCGCCGGTGGCATACTCGCGCACCGTCTCCACACTGACGGTGGTCTCCAAGGCTGCACGGCGCGGGCGGCGGCCTTCCCCGGCCCGGCCACCGGCGGCGATTTCTATGGCTGGCAGCGGAAGAACTGGCGGAACGACCAACAAAACGGCGGCGTTCGGATGGACCAATTCCAGGCTGCACAGTCCCAGCGGATCACCGGAGCGCAGAGTGGTCGGTCCCAGGTTGAACAGACCGCGACGGGAGCAGACGCCTTCGGTTTTCCATTCCATCGACTGGTTCGCGCCGATCGAAGTGACCCGTCCGGCAGCATAATCCGGCAGGTTGGAATGGTCCTCGACTTCCAGCCACAGGGCGGGCAGGAAACTGTCATTTATAACTGTGAAACGTTCCTCCAACTGGTCTCCAACCTGGGCCCAGCCGTAGCGCATCTTGCGATCCATGAACAAGCGGCGGGCCAGGGAAAGCGTCCAGAAGAAACTGAGCAACCAGCTCCCGGCCAGGAGGATGAAAAGGGTGCTCCAGGCCCGGTTGGGCCAGATGAGCTGCAGCAACGCCAACAGGATGGCCAGAATCGGCCACAGCCGGGAGTGAAAACGGATTTTGGCGAAAGAGGTGTTGGGATTCACAATGATCGAATAGCTATGTCGTGTTAGAATTTACGGGATAATCAGGCGATACGCTTGCCTGAGCAATCTTACATGCTTTGAGATAAGGCGTCAATCAACTTAAGACCAGGCCTTATCGGCCTTAAGGCCAGTCTTAATATTTGGGATGCAGCTTGCTTCTACATATTCCGTACAGATTAAATCCGGGCAGCGAACGCCAGCATTTCCAGGCGTTGGAGTACGTACGAACCTGACTCCAAATCTGGAGATTTTGGAGTCCGGATCAATCTCTATGCAAGATTTATTTCCTATTTGAATCTGGAATCATAATATTTTTTAGGAGATAGCATGAGCACTGTGGAAAAAAATGAGCTACAAGTGGAAGATCTTCTCAAAAAGATGACCCTGAGCGAGAAAGTCTCGCTGTTATCCGGGCAGGACATATGGAACACCGTACCGATCAAACGCCTGGGAATCCCGTCCATTACCATGACGGATGGACCACACGGAGTGCGCGCAACGGCTCCAGAGGCCGGCCGGAAGATGGGAGCCGTAACGGCTTTTCCGACTGGCATTTCGATGGGGGCAGCCTGGAACCCAGGGCTGATCGAGCAGGTTGGCCAGGCGTTGGGGGAGGAGACGCGCGGCATGGATTGCGACATCCTGTTGGGGCCATGCGTCAACATCATACGGGACCCGCGCGGCGGGCGAAATTTCGAGACCTTCTCGGAAGATCCCTACCTGAGCGGCCGCACGGCGATTGCTTACATCCGGGGCGTGCAGAGCCGGGGTGTGGGCACGAGCCTCAAGCATTATGCTGTCAATAATTACGAGATCGAACGGAACCGGGCCAGCTCCAACGTGGATGAGCGCACTCTGCCGCGAGATCTACCTGGCGCAATTCGAAATGGCGGTTAAAGAAGCCCAACCCTGGACGGTGATGTGTTCCTACAACCGCATCAATGGAGTGTACGCCAGCCATAACCAGTACCTGCTGAATGAAATCTTGAAGGATGAATGGGGTTTCAAGGGAGCAGTGGTTTCGGACTGGGCAGCCAACCATACAATCTTTAAATCGGTCCAGGGCGGCCTGGATCTGGAAATGCCCGGGCCTGCCAAATATTACAAACTGTTGGGGGATGCTGTACAGACCTGGCAGATCGATGAAAAAGTAGTGGATGAGGCAGTCAGGCGCGTGCTGCGTATGATCCTGCTTTCCGGCCGTATGGATCAGAAAGTGTCAAAAGGTTCTGTCAACACACTTGCTCACCAAAAGCTTGCCCGGCAGCTGGCGGAGGAAGCGATTACATTACTTAAGAACGATGGCGGTATCCTGCCGTTGGGTAAGGGAATAAAAAGTATTGCGGTGATCGGACCGAACGCCGCCGAAGCGGCCATCGAAGGCGGAGGCAGTTCCAAAGTCCCACCGCTGTACCGGGTGAGCCCACTCGAAGCGCTGCAGAAACGGCTGGACGGCAAAATTGAAGATCGAATATGCCTCCGGCAGCGACAATGTGGACGAACCTTTTACCATTCCAACCACCTGGCTAAAGGGCGGCCTGCATGGTGAGTTTTATGAAATGCCGGACTTTAGCGGCAAGCCGATCGAAGTGCGGGATGGTTTCGGTGCGGAATTCTGGTGGCATATCGCCTGGACCCCACTACAGATCAAACCCATGGCGATACGCTGGACGGGCAGCCTGACTGTTCCGGAGGATGGATCGTACAAGATCGCTGTGAACCACATCGGAAAGGTCAAGCTCTTCCTGGATGGCAAATCCATCCTCGAGAGTGTGCCTTCGAAACCGGGCACAAGGGATATGTTCACCAGGGGCGCGGCGGTTCAAAAGCTGCAAACCGGCAAGGCCTACGAGTTCCGGATGGAATATGTGCGCTTCCCGGAGCAGGAGGTCGTCAATTACGGCCTGGGTATCGGCCTGACATTCGAAGATGGCGAGGATAAACGCCTGGAACAGGCGGCGGAGGCAGCCAAAAGATGTGATGTAGCGCTGGTATTCGCCGGGTATCCGGATGCCTTCGAGAGCGAGGGCACCGACCGGCCATCGATCGAATTGATGGGGAAACAGAATGAACTGATCACGGCGGTGGCGAATGCCAATCCGCGCACGGTGGTTATCCTGAACGCGGGCGCCCCGGTGAGCATGCCCTGGGTGAACCAGGTGGCGGCGGTGGTCGAGGCCTATTACCCCGGTATGGAGAACGGCAATGCGGTTGTTTCCGTATTGCTGGGAAAAGTAAACCCGTCCGGCAAGCTGCCGGTGACCTTCCCGGTACGGCTGGAGGACAGCCCGGCATTTATTAATGCCTCCTTCCCAGGCTGCCGGGAGGTCAATTACGGCGAAGGTATTTTCGTTGGTTATCGCTATTATGACAAGAAAGATGTGACCCCGCTCTTTCCGTTTGGGCACGGACTTTCGTATACCAGCTTTACCTACAGCGACTTGAAAGTGACCAAGAAGGTCAAATCCGGTCAGCCGGTGGAGGTCAGCCTGGTAGTCACGAACACCGGGAAAGTGGCAGGCAAGGAAGTGGTCCAGTTGTACGTGAGCGATGCCAAGTCTTCCCTGCCGCGGCCACCGAAGGAACTGAAAGGGTTTGCCAAAGTCGATCTGAAGCCAGGCGAAGCCGGGACGGTGACCTTCAGCCTGGATGAACGCGCACTTGCATTCTACGACCCACACAAGAAGAAATGGGTGGCCGAGCCGGGCGAATTCGAAGTGCTGGTGGGCAGTTCGAGCCGGGATATAAGGCTTAAGGCGAAGTTCGAACTGAAATAATTCGATGGATCCTCCCGGCTTCCCGGGAGGATCTGCTATTAAGCCAGGTGATCATTCGCTGATCGGCAGGTACAGGTCGAGCGTAAAGCCAAGATGCGTGTTTCGCCAGAAGTGCTGCCGAACTTGCGATACTACCTGGAAGAACGCGCCCGGCATTCCATGGAGAGACAATCTACACCGGACGCGGAAGGCTGGGTGACCCTCGACCTGCGCTTCAATTCCTTCGTTACTGCCCGAACAAGGCTGCTTGGCCTGGGGCGTTCTGTGGAAGTGCTAACGCCTGAGCCGCTGCGAAAAAGCCTGATCGATTTCGCCGAACAAATCGTGAAGTTCTTTGGGGAGAGTGGGAAAGGGAAATAGTCTGCCCTTGCAAGGCAGATCAATGCTTGAGGATCTGGAACAGGTTGCTGTACTCATCCGTCCATAGGCGCAGGGAGGTGGTGTAACCGGCCATGGATTTGGCACGGTTGGCGATAGCGGGGACTGCCAATACGGCCGGATCACGCGCCAACAGCACCCAGGTGGAGGCGCTGGTGTAATGACCGTCACCAGTATCTTCGATTATTACCCGATCCAAATTGAAATGATCCGCCAGGCCCCAGACGACCGGCACCAGGTCGAGATAGCCATTGGTGATGTGGACTGCCAGGACACCCTCAGGCCGGAGGAACTGCAGGTAAAGAGCAAAGGCCTGCTCGTCGAGCAAATGAACCGGGATGGCGTCGTTCGAGAAAACATCCAATACGAGAACATCATAGGCCGGCGTTTGGCCGGCGGTCAACTCGCTTTCCAGGGCAAGCCGGGCATCCCCGGGCACGATCTCGACTTTTGCCTGAGTGTCTTTTAAGTCGGAGAAGTATCCAGCCTGGCCTTGCGCCAACTGGATGACAAGCGGGTTGATTTCGTAGAAGCGGTAAAGGTCAGCGGGCTGTCCGTAGGCGGCAATCGTCCCAACGCCCAAGCCGAGCGCGCCGATGCGCAGCCCGGAGGCCGGTCGGGGATGATTCAGAAGCGCCAGGCCGACCCCACTGTGCGGGCCATAGTAAACGGTTGGGATGTCGCGCTCCCCAGGCCCCAGGAACTGAGCCCCATGAACCGTATTCCCATGGATCAACTGGTAGGCGTAATTGGAGTCGCCGGGCGTGCCGATCTGACGGACGCGCACCACTCCGTAAAAATTACGCTGGGACCGGATGGAACCGCTCAGGTCGGAGCCAATAAAAAGGAATGCCCGAACCCCGGTAATAAGAACGCTGACTGCCAGCAAGGCGAAGCTGATGCGGGAGAGTATCTCAGCTTTCATCCCTACAGGTTTGGTGCCCCGGCCAATCCCCAGAAACAGCAGGCTGAAAAGCAATATTCCCAGGGGCAGCTCCCAGAAACCTTTGAACAGGGCCGGGGCAACGAATGCCACCAGGATCCCGCCCAACGCTCCGCCGGCTGAGACCATCAGATAAAAGGCTGCCAGGCGCTGCGGATGAGGTCGTAACCGGTACAACTCGCCATGCGAGATCATGCATGTAATAAAGAGTAGCAGGTTATAGATGGCCACTTGCCAGGGAATGCCCAGCAGCGAACCGTTGGCCATGGCCCAGTCATACAACAATAAGGCCGGCAGGAGCAAGAAGATGAACAACTGCCGCGAGTAACAGCGCTCTCCGGAAAAGGCCAACGCGAAAGTAAGGAGGTAAATGGCCAGCGGCAGAACCCACAGGAAGGGGATGACGGCTACCTGCTGGGTGAGATAACTGGTGGTTGCCAGGAACAGGATGGAAGGGCAGGCGCTCAAAGCCACCCAGAGAAGAGCATCCCTGGCGGAAGGTTTCGGAACAGCCGTGGCGGTTTCCGCCTGGGTGGCAGGAGAGTTGCGCATCGCCCGGAGCGTGGTGAAGGCTGCCAGTCCGGCGAAAAGCAGGAAACCACCTGACCAGAGCCAGCCCTGTCCAGGCAGGGACAGGTTGGGTTCGACCAGGAAAGGATAGCTGACCAGCGCGACCAACGAACTGAGATTGGATAGAGAATACAACCGGTAGGGGGTTTGGTCTGCAAAAGCTCGATTGAACCAGGCCTGGACCAGGGAGCTATTGGAAGCCAGCAGGAAGAATGGCAGCCCAACCGTGATGGACAGAAGCATGAAGATATCCAGAATGGGCGGGATGGAGCCATCCGGTTTCAAAGCGGCCGAAGGGGTGAGCGGGGATTTCCAGGCCAGCCCGAGACCGAGCAACAATGCGAGCGAGAAACCGAGCAGGGCCAGGTGCAGGATGCCGCGCGTGCGGGTGTGGTGGCTCAGCCAGGCGGCATACGCATACCCGCCCGTCAGAAGCAGCTGGAAAAACAGCATGACCGTGGACCAGACGGCAGGCGTTCCGCCAAACCATGGCAGCAGAGTTTTCCCGATCATCGGCTCAACCAGGAAGAGCAGGAAAGCAGAGAGACAGATCGAAGTAATGTAATAAAGCATGTGTGGTTAGATCTTCATCTCATACACACGGTAGCGGCGCAGGGGCGTGGCCCCCAGCTTCTTGATGGCATTGACCATCGGTCAAATCCATGCATGGGAGTCTCCAAAGAGTTTTGCATATCCTCGCCGAGTATGGTGGAAGGTACACCAGATTTAAATCAAGTATTTGCCATTCTTTTTCAGCCAGGCAAGTCAACTCTTAAAATCCGGCATGAGTTCTTCCAGCCTGTCCCAGAATTTTTTGGAATGGTTGTGGATTTGCGTGTGGACCAGTTCGTGCATGACAACATAATCAACCACCTCCGGCGGTGCCATGACCAGCCGATAGGTGAAACTTAGCGTGCCAAGTGAACTGCACGAACCCCAGCGTGTACGCGCAGAGGAAATGCGGATCTTTTGGTAGCGAAAGCCGTGTTTCCCTGCCAGGACAAGCACTCTTTCAAAAAGCAATAAGGTTGCCTGGCCCTTGTACCAGCGCACGAATGCCTCCTGGGCCTTCGGCAAGGCGGATTTCGACAATCTGAAAGACTGCCCATCAAAGTCCAGGGCGGAACGCTGGCGTGGAAGGATGTTGAGAGGATAGGTCTTACCCTGAAAAAGGAATTTCTCGCCTTCCGTGTAGCGTTTTGGGGATATGGGTCCGGCGGCCAGAACCTTGGCCTGGTTCCTGGTGATCCAAGCGCGGTGGCTTTCAACGAAGGCATTGATGCGCGCCTCGGACATCCGCTGCGGCGCGCGTACTGTCAGGCTGGCGTCGCGTTCGACAATAATCGCAATCGTTTTTCGGCGGGAGCGTACCAGCCTGTCAATGGGAATGACCATGTGGCGATTGTAACCGAAAGTGTTGAAAACCAAAGAATTCAGCGAAGATGAACACAGATCGAGGCATAGCCTCCTTCATGCACGGTTCTTGAATATACTTATCCATTTCATTTATCCATGTTCATCAGTGGAGGTTCTACTTACGTCATCACTCCTGGGTCGGTGAGTGTTACATCCAGAAAAGCCTGTATCTACCAAATTGCATCGAACACGTTATAATTCTTCCAGGCGCGTGGACGCTTTCCCGGAATAACCAAGATAAGTTCAATGGTGTGCGCAGATGAATACGGAAAAGAATTCAATGGATCAGATATTTATTACCGATCTGGTTGCACGCGGTATCATTGGAATAAATGATTGGGAACGTAAAGCGCCTCAGGAGATGCTGATCAATATTGTGCTTTTCACCGATCTGCACAGGGTCGGGGAGAGCGACGATCTCCATGACAGTGTGGATTACCGGGCAGTCACTAAAAAGGTTTTAGCTCACGCCGAGTCAGCCCGGCGGTTGACTGTGGAAGCACTCGCGGCCGACCTGGCAAACCTATGCCTGGAAGAAGCACTTGTGAAAAAAGTTCGGGTGCGTGTGGAAAAAACGGGAGCTGTGCGATTTTCCAGATCCGTGGGGGTTGAGATCGAACGGGCAAAAGAAGATAGCTTTTCAGGAAATAACCAATGAATAAATATATTAAGCTTCTTTTCCAAATGCCAAAGGAAAACATTGTTCTAACAAAGCTGCGCGAGCGGCTCTTGAGAATGATGTTGATCAGTTCGATCATGGTCGGTACCGTACTATATGCGATCGCACTGATCCCTGTTCTTCAAAAAGGCCTATATTCCACGATTCTGCTTTATGGCGTTCTTTACCTCTGGATCATTCTAATTACATTCCTACCCAGGTTGCCCTTACGAGTGCGAGCGATTTTCTGGTTGGGCCTAATTTACATATTGGGGAGCATGAACCTTTTTATGAGCGGGTTCAATGTAGATGCCGGCCTGTTTTTGATCACTTTTATCGCAATGGCGATCCTTCTGGTGGATTTGCAGGCCGGGATTGTGGCGCTTGTCCTCAGTTCTGTAACAGTTACGTTTTCCGGATACGTAAATATAAGCCAACACTTTACTTTATCCATGGGATTATCGCAGACGAATCCCCTGCTCTGGATCATCGGCGGAATAATCTTCTTGCTGATGGGGACGCTCCTGATATATTCGCTGACAAGCGTGGTTCATGGGTTGGAAAAAAACCTGACCAAGGCTAACTTGTTGGCTGAAGAGCTTGAACAAACCAACCAATCATTGCGGATGAGCGAAGCGCGTTACCGGACGCTTGTGGAAACCTCTCCAGGCCTGGTAGTAGTATTTGATGTAGATGGTAACATCCTGATGGCCAACCAGGTCGGATTGGAACTCTTCGGTTACGATCGCCTGGAGGAAGTGGCTGGAAAAAATATGATGGTCTTCATCGCCCCCGATGATCGGCTGCATGCAGCGGAAGCCTTCCAAAGAACGCTGAAGATCGGCGAGCAAAAAGATGTTGAGTTCCTTGCCATTAAGAAAGATGGTAATTCATTTATTGCCGAATTTAGTACGAAAGTGGTAATGGATGAGGCAGGTAAACCTCTGGCTGTTATCGGAGTCGGTAAAGATATTACAGAACGGCGGGAAGCAGAACAGCTTCTACAAGAAGCAAAAGAGGCGCTGGCAGAGAAGGTGGTTGAAACCACGGTTCAGCTAAAACAGACGGCAGGCCGGCTGGACGAATTGGTCAAATATGCCCCAACCGTGATATTCAGCTTCCGACCTGAAGAGCGTGTTATCACCTATATCAGCGAAAACATTTCTGCACTTTTGGGGTATGAAGCTTCATCTTTTACTGAGGACAATAATTTCTGGAGTGACCACGTACATCCGGATGATATAGAAAGAATTTCCTTCCTGATGGCTCAGCCGGGTAATCAAGATAGTTCCGTATTCGAATGTCGTTTTCTCAAGAAGGATGGAACGTATTGTTGGCTGCGCGGCGAGCGGAGGTTGATGGAAAAACCGGATGGCAAACCCGTTGAATACGTATGTTCATTGTCTGATATTACCGAGAGTAAAAGCTCAGATGAGATCCTCAAGGCTTCTGAAGCCAGGTATCGCAACCTGTATGAGAGCATGATAGATGCTTACGACAGTGTCGATATGGATGGCAGGATACTAGAGTGTAACCCGGCGTTTGAATTGATGCTTGGTTATTCAGCAGAAGAACTTCATCAATTAACATATAAGGATATAACGCCAAAGAACTGGCATGCTTATGAGGCCGAGATTGTCAAAAAGCAAGTGCTTCGAAGAGGCTTTTCAGATGTTTATGAAAAAGAATACATCTGTAAGGATGGTTCTATCCTTCCGGTGGAATTACGGACCAAACTCATACGGGACGAGAAGGGTGATCCTGCCGGGATGTGGGCAATCATTCGGGATATCAGTGAACGCAAACTGATCGAACAAACCTTGCGTGAAAGCGAAGGGCAATACAGAGAACTGCTGGATAATTCCATGCAAGGCGTGATTGTTTTCCAGGATATGCAGATCGTATATACCAATGATGCAGTCTCTGAAGAGCTCGGCTATAGCGCCGCAGAAATAAGAAACCTTTCCCCGGCTGAGATCATCTCGCTTGTGCACCCGGATGACCGGCGCATGTTCCATGGGAGGTTGACGGGTCGCTTGAATGGCGTCCCTCCCTCAGAACGATATTCCCTGCGTGTGATCCATAAGAATGGCGAAATCCGCTGGATAGATGCGAGGACTGTGTTGATCGAACTCCAGGGAAAGCAAGCTTTGATGACAACCGCTATTGATGTCACAGATATTAAACAAGCCGAGGCTCAACTACAGGAAAGCGAGCGAGTATTACGCACCATTCTGAATGCCCCGGACGCATTGGTATTCCTGCTTGACACGAATGCGGTAATTATTTCTACGAATGATAAGTTTGCGGCAAGGATGGGAAAGAGTGTAGCTAGCCTGGTTGGGAGGCATGTTTCCGAGCTCTTGCCAAAAGAAGTTGCCGATGCAAGACAAATACCATTTAACCAGGTGATCAAATCAGCCAAACCAGTCACTTACGTGGATTCACGTGAAGGCGTCTGGTTCGAGAACAGTTTATATCCAATCCTGGATGAATTTGGAAAAGTGACAAGCGTAGCCATTTATGCACGGGATATCACCGAGCAAAGACGGGTGACAGAGGCCTTGCGCGCCAGTGAAGAACAATACCGGAAGCTGACTGAAGCCTCGCATGATATGATATTTATCATTGACAGGCAGGATTGTATTGAATATATTAATTCATTTGGGGCGAATTTGCTGGGACATGAAGCGCAGGAAATGATTGGCCAACCGCGGGCGCGTTTCTTCCCCTCCGAAACGAGCGGACGTCAGGAGCCCAGCATTAAGTGGGTCTTGCGGACCGGAGAGGCGCTTTCTGCCGAGAGTATAAATGTATTCCATGAACAGACGATCTGGTTGAATACCTGGATGGTTCCTCTAAAGGATGCTTCTGGCCAGATAACTTCCGTGTTGGGAGTAGCGCGTGATATTACGGGTCGGAAACGGGTAGAAGAAGATCTTCGGGAGACCCGAAATCAATTGGACGAACGTGTGCTCGTACGGACCAGGGAATTATTGGCCACCCAGGAAAAACTGCGCATTCTCACGGCTCAAACCATTGCCGCCCAGGAAGAGGAACGACGTGCGATCTCGCGTGAACTTCACGATGAGGCCGGACAAGCTTTGATCACCTTGAAATATGGCCTGGCCGCGATCCAAAGTGAGCTCCCCGAAAAAGAAACCCTAGGGCGGCAACGTTTGTCCGACTTAATGAATATTATCGACCAGACCATGACCCACATCCGGGCACTGGCGCACAGCCTGCGGCCTCCGGTATTGGAGGTAGGCGGAATCGACCTGAGCTTGCAAGACTATTGCCAGGAATTATCAAGACGAACGCAGATCCCAGTTTATTATCAAGGTCAGGATATCCCCGGATTGCCGGACGAGATAGGCATCAGTCTATATCGTTTCGTACAGGAGGCATTGACAAATATATTAAAACACGCCCATGCCACCGAAGTTAAGGTCAGGCTGCAACTACGGAAAGGTGAAATAACTCTGTCCGTTTCTGATAACGGGCGCGGGATGAAAGATGGTACTCAAACGGGCGGTTTGGGATTGCTTGGAATAAATGAGCGTCTGAATCTTTTAGGAGGCAAGCTGGAAATTAAATCGCAAAAGGGACGCGGCTCCAGGCTGGTCGCACGTGTCCCCAGTGAGAAAGTTGCCGTCCAATAGGCATTTGTACGATATGTTCGGAAATGCATCTGGAGGTCTGTATAATGTGGTCATTATCAGATAGCAGGGGGTTGGGGGAGGATGGGGATGCGGGTGGCTCCACACCTTATGGGTATAGCGACGCCTCTGTGGGGGACGGGCGGGATACCTGGCAAGGGTGTGTGACCACCCGCTCACCCCATTCCAAGAGTCTAAACACAAATTTTATAAATTTAAGCGTGGTAAAACCAATCAAAGAGGGTCCGCAATGTTATCTAAAATTCGTGTTGCCATTCTAGATGATCATCAAAGCATTATTGATGGGTTCACCTACCGTCTTTCCATGAACCCGGTGGTCCAGATTGTCGGCACAGCCACTTACGGTGAAGATCTGAGCCCTATGATCGACGGTAAAGAAGTGAATGTATTACTCCTGGATGTGAGTATTCCCAACTCTGCAGATGATCATAACCCGTATCCTGTTTTGCATATTATTCCACAGTTATTGGAGAAACACCCAGGATTGAACATCCTGATCATTTCAATGTACACCCAACACTCGCTGATTGAGGCACTGGTAAATGCAGGCGTGAGCGGTTACATTTTCAAGGACGATCAGGTCTCCATCCAACAACTGGATAAAATTGTTGTAAAAATTTCCAAAGGCGGTAATTATTTCAGCCCGGGCGCGTATCAGGAGGTGATTGAAAACCCAGTTCATTCCCTGCTTACCCCGCGCCAAATGGAGGCATTAAGTTTATGCGCCTCCAGTCCGGATGGTGACACGGTTGCCCTGGCAAGTAATTTGGGCATTACCGGTTCTACCATGAGGAACTTGTTGTCTGGCGCTTATCTACGCCTGGGAGTACGCACGCGCGCCGCAGCAATTGCAAAAGCCCATCAATTAGGGATCCTGCCCGATCAACCTGACCCTGCAGTTGACGGGAAAAAAAGGTCAGTCAATCTTCCAGACGCATGCAAAAGGTTCTAAAAGCTGGATAAAATAGCACACAGATCACGAGATTAAATTCAAGCTTCCCTGGCGCCATATGCCAGGGAAGCTTTGATTTATTTAGTAAGTTAAATTGGGGGATGGGCTTAGTTTGCAGAAGTATACGGCAGTGCAGCGCGTTCCACTTTTACTAATGGGTAGATATCCACCAACTCGTAGTTGCGGCTGCCGAGGCCGTATTTTTCGGCATACTCAGTGGTTTTGTAAGGATCCTTTAGCGGACCGTGCAGTTGCCGGAAAGGATGGCCCTCACGGAAATGGACTTCCATCGCCAGCGGAATGTTCTCTTCAATCAATTTGGTATTGGCGATTGCATCCAGGGTGGCTTGTTCCACAGCGACAATATCATCCGAGCCAAAGATACCCACATCCGGCAGAATGGCCATGCCGGTAAAACCAAAGCAGTCGCACAGGGGAGTCATTTGAGTGGCAAGGTTGATATGGATGGCTTTGCCTGGTTGGAATGTGGACATTGTTTCGCTGACTGAAATGGCGCAAGCCTCCATAAACGTTTCGAAATTAACTTTGTCAATCTTCAGGCTCCCCTGAGGGGCAACTTTCAAGCAGCGCCCGCACTGGTTGCATTGCTCCATATGGAGGTGCATGGTGCCAGGGACTTTTTTGTCTTCCACGATCGCCTGGAAGGGACAGGAGGCAGCGATCTGTGGGATGGCAGCGGCCGGATCCGGGCAGTTCTCGGGGAACCAGTACTGGTCAAAGTGCATGGCATCATGCATCCGGCCGCGTGTCTCACCGGCCATGCAACCCAGGGCAAGATTCTTAATGGCGGCTCCAAATCCATTGGATGGATGGCCTTTGACATGCGCAAAGTTGACCATAAAAGTTGCATCCTGGATAAATCCGGCTACTTTCCAGGATTGGATGCTTTTATAAGGGCGTTGGTGTTCGTAATAATATTTTTCATCCGGACCGGCCGCAGGGTAAACCGGGCAGCCGAGAGTCTCGGCGGAGTAACCCCGCATTTCAGCTCCGGCCACATCCCAAGGGACATCTGCAACGAATGGTTTGCCACCGCCATCCTTAATGGCCTGGACGACCTTGCGCACAAAAACCGGATGGAGGGTCGAGTAACCAATGTTGTTGGCGGTGTGCATTTTGATGACCACGCGCTCATCTTTTACCCGGTCACGCAAGTGAAGTTGCTCGAGAATCAGGTCGAGCTTTGCAGGCAGGGTTTCCTTGGCTTCCAGGAGAGATTGGCGTGCTGTTCCGAAATAAACTTTACTTGGCATACTTGTTTACCTTGGTTTGCGGGATCGCTTCGATGATCCGACTAAATACGCGAAAAACTCCCATTACCACTTTCACGGGAGTTCCCGGTGACCCGTTTCCTTTCGATAAGATGCTGGAATTATAATTGATGTAGGCCTGAATCAAGAACCATTTTTAAATTGAGGAACCAGGGCAGAAAACACTGCTGATTGACCTAAGAACTAGAACGTGCCGTCTTCGCCATTTATCAACCAGTAGCTGGAAAAATAAAAGCAGAACTGCACTCTTGCAGTCCTGCCTGAGCTGATCCGAGGCACCTATCCAACAGCTTGTTGTTCCTCAGGTTTTGCACCTGTACCGCGCACGTTTACCAATTTTTTTAGAATATCGAACCAGAAGGGGGCGCCCTGGGCGGCGGCGGCACCAGTTAGTAGCATGCCCAATACCTTTGCCAACCAGCCATTCAGGTCGACCGGCAGGTTCACTATTCTGTTGCAATTCACCTTTCCACTGCCATCCCGGCTGGGAATTCCCCAAACCTGTCCTGCTTTAAGCGGCAGAAGTGTGCATTGGCCTACACTGGTGTTCATTGAAGCAATCGTCCAGCCAAAAGGAATATTCAACGCCAGTAATTGATTCTTCATGTCCGGTATATTCTGGAGCGGATCGGGGGTTGAGCCAGCCTGTGAAGCGGCTGGCGGGGTATAGCTTTGGGCTTCAGCTATGATCGCCTGGCGCAAAGTAGGTTCGCGCCAGAGGTTGGCCGCCACATTGATCGAGTTCACGTTTAATATCAGGGCCAGGACGAAACCGATAATAAAAGCATTTAATTGAGCATGGCGTTTATAAGAACCGGAAATGCGACTCATTGCATCGTTGAACCAGGATTTCAGGTTGGTACGAGTGCTGGCGACCAGCTGGTCTCCCTGCACCGCCAAGGCTTCGCCCTGCCTGAGGATGGCGGTAATTGAAGCGCCCAGGCGTGGATTCGTCTTCTGCAACGTAAGCATTCCGAGACGAAATTGGCGCATTATCAGATCGGTCTCGGCTCCAGTTTCCGCCGCAGCTGCGTTGCTGATTGACAAATTGTGCGTAGTAGGTATCCACTTGCGGGATGAGTCCTTCCAGTGAGGGTTTCAGCTCCGGATATTTTTCTACGTAAGCTTGCAGCTGGAACTTGAGACTATCCAACGCGGCGCCGCCGGCACCCGAAGCGGCGATATTTTTAGCCGTCTCCAAAATGGCATCCCAATCTTCCCGGGCGAGTTTTTGTTGTTCAGGGCTCTCCAAGGCATTCAAATGTTGCTCGATCTGGTCCGTCATTGCCAGTATGGGAGAATTTTCCGTTCCAGCTTGAATGATGAGCTCGAACAGCGTCGCCCCGAATTTATTGGCCGGGATATAGGATGGCAGGCGGGCTTTCTGGCCTTTTTTCTTAGGCTGTTGGTAAAGGTTGGCGATCAAAGGATACTCATAAAACCGGCGGGTCAGTTCCGGGCTGCTCAACATCTGGACAATGGCCTTTTCCAATCCTTTGGCACGCGAGTTAGCAATATTCCCCAACCATTCATGCAAAGACATCGTCCCAATACTTACGACCAACCATACGAAAACCAGGCCGATGGCAACTTCGAGAATTTCTTGAAGGTACATGGTCTCCTCCTCCAGAATCGCCACTACGATACTACCAGTATATAGAAAAAGAACCCCTTAGGCAAGGGGTATTAGAATTTCTGTTATGGAATGGGATGTTTTGAGGAGTTAAAAGCCCCTAATTTTGCCATCAAAAAGCATTTCCCGGAGGACCCGGGAACGCGCTAAGCAGAGTTGCCTTCGATATCAGCAAGCAAGACTGGGATTTCATTGAGGGCGGAGATGACCGCTTGCGGCTGGATCGCCAACTCACCCTCTTCCGGGATCTGGACCCTGCGCGTGATCCAAACACTATAAAACCCCATCTGGTTCGCGCCCAGGATATCCGCTTCGAGAGTGTCGCCGACCATTACGATCTGTTCCGGGGCGACTCCGAAATGGTTCAGGGCAAGCTGAAAGATGCGCCTGTCCGGCTTACGAATGCCGCACCCGGCGGAGGTAATGATCGTTTCGAAATAAGGACGCAGTTCCCAGCGATCGATCAATTTCTGTACATTTTGATCGTCGGACGTGTTGGAAACGATTCCCAATCGATACCCTTGTTCCCGAAGCGTTTGAAGAGCAGGGATGGCGTCGGGTTCTATATACCAATTCTGTTGAGTGATGGCGTACATGGCATCCAAGGCTGTACGCATCACGTAAGCCGGTGCGTCTTGATAGCCTTTTTGCTCCAATATTTCTTTCAGATCAGAGAAGGTGGTTTTCTCAATTGGACTGGTGCGAGCGGCATAGTATGAATCCAGAAATGTTTCAAACTCACTGGAAAAAGACTTGATTTCCAGGGGAATCCCGGACTGCTGCAATACTTTCAGCAGTTCACGGTCGGCCTGCTCATAAATCGGAGGCCAGGGGTCTTTCGAATAGATCAAGGTAGAACCGAGATCAAAGAGGACTACTTTGAATTTGGTCATTGTGGTTGAATTATAGTCTCCAAATAGACTAACCGGTCGCAAATCGACCGGTTAGTTTGGCATAATAAATAGCCCGTAGAGGGTTGGAAGCCATTTAATTGTGTGCACTTGGAACGATCAACCAAAGTAGCAGATAGAGTCCCAGACCGGGAACCCCGCCAGGAATAAAAGCAATCACGAAGGCCAGCCGGAACCAGAATGCGCGGATGCCGAAAAATTCTCCCAGGCCGCCGCAAACACCTGCAATCACACGATTATATCGTGAGCGGCGCAAGGGAATATGTTGTGGATTGGATGACATAGACGATTCTCCTTTAGAATATTTACCTTATGTACGAAGGAAAGGTTCTCCGGTTGTATTCTGCGGGAGACGGATTATGCGGAGTTTGGTTGGGCTTTGTAATTGGGAATGGCGCGTTGTCGATCGCTTGGGTTAACATTAGCTGCTTTTTATATAAATCCCGGTCGGATCTAATTCTTCCCTAAGTATGACGAGTTCTTTTTCGGTGACAGGTTCGGTGATACGAATATTTTTGGCCACTTTCAACGCCCACCCCGTGTTTTCAATGGCTGCCTGTGCGGTCTTGCCCGGATGGAGGGCTGTCAGCACCAATTCCCCGGAATCATCGGGTTCCATGTAGCCGATGTCAGTAACAACGCCAACCGGACCCTGGCCGCGCAGGCCAGCTCTGGTCCGACCACCCTGACCGTCCAGGTAACCGGCAGAGGTCAGGAAATCGACCTTTTCCGGGAACCGCCTTTTCTGATGGGGTGTCATGATATAGCAGCGGTTAGCCCATGCTGCAATTTCTTGAGCACCGCCTGAACCAGGCAAGCGAACCTTGGGATGCGTATAGTCGCTGCCAATGACGGTCGCGTTGATGTTTCCATACCTGTCAATTTGCGCCCCACCCAAAAAACCCACATCCACATTACCGCGCTGGAGGTAGTTCGCGAAAATATCATACATACTGACCACTGAGAGCGCTCCGCTGACCAGGGTCGGGTCGCCAATCGAGAGTGGAAGCCGGGCCGGTTCGGCACCGATGACGCCCGCCTCGTAAATCATCACCAGGTCAGGGGCATGTGTCCGTTTGGCGAGATTGCAGGCCAGGTTGGGCTGACCGACGCCCACGAAGACCACGTCACCATTTTTCAACAGACGGGCAGCGTTGATAATCATCAATTCAGAGGAAGAATAATCCATAAAATCCTTTCAATCCGCTAATCCTCGCTAATCTTCACGAATGATTTTTGGATGATGATGAACCCTTAAATGATAATCGGTTGCGACCATGCGTTTCCATTCAAGATCGTTAATGGCGCCAAAATTAATTAATATCCCAAGCGGATTTGAAGTTGCTTTAAGATAATTTAGTAATTGAGCCTCTTCATTCGACCCGAGTTTATCCAGAGCCTTAATCTCGATAATAATCTTTTCATATGCTACAAAGTCAGCAATGTAAGTCTTTTTAAGCGGCTTCCCTTTGAACAAAATTACTAACTCCTGTTGTGCCTTTACCGGTATAACACGATTTGTGAATTCGATTCCAAGAGCTTCTTGATATACTGGCTCAGCGAAACCGGGCCCAAGGGAATTATATACATCCATAGCCGCACCAATAATTGTATACACTTCTTCCTTGTAAATTAATTCTGCCATGAGGCCTACCTATCTCATTCGCGAAGATTAGTGCAGATTAGCGGATTAATAATTACCATAATTTACTGCCTCGCTCATCCTCGGGCGGACTTTTAGGCGGGTTTGGGTTTCGAGGCCGAGTTTATTCCAGTATTCCTCCCGGTCCTTAACCCCATAGACCCATTCATCGAGGTAGGACTTTATGGCCTCGGCCGACTCACTGATTTTGTCCCACTTCAGGTAAAAATCATTGTCCCGGTCATAATATCCCTGGGCGTATGAGGGGTGCGAAGCATATGGAACGTGACACACGGCACTGACAATAAAACCGGGAATGAGCGTCCGGTTTGGGTCAGAGCGGATGACGGCCTCATCCACAATTTCTTCAGCGGTCAGGATCAGGTGCCGGGCGGCAAAAGCGGACTCTTTTTGCTCGCCAATGATGCCCCAAAGATGAGCATTGCCATTCGCATCGGCTCGCTGTACATGCACAATGGCAACGTCCGGGTTCAGGGCTGGAACAGTGATGACCTCCTGCCCGGAATATGGATCGACCACACGCCGGATGAGCGGATTGGCCTGTTCCAGGTGTGTGGCGGCGGTCTGGTTCATCGGCATGAAGGGTAGACCAGCCGCACCTGCCTGCAAACGTGAGATCATGCCAAAGTGGGAGTATTCCTCCCATTCGACTTCACCTTTTTCGATGGCCGAGCGCACGATTCGCAGGGAACCGACCCCCGGGTTGCCCATATAGGAAAAAATCACTTTACGGGCACATCCGGCTGCCACCATCTGGTCGTAGATCAGGTCTGGAGTGGCACGCGCAAGCACCAGGTTGTGTTTGTTCTGACGGATGATCTCGTGCCCGGCGGCAAAGGGGATCAGGTGGGTGAACCCGGCGGCATAAACGGTATCTCCGTCATGCACAAATTTGGAAACGGCTTCGGAGAGCGAGATGAGTTTATTCATTTTTTATCAGTCTTCTCAGATTGTTTTTCCTCACGGCGTTGGCGAGTGCGCTGCCTGGCCTTGCGGACGCTGGCAAAGCGTGTGGGTTCCTTGGACGACGGTTTACCCCGTAAAACCAATCCAAAGAACAAGGCGGCGACTGCGTATAGGAAATACAGGCCATGGGTTTCCCTGGCAAATATTGATCCAATAAATAGGATGATAAAGGCGCATCCGACCAGGATAAGAAATGTACCAATTCGGGGAAGTAAACCATTGTTCATACCCGCTTATTATAGATGATTCTCTCCCTTAGGGGGAGAATTAGGAAGGCCTGCATAAGAAAAGAGGAAGGATGTCTCTTTCCGTCCTTGAATAGGGACATTAAACTATATAATTAGTATGAATTTCTTTCATTGAAAGGAGTTGGGTATGCGGCTTTACGTGGATAGCACGAAATGTTCCGGATGCAACGCCTGCCGGGTTGCCTGTTCTCTTAATCTTTTTAGTGAGAACAACCCCAAAAAGGCGGCGCTGGTTATCGAACCTCATTTTCCCTCACCAGGCATGTATACTGTAAAAGTCTGCACTCAATGTGGAGACTGTGCCAAGGTCTGTCCGACTGAAGCTATCAAGCAAGATGAAAAGGGCGCCTATTACGTGGATTTCGCCGAATGCAACCTGTGCGAAGCCTGCGTTCCAGAGTGCCCGGAAGGCGTAATGTTCATCCGTGCCGAATTGGCGGACACAGCTTGGAAATGCAACCTGTGTGGTGACTGTGTCAATGTATGCGGTACCAGCGCCCTGTGGATTGCAGAAATAGAAACGGTGACTGCATAAGGAGGCACTTATGAATGGTTATGCTGGAAAAATCCTGCGTGTAAATCTGACGAACGGCACTTTCACGAAAGAACCGACTCCGGCGGATCTGGCGCGTGATCTCATCGGAGGACGCGGCTTCGGAATTTACTTCCTGCTCAAGGAAGTTCCCATAGGTGCCGATCCGCTTGGCCCCGAGAATAAACTGATCATCTCGAGCGGTCCCATCTCTGGAATGATGATCCCCGGAGGCGGAAAATGTGATTGGACCACAAAAGCCCCGCTTACCGGAGGTTATGCTGGCGCGTCGATGGGCGGCCACTTTACGGCTGAGATGCGCTATGCCGGGTTGGATTCGATCATCCTGGAAGGCATCAGCCCGAAACCTGTTTACCTGTTTATTGATAATGACCGGATCGAACTGCGGGATGCCTCCGACCTATGGGGCAAAACTACATTTATAGTTGAGAAGCAATTCAAAGAAAAACTGGGTGAAGAGTATCAGATCGCCACGATTGGACCCGGCGGCGAGAACATGGTCTCTTATGCATGCATCAACCACGATTATGGCCGCCAGGCCGGGCGCGGAGGCGTGGGCGCGGTGATGGGTTCCAAGAAAGTCAAAGCGATCGTCCTGCATGGTACGAAATCCATCCAGGTTGCAGACATGGAAGCTTATCGCAAGGCCGGTATGGCGCTTTATAAGGCCTGCAAGGATGCCGAAGGCCTAAAGGAATGGACTACTTACGGTACGACGCAAGTGGTCGACTGGTGCGACCAGGTTGGCGCATTACCCACGCGCAATTTCAGCGCCGGTTCTTTCGAGGGGGTTAAGGGAATTGATGGCAAAGCCATGCGCGAGAAGATCGTCATTACCGATAAGGGCTGCTTCGGCTGCCCCTCGCCATGCGGCAAATACAGCCGTTCCAAAAAATTCAACAGTTACGTTGAAGGCCCGGAATACGAGACCATCGGGCTGATGGGTTCCAACCTGGGCATAGGCGATATCGAGGTCGTTGCCCAGGCCAACCTGCTGTGTGATGACCTGGGTATTGATACCATCAGCGCCGGTAATGCCATCGGATGGGCGATGGAATGCTACCAGAAGGGTATTTTTACCAAAAAGGATACGGACGGGCTGGATCTCAAATTCGGAAACGTTGAAGCGATCTTCTCCTTGATCGAGAAAATTGCCCGCAAGCAAGGCCTGGGTGTGCTGCTGGGTGAGGGCGTAAAACGCGCCTCGAAGAAAATCGGCAAAGGGACCGAGAAATTCGCCATCCATGTCAAAGGCATGGAACAATCGGCTTATGCCACCCATAACGCCACGGCCATGCAGCTGGCTTATATGACCTGTGACGTCGGTGCGCACCATAACCGTGCCTGGGCGATCACGTATGATCTCCAAGTAGGCCGCGAACTGGTCACCGCTGAAAAAGTGGCACGGGTCATCTGGCTGCAGAACTTCCGCCCTATGTTCGATGTGATTGGCGGCTGCCGTTTGCAGTGGGTGGAGCTCAGTATCGATCGCGATCTATATGTGCCGGCCCTGGAGGCTATCACAGGCATCCACCGTAGTTGGGAAGATCTGGAAAAAGTTGGCGAGCGCATCTGGAATATGACGCGCCTGTACTGGGCACGTGAAAATGAAGGTTTTGGGCGTGAATGGGATCTGCCCCCCGCCCGTTTCTACGAAGATGCCCCCACGTCAGGCGCCACCAAGGGCCAGATCACCAAGATCGAGGATCTCCACCGTTTGCTGGATATGTATTACGAACAGCGCGGTTGGGGCTCGGATGGACTTCCCAAGCCTGAGACGATTGAGAGCCTGGGCCTCAATGCGGTGGTGGCCTGAGATGACGGCAACTGTCCGTTTGGGCGATTCTCTCAAGAACATGCTCGGAATTGAAGGTCTGTATACAGTCGATATCGGGCATAATGTATTTGAGACCATTGTCTCGTTGGGAATCAAGCCTGAACTGGTGGCGATGGTTTCCGTTAACGATGAGATAGAGTCAAAAGATTATGTGATCCAGGAAGGGGATGCCATCCGGCTTATGGCCGTGATCGGCGGCGGATAAAAAAACTTCGGGCGGCAGTCGAACTGCCGCCCGAAAGTTTATTAGGGGGGTCCGGATCAATTGATGACCGTCTGGATTTGCTCGTGCATATACAGCGGCAGGTAATAGCGCCCGCCTGAGTTCTTGCCGCTCGAGCCGGAGGCCTTCCAACCGCCGAAGGGTTGGAAACCCGGCCAGGCGCCGGTGGTGGCGCCCTGTGGTCGATTGGCATAAGCCACCCCGGCCTGGATGTGGTCAAAGAACCAGCCGGTTTCTTCCGGGCTGCCGTAGAAACCCGCAGTAAGTCCGTAATTCACTTCATTGGCATGCTGCATGGCTTCGTCAAGATGATTGAATTTTCCGATGGTCGTAATTGGCAGGAACATTTCGTGTTTCCAGAGACGGTTTTCAAATGGCAGGTCAACAACCAGGCTCGGCTCGCAGTAATAGCCTTTATCGAACAAACCTCCAGTCCGCACATGGCCGCCGGTCAAGAATTTACCGCCAGCGCCGGTAATTTCCTCGGTGTACTCCTGGTATTCATTAAAAGAATTTTTGTTGATTACCGGCCCCAGATAGACTGAGCGCTCGGTCGGATCTCCAATGCTCAGCTTTTCAGTCTGTTCCTTGAGAAGTCCGGTGAATTCAGAATAAACCGGCTCTTCCACAAAGACGCGCGAGGCTGCCGAGCATTTTTGTCCCTGCAAGCCAAATGCAGAGCGGACGATGCCCAGGGCGGCGCGTTCAAAGTCAGCATGGCGCGAAACGATCACCGCATTCTTGCCGCCCAGTTCCAGAAGGATGGGGCGTATCCAATTGCAGCTAGAAAAATCCTGGAAGATTTTTGAACCCACATCGAACGAACCGGTGAAGGTTGCCCCATCCACCGCGCAGGTAACGAGCGCCTGCCCAAGAGTGCTACCCGGGCCGCTGACATAGTTCACTACACCATCCGGCAGGCCGGCATCCCGGAAACATTCCACCAACAGGCGCACAATCCAGGCAGTATCAGAGGCGGGCTTGATGACTACCGTATTGCCTGCCACCAGGGCCGCGCCAGCCGGCCCGCCGGTGAGGGCGAAGGGGAAGTTGAACGGACTGATTACCAACCAGACGCCATAAGGCCGCATAACCGAAACGTTGTGCGCTTCGTAACCGATTAACGGATCCTTGCCCATCTCAAGAAGAAAGCCATGGTTGGTTTCCATCTGGTCGCAGGCGTAGTTGATCAGGTCGATCGTTTCCTGTACATCCCCAAGGGCTTCCATGCGGTTCTTTCCAACTTCCAGAGACATGGCGGCAGCCATTTCGAAAAGGCGTGTCTCGATCTGGGCAGACGCCTTGCGCAGGAGTTTGACGCGTTCCTGCCAGGGTGTGCGGCTCCAGCCAGGGAAGGCCTTGCGTGCCGCGGCCAGAGCCTGCTGCGCGTGGGTTTCATTGCCTTTTTGCATGATTGCCAGCACCCAATCGGTGTTGATCGGAGAGCGGTCCTCGAATTTCTCCTGGGCGAACACATCCTGGTTGTTGATCAGCATGGCGTGTTCCCGGCCGAGTTGGGTTTTGGTTTGGGCCAAGGCGGCATCGTACTTGGCGTGAAGTTCTTCCGGTGGATTGAACATGGTCGCATAAGTAAGTTTGAATTCCATTTTCCAGCTCCTGAACGAGATTTTCCGCTCGTCGCGGTCTTTTTGATATGTACAGAGTATATTTCAGACCAAAGGCAGAGTCAATAATACAGGATAAACTCTGTCATAATTATTATAATTTATTAATTGGCTGAATTTGCGAACGGCGATTCCATTGGAATTTATATTATTCAAGGCTTATAATTTAGGCTATGAAATCCAACCGAATTTCTTCCATTGATCAGTTCCGCGGCTTTGCCATCCTGACGATGGTACCGGCGAACTTCATGGTCGGCATTCAAATCATCCCCGCCTGGCTGAAACATGCCCCCGACATTGGCCTGACCGTGATCGACTTGATCGCTCCTTTCTTCATTTTCGCGATCAGCCTGACTTATGGCTTGTCCTTCAGCCACCGTTTGGCGCGCGATGGAGCGTTCCGCACGTACAGCTATTTCCTGACGCGTTATCTGGCGATCATCGGCCTGGGCGCGATCATCTCGGCTGCCGAGACAGCCTCCGGTCAAAATCCCAGCGGCATCGATTGGGGTGTGTTGCAAGCCATCGGCATGGCAGGATTGGTAACCCTGCTGGTCATCCGCCTGCCTTCGATCTATCGTTGGCTGATTGGCGCCGGGATCCTGGTGGTCTACCAGCTTATCTTGAATAATTTCCTATTGAATTTAACTTTGCGTTCCCCGCATGGCGGCCTGTTCGGCTCATTGGATTGGGCCGCCATGATGATCCTCGGCACTTGCCTGGCAGACTTGTTCCATGGCGAAGAGCGGGCGAAAAAGGTTTTTCCATGGGCCTCACTGGCAATCCTGGCAGCCGGTATCCTCCTGGCGACCTATGCGCCAATCAGCAAGCACCGGGTCTCTTCTTCGTACATATTAGTCACCTTGGGGATCAGCGCGCTGCTATTCATACTTTTTAACTGGGTTTCCGGGCATCTGCACTGGAACAGCCAGCTCCTATTGGCCTGGGGTAAGAATCCTTTGGTACTTTACTTTTTCCACTATCTACTGATCGGGATCTTCTTCCTGCCGGGTATCCCCAGCCTGTATGCCGCCGCGCCGCTGTGGGTGGTGATCCTGGAGCTGGTCTTCCTGCTGGTAGTCATCTCGGCGACTGCATTATGGATGGACCGTAAGAATATCATCATAGCCATATAATCCATCGAGCTAGAAAAAAATATGTTAAATTTCCTGAAAACAATCTGGAAGGGTTGGGGAAGGCTGGTGTTGATCCTGCTTTTACTGGCGGCGATCGTTTTCTCTTTTCGTCAGTTAGCCTTTCGGGCGCCGGTCAGCGCAGCCACAGATCTGAAACCATTTTCCCTGACGGGCTACCAGCGGCTGTTGATCCTGGCCCCACATTGCGATGATGAAACGCTCGGTACGGCAGGCCTGATCCTGGCGGCAGAAAGGGCCGGTATCCAGGTGAGAGTGGTGATTGCCACCAATGGGGATGGCTTTCTGTTTGCCACCATGCAGGATTTTCGCAAGTTATACCCGCACCCCCAGGATTTCATCCGATTTGGCGAATTGCGCCAGCAGGAAAGCCTTGCGGCCTTGAAGATCCTGGGAATACAACCGGATCAAGTCACCTTTCTGAGTTATCCCGACCGGGGCACGCCCTCCGAATGGAACGATCACTGGTCAGCCCAGAATCCTTACCGATCGCCATTCAGCCAGGATACCAAAAGTCCCTATCCCCTCACGTATGATCCGAATTCGGATTATTCAGGGGAGGATTACCTCGGCGATATCATATCCATTTTGAAAGACTTTCGCCCTGATCTGATCGTTTACCCGCATCCGGACGATGTACATCCAGACCACTGGGGGCTGAATGTCTTTACACGCATGGCAATTACCGAAGTGAACCATGCGGATATCACCTTTCGACCCACCCAGCTAACCTACCTGGTCCACCGGCCGGATTTTCCGACGGTGCGAGGACTCAAACCGCAGGAAAGCCTGGTTCCGCCTCCGGCGCTGCTGAGCCTGTATCCGGATTGGGTGCGCCTGGATTTGACGCCTGCCGATCTCCAGAAAAAGGGACGGGCTGTGCAGGCTTATCGCAGCCAACTGCCACTCTTGCATGGATTGATGGATAGCTTTATCCGCAGCAATGAACTTTTTGCTCCAGTGGAAAACGGTGCCCTTCCGGTTGTTGATAAGGGTAACCCGGACGATCCTTCCACCTGGATCGGGAAAAATGGGCAGCCCATCCCGCCAATGGAACGCGACCCGGTCGGTGACTTCATTACCCGCAACGCCGTCCCGGGCGGCGACCTGGTGGCAGCTTACCTTGCCCGGGATGGCTCCAATAACCTGTGGATGTGCTCCCAGGTGCGGGATGAAATTAGCACCGGATTGACCTATCGCCTGCGTATCAAGGCGCTGGATGGGAACAGCGTGCATACATTCCAGGCCCGAACAGGCGCAGCCCAGGCTGGATGGACAAAAGCAACCCATTCCGGGGTGTACTCCTGCGCCCAGGTCAGCCTGAGCGAACTAAGCAATCCATGGGCGGTCTTCATGGGCACGGATGTGGAAGGGGGCGGACGCCTGATGGACCAGACCGGCTGGCAACTGGTCACCATCCCCCCATTGCCTTGAGCGGCCAACATGCCTGAACTGCTGGTACGTCCATACCAATTGAAAGACCGGGAGGCGGTTCTCCGCATTGGAGCAGATACCGCTTTCTTCGGCGCCCCGATCGAAGCTTACATGGAAGACCGGAATGTTTTTCTGGAGGCCTTTTATACCTATTACACAGATGTCGAGCCGGAACATGCCTGGGTGGCGTGTGCGGATGAGACAGTGGTTGGCTTCCTGACCGGCTGCGTAAACTCGCATATTCATGGACGGAGATATGTGCGGTTCATCCTGCCCGGCCTGGTCAGCAAGGTCTTACGCGGCAAATATCGCTTTGGGAGGCGGTCCATCGGGTATTTGAGCGGGCTGCTGGGCGGCTGGCTGCGGGGTGAGTTCACACATGCCGACCTGGAGACCTATCCGGCCCACCTGCACATCAACGTTGATTCGAATTGGCGCGGCCACGGGCTCGGCCAACGGCTGATGGAGGCTTATCTGCAACAATTGCGTAAATTAGGGGTGAAAGGTGTGTACCTGGACACCACCAGTCTAAACGAAGCTGCCTGCCGCTTGTATGAGAAAATAGGTTTCCGTATTCTGGATGCCCGATCGGACCGGTTTTGGGCAAAGTGGTTTGGCCATCCGGTTGAAAACCGCTGTTATGCCATGAAACTTTAATAACAAAATGATACCGGTCTGGAGAATAAATCCAATGTGCCTAAAAAAGGGGAGGAGAAAACAGAGCTATTAGCGTAAAGAGAATTGACCCTTTGACTCTTCCGGGTAAGATCGAGCGACCATACTGAAAAGACCGACTATATCGTCAATTGTTTTTTCGACTTCTCGATCTTCCATTTTTTCAATCGTCTCTTTGAACGATCCGCTCTTTGTCAATTTCACTTCGAGACTACAAAGACTCTCAAAAATATCAAGAGGAATTGTTTCTGTTGGGCTTGGATGAAGTACTTCCTGCACTCGAGATACAACAGCCTCTAAAAGCCGCTCACGCGGGCCCAAAGGGCTGGTTGCCAGTGAAGAAGTTGCAGCATACAATTGTTCCCAAACGTAACAAATATATCTTGCCATTTTTCCTCTCCTTGGTTTCGAAGTAAAAGGTATCTGCACATATTATACCTTTCCCTTGAACAAGGGAAGAAGGTTGATCCTAATTTCACTAGCTCCACCTGCAAATCCTGCTCAATTCGTATTGGTTCAGGTAATAGAAGGTCGCATCATAAGAGCTGCCAACACTCGATACGTTTTATGGAGTGAACGGCTTAAAGTAATGCGAATGATCGCATTGGATATATTCGATTTTGGATATAGTCCCCATGCACATGGTTGCATTCCAACCATCACAGAGGAATCAACCAACCAGTATGTTGGCCTTGGTTATGGATTGGAGCTGACGGGCTGGTCGAGGATATCGGTCACGACATCGTGGACCCAGTAGGGGGTTTGACCATTGCTAGAGAGACGCCGGATGCCGTCCAGGTGATTGCCCAGGGTAACAATGGCAGGTTCTTCCCCGAGTTTCCCATCCTGTAAACCGGTCTGACCCAGGCCCACGCAGGCCAGCAGGCCGTTGCAAAGACAACGACGGTCGCCCGCATTGAGCGGAAGGCCGCGTTTGCTGACAAAATCATCCAGCGGTGCGGCGGGGCAGCGCTGGAAAAGCCGGCGCATGCCGGCTGTGTCCGGTTTACTGAGGCCGCGCTGCTGTAATAGGCCAATATCACAGACCCGCCGACGAGCGGTAAAAACTGCCTCATCGGCCAGGGTATTGTCCAATTGGACCACCTTGAAAGGGAAGCCGGTTGGGGAGAAGAGGGTGGTAAGCACCAGCCTGGAATCATCGGTCTCTTTTTTGAGTTGATTCAGGATGGCGCTGCGGTAAGTGGCTTTCATGCCGGATTCTTCGGACAGGGCAAAAAGCGAGCCCACCTGGACCCCGGTGGCGCCAAACGCCAGGGCCTGGGCCAATTTTTCGTGACTACCATAGCCACCAGCCAACCAGAAGGGTATCCCAACCTGGCGGATGGCCTGCAGATCAGGCTCATCTTCCGAGCCATAGATGGGTTGGCCAAGCTCATCTTTTTTGAGCGGCCCCTGGGGACCGGCATTATGGCCGCCGGCGGTGTGATGTTCGATAATGAAGCCATCCGGCGCCTGGCTTTGACTGTTTGCCAGGGCTTGAACCAGGTTCTCGAGCGACACGATTGCCAGGAAGGCCGGCCGCCGGAGAGGTGCAACCGCCAGTTTTCCTTCCGCCACCAGCCTGGGATCGAATGCAATGCTGAAGGTTTCGCCGGATTCCCGATATAAAACTGATAATTCGATCGTAACAGCGGAATGCTCCGCCAGACGGGAGCAGACGGCAGGCAGGCCGTCGGGATTGCCGGCGCCCACGATGATGCCATCCACACCAGCCAGCATGGCGCCATACATGCTGTAAACCAGGGGCAGCTCAACCTTATGCAGGAAATTGATGAAGATCCGGCCGGTAAACCCCTGCGAGGCATCAATCCCATGGCGGGCCAACCACACCTCGGCATAGCCGGTGGCAATCAACAATTCGATTACATCCGGTTCCAGGGTAAGAAACTGGACTTCGCTTTGTTGATGCGGCAACGGCAGCAGGTCGTTATCCTGGGTCCGGACTACTTGCTTTGGAGCATTCTTGAAGCGGGCGCTGGGCGCTTTGCCACCCTGGATGAAGTAGCGGTCGATGATCTTTTGCCCAATGGAGACCCCGAACTGCGCATCGAAGGCAGCCAAAGCACGGCGAACATGTCCACCAGGATCCCCCAGTTGCAGCAGCCGTACATAAACTATGTCCAGCCCGGTGCCGGAGACAGTCCCGGCAGTTATACCCGGCCGCTCCATTGCTACGGACCTGGCCAGCCGCCAGTTGGATACGTAAACGCCCATGCCACCCTGGATAAGTTTTAGATTGTGCAGAAATTGCATCAGTTCATACCTTTATTAAAGGATGGCTCGCCGGTATTTAGGCAAAAGAATTAACACAAAGACAATAAGTCACGAAAATAAATGAGTTCACCTTATCGCTGTGTAATTCTTAATCCCCGAGGAGTCGCAAGGTTCTACGGAGGCCAGCCGGAAAATTGGTTTATTTCATTATATAACCCCACTATTTGGCACAAGGTTTGAGGGTGGAATACGTTTTCAGTTCGAGCACTTCTCAGAGGTGGGTAGGTTAAGGCTGAAATGGTGGAAAATTAATTATATCAAGGATTAGAGAAGCGCTTATGAGGATGTATTCGTTTTCATCAGGCCGAGTTCGCGGGCAGGTTGGATGGCGGCCCGGCGGCTGTTGACGCCCAGCTCGGTATATATCTGGCGGGATTGCCATTTGATCGAATTGGGGGAAAGCGTGAGGGCTTCGGCGATCTCGTGGCATTAAAGGTCGCTGGCAAGTCGAGACAGGATATCGCGTTCCCGGCGGGTGAGCGGGTTCAGCAGGGGAAGCGGGTCAACAATGTTCGTGGATAGCCCCGAGTTTGTAGTGGAAAGGCGTGTGCGTTTTCCGGCCATGCCGCCAACCCTATTACAAAGACAAGCTGTCTCTTCCACAGATCCCAATAGATTATAAACCTCCAGAACGCATTTGGTAACTTTTTCATACGATTTAATTCCATCATTCCCGCGATTCCCAACAGCCACCAAAAAACCCTCTCAAAACCCCTCCATTGAGGGTGAGGGCAGAACGGCCGGAAAGCTGTATCCTAGCAATGACCAATCCATTTTCCCACCGGCAGGCGGGAACCAGGCAATGAAAGGAGAATGATATGATACTCGTCGTAGGTGCAACTGGAATGGTCGGCAGCGAGCTCTGCCGGCTGTTCACAACGCAAGGCATGCCCTTGCGAGCCATGGTGCGGGAAAGCTCCGATCCTGCCAAGGTGGAAAAACTCAAGGACCTGGGGGCAAAGATTGTCAAAGGCAACCTGTGCGACCCCGATTCTCTCAAAGCTGCCTGCCAGGGCGCCGAGGCAGTGATCTGCACCGTCTCTGCCATGCCGTTCTGCTACAAGCCCGGGGTGAACGACATCCAATCTGTTGACTTCGAGGGGGTGATCAACCTGATCGAAGCCGCCAAGGTAACCGGCGTAAAGCAGTTCATTTACACTTCCTTTTCAGGCAACCTCGACCGGGATTTCCCCCTGCGGAATGCCAAGCGGGCGGTCGAGAAACACCTGAAGGAAAGCGGCCTGATCTACACCATCCTGCGGCCCAGCATGTTCATGGAGGTCTGGCTCTCCCCGGCGGTCGGCTTCGATGCCGCCAATGCCAAGGCGACCATTTACGGCAGCGGGGAACAGCCGATCGCCTGGATCACCATCCCGGACGTGGCGCGCTTCGCGGTCGAAAGCCTGACCAACCCGGCTGCCCGCAACGTGGTGCTGGAACTGGGCGGGCCGCAAAACCTCAGCCCGCACGAGGTGATCAAGCTCTTCGAGGCAGCCAAAGGCAAGAGCTTCGAGGTAACGCACGTCCCACCGGAGGCCTTGCAGGCCCAGTATGATGGAGCGACCGATCCCATGCAGAAATCGTTCATCGGCCTGATGGCCTGCTACGCACAGGGAGACCCGATTGAGATGGGCGGGACCCAAAAGAGCCTTGGGTTCCAGTTCACCCCGGTAAAGGAACATGTCGAACGCACGCTGGCAACGGCCGGATAGCGGCATTGTTCATGATGCTCACAAAGTACGTCGAGATAGGAGAAGATCATGAAAAGATTATGGTTCTTCACCCTGTGTCTGGTATTTGTCCTGGTGGCTTGTGGTCAGAAAACCCCGACTGTATCTTCCCCCTACGACTACAACCCCAAAGTGCCGTTCGACACCAAGATCTTCTCGCAAACCGAACAGAGCGGAGTGACCGTCACCGAATTAACCTACGCCACCCATGACCCGAATTTTGCACACAATTTAGGCGGACGGACTATGGCAATTTTGGTCAGCTCCAAAGGCCCGTTTGCAGGGATCATGTCCCCGATAGATACTGTCGATCTGAATGGCCGCTCTGAATACATCAGTGAAGCCGTGACGCTGGCCCGGCATGGCGGCGTCTCCTTGCTACCAAGGGTTTACTTCCCTCAAATTCCATGCCCACCCATTCCCAGGCTGACCGTCCCTTGCTCATTGGGCAGGTGATCGAGCTGCGCCGGGCGTTTGAATTCCTGATGACCCAGCCGGGCGTGGACTTTAAGCGGCTCGGTTTTGTCGGACACTACGAATCCGCCACGTACGGCGGCGCCCTGGCAGGGGTGGAAAAGCGAGCGAAAGCCTACTTTCTGGTGACCGGGTGGCCAAGTTTTGCACCGATGATTAAGGCAATCTGTTGCTACGACACCCAAAGTATCACGACCGACATGATCCTGCCCTATGTCAAGGATATCGACACGCTTGATTTTGTCACGCATGCGGCGCCGGCCAGCCACTTCTTTCAATACCGGAAAAATGAACCAACGATAACCGAAGATTTAGTCAATCAATTTAATGCCGCTACCAGCCAGCCCAAGCAGATCGAACGGTACGAAGATTACACGATGAACACTGATCCGGTTGTGAAAGCGCGCCAGGCATGGCTGATCGAGCAGCTTACTCTGGCGCCTTAGGCTGAAAATCCGAATTTGTTGAGGAGAGCCATTTGAAGGGTTGGGGGGCGTGATATCGAACTCCGAGTGCAGGCCTGCACCCGGAGTTCTTTATTGTTAATCCTGCCGCATCCATCTCTCCATCGCCTCCCGCGGATAGCGGTGGGCAGCCATTAATTCCAAAAGTTTCTCTGGTTCGCTTTCGCATAACAATGAGGCGCGGTGTTCGGGGAAGAGCAATTTTTCGAGAACGGCGCGATCGAGCATTTTCAAGAGCAGAGTCATAGTAGCCATCCACATTCAGAATGCCGACCGGTTTCTGGTGTTCGCCGATCTGGGCCCAGGTGAGCGTCTCGAAGAGTTCATCCAGGGTGCCGTAGCCGCCGGGTAGGGCGATATAGCCGTCGGCCAGGGCGTACATGCGGGCCTTGCGCTGGTGGATGGTGGCGGTCACCTCCAGGCTGGTGAGACGGGTGTGGACCAGTTCGGGCGTGTTCATACTTTCGGTGATAACGCCGAATACCTGACCGCCGGTGTCGAGCACGCTGTCGGCCAGTGCGCCCATCAAGCCGGTCCGGCCGCCGCCATAGACCAGGGTCAAGCCGGCCCGGGCGAGGGTCTCGCCCATCCGGCGGGCAGCCTGGAAGTATTTCGGGGAGGCCTGGTTGGCAGAACCGCAGTAGACGCAGATGGATTTCATAAAAGCTCCTGGGAATGAGATAAGTTAATCTGGTAGTCATGTAAACAGGTTATAAAGAGACGATGTAATGCACCAAGTGCTGTCGAATAATGTTATGAGGACAAATGACAGGAAAAGACTAATGAATGAAGAAGAATCGGCATTATGTAAGTATATTCCAGTCAGCTTTATTTGCCTACCACCGTGTTAGAGTTCTATTAGATTGGCCGCCCAGTGCTTGACCTGTCTTCGGGCGCAGTCTAGAATGGTAAACAGGAAGAGTGTGGACTATGGAATATAAAGATTATTATAAGATCCTGGGTGTTTCCCGGAACGCAAGCGCAGATGAGATCAAGGGCGCTTACCGAAAACTGGCCATGCAGTACCACCCGGACCGCAATCCGGGGGATAAGCAGGCCGAAGAACGCTTTAAGGAAATGAACGAAGCTTACCAGGTGCTATCCGACCCGCAGAAACGCGCCCGTTATGATCAATTGGGCGAGTCGTATTCGCAATGGCAGCAGAATGGCACGCCGGGTAACTTTAACTGGGGGCAGTGGACCGCCCAGCCAGGGGCTCAGGAAGTCAATTTTGACGACCTGTTCGGCGACGGGACCTTCTCAGATTTCTTTCGATCCATTTTCGGCGGGATGGGGGCAGGGCAGACCGTGCGTGGACGGAGTTCGCGGCGCGGCGCCGGCCGTCCAGCAACCTGTCAGCATCAGTTTGAAAGAAGCCTACAGCGGCACCACGCGCACCCTGCAGACCGGTAACCGGCGGGTAGAGGTGAAACTGCCGGCCGGTGCGCGCCGGGGTACCAAGATCCGGGTGCCGGCGGCTGGCCCAGCCGGAGCCGATGGCCGGCCGACTGACCTGTACCTTGTCCTGGATGTGGCTGAAGATCCGGCCTTCGAACGGGATGGAAATGACCTGCATACGCTAGTCACGATCGATGTGTTCAAAGCCATTTTAGGCGGCGAGGTGGAAGTTAAAACCCTGGCCGGCAAAGTACTCCTGACCATTCCACCTGGCACCCAACCGGATCAGGTCTTCCGGGTGGCGGGACGCGGGATGCCGCTCTTGAAGGATCCTGGAACGAAAGGCGACCTGTACGTCCTCGTAAAAGTGCAAATCCCGAGAGGGTTGAGTGCCAAGCAGAAAGCTTTGCTTGAACAGGCTTCGAATTCAAAATAACCGGCCCAAATCGGCCTGGATGGATCGAAAACCTCAAGGAATTCGGTCCATGCAGGAAGCAGTAGAAATGGAGTGAAAAATGAACAAGAAATTTTCTTTAATGGTTATCGCAGTAGTCCTGACAGCCACTATTCTGGCCTGTTCATACAGCGGCCTGGTGCCCGGCACTTCGCCGGCGCCTGTGGCGACCTCCGCACCAGCGGTGACATCCGCGCCAGCCGTACCCGCCTCGGCCCCGGATCTGGTGAACCAACAGGATAAACTTGTAGCGCTCTTCCAGAAAGTCAGCCCGGGTATTGTAACCATCATTACAACGAATGCACTAGGATCGGGTTTTGTTTATAACAGCGACGGGTACATCGTTACCAACCAGCATGTGGTTGCTTCCGAGACCAAGGTTGAGGTGGATTTCACCAACGGCGATAAGGTCTACGGAAATGTGGTCGGTGCGGACCCGAACTCGGACCTGGCTGTCATCAAAGTGGATCTCCCGGCTGCACAACTCCACCCGCTTACCCTGGGCAATTCAGACCAGCTCAAGGTGGGCCAGGTGGCGGTTGCGATCGGCGATCCCCTGGCGTTGAACGGGACTACCATGACTATGGGGATCGTCTCAGGCCTTGGACGCAGCGAAGACTCGAACGCCCCGGCTCCGACTGGTA
Organism: uncultured Chloroflexia bacterium; assembly: GCA_963776475.1. GTDB lineage: Bacteria > Chloroflexota > Anaerolineae > Anaerolineales > Villigracilaceae > UBA877. The sequence continues at coordinate 163,652 of CAVZMZ010000041.1, forward strand.
GTGGGTCTTATTTTATCGCCGGTGATTTTATCGAAACAGATGCCCTGCTTAACCACGGCAATTCCGGTGGACCGCTCCTGGATCTGAATGGAAATGTAATCGGGGTCAACCGCACCATCCAACTTGACCCAACCACCGGCCAGGCATCCGGGCTTGGATATGCCATTTCGGTAAATGTGGTCAAAAAAGTGGTTCCGGAACTCATCCAGAAAGGGAAGTTCGATTATCCCCTGCTCGGAATTTCGTTCTATCCCAATCCGCTTACTTTGGATGTGATCAGCGCGTTGGGTCTGAAGGCCGATAATGGTGCGTATGTTGCCGGTATTACAGCCGGCGGGCCGGCAGCAAGCGCTGGCGTGGTGGCGGGGACAACCCCGACCAGTATCCAGGGCTTGAGTGCCGGCGGCGACTTGATTGTCGCCGTGGACGGCCAGCCGGTAAACACATCTGACGATTTGGTCCGTTATGTTGTGGTAAAGAAATCACCCGGTGATGTCATTGATCTGACGGTTTTGCGCGGCGACCAGAAGGTTGATATCAAGCTGACGCTGGGTGTACGTCCTTAGTAGAACTACTTTCCCTCACCCCCGACCCCTCCCCCGAAGGGGGAGGGGGAGAAGGAATGAGTGAATTACAGTTAGCCCTCACCCAATGGGGAGGGGAAGGTATTAGAAAGGATTGGACAGTTCATGAGACTGTCCAATCCTTTTTTTGGTTCAGGATTCAAGCGAAACGTTCCTCTTTCCAGACGTCGGCAGTGTTGCTATAGCCAGCCTGTTCCCAGAAGCCGCGCCGGTCGCGGGACATGAACTCCAGCCCGCGCAGCCACTTGGCGCCTTTCCAAAGGTAGGGGGTTTGGAGATCGTCCCGCCCGGGGATGGCGCCGACCACACCCCGCAGAGGATAGCCGTGATCGGGTTCGATTGGCAGGCCGTTGAAGTGCGTCGCCAATAAAAAATTATCCTGTAGGACCACTTCCAGCGGCAGGTTAACCGTAAAGCCGAATTCGGCGTGCTGCATGACGAACTGTGCATCCGGCTTGATCTTGATAAGACCCTGATCCACCAGTGTGCGCACCGAGACGCCCTCCCACTCAGTGTCGGCCTTACTCCAACGCGTCACGCAGTGCAGGTCGATGGTCACTTTTGTGCGCGGTAAGCGGTTGAATTCATCCCAGGTCCAGCGGACTTCTTTTTCGACCTCGCCCCAGACGCGGAAATCCCACGTGGCCGGATAAAAATTTGGTACCGGGCCGTAGTGGAGCACCGGGAATTTGAGCGTTAACGACTGGCCTGGGGGCAGCCGTTTTTCCTGGCGAAGGCGCTCTTCTTCTTTGCGGCGGTCAAGATTTTGAAAAATAAACATATAAGACAACTCCTATCTGAATAATATTGTACCGCAAATGGCGTGGCAGGTAAAAAGTATGGACCAATGGGAGGCTTTGCACGGTACGGTATAATCCGCTCGTGGCCCGAATTTGTATCATTCCCAAGGCAACCAATACCGGTGGCGTGAGCTCCTTCCAGGCAAAACTCAGCGCCGGACTGGCTGCACGTGGAATTCAGACCTGCTCGAATCTGGACGAAGGGTCCTTTGATGCGATATTGCTTACCGGCGGCGTGCGGAACCTGACCGGACTTTGGCGAGCCCGACGAAACCGTATCCGGATTGTCCAACGCCTGGATGGTATCAACTGGTTGCAGCGCCGATTGCACACCGGTCCGAGACACTTCCTGCGGGCTGAATATGGCAACCAATTGCTGGCCTTGCTGCGTTCCCGCTTTGTCAACCACATCATTTACCAGTCTGAGTTTGTGCGCGGTTGGTGGAGGAAACAATTCGGTCAGGAACACGTCCCTACCAGCGTCATCCATAACGGTGTGGACCTGTCGGTCTTCACGCCGGACGGTCCAGGCGAGCAGCGAACGGAACGTTTCCGCCTGCTGATGGTGGAAGGCAGCCTGCAAGGGGGCTACGAATCAGGTTTGGAGACTGCGCTTGGGCTGGCCGAACGGCTGGCTGAACAGTTTCCGATCGACCTGGTGGTGGCGGGACGTACCTCAACGATTATCCAATCCAATTATCAATCAAGGAGCCGCGTCCCGATCGACTGGGCGGGACTGCTGCCGCACGAACAAATCCCGGCGCTCGACCGTTCGGCCCACCTGCTCTTTTCTGCCGACCTGAATGCGGCCTGCCCGAACTCGGTCATCGAGGCGCTGGCCTGCGGACTGCCTGTGGTCGCTTTCGCCACCGGCGCGCTGCCGGAACTGGTGACCGGCGATTCCGGGCGGATCGTCCCGTATGGCGGGGACCCCTGGAAGCTGGATAAACCCGACATCCCGGCTTTGGCGGAGGCCGCGGTAGAGATCCTGCGTAACCAGAAGCTCTTCCGTCCGGCTGCCCGCCAACGCGCAGAGGCAGCTTTCTCGCTGGACCGGATGGTGGAGCGCTACCAGGACGTTTTGTTAGGATAGACAAGTATCTAACCACAAAGTCACCAAGTCACTAAAAATAATATATGAAGGAACGGAAAATGGTCAGAACTGGAGATCATGTACCTTTACCACCTGGAACTGAGGAAATTGCCACGAAAATTGTCGATGCGGTATATAAAGTTCATAAAGCATTAGGGCCGGGTTTATTGGAAAACGTTTATGAAGTTTGTTTTTGTCATGAGTTAGGGAAGCACAGTCTCTCTTATCAAAGGCAAGTGTCCGTGCCTATATTCTATGATGGGATCACTTTCAACGAAGGTCTGCGTTTGGATGGAATGGTCGAGGGCAAAGTAATCTGCGAATTAAAACATTAGAAAGTTTGAATGATGTCCATCAAGCACAATTATTGAGCCAGATGAAATTAACCGGCAAACGATTGGGTTTCCTGATAAACTTCAATGTTGCAGTCATTAAAATATGGAATCAAGAGAATGATCTTATAAAATTCGTGTCTTTGTGCCTTTGTGGTAAATAGTTTATGCAAAAACTCCTATTGAGAGTGGCGGCTTTGGCTGCCAAAATCCTGCCGAACTCCGTAAAGCAGGCCATCTATAAGAACAAGTCGCTGGCGGCCTTCATCCGGCGCAGGCTTAACCGCGCCGCACCGACCGGTTTGACCCAGGTCAAGATCGCGGCGGGTGACCTGGCGGGGTACAGCATCCTGCTGGATATGCAGATCGACAAGGATTACTGGCTTGGCACTTATGAACCTGAACTGCAGGCTGCGCTGCGTGAATTGATCCAACCCCAGGCGGTCATTTACGACGTGGGCGCCAATATCGGCTATATCTCGCTGCTGCTGGCCAAAGCCGCCGGAAAGAACGGGCATGTTTACGCTTTTGAGGCGCTGCCGGAGAACGCCGAACGCTGGCACAGGAATGTGTCATTGAATGGTATGGAGTCCCGGATGAGTTCTTCGCGGGAGCGGTGACCCAGGTTGCCGGTCCGGTGCGCTTCATGGTGCACGCCTCCAGTGGGATGGGCAAGGCTGCCGGGTCTGCCGGGCGCCAGGACCAGTACCAGTCTGAGATCAGCGTCCCGGGTATCTCACTGGATGAATTTGTTTACGGACAGAACAACCCACCGCCCCAAATTGTCAAAATGGACATCGAGGGCGGTGAGGTGTTGGCTCTGCCAGGTATGCAACGCGTGTTGAAGGAGGCCCGACCCTTGATGCTGATGGAATTGCATGGGCCCGAATCCTGCCGTTTGGCATGGGAGACACTGACCGCCGCCAATTATCAAATCTGCTGGATGCAACATGGTTACCCGGCTGTCCCTTCGCTGGAAGCGATGGGCTGGAAGGCGTATATTGTGGCGAAACCGAAATGAAATCTCGTTTTGATTCGGCTGCTTTTCTCTGGCTGGCGCTGGTGCTTTTTATTGCACTGTGCATCGCCTTTTTACTGCCGGTCACTCCGCAGGATTATTGGTGGTACCTGCGGATCGGACGCGATACACTCAGCTCCGGCGCGGTACCGCGCCTGGACAGCCTGACCTTCAGCCAGACTGGAACGCCGGTGGACTACCAATCCTGGGGTGCGGCAGTTGTTTTCTGGCTGATCTACCGGCTGGGCGGCCTTACGCTGACTGGGCTGCTGCGTGGGGCATACTGCTGGCGGTGTCGTATGCACTGGTGTGGGCGACGGCCCGCCGGGCGGGTGCGGGCCGGGTAGGGGCGGGCCTGGTACTGCTGGCGACCGTACTGGCCTCCAGCAATAACTGGTCCATGCGCCCGCAGTTGTTGGCATACCCACTTTTTGCACTGGCATTATTCATCTTATATAGATGGCAAAACGGGGAAAAGAAAACCGTTTATTGGCTGCCGCTGATCAGCCTGGTGTGGGTCAACCTGCACGGATCTTTCGTCTTGCTGATCCTGCTGGCGGGGGCGGCGCTTGTCTTTGGGCGGGGAGCACGGCGCTCCATGGCGCTGGCCTTCACAGGGGTGGTGCTGGCCACATTGGCCAACCCACGCGGCCTGGGCGCCTGGACATATGTTTTCAATTCACTGACGGTTCAATCGAGCCAGCAGTTCTCTGCCGAATGGCTGCCACCGGTCAATAGCGGTTGGCAGATGAATATATTTTTCCTGTGGCTGCTGGGTTTCCCACTGCTGGCCTGGCTGGGCCGGCGTAAGATCGACCGCCTGGAATGGGCATGGTTCCTTGGATTTCGGCTTCCTGGCGCTGTGGGGGGAGCGCTACGTGATCTGGTTCATTTTCATCCTGAGCATATTGACTGCCTGCCTGCTGGCAGATTGGGAAAAAAAGTATCTGCATGAGCAGGAGGCGACCCGCCCGGCGGTTAACCTGGCCCTGGGGATGGTTTTTGTACTCCTGCCACTGGCTTTGCTGCCGGGTGCGCGTGAAGAGTGGTGGAAGCAATCCCCGCCTGAGACAGAAAACACGCCGGTTGCGGCAACCGATTGGCTGGCTGCCCACCCGGGACTGCCCGGTCCGTTATTTAGCGAGATCGGTTTCTCCAGTTACCTGGAATTTGCCCTGCCGGAACGTCCCACCTGGATCGACACGCGTTTTGAAGTTTTTCCCGTAGAACAGTGGCAGAACTATGAAGCCATTTCCTATGCCCGCTACGATTGGGAAAGCCTGCTGGACGCCAGCGGGGCGAACCTGCTGATGGTTTCACTGCAGAACCAGAACGAACTGGTGTCTGCGCTGAAAAGCTCGTCAAACTGGTGCGAACTCCGGCGAGATCCAGTGGCGGTTATATTTCAACGCGCACCGTGCAGAGGCCAATGATGGAAGGGCCACGCCCTGATCCACATTTTGCTGGGAGACTGGCTTTACAGCAACGGGTCCTGACGGTCTACCGCGCCGCATTTTTCGAAGCCCTGGCACAGGCGTGTGAGGACGGGCTGAATGTATGCGCCGGCTTGCCGCGCCTGGAAGAGTCGATCGCCGTAACCGATCAAATCCTTTATGCAAACTTCCATGCAATCAAGAACGAGCACCTGTTCAAAGGCCACCTGTATCTCTGTTACCAGCGCGGGCTGCCAGACTGGCTGGAAGGTTGCGCTCCGGATGCGTTGATCGTGGAAGCCAACCCACGCTATCTTTCGACACCCGCTGCCATCCGCTGGATGAAAAGACGGGATCTACCTGTAATCGGTTGGGGATTAGGGGCACGGCCCCCCTCCGGCTCCACTCTTTTTTTGCAGAAATGGGCAGAGTGGCCGCGCGAGGCTTTCCGCCATTCATTTGTAAACCAATTTGATGCATTACTGACCTACAGCCGGCACGGCGCGCAGGAATATGAGGCGCTGGGTTTCCCGGCAGATAAAATCTTCGTGGCCCCCAACGCTGCAGCCAGGCGCCCATCCCAGCCGCTGGTCGGCCGCCCGATGGAATTTAATGGGAAGCCAGTAGTGCTCTTTGTGGGCCGCTTGCAAGCCCGCAAACGCATCGACCTGCTCTTGCAGGCCTGTGAAGCATTGCCGCGAGCCATCCAACCGCGCCTGGTGATTGTGGGCGATGGGCCGGAACGGGAGGCGTTGGAGAATCTGGCAAGAACGGTTTATTCATCGGCAGAATTCACGGGATCCAAACATGGGGCAGAACTGGCGGCATATTTTTCCGAGGCGGATCTATTCGTGCTGCCTGGCACCGGAGGACTGGCAGTCCAGGAAGCCATGTCTTATGGCTTGCCAATCATCATGGGGCAGGGAGATGGCACGAACGATGAGCTTGTCCGTCCCGAAAATGGCTGGCAGATCCGGCCGGATGATCTTCCTGCGCTGACAAATAGCTTGCGTATAGCTTTATCAGATACAAAGCGCTTACGAGCCATGGGGGCAGAATCCTACCGCATTGTGAAAGACGAGATCAACCTGGAAAAGATGGTGGGGGTGTTTGTAGAAGCCTTGAACTCGGTAAAATGAAAAAGACGCCGGGATGCGGCGTCTTAACAGGTATTCCCAAAGACTATATCTGCGGCTGACCGTACAACTTGCGATGGACGGTGCTCAACGCCCGTACCTGCTCGGCGGCGTGGTAAGAGGATCTTACCAGCGGAGCAGCCTCCACCCACTTGAAACCGATTGCACGCCCGTATTCGCGCAATTCCTTGAACTCTTCCAGCGAATAGTAACGGGAAATGGGCAGGTGCTTCTTCGAGGGCTGCAGGTATTGGCCGAGGGTAAGGATATCCACGCCCCAACTGCGCTGGTCGCGCATGACAGCCTTAACTTCTTCCAACTCTTCACCCAATCCGACCATGATGCCGGATTTCGTCAGCACCTCGGGGTCGAGTTTTTTGGCGTTGCTAAGAATGGCCGCACTCCACTCATAATGGTCCTGCGGCTGTACCTGTTTGAACAGCCTCGGCACGGTTTCCACGTTGTGGTTAAGGATCTCCGGGCGGGCATCCATGACAATCTTGAGCGCTTCGAGTGAACCCTTGAAATCAGGGATGAGCACTTCCACCGAGCAGCCCGGCAGGAGCTGGCGGATGCGGCGGATCACCATGGCGAAGAGCGGCGCGCCGCCGTCCCGGCGATCGTCACGGTTGACGGAGGTGATGACGGCATGCTTCAACTGCATGGATTTGACCGCCTGGGCCACGCGTTCCGGTTCCAGCCAATCAAGCGCCTCCGGGCGGCCATGCTTGATGTCGCAGAAGCCGCAGGTACGTGTACATACATCGCCCAGCATCAGGAAAGTGGCTGTGCCGGAGCCCCAGCATTCGCCCATATTGGGGCACATGGCTTCCTCACAAACGGTATGCAGCGCCTTGGAGCGCATCAGCGTTTGGAGCTGTTCATAGGTTTCGCCGGAGGGGGCGCGCACTTTGATCCAATCCGGGCGGCGGAGTGGGGCAGGAAGAGTAGTTTCAGGGGTAACCCGGTCACGGGTGGGGGATACAGGCATAAGTTCCTTCTATGGGTTGGAAACAGGGTTACAGTTCACAGGCTGTGAATAAGCTGTGTTGCAGTCAACCCAATCACCATTAAAGTCTATCAGTACATCGACCTGGGTAAAAGAATCATTGTACTTGCCCAGGAAAAGGCGCCGAGGCCGGTTGATCAGGTCAGAAACGGTATTGATGGTGCTCATATGCATTTCACGTGCAAGGAGCGGGTCCACGCTGGCATCCTGATGGTCGATGGCAAATTGGATGGCATCATCCGTTGCAAGCAGTGGAGCGCGCAATTGTTCGTTGATCATGTAGCTTGACATAACGCTTGCAATTACCATGACCGGGATAAAAATGAAATAGGGCGTAAGGCGGCCGGCAGCCGTGGTGGCGGGAACACCCTGGTCCACCAGGGTGAGCTGAAGCAGGCCGAGCATTCCAAGGAAGATGGCCAGCCAAACGGTGCCTAATCCGGTCCAGGTTTGGAGCGTTGAATTAATCGGATAGACAGGCAGCCTGGAACGCAAGCCCGGCTCCAGGAATATCATCAGGACGGGTGCAATTTTCAGGGGAAGGTAAAGCGCCAGTTCAGCGATCAAACGCGCCGCCAGGACCCAGAACAGGATGCCCAGGAGGGCCCTGTTGAGCAGAAGGGTCAGCAGCGCGGCCAAAGTGCACACAAGCACACATAATACCGTCCCGATCAGTAAAGGTATCCAGGGATAGCCGACGTGTGCCTGGGTGAGCACGACAGCCTCGTAGGCCCACAGTGCCAATGAAAATGCCAACCCGGAAATGGCTCCCAGTTTCAGAGTATATTGAAATGTCCGGGTGTTTATTACCCGGGTGGCGCGTGGCCTGGAACCTATCCGCGTGACGGAATGGGACAGGCCGGGCTGCTTAAGGTTTGGGTCATCGGATGAAAGAAAACTGGACATTAAATTTCGGTATGGCATGAATTTATATCACAATATTCTTGCAAATTATATCACAGGGGATTATTAAGACGATTAGAAATGTAGAAGAAATCCCAGAAATGGTTGACGTTTTTTGTGCACGCGCATACAATACCAGCACAATTAAATATTGGTCAGGGTGCCTTGCCCCCGGATGGGAAGGCCCAACGGCGAAGCCGGTTTAAGTCCGGCACTGTCCCGCAACTGTAAATTAGCGGTCAGCAATCAGCTTTCAGCAAGAACTGGAAGCTAAATACTGAGAGCTAATGAGTCAGGCCGCCCGCCCCGATCAGTTCGGCCACACTCTCGTGGAAAGGAGGTGGGAACGGCCAGCTGGATCGCCAATCCTTCCTCCCCTGTCTTTACGACAGGGGATTTTATTTGGAAATAACCGAACCCTCTTTTGGAGACTGCATATGTTCCGCAAATTGTTGCTTGCGTTGTTCCCTGTAGCTCTTATCCTGGCCGGCTGTGCGCCAGCACTCAGCTCGACGCCGGCCGCCGTCCCGACCAGCATGCCCACCATTGACAGCTCGATCAGCGTGACGGATGGTTTGGGCAGGCTGCTAAGTTTACCGGCGCCGGCCAAAACTGTCGTTTCCCTGGCACCGGCCAATACCGAGATCCTGTTTGCGATTGGAGCAGGCAGCCAGGTGGTTGGACGGGACAGCTTTTCAGACTACCCTGAAGCCGCAAAGTCCGTGCAGGATATTGGCGGATCGATGGGGAAATATAATACGGAAGCGATCGTGGCGCTGCACCCGGACCTGGTCCTGGCGGGCGGCATTAATCCTCCTGAGCTGGTGGCTTCTCTCGAGCAACTTGGGTTGAAGGTGTTTTTCCTGGCCAACCCGGACTCTTTGGAAGGAATGTATTCCAACCTCGAAACAGTCGCCAGGTTGACCGGACATGTTGCCGAGACTGATACACTGGTAAATTCCTTAAAAGTACGCGTGGCTGCGCTGGATGCAAAAATCGTACCGCTCAGTTCCGCCCCAACCGTTTTTTATGAATTGGATGCCACTGATCCCACAAAGCCTTATACCGCCGGTCCGGGCAGCTTTGTGGATATGCTCATCAAGCGCGCCGGGGGCATCAATGCCGGTGGGAAGCTGCAAGGCGAATGGGCGCAGATCAGCCTGGAAGACCTGCTGGTGGTAAACCCCGCTATCATCATTTTGGGAGATTCGGCTTTTGGAGAATCGCCCGAAAAAGTGGCTGCACGCACCGGCTGGTCGGCCCTGGCGGCCGTGAAAGATCATCAGATCTTTCCGTTCGACGATAACACGGTCAGCCGCCCGGGTCCGCGCTGGGTGGATGGGTTGGAAGCCCTGGCGAAAATTCTGCATCCGGGATTGTTCAAATAAGGCCATAAGGGTAGGGGCACGATATATCGTGCCCCTACAATATCGTCCCAAACACATTCGTGCCCGTACCCGACAATTATGAAAATCCGTCCGTATCTTTACTGCCTGGTTTTCCTGCTCCTGACCGTGATCCTTTCGATCGCGGTCGGGGCAGTCTTCATCCCCTTGGCGGATGTATGGCGGGTTTTCACCGGACAGGCGCCACAATCCGTAACTGCAGCGGCGACGATCATCCTTACTCTGCGACTACCGCGCACAGCCCTGGTTCTGCTGACCGGCGCGGCGTTGGGTGGGTCGGGTGCAGCCTATCAAGGTCTGTTCCGCAACCCGCTGGCAGACCCCTATCTGATCGGCGTGGCCTCCGGCGCGGGGCTGGGTGCGGTGCTGGCGATGAACATCCGATGGCCCTACTCATTCTGGGGTCTGATGGCTGTTCCGGCCGCCGCCTTCATCGGCGCTCTGCTGACCGTTTTTCTGGTATATGCCCTGGCGCGGATCGGAAAAACCGTTCCAACCACCAACCTGATCCTGGCGGGTGTGGCTTTCAGCTCTTTTGCAGCTGCGGTAACCTCCTTTCTCATGCTGCAATCGACAGGCGAACTCCGCCGGGCGATTTCCTGGCTGTTGGGCGGCTCTTCCCAGGCCGGATGGGGTCCGGTCCTGACCATCTTGCCGTACCTCGCCATCGGCTTGGGCATCCTACTCTTGAGCGGACACGCCCTCAACCTGCTGCAATTCGGAGATGATCAGGCCCAGCAGCTTGGTCTGCCCATCACACGCACCCGCACCCTGATCCTGCTGGCGGCTTCATTGGCAACCGCGGCGGCGGTCTCCTTTTCGGGCATTATTGGCTTCATCGGACTGATCGTTCCGCATGTGATGCGCCTGTGGTTCGGTGCAGATTACCGCCGGTTGGTGCCGCTCAGCCTGATCGGGGGTGCCGCCGCGCTGCTGCTGTCGGATGTGCTGGCGCGCGTGATAATTGCCCCGCAGGAACTGCCGGTCGGGATTGTCACAGCTCTGTTCGGAGCGCCTTTCTTTTTATGGGTGCTGCGGCGGGCAAAGAACCAGGGATACTGGTGACAAGACTTTATGAACAGATTTCAATGCACGTTGAAGATTGAGAATTTGTCGGTTTCCTATGGCGCACGCCGGGTGCTGCAGTCAGTCTCACTGGAGCTGCAAGCCGGCGAGGTGCTGGCATTGATCGGCCCGAATGGGGCCGGCAAATCCACGCTGGTACGCGCGGCCAGCGGCGTTATCCCGGTCCAGGCTGGAAGGGTGGGTGTCAATGGGGATGACCTGCTGGCCCTGTCAGCGATGCGGCGCGCCCGCTACCTGGCGGTTGTCCCGCAAGCAACCTCCCTGCCACCAGCATTTACTGCCTGGGAGACGGTCCTGCTGGGCCGCACACCCTATCTCAACTTTCTCGGGCAGGTTTCCACCAAAGACGAAGAAATTGCCCGCCAGGCCCTGCAAAAAGTGGACGCATTCGATCTGGCTGAACGGCGTGTGGGAGAACTTTCCGGCGGTGAGCAGCAGCGCGTCCTGCTGGCACGCGCATTGGCCCAATCCACCCCCATCCTTTTGCTGGATGAACCCACCGTTCACCTGGATTTGCAGCACCAGGTAACCCTGATGGAAATCGTCCGCAGCCTGGCGCATACTGACAACCTGGCCGTGCTGATCGCCTTGCATGACCTGAACCTGGCGGCGCGTTATGCGGACCGGGTGGCGCTTTTGGTGGCGGGGGAAATAAAAGCCGCGGGGACGCCGCGGCAGGTGTTGACTCCAGAAATCATTTCGATGGCTTATCATCTACCAGTGCGGGTAATTCCGCATCCATACGCAGATGTACCGCTGGTGTTACCGGATAGTCGCTAAATCCTATGGACGGAAGATCCCGTTTTTGGCGAGCAAGTTCTCAAAGCGCGGGTCTGTACGGATAAAATCCAGATCCGGATCATTTTGAACCATCGCAGGTTGGACCTGTTGTTTTTCAAAGGCAGTCGCCAGTAGTTCCAACGCCCGATCTGCATCTCCGCTAATTGATTCAAAGCAGGCCTGGTTATACTCAGTCTCGGTTTCCATGCTCGGCCGGGCGATGGCAACGTGTTCCCTGGCCTCGGCCTCTTTGCCAAGCTTGCGATAATAACCGGCGAGAGCGCAATGGGCAAGCATGAATTTTGGATCCAGCGCCAGCACTTTTTCGAGGGCCTGGATGGCTTTATCGAAGCGCATTTGATAGGCAAACGCTATTCCAAGGTGGTAGTAATAAACCTCTTTCTGTGGACAAAGGGAGATTGCCTGTTCATAAGCAGCGATCGCTTCGCCGTAAAGGCCGGCGGCATCGTACTTGCTGCCGAGGGCATCCCAGGCACGATCGTTGGCCGGGTTGATCTCTGTCACCCTCAGACAGGCTGAAATATCATTTTCCCTGGAATTGAGAGCCTGCGGAGCCGGTTTGGTCTCCGGGCAAACGGGTTTATTATTTTGAGCGGCAGGTGCATCGTTGTGCGACCCAACCAGGGAAGCCTGTCTTGACCAGGCATCCTCGTCGAGACTGGCTTTCCCCCAGTCGTGATTAACAGCCGGCGTTTTGATAATTTCTTCCGACCAGGCTGGCCGCACCGGACGGGGCGTCATCTGGACCAGAACGTTGATATGATCCTGATCGGCCCCGGTAAGTAATTGAGCGGCTGAGAATGCCGGTTTATGAGGTGTCTGTGCTTCCAATCCGGGGGCGGGGTTGACGTTGGTAACAACGGTTTCTGTAATTGCGGGGAGGAAGCATGTACTTGAAGGTTCTGTATCTCCTTGCAGCTTGATATCCTTGAACATCCAATAAGGAGCCCGAGTCTCGGGGCTGGAGGAGGCAACCGGCAAGTTGGAAGCCTGCTGCATGACGAAGCCGGTCACGCGGTTCGATCCGCTGCCGTTCGAACCTGGTCGGGAATTGTTCATCTCTTTGGTCTGCCGAAAAGTCGTTTCCCCATCAAAAGATTTTACGGGAGCGGCTATTTCCGGATTGGTTTTAATAACGATTGTTTCTTCCGGTTTCGGGGTTTTCATTTCATCCATAAAATCCTTGGGCAACCGCAGTGTTTCACTAAATTCAGCCGGGGCCGCGAAACTGGATGGATCATTCTTGCGCTTTGTCTGTTCGAGCGCCAGGGCAGTGCATGCCATATTGGCCTGAAAGGTTGGATTGCCCGGATCGAGTTGGATGGCTTTACGATAAGAGTCCATCGCATCCTCGAACGCATCGATACTGAAATAGATGTCGCCGGCCTCGTTCCAAACGGAGGAATTTTCCTGATTCGAATCGACGGCTTGCTCGAATGTTTTGAAGATATCCTCATCGATATTTTGTCCTTCAAATACATTGCCAAGTTGATAAGCTGCGATCGCATCTTCAAAACGGCCGAGCTTATGATACACGTCCCCCAGACCATTCCATCCGGTGGGATCCTTGGGATTGTGTTCAATTGACTTCTGGAAAGCGGCTCGGGCGTCTTCGTAACGGTCGAGCATGCAGTTCAAGTTGCCCAGATTATTCCAGGGGAAAATATGCTCGGGCGCCAGGTTCGCAGCGCTCTCATAGGCCCGGATGGCAGCCTCAATTTTTCCAAGGTCAGTTTCGACACGGGCGATGGAAATTTGACAAAGCGCCCGCAGGATTTGATCCTGGGTTCTGTCGGCAGAGATAAGCGCAAACTCCAAGAATCGGATGGATTTCTCGTATTCCCTTTTACGCCAGTGCAGAATGCCCAGCCTTAGTAATCCTTGTGGGCTGACATTTGGTAATACGCCGGATTCCTTTTGAGGTTCAGGGAATTGTACTTCTGCCGGAACAACGGCATCCAACCCTGAGGTATCCTCAGAAGCGGCTTGTTTCGATGCTTCTGCCGGGATTGGATCGGGAATCTGGGATTGATCGCTGCTGGAGAAACTTTCCGCACCAGCATTTTCTTCAGGCGGTTCTGAAAGGATCCGGCCTCCCAGAAGCACTGGAGACGGTTCAGGTGTATCAGAGGAATTTTCTTGAACCTGTTTCCCGGTTTCATTGTCCATGAACATCCAACAGGCATTTCCGGGTTCGGTTGCCAGGGGGATGTCCGGGAGTTTGGATGACGGCTCGGATATTGATTCCGGTACCTGCACGGGTTCAGTTTCCTGTGGCTCCGGTTCAGTTTGGATGGACGCTTCCGGATCTGGAGAGGCGGATTCCGGGATTTCAGCGACGGGGGAGGAGAGTTCTTCATGATCCGATTCAGCCATGGGCTCTGATTGGTGGGTCTGGGAAGCCAAATCGACCTCAGCCAGGCTTTCATGAAGGCTGGCATCCTCCGGTACGAGTTTAATGGCTTCCCGATAAGCGTCGGAGGCATGTGCGTAATCATCCAACTTCCGCAATGCATCTCCCAACTGCTTCCAGAGGAAAGCCCGGTTTATTTTCTCATCCGTGAGTTCAATTGCTTTCCGGAACATGGGGATGGAATCAGCCAGACGTTCCTGAGTAACCAGGATGGAGGCCAGGTTGCTGTAGGATTGCCCACTACCAGGATCAAGCTTGATCACCTTGTTATAGGTGCGAATGGCCTCGTCGTAAGCTCCGGCGAAGTAATAAAAGTTACCCAATTCATTCCATAATTCCAGTTCACTCATGGTTGCCACCTTTGGAAAATAAGTATCAATCAGACCCGAAGGTTTCCCAATAAGCTGAAACGTGCCCGGGTTAGTAAAGATACATTATCTGAATCAAGTTCAATCGCTTTTCGATACGCCGCAGAAGCCTGAGCGTGGTCATCCAGGCGCCGGTAGGCATCCCCCAGCCGGTTCCACAGCAATGCTTTATCCTTGAAATCATCCAGGAAAAGAAGCCCTTTTTGGTAAAGCGGAACTGCTTCGGCATAGCGTTTCTGATGGAAATAGATGGATGCCAGGTTGTTGTACGACCATCCGTAGGAGGGATCGAGTTCTATTGCCATTTCAAACGCATGCATGGCTTCATCGAAGGCGCCGGCATTGTAATAAATATTCCCCAACTCATTCCAGATCAGTGCATTTTTTTGGTCGATCGAGGCCTGGGACTGGTGGACCGGCTCGCCGCCTGGCTCGCCTGGTTGTGAGACAGGTTCGCTAAAATTGTCTGCCTTTGCCGCGGTTGTGGTTGCAAGGTCATCGCCAAGCATGACAACACCACTTTCTTCGGCCGTGGATGAATCCAGGATCTTGCCTGTAGTTCCGGAGGCATAATCTTCGAAAGGCACGTATGAGATTAACTTGGGTTCCGGACATTCCGAAACAGGTTCTTTCTGTTGAAAAGTTTCTACCTCGACCGGCAAGTCTGACGGTTCGACGCTCTCTGCCTGGGCGAGTGGCTCAGGTTCGGACTCTGCGGTTGCCTCCAGCGGCTCAGGCTCGGGGAGGACTGGATCGTTTTCGATGGCCGGTTCAGGTTGAGGAGTGACCGGTAACACGGATGCCAATCCATCCAACCAATTCACAAATTCAAGATCCGGCACGGCAGTATCGAAACTTTCATCGCAGGCGGGAAGTGGATCGGGTGCTCTGACAAGAACCGGTTGGCTATCCTCGGTTGCGAGAGGCTCTTCCTGGACGGGATCGGTTTCGAGAGGCGGTTGCTGTAGACCAGAAATGCCTTCTGCAGGGCTGATCTGCGGTTCCTCAGTGGACACAGGGGCTTCGGTGAGAATTGGGGCTGATTCAGAGGCGAGAGCGTCAGCTTTGCGGTAGGCCTCAATGGCGTTGTCATAATCGTCTGTTCGCCGGTAGGCATCCCCCAGCCGGTTCCAGAGGCAGACAGTTTCGTCTTCATTCTTCGAGAGCTCGATCGCTTTCAATAACAGCGGGGTCGCCTGGGCATGGAGTCCTTTGTGTCCATAGATCGAGGCCAGGTTACTGTAAGTCAGGTATCCGCATTGATTGGACTCGATGCTTTTGATATAGCAGCGCATGGCTTCATCGTATCCGCCGGCAGTGTAGTACAGGTTCCCCAGTTCGTTCCAGGCCTGCTGATTCTTGGGATCCAATTCCAAAGCAGTTCGATAGGCCATGCTGGCGTTTTCGGTGATTCCTTGAGACCTGTAAATATCTCCCAGGCCCAGCCAGGAATTAACCGTGCGGCGGTCGATCTCGATGGCTTTGTGGTGAGCTGCCAGGGCATCGTCGAGGCGGCCGCTCTCCTTGTAAGAATTTCCCAGACCGCTCCAGGAACGGGCCAGATCCGGGGCGAATTCGATGGCTTTCAAGTAGGCGTAGGTCGATTCATCGTGGCGACCGGTTTCGTGATATAGATCCCCCAGGCCATTCCAGCCCATTGCATCCGTCCCATTTTGTTCGATGGCCTTTTGAAAAGCAGCCAACGCTTCATCCCGCCGTCCAAGTTTCTTGAAAAGGTGGCCCAGGTTATTCCAGGCTGAGATTCGATCGGGGGCCAGGCTGATCGCATTTTGATAAGCCTGAATGGCCTCTTCGTGGCGGCCCAGGTCGTTATGGACGAGGGCGATGGCATTGAAGCAAAGCGCCTCGAAGCAGTTATCTTCGAGCCTGGCGGCTGCGTCGAGAGCGGTATTCAATAGCTGGGTGGCACGCTCGAATTCACCTCTGCGCCAATATAAAACTCCCAGGGTCAGTAAAAGGTTGGCGCGGGCGGCGGTCAATTCGTTGCCGGTAGGGAGATCGGTCAATAATGCGGTCCGCAGGGCAATTTTGGCATCCAGATCCTCTGCGGAATCAGAGAAATCATCTGTTGCTTGCCAGGCAGATTCGAGAATATTGGGGGAGATTTGGGCAGGCCTTGGGCTGTCGACGAACTCAATGACTCTATGGCGAAAACACCAATAATCGGGAGCATAATGAGCCAGGTCGATGGCTTCCTTTTCAGTCAGCCAGAAGACAACCCGGATCTGATTCTCGATAAAGAACTCGCGCTGGTTATTCAATGTCTCGTATGAATAACAGTTATCCCCACATGTTCCCCAGCGCAGACCCTCCACGAAGAAGACTACGTTGTCCAAATTGGCCAATTCGGCGATCTTGAAGGGAATGTCAGCACCTGCCTTATCTTTTATTTTGATATGGTAGGCGCTCTGTCCCAGGTCGTGAAGACGATTTTCAAGCGCGATATCAGCATCTGCGCGTACATATTCCGAGCTGTAGACTGCCAGTAGAACAGATGGACGCTGCCACTTGGTGGCCAGTTCCAGTTCGCGGAACAGGATGTCCACCCGGTCTTCGAATGGTTCGGGACAGGAAGTATCGACAGAAACCGACAGAAAGGTGTCAATCATTCGATTAATCTCCTCAGGACGGGATGGATATCACACCAATTCTCGCCATTTCTGTATTCCAGGACTGCCAGAAGTTGCAACAGCGGCCGTAAGCGGTCATCGTATTCGAGATGGTTCTGCTGGTGAACCTTTTTTAATATTTCGATATCAGTCTTATCCAAAATACGCCGGTACTCGTTGCGGATCTCGGTCGTAGCCCATTCAATGTCAATATTCTCCACTTTCGCGGCTTTGCGCCGCCTTGCACGCCCGATGGCAGTGCGCATGATGCGCGCCATTTCGCGGAATACGCCGCCGCTGTTTGCAATGGCTTCTTCGACTGCCAGGGGATCGACAAGGTTAGGATCGGTACGGACATGTACAAACCGGCGCATGGTCTGATACCCTTCCCGGTCTTTCACTTCAGGCTGGCAATGAGGGTGCAATTTGATGTTTGGCAGGAAGATGGCCTGGTCCCGGATCGTTTCAAATTCTTTCGTATAGAATAACGCACTGGAAACCGTATAGATAATGGCGCAATTTGGCTGCATCATGATATTGCGGCGATCGTGGAAGATGGCGCGCGCTTCTTCCAGATTTGGCTTATCCAAATCATCGATCAGGATGAGCGGGATGCGGTGTTCCTTGCTATAAATGGCAGTCGCAATATTGTTGATAACGGAAATGAGTCCGGTGATGTCTTTTTCAAATACCTGGCGTAATTCGGCCCGGATGGCGGGTTCCAGTTTCATCTTTAGACCGGTGTTCGTGAAGAATGCATCAATGCCGGCCCCAATTTCATAAGAGCCGCGCCCGGACCGGATCGTTTTTACTTCTTCTTCAACCTTGCCGCGCCACCCATTAAGTTCCTTCAGTAGCTGCTCGGGTAACCTGCCACCGGATTTGCGGTAATCGCGGAACATACGACTGCCAATGGCCAAAAGGATATCCCGGAAATCCAGATCAATAATGTCGGCTTCTTCCCGGATGCTGAAGTTAACCGGCCAGTATTTTTTCTGGATGCCAGGGTTGGCCATCAAGTGCAGCAATTCGGTCGATTTACCGCAGCCACGATGCCCTGAGAAGAAGAATTTTGGAGGACGATAAAAGGGCGCCATCAGGGCATCGATCAATTCGGCAATCGGATTTCCGGGTCGATTTACATAAAAGCGATTGGGCTCCCCGTTTGGACCGGGCTTGAGCGGCAGATCCAGCTCGAAATTTAGCCAGGCCCGGTCGAAATCGGTCGCCATGATGTATTCAAATTCGCTCATTGTGTCCTCTTTTATTCGAAGGGCGATTATGGAGAGTTTGCGAGTGCTTCATTTCAAAGTCAGATCGAGGTGGGCAAACCGCCCGGCATTGGCGTCGATATCGAGCAGGATGGCGGATTGTTTTTCCCATTGAGCAGGTGCCCAAACATTCGAAATAATCTCCCTGTCCTACCAGGATGATCTCTTTCTCCAGTCCGGCAAAAGCCATCAATTCAGACGGGAGTAGTACCTGCCCGGAGGCGTTTATCTCAAGCCTGACAGCATTCCCAAGCAGCAAGCGTTGCAAGAGACGTGCATTGGGATCGGTGATATTCAATGCTGCAACCTGTTTACATCTTTCCTGAAAATCCCGCTCGCTCATAACCAACAGGTTTTGTTCAAATCCCCGCGTAATGTAAGCACCCTGCGCAAATAGTTCACGGAAGCCAGCCGGGACAACCATGCGGTAATCTTTATCCAAATCAAGGTGATACTGCCCAAGATACATATAGCTCCCGATCCCATAAGAAATCGATAACGATATTTCCCAGTTCTATGTTTCTATTTTAGGTGTTTCGCCGATGGAATGGTATCCATAAACGTGCCGAATGGCGCGTAGTGGATATGACCAAATAATGACTGGCGGAGCGTACAGATATGGATGATAAACAGGGGCAAAAAACCACCCGATCTGGTCAGTCGAGTGGGCAGAAAATGGAGGGTTGCAGGAAATTATGCGAATAAAAAGGGTGTAAAAATGACCACTTTCTCAAATGAAACTTAATTACAACATATCGATTTCGGCTGGCGTGCGAATTGCCAGGATAGCCGCTTATGTAATTGAATTTGGATTTACCAATTCCGAATAAAATAAGCTTGCTTCTCGTTAATGATGTGAGAGCAGATCAAATGGCAAAAAGGATGTCAGGTGGTAGAACCCAAAAATGCGGATGCTGAAGCCAGCCTGGTCGAAGATGCCCGACGTGGAGACAGCAATGCTTTCGGAGAATTGGTCTGCCGTTACTATCCCGGAGTGGTACAGGTTATCTACCGCTTGTGCAATGACGCCGGATTGGCGGAAGATATGGCACAGGAGGCATTCCTGCGGGCATGGATCAACCTGTCTTCATTCCATCCCCAATCCTCCCTGCGCAACTGGCTGTACCGCATCGCTGTCAATGCCACTCTGGATGTTCTGCGGCATAGGCCGGAAGAGAGACTCGAAGATGAGGCAGCCGAGATGATTGCTGATCAGACGGCAAGTCCGGAATCGGCCTTGATCGAAAAAGAAAGTACAGTTCTGGTTCAGCAAGCCTTGTCGTCGCTGCCAGAGGCAGCCCGCTCGGTCCTTGTGCTGCGCGAATACGGCGGACTCTCTTACCAGGAGATTGCTGGCGTACTGGATGTACCGGTCGGCACGGTCATGTCCCGCCTGAATTATGCCCGCAACCGTCTACGGGTACTTTTGAAAGCGCAATTGCTGCAAATGGAGAACGATTATGCATGAAGACATGCGCACATTGCTGAACGCTTACATGGATGGCGAACTGCATGGCAAACGTTTGAATGAGCTAAAGAGTCACCTGGCGACGTGTGAAACCTGCCGGAAAGAACTGAAGGAACTGCAGCTCGTTTCGGATCTGTTGCAGGCTGCGCCAACCCCGGAGTTTATGCCGGCTGAGCGTTTCGCATCCAACCTGGCCTTGAGCCTGCCACGCCGAAGCCTGCAGGAGAGACCTTCGAAAACTGTTTCACTGGTTGGATGGCTCGTCCCAACCGGGTTGCTGGGTGCCTGGTTTTTTGTTCAGACGCTATTTACGCTTACCAACGCGATTACCGCCCTGCAAACGACCGGCCTGCTCGGAATGGCTGCCACCGGCCTGGGCGGAGGTCAGGAAACCCTCTGGTTTGCAACCGCCGCCAGTCTGTTTGGCAGCCAGGCGGTCGGAGCGCAGAGCACGCTTTCTCTGCTGAATTCGCTGAACATTTTCAGCGCGAACCTGGTGGAAGGGTTCCTCTGGCAGGCGCTGATCGCCTTGTTGTACTGGGCCTGGTTGTTCATTTGGTGGCTTCTGCGCCGCCCAAGGCCTCAAAATATAAAGACCGCCGCGCTATAACCAAGCGGTTTATAAGCGGCAACAGAGAAATCCTGCAGTCTGTGCAGGGCAGTTGCCGAAACTATCATCAGAAGGAGAAATAATATGATTGACATTGGGAAAATCCTCAAGCGCGCCTGGCACATCCTGTGGAATTTCAGAGTCCTGTGGATATTCGGCATCCTGTTGGCCCTGACCGCCGGCGGCAATAGTGGCAGCAACGGCAGCAGCAGTTCCTCTGGTTACCGGTTCAACGGAAATAATGGCTTCCAAGGCATCGGCCCGAGCACCAACCCAACGATCCAGCAATTCAACAACTGGTTCCAGCAGAATATCGAACCGCTGGTAGTCCATCCCGACCAACACATTGCCACCTTCGTGTGGATTGGGGTAGCTTTCCTGTTGTTCATCGTGATTGTTGGCCTCCTCTTTGCATTGGTCCGCTATCCGACTGAGACTGCCGTCTTCCGCATGGTGGATGAGTATGAACGGACCGGCATCAAGACCGGCTTTAGGAATGGCTGGAAGCTGGGCTGGAACCGGCGGGCCTTCCGCATCTGGGTGATCGACCTGGTAGTCAGCCTGCCGGCATTCCTGCTCCTGGCGGTGCTGCTCAGCCTGGGTTTGCTGGTCTTTTTCAGTGTCAGGAACGGCACAGGTGCGGTAATCGCCTCAAGTGTCATTGCGGCAATCGGATGTGCATTCCTGTTCATCCTTGCCTTCATCGTACTGATGGTTGTACTCGGCCTGCTGCGCCAGTTCTTTGTGCGAGCCGCCGCCCTGGAAGAAGCCCGAATCGGCGAATCCTTCCGGCGAGGCTGGGCAATGTTCAAAGGTAACTGGAAGAGCGCTGCACTGATGTGGCTGGTCATGCTTGGCATTGGCATCGGCTTTGGCATCGCCGGATTGATCCTGTTCTTCCTGCTCATCCCGCTTTACATCGTTCTGGTTATCCCGGCTGTCATCGCCGCTGTCATCCCAGGTCTGGCTGTTTTCGGGATCACCAGTATTTTTGCAAGTGGGCCCCTGGCATGGATCCTGGGTATCCTGGCCGCCCTGCCGTTCTTCTTCCTGATCGTGTTTGCTCCACTAACAGTGATAGGCGGCTGGTACAAGATCTATGAATCCAGCGTCTGGACGCTGACCTTTCGTGAGATGAAAGCGCTCGAGAGTGTCGCTCCGGCAGCGAATCTGCCAGAACCAGCCAAGTAATCTGATCCTGCAAGCTTTCTAGTCCTATCTCCCGGTCGCAAATTGCGCGATCGGGAGATTTTATATACCGGACGAAGTACTCGTAAAAGTATAGTAATAGCGGGGAAATAACAGGAAGTCGTCTTTGCCCATGACGAAAGTCCCTGTAGGGTTTATAATACCGCCAGTTGTCTGACAATTGAACGATGATAGGTTTTATCACGAATGAGATTGCCCGAAAACACAATCACTTCCATCCCAAGCCCCCAATCAAGACAATCAAATTGTCGACCCGCGCCACATGCTTCCGGAAGTAGTTTTGCCGGCAGTGCCGCGATATTTCGCCGATTTCGGAAATTGATGATCTTATGAATCTCTGGGAAAAATACCTGCGTCCAAGTAACGTTGAAGAAGCTTTAGCCGGAATGGCTTCAGCACCTGGTCTGGCCTGCCCGATTGCCGGGGGTACAGATTTGCTGCTGGACCTCAAACAAGGCCGCCATCCACACGTTCACACATTGGTGGATATGACCACCATTCCCGAGCTGACCACCCTGGAAATTCGTAGAGATGAATTGTTCATCGGGGCTGCGGTACCACTCAGTCACATTGTTGCCTCAGAGCTTGTGCAGGAGCATGCCCAGGCGTTGATCGAAGCCTCCCAACTGGTTGGCGGTCCACAGGTCCGCAACACTGCCACCCTGGGAGGAAATGTTGCGCATGCCCTGCCGGCGGCGGATGGTACCATCGCTCTGATGGTTTTGCAGGTTCAGGCCGAAATCGCGGATATGCAAGGACGCCGCAGGGTGCCGGTGGCGGATCTGTTCCTGGGACCCGGGAAATCCGTGCTTAACGTGGAACGCGAATTGCTGGTCGGGTTCCATATGCCGCTGCGCAAAATCCATCAATCTTCGGTGTTCCGCAGGATTATGCGGGCCCAGGGTACCGCTCTGCCAATCCTCAATTTATCTGTTTGGATGGAGCGAAGATCGGATCTTATCCAGGAGGTGCGTATTGCAGTCGGACCCGGAGGTCCAACTCCGTGGATGGCGAGTTTTGCCGAGACTGCCTTGCGCGGTCGTCCCTATAGCCTGGCAGCCTTTGAATTGGCCAAACAGGCTTTATTGAAGCAGGTTGTTTTCCGCACTAGCGCCTTCCGCGCCAGCGCGGAATATCGCAACCATTTGGTAGGTGGTTTATTAAAAGATTGTCTTGGAACTGCCTGGGAACGGGCAGATAAGGATTATTGAGAATGTCTACAGGTCAGAGTTTAACTTTTACTGTTAATGGTCAGAAGCGAGTCCTTGATCCACTCCCCGGCGAGACCCTTGCCGATTTGCTCAGGAACCGGCTGGGCTTGATGGGTACCAAGATCGGATGCAACGAGGCCGAATGTGGCAGCTGCACCGTCCTGGTTGACGGCGAACCGATGCTCTCTTGTAACTATCCGGCTGAACGCGCAGAAGGAAAGGATATCCTGACGATCGAAGGCCTGGCAGGTTCGGATGCGGATGGGAAGCTCAAGCTGCACCCCTTGCAGGAAGCATTTGTCGAGCATGGCGCCGTTCAGTGTGGATTCTGCATCCCAGGCCAGATCATGACAGCCTACGCCTTGCTGCAGCAAAATCCAGAACCCTCCAGTAAAGATATCCGGATTGCCCTCAAAGACACACTCTGCCGCTGCGCCGGGTATCCTTCGATCGAGAATGCCATCCAGGCTGCAGCCGCGTCGATGCGCAGCGGGGAGGCAATCAAACCTCCCAGCCTGATCAGCTCTGCCAACCAATTCCGGCTGATCGGCCAACCGCAGGTTCGCCCGGATGCCGTTGAGAAAGTCACCGGCGAGGCAGTTTTCACAGACGACCTGCGTTTCGATGGGATGCTGTTTGCCGCTGTGAAACGAAGCGGCGTCCCGCATGCATTCGTTCGCTCGATCGATATTAAAAAGGCACAGGCAGCGCCGGGTGTGGTTGCCGTGCTGACCTCGAAAGACATCCCGGGCGAGCATTACCATGGACTGGTCATCCACGACTGGCCGATCCTGGTCGGGGTTGGCGAGCGCGTCCGTTACGTGGGGGACGCCATCGCCATCGTCGCGGCCGAGACCCAGGCAGCCGCCACGGATGCCGCCGCGCTGGTCGAAGTCGAATTCGACCTGCAGCCGGTGATCACCAACCCACTCCAGGCGCTCGAACCGACCGCTCCGGCCTTGTTCGAAAAAGGCAACCTGCTTAAACATATCAAAATCCGCAAAGGTAATATGGAACAGGGCTTTGCCGAAGCGGAAGTCATCCTCGAGCATACCTTCCATACGCCCATCACGGAGCATGCCTTCATCGAGCCGGAATGCAGCATCGCTGTGCCGTTGCCAAATGGGCGCATGGAGATTTATGTAGGCTCGCAAATACCTTACCAGGACCGCGAACAGGTCGCGCTGGCTTTAGGTTGGCCCGAGGAACGTGTCCGGATCGTCGGACAAAATATGGGTGGAGGTTTCGGCGGAAAGGAAGACATCGCTGGACAAATCCACGCCGCCTTGCTGGCGAATAAGACCGGGCGCCCGGTAAAACTGCTCTTCGACCGCCACGAAAGCATGCTGGTACATCCCAAACGGCATGCCACCCAGATCCGCGTCAAGATCGGGGCAAAAAAGGATGGCCACCTGACGGCGGTGGAGACCGAGCTGTACGGTGATACCGGCGCCTACGCCTCACTGGGTGATAAAGTGATGACGCGCGCCACCACCCACTCAGCCGGTCCATATGACATTCCGCATGTGCGCGCCGATTGTTATGCCATGTTCACCAATAATCCTCCGGCAGGCGCTTTCCGCGGCTTCGGAGTGATCCAGTCCGCATTTGCGATGGAAAGCATGATGGATATGCTGGCGGAAAACCTCAAGCTGGACCCGATCGAGCTGCGCCGGATGAATGCACTCAAGGTCGGCAGCCTCACCAACACCGGTCAGGAATTGCGTGACAGCGTCGGATTGATCGAATGCATCGATAAGACCGAGGCCGAAATGCGCCGGATCAATGGCACAGCTGACTTGTTTGCCGCACGGGCTGTACCCGATGCGCCCGCTTTGCGCCGGGCATGGGGGTTTGCTGCCGCTTACAAGAATACCGGCCTGGGCGGTGGCGCTCCGGACAAATCCTCTGCCGAAGTCGAGCTCTTCCCGGATGGCTGCCTGGAAGTCCGCACCTCCGCAGCCGAATTGGGCCAGGGGTTGGTATCTGTGCTGCAGATGATCGTGGCCGAGGAGTTTTCCGTTCCACTCCCCAGGGTGCGCGTGCTGGTCATGGATACGGACCTGACCCCGGATGGCGGCCCGACCACCGCCTCCAGGCAGACTTATGTAACCGGGAATGCTGCCCGGCTGGCGTCACGTTCGCTGCTCCAGGCAATTACATCCACTTTAGCTGAAAAATATGACACTCCTCCCGAACAGATCCGCTATATTGAGGGGCTGGCGCACGTCGATGGACATTCCGTCCCGTTCGGCGAGATCGCTGTGGAGATGAAATCTCAAGGACAGGCGCCCAAGGCGATGTTTGAGTACTGGGCGCCGGTGACCAAACCGCTCGGAGAGGGCGGCGACATGCATTTTGCATTCTCTTTCGCCGCCCAGGCTGCCGAGGTGGAAGTCAACACCGTTACGGGCATGGTACGCGTATTACGCGTCATCTCATCCAACGACGTCGGGCAGATCATCAATGCCCTGGGCTTGAATGGCCAGGTGGAAGGTGGCGTTATGATGGGCCTGGGGCATGCCTTGACCGAACAGTTCATTGTCAAGGATGGTTATGTCCTTACTGACCGGCTGTCGCGTTATCGTATCCCTTCCATTATGCATACACCGGAGATCATCCCGATTATGGTGGAACACCCAACCAAAGATGGTCCCTACGGCGCCAAAGGCGTCGGTGAAGTTGTCAGCATCCCAACCTCGCCCGCCATCACCAACGCGATCTATAATGCCGTGGGTGTACGGGTGGACAGCCTGCCGGTCGATCAAGAACAAATCCTGTGGGCCATCCACAAAGCCTCAGGAGAGAACCTGCATGATTAGAACTTGCCGGACAAATTGTCAAAGAACCGCGGATCCAAAGGGCCGATAAAGCCTTTATATCCGGACCCGCTTGCACCATCGAATATGTAAACCTGAATATCCAGGGAGAGAGAATTATGCCACCAGAAAAAGCTTTAGACGGGGAGCTTGTCCGGCGCCGGCCATTTATTGATTGGAGCAAAATGGCTTTTAATCTCTTGTTACCGGTGGCAGGAGTTTTGGTGGCACTGTTGATCGGCGGCATCATGCTGCTGATCCTAAAAGCCAACCCGATCGCAGCCTATTCTGCAATGGTGACTGGCGCGGTGGGCAGCGTCTCCGGAATAACCCAATCTCTGGTCAAGGCCACCCCACTTCTGCTGGTCGGCCTGGGTATTTGTATTGCATTCCGGGCTAATGTGATCAATATCGGTGGAGAGGGCCAGATCACCCTCGGAGCAATCGTCGCAACCTGGTTTCCCTTAACCTTTCACACCTGGCCTGGCTGGCTCTTGATCCCCTCCACGCTGGTACTGGGCTTTATTGCCGGAGCTGCCTGGGGTTTCGTTCCTGGAATTCTAAAAGCCCGCCTGAAAGTGAACGAAATCCTCAGCACCATCATGATGAATTCCATCGCAATCCAATTCATGTACCTGCTCATCCGTGGTCCGCTGATGGATCCTGCGGGGGTGGCTGCCGGTACCTTTCTGGCCCAATCGGCCAGGCTGCCTGTTCAAGTCTGGCTTCCGCGACTGGTACCGCAGACCCTCCTGCACGCCGGTTCGATCGTTGCGGTTGTTTTAGCTGTTGCGGTCTATTTCTTCCTATGGCGCACGACGATTGGCTACCGGATCCGGTCGGTGGGGTTGAACCCGGATGCCTCCCGCCACGCCGGGATCAACGTTCCTTTTTACCAGGCATTATCTCTGACGTTGGCCGGAGGTTTTGCCGGACTGGCAGGCGCGATCGAGGTGATGGGCGTCCAGCATCGCCTGCTGGACGGTATTACCGGAGGATACGGCTTTACAGGCATTGTCGCAGCTCTGCTTGGCGGCCTGCATCCGCTTGGCTTGATCCCGGCTTCCATTCTCTTCGGTGGGCTGCTGGTGGGTGCCAACCAAATGCAGCGCTCGGTCCAGGTGCCATCTTCGTTGATCAATGCAATTCTCGGTCTGGTGGTCCTGTTCGTCTCCGGTTCGGCTATCTGGTCGCGGCGCTGGGCGGCCCGGCGCCAGGTTGAAGCCCAAAAAGATGAGGTAAAGCCATGAACGGGATATTTTCAGTAGGTGTTGTGGCAGGAATCTCTGACCTCCATGATCCGCCTGGCCACGCCCTTCCTTTATGCAGCCATCGGAGAAACCTTTTCACAAACCTCCGGGGTGGTGAACCTGGGTGTGGACGGCATCATGCTCATCAGCGGATACGCGGCCTTTTACACGGTATTGAATACCGGCAACCTTTGGCTGGGACTGCTGGTCGCCGCGCTGGTCGGCCTTTTGATGGGTCTGTTGATGTCTTTCATCAGCATCACGCTAAAGGCCGAACAGGGCATTAGCGGCATTGGGTTGTATATGTTCGGGCTGGGACTCTCCAGCTTACTTTTCAAAACCACCATCGGGACGGTAAAAACGATCGACGGCTTCCAGCCGTTCAAAATTCCTTTATTGGCAAATATTCCATTCATTGGGCCGATCCTTTTCCAGAACAGTCTTCCGGTTTACGGCGCGTTCCTGCTGGTACCGCTGGCCTGGTGGGTGCTGGAAAAAACCACCCTGGGCCTCAAGATTAAAGCGGTCGGGCAAAACCCAGCCGCTGCCGATTCCTTGGGGATCAGCGTCGACCGGATGCGCTACTTCAGTGTTTGCCTGGGATCCATCCTGGCCGGCCTGGCAGGCGCCTCGCTGTCCATCGCAATCGTCAATCTCTTCCAGGATAACCTGACCGCCGGCCAGGGGTTTATCGCAGTTGCGCTGGTTTATTTCGGCGGCTGGAATCCGTGGGGCGTCCTGGGCGGAGCACTTTTGTTCAGCGTGGTCAACTCATTCCAGCTTTGGATGCAGGTATTGGGGGTTAAAATATCCTCCGATGTAGCTGTAATGCTGCCTTACCTGCTTACCATTGCTGCCCTGACCATCTCCGTCAACCGCGCCCGCCAGCCGGCAGCGCTAAACAAGCCTTTCGAAAGAGGCGAGAGCTGAAATTATTCTTGAAAATGAAGGAGGTGATTCCAAAAAAGGATAGAGATATTATCCTTCCCCGTTTGCGGCATTCGACCGCTTCGACCCTGTAATGACACAGGAAAAAATCTTTACTCTAATAACAGGAATGAAGGAGAAGAAATGAACGCTACGAAAATTTTCACGATTGGTCTGCTGATTGCCGTACTGGCTACCGCCTGCGGCACAGCCACACCCGCCGCCACGCAGCCTCCGGCGCCTACCCAAGCTCCAGCCACACAGGCTCCGGCCACGCAGGCTCCCGCAACCCAGGCGCCTGCCACTCAAGCTCCAGTGGCTACGACGGCACCTGCCAAGCTCTTCCGTATAGCGGTGATCATGCCCAGCGCCACGAACGATGCGGCCTTTAGCCAGTCGATGTGGTCGGCCCTGCAAAAAATCCAGTCTGACATGGGCGGCCCCACAGCCCTCGAGCTCGCTTACACCGATAACCTGTTCAACGTGCCGGATGCTGCAGCTGCTATTCGCGACTATGCCAGCAAGGGCTATGACATCGTGATCGCGCATGGCTCGCAGTATGGTTCTTCCGTGCAGGATGTCGCCCCCGACTTCCCCAATACCACCTTTGCCTGGGGCACGGACGTCAATACCTTCGGCATGCCGAACGTGTATGCTTACACGGCCGCGGCCGAAGAGGGCGGTTATGTAAATGGCGTCCTGGCCGCCAAGCTGACCAAGACCAAGAAAATAGGCGTGACCGGCCCGGTCGAAGTCGGCGATGGCAAAACCTACGTCGACGGCTTTGTCCAGGGTGTGGCTTCTGTTGACCCGACCATTAGTGTTTCCAAGACCTTTACGGGTTCCTTCTCGGATGTCGCCCTGATGACTGCCGCCGCCAAGACACATATTGCTAACGGCGCCGACATCCTGACCGGTTCATCCCAGTCGGTGGTTGGCTCCATTGGAGCAGCCAAGGATGCTGGCAACGTGCTGTGGTTTGGCACCCAGGCCGACCAGGCCTCCCTGGCCCCAAATCTGGTGGTTGCAAGCCAGGTTTATGACTGGACGAGCATGCTGAAAGATATGATCAGCAAGCACCAGGCTGGCAAGTTGGGCGGGGATGTCTATACCCTGCACCTGTCCAACGCCGGCCTGATCATCGCTTACAACCCCGGATATGCCCTGCCCGCAGACGTCAAAGCTGCCGGTGATGCCGCCATCGACGGCATTTCCAAGGGCACTATCACGGTCACCCCGTAATACAGGTTACATCAACCCTCTCCCGGTCATTGACCGGGAGAGGGAATTCCATCAAAGGGATCCAGGTCATGGAATCGCAATTCAGGTGAAGCATGGTTTCTGAATCCAACCCCATCCCGGTCCAGCGAATTCAGCACGTGGAAATGTGCGATATTGTCAAGCGCTTCCCGGGCGTCCTGGCCAACTCTGACGTCTGCTTTGATGTTATTTCCGGAGAAGTACATGCTTTGCTTGGAGAAAACGGAGCCGGGAAGAGCACCTTGATGCGCCAGCTGTATGGGCTCTACCAGCCGGACGGAGGCTCGATCAAGATCGACGGCAAGTCCGTGTCTTTCCATTCGCCGGCCGATGCGATCCGCGCCGGGATCGGGATGATCCACCAACACTTCATGCTCGTGCCCACATTGACCGTCGCCCAAAACGTTGCCCTGGGTCTGCGTTCGTCGCGTGAACCGCTGCTGGACCTGGAGCGAGTAACCGGTCGCATCCAGGAGCTATCCGATGCTTACGGGATCAAAGTGGAACCCCAGGCGTATGTCTGGCAGTTGTCGGTGGGAGAACAACAACGCGTGGAGATCATGAAGGCCCTTTACCGGGGCGCCAGCGTGATCATCCTGGATGAACCCACGGCCGTACTGATTCCGCAGGAAGTCAACGACCTGTTCGTAACATTGCGCAGAATGGTAAAAGAAGGCCATGCCCTGGTCTTCATTTCCCACAAGCTGCACGAAGTAATGGCCATCAGCGACCGGGTGACTGTTCTGCGGGATGGAAAGGTGATCGGCACTTGCAAAACGCCCGAGGTCACCCGCACCGAACTGGTCAAGATGATGGTTGGCAGGGAGCTCAAGCAGATCGAGCCGCGGCCGCTCAAACCCGGGCCGGTCAGCCTGGCCATCTCGCAGCTGCATGCCATGGGAGACCGGGGTAGTGAAGCGCTGCGCGGGGTCGATCTCGAAATCCATGCTGGTGAGATCGTCGGCCTGGCAGGTGTATCGGGGAACGGGCAGCGCGAACTGGCCGAGTGCCTGGCTGGGATTCGCAAGGTCAGCAGCGGCAGGGTCATGCTCGGAAATAAGGAGGTTACCTCCGCCACGGTCAACCAACGTGTGGAGGCGGGATTGGCATTCATACCGGAGGAGCGTATGCGCGATGGCGCCATCCGGGAGTTCTCGGTGGAAGAGAATATCTATTTGCACGATCACGCCTTTGCTCCTTACACCCATGGGATATTCCTGGATTTCAAGACCATGGCTGCGCATGCCAGGGATCTGGTCAAAGAGTTCGCGGTGAAAACACCCGGGATGGATACCCCCCTTAAGAATCTTTCCGGCGGAAATATCCAGAAGCTGATCATGGCGCGCGAACTGTCACGTCATCCCGAGGTACTTATTGCTGCCCAGCCCACGCGTGGAGTGGATATCGGCGCCACCGAGTACATCCACCAGCGCTTGCTGGCGCAGCGTGAGGCCGGGACTGCCATTTTGTTGATCTCGGAGGACCTGGATGAGACCCGCTCGCTCTCTGACCGGATTGCCGTCATGTACGAGGGCCAACTGATCGGAATTGTCGAGCGCGGCCAGGCTTCAGTGGAGCAGATTGGGTTAATGATGGCCGGCATTCCGCTAAGTGAAGCCATGCAGTCATAGAATTAACAACCTTTGAGGTCTCACTCCGCTGTTCTTGATCATGAAATACCGGTTCTCCCAGGTCGTTAGCTAAATTTTCCCTTGTAAGCTAATTTATTATGGGGGTTGGTCAATTTGATATGCCAATCTGTTTGAAGAAAGGCAACTTTCTCAGACCTCCTCGTTATGAGATGATAGAATAAGTTACTGAACCAATTCCAGAAGCGAGGTCAATTCCATGAATAAATCCACTTTTGCATTATTCTTTGGTAACCGCGGTTTCTTTCCAGCCTCGTTGATCGCCAGCGCCCGCCAGGAGATGAAGCGTGAACTAAACAACCTGGGGCATGCAGTGCTCATGCTGGAGGCTGAAGCCACGCGCTATGGTGCAGTCGAAACACCGCAGGAAGGCGAAATTTATGCGGCTTTCCTGCGTGCCAACCGCGGCAATTTCGACGGCGTGATCGTTTGCCTGCCCAATTTTGGCGATGAGACCGGCGCAGTGGCTGCCCTGCAGGAGGCCGGCGTGCCGATCTGGATCCAGGCTTACCCGGATGATTATGACCGGATGGGTCCGGCCGAACGGCGCGACTCGTTCTGCGGCAAGCTCTCGGTGATGGATGTCTTCTGCCAGTATGGAGTGAAGTTCACTGCCCTCAAGCCGCATACTGTCAAACCGGGCAGCGAGGCGTTCAAGGCGAACGTTGACGAATTCGATCGGATCTGCCGGGTGGTGAATGGCGTAAATGGCATGGTGGTCGGCGCGATCGGGGCGCGTACCACGCCCTTCAAAACTGTCCGGATCGATGAGGTCGCTTTGCAGCGAGGCGGAGTCACAATCGAGACTTTTGATCTGTCGGATATTTTCCTGCGCATGAAATCCGTAAAGCCTGAAGAGCCGGCCTATATTGAAAAGGCCGAAGCCCTGCGCACAGCCGCCACCTGGCAGGCAGTACCCAGGCAAGCTTTCGACAACCTGGCGCGATTGGGCGTCACGCTGGATAAATTGGCTGCCGAGGCCAGGCTGGATGCCATGGCTATCCGCTGTTGGACCGAGATGCAGGTACAGATGGGCATCAGCCCGTGTGTGGCGATGGGCATCCTTAACGAAACCGGTCTGGCCGCGGCCTGCGAGGTGGATCTGGGCAATGCCGTTCTTATGCGCGCTATGCACCTGGCCTCCAACGCGCCAATTGGATTGCTGGATTGGAACAACAATTATGGCGATGAAAACGATAAGTGCATCCTGTTCCATTGCGGTCCGTTGCCAAAGAGCCTGATGCAGGCCCAGGGGCAGATTGCCGATCACGCCATCTTGATCAACTCAGTCGGCGCGGGAAACGCCTATGGTTGCAACGTTGGCCGGATCAAACCAATGGAGTTCACTTTCGGCAGCTTGATGACCGACGCAGGCCGGATCAAAATGTACCTGGGCGGAGGCCGCTTCACTTCAGATCCGCTCCCGGAAAACTTCTTCGGGGTGGCCGGCGTGGCCGAGATCCGCAACTTGCAGGATGTGCTCCTGCATATCGGCAACAACGGTCACCGCCACCACGTCAGCATCACGCCCGGGAATGTTCAATCGCCAATGCAGCACGCTTTGGCCAATTACCTCGACTTTGAAGTTTCCCTGCCTCAGGACCGGGCATGAGAGCTAACCCATGAGCCTCCTGGGTATCGATGTAGGTACAAGTGGCTGCAAGGCAGCGGTCTTTGATGAAAACGGGCAGCTGCTTGATTTTGCATATCAGGAGTACGACTATCAATCCCCGCAATTGGGTTGGGCTGAACTGGATTCGGCCAGGATCTGGCAGCAGGTCAAATATGCGATCGGAAAGGCAGTTGCCAACACGACCGAGGATCCCGTCAAAGCGGTATGTGTCTCGTCGTTGGGTGAATCGGTCGTGCCAGTTACTTCAAACCGCAAGATCCTTGGTCCGGCTATATTGAATTTCGATGTCCGCGGGGAGGAATATCTCGACGAATTGGGTGGAAAACTACGCGATGAGCAGTTGTACCAGATCAACGGTAATACCCTCGGCAACCATTTTACACTGACCAAGTTGAAGTGGCTGAAGCAATACCAGCCTGATCTATACCGTCAGACAGAATTCTTCCTGCCCTGGAGTGGTTTTATCGCCTTCATGTTGGGCGCGGATCCCCGGGTGGATTACACACTTGCAAATCGCACCCTGCTTTTCGACCTGGAGCGCAGGGATTGGTCGGATAAATTACTGGATCTGGCGCAACTGGACCGGGAGAAACTGCCTCCGACTGTTCCATCCGGGGCTTTGATTGGTAATGTCGCCAACGGAATTGCATCTGAGCTGGGCTTGCCGGCGGGTATCCCCATCCTCAGCGGTGGTCACGACCAGTGCTGTAATGCTGTTGGTTGCGGCGTGCTCGCGCCGGGGCAGGCTTTTTATGGAATGGGCACGTACCTGTGCCTGACGCCTGTTTTTGCGCAGCGGCCCGGGACCTCTGCCATGATCGTGCGCGGACTGAACACCGAACAGCATGCCGTGCCAGGGCAGTATGTCAGTTTTCTCTATAACCAGGGCGGGGCGCTGGTTAAATGGTTCCGCAATACGTTTGCAGGCGCAGAACGCCAGCTTGTTCAAAGCAGTGGGACAGACCTTTATGCGGAATTGTTGGCTGAGATGCCTGAGAAGCCAAGCCGGTTGATGGTGCTGCCACATTTTATGGTCACAGGTCCGCCGGATTTCATTACCGATTTCGAGCGGTTTAATTGCGGGACTAAAATTGGAAACCTCACGCGGAGAGATTTTGAAAGGCTTAATTGAGGCTATGACGTTTTATATCCGTGAGACCTTCGAAACACTGCCGGGCGCCGGCATTGAGGTGAGAACCTTTTGTGCGGCCGGAGGCGGCAGTAAATCAGATGTCTGGATACAGATCAGTGCGGATATTTTAGGACGGCCGATCGTTCGTCCCAAAATCAATGAGGCGGGCGTCCTGGGTGCGGCCATCCTGGCGGGGGTAGGATGCGGAGTTTTTCCATCCTTGGAAGAAGGCGCCGGAGCCATGGTACATTTTGAGCGGACATTCGAACCGGATCCGAAAAAGCAGGTACTATACGATGAACGGTTTGCCAGGTACCAGCGCCTGTGGCCGTTGATGTCGGAATATTTGCGCGATTTGGCGGATTAAGAGGGATATTATATTATGACCAGTCTATTCAATCGTACCTGGACTCGTTTGGAATTGCTGAAATACGTTGGCGACCTGTCCCAAATTGCCGGCATCCGGCTGGGGGAATGGGCGGACGGTACTGAACGCGGCTTGCGGGTCGCGGATATCAGAAGCGGTTCGGGATTGGCTTTCAGCGTATTGCTGGACCGGGGCATGGATATCGGCCCGGCTTCATACAAAGGCATGCCGCTGGCCTGGGTTTCGCCGACAGGCTGGGGACACCCTGCCTATTATGATCCGCAAGGCAGCGGCTGGCTGCGAACTTTTGGCGCAGGCCTGTTGACCGGCTGCGGCCTGACCTATCTGGGTTCAGCTGGCGAAGAGGCGGGCGAGTCGCTGGGTCTGCACGGCCGCCTATCCCACCTGCCTGCTCAACGCGTACATGTGGACGAGGCCTGGCAGGGAGATGATTGTTCTTTATGGGTCGAAGGGGAAATGCGCCAGGCTTGCGCCATGGGCGAAAACCTGCGGTTGAAACGGCGCATTAGTGTCGAGTTGGGTGGAAATTGTATTCGCCTCCACGATCTGGTGGAAAACCTGGGCGGAACTGCCAGCCCGTTGATGATCCTGTACCATATCAACCTGGGCTTCCCATTCCTGGATGAGACCAGCGAACTCATGTCCGAACCGCATCTGGTGGAAGCGCGTGACAATGTGGCCGAATCTGGCCTGCCGGACTGGATGCGCTTCCAGGAACCGACGCCGGGCTACGCTGAACAGGTCTTTTACCATGACCTGCCCTGCGATAAAAACGGCTGGGCCGGTATCCGGTTGGTCAACCGCCGCCGCAAATTGGGATTGCGCGTCGGTTTCCATAAAGCTGAGCTGCCAAACCTCGTTCAATGGAAGATGATGGGACATGGCAACTATGTCCTCGGAATTGAGCCAGCCAACTGCCGGGTGGGCGGTCGCAGCCAGGAACGCTCGCGCGGCACGTTGCAGTTCCTGCAACCCGGCGAGCAACGAGAATTCCAGCTTGAAATTGAAGTTAACGAAGGATAAAACGCAACCATGACAATTACCCCGATCAAAACTGAATTAGCAAAGGCTCTTCAGGAGCGCTATGCCATCCCGTTGTTCGATGTGTTTGAGATGCAAGGCATGGAGGGAGTGATGGACGCCCTGGCTGAAAAACGCGCCCCGACCATCATCGGTATCTACTCGCCCTATGCAGCCTTGCCCAACTGCCGGTCTCTGGCAGCCTATGTTCGCTGCCGGGCAAACGATACTGATGTGCCGATTTCTTTGATGCTCGATCACGGCTCCAGTGTGGAACAGTGCCTGGAAGTGCTTGCCTATGGTTTTACCGACGTTATGTATGACGGTTCGAGCCTGCCTCTGGAGGAGAATATTGCCAATACCCGGCGGGTGGTGGCGGCTGCGCATGCAGCCGGTGCAGGAGTGGAGGCCGAATTGGGGCATGTTGGTATGGGCGACCAATATGATTTACTCGGCGGTCAGCGGATTGGTTTCACAGATCCCGAAAATGTGGCTCATTTTGTCGAAGCGACCGGCGTCGATTTCCTGGCGATTGCATTCGGGAATGCGCATGGGCTGTATAAAGGTGAACCCCATTTGGATCTGGACCTGGTAGCCGAAATCCGTAGACGGGTGGATGTGCCGCTGGTGATGCACGGCGGGACGGGCCTTTCCGACGAACAGTTTCGTTCGGCCATCGCTGCCGGTATCAACAAGATCAACTTTGCCACCAGCATCATGAATTCGGCGGCTGACAATATGCGCATGGCGGCCGCCAAACCGGAAGCCAGTATGTTCGATATCCACGCCGGAATTCGCGCCGCCTATTCACATTGGTGCGGTCATTTGTACGAAACATTTGGGACTGCCAGACGGGCCTAGCCGAGAGAAGCGGTCAGTCAGGGTGGTCGCGAGCTTCCTGAATTGCCAGATCGATCAGGATGGCTGAAGACCACCCAAAGACAGAGGCCGCTTCGGTTGGTTTCTCGCCGGTCTCCGGGTGGTAGTATTCATAAATATCATCCCGGCTGCAGATCATATCAAGTGTGGAACGGCGTAATTTACGCGCCAGGTCGGGGAAACCACTGCGCCACAAACCTTCAATCAACATGTAGTTTACATTCACCCAGGTTGGCCCTCTCCACATCTCTGTGGGACTATAAGTGGGATCGTCCAGGGCCACACTTGGGACTGGATAGCGTGGCCAGAACTGGCTGGGATCGGTCAGGTGGCTTACCAGCCGGTTGGTAATGTCAGCCGGCAGATGTCCGGTTATTAGAGGAAAAAGGTTGAATGGTGTGCGGACATTGATCCGAAAGCCGTCTTTTTTAGCCCAGAAAAGTCCAGCCTCTGGATCCCAGGTTTGCTCAACCATCCGGTTTGCGAGTATTTGTGCACGTTCTGACCAGCAGATCGAATCATTGTGTTTTTCAATGGCGTTGGCAATATTCGCAAGCGCCTCCTGCTCCAGGTAGAGATAGGTGTTGAGATCGGGCGATTCGACCGGCATGCCCGCATCCCATAACGGGCTGTTATCCAGGCCGGATGAGTATGGGTGTTGGTATTCACACAGGCCATTTCCATCCAGATCGTTGTTCTCGGTCCACCAATGAATGCAGCGGGTGAGTGGTTCGTAGATTTCGCGCAGGAACTCCAGGTCCGGCTGTTGTTGGTGAAGTTTCCAGGTTGTCCAGGCTGCCAGGGGCGGCTTGGTGACATCTGCATCCACGGGATAGGGCAGGTGGGTCACAACGCCCTCGTCATGTACGGCATCCGGAAGCATGCCATTTTCGAGCTGGTGGTCGAAGAAAATTCGGAGTTGGTTGCGAGCCAATTCCATATTCATATGTCGATAGGCCAGCGCGTGGAAATACGCGTCCCATTGCCATACGCCCACATAACGGATTTTTGAAGGCGCCATTGCCTCACGCGTGATGTAGAAGCGAGGAGAAATCAGTCCGGAGCGCATCACCCACCATGCAAAATAGTACTGGCTTTGGTACTGGTCTGCAACCGGAGGTGCGGCGGCAAACCATGCATTCCAGCGTTCGGCCGCTGCATTAAAGACAGTCTCGGCATCCGGAATATGTCGTTGAAAACCCAATCTGGGAGTAATGTTAAGCATCATCGAGCACCCGTCAGGCGACTCGAGCAATAAATTGACCTTGTGAAGATCTTGCCGGTACGGTTCGATGGTATTTTGCAGGATCGTCCCATTGGTCGTATAAACTATATTCCTGCGGATCTTGCCGGTCAGGCGTAAGATACCACCCCTTTCATCCGTCCGCACCTTATCAACCTTGGTTTGAAAGGTCATGCCTATCCTGCCGGCTGGATAACTGACCAGCAGGGTTTCTTCATCCACGAAAACTAGCGAAAATAGTCCCATTTTCGTTCTGGCTTCGATAAGGTGAGGATAGGTTGTTATTTCCAGTTCCAGGGGGTTGCCATCCCGATCGCTAAATATCCATTGATCGATAAGTGCAGGCCGGTCGCGGTAGGCGGTCAACCGGCGGCTGCTCTTAAGCCATCGTTCGGCCAGTCGGACTGAGAGAGAGTGACCTGTACGAAAGACCATCAGCCTTGAACCGCGCTCACTGAAGGGAATCTCGCCCAGGTTAATACGGTTCATTAACATCTCTAGGTAGGTGGATTGCGTACTGGTCGTAATCATAGGATTGCGAATTTTAAAGGTGCTCCTGGACCTGGTAATCCGGGACTAATTTCACTTTTTCTTACTGAGCCGGGCCTTGACTTGCGGGCTAACCCAGCCGGCTTCTCCCAATACTACGCCCCGTACTGCTTCCAGGATGCGTTCAGGAGCTTCATCCTTGATCAGATATCCTGAAACGCCAATGCCCAGCATTTCTTGAATGTATTCCTGGTCATCATATGCACTCAATACCAGGATACGGGTTTTCTTCTTTTTAGCTTTCAACCGTCTGGCTACCTCGATACCGCTAAGCCGGGGCATCTCAACATCCAGCAGAAGTAAGTCCGGGAGCAGTTGATCCACCAATTGCAGGGCGACAATCCCGTCTTCTGCTTCGCCAACGACCTCGATGTCTGCGGCTTTGTTTAGAAAACGCTTGATTCCCTTCCGAACTACTTCATTATCTTCTGCCAGAACTATCCGGGTAACATTGTCCGTCATTTTTATATCTTCCCTCAACGGCCGTCATCGATGATCCTAATCAGGTTGTCAGCCTGCCTCAGGATGATTGCCTCCCGAAGTTTATACCTGGGGTGGAATAAAGTATTTTCTGCCGACCAGCTTACAAGCAAACCCAAAGGTATCCAGATCAATAGACCCATATAATAAACCTTTCGTTATTTAGTTCTGCGATTTTACGTAGCTTGATAATGAAATTCAAGACGGATTGTCCCTAATCTATGGGTAGGGACAATCCTACTTGAATTTTTGGCCTGAATACCGGCCTTTCTTGGAAATTATTGTGAAAGATTTTGATCCAGGGCAGCTAGCTCTTAACCATGCCCTCCCGCACTGCCGCAACTGCAGCCTCCACCCTGGAGGATACGTTCATCTTTCCGAAGATTGCCTTAATATGTTTTTCGACTGTCTTTTCACTGATCTTGAGCTCGAGTGCAATCGCCTGGTTGGTTTTGCCTTGAACGAGCAGGCGCAGGGTATCCTGTTCGCGTGAAGTCAGTTTTTTCCCTTCCATATGGTCGGATTGGATCCAATTAGCCATCTGGGCAGCCACGCCACGACTGATCCAGCCCCGTTGGCCGTTTGCTACGCCTCGGACAGCTTCAAGGATCACATCCGGGGCCTCTTCTTTCATCAGGTAGCCGGCGGCTCCCATTTCGAGCACTTCGCGCACGTAGGTCGAATCATCATGAGCGCTGAGCGACAGGATCTTTAGCTCAGGGTGACTCTGTTTGACCTGCATCGCCACCTGGGTTCCCGGAATATCCGGCAATTCCATATCCAGGAGCAGCACATCCGCGGGTGTTTCCTCTATCAGGCGCAGGGCTTGCTCACCATTGTCAGCCTCACCTGCAATTTTTATATCCCTGGCATTTTCCAGGAAGCCGCGAATCCCGCTACGCACAACCGGGTGATCGTCCACCAGTAAGACACGGATTGGTATCATCAATTCACCTATTGCTTCTTGCGTAAATAACTGAATTTCCTTGATCCATGCGTTTGAAAATAACAAGGTTTTGGTTCGGTTATTTGCGCAGTACTCTGTAATTTTATTTGACAACCTGGTCCTTGTCCGTCTCTTTATAAACGGGCAGGACAGCTCGGATTAGCGTTCCTTTGCCGGAGGACGAGCTTACATCCAAATGCCCTCCGGCTTCCCGGGCGCGTTCGATCGAACCCACCAGGCCCAGGTGCTGCTTGCGTGCCAAATCGATCCAATGGTTCGGCAGGCTGAAGCCCCTGCCGTTATCCTCCACCTCCAGGGATGCATGCCCGTCATCCAGCCAGAAGCGCACAGAGACCTTATTTGCCTGGGCATGCCGGAGAACATTATTCAAGGCTTCCTGGTAGATCCGGAAAAGGGCAATACGGACCTGCTCTGGAAGCGTCTGGCCATCGTGAACCAGGTTTAATTCGATGGGTAGTTCCGGATGGGCGGTCTGGAATTCTTCCGAATGTGAAAGGATGGCCTTTTCAAGCCCAAACGGCATAAGCGTGGAAGGTCTTAGTTCTCCACAGATGGTGCGTATAGATTTGGCGACTTTTTGGAGAGCGAGACTGGCCGCCTGCAGTTGCTCCAGGCTGGCTTCTCCCTCCAGCATGTTTTCCAGTTCTTTAACCTGGTAGGAAATTCCAATAATTTCCTGCAATGGGCCATCGTGTAGATCCTGCGCCAATCGCAGCCGTTCCATTTCCCTGCCTTGCATTAACCTTTGGCGGAGTTCGATAACTTCAGCTTCCACCTCTTTTTGGACGTTGATATTTTCTGCCATGACAATAACGAACTGTGCTTTTCGGTTTGTCCCGCGCACGAGCGAGGTATTGATGGAAGCCCAAACCGCTTGGCTCGTCTTGCTCAGGTAGCGTTTCACAAGACTGTAGCTATCCCGCTTGCCGCTTAATAACTCGTTAAACAATTTCCGGCTGTTTGCCCGATCCATTGGATGGGTGATATCCAGGTAGTCACGTTGGCGGACTTCCTCCGCCTGATATCCCAGCATTGCCAGGAAGGCCGGGTTACAGTCGGTTATTTTCCCGTCCGGCGCCTCGATCACGATCCCCAGGCTGGCTTTCTCGAAGATGGTCGCAAAGCGGGCCCGGCTCTGATAAAGGGCCTCGCTCGTCCGCTTATAAAAGCTGATATCCCGGCCTTCAGCGATCACGAACTTTATCGCCTTATCTTCACCCAGGATGGGCTTGAAAGTGAAATCAATTGTGATTACCGGATGATTGCGTGGATGGATTTCCAGCTCATTTCGTACGAATTCCCCTTTGGAAGACCGGATGACGGCGCGCTTGATCTCACGCCGGTTCAATTTCGTAAGGATTGACCAGGGTATGTCCCACAATGGGCTTCCATTCAGGCTGGTTTGATCCAGGCCGGTTAACTCTAAGGCAGCCTGGTTGGCTTTGATTATCTTCCCGTGGTCATCCAGAATTGCTACAAATTGGTGGACTGCGTCGAATAGTTCTTCATACCAATGTGTGTCTTGAGGGTACATAATTTTGTACCTGTTGCCCTGGGAATATAGAAGGATATTATGACAATTATAATATTAATTGTCATAATTATGAATAGTTCTTTAGGACCACGATACGGGGAATCCCTACCTTGCTGAAAGGTCAATTCCCCATTGTTTATGCTATGGAAACAGCCTATATTGAACTTCGTTCGACAAAACTTCAAAAACCATACAACTTTGTTTGATCCTTGGGCTTGCAAATAATAATTATGGAGACCGCGATGAAAAGACAAAATTTCCACATTGGCAGTTTCTTGATCGGCCTGCTGGCAGGCGGCATCCTTTTGGTGCTTTTAGCCCTGGCAATGCCGCTTCGAACCGATACGCAAACTGTTCAATTATTGCATACCAGGACCCAGCAGTTCAATTTGACTACAAATCGCAGCCTGGATAAAACCTGGTCACAGCTCCGGTCTGAGGCTTCGAACACTCGCCAAAAGATTGTTCGTGATGTAAGCCAGACATTTAATAAGGAATTTCACGGCATTGTGGGTTCGCTCCACAGCCCGTCTTTACTACCCTGCACATGGTTTACCTGGCTCGATCAGCAATCTGTGCATCTTGCCTCATTGGTAGGGATCCACGCCAGTTTATGGAACCCACCTTTCTGTTCAACAAAATGAACCTGTTAGGATTTGCTACAGGAGATCTAAGGACAATGTCCCGCGAGCTTCAAATTGCCGAAGTACTGGAAAAGCACCACGGCGAGAGACACCTGGTTGTCCTGCATAATTATCCCGATCCGGATGCCATCTCAGCAGCCTTTGCTCATAAGCTGATCTCTGCCCAATATGGCATCGATGTGGATATCATTTATTCCGGCAAGATCAGCCACGGACAGAATATTGCCCTGGTGAAATTGCTTGGAATTGATTTGATTCCTTTTAAAGAGGGCATGGATCTTGCACAATATCAGGGTGCCGTCTTCCTGGACCACCAGGGGGCAACGGCCAACGGGATTGTCAAGGCTCTCGAAGCTGCCCGGATACCTGTATTGATCATCGTTGACCATCATGAACCACAGAGCGTTGTAAAGGCGGTCTACAGTGATATCCAGAAGACCGGTTCCACGGCCACGATTTATACCCACTATTTGATGCAGGATATCCTTCCTCTCCAGAAAGGCCAAAAAGAGCATGTTGCCATGGCAACCGCCCTGATGCACGGTATCCTTTCAGACACCGGAGGCTTTATCCACGCGGATGAGGAAGATTTCAATGCAGCTGCCTTCCTGAGCCGGTTTAGTGATCCGAACCTTCTCGAACGGATTATGGATCAGGCGCGTTCCAAGCAGGTGATGGATGTCATCCGGCGTGCTCTCGAGAATCGAACCGTGGTGGAAAACCATTCGATTGCCGGTATCGGCTATCTCCGGTCTGAAGATCGGGATGCAATTCCACAGGCTGCGGATTTTCTCGTGAACGAAGAAAATGTCCATACAGCCATTGTGTATGGGATCGTGAGGGATGAAAACCAGGTCGAAGTGTTGACTGGCTCCTTGCGGACCTCGAAATTGAT
The DNA here is from genome assembly GCA_963776475.1 of uncultured Chloroflexia bacterium. GTDB lineage: Bacteria > Chloroflexota > Anaerolineae > Anaerolineales > Villigracilaceae > UBA877. Next base: position 205,702 of record CAVZMZ010000041.1, read on the forward strand.
CTTCGATCCGGATGAGTTCATCAAAGAGGTTTTTGGCGTTAATTCTGACGGTCATTTTTATGGAGGTGGGAAGCAATTGGCCGGCGGCTTCAATATTCCGATCGATTTCCTGGCAGGCGAGCCCAATCAGGAATATTCTCAGTTGAAATGGCAGGTCTTTGACACCCAGGTTAAGGCCAGGATTTTCAACCGTATTGGTGTAAGGCATGCCCCGGTGCATGAATAACCTATGCTAACCACTAATCCCGCAATTACAGCACTACAAGGAAGAGCAATTCAAATGAGTGCCAACACGTCCGAGGCAGGCTCGAAAGCCACAGGCGGTATTGATTGCGATCTCATCGGTCAAATTCTACAAACCAGGTCGCTTATCATCGCTTCCAACCGCGGTCCGGTAACTTTTTCCAGGGATGAAAACGGAGATGTACAACCCAGGCGGGGCAAAGGCGGCTTGGTGACAGCCCTCACCGGCCTGGCTGATCTTACCGATGCCCATTGGATCGCCAGCGCCCAGACGGAAGAGGACCGGCAGTGGAAGAATGGACCGATAGTCTTGAATGGCAATAAAAAAACCATCGATGTTCAGTTCATATCCACGGAAGCCTCCACATACGAAAGCTTCTATAACGGGATTTCCAACTCCCTGCTTTGGTTTCTCCAGCATTCCATGCTGGATATATCGCGTACCCCCACCATAACACGCACTACCTGGCAGGATTGGAACGACGGCTACGTGGCGGTAAATATGCAGTTTGCCGAAACCATCGCCAGGCAGGTGCGGCTGTCTCGAAAACCTTCCCTGGTGATGATCCAGGATTATCACCTGTACCTGACCCCAAGCTTTTTGCGCGAGCTGCTGCCCGTTCGATCGCGTTATACGCTCATGCACTTTATCCACGTTCCCTGGCCGGGTGCAGAAGATTGGGGCCTCCTGCCCTCCAAGATGCGCCTGGCCATCCTGGAAGGATTATGCGCGGTGGATTTGCTGGGGTTCCAGACTCGCGAAGACTGTTTTAACTTTATGCGGACATGCGAATCCTTTTTACCACGCGCTTATGTAAAATTCAAGCATGGTCGGATTTGGTACCACAACCATATGACCTACGTGAAGGATTTCCCAATTTCCATTCACGTGGATTATTTGAAGAAACTGGCCGAAACACCTGAAGTCGACGAACAGCGCCGTTCATTCATTGAGAGTTATTCCGGCCGACAGCTGATCACCCGGATCGATCGGATCGAGCCGAGTAAAAATATTGTGCGTGGATTCCAGGCATTCGACGAACTACTGGAACTTCACCCGGAACACCTGGGCAAAGTGCAGTTCCTGGCACTGCTGGTCCCTTCGCGTTTGGAAATGGATAAATACCAGAACTATTTGGAAGAATTAATGGGCGCTGCCGGAAAGATTAACGCAAAATACAGTCAATCCGGGTGGGAACCGATCCGAATTTTAGTGGGAGAAGATTATCCACGCGCCGTTGCGGCCATGGAATTGTACGATGTGCTGCTGGTGAATTCTTTGGCCGACGGGATGAATCTGGTAGCCAAAGAAGGTCCGGTTGTGAATAACCATAACGGTGTTTTGATACTTTCCGAGAGGACCGGCGCTCGCCAGCAGCTCGAATCCGGTGCATTGATCATCCCTCCCCTGGATATTTATGCAACTGCCGAGGCGATGCACCAGGCGTTGACCATGCCGATGGAAGAACGGCACGAAAAAGCCGAGCGATTGCGTCATTTGGTCGAGCAGGAGGATGTTGTCGACTGGTTGTGCAAGCAGTTGGAAACCATCGCGAAACTTGATCTGTAGGCGGATGATGTCAGTGCGAATTGCCATTTTGCATTACTCCGTCTCCCCGGTTGTTGGTGGTGTGGAGACAGTGATACAGGCGCATGCCCGCTACCTGATTCGGGCGGGTTATCAGGTTACGATAGTCGCCGGCCGCGGGGAATCCCAGGCGCTTCCCGAAGGAGCGCAACTCGAGTTGATTCCGGAGATGGACTCGCGCCATCCCGCCATCTTGCAGGCAAGCCACGAATTGGAACAGGGCAAAGTCTCAGCCCAATTCGAGCCGCTAACCGACCGCTTGGAATTAACGATGGCACCCATTCTGGAAAGCATGGATCACGTTATCGTCCATAACGTATTCACCAAGCATTTTAATCTGGCGCTAACCACTGCACTTTTTCGCCTATTGGACAAAGGCAGCCTGCATGGCTGCATCGCCTGGTGTCATGATTTCACCTGGACCAGTCCACACTCCCGTTCGAATGTTCATCCCGGGTATCCGTGGGACTATCTTCGGACTTATCATCCGAATATCACCTACGTAACAGTTTCCCGGGCGCGGCAGCAGGAGTTGGCTGGGTTGATGGAAGTACCTGCCGATGCCATCCAGGTAGTCTACAACGGTGTTGAACCGCAGGAATTGCTGGCCCTTTCGCAGCCGGGCGAAGCGCTCATCCAACGCCTGGGCCTATGGGAAAGTGACCTGGTGCTGCTTATGCCGGTCAGGGTTACGCAGGCCAAGAACATCGAATTTGCCTTCCAGGTGATTGCCGCGCTAAAACAACGCTCTATCCACCCTACCTTGGTCATTTCCGGTCCACCTGATCCGCATGACGCCTTGAACATGGAATATTATCAAGAGCTGCAAAAACTTCGCCTTCAATCAAATTTGGAGCAAGAGGTCAGGTTTGTTTACGATTCCGGTCCTGAAACCGACCATGCTTTTGAGATAGGTTTTGACATTCTCAGTGAACTTTATCGGGTAAGTGATCTTCTTTTTATGCCCAGCCGCCGGGAAGGCTTTGGAATGCCCATCCTGGAGGCTGGTTTGGTTGGATTACCGGTTTTCTGCGCGAATGTGCCCGCCGCGGCAGAAATTGGAGGAAAGCAGGTCATTACGTTCCCGTTGGAAGCCTCTCCGGAAGAGGTTGCGGGACGTATCCTGACCTGGGCCGAAGGCAGCCGCCAGCTTCGCCTGCGTAGACGTATTCGTAAAGAATATACCTGGAGGGCCATTGTGGATCGTGACCTCCTGCCGCTTTTGAAGCAGAGTGAGGCAGCCTGATGACCCTGCCTGGAGACACCCTCAACCGCTGGGTGGCCGATGCCTCCCATATGTGGTTCTTCCTCGACTATGACGGTACTCTGGCCGATTTTGCTGCCCATCCGGACAGTCTTGAAAAAGATCCCAAATTGGTCGAGCTGATCCGGCAGTTGGCTGGCGCCGTCGAACGATTTCGGGTGACGATAATCAGCGGCCGGCCGTTGGGTTCCCTGCAGGAATTGCTGCCGGTGCCAGGCATCTTCCTGGCAGGCGTATACGGCATTGAGCTGCAGACGCCGGCTGCAAATATCATTCGCCGGGGCGATTTCAACCGGATCCGGACATCCCTGGATGGTGTCAAGCCCCATTGGGAAAGGATCATTGGCGACAAGACCGGTTATTACATTGAGGATAAAGGTTGGTCACTGACACTGCATGCTCAGGCCGCAGATCAGAAAGAGATTGAGAAGGTTTTCTCAGATGTGCAGCAGACTGCCGGCGACAGCGCGCTGGAAAATCAATTCCGCTGGTTTATAGGTCCCAATTACCTGGAGATTGTCCCGATCCAGGCGCATAAGGGAGAAACGGTTAAGTTTTTATTCAAACGCTATCCTTTTGATGGCCGGCACCTGGTTTACATCGGCGACGATGATAAGGATCAGGAGGCCTTCGAGGATGTCCATGAACTGGGAGGAATCAACATTCAAGTATCCAGCCCAAGGCATCCTGGCCAGTATGAGGGATCAGACTACATCATGGATTCACCCCAAGATGTTCGCAATTGGCTAAAGAGCTTGGTTTGAGGTTATTGGAGATTCTGTACTGGAGGAAACCATGAGAAAACTATATCTTTACATGACAATGTCATTCGATGGATTTGTCGCTGGGCCGAACAATGAATTGGACTGGATGGCCGAGTCCGTCCCGGACCCGCAGTTGAACCTGGACATTATCGGGTTAATGAACAGCGCAGATACCGGCTTGATGGGATACCCAACCGCAGTCGGCATGATCCCGTATTGGGCAAATGTTCTCAAGGATCCCAAGGCTTCCAAGGCTGAACATGACCTGGCGGAAGCGATCGGTAAGATCCATGGGATTGTGATCTCAAAAAAGGTGGAAATAGCCGACTGGGATAATGCGGAATTGCTCGTCGCCAGGGACGACGGCGAGCTGGTGGACGCAATCACCAAGCTCAAGCAAAGACCGGGTAAAGATATCGGTATTCCTGGCGGAGTCCGTACCGGACAAACATTCATTCGGCTGGGACTGGTTGATGAATACGACCTGGTGGTTCATCCAGTTGCGATTGGTAATGGGAAGCGTTTATTCACAACCAAAGTCGACCTGGAGTTGGTGAGCGAGAAAACCTACAAGTCGGGGATCAAGCGTTTTCGTTTCCATCCACGTTGAGTAAAAGAAGGCAATGGTATCCTTAAATGATCAAGCGCCGGGAGCCAAATCCCGGCGCTTGATCAAGCAAGGGGAAGAAAAATGCTCTAGCGCACCAGGGCTAATGCCCGGGCAACGACATTTTCTACCGTCATGCCAAGCCCGCGGAACACGGCCTCATATGGCGCCGATGCGCCGAATCGGTCGATGGCCAAAACCCCGCCTTTCTCTCCTACCCAGCGTTCCCAACCCATCGAGACACCCGCTTCGACGGCCAGTCTGGCCTTGATTGTTTCCGGCAGAACACTGTCACGGTACTCCTGGCTCTGTGCAGCAAATAATTCCCAGGAAGGGAATGAGACCAGCCTCACGGCCAGACTTTGAACGACCAGCCGCCGGCCGGCTTCCACGATCAAGCCCACCTCCGAGCCGGATGCCATCAGGATGATGGTGGGGGTGCCATTTCCAAGGTCGGCCAACACGTACGCACCGCGCTCCAACCCGTCTGCGGCGGCGAACTGGCTGCGGTCTAGAGTCGGAACGTTTTGGCGGGTGAGCGCCAGGACTGTGGGCGAGCGTCGGCGCCCAATTGCCAGCCTCCAGGCCACGACTGTCTCATTGGCATCCGCCGGGCGGATCACGGTCATGTGAGGGATCATGCGCAGGGAGGTCAGTTGTTCCACCGGTTGGTGGGTGGGTCCATCCTCTCCCAAACCTACACTGTCATGCGAGAATACCCAGATACTGGGGTATTGCGAAAGGGCCGAAAGCCGGATGGGCTCGCGCATATAATCTGCGAATGTCAGGAAGGTAGCCCCATAGGGGATCACTCCGCCATGGACCGCCATGCCGTTGACAATGGCGCCCATGGCATGCTCGCGAACCCCGAAATGGAAATTCCGTCCGGCGCGGCAATCGGATTCAAAAGCCGGTGAGCTGTCGATCCAGGTCTTGGTGGAAGGCGCCAGGTCAGCCGAGCCGCCGATCAGTTCAGGGATCTTGGCTGCCAGGGCATTGATCACTTTTCCGGATGCGATCCGTGTGGCCATGCCTTTCGCATCCGCCGGGAAGACCGGTAAGGTAGAATCCCAGCCCTCAGGCAATATTCCCGCCAGACGACGTTCCAGTTCAGCAGATTTTTGGGGCACGGCAGCCTGGTAAGCTGCCATTTTTGCAGTCCATTGCGATTCCAATTCTTTACCATTCTTCACTGCCTGGCGGAAAAGAGCCAGGACATCTTCGGGAATTAGGAAGCGCGGTTCTTTTGGCCAGCCGAGCTTATCCTTCGCTCCATCCAGTTCTTCATTGCCGGGCGGTTCGCCATGCGCCTTGCTGGTATCCTGGCGGGTGGGCAGCCCGTAGCCGATATGGGTGGGGCAAATGATCAGGGATGGCCGCGGATCCTTCTTGGCAGCCTGAAGGGCCGCGTCGATCTGCTCTACATCGTTGGCATCCTGGATGTGCAAGACCTGCCAGCCATAAGCCGCGAAGCGGGCGCCGCGGTCCTCGGTAAAGGCAATATCAGTCGAACCGTCGATGGAGACGTGGTTATCATCGTAAAGATAGATCAGTTTGCCAAGTTTTAAATGTCCTGCCAGCGAAGCGGCTTCGGATGAGACGCCTTCCATCAGGTCTCCGTCTGTCACGATGGCGTAGACATAATGATCCACGATGGCATGACCGGGCTCATTGAATAAGGCTGCCAGGTGGGCCTCTGCGATCGCCATCCCCACCCCGTTTGAAAAACCTTGCCCGAGCGGGCCGCTGGTCACTTCGACGCCGGGTGTCAGCCCATATTCAGGATGTCCGGGAGTCTTGCTGCCCCATTGCCGGAAATTCTTCAATTCTTCCAGCGGAAGGTCGTAACCGGTCAGGTGCAGCAATGAGTAGAGCAGCGCACAGCCGTGTCCACCGGAGAGGATAAAACGATCGCGTCCCGGCCAGGCGGGGTTATGCGGGTTATGACGCAGGTGGCGCGTCCAGAGTGTATAGGCAAGCGCCGCACAGCCCATTGGCAGGCCGGGATGCCCGGAATTAGCCTGCTGAACCATGTCGACGGACAGGAAACGCAGGGTATTAATGGCACGTTCTTGAAGGTTGTCCATACTTTTTGACCATTCCTTAGTTGGATTGCCCGTACTCTTCGAGATAGCGACGATGTGCCCGGGCGACTTCCTCGGGCGGGATTTCGTCAAGCTGGCCCAGCTGTTGCGCGTAAAATACCGTGCGTGCCACATCCTCAACCATCACGGCGGCTTTGACGGCTTCCTCGGGCGTTTTCCCAATCGTGAAAACGCCGTGGTTCTTCATCAGGATCGCCGGGCTGGAGCCAATCGAGCGAACGATTTCCTGGCCGATTTCGTCTCCGCCAATTTTAGCATAATTGCCAACCGGGATCGGACCACCAAACTCGTCGCAAATGGCTGTCAGCACCGCAGGAATGGGCCGGCCGGCGGCTGCCCAGGCGGTTGCGAAAGTTGAATGGGTATGGACGACCCCGTTGATCTCCGGACGGTGGCGGTAGATATATACGTGTGCAAATGTGTCAGAGGAGGGTTTGTAATGCCCTTCGACGACCTTCCCATCCAGGTCAACCACCACCATCGACTCGGGAGTCAGATCCTCATAACGTATACCGCTAGGTTTAATGACCACGAATCCGGTCTCCGGGTCGCGCGCCGAAACATTTCCAGAGGTCCAGGCCACCAGGTTATTGCGCGGCAGCTCGACGTTCAGGCGGCAGACGACCGCATGCAGATCATCCAGCAACATGCTTCACCTCCGCCTTGATTTTCTTGAGGGTCTTCATCACATTATTTTCGCCGCGCCCAAAATAATCGTGCAGGCGCTGGTATTCGGCAAAGAGTTTTTCATAGACGAGCTGGTTCTCGGCGATCGGCTTGAAGGTTTCGGCTTTGAGATGCGCCATGGTCTGGGCGGCATCGTAGATCGAGTCATAGCCGCCGGCAGCTTTTCCGGCTGCCACTGCACCGAACATGGCAGATCCCAGGGCTGGCGTCTGCCTGGAGGCGCTGACCTTGATCTCGCGCCCGGTTACATCCGCATAGATCTGCATCAAAAGCTTATTCTTCTCGGGCAGACCTCCGCAGGCCACCAGTTCGCGAATGGGCACCCCGTTCTGCTGGAAAGTATCCACAATGACGCGTGTTCCATAGGCAGTAGCCTCTATCAGCGCCCGGTAGATCTCTTCAGCTTTGGTGGCCAGGGTGGCTCCCATCAGCAGGCCGGTCAGATCCACATCCACCAGCACACTGCGGTTGCCGTTCCACCAGTCCAGGGCCAGGAGTCCAGATTCGCCTGGTTTTAATCTGGAAGCTTTTTCCTCCAGAAGCTGATGGATATCGATGCCGCGCTCTTTGGCCTCCCGTTCATATCTGCCTGGAACACAGTTCTCCACGAACCAGGCAAAGTGGTCGCCCACACAGGATTGCCCGGCTTCGTAGCCGAAGAAGCCCGGGATGATACCGTCTTCCACATAACCGCACATGCCGGGTACCACGTGTTCTTCGTCACCCAGCACCATGTGGCAGATGCTGGTTCCCATGATCATGACCATGCTGCCAGGCTCGGTTACAGCCACAGCCGGGACAGCCACGTGCGCATCCACGTTGGCGATGGCGACCGCCGTGCCGGGTTTAAGGCCGGTCCATTGGGCGGCTTGCCCGGTCAACCCACCCGCACGATCGCCGATCGGCAGGATGGTGCGAGTCATCTTCTCGTCCACCACATTTTCCAACCGTGGATCGAGTTCTTTGAAATAGGATTTCTCCGGAAAGCCTTCACGCTTGGACCACAATGCCTTGTAGCCGGCCGTACAGGAATTGCGTGTCTCCACGCCGGTCAACTGCCAGATCACCCAATCAGTGGCTTCCAACAGGCGGTCGGCGGCCTGATAGATCTCAGGGGCTTCATCCAGGATTTGTAGAACCTTGGAAAAGAACCATTCAGATGAGATCTTCCCGCCATAGCGGTCCAGCCAGTCCAGTTTCATCCTGCGGGCGGTCAAATTGATCTTATCCGCTTCCGGCTGGGCGGAATGGTGCTTCCACAACTTGACCCAGGCATGTGGCTTAGAGCGGAATTCGGGAAGAACGCACAACGGCGTTCCATCCGCCTTGACCGGCAGCATGGTACAGGCGGTGAAATCCACGCCCAGGCCAATCACATCCGCAGGGTTAATGCCGGACTCTTTCAAAACTGCCGGAACGGTAGTCTGGAATGTGCGCAGGTAATCCTCCGGGTCCTGCAATGCCCAGTCGGGTTCCAGGGGCACCCCGCTTTCGGGTAGTTTCTCGTCGATCACGCCGTGTGAGTATGGGTAGACCGCAGTCGCCACTTCGCGGCCGTCCGCCACATCCACCAACACTGCCCGTCCGGATTCTGTGCCAAAATCAACTCCGATAGAATATTTTGACATAATTCATCTCCTTTGTAGGGGCGACCTTCATGGTCGCCCACTTTGAGGGTCACACATGTCAGGGGCAATCCTACCCCTACAGGTTAATGATGACCTTCAATCCTTCACGTTTCTGCGCAAGGCTGAATGCCTGTTGGGTCTGGTCGAGCGGGAATTGGTGCGATACCAGCGAGCGCACATCCACCTTTCCGCTTTCCACCAGTTGAATGGCACGCGGGTAGGTCAACCTCATCCGCCTCACCAGTTTGATCGTCAAGCCCTTGCGGCGCGCTATTGAAGCCGAAAAAGACGTGCGGTCATCGGCCGGGATACCCGCCAGCAAAACGGAACCGCCGGGTTTGACGGCTGCAAAAGCAGTCTCTACGGCTGCGTTTTCACCAGCCACTTCGAAGGCCACATCCACATTTTCAGATGGTGTCCATTCCCTGGCGCCCAAACCGAGCGCAGTCTCCAGTCGATGGGGGAGCGGCTCTGTCACAAAGATGTTTAATGCTCCAGCCAGGCGCGCCAGTTGAACCACCAGCAGTCCAATCGGACCGCAGCCGAATACTCCAACCGTCATGCCCACCCGCAGGTGCGCCAGGTCCACGGCATGCATGGCGACCCCCAATGGCTCGAGCATGACTCCTTCCGCCATGCTGAGCGAATCGGGCAGCGGGAATAAGCATACTTCCGGCCATGCGATGGTTTCACGCAGCGCGCCATCCTCGAGTCCATGCCCTGCAAAACGCATTTTTTCGCACAGGTTTGGATCTCCGCGCAAACAATACTCGCAGGTGTTGCATGGGATTGCCGGGTCGCCTGCCACCCGCTCGCCTTTGCGCGCGCCACTGGTGATCTCACCGGCGAACTCGTGTCCCAGTATGAGTGGCTTTTGTAACCTGGCATCGCCGATGCCGGCCTCACTGAACCAGTGCAAGTCCGATCCGCAGATCCCGACCGCCTTCATGCTTACCAATGCCTCGCCGCGACCGGGTTCGGGTGCTGGTTCATCATGCAGGCGCAGATCGTGCGGGGCATGTAGCCGGACAGTTTTCATGCTGGTTAACCTATTTCTAGGATGGCAGGTCGTTCAAGGGAAGAACCATCCAGTTTTATCATTGGCCAGCCTGGGATGGCGGTCAGCACTTCATTCCCGGATACTCCAACCAGGATCGTATCTTCCGATTTTGTCCCGGTGATGGATGGGTTCCAGGCATAGACCTGGCCAGGTTTAACGATCTCGGTTGAATTGGGGGTTGCGACGTACTCACGCGGTTCGTAGGCGGCAGGTCCCCCCTGATGGTGCAAACGCCATTCGCCGGGATAACCAACCCTGGCATACGCCTCCTCAGTCTGCAGGAAAACCTTCCCCAGGCTTTGGCCGGGACGGGTAGCTGCGATCATGGCAGCATCTACTTGCGCAACAGCCTGCGCCTTGTGCTGGATTTCTTCCGGGATGGTGCCAAAATGAACCAGGCGTGTGATTGAACACACCAATCCCCGCTGGCGGCCGCACAGGATGAGCATGGCATAGCGGTCGAGCTTTTTGGCAGTTGGCAATGGATGCCGGAAATTGAATATGCGTTCATCGGTAGCGATCAAGCAGACGATTGGCTGAACGCCGAGCTTCTGCGTTTCGGCCATCAGGAGCGCCGCGATCTCGAATTCGGTCTGCCCGGGCTGCACACTGCGCGCCGCGCAGTCCATGGCCTGGGCACACAGCTTTCCCAGGCTGCGGAAACGCTCGCCTTCAGCTGCAGTCAGGTCCGTCCTCAAGCGGGCTATTTCGCCTGAGAGGTCCAGGGCATCCGGGAAAAGAGCATCCGTCCCCAATTTCAACGAATGGGTCAATTCTCGCATGGCGGCGTTCGTCTCAAACCAGGGCGCCACACGGAAATCCCAACCCTGTGCGAGCAGGCCTTCATCCTTTTCCAGGCGGGGGGCTTCGATATTGTTCGTGAAGAGGATTTGCTGGTCGGGGGTAACCAGCAAGGAGGCTTCGCCATTCGAGCTGGCAGTGTTTACATAGACCGCCGCCCCATCGGTGGCCCAGGCAAGGCTGCTCACGCGCTGGAGCAGGAGCGCATCCACGCCATGGCTGTGTGCCAGGCTGCGCAGGAGACTTAGTTTTTTGGTTACATCGTTCATCCCGGTTGCCATTCCGGTCAAAGACCTTTAGCCAACAGGTAGTACATTTCATTCCACCTGATTTCGTTCTTCAAGTCGGAGAGTTTAGTCTCACTGTCGATTACCAGGAATTCCAACCCGGCCATGCCTGCAAAATCTTCCAGATGCTGGCGTGTAACCGATTGGCTGAAGCCCGTATGGTGCGCGCCACCTGCCAGGATCCAGGCTCCTGCCGCCACCTTGAGGTTCGGTCGCGGCACCCAGACGGCGCTGGCCACCGGCAATTTCGAAAGTGGCTTCTCCGGCTGCATGACATCCACTTCGTTTACCAGCATGCGGAAGCGGTTGCCCATATCCAGTAATGTAGCATTAATCGCCGGTCCGCTGGCCACAGTGAAGACTAACCGGGCCGGATCGTCTTTGCCGCCAATCGAAAGTGGATGGATCTCCAATCTGGGTTTCCCAGCGGCAATCGTGGCGCACACTTCCAGCATATGGGCTCCCAGCACTTTCGGATTTTCCTTATTAAGGTCGTAGGTGTAATCTTCCATGAAGGATGTGCCGCCTTTGAGTCCGGCTCCCATTACTTTCATGGCCCGCACCAAAGCGGCCGTCTTCCAGTCACCCTCCGCGCCGAAGCCATAGCCATCTGCCATCAGGCGTTGGACGGCCAGACCGGGCAATTGCGCCAGTCCATGCAGGTCTTCGAAGGTCGTGGTGAAAGCTTTGAACCCACCTTGTTTAAGGAAGCTTCGTAGTCCCAGTTCGATTCGGGCCGCTTCACGCAAGGCGGTTCGCTGGCTGCCCTGGGAGCGCAGTTCCTCGGCGACTGCATAGGTATCGTCATATTCGATCACAAGCCGGTCAATTTCGGTTTCTTCAATCGCATTGACAACTTTGGCCAGGTCGCCGACGCCATAACCGTTGACCGAGTATCCCAGCCGGAGTTGAGCCTCGACCTTGTCACCTTCGGTAACGGCTACTTCGCGCATGTTGTCGCCGAAGCGGGCCACGCGCGCGCCCTGGGAGTCGTGCCAGGCCGCCGCCGCGCGCATCCAGGTGGCCAGTTCGGAGATGACATCCTCATCCTGCCAAAAGCCGACCACGATTTTCCGGTTCAGGCGCATCCGGCTTCCGATGAAACCAAACTCCCGGTCCCCATGCGCGGATTGGTTGAGATTCATGAAATCCATATCGATCTCGGACCAGGGCAGATCGCGGTTATATTGGGTGTGCAGATGGACAAAGGGTTTGCTCAGTGCACTCAAGCCGGCGATCCACATTTTCGCCGGGGAAAAGGTATGCATCCAGGTGATCAGTCCGATGCAATTTTCGGTATTATTGGCCGCCCTGCACAGTTCGGTGATCGCATCCGGAGTTGTCACAACTGGTTTAAAGAGCACTTTCACTGGCAATTTACCCGATTGCGTCAGGCTGGTTGCCATTTCTTGTGAATGCTCTGCCACTTTTTTGAGGGTCTCTTCGCCATATAAATGCTGGCTGCCCGTCACGAACCATACTTCGAATGCTTTGAAATCGATCACAATAGCCTCCAGATGTAGAATGTAGGACGAAATTATATTAAGCCAGTCGTCTGATTATCGAATACTTGAGCTTCTGCGGACGATCAATTCGGGGGATAGCAAAATGTTCTGTGGCTCCAATTTCTCAAAAGATCCGCCGTGTGTATTTCTTCGGGCGGCTTCGATTTGCTTGACCGTTTCTTCCACTGCGCGGCAGCCCAGTTCGTGTTGGTCGTGGTTTATTGTCGTCAAGGCTGGCCAAAAATAAGCTGATTCAGCCATGTTATCGAACCCGGTCACTGCCAAATCCTGGGGAACGCGCAGGCCCAGGCGGTGACAAATTTGTAATACGGTCAGCGCCATCTGGTCGTTTCCTACAAAAACGGCATCCATTTCGGGAAACGTCTTCAGCAATTGCGTGAATGCCGCTTCTCCACTGGAAGATGACCAGTTCCCTTCCGTGCATTGGTTTTCTGCAACCCTTATGCCGGCTTTCTGCAAGGTATCCTGCCAGGCCTGCTTACGCTGGCGGGCTTCCCACCAATCCAGTGGACCGGAGATATGACCGATGTTGCGGCAGCCCTGTTCCAGCAAATGTTCAGTGATCAGCACTCCGCCGGCGTAGTTATCGACCGATACGGTTGTCACTCCCGGTAGCGGCTGCATGGTTAAAAAAATCACAGGGACAGGAATATCGTTCAGGATCTCGTCAACCCTCTTGCGGTTATCACCCACCTCCGGCACTGCCCAGACAATCCCATCCACATGCCGGGCAAGCAAGTTCTGTAAACGAGGTTTAATATCCTCGGTGTTAAAATGGAGCAGTTCCTCAAGCAGCAGGGCGTAACCAAGTTCCTCGGCTTTGTTGGTGATGCCATTCAGGGTACGCGAAGGGCCCATGAATTTCAGCCCGGCCGTCACCACCCCCAATGTGTAACTGCGCTGCTGGATCAGGCTGCGAGCCAGGGCGCTGGGTTGGTAATTAAGTTCTTCGATAACTTGTTGAATGCGTTCACGTGTATCCGGAGAGACATCCGGGCGGTCATTGATTACCCGGGAAACGGTCTGCGTGGAGACTCCGGCCGCCTTTGCAACGCCTTTTATCGTGGCACGTTTGTTTATATTCATTAATCTTTCTTTTTATGGTATTATATTGTTATCGTTCCCGTTATCGTTCACGGTCAATATTAGCTAGTTTTCAACGATTTGTCAATGTTCTTTAGCGCAATTCAGGTTAAAATGATACTGAAATTGTTCGCTCCTCCCCAAATGGTTATTCAATTAAAGCAGTCCTCCGGCAATAGAAATTTTCAACCGTCAAAATAGGACTCTATATGCTATATAAAGTATTCCTTGTTGAGGATGAAATTGTAACAAGAGAGGGCATCCGGGATAACGTTGATTGGAAAGCCAACGGTTTCGAGTTCTATGGCGAAGCCTCGGATGGTGATATGGCTTTGCCACTCCTACGGGCCATCAAGCCGGATGTCCTCATAACAGATATTAAAATGCCGTTCATGGATGGGCTGCAGCTTAGCAAGATCGTTCGGGAACGCATGCCATGGGTAAAAATTATCATCCTCAGCGGACATGATGAATTCGAATACGCCCAGGAGGCGATTAAACTGGGGGTAAATGAGTATCTATTAAAACCGATTACCGTCAACGAAATGCACAAAGTGCTGCAGAAGATCGCCACCCAACTTGACCAGGAAAAAAAAGAGCAGGAAAACTTAAAAAAATTACAGGAGCAGCTGGAAGAGAACCAGACCATGCTCCGGGAAAGGCTTTTATTGAAAGTCGTCACAGGAACAATCGCCTCGACCGAGGCAATAGAGAAAGGTCAACCTTTGGGATTGGATCTCGTCGCCAAGTGCTACTTGATCGTTATCCTCAAAATCGAGGTTCGAACTCGCTCAGAAAAGTTGGACTACGATGAGTTTCAAAAGATCCAGCAGAACGTAACTGAGCTGATTGGGAACAATCCTGACATTTATCTACTTAGGAAGGATTGGGGAGAATTTGTCCTGTTGATGAAAGGAAATATCCCTCAATATTTGGATGAAGAGCAGGGTTTGCTATTGGGTTCGATCAAGGACAAACTGGATCAGACCCGCTACCAGCTTATTGTCGGGGTTGGCGCACAAAAGAACCGGATTGCTGATATCTACCAATCCTTTCTCGAGGCATTTGTAAGCATCCAAAATTCAGCCGATCGGGAAAAAGATCGCTCAAGCCGGATGGTGGATAAGGCCGAATTACTCAAGGTGAATAAATCTGCAGTTGAAACTTACTTGAATTGCGGGGTTAAAGAAGATTGTGAAGAATTTTTTAATTCTTATATTCAGCCATTAGGTGAAACTGCGCTCAAGTCATATCTCATTAAGAATTACATCTTTATGGATGTTGTTCTGGCAACCGCCAAACAGGTCAATGACCTGGGGGGTAACATTGACATCGTCATCCCGGAATTAAACTCCATTGAAACAATTCTGGCAAATATAAGCACCATTGAACAGCTTAAAGAAAAAACCTGTTCGATCCTCGGCAAAGCCCTGTCATTTCGAGACAGCCAAACCAGTGGTCAACATACGAAAGTGATCCGACAAGCCAAGGAATATATCGATCAACATTATATGGAACCCGATCTATCTCTTTACGAAATTCCCTCCCAGGTGAATCTCAGTTCCAGTCATTTCAGCATGGTTTTTAGTCAGGAAACCTGCCAGACCTTTAAAGAATATCTGACGACAACCCGCATCAATAAGGCCAAGGAATTGTTGCGTACCAGCTCCCTAAGCTCGAATGATATTTCTTATCAAGTTGGGTTTAACGATCCTCATTATTTTAGTTACGTTTTCAAGAAGAATACTGGTTTTTCACCGACTGAATTCCGTTCTCAAACCCAGACAGGCCAGGACCGCAGCCAAACCGATCCTAAGGTACGCTGATTTATCGGATAAGCGCAGGAGAAAAAAGTGAACAAGAAAACAGCGGTAATCAATTCCAAGCGTTTTCTGCCCGGGATAAAATCGGGAACAGATTCGCAGGGAAGTTTTCTCCCAAAACTGACCAGGAAATTCATCAATCTTTTTGCAGGCGATCCACCTGACCATCCGGGCAAAAATATTGCTTTCCCTGTGTATTGTGATCCTGCTCATGGGCACCGCCAACGTTCTGGTGGTAATCCAGATGCTGAATTACAGCCGCCAATATGATGCCATTATCAACAATATAACCACGGCCAACAGTATCAGTGGGAGCATAAAACCCGATATCGATAATGAAATGTGGAATATTGTGGCGGGGAAAATTCAGTTCAATGAGGGCAAACAGTACGAGATCATCAATAATATCAACAGCAAAATCCAATGGATGATGGAAAATACTGATTCACAAAGGGCTAAAGTAAAACTGGATGTAGTCCTCAGAACGATGCAGCACTCTTACCCAGGATGTAAATATGATGGGGAGACCAGATCGCAAATTATAGTACGGCAACTCAAAATGAGGCCGTACTGGAAAAAATCAGGTTCGTTACCGGCGTGGTGGAGGGCGTTGTTCAAGATTATGTGCTATTTGAAGTAAACAGAACCAATGGGCAGTACCAACAGATGCGCGCCGGTTTTATCGAATGGGAGGTCCTTGCGCTGACACTCACCATCGGCGCAATTTGCTTTTCGGTTGTGGCAGCATGGGGTCTGTCCAGAAGCATTTACACTCCCATCAAGAAACTGCACGATGTAACCAAAACGATCACCCAGAATGATCTGCAAGCCCTGGTAACTGGCGACAACGTTGATGAGATTACTGAACTGGGCATGAGTTTTAATATCATGATTGGAAAGATCAGGGAACTCCTGGATTCCAAGATAAAGGAGCAGGAAAACCTGAAAAAAGCGGAAATGAGAGCCTTGCAATCTCAAATCAACCCGCATTTTCTTTACAACACCCTGGATACCATCATTTGGATGGCCGAGTCAAAAAAGACCGGTCAGATCGTCGAAGTAGTGAGCGCATTATCGAGTTTTTTCCGCATCAGTCTCAGCAAGGGCAAGGATTGGATCACCATAGGAGAAGAAATAGAACGAGTCAGAAACTATCTCACCATTCAGAGGATCCGTTACCAGGATATTATGGATTTTCAAATCGATGTGGATGAGAGGGTAGCTGACCACACTGTTCTGAAACTAATTCTCCAGCCGCTTGTAGAAAATGCCATTTATCATGGCATTAAGAACAAAAGAGAGGGTGGCACGATCTATGTGCGGGCAAAACCATTTAATGGGAATAAGGTCCTGTTGGAAGTTGAGGATACCGGGATCGGCTTTACTCCTGAAGTTCTGACCCAGCTTCAGGCCGAATTAGCCGATAATTCCGGCGATATAAAGCAGGAAAGCGGGTTCGGCATCGGGAACGTTAACCAACGCATAAAACTATATTACGGGATGCAATATGGTTTAACGGTAAAAAGCGAGTATCAGGCCGGAACCTGTGTGTCTTTTATTATTCCAGCCAGAGACGCCGGTTCAGTCGAAAATGCCGGGTCCACGCCCGACGTCCCGCCGGCATCCTCACCAGATAAACATTCAGCATCGGATGAGGAGAAATAAGATGAAAATCTCAAGACCATTAATCCTGATCACTTTGGCATTACTCCTGATTGTGCAAGGCTGCAGCCTGCTGCCTTCGAATAAGGCCACAATTCAAAATCCGATAATACCGCACGGCCAAACCTAAAAAAACCTATCAAAATTTGGTGGTTGGGTTTGCACAAATCGGAGCAGAAAGTGAATGGCGTACAGCCGATACCGTCTCCATCAAGCAGGAAGCGGAACGTTTGGGAGTGGAACTGAAATTTATGGATGCGCAACAGAAACAAGAAAATCAGATCCTGGCGCTGCGGACATTTATTGCTGAGAAAGTGGATGTGATCGGTATTTCGCCCGTTGTGGAAACGGGCTATGAAGAAGTCTTTCAGGAAGCCAAAGATGCCGGTATTCCAATCATCCTGGTTGATCGCTTTGCAGATGTACCGGAAAATCAATATGTAACTTATCTGGGTTCGGATTTTCTTGAAGAAGGTCGCAAAGCTGCCCGGGTCATGGCTGATTTGACGAATGGCAAAGCCAATATTGTTGAATTGGTGGGCACGATTAATTCGGCGCCGGCCAATCTGCGTTATAAAGGTTTTCGGGAAATCCTCAATAGCTACCCGAACATGCATATCATTGATTCCGAATCGGGCGATTTCACCCAGGCCAGGGGCCTGGAAGTAATGAGAACTTTCCTCAAAAAGCATGGCGCTCTCATAACGGCTGTCTTTGCTCATAATGATGATATGGCCATGGGCGCCATCCAGGCCATCGAAGAATATGGTTTGAGGCCGGGTGTCGATATCAAAATCGTTTCTGTGGATGCCGCACGCAATGCTTTTGAAGCCATGATCGCTGGGAAATTGAATGCGACGGTTGAGTGTAACCCGTTACTTGGCCCGCAATTCTTTGAGCTGGCGCTCAAGGTGGCAAATGACGAGGCTGTTCCCAAGCGGGTTCCATCCATCGAAACCATTTTCTTCCCCGGAGATGCCGCCAAGATCCTGCCCACCCGTAAGTACTGAGCCTTCCTGCTCAATACCTTTCACCGAAAATTGGTCAATTTGGACTCTTCTCCTTAAAATAACCTCCACAACCCAAGAAAATTAACTTCCATCGTAAAAATCTGCCATCTGCAAGGATTGGCAGATTTTTTTGGTGGGCGAACAATGGAAACATTAACCGCTTCCCAATATTAAATCATGGACTTTCGATCTGGCGCTGACATACTATTGAATTAGTTTCCCACCCCGGGAGTTCGTGTTGTACCATCCCTCACTCTATTCGGATTGAATGAAAAGGAGAATGCAGATGAAAACCGCAAGAATTCTATTCAGTGTCGCAATTGCGTTGGTATTTGTACTCAGCGTAGTAGGATGCGCACCAAAAGCAGCCGCACCGGTTGCCGCCCCTGCGGCGAAGATGACCTCCGGCGGCTACACAATTCCCGTTGCCAAGTGCGCACCCAATTGCACTTACAAAGACATGACGGTCGGCTTCATCCAGACTGGTTCAGAAAGTGGCTGGCGCGCTGCCAATACATCTTCCTTCCGGGAAACTGCCACGCAGCAGGGCGTCACTTTGAAGTTCTACGATGCGCAGAATAAAATTGAAAATCAGGTTTCGGCTTTCCACCAGTTCAACCAGGATCCCTCGGTAAACGTTATCGTCCTGGCGGCCCTCGATGTGACTGGTTACGATGATGTGTTGGCCGAAGCCAAGGCGAACGGAAAGATCGTCGTTTTGGAAGACCGCCGCATCGATGCAGCCCCGACCAACTATTACACCTACATTGGCTCTGACTTCATCACTGAAGGCCACAAGAGCGCGGCTGCCCTGTGCGACCTGCTCAAGAATAGCACGAAGAAGAATGTCGCCGAAATTTCCGGCGCTGTTGGCGCTTCCGCAGCCATTGACCGCGCCAAGGGTTTCCGCGAAAAGATGGGCGATTGCGGAATGACGATCCCGGATGGCCTCAGCCAGACCGGTAACTGGGGCGTCCCAGAGTCCAAAGCCGTCATGGCAGCTTTCTTGAAGAAGACCACTGACATCCAGGCCGTTTTTGCCCACAATGACGAGGAAGCCATTGGCGCCATCCAGGCGATCGAAGAAGCCGGACTTAAACCCGGCAAGGACATCTTCGTCCTCGGACTCGATGCAACTGCAGATGGTTTCAAGTACTTGATCTCCGGTGAGTTAAGCGCCGATGTTGAGTGCAACCCGCTGCTGGCCCCGCAGGTCTACGAAGCTGGCCTGAAAGCCATGAACGGCGACGCCACCGTGCCGACATGGGTTCCTTCGCAGGAAGGCCAATTCTTCGCTGCCCAAGGCGCGGATGCCCTCAAAGCAATCCTGGCGACCCGCAAGTACTAAACCTCTGGACCAGTATTTGTGACTATCCCGGGAGTCACAGGTCAAATAAGAATACGGATTAAGAATGGAGGAGAAGCGGTCCGCAAAGCCGCTTCTCCTCTCACAAATGTAAAAGTGGTCGATTATTCAAGACCGAGGTAGCAATATGGCAGAATCTGGCAACGAAATCGTAATGATGAAAGGCATCTACAAATCCTTTCCAGGAGTGCATGCCCTCGAAGATGTGGACTTTATCCTGGGAAGAGGCGAGATCCATGCCTTGGTGGGGGAAAATGGTGCTGGCAAATCCACCCTGATCAAGGTGCTGACCGGTGTCGAGCGGCCGGATAAAGGCACGATTACACTGGATGGGAAAGAAGTGTCGATTAGATCGCCACAACATGCTCAGGAAATGGGCATCAGCACGGTCTACCAGGAGGTCAATCTTTGCCCGAATTTAACCGATAGCGGAAAACATCCTGATCGGCCGGGAACCCATGAAATGGGGCAGCATCGATTGGAAGACAATGAATTCCATGGCCCGCCAGATCTTGCACGGATTGGATATTGATATTGATGTAACCCAAACATTAGGCTCATGTTCGGTCGCCATCCAACAAATGGCAGCTATCGCTCGCTCGTTTGAGATCTCATCTGCCAGGATCCTGATCCTGGATGAGCCTACCTCCAGCCTGACCACTCATGAAACCGACCAACTCTTCGGCGTGATGCGTAAACTTAAAAGCGAAGGAATGGCGATCATATTCATCACCCATTTTCTGGACCAGGTTTATGAAGTAACGGACAGGATTACCGTCCTCCGAAACGGAAAATTGGTCGGAACGTATACGACGGCAACTTTGCCCCGGCTGGAATTGATCACGAAAATGATCGGTCGCACCTTGTTCGAATTTGACGACATGACCAAGCTCAAGCTCGAAAGCAGCCAGCACATTAAAGGCGATGCTCTCCTTCAGGCAAAAGGGCTTGGGCGTTCAGGCTCCATCCAGCCATTTGACCTGGAATTGCATGCCGGGGAAGTGGTTGGCCTGGCTGGCCTGCTTGGTTCAGGGCGCACCGAAATAGCGCAGCTTTTATTCGGTATCGACAAGCCGGATAGCGGTTCGATAACCATGGATGGCAAAGCACTCAAGAATTTCTCCCCGTTTAGTTCCATCGAGCGCGGGGTGGCGCTCTGCCCGGAAGACCGCAAAGTCGCAGGGATTGTGGCTGATTTGACGGTCAGGGAGAATATCATCCTGGCCATGCAGGCCAGCCTGGGCTGGTTCAAGCACCTCAGCCTGCAAAAGCAATATGAGATTGCAGATAAATACATCAAACTGCTCAATATCAGTACTCCCTCGGCCGATCAACCGGTTAAAAATCTGAGCGGCGGTAACCAGCAAAAGGTGATCCTGGCCCGCTGGCTGGCCACGAACCCACGCCTTTTGATCCTGGATGAACCCACCCGGGGCATCGATGTGGGCACAAAGGCTGAAATTCAAAAGCTGGTGCTTTCGTTGGCCGAGGAAGGCAAGTCGTGCATGTTCATTTCCTCCGAGCTGGAGGAAGTATTGCGCACCAGTCACCGTATCGTCGTGTTACGGGATCAGGAGAAGATTGCTG
This sequence comes from uncultured Chloroflexia bacterium, assembly GCA_963776475.1. Lineage (GTDB taxonomy): Bacteria > Chloroflexota > Anaerolineae > Anaerolineales > Villigracilaceae > UBA877. The sequence continues at coordinate 226,793 of CAVZMZ010000041.1, forward strand.
AGTATACCGGTGAAGTGGGCGAGCATAAGATCATGCAATCAATTGCAGGGAGTGATTAACAATGAAAAAATCTAAACCCTCTTTCGAGTGGAGAAAGGTCACCGAGAGCAGGCTTTTCTTTCCTCTCGTCGCCCTTGCGCTCATCATGCTCTTTGACCTGATCTTCATTCATGGTTTTTTTCACCTTGAGATCAAACAGGGTCACCTGTATGGCAACCTGATCGACGTTCTGCGAAATAGCGCGCCGACCATCGTGTTGGCCATGGGTATGACCCTGGTCATTGCCACCGGTGGAGTTGACCTGTCGGTGGGCGCCGTCATGGCGATTGCGGCCTCAACCGCCTGCATCATGCTGAACCCGAACCTGGTTGGCTATAAACTGGCGGATGTAACCAGGGAAGCTGATCCTACTTACAGCTTTACACCGCTGTTTTTCGTTTTCCTGGTGCCGCTGATCATCTCCGCCATTTGCGGCCTCTGGAATGGGCTGCTGGTTGCCTACGGAAAAATCCAACCCATGGTCGCCACGCTGATCCTGATGATTGCCGGCCGGGGAATTGCCCAGCTCGTCACAAACGCGATCAAGATCATCATCTACAATGACACATTCCTGCAGCTCGGAAACGGCTGGCTTTTCCTTCTCCCGGCCGCTTTATACATTGCCGCCATCGTGTTCGCGATCGCCTGGTTTATAACCCGCAAATCCTCACTCGGAATGTTCATCGAGTCGGTCGGTATCAATTCCCGCTCCAGTTTTTTTAGCGGCATCGATGAAAAGAAGATTAAATTGTTCGCATACGTATTTTGCGGTATTTGTGCAGGCATAGCCGGGATGGTCGCCGTTTCGAGTATCAGAACTTCGGATGCCAACCAGGTCGGCCTGTACTTCGAATTGGATGCCATCCTGGCGGTAATCATCGGCGGGACCTTGCTGGGGACAGGCGGCCGGTTCTCCCTGCTGGCCAGCGCCATCGGGGCGTTGGTTATCCAGGCGACCACCACTTCCTCGTTGGCAATCGGTGTTCCGGCAAGTGCCCTTATCGCCGTCAAAGCAGTGGTTGTGATCGTGGTGATCCTCCTGTATTCGCAACAGGTCCGGGACTTTATCCAGAAAATCACCTCGCGCACCAGCCAGAAGGAGGTGAAATCATGATGCAGAGTTTGGGCACCCGTATTTCCAGATACCGGAGGTTCCTTCCGCTTTCGGCGACAATCGTGCTATTCTCTGTTGCTTATGCCTTGGGTGTACTCTCCTTTAAAGGCATGCGCGATGTGCAAGTGTTTTTTACTTTATTCATCACCACTCCTTTCCTTTTGATCAGCGTGATAGGCGAGACATTTGTCATCATTTCGGGCGGTATCGACCTGTCGGTGAGCGGCGTGATCGCCCTGACGACTACGGCTTCTGCCGCATTAATCCGGGCGGGCTGGAGCCCCTGGCTGGTCATACCTCTTATGCTTCTCATGGGGATGGCTTTGGGCGCTATCATGGGAGGCCTCATCACCTACTTGAAGGTGCAGCCGTTTATTGCCACACTGGCAGGCATGTGGTTTGCGCGTGGGATGTGTTATATCATCAGCGATGCTGAGATACGTATCCACAACCCGATCATTACACTTCTTTCAGGGACAAAACTCTTGATCCCGGGATTAAGCTGACCCGGTCACTCAAAAAGGTGACTACATCACAATCCTGGTGGTTGTCAGCGTGGCTTTCTTCGCTTTGGCAATCTACCTGGCCCACTATACGCGTTTTGGCCGTACGATATATTCCATAGGTGGGAATAATGGAGCCAATGAACAATCCGCTCATTTGATGGGCCTGCCGGTTAACCGGACCAAAGTGTTGGTTTACACATTTAACGGATTTTGTTCGGCGCTGGCAGGCATTTGCTACGCCATCTATGTGGGTTCCGGGCATGGCACACATGCCTCCAATGGCTTTGAGATGACTGTCATCGCTGCGGTGGTGATTGGCGGTACGATGTTGACCGGCGGCGAAGGCTATGTATTCGGCAGCCTGTTTGGCGTACTCGTCGTCGCACTGATCCAGACCTTGATCCAATTCAATGGGAAACTCAGTTCCTGGTGGACGAGTATCGCAATCGGCGCACTTACTCTCGTTTTCATCGGTGTACAGAGCCTTGTAGCCAATCTAAATACCCGTCAAATAGGCGGCAAGAGATTAATCGATCAGTCGAAGGAGTTCGCCCAGGCCTCCAAATCCGGCAGGACGCGTAACCGGCAAAGGCTGGCATATGGCGGCGGCGCGCTGCTCGTGGTCTGTCCTGGCCCTGGTTGCATTCCCGCTTTTCCGGAACTTTACTCACGGACCGGTTGCCGTTGACCAGACACCCACACCGTCTGGCTGCCAGTTAAAGCCCTTCCGGCAGGACCAGGCGGCAAGCCTGATGAAAGCCGGGGCGGTAATTGCCTACGAACGCAATGGTGGCCTCAAGTGCATTGACGAACTGTACGCCATTTATCCGGATGGGCGAATCACAGGCGATAATGGCACACAGAAAATCGAGAAGCAAAAGACATCTGCAGAAGTGGACAAATTGCTTTCGCAAATTAACGACCTGGGATGGTTTACAGATAATATGTATTCCACCTCGCATATCCCTTGTGGAGCTTGCTACACCTATTATACAAGTGTCCTTTATAAGGGTCAGGCAAAGACCGTGGAAGCCGTGGATGGCGGAGTTGATGCGCCTCCCAACTATTGGGTGATGACCGCCATGCTCAGCGAGTTCCTTCCAACTTTTGCCCCGGCTCCATAAAAGATCCAGAAAGTCGAGGGCAAATTTTGATCCTCAGCTTTTTCCCATGTTTCTGGCATCGCACTTTCTTGGAAAGGAGAAAGCAAGATGAGTTATAAAAAGAATCTGATTCCAATCTTGATAAGCTCTATCCTTCTGTATGCTTGCGCTTATATTGTGACGCCTGTACCGGACGTTTCTCAGATATCAACCACCTCAAAAGGTTGGACCGCTGTGGTCACAAATGTTGGCAAGTCCGATGCAGGGGATTTGCATATTGATATTACAATTAAAAATGAGACTGGCGATTGGAGTGTTATGCAAGCCGTGGCAGGTCATCCGGCTGTTCTCACGACCGGCGGCAAAAATATAAATTGCGATACTGTCTCCGTCAGCACGGGCGGCAACCGCCTGGCTCCGGGTTTTCAGATGCGAGGTTATACGGGAGGAACCAAAGTCGAACCCAAGCCCCAGCTTCTCTATGTGGAATGCAAGGGAGCAAGCCTGGCTCCCGGATCCAAGCTATCCATCGATTATAGCTATGCTACCGGTCCTTATAACTATTACGTTGCACCTCAACTGGCTAACGAAAAGCTGGAATTGAATCTCGACCAGGTTGTCACGGACCTGAAATATCCTGTGGCGAATCTGTACCCGGTTTGATCGAGAAAGCGGGTGCCAAAATAGTAGCAATTAATGATTGCTCTCTCACCCTCACCGATGCCAAACGGACCGATACTGGCTTGGAATTCGCCTGGGAAACAAATAACCCCGGTGCATACCCCACCTATGTTCATATAGGGACGCCGCCTGTAATCGGTTCAGATGGCATCCTATATGGTTTTTATGAGGACCCGACTCTTGCAGATGCACCCATAACCCTGCCGGGCGAGAAAGCAGATTGGACGACAGCTGTTACGCTTCCGAAAGATGTTACAGGCTTTTATATTTTGGTAAGTGTAGAGACGAAACAGCAGAAGAACTTCACCAGCCACGCCGTCGATATCACCGATAAATAAATTCTCCTTGAAGGGTTGGAGTTTTAATACATCAGGCCGGCCGGTCAGGCTGGCCTGATGTCAAGTTAATGCAATTATTGGCTTCTATATGCTTCGGGTGGAATAATGATAATATATCCAGATGGATAGTTATGGAGCCAATATGGATACTAAACTGCGCATAGGCATTATCGGAGTAGGTCAGATCGGGCAAGTCCACCTTGAAAATTACCGGGCCATCCCGGATGTCGAAGTAGTTGCCGTCGCCGATCTGAAATGGGAACACGCCCAAAGTGTGGCCGGGCGCTTCGGAATTCCTCACGCCTATGCCGATTTCCGCGAACTGTTGGCCCGCCCGGATATCCAGGCGGTGGATGTCTGCCTGCACAATAATCTGCATATGCCGGTCAGCGTCGCCGCTTTGCAGGCCGGGAAACATGTCTACTGCGAAAAACCCATGGCAGGTTCCTACCGGGACGCCGAAAAGATGTATCAGACTGCCCAATCCTTGGGACTGAAACTCTCCATCCAACTCAACACCCTGTTCTCCAGCGAGACCAAGGCCGCCCGGTTCCTGGTCGAGCAGGGCAGCCTCGGCAAGCTCTATCATGCCCGCTCGGTCGGCCATCGCCGGCGCGGGCGCCCATACGTGGATGGCTATGGCAGCCCGGCCTTTGTTCAAAAGGAGGTCGCCAGCGGTGGGGCGCTGTATGACATGGGGGTCTATCACATCGCCAGCCTGCTCTACCTGCTCGATAATCCGAAGGTCTTGCGCGTCTCCGGGAAGATCTACCAGGAAACCGGCATGGATCCGGCCCGCCAACAGGCCAGTGGCTACAATGTCGAAGAGCTTGGGCTCGGCTTTGTCAGGTTCGAGAACGGCCTGACGCTCGACTTGATCGAAGCCTGGGCGATCCATTTGGGCCAACTGGGCGGCAGCAGCCTGGTCGGCGACCAGGCCGGCATTTGCCTGGAACCGTTTGGTCTATTCCAGAGCGCCGGCGACCTGGATCTGGACACGACCGTCAACCTGGAGAACATTCGCCCAGCGGGCGCACGATCTGCGCGAAAACGCGGATGCCTACGACAGTCCCCAGCAGCACTGGGTGGCCGCCTTGCAAGGTCGGGTCGAACTTCTGCCCACCGCCGAATTGGCCCTCAATACCATGCTGATTTCAGAAGCCATCTACCTTTCTGACCGCCTCGGGCGGGAAGTCTCGGCCGAGGAAGTCATGCAGGCTTCCGCAAAGCACTGCAATTTCCCTTTGATGCTCTACGGCTCCTTACAAAACCCCGCTTTAGGCGGCGTCAGCCGCCGTTCGGCGGGAGAGCATTTTGTTAGGGTTCTTAGTGCCTTGTGTCAGATCGGCGGACAGATCCGATTTTTTCATCTGGAATGGTATACTGCCGCAATGTGTAGCTTTAAATCTGTATCCTATTGCCTTGCCACTGAAGAAGAAAGAATAATGAGCATATTTTCCCCCTCCGAAATCCAGTATCTGCAGAGCCAGCGCCTCGGTCGTCTTGCCACGGTCGGCTCAAATGGTCAGCCGCATGTAGTGCCCGTGGCCTTCCGTTACAACCCGGACCTGGACACGATCGATATCGGCGGCCACGACTTTGCCAGCCGAAAAAAGTTCCGCGACGTTCAGGCCAACCCCAATGTCGCCATTGTGGTTGACGATATCGCTTCCCTCAATCCATGGAAGGTCCGCGGGATCGAAATCCGCGGGCAGGTGGAAGTGCTGCCGACCGGCGGTACTGAACTACTGCCATGGTTTTGCGCTCCTTGAATGGTATACTGCCCCAACGTGTAGCTTTGAACCTGTATCCTATTGGCTTGCCCGGGAAGAAGAAAGATCATGAGCGTATTTTCCCCCTCCGAAATTAAATATCTTCAGACCCAGCGCCTCGGTCGTCTTGCCACGGTCGGCGCAAATGGTCAGCCGCATGTAGTGCCCGTGGCCTTTCGTTACAACCCGGGCCTGGACACGATCGATATCGGCGGCCATGATTTTGCCAAACGAAAAAAGTACCGCGACGTTCAGACCAACCCCAATGTCGCTATGGTGATTGACGATATCGCCTCCCTCAATCCTTGGAAGGTCCGCGGGGTCGAAATCCGCGGGGAGGTCGAGATGCTGCCAACAGGCGGCGCTGAACTACTGCCAGGTTTTGCACCCGAAATGTTCCGCCTGTGGCCAAAGCGCGTCATTAGTTGGGGCGTCAATTAAATAGCCGCAGGATCTGATCCTGCGGCGATTGGGCGCTTAGGCAGTCGGGACTGCCTGCCTTACCTGTAATGCCTTATCGTACGCCTGTTTCAGCCAGTTGATCACTTCCGCATCGATCTGCTCGGGGGCCGTGATCCGCACCCGGTGGGTGACCATCGCGTTCCACGCTCCTGCTTCTTCGAAGCGGCCGGTTGCTGCCATGTTTTTGAGCTTGATGCCGATATCCATGCGCTCGCCGGTCACCTGGACGATCCCAAACTTTTTACCTTTTCGCAGCAGGCTGATATACGTATCGGTCGGGTCGACGGAAATATCCGGTCCGAACTCCTCGGATTTTGCCCAATAGCTCATCGTAAGGTTCCTGCCACCTGGCTCTCTCGCCTCTGAAAAGCTTGGCAATCGCTTCGCTTTCAGTGGTCTTGGGCTGGGTGGCATTCTTAAACGTCAACACGATCGCCATGGCGTGCCCCTGTCCCAGGCCGTAATCCTGTTTCAGCCAGTTGACGATTTCACGGGTCTTGACGCCTTCCTTAAGCAAGCCTTTCTTTTTGGCCAGGATCAGGAAATCCTTGGGGGTCTTCCCGGTCTGGGCTTGAATATTGTCGATATACGCTTTGAACGTCATCGTTGCTCCGAATGTTCCAACACTCGTTTTTCGGATTGCCCATCCTGCAAAAAGAAATCCACCAATACTGGCGCCAGTACTTTTAGATCGACGTTGTGACTCTGCCCATCCAAGGTCAGCTGCCTGGCATGCGGAATAGCCATTGCCAGTACCTTGGCCGTATCGAGCATGAATGGAAGCACAGTCCCGTTGGCAACCAGGGTGGGCGATATGACATTGGCTGCCCGTTTGACCGGCGCAGATCGATCCTCCCCCATTGCAGCCGCATCGTAAGCCAGGGTGGGCGCCACTGCTTCGAACATTGGCCACATCGGGGCATTCCGCATCCCTTCGATCTGGTCCGCAGGGGTGCCGACTAAATTCATAAATAACACTACGGCATCGCCCTTGCGGCCAGCTGCCAGCGCTTCATCGAGTTGTTTTCGGTAGTCCATCCATGCCTGCCGGGAGCCGCTTTCTGTGTTGTAGGGGGGCTCATACATCGCCAGTTTCTTCACCTTCGTGCCGAGCTGGATGGAGGCTTCAAGCGCCAGGCATGCACCCGAAGAAATCCCAAAAAGGAAAGCCGCTCCACCGGCTTCCTGGATCAGCGCTTCCAGGTCGTCTATCTCGTTTTGAAGACTGTACGGCTGGATGTTGCTGCTTTCTCCCCGTCCGCGCCGGTCGTACGTGATCACCGTGAAGTTGGGCGCCAGTATTTTAGCCAGTTCCGGCATGGACCCAAAAGCCCGGTACATCAGTGCCCCGTCCACTAAAATGAGCGCCGGCCCGTTGCCCGTCTTATCATACGCGATCTCAGTTCCGTCTTTCGATATTACCTTGCTCATGGCTATCTCCTTTCCTTTTCTCTTTCAATCTCAGGTTCGGATATGGATTGTTTTCACATCTTTCTCGGGGTGGTAAATCAGGATTAGGATGCCATCCCCGATAGGCCTGGCTTCCGTCAGCTTTAGCGCTATCCTGTTGCTGCCGTCTTCGAATAGCCGTTTACCGCTTCCCAGGATCACCGGATAAACCATCAGTCGATATTCATCCACAAGGTTATGTTGTATCAACGTATCCACCAGGGTCCGGCTGCCCGCCACCAATATATCTCCTCCGGGTTGGGCTTTTAGTCTGGCGATTTCGTCGACTATATTGGCATTGATCACCTTGGTGTTGGCCCATTCAGCCTTTTTCAGGGTTGTTGAAACAACGTACTTGGGCATGTTGTTCATCTTGTCGGCAAATTCCCCCTCCCGCGCTGGCCAGGCTTCTGCAAAACCTTCATAAGTTATCCGGCCCAATAGCATGGCCTCGCTTTCCATCACTTCATCCAGCTTGAATTTATCTCCCTCGGGTCCACGCTCGAATTGAAAAGCCCAGCCACCCCGCTTGGTTTTCTCGGACCCGCCCGGATCTTCCATAACTCCATCCAGGGTGACGAACTCGGAAACGATTATCTTCCTCATATTTGTCTCCTTATTAGGTCGATTTTGTCAGAATATACCACAAAGAATTTCGTAGTTGGAAGTATTACGTTTTTCCTATTCCATCCTCAATTGCTAAAATGGCAGTCCAAAAAAGTAGGGTGGGATGGCATCCACCACCACATATGGCATTAAACAAGGTTGGAGACCACCAGCATCTGGCGGCCTCCAACCTCGTTAAGATCTTATCAAACATCCACCTTTTATTTTCCCCTGCCGGATCGCAACTTTACAGGGTATAAGCTTCTTCCCCGAACTGACCTTCATCCAGGCCCTTCATTTCGACTTCCTCGGGCACACGTACGGATGAAAAATGGTTCATGATTTTGAGAACGATCCAGGTAACCCCAAACCCATACCCGGCGGCAATCACGGCTGCCAATATCTGGATCAAAAACTGGTGTACATTCCCTTCGATCAGACCGCTCACCTTGTTCACGGCTGCCACTGCAAAGACACCCGTCAGGATGGTGCCCAGTAGCCCTCCCACACCGTGGCACGCCCAAACATCCAGCGCATCGTCCCAACCCATCCTCTCGCGGAACTGGATGGCTGAATAGCACACAAATGCCGCTACAACTCCAATGATCGCCGCCGCCCAGGGCTGGACGTAACCGGCTGCAGGCGTGATGCAGGCCAGGCCGGCCACCGCGCCTGTCAAAGCGCCGGTCATGCTGGGTTTGCCCTCATGGATCCAGGAGATGAACAGCCAGGTGATCATGGCCATCGATCCGGCAACATCCGTGTTGACAAACGCAATGGCTGCCACGCCGTTGGCTGCCAGGGCGGAACCGCCGTTGAAGCCAAACCAACCGAACCACAGCAGCCCGGTTCCCAGGGCAACGTAGGTGATGTTGTGCGGCCGTGTTTTTTCTCCTGGTGCCATTTTCCGCTTACCAACGATGAACACCGATGCCAGGGCGGCAAAACCGGCGCTGGCATGCACGACTGTTCCGCCCGCAAAATCCGCCACTCCCAGCTTGGCGAGGAAGCCGCCGCCCCACACCCAGTGGGTGAGCGGGATATAGATCAGGATGCTCCAGAAGACCAGGAAGATAAGGTAGCTCTTGAAGTTCACCCGGTCTGCAAAGGCACCCGTGATCAGGGCCGGGGTGATGATTGCAAACATCTCCATGTAAACGAAAAAGGTCAACGCAGGGATCACCTGACCGGCCATCGGCGCAAACCCGATGCCATTCAGACCAAAATAACGCAGGTCGCCGATGACTCCGCCAATATCTTTACCAAAGGCCAGGCTGAATCCGCCGAAAACCCAGATGGCCGTTACGATTCCCATTGAAATGAAACTCTGCATCATGATGGATAAAACGTTCTTGCGCCGCACCAGACCGCCATAGAAAAATGCCAGTCCTGGCGTCATCACAAAAACCAGGGCCGCACTGATCAGTACCAGAGCATTTGCAGCAGGATCGATATTTGGCATAATTTTCTCCTTAAGTCAGGCTAGAGTACCTGTCTAATTCTACGTTAGTGAATTCCGGAACATATCCTTCAATTGTTGTAGTCTGACTACCTGATTTCTGGTATCCCCTGCTACCCTGTTTCCTGCCTCTGTGCTAAGATAGTTTTTCATGAAGATAAAAATTTTACTGGCCGAAGATCATAAAATCGTCCGTGAAGGTACGCGCCAGCTCCTGGAACAATATGCGGATATGGAAATTGTTGGGGAAGCCGCCGATGGATTGGAAGCGATCCGGCTGGCAGGTGAGCTGCACCCGGATGTGGTCGTGATGGATGTTCGCCTGCCCAGGCTGAATGGTATCGAAGCCACCCGCACCATTGCCACCCGTTTCCCCCTCATCCACATTCTTATTCTTTCCGCATATGACGACGACAGCTACGTGTTTCCGCTGTTGGAAGCCGGCGCCAGCGGGTACCTGCTCAAGACTGCCAGCGGGTCGGAACTGGCAGAAGCTATCCGCCGGGTGATTGCGGGCGAAACCGCCCTTTCGCCGCGCATTACCGCCAAACTCGTGGACCACCTGGGGAAACGTGGCTCCCGGCGGGTGGCAGAAATATCCCCAAGATTGACAGAGCGCGAAATGGAAGTCCTGCGAGCGACCGCCGCCGGCCAGCCCAACAAGACCATCGCCGGCAACCTGACCATCAGCCCGCAGACCGTCCAGGTTCATTTGCGAAATATCTTTCTAAAGCTGGGGGTGGGCAATCGCTCAGAAGCAGTGGCTTACGCCATTCGGCATGGTTTGATCAACCTGGAGCAGGATGATGAGTGAATCGACGCAGATACAGCCTTCCCTTTCCAGGAAATAACCAAATCAGCGCTCCGTCCGCTCAGCTTGCGCGCCCAATTGGTCTGGTCTTCCTTATTTCCCCTGGCCATGTTCGTTCTGCTTGCCGGCCTGGTGGCGACGGTTGCCTTTCGCCAGTTGACCCTCAACCTGGCATTGCAGCGCGATACTGCCCGGGTCGAGTTGGCCGCCAGTGAAATATCCTCGGCGTTAAATTCCGGCCAAAATTTATCTGGATCGGCCTTTTCAGCCTGGCTGGGCGAATACGCATTGGGTCAAAACGCTCGCTTGTTCCTGATTGACGTTTATGGCAAAGTATTGGCTCATTACGGAGCTGGAGACGATCGGCCCGGGTTGACCAGCCAGGAGCTCACAGGTTTCATTCAGGGTCAAAAACCAACCGGCCGCCTGACGCAGACCGATCCGGGGGGAAATGAAATCACAGCCGTGTATGCCCCGCTGACGGGTCGCCCTGCTGGCCTGATCCTGGAAGAGCCGTGGAGCGCGGTCATGGCCCCGGCTTTATATGACGAGTTGATCCTGATAGGATTATTGGTTCTCGGGTCAATCTTTACTTTGTATATGTTGTCGTTGAGTGTCGGTCGCGTGACCGGCTCCATTGCTGAATTGGCTGGTAATGCTGCCCGCGCGCTCCCCGGCAGCCTCTTTCATCCCATGCTGGAGCAGGGTCCGCTAGAGCTGCGCCAACTGATCAAAGCTTTCAACCAGATGGTTGTTCAGCTTGCCGAACAGCAGAGCGGCCTGAGGCAGTATGCGCACAAGGCCCTGCTGAGCCAGGAAGAGGAGCGCCAGCGGCTTTCCCATGAGCTTCATGATGGCACCTTGCAGGATCTGGTCGGGCTGGTGCAGCGCGTGGAACTATGTCGCAACGAGCTGGAGGTCGACCCGCGCTTGGCGCGCCGGCGTCTGGATGAGCTGCAGGCTCTGCTCGATCAAACTCTTGGAGAGGTGCGCCGGATCAGTAATGCGCTGCGACCGTCAATCCTTGAAGACCTGGGCTTGTCGGCTGCTCTGCATGCCCTGTGCAATGACCTGGAGCAGCAGATGCCTTCCATCCGCTGCCAGTGCGTGGTGACTGGCGAGCAGCGTCGACTGTCTTCCGATATTGAGCTGGCAGTTTTTCGTGTCGTCCAGGAAGCCCTCGCGAACATCCGCAAACATGCCAGCCAGGCAACTCGTGTGGATGTGGAGATGGCGTTCGGAGAGGCTGAAATCCGGGCGCAGGTTAGTAATGATGGGGCCGTCTTTCCCAACCCGGATGTTCGCAGCCTGGTCCGCGGCGGCCACCTTGGTCTGGCCGGCATGTACGAGCGTGCCCGCCTCTTCCATGGGGAATTGGATATTTCCTCCGACCCGACTGGTGGGACGACAGTCAAGTTGCGCCTGCCTTGTCCGCCTGAACTCGGTTTCGAAACGGGCGCCCTCGCTGCGTGAACCCGGCTCACTTTCCGTTGGATGCATTTCACCTGCGTGAAATATCAAGGCAAACAAATGATCTCCTGGTAGCCAGGCCGCCAAAAAAAACCCACCGAGAGGTGGGGTTTTAGCAAGGAACGAATTTTTGTATAAGGTTGGCCCGGCAGGAGTCGGACCTGCAATCAAGCGATAATAATTCTGCTGGTTATTGTCCTATTGTTAAAACAATTTTGATCGCAGACATCTTCGGATCCGTTAAAATCTCGAACCCGTGCTGTAATTCCTCAACTGGCAGGCGGTGGGTGATCAGCGCCTTTAAATCGATAAAGCCGTTTTCCAGTAAAGCCAGGCTGTCTTGAAAATCCCAACAGTATCCCTGAGATCCGGCCAGACTGATCTCGCGTTGCACAAATAAATTTACCGGGACGATGATATCCGGGTTTTCGAAAATCCCCAAAAGTGTCGCGGCCCCGCCTTTTTTCAAAACCTTCAAAGTTTGATGAAGAGTGAGTTCCAATCCAACTGCCTCGAAGGAGTGATCCACTCCCATTTGAGAGGTTTTTTCCATAATGGTTTTAACCGGGTCTGTGTCACGGCTATTGATGATATTCGTCGCACCAAATTCGAGTGCTTTTTCCAGGCGGAAAGGATTGATGTCGCTCACAAACACCTGGCTGCCGCTTGTCCGCCGCGCCAGCATGGCGACCAGCAGGCCAATTGCTCCTGCGCCAAATACTGCACTGCTCTGCCCCAGACATACTCCCGATTTCTTGACGGCATGCAGCGCCACTGAAAGCGGTTCGACAAGCGCCCCTTCCTCGTACGAGAGATTCTCCGGCAATTTATACACCCGCTCTTCGGCGGCGATGAAATACGGAGTGAACACACCCTGCCCCTTGCGATACTGAAAACTGATATTAACGCATAGATGATAATGGCCGCGCCGGCAAAAATCACATTGCCCGCAGGAGATCACCGGCTCGATGGTGACGCGCTCGCCAACCTGGTGTTTCGTTACATCCTTCCCAACCGCAATGATCTGCCCGGAAGCTTCATGCCCTACCGCGACGGGCAGCCCGGCTGAAGGGTGGCGGCCTTTGAAGATATGGAGATCGCTGCCGCAAATGGCGGCGGCTTTGATCTGGATGAGAACATCCTTGTTACCAAGTACAGCCAATCTGTGTTCCTGGAATTCCACTCTTCCGGGAGCAACCATCACTGCCATTGGATAGGTTTCTTTCATCTTGGCTCCTCTCTAACCGGATTGGAAAGTTCTCCCAATCCGCCGATGGTGACCCTGACTGTATCGCCCGGTTTCATGGAAACCATTGGCGCCGGTCCGTCATCCATCAGTTTTGGACTGCCGGTCAGGATAATATCCCCTGGCTCGAGCGTGGTCAGGTGCGAGATGTAGCTGACCAGTGCATCGGGTGCAAAGAACATCTCGCCAACGGTGCCCTTTTGAACCTGCATGTCATTGATCCAAGTCTCCATTTTGAGGGACTGGATATCGGGAATCTCATTCGGAGTGACCAGCGCGGGACCCAGAGGAGTGAAAAAGTCGAACATTTTGCCTGACGTCCATTGGCTCGTACGCTTTTCGAGCAAGCGGTCCCCCACATCGTTGGCGAGGGTATATCCGCCGATGCAGCTCAAAGCCTCCGGAATACTCACCCGGTGAGCCCGTTTCTTCATGACAACAGCCAGTTCGACTTCGTAACCCACGTCATTGGTCATCTCGGAAAGCCAGATGGGCATTCCCGCTCCGGTGACGGAACTGGATGGTTTGAGAAAGAGGATCGGGTATTCCGGTGCGGATAATTTGCCTGGAGCGGGAAAATTACCGCCTACACAGATCACCTTTCCGGGGCGCGGCAGGGGAGCCAGCAGCGTAATCTCTTTTAGATCGAGTCTAACGTTGCGCTCGATGAATTCCCTCTGTACAGGTGCCAGGCTGATGAAACCGACCGCCTCGCTGGCCTCCTGGCGGACTTCTTCACCCGCTACCAGCCAGGCTAGAAGTGAATCCGGTTGCCGTTCGGAACTGGAAGGTTTACCGGCGGCGCGGTAGTATTCCTTACAGGCGAGTTGGACATCGATAACTTGTTTATCGAGCAGGACTCCCAGGCGGATTTTATGATCCAATTGGTATGTGATTAGACGCATGCTGTTCTCTTTTTAGAGTCCCTGGTTGAATTTCGGCGCCCGTTTTTCCAGGAAGGCAGCCCGGCCTTCCCTGGCATCCTGACCACGGCCAGTCTTTACGCGCAAGTCGCTCTCCAGGGCCAATCCTGCCTGCCAGCCTGATCGCTGGCCCTGGTTTACACACCGTTTCGTTGCCGCCGTCACCAGTCCTGAATAGGAGCCGATCGTTTCCGCTATCTCGATGGTTTTGTTGAGCATCTCACTATCCAGGAAGACATACTCCACCAGCCCATATTGAAGGGCTTCATCAGCTGTGATGATCCGTCCTGTAAGCAGCAGGTCCAGCGCCCGCCCGCGTCCCACCAGCTCCGGCAGTCGCTGGGTTCCGCTCCCGGAGGCAAATGCGCCGACTTTGACTTCCGGAAAACCGAACTTCGCCGAAACAGAAGCTACCCGGAAATCACAGGCCAGCGCCAGGACCGCGCCCTCCGCCCAGGGCTAGACCGTTACAGGCGGCAATGATCGGGAAACGGGCGTCTTCCAACATCTGGTTCAGGGAAGCTTCCCAGTAATCGTTCTCCAGCAGCCAGCCAACTTCCTGGCTGAAATCGCGGATATCCGAGCCAACCGAAAAAGCCTTGCCCTCTCCCGTCAACACCACGCAGCGGATCGAACCATCCTTTTCCAATTCAGTCAGAACATGCGCCAGGGCTCGCTTGACGGAATGCCTCAGAACACCCAATGGTTCGGATTTGATGGTGATGATTGCCACACCCTCGACCGGCCGCCTCACCTGGACCGCGGATAGTTCTTCTACAGGGGTATTCACTGGATTTGTATTCATCGCTTAAACCTGTTTCCTTAATCGTGGTGGGATGTTACATGGTTCTTTTCGCATCAAATCGTCAACCAGCCCCATTTTTTTATCGCAAAACAGGCGGGGATCCATCAATTTTAGATCGCGGGCGATATCCGGCTTGAAGTCCATGTGCGCCAGGATATCCCGGTTCAGGTCGATGCCAGGAGCGATCTCGATCAGCTCAATTCCCCGGGTGCCTCGGCGGAAAACCGCCCGCTCCGTAATATAGTATGCTTCCTGGTTGCGTTCCTGGGCGAACGGCCCGTTATAAGAAACCTGTTCCAGGTGTGCAACGAATTTGTTGAATTTGCCTTCCCTAGTGATGAGCGTTTGACCGTCTGGCCAGCCTATTACAACATCGCCCGCGGTAAAAGCGCCGCTGAATACCACTTTTTTGGCATGCTGGCTGATATTGATAAACCCACCTACGCCAATGATGCGGCCGTTGAACCGGCTAACATTCACGCTGCCATCTGCATCCACCTGTGCAAAGGAAAGGAAAGCCAGATCCAGCCCACCGCCATCGTAAAAATCAAACTGGTAGGGTTGGTCGACAATGGAAGAGTAGTTTATGGCTGCCCCCGAGTCGGAGGAAGGCGCGCCCCCGATCAGACCTTGCTCGTTCGTAAGTACGATCTGATCCAGGCAGCCTTCTTCGGCGGCGATGGCTGCAATCCCGGTGGATACTCCCGAACCTAGGTTGCATACCGCTCCCGGAACCAATTCAATGGCGGCCCGCCTGGCGATTATCTTGCGTATATCCAACGGAAGTGGAACAATTTGGGTGAGCGGGATCTTTATCTCGCCTGCATAGGCCGGACTGTAATCCATTTTGTAGGTCTGGCGTTGGTTGGGATCCACCACCACCAGATCCACCAGCATGCCGGGGATCTTGACGGTTTTCGCTGGAAGTGTCCCGCGCTGTGCCAGCCGTTCCACCTGTACGATATTGATGCCTCCACTGCGGCGGGTGGCTTGTGCCATTGATAGCATCTCACCGAAGATGGCTTCGTGTTCCATGCTGACGTTCCCATCCTCGTCCGCGCTGGTTCCGCGCAGGAAAGCCACATCCACATGGTAGGGCTTGTAAAACAACCATTCTTTCCCTGCCAGTTGAACAAGCTCTATCAGCGCCTCCTGGGCGCATTCGCTCTGCCGCCCGCCGTTGGTGCGTGGGTCTACGAATGTGTGCATGCCGGTTTGTGTTAGCAATCCCGGCCGGCCGGAGGCCATCTCGCGCACCAATTCGGAAAGCGCTCCCTGGGGCAGGGTATAGGCTTCCACTTTATTTTCGGCGGCCAGTTTTTGAAACGCGGGACTGTTCACCAGCGCACCCGCCACGATCCGTTTGACCAGCCCCGGATGGGCCAGGTGTCCCACTCCCTGGCTAATATTGTCACCGATCCCTACCGGGTGGAGCAGGGTAATCTGGCGGGGGCTTGCATCCCGTAAATAACGCTCTTCAAGCGCAACGATCAGGGCTTCCGGGACGGCATGCCCACCCCCGGAACCTCCGATCATAACCAGATCATTGTCACGGATGTAACTGACGGCTTCTTTAAATGCAACCACTTTCATGCTGGGATATTCCTTTTCATGGATTCAAGCTGGAGGCTACCTGGCCGCTTTTACTTCCTTCATAACGGTCGCCTCTGGGCGCGACTTGTAATAAGCATCTAGTGGATAGCAGCCTGAAACCATTCCCTTGCGGGGACCGGTTGTGCAATCGCTGAAAGTCCGGCAGATCCGTTTACGTGCCAGCGGTTTGCCGGCCAGGATATCGGCAGGCATTTCAGGGTAGGACAGCACCATGCGTCCCAGAGCGACAAAATCGATCGATCCGCTTCGAATGGCTGCCTGGGCAACGTTTGGGAGCCAGTCTTGAAGATACGTATAGGCCGAGCCAACAGTCGCCAATCTGGGTGAGTGCTTTTTTAGTTCCGCATCCACGTTTATGTGGCGGGCCACACCCACCAGCGGGTCTTCAGGGGGCAGGTATCCGTCTGAAGGAGGATATTGGGCCGGGCGTGTCAGGTGCGGGTTGTAATAGGGGCTTCCGGCCGAAAAATTCACCAGTTCCACGCCCAACTCCTGCAGCAGGCTGGTGAAGGCAATCACCTCATCCAATTTGATTTGACCCGGGTGATCGGGGTCGCCGCCAAAAGCATACGGGTAACGGCCGTTTCCATCCCGGTAATCCACCATCTTGCCGATATTATTGGTGTCTGGCCGGAAAGGGGGAAAATCAATGGCGCTCACCCGCACACCGATCAGCAGACCGGGACACTCACTGCGGATGCCAGCGACGATCTCCCTCAGGAAACGGGTACGGTTTTCGAATGTACCACCGAAACGCCCGGGACGATCCATTGCGCTCAGAAATTCGTGGCCCAGGTAACCGTGGCAGTGTTTTATATCCACAAATTCAAAACCGATTGTTTGGGCCCGTTTGGCCGCCAGGATGTAATATCCGATCAGATCGTCAATTTCTGAATCGGTCATCAGCGGGTAATCTGCAGGGAGATTGAAAAGATTGTCCAGTACCGGGTGGTGATACAGAATTTTTGGTTCGAGTCTTGCTTTTTCATTCGGGCGGCTGAAACGCCCGGAATGGGTAAGCTGCAGGCCAACCAGCAGGTCACTGGCTGATCCATAAAGGCTTATATGCTCTTGCTCCAATGCCTGCCGCAACTGTTCGAGCTCGGCCATCGTATCGTCCAGTATCATAAGCTGGTTCGGATTGGCCCGACCATCCGCCCTGACTGCTGCAGCTTCGCCCCCCCAAATTAATTTTGCCCCACTTATGCCGAAGTTCCGCCAGCGTCGGAAGGTGAGCTCGGTGGGTTTTCCGTCTGTCGTTCCATCCCAGCCTTCCATGGGTTGAATGCAGAAGCGGTTTCCAATCTTCCTGCCGGAGTTTAAAAAATACGGCTGGGCCATCGGGCTCTCGGGAGCCGACTGGACCTCGGACTCGAACGGAAGCTCGATACCTAGCTCTCTGACATACGCCAGGAATTCGGCAGCGGTTCTGTAATGCGAAATGGGATGGTAGGAGCTTGTTTTCATCCAGTGCTCTTTTCAGGCGATCGGATGGGTGCCACCGCGAGCGGCTTCGACCCACTTCAAAATCGTAGATACATTGTCCGTGATTTTGGCAAAATTCCCGGCGGCAATCGACTCGGCTGGGAATAATTTGCTTCCCATGCCCACACAAGCCGCGCCGCCTTTGATCCAGCGCGTGATACTTTCTTCTGTGGCATCCACCCCGCCCGTAGGCATGATGCGCGTCCACGGCATGGGTCCATGCAAATCCTTGATAAAGTCGGGACCGCCCACTGTGCTGCCCGGGAATATTTTGCATATCTCCACGCCGAGCTCTTCTGCCTGGGATATCTCCGTCACCGTGGCGCAGCCCGGACTGTAGGCGATCTTTCTTCGATTGCATAGTTGGGCAACCTGCGGGTTCAGGAGCGGGCCTACGATGAAGCTGGCGCCCAGCTGGATATAAAGGGCCGCGGTGGCTGGATCGATAATGGAACCGGCACCCAGGATCAGTCGTTTATCGGATTTCAAGCTTTTGATCACTTCGCCAAAGACTTCATGCGCCCGATCGCCGCGATTGGTGAATTCGAAACAGCGCACTCCACCATCCAGGCAGGCTTTGATAACATTGATGGTGACTTCCGCATCGGGGTGATAAAAAACCGGCACCATTCCGGTATTGATCATGGTTGTCAAAACAAATAAACGCGAGTTTTGTGGCATCGTTGCTTCCTCTTTATAAAGTTACCGATTGACACGCCCGGATGCGTCACCATCCATCAATTTTTCGATTTCCGGAACCGTCACCAGGTTGAAGTCTCCGCTGATTGGTATGTTTAAGGGCTGATGCAGCCGCTGCAAAGTTCAAGCCTTTCTGCGGATCATCCGGGAAAGCCAGCTGTCCATAGATCAATCCGCCCATAAAGGCATCTCCGCCGCCCACGCGGTCAACGATGTGGGTGATATCGTACAACGGTGCCTGGTAAATATGGCCGTTCTGCCATAAAACGCCCGACCAGGTGTTGTGGCTGGCAGAAAGCGAGCCGCGCAGAGTGATCGCGATGGTCCGTAAACCCGGGAATTTCTTGTTGAGTTCACTGCACACAAAGAAATATTGCTCACAGGCTACCTTGCCTGAGGTGACATCCGTGAGCGGGGATTTGATACCAAATACCTTCTCGGCATCCTCCTCATTCCCTATCAACACATCGCAGTTGTCAACCAGCTGTGCCATAACTTCCCCGGCAGTCTTCCCCCACTTCCATAGTTTGGCGCGGTAGTTCATATCACAGGAAACCGTGACGCCCATCCTGCGGGCGGTCTGGACGGCTTCCAGGCAAACTGCCGCGGCGCCCTCGGAGATGGCCGGGGTGATCCCGGTCCAATGGAACCAGTTGGCTTCCTGGAATATTTCACTCCCAATTCAACATTCCTGGCTGGATCCCTGCAAAAGATGAACCGCCCCGGTCATAGATAACCTGGCTTGCACGCATGACTGCCCCAGTCTCGAGAAAATAGATACCCAGCCGCTCACCGCCTCGCAGAATATGACTCGTCCCGACGTTGTACTGGCGTAGATACTGCAGGCAGGCCCCTCCAAGCTCATGGGCAGGCAGGCGGGTCACCAGTTCGGTTTCCAGGCCAAAATTTGCAAGTGAGACGGCGACATTGGATTCGCCGCCCCCGTAAACAATATCAAAAGAGCGCGTCTGGGCAAAGCGCAGAGCGCTCGGAGGAGAAAGACGCAGCATTATTTCTCCAAATGTTACGATTTTTTTCATAATGCCTCTTCCTGTATTAATTTGTCCGAAAATTCAGGAGGAGTTCGTTTATGAGTGCCTGCACCCAAAAAACGGTTCTACTTTTAATTTTCGGATGGATACAAAATTAGAGCCGGTGGATATGGAAACCACCATCCACATTGATCACCTGGCCGGTTGAAAAGGGCAGGTAATCCTCCGCAATACAAACGATGGCTTTTCCGATATCCACTGGCTGGCCCCAGCGCTTGATGGGTGTGATTCCTTCGGCGATTAATTTGTCGTACTTATCCTTCACCCCGGAGGTCATGGGTGTTTCGATGATTCCGGGGCGGATTTCGTAAACGTTGATACCCTGCGCCGCTAGCCGGTCAGCGTAGAGCAGCGTCACCATGGCTACCCCGGCTTTGGAAATACAATATTCTGCACGGCTGGTGCTGCTGGTAAATGCGCTTATCGAGCCGATGTTAACAATTTTTGGGTTCTCGATAATTTTTTGGTCCACCAGTTCGATCATTTTCCTGGCAACCAGTTGCGTCAGGAAGAATGGACCGATCAAGTTGACCTTAAGGACCTCATCCATGCTTTCTTCAGTGATCTCAAGGATGTCCAGGCGTTGGCGCGGACCAATTCCGGCGTTATTGACGAGCAGGTCGATCCTGCCGAAGGCTTCCAGAGTCTCGGAAACCAGCCGCTCCCTGTCCACGGCGGAGGTAATATCAGCCATGATGGTCGCTCCATCACTCCCTTCGCTTCTGACAAGTCCCAGGGTTTCCGCCGGCGGTTGCGGGTCATGTACATCGTTTACGATGATATTCCAACCGGATTTCGCCAATTGAATGGCAATTCCGCGTCCGATGCCCCGGCCCGAGCCGGTGATGATGGCTGTTTTTTTATTATTCTTTGTCATTTTGCCGCCTTCAGGCCAGGCGCAGGCAGTTCGGCTGCACCCGGGTCGGGCAGGTTGCGGATAGGGCGCTAACCCCAATCCAGGAAAGATGGCAGCCGGTTCTTGTTCTTGAGAGACCCAACGATGCCTTCAGGGAAATAAAGCAGCACAAAAATCAAGATCAAGCCGGTCACGACAATATTCAACTCCGTCGCGCCCAGTTTCGCAACAACAAACTCATTCACTGCGATCATGATGGCCGCGCCAATGACGGGCCCGCTGACTGTCCCTTTTCCACCCAGGATGGTATTGAGGACGATATTCGTGCCGATCGCCACGGTCAGAAAAATGGACGGGCGCAGATAGGTAAGATAGGAACCCCAGATTGCACCGGCCATCCCAATAAACAGGCCGCTGATCCCGAATGCCAGGATCTTGTACAAGCGGGTCGGGATGCCGGCCACTTCGGCTTTGGTCTCATCCTGCGAGATCGCCCGCAATCCCAGGCCGAATTTGGAATGCTTGATGAAATAGGAGGTGAGCACGGTCAGGACCATGATCACGAGCAGGTAGTAATAATAAGGGATTTTTGCAAATTGCCCATCCAGGCCGATGATTTTCATGGCAAGGCCGTTGGTTCCACCGGTGGGTTTCCAATTGTCGAGCACTTCGACCATCAGCAGTACCAGGGCGATAGTGGAGATGATAAAGGCAGTGCCGCGCGTTCGCAGGGCGATCAGTCCGAACAGCAGGCCGCCCAACATGGCCGCGATGCCTGCCACCGGCGCGATCAGGAAAGGAGATACCCGTAGATAAACGAAAAACATGCCTGCGAAGTATGCGCCGAAGGCAAAAAACACGTTGTGACCCAGGGAAACATAACCCGCATAACCGCCGATGATATTCCAACTGGAAGACATGATTATGTAGAGGAACACGTACAGAAGCATGTGCAGCCAATAATTGAGACCCCCATTTACAATCTGAAAGACCGGCAGCATCGCCAGGATTGCCAGAATCACCAGCGGGACGCCGGCTTTGATCCAGAGATTTGCCTTGACTGGTTTTACCCCGGATTTCTTTTTGAAGGGTGGTTCCCTTTTCATATATTTCCGTCATTTAACCTCCACCTTTTTACCGAACAGCCCTTGCGGCCGGAACAATAGGATCAAAAAGAGCGCCAGGTAAAAAGTGATCGGGGACCAGGCAGAACCAATATAGAAGCTGACGAAGGATGAGATGGTTGCCAGCAGGAGTGAGCTGACCAGCGCACCCATCAGGCTGCCCATGCCGCCCAACACGACCAGACACATGATCATCCCGATCCAGGCAATATGTTTTGCAGGAAAGAAAGTGAAAATAAAGCTGAGCAGTGACCCGGATGCGCCCGCCATCGCCAGGCCGATGCCAAAAGCCAACGTGGATACCCAGGTAACGTTTACACCCACCACCTGGGCGGCATTTCGATTTTGCATGGTGGCACGGATTGCATTCCCGGTCCGGGTGGAGCGCAGGAACATCCAAAGGCCTACAATCAGGACAACACTGATGATCGTGGCATACAGTTGGCTCTCGGGCACAAAAAAAGGACCGAAATTCAGCGAGTGTTGGGCATACCTGGGCGTGGTCGAGCGGTAGATCCCGGTAAAGAAATATGCCAGCAATCCTTCGAGGACCAGGCCGGTGGCGAAGGTAATTAGCACAGTAATATCCGTAAAACGGGGATTATCAGCCCGGGCTGCAAATAAAACTTTGTAATAGATCATCCCCAAGGCGAACATGACCGGCATGTTGATCAGGATCGAAACGATCGGATCGACATGCAGCAGCTTGAATAGCCAGAAAGAGATATAAGCCGCCAGGATGATAAAGGCGGAGTGGGCCAGGTTGACAATTCGCATGACACCAAAGATCAGGGTCATCCCGGAAGACATCAACGCATAAACGCCGCCCAAGGCTACGCCCAAAATGAGGATTTGGATTACTTGTATCATTTCTGCTCCTCCAGCACCAGCGGCTGCCGCCGCTTTCCGAGATAGAGCTCCTGGATGCGGGGATCCTGAAGGACTTCTTCTGCCGGGCGTTCGAAACTATTCGTGCCAAGGTCAAGCACCACTCCCTGGTCGGCATTTTGCAATCCTTTGCGGGCATTTTGTTCAACCAGCAGGATCGTCAGCCCACGTTGCGCAACCCGGCGATTGTGCCGAAAATTTGCTGGACCACTTTCGGAGCTAAGCCCAGCGATGGCTCATCCAGCATGATCAGCTCCGGTTTGAGCACCATGGTCCTGGCGATCGCGGCCAGCTGCTGCTGTCCGCCGGAAAGGGTTTTTGCCATCTGTGAGCTTTTTTCCTTGAGGATCGGGAACTGGGTGAATATCTCCTCGATCCGCTGTTCCACCAGGCGCGGATTGCGCAGAACGTACCCGCCCATGCGCAAGTTTTCCCTGACGGTCATATCCGGGAACAGGCTGCGGTCGGAAGGGACATAACATATGCCGCGCTGCATAACCTGGTCTGGTCGTAAACCGCTGATCAGCTCGCCTTTATAAGTTATCCTGCCTTCCCTGGGCTTGATCAGGCCGGCGATGACCTTGATCAGGGTGGATTTTCCTGCGCCGTTCGGACCAATAATACAGTAGGTTTTCCCTGATGCCACGGTCAGCGAAAGGTTGCTCAGGATGTTTGGCCCGCTGCCGTAACCGGCAACGATATTTTCAATGATTAATATGCCCATCTCTATTCTCCCAGATAGGCTTCCAGCACATGTTGGTTTTCCTGGATCTCTTTGGGAGTTCCCTGAGCCAGGACGGTTCCATAGGCCATGCAGATAACCGGGTTGCTGATCTTCATGACCAGGTCCATGTTGTGTTCAATGATCAGGAAGGTGATTCCTTTTTTATTCAACTGCAGGATGCGATCGATGATGCTTTCGAGCAGGGTCGGGTTAACGCCTCCGGCCGGCTCATCCAGCATGATCAGGCTTGGCTCGGACATCAAAACCGAGGCGAATTCAAGCAATTTTTTTTGTCCGTAGGACAGATTCTTGGATTTTTCCCTGGCAAGATGGTCGATACCAACGAAGGAAAGCAGCTCCATTGCCCGCTCTTCTTCCTCCTTCAGCATGCTGATCCCGAACATGTCCCAGAATCCCTTGACTTGTGATTGAACGATCATATTTTCCAAAACGGTTAGTTCCTGCAGGTCACGGGTGATTTGAAAGGTCCGGCTGATCCCGCGCCGCGTGATCTGGTGCGGCTTGAGACCGTTAATCTTCTTCCCCTCGAATGTGATCTGTCCTGAATCGATCGGCAGCAAGCCCGTGATGAGGTTAAAGACGGTTGTTTTTCCTGCGCCATTCGGACCGATCAGGCTGACGATCGATCCTTTTTCAACCGAAAAGGAACAATCCTCTACCGCCTGGATGCCGCCGAACCTTTTGCTGACCCCTTTAATTTCCAAAAGTGCCATCATATATCACCGTATCGGATCGAAATTTTGTTTTTCGTGAAATTTATCGTCAACAGGGATCTGTGCCTGGCCAGACGCCAGGCACAGATCGAAGAATTGGGTTTACCAGGTCGGTTTTGGATAGAGCAGGGGCTTGACACCCGGGAATGCATCCGTCGGGTATACGAACTCAAGCTTGCCGTCCTGCCATTGGGTCATAATGAAGGACTTGTTGATGGGCAGGCCGCGCTCATCCCAGTAGAAATCGCCCAGGATGGTTTTGACGGGCTCGGCGGCGGTGCGGGCGGCCAGCCAATCATGCAGGACTTTGTTGTCGGTGGAGCCGGTGGTGCGTACGGCCTGTTCAATGCCCTGGCACAAAGCGAATGGGATGGCTTCATCTTCACCAGCATCGGTGCTATTGGTGGCTTTGAATGCATCCAGGAACATCTGATTGGTGAATTCTGCGCCGTTCAGCACACCGGTGAAGTTCGCCAGCGGGTGCCAGGATGCCTGAATGGTGATCCCATTGGCAGCGCTGCCAAGGGCTTGGCCAAACTCAGCTTGTGCGCCCTGGCTCATGAAGATGCCTTTGGGCTGGTAACCAACCTGCTGCAGGGCGCGCACCAGTTGAATGGCTTCATCGGCAGAAGTGACCGGGGCGAAGAGGAAATCTGCATTGGCAGCTTTGATCTTGCTGGCCAGTGTGGTCCAATCGGTGAAACCGGCCGGCCACATTTCATTGAATACGATATTGTCTAATCCGGCTTTTTTCAATTCACCCGGGGCCAGGCTGACGGTCTTATTGGTGCCATCGTCATTTTGGAAAGTTACATCCTGGCCAAGCAAACCGGCCACCAGGGCGCTGGCATAGAAGTCGTCAGCGTAGGCAATGGCAATGGTAGCGGGCTGTTTATCGGCAGCCACCAGGTCTTTGATCATCATGACCGGGGAAGCGCCGATGTATTCGGCCGCGTTCGGTTGGAAGTAGACCAGGTTCTTGAAACCGCGCTCGTAAACGCGCAGGGCTGCGGCCGAGGGGATCGGGTGCAAGTAGCCGGCCAATTCTGTGATGGAAGTCGCGGGGAAGGTTAGCTTGCTGGAAAAGCTGCCGAAGATCAGGTCGACCTTGTCCACGTTGATGAATCGCTCGAACTGGGCCAGGGTGGTATCGACATCGGACTGGTTATCGCTAACGATCAAATTGACCTGGCGGCCAAGCAAACCGCCGCCTTTATTGATGAGATCGACGCACAGTTGATAGCCAGCCTGGTGCTTGGTGCCCGTGATCGAAAACTCGCCGGTCAGGGGCAGGGATGTGCCGATGACGATCGGGGCCGCAGCGACTGCTGCAGTTGGTTCAACAACCGGAGCAGCAGTAGGATCAACAACCGGGGCTGTTGTGGGGGCCACAACCACGGGTGCTGCGGTCGGTTTCGCAGTGGCGCAGGATGAAAGCAGCATGCTGGCAGCCAGCATAACGGACAGGACGATCCAAATGGTACGTTTCATTAGTCTCCTCCGAAATTTGTATAGGGTCGAATAGGGTGAGTGCCATACGAAAAGATCCATTGGCTAGGAAATTTGTTTAGATCACCTCCTTCTGGAAATTTTCTTGGCGATATCCAATGATTGTGGATATTTCTAGGGCAGCTGTTTTGATTTTTCGCCAAATTCCGGGATTTTTTCCACCGGTAAACGTTGGGTCGGAAAGGATATGCTGATCGCTGCAACCGCCAGACCTTCGTTGTTCAGTATTGGTGCAGCCAGGCATCGTCCGCCGATTTCGTTCTCTTCATTATCAATTCCGTAGCCCGCCTTTCGGACGCGTTCCAGCTCGTGTATGAAATCATCACGGTTGGTGATCGTATTGGACGTGACTGAAAAGAATCTGTAATCAAATAAGATCGAATGAACTTCCTTCGACCTGAGGTTCGCCAGTATTGCCTTCCCCAGGGCAGTGCTATGGATGGGAGCGCGTTTGCCCACCTCGGACCGGATTCCCAGCGAGTGGCTTCCGAAAAGCCGCTCAATATAGGCAACTTCCTGGTGATCGCAGATGGCCAGGTTGGTGCTTTCGCCGCTCCACTGGCGCAGCTCTTCGAGGTAAGGCGCAGCGATTTTTCGCAGATCGATCTGGTTTAAAAGGACCGCAGCCCGCTCGGCTAACTTCAAGCCCAGGCGATACTTGCGGTTGGAGAGATTTTGATCCAGGTAGTTATTGTGTTTCAGAGTGTAGATGAGCCCGGCAGCAGTGCCGGGATCCATATTGAGCATGCTGGCAATTTCAGAATTCCCCATTTCCGGATGCGAACCATCGAACAGGTTAAGAATATTCAAGGCGTGTTGTACGGAGGCGATTACTTTTCGTTCCTTCTTTTGTGTTGGTTCCATCCATTATGCCTTATGCTCTGGAATGTAAATTTGATAATGTCAAACCATATTTGACATTATCACATTAACTGTCTCGAAATACGACTGACGAAAATCATATGTCGCACTTGACATTTGTCTATGGTATTGGCGATTTATTAATTGGTTAACAGGAAAGCGGCTGATTTTCAGCCGCTTTCCTGCTCTCGATCTATTTATCTCCTTATTATTCTAATCGGAGTGATAGATATTCCCCGCCCGAAATTCCGCCCAGGCCGTTTCAAACCATGCCTCTGTTTCAGGAATGGGCCTGCAGTCGACCCACTCATTTACGATAACCCCATCCGGCCTTACTTCAGTTTCCAGGAGTTTGGAACGAAATGCCGGGTCCTCTACAACCATCCTCCAATTTTCTTCCAATAATGGATGGATTTTTTCTCCAGCACGATCCAGAACGATGAATGAACCGCGACTTCCAACTCCGCTTTGAATGGCATGCAGGATTGCCGATAGATAGACTGCATGCGCAAAACATAACTGCCTTACTCGATAGACCTGTCGTATGGATTGATCATCTTTATAACCGCAGCCGTGTTCCATTAAAAACCGTACACGGTCCCAGGCTTTGGCGGTCTCAAGCTTGATGATTTTTTCGGAGCGGATATTTGCGCCTGCCAGGGACATGCGCGCCCGGATCTCGTTCAGGATTTCGTGCCATCCTTCCGTGGCCTCCCGGCCTCTTGTGAGCCATTGCCTGGCTGCTTCAATCCTGTTCTGAATGTCTTTCCCGGCCGCCTCTTCATCGATACTCCAGCCCGCATACCGGTTGGCGATATATTCCGCCGCCCGGAATTCCCCCAACCTGCCCGGAATTTAGCGCCGAGCCTCCAGGCCGGTTAACTCCATGCGATCCGTTCACTTCACCGATGGGAAATAAATGCTTGATGTTCGTCGATTCCCACCAGATGTTTCCCGCCAGGCCACCGTTGTTATGTTGTGCGCACACCGCGATTTCGAGCGCTTCGCCGGCCAGGTCAATGTTATGTTCCCGGTATAACTCAGCCGCACCCGGGTTCATCGCCAATAATCGTTCCAGGGGCGTCGACTGTAATGCATTTGAACGCGTTAAATATGTTCTGGCTTCTTCCGGGAGTTCATTGAAGGAAAAACCCTGCGGATTGTGAAGGAAATCCAGGAATACCCTTCTGCCTTTCACGGTAGTTTCTATGTAGACCAGCAGGTCGATCAACGAGGAACCCCCAATGACCTTGCAGGCATCGAACGGCCATTGGTATCCTTTAAGGAAAATCTTCCCGCTCATTTCCCCTACTGAGGCGAAAAATGGACCCAAAAATTCCTGTTCGTCTGAGATACCGTCCGCTGCCCGGCTGACGAAGCGCGGGATAACCTGCATAAAGGTTCCGGATACATTCCATCGGAATTTAATGGATGCAAGTCCGTATTGTGATTCGGGTAAATTTCGTGCCCTGGCTCCCACAAGCAGTGCCAGGCCGATGCCCCCAAATTGGACTGCCGGATAAACGCTCGTTTTGTAAAGCCCGCCTGGCCCGCCAACCGCAAAGATCACATTTTCGGCAAGGTAGGCGTGAAAATTGCCTTCATGGTCAACCGCCAGCGCCCCGGCTGCCCGCCGGCTGCCATTGCTATCGAGAACGATCAATTCGATTACTTCGCGACCTTCCTGCACCGGGATGTTCAGGCGTTGCACTTCTTTGATAAGGCTGCGACACATCTCCCGTGAAGTATACGGCCCGATGGAAGTGGCCCTCTGGCGCTGGTCGTGATCGGTTTTGTAACCGACAAATTGTCCGTATTGATCACGTGGAAAAGGAACGCCCAGGCTGACCAGGTTGATGAACGCCCGTGCAGAAATGGATGCCTCGACCAGCGCAAGGTCTCCGTGCATCGACCCGCCCGATAGATAGTTCTCAGCCATGGCGCGGCGGAGAATCAGCTTCGCCGCCGCACATGGCCAGCTTGTAATAAGTCTGCTTATCGCTGCCCGTGTTGATGGAGGTCCCTTTTTCCAGCCCCTCTGTCAGGATGAGAATATCTTCAATCCCATTGCGAACCAGTTGCACGGCAGCATTCAATCCCGCCGCCCCGCTTCCTATCACCAGGGTATGGACCCATATGCACGGGATGGAATTTTTGCTTTCACTTTTCTTGCCAATTTGGAGCACTGTGGTTTTCATAAAGAACCAATTTTGAGCAGAATATGTTGCTGAAGGATAAGATTATCTTACCCGATTTTTCCCGGATCCGCTCAAGGAATGCAGTAAATTGTTTTCACTGGTGGGGTCATGCATTCCTGGCCACCCGCAGCATCGCTTCCAGGGATCTTTCCACATCCTGGTCTGTGGTCGCCCATGAACATACGCTGATGCGCATGGCTGTGCGTCCATGCCAGACTGTTCCGCCGCACCAACAGGTGCCCTCCGTCTGGATGCCGGCGATGATGCGGTTGGTCTTTTCCGGATCTCCAAAGCTGACCAGCACCTGGTTCAGTACAACCTGGTTGAGCACATCGAATCCGGCAGATGGAAGCCTTCTGCGAACCGCCTGGCCTGTCTGCAATTGCGCTCGATCATTTCGGTGACCCCCTGGCGGCCTGATGAATGCAAAGCGGCCCATACCTCCACCCCCCGCGCCCGCCGGGACAACTCCGGGACAAAATCGGATGGGCCTGCGTAAAGGTGCTGACGTGGGCAGGTATTCGGCCGTAACTGCCATGGCTGCCTGTAAGGCCTCCGCATCCCGCACAAGCGCCAGCCCGCTGTCATAGGGTACGTTCAGCCATTTATGAAAGTCCGTTGCCCACGAATCGGCCTGATTTATTCCTGCGGTCAATTCACTCATGGCAGGCACGGCCATGTGCCCACAGACCAAAGGCCCCATCCACATGCACCCATGCCTCGCGCTGGTGCGCCCGATCGCAAATATCAGCAATCGGATCGAACGCGCCCGTGTTGACGTTGCCAGCCTGTGTGCACACGATGGCAGGGCCGGATAGGGCTGGCAACGCGTCCAGCCCGCATGCGCCCCTGTTCGTCGGTCGGAACCCGTATGGTCCTGGTCCGGCCCAGGCCAAGCAGGCCCAGGGATTTTGTCAGGGATGGATGGGCTTCCTCCCCGACGACCACCGTAATCGGAGGCGCGCCAAACAGACCATCGGCCTCCACATTCCAACCC
Source organism: uncultured Chloroflexia bacterium (assembly GCA_963776475.1). Classification (GTDB taxonomy): domain Bacteria; phylum Chloroflexota; class Anaerolineae; order Anaerolineales; family Villigracilaceae; genus UBA877. The sequence goes on from CAVZMZ010000041.1 coordinate 256,318, forward strand.
GCCCGTTTCAGGACGGCATGCCGGGCGGCCGCCAGGCCGCTGAAGTTTGCCATGGTGGCTCCCGTGACAAAAGCCCCCGGCATTCCGGCGGGAGCTGGAACAGGTCGAGCATCCAGCGCAGCGCGATTTGTTCCACGAAGGCCGTGGAGGGGGTGGATTTGTAGTACGCTGAATTTTGATCCCATGCCCCGGCCAGCCAATTCGCCGCCAGCGCCACGGGCTGGGAACCTCCGATCACAAAGCCGAAGAAGCGCGGTCCCGCCATGGCCATCGTCGCCGCCGAGCAGGTTTCATCCAGGAATTTCAATGTAGCTTCCGGTTCGCTGGATTCTTCGGGCAGCGCCTGGTCGAGTTGATCAAGTTTTGCCAACCCTTCCGGCAGGGGCGCCACCGGCCGGGAGTCGAGTCCATCCAGGTATGTGATGGCTCTTTGCGCCGCATCTTCCAAGAGCTTTCTCATGGGGTCCTCCTGAGGGCAAATGCCGCCCGCATATTTGCGGGTGAAATCGCAAGCAGGCCATTCCATCCTTCGCCTGCCATGTGAGCAGAGATCAATTGACCTCTCCAAATCCATTATAATTAATTAGACAATCAAGGTCAATAAAGAAGAAATACAAAACTTTCTCATACCCCTTCGGGGCATTTTCCCCCTGCCCACTTCACTCCCGCAGGGGAGATGGCGAAAAACCTAAGGCCAGGGGATTTCGGGGGAGGCGTAGAAATGCACGCCCATAGCCGTGAGGCGCGGCCCGTGGGAGGCCAGGCGCAGCCGGTACTCGAACCAATCCCGGGCGGCCTGGGGCGACCAGCCAATCTCGGCTAGTCCCAACAGGCGCGGGAAGGTCATGTACTCCACGTCGTCCAGCGTGACCAGCGTCTCCGACCAGAGCGGGGCCTCCACCCCCAGGATGTTCTGATCCGTGATGCCGGGGAACAACCCGCCCGGGTCCCAGGCATAGGCTTTCTGCACCTCGATGGTTCCGGCCCAATTCAGGCCGAGGCTCGTGGTCGGGGGTGTACTTCATGTCCAGGTAGGCCCGGTTGGCGGGTGACAGGATCAGCTTGTTGCCCTGCTGGACGGCCCGCCTGGCCAGGGCTGCGTCGAATTCCGTCTCCTGGACGAGCGTGCCCGGCCGCAGGCTGACCTGGGCGATCGGATCCCAGCCGATCATCTGCTTGCCGTTGGCGGCCAGGATCGACTGCACCTGCTGGATGAACTGGAGGTAGTCGGGTATGGCGGTGGCATTGGCTTCGTCGCCGCCGATGTGGATGTAGGGCCCGGGTGTCAGGGCGGCCAGTTCGCCGAGGACGTCCTTCAGGAATTGGGCGGTGCTGTCCTTGCCCACGCAGATGGAGCTGAAGCCCACATCGGTGCCCGTGTAGAGGTCGGGCGGCCTGCTCATTGCAGTTGAGCTCCGGGTAAGAGGCCAGGGCGGCGTTGATGTGGCCGGGCATATCCAGCTCGGGGACGATGGTGATGTAGCGGCTGCGGGCATACTGGACGATGTAGGTGTAATCGTCCTGGCTGAAGTAGCCGCCGGGGGTGCCGCCCACTTCCAGGCTGCCGCCGTAAAGGGTCAGGTTGGGCCACGACTTGATCTGGATGCGCCAACCCTGGTCGTCGCTCAGGTGGAGGTGGAGGTGGTTGATCTTGTAAAAGGCCAGCCAGTCGATGTAGCGGGTCACGTCCCGGACGGTGAAGAAGTGGCGGGATACGTCCAGCATGACGCCGCGCCAGGCGAAGCGGGGGGAGTCGCGTGATGGTCCCGGCCGGCAGGGTCCACGGGCCGGGCTGGGAGGAGGCGCTTTCGATGGCGGGCGGGCAGCAGCTGGCGCAGGGTCTGGACGCCGTGGAAGAGACCGGCGGGCTGGAGGGCGGCGATCCGCACCAGGCTGGGGTGATGGCTCAACTGGTAGCCTTCGTCGCCCAGCGAGGCCGGGAGCGCCCTCCAGGGTCAGGCGGATGCTGCCTCCGGTCGGGGCGCCGCCGGCGGCGACCACCTTCAGGGAGAAGCCGGTGGCCGGGTTGAGACGGCCGGCCAGGTACTGCCCGATGGCCTGCACTTCTCCGCAGCCGGGATCATAGGTGATGGCCGTATCCGCCGAGATGAACGAAGGTCCCTTCGGCGGGGACTACGGAAACCGGGCGGGGGATGACATTGCCCAGCGGGAAGTGCCCCGGAGGGAGTTGCGGAGCTGGGGGAGGCCGAGGCAGCCGCCGGGGTGGCTGTTCCGGCCGGGCTTGGAATGCGCGCAGGCGGCCAGGATGGCTGAAGGCCGCCAGCCAGACAGGATGGCTAAGAAGAACAGCACATGTTTTCACAACAGAATCCTTTTACCAATGAGTAGAGATCTGTGGATAAGTCATTCTATCATTTTCCCCGGCTGCCCCCTGCATACATCTGCCTGCACGCTTCTTCTGGACTGAGACAGATAAATGGCCGCGAAACCGGGTGTCACCTGGGGCGGTATCAATTTGACGGGTCAACCTGCACTGGACTGCGTCCTGCCTGCGCCAGTACCGCAGGTACAGGTGGACGGACAGTGCAGGGTACCGCAGTTACAGGTGTGCTGTCCAGGGTGGAAAAGGCGAGAAACGCAACGAAAAGGGAGGGCGGGGGGAGGAAATGGTCAGCAGCAGAAGGCCAGTGGAACAGGGCAAATCTTTCTGCGCAGACAGGACGAAAATGCGATGGCTGTTCGGGTTTTTCAGAAACCAACTGGGATGGCATAACAGAGATCCCTGGGTCATTGCTAGTGTATAGAGCAAGAAGGGATCCTAGGGTATCTGCTCCTTGAGCGGCGCCCCGAGGGGGAGGAAACAGCAGGAAACCAAAGGCGCAGCCGGTCGCCTCGTCCCCTGTAGTGGTTGAAGGAAAGAAGTGGATGCTATATTACTCCACTCGCGGGCGCAGGGCTTTCTGAGGGGTTTATAGAGGAGGGTGTAGGCGGGACGGAGAGAACTGCATAGAGAGAGGATTTTCTTAGGTGTATAGGAGGATGGTGAGAACTCCATCAGGAGAGAAGCTGGGCTGCTGCCTTTAGTTTTTTTCTTTTCAGCCAGCCTCTTCTCGTTTCTGCCAACAGAGCTCAGCCGGTCGCGGGCTCTGGTACCTTTGGCTGGTTTTGTCCGGTAGAACACCGCACTATACTATATTAACCTATTGTTACCTTATATATCCGCATCAATGGCTGGTCAGTGTTATGTCTGGATGCGCAGACTCGTTCATCCGGGATCTTTCCGGGACAACCGCAGAATCTATCGTATTCATAAGGAGCATAAAATGGTCACCAACAAAAACGTTATCACGATCAATCGACCCATCCAGGAAGTCTTTGCTTATCTCAGCGACTTCCAAAATAGTACCAAATGGCAGAGCGGTCTGGTGGAAGTCAAGGGATTTTCGGAAGGACCCATGGCCGTCGGCTACCAATTTACAGGCGTGCGAAATTTCATGGGTCGCAGGTTGGAGGCGCTTGTCGAGCTCACCTCCTTTGAGCAGAATAAGCAGTTTGCCTATAAGAGCCTTTCGAAGTCTCTGCCCTTCAACCAAACCTTCCTGTTTGAAACAACGGCTGAAGGCACCCGGCTGACCAGCATGTTCGAAATGGAAACATCCGGTTTGATGGGCCTGGCGAAACCGTTGATCGCCTCCAGCTTGAAACACGATATGGCTGCCGATTTTGACAACCTGAAAATTCAGCTCGAAAACCGGGTACTGGAAGCCGCAGCAAAATAAATACTGATCCTGCTTCCAGGACACAATTGCGCTGGCGGCTCCGATCCACGTTCCTCCGGACACGTTCCTCAGTCCGGCGATCAAATTTCGTCGAGTTGTAATAATTCTTCATGGGACACCTGTATCCACGCAGTGGGCACTCGTACCCACGCAGTGGGCACTCGTACCCACGCAGTGGGCACTCGTACCCATCATTGGGTATCCTCCTCCGCCAATGGCTGGCCACGAAACCGAGTGCCAGCTAAAGACAAGCCTATTTTTCATTAGAATTCTCCTTTCATCAAGTTCTAACAATTCGTGGTCTCAGCATCCGTTACAAAATGGTTGTTGCACGGACCCTCACAGTGCAATTTACGGGTTGTTCGTCGGTGTGGGTTGGGCAGCTTGTATAGCGGCTTGTTGCTGAGGAGTCAGGATTAGAGTTGGTTCGAAGAAGCGGATCTTTCCATTTTCTACTACATAGATCGATTGGTATTCCACTTGGCCGATGCCCAGTTCGGTGAAGCGGGCCAGGGAAACCATGCCATTATTGATGACGACGTTCCCATTTACCTGCCAGTCCTGTGGAATTGCACGGGTGGTCTGCACATCGCTCTTCAGCCAGCTGGAAATCTGATCCTTGCCGCTGAGCAGAAGGGTATTGTTCATCACCAGCGCTGCTGCATCGTCAGCATAGAGTGAAATAGTTTTATCGAAGTCACCACTGTTGGCTGCATCCACATAGGCTTTGACAACCTCTTCGGGATTAATCTGAGGTGTGGGGACCACAGGAGCATTCGCCTGGACGGTTTTCATCTTGGACTGTTGATCGGGCGTCAACTGCACAGTAGGGGCAAAGAAGCGGACCTTGCCGCCATCCACCATATATTCAGCACGATATGCAACCTCTCCAATGCCCGCATTCTGGAAGCGAGCCAGGGAAACCGTTCCGGTAACGACCACCATGCTACCCTGCATCTTAAAGTCAGTCGCCTGGGCCCGCGTAGTCTTGACATCCTCCGTCAGCCACTTGGAAATTTCATCTTTCCCGACAAAAACGCCCAGAGGGTTGTAGACCACAGCGTCATCGGCATAGAATGCCAGGGTCTTGTCAAAATCGCCGGTGTTTGCGGTATCCATATAAGCCTTCACGACTCCGATCGCTTCATTGGAAGATGGCAAGGATTGAGGGATTGCTGCCTGGTTTTGGGGAACGGCTGTTGCTGATTTTAGGACAGGGGTTGCAGACAGAGCAGGAGTACAACCTGCCAGGAAAGCAATCGCCAGCAAAACATAGGGTATGACTAAAGAACGTGTTTTCATATTATCTACTCTCCTTTATAATTAAATTGGCTGTTTGACGTCCGATGCTGGCATGATAGCAAAAAGGGTAAACTGAATGGTCACACTTAGGGTGACAAAAAGTGGTACAAAAAGGATGACGATGCCTGATGCTTGAGTTTGGTTCCTTTGGTACCTGGCTGAGGCACCGCCGAAGAGAATTAGATCTAACCCAGGCTGAATTGGCTCTGCGTGTGGGCTGCTCAAAAGCAGCTATACGGAAGATCGAAGCTGACGAACGCAAACCTTCCCAGCAATTGGCCGCCTTGCTTGCGAAGGAATTACATATACCCGAGGATGAGAAAAAGACATTCATCCAATATTCTCGCCATATCATCATCCCTGAGGCAGGATCGTTCTCAATTCGCACTGCGAAGTCCGAAATGCCGGTGGTATTGCATCCGGAAGCCTCTTCGAATAATCTCCCCGCCTTCCTTACTTTCCTGATTGATCGAGCACAAGATATCGCCGCGGTTCACGAGTTAATCACTGGCGATGAGGCTCGCTGGATAACACTGGTCGGTCCGCCGGGCATCGGCAAAACTCGTTTGAGCATCCATTGCGGGGAGCAAGCCCTGCCCTATTTCCGGGATGGGGTTTGGTTCGTGGATCTTTCAACCATTCGCGAAGCTGATTTTGTTTTACCTGCTATTGGCAGGACTCTCAGCCATTTGGATCTGCCTCAATCTCCAAGCCTTGAACAACTGATAATTGATTTGAAAGGAAGAGAGTTATTGCTGATACTGGATAATTTTGAACAGGTGGAGGCGGCAGCCGGGGACGTTGTTGCCTTGTTGAAAGGCTGCCCAAAGATCAAGGCTTTGATTAGCAGTCGAGTCCCATTGAATATCTACGGAGAATATAAATATTATGTGCCAGCGCTCTCCATTCCGCCCAAGAGTGCAGCCAGGGACCTCGATTCTCTTATGCAGTATGAAGCCGTACAACTTTTTATTGCCAGAGCCAGGCAATTTCAAATTGGATTTAGGATTAGTGAAGATAACGCCCAAGCGATTGTAGAGATATGCACTCGGATGGATGGCATTCCGTTGGCGCTCGAATTGGCCGCGGCATCCCTGCGCCATATGAGCGTGACCCAGATGGCTCAAATCCTTCGCCCTGAAAACGAAACGAATTGGCTCAAGCAAATTAGCCAGCCTGCCCGGGACTTGCCGCCTCGCCAGCAAACCCTGGAAAATGTCATCGCCTGGAGTTACGCGCTTCTCTCACCGCAGAGACAGGCATTCTTTCGCCGGCTCGGAATTTTCACTGGCCGGTTTGAAGGGGAAGCTGCGGCGATCATCTGCGGTGAAAACGAGATGGATGAAAGCCGCGCTCTTGCAGAGTTGGAATATCTGACCGACCACTCTCTCCTGCAAGTAGGTCAGTTCGACGGGAAAACGTACTGGCACATGCTGGAAATCATTCATGAATTTGCCCTGCTGCAAACATCGCTCTCAGAACGCCGGGAAATCGAATCGAAACACGCAAAGTTTTACCATTCCTTACTGCAAAACCATAGGATCGATTCGGCCAAAGTTGATCGCGAACTCTTTTTCCAAATCAATGCTGACAATCTCCATCAGGCGCTTCGTTGGACGGTATCGGCGGCAGAAACGGATCTTGCCCTTTCATTGGCAACCGATTTGTGCGTTCTATGGGAGCATGTTGGCTACCTGTGCGATGGCATGGAACTTATTCAGCAAGTAATATCTATGCCAGGCAAAACGCATACCAACGCGCACATCGAGTTTCTCCATCGAGCCTCCACCCTGGCCTGGCAGCAACACCGCTTCGACTTCGCCTTGTCGCTCATCGACGAAGCAGTACAAATTGCGAAATCTAGTAACATCACCAATAGTTATCCGATGCTGCTCAACTTACAAGGAAGAATTTTTATTGAGCAAGGGAAATATCCTGAAGCATACAAGGCGCTGAGCGAATGCTATGGTCTGTCCTGCAACAATCCGGCAGTATTCAACCCCGGTATTTCATTGGTACAGCTTGGGGAAGTCGAATTGGCGCTTGGAAATTACGTGCAAGCCCAATCCAGGCTCGAGACAGCCATGGGGTATCTGAAGGATACTAAGGATAACTTTTCTGCAATGGGCATGACTGATCTGGCAGAAGTTGCCCTGGCGAACAAAGAGTACACCCACGCAATGCTACAGCTAAAGCTTGCGAAGGATATTGCTGGCCGGCATATGCGCCGGCTATTGTATTATCTGTCAACCTTGGCCGGATATCTGACGCTCGCCTTGGGAAACGAAGAAGAAGCGTTGCAGCGTGCGGTGCAAATTTACGGCGCGATCGAATCTCTTAAAGAATATTCAGGGGAAGAATTGGTTCCATTTTATGTTGAATTGAATGCGTCCCGCATCGCATTGACTCGCCGAGGGCTGGAGAAAGGCAAATGGGAAACAGCCTGGCAAACCGGCCGGAGCTGGGCAAGAGCAGATATCCTCGTGCGATCCATTGCGGGGGTATTCAGTTGATTCTACCCGGCCGTTCGCTCTGCCCTCACCCCGCCCTCGCCCCGAACTCCGCAGTCTCCGGACTTCGGAGTCCATTTTCTATCGCCCACCGGATATAGCCGCCTGAGACTGCCAGACCCCTGCATCGAATGAGCCCGCGCCTTCTATGGAAACACCCCCAATCGATCAATTTCGGAGGATGTTGTCACCGTAGGGGCGACCGGCCCGGTCGCCCTTGTCTATGGTGTGGTGAAGCTTTGTTATCTGGCATATTTTGGCTGACGCTAAAGCCCGGCGAATCAATGCCGGGATAATCACCGCCTGGTCCCGCAAAGCAACATATATTTAACGTTAGTTATGGATAAGAGGTGGGGTCCAAAATCAGGGAAACTTTCTGGTGACGAAGCCAAAAGTATCCGGAGAGGGACCCCGCCCAATGGTAAAGGACAATTTCACCTGGAATTGATATTCCGGAAGATGTTACTTTTGGACTACGTTTATAGCGGTACGGATAAGTTGTTGGCTGTCTTACCGGGGCTGGCGGATAAGCATAATTTGGGAGCTGTATTGCAAATGATCAGGGAATGGAATTATGATGCAGGAACAATGATAACCGATGCACAATATTCGAATGACTATGATAATATGCCGTTTATCACTTTTGCTGTAATAGATCCGGGAACAATTTCCAGAGTTGCCGGATATGCTGATTTGGCCGGATCACCACTGCAAATCCGCAGGTGAGGGAAAAATAGGATTGAAAAGGTCTAGTAATACTTCTAAGATATTCTTAATTATATGGCCAGTTGGAACAGGCAGCACAAATGACGGATTCCAACACATTATATTTTTTAAACGGCAGATAAATTAATAATCCGTCATTTCAATGATTTAGAACAATACCAATCCTGCCTCCTCTTTTAGATCCGTCGCCGCACTTGGCATATTGGCCGCCTCATAATCAGCTACTAAGATACCAAGCGCTTCCAGATCCAATTGGGGCGCTTCTAAGATATAGTCTCGCCGGCGGCTCAAATCCACGATCCTCCGGACCCGTTCCTCCGTCCGGTGATCCAACTTCGTTCAGCTGTAAAAATTCTTCATGGGGAACCTGTACCCACGCAATTGGCATCCTCCCGCGACAATTGCCCGGCCAAGACACGCATCTTCGCCCGCACACCCACAGACGGTAGAACTACTGCCTATGGCATTTGGATCTTTACTTGATAATCGTATTTCCAAAATGGCATGGGTGGAAAATAAAATTCTCACGAGGGGAGTTAGGAAATGGATGGGCCTGGCAATAGTCAGACCCGGTATCAAATGTATTTGGTCTCTAATCCACTTCGGCTACACTCCTACCTTGGGTAGGTAGGTAGTCCTAACAAATCCAGGTTCAACCTCTTGGTTTTCTTGGGAACAGCATGGGCGTTCTGGATTTGTATTCCTGATAGGATGCCCCAAAACGAATCTCCAGTTCGCGTTCTTCATACGCTTTCACGAAGAAAAGCAATGCCGGGGCAAACAGAATGAGCGCCCAGAGCACAAACAGCCATGATTGATACCAGATCCCCACTGACAGGAGAAAAGCCAGAGCAGTAAGCACCATGGGGTTGCGCGTCCAGGCATACAACCAATCTGCCGCCAATTTTTTGCTGAACACAATGAAAAATGGCGCACCAAACCCTTTCATGGCAAGGTTTACTACTGTCAGTAAAAAAGCTGCCCCGGTAAGAATGGCTAATAGCAAGCCGATTTCAGACGGTATTGGAAGCCTCCAGCCAGACCAATCTTGATGAGTGATTACTGCTCGAATGATGGTCAGGCCAAAAAGATTCCCCACTCCAAATTGGACAAACATCGTTATCCAGGCGGCGTGGCCCGTTGTTGGCTGGAGGTCGAGAATCAGCCTCCCGAGCAAAACGGTCGGGAATACCAACAATACCCCATGTACAATGATGTATGAATTCAAGACATTTGAAAGTTGTGTATTGAACGCCCACCACCAGAGAAACCAGGATAGCGCCACAAGGGCAATCCTAATAATTATCTCAACGGCATGTTTCATGGCAACCTCCTGTCACTATTTTCGAAACTGCCCAACCATGGATCGAGCGGCGATCTATTATTAGTATAGGGTAAATTGCTATTTCAATCAATAACCCGGCCCAGCAGGTGTGCCCCGACAGGAGTTAGGCCTGCGACCAAACGTATTCACGCTCAAGTCCAGCCAGACCACAATTTTATGGATTTTGGCAGAAGACTTTATCCTAAAGTTTCCAAGTTCATATCCAATAATAATTTGTTTGTTTTACAACAAACGTTCTAAATTACTATCGGATATAGAGACTATAGATAATTGACGCTATTAGCGAAGCCATAATCCCTAAAAAGAAACTAATGATTCTCTCTTTCCAAATGTTTGGTGAAGTTATTTTTGTATATTCAGAAAGAATAGCCTCAACATTTTCCCTTTTAAAGTAAAACTAAGGGCTCTAGCTTTGTTTTTTCGTTCTGGAGTTTTATTATGGTTGCTTCAGTATCCTCAACTCTTTTTTGCTCTTTCTCAAGAAATCTGTTCAGGAAATCTAACTTAGTTCCCATGTTTTTAATTTCATTGATGATCCTAGCGTATTCGTTGCTTGATGATTGGGGCGGTATATCTTGTATTAAATACACTAAAGAAATGCCAAAGATTGCTACGACCAGAAAAATAATAGAAGTTCTCAATAGATCAATTTCAGATTTATGATTAATCCATAAAGTAAAAAGGAAGATGGATATTAGCAAATTAATTATGTTTGACCAGAACAAAAAACGATCTCTTCCGCTATAAGGATATAATTTTCTTTTCATAACAATGCCTCCCAGTATAAATATTTTTAAGCAGGGTAAATATCAAATAGATATGCATTCCGATAAGAGTATTTATCTTTAACTAATCTGTAGTCATATCTTTGATACCAAAGGGTAAAACCTTAGATTTTAAAATGGAATATCGGGGTCAAAATTTGACAAGTTTGTTTCTTCTTTGTCTTTGCGCTTGAGTGTTAATTTAGAAATATTATCCTGAAGCCATTTCTCACCATCTGCTGTGATGTGGAAAGAAGGAAGATAATTACCATTAATATCATTTCAGGAATGATATAATTAATTTCTTGGTAGATAAACTTCGAATAGCTAGAGTTCCTGCAATTTCTGTATAACCTGCTCTATCCATATCCTCAAGAATCTGATAAGGATGAACAATAGCACTCAGGAACTCATTTTGCACAATGCTAACAAGAGCGACAATTTCGTGCTCTGATAATCCTTCAGTATTAGCTATTGGAGAAAATGCCGTTAGATCTTCTATACGATCATCTTTTTTTAGGAGCGCTTTTACTCGCTCTGTTATCTTATCCTTTATTTGATCAAAGTCACTCAACGATTTTGTTTTGTATTGAAGAATTGTCCTATGTTGTATATCAAATGGGAATTTACCTTCCCTTGCTTCTGAAGAAATAAGCACAACATTTTTTCTACATGCTAACGCGTAACCAAGTTCAAACCATACATTCGGATTATTAGTGGTTATCTCAGCTATGCAAATTCGCGCATCCGCGGATACCTCTTTCGATCTCTTCTATTGGAATCTCAACCCTTGGATCATTATCGACTCTGTAAGGTTCAAGCCCCGCATCTCGGATTGCTGGTGCAATAACATCATCATAGCGTTTATCGAATACGCCTTTATCAAATGGTTGAATTACAAAACACTTTTCCATTTTTTCACCCTACTTCCAATTTATTGTTGAGCAACTTCTTTTCCGGGCGCGTTTTTCGTGTCTGGGAAGCCGAAAGTACTTACTGCATCCGTCGGAGAGATGGCGGCTAACCCTACCAGGGTAGAGAGACAACAGAAAAAACGGCTAAAACAGGTCGGGGTCCTCCTCGGCAAATCAGCCTGAGCCTAGACATGGAGCTTTATAAGAGCGAGATTATCCCCTATCAACTATTTTTTGTAATAGACTGATGATTTCTGCAAATCCTAAAAATACTGTACCACTAATAAAAGCTGCTACCCAATATATTAGTGCAGCAGTAAAAGAAAATTCTGTTAAACCATAATTCCCAGTAACAATGTTACCAAGTATAAGACCTGCAATAAAACCTCCTACATACGTTATCCAGGCGATAACTCGAAGTGCAGTTGCAACACCATTGTTTTTACTTCCCGAGAAATATGTGGGAGCATCCTTTACAATCATGGTTTCTTTGTTCGGAGGTGTATTAGTTGGTAAATGGATATTGAGAGCTCTTTTAGCTTCACCAGCAACTCTCGTATCGGGGTCATTAAGAGCAATCTGAAGAGCTTTTATCGCTTCAGATGTGATTTCTGGTGCAGCACACAAATTATTGCAAGCTTCATATCGTATTCCAGCCTTTGGACTCTGGAGCATATTAATTAGTTTCTCATTGTGCTTGAGTAATCTTTCATCCATTTTTTGTCCTCCAAATTAATGAAAATGCTATTTATGAGAAGATTAATCTCGCATTAGATCTTGTAGTAAAGGTGGGCCCGGCAGGAGTCGGACCTGCGACCAAACGATTATGAGTCGTCTGCGCTAACCACTGCGCCACGGGCCCCACGTCCCGAAATTATAGCATGACTAAGCCTCTAGTTCCCCGACAATTTGAAGATAATTGAGCGAGAGCCCTCTCTTGTCTCTCCTTTGTTACCTTCGTGTACCTTTGTGTTTAATTTTCCTTTATTTCTATGTCCCTCTGATCGCAAATAGGTACAGAATCACCAGGTTAATGATCAATTGACTCGCGAATAGAATCACTGTAACTGCCAGGACGATCTTCCGGGTGATCGGTTTTCCCAGCCAGGCCAGCCATTTCGAATTTGCGCGGATTTCCGTAATGCCGGGAAAAAGGAATGCTCCAATAAATAGCGGCACCGCCACCGGCAGCATGTACTGGAAATTCTTCATGGCCGAAAAGTACACCAGGAAAATGCTGACCGCCAGGCACCATGCCAGCAGGATCCGGCTGAGATATTTTCGCGCGCCCCAGATCGAGCCTGCTGCCAGCGATAGATACGCAAAGGTAAAGAAATAGCCCTTCATATAATGGAATCCGAAATACTTCAGCCAGTTGGGCAGGTTCGTATCGTACAACCCGGCGGTATCCAGCGCCTTGGGCCCCACCAGGATTTTTTGCTGCTGGTCCAGCCAGCTTCCCAGCGCCACCTTGGTGATGTAGGGCGCCAGCAGGGATGGGCTGGTAATCACGATCGTGCCAACCATGATCAGGATAAAGTACAACCCGCTCAGGGCCAGTCTCCCCAAAGTCTGTTTCTTGAGCAGGTATCCTGCCAGCAAATAGCCCGCGATCGCCAGCACAAAGAACAGGCCGAACAGTTTGATGGCGGTCGTCAGGCCGCATGTAAATGCCGCCAGGTAGAAATACCGCCCAAAGCGCAGCTCATCCTTTTGCAGGAAATAGATTGTCAAAAGCACCAGCAGCAGGATGATCGAATCCGGATGCCAGAAATGGTAATTTATTTTCACGATCCCCGGCACCAGCATCAGGAATCCGAACATGCCGACCGATGCCGGCACCGATTTGTAACGCGTCACCAGGTAGACCGCCAGCATCAGCGCCAGCACCATCGGCAGCACACTCACAAATTGCCGCATCAGTCCGACATTCAGGTCGATCTGATCGGCAAATTGGTTTCCAAAGATCAGGCGCGGGACGATCAAGACGCTCGCGGAAACCGGCAGGTAGGGATAGCCGTACCACCAGCCCCACGTCCCCATCACATTCTGCACGGTCGCGCTGAAGCTCGTCTGCGGGGTGAATATCCTCACCACGTCCGGATAGATCACCTGCTCGTCCCCCAGCAGGTAAAATTTTCCGGATTTATCCGGGAACAGGTTGTAGGGGATGAAGAACAGGAAATACAGCAAACCCAGGACCGCCAGGATGGTAAATACCTTGCGCTGCACCGGCAGCCATTCATTCCATTTGGCGCGCAGGCGGGCTGCCAGGGTAGGGCGCTCCCGATAGTTTTTCGCATAGGCAATGCGGAGCGCCAGCCAGCCCTGCAAGCAGATCAAGGCTCCCCAGAAAAACACCGGGCGCAAGGGTACCGGGAAAGCCAGGTAGGTCAGTAAAAAGAATTCGAACAGGAACACGGTCGTTACGAGCAGGGCGCCCTGGATGAAAAACAGGCGCATTTTCGGTCCCACCAGTTGCGAGTCCAGGGATGCACTCAGCCTCTGGCTCCACTTTGCATTCCGGATCAAGAGGGCGATCGCCAATAGCAGCGCTACCAAAACCAGACCAATCATCCCTGCCAGTGCGAATTTGAGACTTGTGTAATTAAGCAAATGCCCCCGGCCCGCCTCAAAGCGCATGCCGAGCAAAATGCCCAGGGCTGCAACCCCTTCGACCCAAGCCAATAATAAAAACGCCAAAAGATGCTTCTTTTTCATCCAATAACTCTTGCAGAATAAAATAACTTAAAACTTCGCCCGGTTCCTGGCATCAGCGCCAGACATCAACTGTGCATCCGGTTTGAGTCCGCTTTCGCGCAGCACCCTTTAGGGTAGCGGACTTAAGCTCTGCCTGCGCCAGCCTGTCCTGGACGGACAGTCCAGGGTGCCGCAGGCACAGGTGAGCCGGGGACTTCAGTCCCCCGGCGATGAAGGTCGTCGGACTCTGTCAGGTTCCCCAGTAATAAATCCCTGTTCATCTCTGTTGATCTCCGGTAATAAAATTTAGGAAACCCTTTCCTCTATTCAGTTCAATTCTCTTGTTTTTTGTTTCTTGTTTTCGTTCTTCTATTTTGTTCTTCCTTCGCGTCCTTTGTGCCCTTCGTGTTTAAATTCTTTTTTACTAGAAATCATATTCCTTCACCGCCTCCACCACCCTCTCCATCTCCTCCTCCGTCAACGCATTATGGAACGGCAGCCGCACCAGTTGGTCGCTGACCTTCTCGGTCACCGGGCAGTCCCCGGGCTCTCCGCCGAACTTCCGTCCCATGTCCGAGAGATGCAGCGGCAAATAATGGAACACGCTTTCGACGCCCCTCTGCCGCAGATGCTTGATCAGCCCCTGGCGCAGTTCGAGTGTTGGCAGCAGCATGTAGAACATGTGATAGGCCTGCTCGCAGTAAGATGGGATATACGGTAAGTGGGTTTCATGCGCCAGCGCCCAGTCTGTCAAGTGCTCATTGTAATAGTTCCAGACCTTCTGGCGGTGCGCCTGGACTTTTTCGCGTTGTTCGAGTTGCGCCGCCAGGAATGCCGCCAGCAGATCCGAAGGCAGGTAGCTGGAACCCAGGTCCACCCAGGTATACTTGTCCACCTGGCCGCGGAAGAACCGGCTGCGGTTGGTCCCTTTTTCACGGATGATTTCGGCGCGTTCGACCAGTTCCGGATCATTGACCAGCAGCGCCCCGCCTTCGCCGCAGGTGAAATTCTTGGTTTCGTGGAAACTCTGCGCCGCCAGGACCCCGAACGTGCCGAGATACTTGCCTTTGTATTTGCCGAACAGACCGTGGGCATTGTCTTCCACCACGGCGATATCGTTGCGATTGGCGATCTCCAGGATGGCATCCATTTCGCAGCCCACCCCGGCATAATGCACCGGGACGATGGCCTTGGTGCGGTTCGTGACCAGTGCTTCGAGCCTGGATTCATCCAGGTTGAGCGTATCCGGCCGCACGTCCGCAAAGACCGGTTTGGCCCCGCGTAATACGAAGGCATTCACCGTCGAAACAAACGTGAACGACGGCAGGATGACTTCATCCCCCGCTTGGATGTCGAGCAGCAACGCGAACATCTCCAGCGCATGCGTGCAGGAGGTGGTCAACAGCACCTTCGGGACGCCCAGTTGCTCTTCGAGCAGGGCGCTGGCCTTCCGTGTGAACGGGCCGTCGCCTGAAAACTTGGCGGCCTGGATGGCCTGCGCCATGTATTCATTCTCTTTGCCGACCAGCACGGGCTTGTTGAAGTCGATAAATTCAGGTTGCTTATCTGTCATTCTCTCTTATCTTTCATGTTGCATGTCCCAATGATTTAGAGCCTATCCGAATATTTAGAAAGTCAAGCCTAAACACGATTGCAACGGGTCTCTTTTTATCAATCTTAGCCATCTTTTTCTTTTCCGTTGTGTCCGTCGTGTCCGTCGTGGTTAATTTTCGAATAGGTTCCTAGGGGGCAGAGGCTGGGGGACTTTGTTTTTCTTCTTTACCAATCGAGATATCTTTCTTTGTGATTAGCTTGCCCCCAGATAGGGGGTCGTGTTATGTCTCTATCTTCGTGTCCTTCGTGTTAAATCTTTATCTTCGTGCTCTTCGTGTTAATTCTTTATCTTTGTGTTCTTCGTGTTAAATCTTTATCTTCGTGCTCTTCGTGTTAATCTTTATCTTTGTGTTCTTCGTGTTAAATCTTTTTCTTTGTGTTCTTCGTGTTAAATCTTTTTCTTTGTGTTCTTCGTGTTAAATCTTTTTCTTCGTGTTACTTCGTGTTAAATCTTTTTTCTTTATTCATGGTAATAAAGCTCATCGCCTCCGGCCCGGTCATGAATAGTAGATCCAGGATGGAGAGATTTGGATCGAAGGGCGGGTGCAGTTGCGGATACTCCGGGTAATTGTAATCCACGTATTCCAGGCTGATCCCGGCTGCAGCAAATTTGTCGTTTTCAATGTAATCCCTGGCTGATGGTCCGCTCAGATAGTGGCTGGCACCCACCTGGGTCAGGATCTGCACCAGCCGCTCGGTCTTCTTGCCTGTCACCGGTATCTCAGACGAGCGCATGAAATGGGTATGGCTGATTCCCAGTTCGCGCGCCAGTGCGATCGTCAGTGCGATCGTGAAATCCGCCAGCAGGACGTCGTGGCGTTGGTAGAAGGATTCAAGCAAAGCCGCATACTTCTGAAAAAAAGGTGCGCGCTTATAGGCAAAGGTAAACGCCTTCCAGTGAGCCTCGTTCCACGGCTTGCTCCAATCGATCTGCACCTGGTTGATCGGGATCGATTTCTCAACCACCCCGCCGCTGTGCACCGGGA
The DNA here is from genome assembly GCA_963776475.1 of uncultured Chloroflexia bacterium. GTDB lineage: Bacteria > Chloroflexota > Anaerolineae > Anaerolineales > Villigracilaceae > UBA877. The sequence continues at coordinate 272,919 of CAVZMZ010000041.1, forward strand.
TCGTCAGCCATTGCCGGCCCTGGTCCGTTTTGATCTGGTTGCGGTTGCGCCAGCCGTGTTTATCGTATTGCACGTCGTCGTAAAAAATAAAAACATCCGCCCGGTTGATCTGGTCGAAATAACCGCGCCAGGGGATGTAGGAAGGCTGCAGGATCACGCAATTCATGGCTGGCTGACGGGCGCTTCCGCTGTGGTGCTTTCGATGGTATAAGGCCGGCGGCCAGCCGTCCGCTCGAAGACGCGTGCCAGGTATTCCCCAATGATCCCCAGCGCAAAGAGTTGCACGCCGCTGAACACCATGATCGCGGAGGCCAGGAATGGGAAACCCGGTACGGAGCCTTCCACAAAATAAACGGTGATCACGTAGATGAAACCGATGAACCCGATCAACGTGAAAAAGAAGCCGATAATGTTGCTGAACCGCAGCGGTTTGGTGCTGAAGTTGGTCAAATATAACAGGTACATGCGCACGAGTTTGCCGAGGCTGTAGTTGGATTTTCCAACCGCCCGCGGCTGCTCGTCCACCGGGACGGCTGCAAAGTGCGTGGTTCCCCATGAAAGCAGCACGTCGAGCATCACGTCCGGGTTGTCATAACATTCGAACGCCTGGCGTATATCCGTTCGAAAGGCGCGGAAGGCGCTCACATCCCGTATCGTTTTGATGCCGATCGCGGCAGACACCACCAGCTTGGACAGCACGGATCCAATGTTGCGCCACCAGGAATGCGGCAGCTTCCTGGGCACGCCGTACACAACGTCAAAGCCCTCTTCCAGCTTCTCCAGCAGGCAGTGGATCTCCTCTGGCGGATGTTGGAGATCGTCATCCATGGTAACCACCACTTCGTAACGCGCCTGCCGCACCCCGCACAGGGTGGCGTTGTGCTGCCCGTAATTGCGCATCAGGTCGATCCCCCGCACCCCCGCGTAGCTTTTGGAAAGCGCCTGGATGACCTCCCAGCTTTGGTCCGGGCTGTCGTCATTCACCAGGATTACCTCGTGCTTTTCGGAAAGGCCGGACAGCACTTTATCCAGTCTCTCCACCAACCTTGGCAGCGTGGCTTGACCTTTATACACCGGGATGACGACAGAAATATTCATAGGGAGGCTTATTGATCGCGACAGCCATGCGCGTTTAGCTAGGATTGCCCAGCGCTTTTCGCTAATCGCTGATAGCTGAAAACTGATAACTGAAGACTGATAACTGACAGAGAGCGGGCGATCGGATTCGAACCGACGATATCCTGCTTGGAGGGCAGGCGTTCTACCACTGAACTACGCCCGCGTGCGCCTTATTCTACCGTGACGGGCACACACGGTCAACCTCTCACACCACCCTTGTTCCCCCTTTCAGCTTCTATTTTTCGCTATAATTTGCACAAAAACAGCTTAAAACTGCTCATTTTTACCTCGATTCCGGAGGATCAATTCATCCAAGAACTCCTTCAAAAAACCTTCAGAACTCTCACGAAAACCTCAAAAAACCTCAAAATCTGCTTGAAACTCCCTTTCGACCTTTGACCTTCGACTTTTGACTTTTGTTGTTCCTCGTTGTTTCAATCAAAATCGATCGCGCAAACCGAAAATCAGCCGTACCGCTCCCCCTAATTCCCTTCTAACCTTTTCTCTTCCACTCGGGTTTATAATCATTAAAAGATGGAGTTTTCCTTATGAAAACCATACGCGTCGTATTGACCTTTCTCTTTCTGAGCCTTTTCCTCCTGCAGCCCATCCACGCCGCCGCCTCCGGACCGGTCGTTCAGGTCATGACCATCGATGCAGCCATTACCCAGGCCACCCAGGGCTATCTCACCCGTGGCATCCAGACCGCCGAGCTGAATAACGTCCAACTGATCATCCTGCAGCTAAACACCCCTGGTGGGGACATCCTGTCGATGACCGCCATGACCGAAGCCATGCGCGCCAGCACCGTTCCGGTGGTGGTCTACGTAACCCCGCGCGGCGCAATGGCGGCCTCCGCCGGGACGGTCATTACCCTGGCAGCCCACGCCTCCGCAATGGCGCCCGAAACCATTATTGGCGCCGCCAGCCCGGTCGGATCGGGTGGCCAGGACCTCGGAACGACCGAACTGGCCAAGCAGACCAATGCCATGGTCGCCAAGGTCGACTCGTTTGCCGAACGACGCGGACCTGATGCAGTCGCCCTGGCTGAAGCCACTATTAAGTACGCCAAGGCAGTCTCTTCCACGGATGCCCTGAAAGCCCACCTGGTGGATTTTATTGCCGCCAGCCTTCCCGACCTGCTCAAGCAGCTGGACGGCTTTACGGTCCAGATGGCCAATGGCCCGCTCGTTTTGCACACGGCCGGTGCGACGCAGCAGAACCTGCCCATGTCGCTCATCGAGCAGTTGCTGCAACTCCTGATCGATCCCAACATCGTCTTCCTCCTGCTGGCGATCGGTTTGCAGGCCTTGCTGATCGAATTAACTCATCCTGGTGCCTGGATCCCGGCCTTCTTCGGGGTGGTCTGCCTGGCCCTGGGCGCCTACGGATTGGGCTTCCTGCCGGTCAACTGGTTCGGGCTGATCTTTATGGCCACGGCTTTCGTGCTCTTCATTTTGGATATCAAAGCGCCCACGCATGGCGCCCTGACCATTGCTGGAGTGATCTCATTCATCGTGGGGGCGCTGGTTCTTTTCAATACCCCTAGTACCCCCCGCTTTGAGCAGGTATCCCTGCCCCTGGTGATCTTTGTGGGCGTCTTTATCGGCCTGATCTTTTTGGTGATATTGGGCTATGCCCTGCGGGCGATGCTGCGTCCGGTCATCACCGGGCGGGAACGACTGGGCGGCGAGGCTGGCATTGCTACCAGCGAATTCGATCCGATCGGCCAGGTTCAGGCGGCCGGTGAGCTCTGGAGCGCCATCCCCGTGGAAACCTCCGGAAAAATTCACAAGGGGGATAAAGTGGAAGTGGTTGAAGTGGATGGATTGCGGCTGAAAGTCAGGAAGAAAGAGTTATAGGGATGAGACTCACCTGCCAGGCCAGCCTTAAATTACCTTCACAACCAAAGTATTCCTTTTCTCCAATTCCCAGGTTCTCACCTTCTCCAATAGCCTGCCGAGAGGGTTTAGATCGTGGATGGGCACCAGCAGGTTCTTCTCGGGCGTGGCTTCATACTGGAAGGTGTGTCTCCCGGCATTCAGTACAGAGGCCTTCCGGCGATATTCATCCTGCGTAAGCCAGCCGGCCAGGATGATTTCCATTCCGTAGAACCACAGGTTGTCCCAGGCGCGTGGCTGGATGATGATGGGATTGCCGTATCTCGGGCAGTGGATCCCAATCCGGGCCTCCGGCCTGCGCTGGGCGTGAATATAGGCCAGGCTGTGGAAACCTTTTTCCACCAACTGGCGTTGCCGGGGAAGCAGCTCCAGCGTGGCACTGACGAAATTGTGCTCGCCATCCAATCCACCGATTTCCACCGTGACTGGCCTCTCGCACTCGCTTTTCAGCGCGAGTTTCTCGAATGGGTACCAGTGTGCTGGAAGTGCCCAACTCTCTGGTAGCTCGTGCACGAGGTAAACTGGCTGACCGGCTGCGAGCGCCTTTGCCATATCCCTCGAGTCATCTGTCTGCACCCCTAGTAAAAAAGCGAACAGGTACAGATCCTCCGGTTTTTGGCCATCTGCAGCAAAATGATCGACCGGGATGAGCGCAGGCGCTTCGAGCAGCACATTCGGGTCACGCCGGATGTGGGAGATTTGGCTGCGGCGGGTGATCCGGTAACTCTTCAGGTCGCAGCGGTGCCCGCCTAAGGCGATATCGTAATGGTCCGGTCGGGTGAAGGGTGTTACCCCGCGCACACCGAACGGGATCGCCTGCCCGCTGAGATATCGCCGGAAGGCCAGTTCCAGCGCCACTTGGCCGGCGACCTGGCGCAGACGGTCAGCTGAATAGCCGCCCAGACGGTCATAGGTGCTGGCCAGCGCGCGGCAGGCAAATGCAATGCCGGCCTCGCTCAGGTCGGGGGTATAAGGTAGGTGGATCAGGTCGGATGCAGTCAGCATGGTGTGCGGGATCTGAATTAATCGACCTTTACTCGCTCATGATTTTGTATCATCCCTATACGGATGTGCGTCGGAGTATTTATCTAGTTCTTTCTTGCTATAACTATAACTAAACTCATAACTCATTAACTCGTTACTCGTTACTCAATACTCATTCCTAAACTGTAAACAATAATGATGGAAAGTGTTGCTCACCCAGGCCGATCCCAACCCGTAGGGTGCTAACCGCTGGTTGTCTTGCAGCCAGATTTTTTCATCCTTAAGTGTGTACACTTTTCCGAGTTCTCGTCCCAAATCCCAGGCCAGCGGGTAAATCTTGCCGCCTTTTTTAACATTTTTTACAATGATGGTGAGATAGGCTTTCTCACGCAGCCGCGGTTTCAACCCGCTGTAGATCGCCACCAGCTTCGCCAGGAATTCTTCATAATCGCCCAGATTGCCCACATCGTTTGGATCGTCTGAGTAGAATACATCCAGTTCGGCCGCTGACCGCCGCTGTTTCTGCGTCGCGGCGCCTTTGGCGCGCAGCATGTCCCAGTAAGGTGGGGAGGTCAGGACATAGTCGATTGTCGGTAGTTCGAAGTCCATCGCTCGCGCCGCGTCACCGGTAATAACATTTGACACCAGACCTTTGACCGCTTCTCCCAGGCTGAGGCGTTCTTCGGCCACGATCTGTCGGGCAATTTCAGCATATTTGGGATTCAACTCGATCCCGTAAGAATTGCGTCCGGCTCTCAGCGCCGCCACCAGGGCTGATCCAGTCCCGGCCATCGGGTCCAGTATCGTCTCATCGCCCCTGGTAAAGAATTCAATGAACTCCTGCGCCATTGTCTCCGGGAATTTGGCGGGATGCACCAGTACACCCGGCTTGCGGGGTGGTGGGTTGTGGACAAACCAGGATTTTTGGAATTTGAGCCAGGTCTTCGAATCGAGCTCGTTGAGTTTGTTTTTCATTTATTTTCAAGGGTTCGGCGTCAGGGTGGGTGTCCAGGATGGGATCGGCGTGATGGTTGGGAGCAGGTAGGAAACCGAATAGGCTGACAGGTCTGAGAACGATACGGTTACGGGTGTTTGCCCGCTGGCAAAAATGAAAAAGCCCAGCGTCCCAGAGCTAAAGATCGGGTCAGTCACGCTGAACTGGTATTGGTCGTTCAGGAAGAAGCGCATCTCCCGTCCGTCTGCCCAAACCCCCAGCTTTACCTCGGCCGGCGCCCCGGCCGGAGCGTCACCGCTGGAAATCCAGTCCAGCAACGGGTAGGTCACTCCTGCGCGCACGCGTTCCGCGCGCAGCTCTCCGCTGCAGTTGATAGTGAAACGATAATAATTCCCACCCGAAGCGGCTCGGAAGAGCATTCCATACTGGTCTTTTCCGCTGCACAGGCTGACATTGACCGTCGCCTCGGCATAAAAATCACCCATTACCGGCAGGCTGCGCAGGCTGGCGATTGTGAGCGGCCCCGGATCGCTGATGGATAATACCAGGCGGTTGCGCGTGACAGCCGCGCTGGCTTGCGAAGAGCTGGCAGTGTCCCACAATTCGGGCTGGTCGAAGGAATCGGAAAAAATCACATCTCCCAGGCCCGGATGAAAATCCTGGGTCGGGGCCGGGATTTGTGTGGAGAAAACAGTCGGGGTATTGGTGGCAGGAAACCAGACGATGGTCTCTGTCGGAGTTTCGGTAAATGGGGCCGTTGGTGTACCGGTGGGTAAAGGTAAGTCCAATTGGCTGGTGCAAGCAGCCAGGAATAATCCGCCTGCGGCCAGGAAAAAGGTTAAAATTGGTTTTGCTGGATAGGTGAGTTTCATCGTATTAAAAACCGAAAGAATTGTGGTTCAAGGTGTCGTACAATCTATTTGAATTATGAATTCCGTTCGCCTTCACATCATTCTACTGCGTGAACCTTGAATCTGGCAATCAGGAATGCTTTACCAAAATACCAGCGTTTCTGCCTGGTTTGTGGAGCACTTTCCAGGGTCTTTGTTATCTTCTAGGATGGCAGTGAAACATCATGACCCAATCCTATGTAGGTTATAAAGGAGAACCAAATGAATGAAAAAGCTGTCCTGGTAACCGGTGCCTGTGGTGAGATCGGTCAGGCACTTGTGCAAAACCTGGCCCAGCGAGGTGGCTTTCGCATCGTAACCGCCGACCTGGCCGCACTGCCGGAGACCATCCGGCCTTTGTCGGCAGAACATGTCCAGGGAGACCTGGTTAATAAGGTCAAAACATTTTACGATTACGATTTCGATATTATTTTCCATCTGGCGGCTTCGCTCTCCTCGAAGGCCGAGATTTCCACCGAGGAGGCCCACCGTATCAATGTGGAAGGGACGATGCAGCTGCTGATGCTGGCAGCGTACCGTTCGGAGAAATATAAAAAGCAGGTGAAATTTCTATTTCCCAGTTCCATTGCCGCCTACGGTTTCGAAAACCTGGAAGCCAAACATGCAGCCGGGCGTGTGAAAGAGGAGACTTGCAACACGCCTCATACCATGTATGGCTGTAATAAATTGTACTGTGAGAAGCTCGGTATGTATTACAGTCGCTACAACGGCCAGCGTCACCTGGATCCTCAGCCGCCCGTCATGTGCGATTTTCGTGCCATCCGCTTCCCGGGGTTGATCAGCGCCTTCACCCTGCCCAGCGGTGGTACGAGCGACTATGGTCCCGATATGCTGCATGCGGCTGCGCAGGGCCAGCCCTATGCTTGTTTCGTGCGACCTGATACCAGGATCTCTTTCATGGCCATGCCGGATGCCATCCAGGCTCTGCTCATGCTGGCGGATGCACCGCGTGAGAAATTATCGCATGTCGTGTACAACATTGCCAGTTTCAGCCTGACGGCCGGTGAGTTCCGTCAGAGGGCGCTGCAGGCCTTTCCCAGCGCTCAGATCACTTTCCAACCGAACCCGCGCCGCCAGGGCATTGTAGATTCCTGGCCGGAGGATGTGGACAACTCGCTGGCTCGCCTCGAGTGGAGTTGGAAACCGGCTTATGATGTGGATAAGTTTTTCGACGAATATTTTATTCCTGAGATCAAGAAGCGTTACCGCCACCCCAACCGGCGCACGAACGAATAACAGTTTATAACAACCTGTCTCCCACCTGGACTGCGTCCACCCGGTAATGACAGCCGCGGCTCTGGCGGTTATGACGGGCTGCCTGTGCTACGATCAATGCCACCTCGACGGCATTACGCAGCCCGATCAGTCCGTCGCTTAGCTTGGTGACGCTGTAAAAAGTCTCGATCTCGTTTTGCAGGTGCCGCAGTTCGCGGATGGCACGTGAAAGCCGGTCGCTGCTGCGGATCAATCCCACGTAATGCCACATGATATTCTGGATGGTCTGCATATCTCCCTGGATGAGGGCCGGGTCAGAGTCCTCGGTCAGACCGAACTCGTCCCATGGTGGTACATCTTCCAGTGGAGGAGTGGCAGCTAGTTCGTCAGAGGCGATGCGGGATTCGATATCCTTGGCCGCCCGGCTGCCCCATACCAGGCCTTCCAGTAAGGATGTTGAAGCCAGGCGGTTGGCACCATGCAGGCCGGTGCAACTGACCTCTCCAACCGCGTACAGGTTCTGGATGCTGCTGCGACCCCATTCATCCACCGCCACCCCGCCGCAGAAATAATGCGCCGCCGGTACAACCGGAATCGACTCGCGAGTGATGTCAACCCCCACTCGTTTGCATTCAGCATAGATATTTGGGAAACGCTTCTTGATATCGGCAGCCGGCATATGCGAGGCAATATCCAACAGCACGTAGGAGTAGTTGTGATCTTCCATTTCATTGTGGATGGCGCGTGCCACGACATCTCGCGGCGCCAGGTCTTTCCATTCAGGGGAGTACTTCTCCATGAACGGCTCGCCCTCCGGCGTGAGCAGCCTGCCGCCTTCACCCCGCACTGCCTCGCTTATCAGGAAGCCCTCCGCTCCCGGCGCGGCCAGCGCAGTCGGGTGGAATTGGATGTACTCGGCGTTGGTGATGCGTGCCCCGGCCCGGCTGGCCATTGCCAATCCGTCGCCGCGTGCGCCGCTGGGATTGGTGGTGTTGCGGTATATGCGTCCCAGGCCGCCGGTGGCCAGGATGGTTGCAGCTGCCAGTGTTCGATGGATCGTGTGCCCGGCGCGGTCAAAGATGTAAGCTCCGTGGCAGGTGATCGGCTCGTAGGCCGAAAGCGGGTCACGCGAATGGTGCGGGTAGGTGATCAGGTCGACTGCCGTGAAATTCGTTTGCATCTCAACATTCGGCATTCGTTTGAGCGCCTCGACCAAACCTTGCATAATGGCCCGCCCGGTTCCATCCCCAACGTGCAGGATGCGCCGGCGGCTGTGGGCTGCTTCCTGTCCATATTCCGGATCACCGTCGGTATTATGATCAAAATCAATCCTGGCGGTTTGGACCAGGATTTCCTGGAGCAGTTCCGGGCCTTCCCTGGCCAAAATCTCGGCCGCCTTGGGAAGAGAAGCGCCTGCCCCGGCTGCCAGGATATCTTTTACCAGCAAGTCGGCCGTATCATCCGGCCCACGACTGATGATGCCGCCCTGGGCGTAGCGTGAATTCGACTCGCGCGGGTCGGGTGCCCGAGTGATCAGGACAATCTGGCGGTTTGGATTGAGCGCCAGGCGCAGTGCAGCCGTGGCACCTGCAATGCCGGAGCCGATGATCAGAACGTCTGTTGTTTTCATGCTAACCAATTTGGATCATTCTTTGCACCGCCCGGTACGCCTTTACCCGTATCTCTTCGGGCACATCGATAATATAACGGTTGAATTTTAGCGCATCCCGTGTCTCTTCCATCGTAATGGTATTCATGTGCGGGCAGCGCACCATGCAAAGTCGAAGCATATCCTTCTCCGGATTGGCAGCCGCGATATTGTCCCCCATTGCACATTCAGTCAGCACCAAGTAGCGACTGGCTTTTGTTTCCTGTACGTAGCGGATCATGGCATTGGTGCTGCCGGAGAAATCAGATGCCGCCACAACCTCCGGGCTGCATTCCGGATGAGTCAGGACAACCACATCCGGGAATTGGGCACGCACGGTCTGTATATCTGCCACTGTAAACTTTTCATGGACCTCACAGCGCCCGTGCCAGCCAATCATCTGGTAATCTAACCCGGAATCTGTAAAGTTTCGAGCGCCTGGAGTTGGAAAAACAATGTGTTTCCCGGTTTCGTTGGCAACATTCTTTGCCAGGTATTCGTCCGGCAGGAAGATGACCGTATCCGTCTTTAGCGATTCGACTACTGCAATTGCGTTGGATGAGGTGCAGCAAATATCCAATTCAGCCTTCACATCCGCATAGGTATTTACGTATGTCACCACCGGTACGCCCGGGAACCGCGCCTTAAGGGCACGCACATCCTCGGCCGTGATACTGGCTGCCAGGGAACAGCCCGCCCGTTCGGCTGGGAGCAGCACGGTTTTGGTCGGATTCAGGATCTTGGCCGTCTCTGCCATGAATCGCACGCCGCAGAAGACGATCACACTTTTATCGGTCTGGGCCGCTTTGCGGCTCAGGTCGAGCAAATCACCAGTAAAATCGGGAATTGAGTAAAACAACGCCGGTTCCATGTAATTGTGGCCGAGGATTACGGCGTTTTTCTGTGCCTTTAATTCTTCAATCTCTACTGCAATTTCGGCCTTGATGCGCAACTCGACATCCGGGACGATCTTTTCGAGCCGGGATTTCATTTTCTCGTACATTTCCTGCGAATTCATTTTGCCTCCACCTCACCCCTAACCCCTCCATCTAGGGGGAGGGGAATGGGGTGCGGTAAATAATCAAACGACACATCGAAAACCTTGGCTGAATGGGTCAGGGCCCCAACGGAGATGTAATCCACTCCTGTCTCCGCAATCCGCCGAACGTTTTCCAGGTTGACATTACCGGAGGCTTCCAGTTTGGCGCGGCCGGAACTAATCCTGACAGCCTCGGCCATTTGCTCCGGAGTCATGTTATCGAGCAAAATTCGTTCAACTTGCATTGCCAGGGCCTCGCCCACATCCTTCACTGTACGGGCTTCCACTTCGATCTCTAATCCGCTATTTGCAGCCCGGGCGCGCCTGACCGCCTCACTGATTGAGCCAGCGTAATCAATATGATTGTCTTTGATCAGGATCATGTCATACAGACCCTTGCGATGATTCTGACCACCGCCTCGGACAACTGCAAGTTTATCCACAATGCGCAAACCTGGAGCGGTCTTGCGGGTATCCAGAATGACCGTCTTCGTCCCGGTGACTGCTTCCACGAATTGACGCGTCAATGTAGCAATTCCCGACATTCGCCCCAGAAAATTCATGGCCGTCCGTTCGGCGGTTAGCAGGCTGCGAGTCTTGCCTGAAACCAGCGCCAACACCTGGCGGTTCTCCACCTGGCTGCCATCCATTACATTGGATTGGAATTTTACCTGTGTATCAAGTGAAAGATAGACGGCCCGGGCAATATCCAGCCCGGCGATTATGCCTGTCTGTTTGGCGATGATCTGGCCGCGCATGGGGGCTTCCGCCGGGACAATGCTTTCGGTGGTTACATCGCCAGAGCCGATATCCTCGGCGAGTGCGCGCTGTATGGCTTCTAAAATGCTGAGAGGCATGGTTTGATTTAGTGTCATTTTTACACTTATTGGGTTCAAATAAAAACAGGCTTTCGCCAAAATTATTCTACCTGCCTTATCCGATTTGTCAAGAGGAAGGCCTTTTTTACCGCCAAGAGGTCTCCCCTGGTCTCTTTTTCGATCGTGAAAACGAAAACCCGCTTTAGGGCGGGCTTTTGTGTAAGGATATACCTGGTTCTATATCCCAATTATGAGGAATGCGATGCTTTTCCAGTGCCGAGGGTGGGAGTCGATCCCACGACCAAGGGCTTATGAGTCCCCTGCTCTACCACTGAGCTACCTCGGCGGGCGGGTCGATATTACTATGGGGCGGCTCTTTTGTCAACAATTCTTATTAAAAATAGCGAAAAACTGTCCGAAATTGGCCGAAAGGTACTTGACTTTGCCTTACAGAATGGTTATAATCAACCTTTGCATATCTGTCGGTGCTTCTGCCCCCAGTGGGATGTTGCATTCGGCATTGACTTTCCGTTAAAGTACCCAAATTCAGGAGAAAGCTATGGCATCTGTCCTACCCGAGAAGAATTACGCTCGTATCCCGGTTACGCTTAACCTGCCCGACCTAATCGAAGTACAGCTTAATTCTTTCGAACGTTTGAAAGCAGAAGGATTGGGGGATCTGCTGCACGAAATTTCGCCGATAAAATCTTATAACAAGGGAATGAAGCTTTTCTTCCCAAGTCGTGGTCCCGAATCAAAACAATGGGGACTGAAATATTGGTTTGGCGATCCAAAGCACGATATCGAGGAATGCGTCGAACGTGACCTGACCTTCGCCAGCCCGCTTTATATATCAGTGTTGTTGGCCGGACCGGATGTGCCCGAACCCATCAAACAGGATATCTTCCTGGGCGACTTCCCTGAGATGACTGACAAAGGAACCTTCATTATAAATGGGACCGAACGTGTCGTCGTTTCGCAATTGATCCGTTCGCCAGGCGTTTATTTTGAGGCGCCCACGGACCGTGCAACGGGTCGTCCGTTGGCGATGGCGAAACTCATTCCTGACCGGGGAGCCTGGATGGAGTTCGAGACGCGCAAAAGCGATTATATCATTCTGAAATTCAACCGCAAGCGCACAGTGCCCATTACAGTCTTCCTGCGGGCATTATCTACCGTGGATGATGGGAATGGTTCCGAGCAGCTGCTTACTACCGGATCAGATGAGGAGCTCATCAACCTCTTTAAAGATGTGGATACCAACCCAGAACGCATGTTCATCGCGTCCACTTTGCGCCAGGAACCCGAATGGGATCTTTCCGGAGGATTGACAGTCGCCGAAGCGGCGCTCATCGAGTTCTTTAAACGTATGCGCCCTGGCGATCCAGCCACTTTGGATAATGCACGCGGCTTTCTCGAAGAGCAGTTGTTCGATCAGCGCCATTATGACCTGGAACGTGTAGGTCGTTATAAGCTGGATCAAAAACTCGATCTGCACATTCCCATCCCGCATCGTACCGTAACCAAAGCGGATATTATTTCCCTTTTACGGCGGATGATCCTCATCAATAACGGCGTTGAACCGCCAGATGATATTGATCACCTCGGCAACCGGCGCGTCAAGACCGTTGGCGAGCTTATCCAAAATAAACTGCGCATCGGCTTGCGTCGCATGGAACGCGTGATAAAAGAGCGTATGTCCATCCGTGATCAGGAACAATTGTCCCCTGTGACGTTGGTTAATATTCGCCCGGTGGTGGCTGCGCTGCGTGAGTTCTTTGGCTCCAGCCAACTGTCGCAATTCATGGACCAGACCAACCCTCTGGCCGAGTTACGCCACAAACGTACCCTTTCTGCCCTGGGCCCTGGCGGCTTACGCCGAGAGCGCGCCGGCTTTGATGTGCGCGACGTTCACCACTCCCACTATGGACGAATATGTCCAATCGAAACCCCGGAAGGCCCGAACATCGGTTTGATCGGCCGCTTGGCTTCTTTTGCGCGTGTCAACGAATATGGCTTCATTGAAACCCCCTATCGCCGTGTAATCCGCCAGATGGCTTGCGACGATGTGGCGTTGGAAGGCCATGCCTTACGTGAAGACATAACCGACGCCAAGGGCGGGGAAGTATTGATCAAAGCTGGCGAACGCATCACCAATAAAATGCTCAAGATGATTGCCAAAACCAAGCGGGATGTGGCCATCATCCCTTACGTTTCGGATGATTACGTTTATCTCTCTGCAGACGCCGAAGACAAGTACGTGATTGCCCAGGCCAATGCAGAATTAAATGAATTCCGCGAATATGAAAGCTCACGCATCTCCTGCCGGCACCATTCAGGGTTTAGATTTACTGCCCCTGAGAACCTGGATTACATGGACGTTGCTCCTCACCAGGTGGTCGGCATCAGCGCAGCTTTGATCCCCTTCCTGGAGCACGATGATGCGAACCGCGCGCTAATGGGCTCGAACATGATGGCCCAGGCTGTGCCGCTGGTACGCCCGGAGATCCCGACCGTCTCGACCGGCATGGAACGCTACGCCGCGTTGGATTCGGGTCAGGTGATCGTGGCTGAGGCGGATGGGGATGTTGTTTCGGTGACCGGTTCTTCCATCGTAGTCAAGGAGAAGGGCGGCACCCTCCATACTTATAATTTGCGAAAATATCAGCGCTCCAACCAGTCTACTTGCATAGATCAGCGCCCGGCGGTGATCAAAGGGCAAGTAACTCACAAGGGCGATATCATTGCTGATTCTTCCTCGACCGAAAGCGGCGAACTGGGCCTTGGCCAGAACGTCACAGTGGCTTTCATGTCGTGGGAAGGCGCCAACTTCGAAGATGCCATCGTGATCTCCGAACGCCTGGTCCAGGAGGATCGTTTCACTTCGATCCATATCGAAAAGTACGAGGTCGAGGCTCGTGATACCAAACTCGGTCCGGAAGAAATCACCCGGGATATTCCAAATGTTGGTGAGGATGCCATCAAAGACCTGGATGAGGGCGGCATTATTCGTATCGGTGCAGAAGTGGGTCCGAACGACATCCTGGTTGGGAAGATCACGCCCAAAGGTGAAAAAGAATTAACGCCAGAAGAGCGCCTGTTACGGGCAATTTTTGGTGAGAAATCCCGAGATGTTAAAGATACCTCCTTGCGTATGCCGCATGGCGAACGTGGCAAGGTGGTGGATGTGAAAGTCTTTACTCGTGAAGACAACGCCGATCTTTCGGCAGGTGTGGATATGATGGTGCGTGTTTCAGTGGCGCAACGCCGCAAGATTACCGCCGGCGACAAGATGGCTGGACGTCACGGCAATAAAGGTGTTGTGTCCCGCGTTGTCCGTGAAGAAGATATGCCGTTCCTGGAAGACGGTACCCCGGTGGATATTGTCTTGAATCCAACCGGTGTCCCCGGACGTATGAACCTGGGCCAGGTCTTGGAAGTCCATCTGGGTTGGGCTGCACAGAAACTCGGTTTCCGCGCCATCACCCCGGTGTTTGACGGTGCCCGGGAGGAAGAGATCGAATCTGAGCTGGCGCGTGCCTGGCTTATGGATCGTGCCTGGAAAGAGACTGCCAACACTGCCTGGGATTGGCTCAAAGGTCAGGAATACAGCGCTGAGATGATCCAGGATGATGATGAAGTCCGGCGTCTTTATATGGAACAGTGGCTGGGCGAACGCGGCTATGATGTTTACCGCTTGAATGAGGTCACTTATGCCCGGCATGCAACCGTCACTGAGTGGTTGCGCGATCATAAGGTTGATCCGGATACGGTCTTTTCAGATGTCATCCCTTCGCCATCCACGCGTAAAAAATTCAATGAGAATGCCATCCGGACCTGCATAAGACTCTGGTTGCATACCTTCGGCTATGATGACGTGCCTGACAAGGATTTGGAAACAAAGATGAAGGCCACCATGCTGGAATGGGGCGTTCCGGCTCCTACGCTAGGCAAGCAAGTTTTGCGGGATGGTAAGACGGGTAACGCCTATGATCAGCCTGTTACGGTCGGTGTGATGAGCATGCTTAAGTTGCACCACCTGGTTGAAGATAAAGTCCATGCCCGCTCCACAGGACCATACAGCCTGGTGACCCAACAGCCCCTGGGCGGCAAAGCCCAGTTTGGTGGTCAGCGTTTCGGAGAAATGGAAGTATGGGCGCTGGAAGCTTACGGCGCGGCCTATACCCTCCAGGAAATGTTGACAGTCAAATCCGACGATGTGC
>CAVZMZ010000042.1:0-10174 GCA_963776475.1 uncultured Chloroflexia bacterium
GCTATCTCCTTTCCTTTTCTCTTTCGATCTCAGGTTCGGATAGAATTGTTTTCATATCACTCTCGGGGTGGTAAATAAGGATCAGGATGCCATCCCCGATTGGCCTGGCTTCCGTCAGCTTTAGCCCTATCCGGTTGCTGCCGTCCTCGAAGAGCCGCTTGCCGCTTCCCAGGATCACCGGATAGACCATCAGGCGATATTCATCCACAAGGTTATGTTGGATCAACGTATCCACCAGAGTCCGGCTGCCCGCCACCAATATATCTCCTCCGGGTTGGGCCTTGATTTTGGCGATTTCTTCGACAATATTGTTATTGATCACATTGGTGTTGGCCCATTCAGCCTTTTTCAGGGTTGTCGAAACAACGTACTTGGGCATGTTGTTCATCTTGTCGGCAAATTCCCCCTCCCGCTTTGGCCAGGCTTCTGCAAAACCTTCATATGTTATCCGGCCCAATAGCATGGCCTCGCTTTCCATCACTTCATCCAGCTTGAATTTATCCCCTTCGGGTCCACGCTCGAATTGAAAAGCCCAGCCTCCCCGCTTGGTCTTCTCGGACCCGCCCGGATCTTCCATGACTTCATCCAGGGTGACGAACTCGGAAACGATTATCTTCCTCATATTTGTCTCCTTATTAGGTCGATTTTGTCAGAATATACCACAAAGAATTTCGAGTCGGAAGTATTACGTTTTTCCTACTCCATGCTCAATGATAAAATGGTAGTCCAAAAAGTAGAGTGGGATGGCTTCCCCACCACATATGGGATTAAACAAGGTTGGAGACCACCGCATCTGGCGGCCTCCAACCTAGTTAAGATCTTATTAGACATCTACTTTTTCCCCCTGCCGGATCGCAACCTTACAAGGTATAAGCTTCTTCTCCGAACTGACCTTCATCCAGGCCCTTCATTTCGACTTCCTCGGGCACACGTACGGATGAAAAATGGTTCATGATTTTGAGAACGATCCAGGTCACCCCAAACCCATACCCGGCGGCAATCACGGCTGCCAATATCTGGATCAAAAACTGGTGTACATTCCCTTCGATCAGACCGCTCACCTTGTTCACGGCTGCCACTGCAAAGATACCCGTCAGGATGGTGCCCAGTAGCCCTCCCACACCGTGGCACGCCCAAACATCCAGTGCATCGTCCCAACCCATCCTCTCGCGGAACTGGATGGCTGAATAGCACACAAATGCTGCCACTACTCCAATGATCGCCGCCGCCCAGGGCTGGACGTAACCGGCTGCAGGCGTGATGCAGGCCAGTCCGGCTACCGCACCCGTCAGGGCGCCGGTCATGCTGGGTTTGCCCTCATGGACCCAGGAGATGAACAGCCAGGTGATCATGGCCATCGATCCGGCAACATCCGTGTTGACAAACGCAATGGCTGCCACGCCGTTGGCTGCCAGGGCGGAACCGCCGTTGAAGCCAAACCAACCGAACCACAGCAGCCCGGTTCCCAGGGCAACGTAGGTAATGTTGTGCGGCCGTGTTTTTTCTCCCGGTGCCATTTTCCGTTTACCAACAATGAACACCGATGCCAGGGCGGCAAAACCGGCGCTGGTATGCACGACTGTTCCGCCCGCAAAATCCGCCACTCCCAGCTTGGCGAGGAAGCCGCCACCCCACACCCAGTGGGTGAGTGGGATATAGATCAGGATGCTCCAGAAGACCAGGAAAATGAGGTAACTCTTGAAGTTCACCCGGTCTGCAAAGGCGCCTGTGATCAGGGCCGGGGTGATGATTGCAAACATCTCCATATAAACGAAAAAGGTCAACGCAGGGATCACCTGTCCGGCCATCGGCGCAAACCCGATGCCGTTCAGACCAAAATAACGCAGGTCGCCGATGACTCCGCCAATGTCTTTACCAAAGGCCAGGCTGAATCCGCCGAAAACCCAGATGGCCGTTACAATTCCCATCGAAATGAAACTCTGCATCATGATGGATAAAACGTTCTTGCGCCGCACCAGACCGCCATAGAAAAATGCCAGTCCCGGCGTCATCACAAAAACCAGGGCCGCACTGATCAGTACCAGCGCATTTGCAGCAGGATCGATATTTGGCATAATTTTCTCCTCAAGTCAGGCTAGAGTACTTGTCTAATTCTACGTTAGTGAATTCCGGAACATATCCTTCAATTGTTGTAGTCTGACTACCTGATTTCTGGTACACCCTGCTACCCTGTTTCCTGCCTTTATGCTAAGATAGTTTTTCATGAAGATAAAAATATTACTGGCCGAAGATCATAAAATCGTGCGTGAAGGTACGCGCCAGCTCCTGGAACAATATGCGGACATGGAAATTGTTGGGGAAGCCGCCGATGGATTGGAAGCGATCCGCTTGGCAGGTGAGCTGCACCCGGACGTGGTCGTGATGGATGTTCGCCTGCCCAGGCTGAATGGTATCGAAGCCACCCGCACCATTGCCGCCCGTTTCCCCCTCATCCACATTCTTATTCTTTCCGCATATGACGACGACAGCTACGTGTTTCCGCTGTTGGAAGCCGGCGCCAGCGGGTACCTGCTCAAGACTGCCAGCGGGTCGGAACTGGCAGAAGCCATCCGCCGGGTGATTGCGGGCGAAACCGCCCTTTCGCCGCGCATCACCGCCAAACTCGTCGACCACCTGGGGAAACGCGGCTCGCGGCGGGCAGCAGAAATATCCCCAAGATTGACGGAACGCGAAATGGAAGTCCTGCGAGCGACCGCCGCCGGCCAGCCCAACAAGACCATCGCCGGCAACCTGACCATTAGCCCGCAGACTGTCCAGGTTCATTTGCGAAATATTTTTCTAAAGCTGGGCGTGGGCAACCGCTCGGAAGCAGTGGCTTATGCCATTCGGCATGGTTTGATCAACCTGGAGCAGGATGATGAGTGAATCGACGCAGATACAGCCTTCCCTTTCCAAGAATAACCAATCAGCGCTCCGTCCGCTCAGCTTGCGCGCCCAATTGGTCTGGTCTTCCTTATTTCCCATGGCCATGTTCGTTCTGCTTGCCGGCCTGGTGTCAACGGTTGCCTTTCGCCAATTGACCCTCAACCTGGCCTTGCAGCGCGATACTGCCCGGGTCGAGTTGGCCGCTGGTGAACTATCCCCGGTGTTAAATTCCGGCCAAAATTTATCCGGATCGGTCCTTTCAACCTGGCTGGGTAAATCTGCATTGGATCAAAACGTTAGCTTGTTCCTCATTGATGCGCAAGGCAAAGTTCTGGCTCATTCTGGAGCTGGAGATGGCCAGCCCGGGTTGACCAGCCAGGAGCTCATCGGTTTCATTCAGGGTCAAAGACCAACCGGCCGTCTGACGCAGACTGATCCTGGGGGAAATGAAATCACAGCCGCGTATGCTCCGCTGACGGGTAGCCCTGCTGGTTTGATCCTGGAAGAGCCGTGGAGCGCGGTCATGGCTCCGGCTTTTTACGACGAGTTGATTCTGATCGGATTATTGCTCCTCGGGGCAATCTTTACTTTGTATATGTTGTCGTTGAGTGTCGGTCGCGTGACCGGCTCCATTGCTGAGCTTGCCGGTAATGCCGCCCGTGCGCTTCCCGGCAGCCTGTTTCATCCCATGCTGGAGCAGGGTCCGCATGAGCTGCGCCAGCTGATCAAAGCTTTCAACCAGATGGTTGTTCAGCTTGCCGAACAGCAAAGCGGCCTGAGGCAGTATGCCCACAAGGCCCTGCTAAGCCAGGAAGAGGAGCGCCAGCGGCTTTCTCATGAGCTTCATGATGGCACCTTGCAGGACCTGGTCGGGCTGGTGCAGCGCGTGGAACTATGTCGCAACGAGCTGGAGATCGACCCGAGCTTGGCGCGCCGTCGTCTGGATGAGCTGCAGGCTCTCCTCGATCAAACTCTCGGAGAGGTGCGCCGGATCAGTAATGCGCTGCGACCGTCGATCCTAGAAGATCTGGGCTTGTCGGCTGCTCTGCATGCCCTGTGCAATGACCTGGAGCAGCAGATGCCCTCCATCCGCTGCCAGTGCGTGGTGACCGGCGAGCAGCGTCGACTATCTTCCGATATTGAGCTGGCAGTTTTTCGTGTCGTCCAGGAAGCTCTCGCGAACATTCGCAAACATGCCGTCCAGGCCACTTGCGTGGATGTGCAAATGGCGTTCGGCGAGGCTGAAATCCGGGCGCAGGTTAATAATGATGGGGCCGTCTTCCCCAACCCGGATGTACGCAGTCTGGTCCGCGGCGGTCACCTCGGTCTGGCCGGCATGTACGAGCGTGCCCGCCTCTTCCATGGGGAATTGGATATTTCCTCCGATCCGGTCAGCGGGACTACCCTCAGGTTGCGCCTTCCTTGTCCACCTGAACCAGTTCTGGAAAGCAGCGACTCCCATGCTTTGAGCACTGGTGAGCTATCCACGGCCGGCTCCCGCCGCGGCTAGCCGGGCTATCGGGATCCGGCACCTCCAGGCTTCGGACTGTCGAAGCAAACAAAATCAGGTATTTCACACAACTCTGCGTCTGTGAAACACCTGATTTTCTGTTGTTTTCCCTTTTCCCGCAGGGGGAATGTCGAAAAAAACTAAGGCCAGGGGATTTCTGGGGAGGCGTAGAAATGCACGCCCAGGGCGCTGAGACGCGGCCCGTGCGAGGCCAGCCGCAGCCGGTAGTCGAACCAATCCCGGGCGGACTGGGGCGACCAGCCGATCTCGGCATATCCTAACAGGCGCGGGAAGGCCATGTACTCCATGTCGTTCATTGTGACCAGCGTCTCCGACCAGAGCGGGGCCTCCACGCCCAGGATGTTCTGATCGCTGATGCCGGAAAACAACCCGCCCGGGTCCCAGGAATAAGCTTTCTGCACGTCGATGGTACCCGCCCAATTCAGGCCGAGGCTCGTGGTGGGGGTGTACTTCATGTCCAGGTAGGCCCGGTTGGCGGGTGACATGATCAGCTTGTTGCCCTGCTGGACGGCACGCCTGGCCAGAGCTGCGTCAAATTCCGTCTCCTGGACGATGCTGCCCGGCAGCAGCCTGACTTGGGCAACCGGATCCCAGCCGACCATCTGTTTGCCGTTGGCGGCCAGGATCGACTGCACCTGCTGGATGAACTGCAGGTAGGCGGGTAAGGCGGTGGCATTGGCTTCGTCGCCGCCGATGTGGATATACGGACCGGGTGTCAGGGCGGCCAGTTCGCCGATGACGTCCTTTAGGAATTGTGCGGTGCTGTCCTTGCCCACGCAGATCGAGCTGAAGCCCACCTCGGTGCCCGTATACAGGTCGGGCGCAATCCCATTGCAGTTGAGCTCCGGGTAAGACGCCAGGGCGGCGTTGATGTGGCCGGGCATATCCAGCTCGGGAATGACGGTGATGTAGCGGCTGCTGGCGTACTTGACGATGTAGGTGTAATCAGCCTGGCTGTAGTAGCCGCCCGGGGTGCCGCCCACTTCCAGGCTGCTGCCGGTCAGGGTTAAATTGGGCCACGCTTTGATCTGGATGCGCCAGCCCTGGTCATCGCTGAGGTGGATGTGCAGGTGGTTGATCTTGTAATAGGCCAGCAGGTCAATGAAACGGGTCACGTCCTGGACGGTGAAAAAGTGCCGGGACACATCCAGCATGACGCCGCGCCAGGCAAAGCGTGGGGTGTCGGTGATGCTCCCGGCCGGCAGCTTCCACGGGCCGGGCTGGAAGGACGAGCTTTCGATGGCGGGCGGCAGCAGTTGCCGCAGGGTCTGGACGCCGTGGAAGAGCCCGGCTGGCTGGCTGGCGACGATCCGCACCTGGCTTGGGGTGATGGCTAACTGGTAGCCCTCGTCACCGGGCGAGCCGGGGGCGCCCTCCAGGGTCAGGCGGATGCTGCCGTTGGCCGGGGCGCCGCGGTCGGCGAGCACCTTCAGGGAGAAACCGGTCGCCGGGTTGAGACGGTCGGCCAGGTACTGCCCGATCCTCTGCACTTCGTCTGCACCCGGGTCAACAATAATGGTCGTATCAGCAGAGATAACGAAGCTCCCTTCTGCGGGGACTATGGAAACCGGGCGGGGGATGACATTGCCCATCGGGGAAAGTGCCTCGGAGGGATATGTGGAGGTGGGCGCGGCAGAGGTAGCGGCCGGCGTGGCTGTACCGGCCGGGCTGGATTGCGCACAGGCGGCCAGAATGGCTGAAGCGGCCAGCAGCAATGCGGGCAGGAACAGGGCGAAACCTTTCCGCCGCAGCCGGGAATAAAAATGGGAGCGCTGCTTCGTCGGTTTCTCCTCCATCTTCTTCATTTGGTATCCCAATTACCCAATTCAATCGAGTCTACGCAGCCGGTTGGTAATCTGACAGGAAATAAGGGTCTGCCATCGCCGTTCTGAACGCTTCCAATGCCTCCGGGCTGGAGTTCACCCGCCAATCCAGTTCTTTCTTGATGTTGAACCACGTATACATCTTGATCCAGGGATAGTCTGCCTTCATCCTGGCAAAAGCTTGCCTGATCCAGGTCGGCCTTGTTTATATCACCTTTGATAAACTCGCCGGATCCAAACTCGGCTATGATCACCGGTTTGAGCGCCAGAGCCAGGAGCTGGTGATACACATCCGAAAAACAATCCTCAAAACTCTGGTAGGGTCTGGAATTCCCCGCTGGATCTTTCGGATACCAATTATAAGCATCCATCCCAAGCCAATCCACATAATCAGCGCCGGGCCAGTAATTAAGCAGGTCATTCCATGCCTCCTCTGACACGTCAATTGTCTTGCCGTGCGGGCACCAGATCCACTTGACATTGAGCGCCCCGATGGCGTGGAAACGATCGACTACATACTTCCATACCAACTTGATCTTCTCCGGGCCGCCGTTCTCCCGCCCGTTCTTATTTCCGCCCCAGGTGTACCAATCCCCATTGAACTCGTGCAGGAACCGTAAAAGAATTTCGTCGCCCCATGCTTTGGCGTCGCGCGCAAATTGATCAATATAGGCATCATATTGCCCCGCCAACACCTGCTCCAGGCCGGTCTCGTTCGGCGGGCAGATCCGTGCATTATTGGCGTTTTTGGAAGGCCAAAACAACTCCCAGGTGAGATGAGGAACGACCTGACAACGACGCGCCACCTCGCAATTCGCAATCGGGAACGAATCGTCCCAACTGTTGTACCACATTACACTGGCCGGTTTCCGCCCGATCAACTTTTCATAATTACGGATGCGAGTCTCATTGAGCTGCTGGGTGCTCTCAAGGCCTTCATGGGTAAACATGGCAATCATCGTTCCGGTAGTTGGGGGTTCATTTGACAGGCTCATTCGGAATTTTCCTCACTCTCCGGCATGATTATAAGATATTTTATCGTTGCCGATGGGAGGCTACCCTGCCGGGTCACCTATACCTGCGGTACCCTGGACTGCACACCTGTACCAGCCCTGTCCCATCCGGGTCAGGACGGGGCGGTACCGGCGCAGGCAGGCCACGCATCTTCGCCCGCACCTCTTCCGGCGGTGGGACCACTGTATTGAGTTTTTTCCTTTTCGACCAGCATCCGGTGCGTCTTCTCCACCGCTGGCGCTGCCGGCCACGCTGCATCTAGTACCTTTGGCGGGTTTTGTATTAGAAAAACAACGTGCTAAAATATATTTACCTATTACTATCTAGTATATCCGCATTAGCAGTTGGTCAGAGTTAAGCCAAAATGCGGCTCACCGCTCCCTCTATAAATAGGCAATTGAATATCCATTCGCAAGCGTCTCTATGCCCAATTTTTGAGTTCCTCTAATTTGGATATGGAGTGGTGAATCGAAGCTCATTGCCATCCGGGCCGGTTTTCGCAAGTCGCCTTCCCGGGATCTTAGCGGGACAACCGGAGAATCTTTCGTATTCATAAGGAGCATAAAATGGTCACCAACAAAAACGTTCTCACGATCAATCGACCCCTCCAGGAAGTCTTTGCTTATCTCAGCGACTTCCAAAATGGTACCAAATGGCAAAGTGGTCTGGTGGAAGTCAAGGGATTTTCGGAAGGGCCTATGGCCGTCGGCTACCAATTTACAGGCGTGCGAAATTTCATGGGCCGCAGGTTGGAGGCGCTTGTCGAGCTCACCAGTTTTGAGCAGAATAAGCAGTTTGCCTATAAGAGCCTTTCGAAGTCTCTGCCCTTCAACCAGACCTTCCTGTTTGAAACAACGGCTGAAGGCACACGGCTGACCAGCCTGTTCGAAATGGAAACCTCCGGTTTGATGGGCCTGGCAAAACCGTTGATCGCCTCCAGCTTGAAACACGATATGGCTGCCGATTTTGACAACCTGAAAATTCAGCTCGAAAACCGGGTACCGGAAGCTGCAGCAAAATAAATACTGGTCCTGCTTCCAGGCCACAATTGCGCTGGCGGCTCCGATCCACGTTCCTCCGGACGCGTTCCTCAGTCCGGCGATCAAACTTCGTCGAGCTGTAATAATTCTTCTGGGAATAGTGTTCCAACATGGAATTCCGGTACAATAGAGGTGGATCCATTGGATTGGACAGGTACCCCTGAATGGGACAAGATCCCCTTCATGCAGCGGTTCGGGCAGCCCGTTGAGTATTAGGCCATCCGCCAACAGGGACTGGCCGGCTGTTCATTTCTTGATAGGTTCGGGAATAGTCTTGGGAGAACCAAAATATGACAAATGGTTCTGGCGCAATCATTGGTGCCGCCGCTCTGCTGCTGCAAGGCAGCGTAAGCTTGCTGAGGAGGAAGAAATGACCACCTATGCAGACGACGAATTACAAAATGACTGGGAGTTCAAAATAGTGCGTGCCTACCGCGCCGTCTTTGCCAAGCCGGTGGCCTTCAAGAAACTGTTGAGCGAAGAAGAGCGTGCAGGCTGGATCCTGTTGGAAAAACTGGATGACAATCGGGTGCGTTTTAAACGCCGGCGAAGCGGACAGGCCAACGATGCGCAGTTGATCTCGGAGGGCATTGATCCGTATCGTACGCAATATGGCACATCCCAAATGGTAATCGTACTGGTGATAGCCATTATTGGCATCGTTTTCGTGTTTGGATTTATGGCGTTTATAATATTTCTCAACCTGCGCTCTCCCGGGTATTGAAAAAAGGAGCCTGGTTCGGGAATCCTTAAAACCCTGCCCAACAAATCGCATCAGACCATCTCGCTCTCCTCCCGGCCTCCCCTCGCGCAGCCGCGCGAAGCCTGTCCGTCAGGGTATCCCGTAGGGACAATCCGACGAGCCCCAGTCGGATTTGGGATATAAAGGAATTATATTGAAAGCGTTCTTACCAATCGCCGTATAATATCCTGATTCGGATCACTCGCATATTGGGCCCCTGCTGTGTAAACAAAATGATGAAATCTCACCAGGATGGAACGGCTCCTGTACCAGGATCGAAGCATGGCCTGCGCCGCGTCGTTATCTTGGTGCTGAGCATGTTCCTGATCTGTGCGATTTTGTCGGTAATCACGTGGTCAATCTACGTTCAGACAACTCCCCATTACCCGAACGCCGTCTATTTGAACGATTGCAAACCATCGGCCGCGGGCTTTTACCGTGCAGCCGGTGTTGATGTTGCTTTCTTCGCAGAATCCGAGTTTTGCTTCACAACCCATGACAGTCTGCAGCAAGTTAGCCAATGGTATCAAAATTCAAATTGGAAATATGCGGGAAAAGTTGGCGGTTACTGGAGCCGCACATACTGGAACTTCGGATTCATACGGATTACTTGGGACAGGGTGGCATATCCATCCTTCGTTGACAACCAGCAAACTCGCATCCTCACGCGCATAGACTTGGATCTGTTATTGGGTGTAAGCTACAAATAAGCTGCAGCAATTTTGAATGCATTTGGCAGCCAGGCATACTCGTTCAACAAAGAACATTGTGCCAGGATGATGCGCTCCGCCGGCTCCAGCGGGCAGCGGCCCCGTCGCTTCGGTTAATCGCATGGTTGTCAGCCCGGATTTTCAATGGGGCTTCTTATAATCACCTGACTTTTATTCCTCTTTTTCGGTAATATTCAAACCTCCTGCGCAGTTCTGCCTTCACGCAGGGCATATTGGCAGCCGTGTTATCAGCAGCCAGCTCTACCAACCCTTCCAGATCCATTTAGGGCGCTTCCAGGATACGGTCGCGACGATGGCTCAGATCTACGATCCTCAGAACGCGTTCCTCAGTCCGCCGAGTCGCTGCCACCTGCGGCTCAGCAGCCGGAAGAACATCCCGCTGACCAGGTACCAGCGCCGCAAAGGAA
>CAVZMZ010000043.1:0-164096 GCA_963776475.1 uncultured Chloroflexia bacterium
GGGATCACGATACCCCCGACGGCCGAGACCATGAAAGTGGTCTGAAAGCCGGATGTCTCTGCGATCCAGCCCCCGATCAGCGGGGCAATGATCGTGAAGGGCGCCACCAAAGTATTCGATAGTCCGATATAGGTTGGTCGGGTTTCTTCATTGCCAAATTCGGCCGTGATGGCCATGCCGGTGGTCCAGTAGGCCACGTTGGCCAGGCCGCTCAGAATGAAGGCCGGATACATCCAGCTGATGGAGGGCGCTCCCCAGGCCATCAGCGAACTAAGCACCGCCGCCACCGAACCGGCGACCAGCATGGCGCGGTGACCGAACCGGTCGCCCAACCAGCCCATGACCGCGTTGCCCACCGTCGACGAGATGGTCAGTGCCGCGGTCAGGAATCCGGCAGTCAGGTCGCTCATCCCGAAGCGGCGCAGGCCATACACGATATAAAATGCAAAGCCCATCATGGCGAATTGCGATAGCAGGCGTATGATCAGGTAAGCGCTGAAGTTCCTGTCACGGCGCAGGATTGCGAGGCCGCCTTTCCACGGGGATGGCTGGCGTTCCGGGATGATCTTTTCGTAATCCACCGGTTCGCGTGTCAGACCCATGGCGATATACGAAAGCGCTAATCCCCCGATAGTCAAAAGGAAGCAAAAGGTGAAGTTAAGCGGGGCGTGCACGCGGTCCAGGATGTAGCCCGCTGCAATGGCCGCCACGCTCATCAGGATATTCGCCAATGCCGCCTGGGATCCGAAAAAAGTACCGCGCCAGTCGGATGGGATGATCTTGGCGATCATACTCTGCCATGGATTGGCAGTCAGGCCTGCCCCAATTCCCTGCCAGACCAGCATCCCGAAGGTCAGTATCAGGGCCAGCTTGTTCCCCAGCACACCCAGGAACAATGCCACCAGCGCCAATCCCAGGAACGGGATGCGTTCGTGGATGGTCAGCAGCATCACGATCGGTTTGTAATGTCGCAGGCGCGCCACCGTATTTGCCATGAACAACTGCGGCAACTGCCACCCGACGGCATGGATGGACGGGATCAGACCGATCAATAAAGCCGAAGTGGTCAGGTGGCTGACAAACAGCGGGATGATCGTCCCGATCGAGCCAAACCCCCAACCCAGGCCAAAAAAACCTCCGTCCATTAAATTGACGGTCAGGTTAAAGCGCAGATGTTTGCGGACGGATTGCTCGAGGTCGGACATATCCGTTTATTCTACCACTCGACTTTTTGACCCATGGATGTAGCGGAGTCCGGTGTCGGAGACACCGGACACCAGGCCTCCTGAATGTTTTTCTTCATAACCTGGTTGGTTATTCCGTTGCATCCAAACCGGTTATTCCCTTTGCCATGCCAAAGGAATTGTCCTATACTGTCTGAATAATGAATAAACCGTCCCTGGCAATTCATCGACTAATAATAATTCTGCTCGCCTTCCTTTTGCTCTCAGGCTGCGCAAGCCCAAAATCCCCGCGTATCCTCTTCATTGGGAACAGTTATACAGATCTTAATTCCGGGATTAACAAACAGTTGCAAGGCCTGGCTCCTCATATCGCCACTTCTGTGATTGCCGTGGGAGGCTATACCCTCCGGGACCATTTGAATGCCGGGGCCGCAACTCAAAGTATCCGGCAGGCACATTGGGATTACGTTGTATTACAAGAGCAGAGTCAAACGCCGGTTTTGGACCCGCAGAAGTTTTTCGAGGCCGTCCGGGATTTCGATGTGGAGGTGCGGGCCAGCGGCGCGGATACCATCCTGCTTATGACCTGGGAACGCCCTGACAGTGTAAATTACGGGGTCACAACTGCCAACCTCGCCGCCGCCTACCAGAAGGTGGGCTCAGAGTTGGACATCCCGGTCGCCCCGGCGGGATTGGCATTCGCCCGGTCGCTGAGTGAAAGGCCGGATTTGATCCTTTACAGTCAGGATGGACATCCAACTTTGTACGGCACTTACCTGGCGGCTTGTGTTCTTTACAATACAATTTTCGGAGAATCCCCTGTCGGGAATCCATATTCGGATCGCAGCATCAGCCCTGAGATTCGGAATTATCTTCAAGGGATCGCGGCACTGCAGGTCCAAGACCAGACCGGCAAGCTCAAGCCCGGAATGCCGGTAGAGATGACGTTCCGATAAAGTCAAACGTTGAAGCGTCAAATGGGCTACGTTTTATCTCGGTCAATGGAGAAATCATGTCTACGATTGTTCGATTTGAGGAGATACAAGCTTGGCAAACAGCTAGCGAATTGACAAACCTGATATATGGTCTGACCGGAACAGGTGCTAGTTTCACCGGGATTTTGGTTTGAGTGACCAGATTCGCCGTGCAGCGGTTTCGGTAATGAGTAATATTGCGGAAGGTTTCGAAAGCCGGACACAGGTGCAATTCATTCAATTACCTTGGTATGGCAAGGCATCGGCAGGGGAGCTGCGTGCCAACTGTATATTGCCCTGGATCAATGTAATATTACAAAAGAAAAGTTTCAAGAGACCTATACACTCTCAGAAAAATGCGCCCGCCAAATTGGCCCGGTTTATATCTTACCTGGAAGCGAACCCTCGCCCTCGCCGCTTATCACGAAGAATTAGCCGGATACATTGCTTGATGTGCTCATGACCTTTGACTTTCAACCTTTGACGGATGACCAATGATCCCTGACTCCTTCTGGAAACGAATGAAAAATGTCCAAAACATCCACAGGCGTTTATATGCCAGCGGAAAAGGCTGGATCATCGGGAAGTTCATCCTGCTCCTGACACATACGGGAAGGAAATCCGGCACCCGTTATGTAACGCCCCTGCAGTATGAAAAGATCGACGGAGCTTACTGCGTGGGCGCGGGACGCGGTCCCAAAGCGGATTGGTTCCGCAATCTCCTGGTTGACCCGCGTGTCCACATCCAGGTGGACCGCTGTGAGTTCGATTGCGTGGCCGAGCCGGTCACCGACCCGCAGCGGGTGGCTGCTTTTCTGGAATATCGTCTGAAACGACGTCCGCTCATGATCGGACTGATGATGAAGTTTGCTCACAAGCTGCCGATGCGACCCAGCCGGGCCCAATTCCTGGAACTAAGTAAGTCCACCCCGTTGGTGATTCTGCGCCCGCCGCAAGAGACCACATGAAAAAGAATATTATCTTCTGGCTGCGCCTCTCTTATTGGGCCGGTGCAATCCTGGATTTGATTGCCGGCCTGACCATGCTATTCCCGGCGCTCTTTGTCGTGACCAACCAGGTGAGTAGTTTTTATCCCGCCCCAAACTATCGCTATGCCATGGGCATGGGCGCGCCGCTCATGTTGGCCTGGACCATCCTGCTGCTCTGGGCAGACCGCAGACCTTTGGAGCGCAAAGGCATTCTGCCGATCACCTTGTTGGTGGTTCTGGGGCAGGTTGCCAACGAAGTCGTGGCTGCCCACAGTGGCTACATCACAGCCGCCGCCCTGGTTCCCACCTGGATCAGCCAGGCGGTTCTGTCCGGTTTATTTATCTTTAGCTATCTGAATGCCAGGAAACTGGAGATCCAATCACTGCTCTGATCAAAGCTACCTCCCAGCTATCTGCCTGTCCTACGAACTTGGTAGGTTGCCACGAAGAGGCAAGCCTCCGCCCATTTGCCCCCTACGTGATAAAATCGGCGCATGAATTACCTCCGCCAAGCCCTCATCGGAATTGGAATTATTTTGTTGATCTTTTTCCGGATTTCAGGGTATTTTGCATAAATGACCCACTCCGCCCTGGATATCGAAACCGAACTCGAGAATGCGGAACGCGCCCGTCTGACCGGTAACGAGGGCCGTGCCCGTGTCTGTGCGCGGCGTGCAGCCGGCATAGCTGCCAGGGATTTTTTAACCCGTCATGGGATCCGGCTGCATAATACCAGCGCTTATGTTGCGTTGCAGACGTTGGCGGACTTCCCAGGCCTGGCTCCGGACCTGCGGGTTGCCGCGGTGCACTTGACCACGCGTGTTACCGATGAATTTACTCTTCCCATGCAAGCCGATCTAATTGTCGATGCACGTAAACTGATTGGAGGATTGAATTGAGCGAAACCCCTGAAATTACTCTGTACGGTAACACCTGGTGCGGAGGTTCCCGCCGGGCGCGGCTCTTCTTCGACCAGCACCACATCCCTTATACCTGGGTGGATATTGACCGGGACGAAAAGGCTGCTAAATATGTGGAGAGTCTCAACCACGGGAACCGCAGCGTGCCTACCATTGTCTGGTCGGATGGCTCCTCTCTGACAGAGCCTTCCACTGACGAGCTTGCCAGAAAACTGGGCGTTGAAGTCTAGAAAATATTTCCTGATAACTCATAATTAGAAAAGTCCGGAAACCATCCTCCGGACTTTGACTTTTTCAGATCCTGCTCTACCGATCTTTTTGCGTTTTACGCATTACGTATTAAGTGCCTTATGCCGTGCGCCTCTTTCCGGATTGCGCCAGGATTGCCCTTGCGACCATTGCCAGCAGCATTGCCAGGGACACGAGACCCGCGATCAAGATCGCAAAAAGATGCCAATTGGCCGCAGGGTTCACAAAAGTGGTCCGGTTACCGGTCTGGATCCGCTGCCCAAGGCCATGCACAAATTCCTGGCGCGGTGCGACCGGCTTCAAGGTACCGGACAACCGGTTTTCCATCGAAGAGATTTTCGCCTTGGTGGCGTCCGCCAGATTTTTACCTATTCCCATAATTCACGCTCCTGCCGGATAAACGATCAAGCCAACCGTTCCCGGTCCAAGGTTGGCCGCTACTGCGACAGATAATTCAGTGATAATAAATTCCTGGATGTTGAAAGCATTCCTGGCCCGTTCCAACAAGGCTTGAGCTGTCTCCCGATCACATGCATGCACAGCCGCCACGTTGACCAGCTCGTTTTCGAACCGGCTGGTCAGGATTTCCAACACCCGGTCGATCGCCTTGCCGCGTGTTCGCACCCGCTCTGCCATATCCAGGAGACCCTCTTTCAGCACCACGATTGGCTTGACATTAAGCGCTGAAGCCAGGGCGGCCTGGAGTGCCCCAACCCGTCCGCTCATGCGGGCGTAATCCAGTTTATCCATCGTAAGAACGATCTGAACGTTGCGGCGGATCTGGTACATCCGCTCGATGATCTGCTGGGTAGCCAGCTTGGCGCGTTCCATCGAGCGAGCCTCCCGGCACATCATGCCAAGTGCTGCGGATCCGGCGCCCGAATCGAACGGGATAATGTTAAACTTACCGGCCAGTTCGTGCGCGGCCGTAACCGCCGATTCAAACGTTCCCGACAACTTGCTGGTCACATGCATGCTAAGGATCGTATCACCCGCCTTCGCCACGCTTTCGTAAAATTTCTTGAACTGGAATGGGGAAGGCTGGGAAGTCTTCGGAATTTTCCCGCTCTCATCCACCAGCCGGTAGAAATCCTCGTTGGATAATTCCACGCCTTGTAAATAACTCTTCTCTCCGAATTGGATGTTGATCGGTATTACCTGAATGTCGTATTCTTTTTCCCATCCGGCGGGCATATCTGCCGCGCCGTCTGTGACAATCCGCAACATGGCTTACTCTCCTTCTATATTGATACCTTCCAATTCGTCTCGAAGTGCTAAAAGGGTCCGGTGATAGAGACTTTTCACAGCGCCCTCGCTCCGGTTCATCGTCTCGCCGATCTCGATGTTCGACATATGTTCGACGAATTTCAAGATAAGCAAGTGCTGACGTTCATCTGGCAGGTGGCGGATCAGCTTCAGCAGCGCATCCCGATCCTGACCTTGCATCAGGGCCACTTCAGGTGGCTCGCCCTTGTAGTGCAAAGTCGGGGCATCGTCCAGCGGGATTTCCTGGTGGCGGCTGCGATCGCGGTGCCAGTTCGCGATCAGGTTGTGGGCAATCCGGTACAGCCAGGCCGAAAACGGGACACCGCGGTCGGTATAGCTCTGCACGTGGTTCAAAGCGCGATAAAAAACGCGGGCTGTCAGGTCCTCGGCGTCATGGACGTTGCCGGTACGATAGTAAACGTAGTTAAAGATCCGTTCTACGTACTGCTCGTACAATTCACCGAAAGCCTCCCGGTCACCTTGCGACGCACGGGCCAGGACTTCCTTTTCATCAAAATCCGGCACTTTGCTCACCTTACCGGGAGGGTTTGACTAACATAACCCCACCGGCCTTCATAGGTTTCATGGTTTTTATTGGAAATTACCAGGAACAAACGGTAGGGGCGAACATCAGGTTCGCCCTTCTTCGTGTTTGCCTCCTGGCAATTATTCTAGAACTTTATCCTGACAAAGTATATCATAATTGAAATGTGCTATAATTTGGGCCCCGGGGTTTTCCCCGTATCTTGGGGATGCCAGGCTTCGACGGAAGAGGCTGGTCCCGGAATGCGAGCCGAGAGGCGCCGAACTCGTAAAATCAGTGCAAAAAATCAAGTGCCAACCGCACTTCCTACGCTGCTATGCCCCTCGCTGCATAAGCGATGAGCTGATCAGCCGGTCTCCTAGATGAGGCCGCGTCCACCTGTCCCGTACTCCACCCGGTGATGGGACTGGGCGTCACAAAGGTGGAGTGCCGCGCATGATGCTGCTGACTGCGCGAAAGAGGGCTTTAGGGCCCGAGCAGCTGGCTGCAGGTTAAGTTTGCTGGTTGAGTGACCTGTGGCGACATGCCCAACCGGCTACGCTCGTAGATTTCCGAGGGTCGAGTTTTCGGACGCGGGTTCGATTCCCGCCATCTCCACCTTAAAACGCACCCAGACATGGGCGCGTTTTAGCATTATAAGCGAGCCTCTTTTATTTTTTCTACATTCTGTTAACGTTTTTCTTGCAACCGTGCAGTATCCTTACTCCAGTTGAAATCTTTCGCGCCTCATTGTGCGCCAATTTAAACAAGGAGTATTGCCATGGGAAAAATCATTGGAATTGACCTGGGTACCACCAACAGCGTGGTAGCCGTCATGGAAGGCGGACAGTCCACCGTCATCACAACCGCTGAGGGCGGGCGTTTGTGCCCGTCGGTGGTGGCCTTCACCAAAAATAACGAGCGGATGGTCGGACAGACTGCCAAACGCCAATCCATTATCAACTCGGAAAATACCATTTATTCCATCAAGCGTTTCATGGGCCGCCGCTTCGAAGAAGTGGAGACCGAGCGCAAGATGGTGCCGTACGAGGTCGTAGCGGGGCCTTCGGACGAAGCCCGTGTGAAGATCCCTATCACGAACCGCGAGTACAGTCCGCAGGAGATTTCTGCCATGATCCTCGCCAAACTTTAAAGGCGATGCCGAAGCCTACCTTGGCCAGCCCGTCACCGAAGCAGTCATCACCGTCCCGGCCTACTTCAATGACAGCCAGCGCCAGGCCACCAAGGATGCCGGCAAGATCGCCGGTCTGGACGTGAAGCGTATTATCAATGAGCCCACTGCTTCCGCCCTGGCTTATGGCCTGGATAAAAAGAAGAACGAAACCATCCTGGTCTTTGACCTGGGTGGTGGTACCTTTGATGTCTCCATCCTGGATGTTGGTGAGGGCGTCATCGAGGTCAAATCCACCAACGGCGATACCCACCTGGGTGGCGACGACTGGGACCAGCGTGTAGTCAACTGGGCTGCAGATGAGTTCAAAAAGCAGCAGGGCATTGACCTGCGCCAGGACCGCCAGGCCCTTCAGCGCCTGCGTGAAGCCGCCGAGAAGGCCAAGATCGAGCTTTCCAGCATGATGGAAACCGAGATTAACCTGCCCTATATCACTGCGGATGCAAATGGACCCAAGCACCTGGTGCTCAAGCTGACGCGTGCAAAATTCGAGCAAATGACCGAAGACTTGCTTGCCCGCTGCCGCCATCCATTTGAAAATGCTCTCAAGGATGCCAACCTGAAGGCCTCTGACCTGAACGAAGTGGTCCTGGTAGGTGGTTCCAGCCGTATGCCAATGGTGCAGGATTTGGTGCGCACTTTGACCAATGGCAAGGAACCCAACAAAGGCGTCAACCCCGATGAAGTCGTGGCGATTGGCGCGGCCATCCAGGCCGGTGTCTTGGGTGGCGAAGTCAAGGATATCCTGCTTCTCGACGTAACCCCGCTCTCGTTGGGCGTGGAGACCATGGGCAGTGTAATGACCAAGATGATCGACCGCAACACCACCATCCCGGTCCGCAAAACCGAGACTTATTCCACCGCCGCCGACGGCCAGACCGCCGTGGATATTCACATCCTGCAAGGCGAACGCCCGATGGCTGGCGATAATATGTCGCTGGGTCGCTTCCGCCTGGATGGCATCCCGCCTGCCCCACGCGGCATCCCGCAGGTGGAAGTCACATTTGATATCGATGCCAACGGCATCCTGAATGTAACCGCCAGGGATAAAGCCACCGGCAAGGAACAGAAGATTACCGTCACGGCCTCCACCAACCTGAACAAGGACGATATTGCCCATAAGGTCGAAGAGGCCAAGAAGTACGAGGCCGAGGACAAGAAACGCCGGGAACTTATCGATGCACGTAACAATGCTGATAATCTGGTCTACCAGACTGAAAAATCCCTGCGCGAACTGGGCGAAAAGGTCTCCTCCGGGGAGCGCGGCAAGGTTGAAGGCAAGATCAGTGATCTGAAACAGGCTGCCCAAAGTGATGATATTAATCGCATCAAGAAGGCCACCGATGAGCTCCAGAACATGTTCTACGCCTTGAGCCAGCAGATGTATGCCCAGGGTCAGAAACAGCCCGAAGGCGGCCCTCAGCCGGAAGGCCCTCAGACCCCTCCGCCTGGAGGTAACGACGGCGATGTGATCGACGGCGAAGTCCGCGACGCATAACCTCAATAATTTAGCAACACTGGCGACCAGTCGAAAGGGACTGGTCGCCTTTTTTTGTGTTATTGCGAAGAGTGTTCTCTACGACGAAGCAACCTGTACCACGCAGTGGCATCTCCTCGTGGATGAAAAGGGATTACTCGCTTGCACCGGCTGAATTTGGAATTCCCTCTGGATGAATATATTCTGACAATTCATCCTGTGTTCATCTTTATTTTATATACTAACGAAAACATACAGGAGAGAATATTATGCGTAAACAAGTTGTAGGCTTTCTAGCTGCTTTTATTATCACCGCCATGGTCGCTCTGTCCATGCTGGTCGTCGGTGTAAATGCAGCTTCCAATCCCAACGGCGTGGCAGCTTCGAATTCCCCCGCCGCCGCGGCTGCCAGTGTCTCCACTACTTCCAATTCCAGCCAGGCTCAAATTGCCCAATTGCAAGCCCAGATTGCCCAGTATCAGGCACGTGAACAGCAATACCAGGCTGCCCTCAACAGTGATAATCAGCAGTTGAGCCAGGCCTCCCAGGAAATGGCCATGGTCCAGCGGTTATTGACATTTCTTCAGGAGCGCGGCTTGATCCAGATCGATAGTCAGGGCCAGATTCTTGTTGGTGGCAATTAAGGAGGCCGGAATGAAAATATTTAGGAAAGTACTTCGTTATTGGATCGCCATCGCCAGTGTACTCAGTTTCCTGGGCGGATGGGTCATCCTGGCTCACTCCCCCAAGCCGGTGCAGTCACAGCCAGCGTCAGTCCAGTCCGTCGCCCTGCCCAACTTGCCCCCCATCCAGGCCTACGGTAGTAACGTAAATAATAACGGATTGAACTTCTTCTCGAATAATAATACCCAGTCGAGCCCTCAGCCCAGCACAAGCCTCCCAATGTTGCGGACACGTGGATCCTGATATGGAAACTGTTCAATTGCGCGCCATGAACACTGACGTTCTGCTGGCAGCCGAAGGGCAATCCGACCAGCTCCAATCAGGGTTCGAGCGGGCCTGCCAATTTATCCAGGATGGTGAGAGTCGCTTCACCCGCTTTTCGGAGCAAAGCGAGCTGTCCGAGCTCAATCGTTCGGCCGGTGAACGCTTCCGGGCTTCTCCCGACTTGTTCTCGGTGGTCTCGCTTGCCCGGCGCTTTTTCCATCTGACCCGCGGCCTGTTTGACCCTTCCATACTGCCAGACCTGAAGCGGGCCGGCTACGACCGCAGTATGGACCTGTTGCGCCAACAAGGACCGGCCCCTTTGTTTGAATCCCTGCTGGCCGGCGAACGGCCCTCTCTCAGTGAAATGGATCTGGACGAAGCGGATCACACCATCCTGCTGCCGCCCGGTATGGCGCTCGATTTGGGTGGGATTGCCAAAGGCTGGATCGCTGAACAGGCCGCCAACATCCTTTCCAGTGTGTCCACCGCCAGTGTGGTGGATGCCGGCGGGGATATGTTCCTGGTGGGATTACCCTCTGGCCTGGAACAGTGGCCGGTGGAACTGGAGGATCCGCTCCAGCCAGAAAACACCTTGATCTCGCTGAAAGTAAACCCGGGTGCCATAGCCACTTCCACAGTAACCAAACGGGTCTGGAAACAGGCCGATAAGAATCGCCACCACATCATCGATCCACGCACGCATGCACCCGCGCTCTCTGACTGGATTAGTGTAACAGTTGTTGCCCCGCATGCTTATGAAGCTGAAGTCTTCGCCAAGGCCTTGCTGATCGCCGGGCCGCAGGAAGCGCAAGGGATTGCCCGCAGCAGCGGCATCCAGTTCTCATACCTGGCTGTCGACCACGCGAAGAAAATCTGGGGAAACCAGGAGAGTCTTGAGAATTTACTGGGTACCTCACAAAATTTTGGATCCAAACCATTATTATTACCTGTAGCTTAATCGTTCGAAGTCATTTTATTTATTGAAGGAGTTTTATATGTCAAACCAGCCATCTGATAAACAAGAGCGGACTTACTCGACCTTGCAGGTCGTAGTCAGCGTATTGGGCACTTTTATTGTCGTTGGACTTATCCTTTTCGTCGCGGTGTTGTCCATGACCCCGGTTGGGCAGAGCCTGGGTACTTTTTTGAGCTGGCTCTTTGCTGCAAATAGCGTCCAGACCTGGTGGTATGTCACGCGTGCTTCCGGGATCATTGCTTATCTGCTCTTGTGGTTTTCCACCATCCTGGGCCTGGCTGTCACCAGTAAATACCTGGACGGCATGCTCGACCGCTTGTTCACCTACGATTTCCACGAATTTATTTCACTGCTTGCGATAGCCTTCACGTTGGTACACGTGCTGGTTCTCATGCTCGATAAGTACCTGCCCTATACGTTCGCACAAATCCTGGTGCCGTTCATTTCCCCCTACCGTCCCTTCTGGGTGGGAGTTGGCGTGATCTCTTTTTATCTCATCGTGCTGGTCACCGTCACCTTTTACCTGCGTAACAAGATTGGAAAGCGTGCCTTCCGCACCATTCACTATCTCAGCCTGCTCAGCTATATCGGGGTAACCCTGCACGGCTATTACTCAGGTACAGACACAGCCCTGCCTTCCATGAAGATCCTTTACGATGTGTCCGGCCTGGCAGTCCTTTTCCTGACGGTTTATTGGCTGGTGCTGCTGAGTTTTCGAAAAGCGGAAATGCGCCGCAAGGCAGCCGCCTTGCAGATCTCCAATGCCTCCCAGAACCGGAATGCTCCGGCTCGCTAAACATAATATTTACAACCCCATTTTTCCGGAACATAAGAAAGCGCCGAAACGAGTCTTCGTTTCGGCGCTGAATTTTTTACCGTTATCAATCCTTCTTTCCTTCTTCATCACCTGGAGCGGTCTGCCTGGGTGCGCCACCCACTTTGGGTTCCGTGCGGCTTGCTGTCCAGGTACTGCGCCAGCAGGGAGGCGGCTTCAGGATGGTCTTCGTGCAAGGCATGGTTGTAGTCCCCAGCCGCTATCGGCGGTTCAAAACGCAGCGGCCTGCGTACGCCCAGCACTTCGAAAAAACGTGCCACCCATACAATGATATTGTAGCGATATTCCTGCATCTTCAACGACTGCCATTCGACGATGGAGGCCATTGCCCCCTGGACGCGTGCCTTTTCGCGTACGATGCGGTAGATCTGCTTCGGTTCGCGGTATCCGATCGGGGAGATGAACAACAGGTTGGCTGCCAGGATCAGGATGCTGAAAGAGATCAAGACCACCCAGCCGCCTTCGGACCACTTACCGACGATCTGGCCGACAAAGATGATCCCGGAGAGTATCGCTGCAAACCCGGCTCCAAAGGCGCCCCAGGTACGCTTTCTGCCCTTTGCGTAGGTTTTAAGAATATGCTGGCGGATGGCAAAACCCATTACCATAATGGGCATGAAAACTCCGATGCCATAATAGGGTACAGCCGCGCCGGTATTGCCGCGTACCACCAGTTGGATCAGGACCGCCACGATGAAACCTGCCGTTACCGAGCGTGTAAAGGTACCCTTGGGGTTGCGATACACTACGATTTCCGGGATTTCACCAATCGCCACGTCCCGCCAGGCAGTTGCCTGCAAATCCTGAAAGGCGGTCATGGAGGCAGCCGCCAGCATGGCGACTGCCAGGATCTGGTAAAACCAATACAGGATATTTCCTCCAGGCAGTTGGTTAAATCCCAGGAATGCCAGGTTCCCAACCAGGGATCGTCCTGCTACTCCATCAAAGGCATTGAAGTGGATCGCATAATACGCCAGGAAAGCGGTCGTGATCCCCCCGTAAAACAGGAAGGAGGTCTGCACCAGCCGGCCGATACCCGATTTGCCACTGTAGAATTGCCACAGTCCCTTTAGACGTGGCAGGGTTTTCTTGCCCCATTTCACGAGGGCGACATCCTCGTTGATCACGAACTGGATGCCGTTCGACATGGCTTCCAAACCGCTCAGGGCCACCAATCCTTTCATCGAAGCAGTCAACATATGGTAGGCAGCCGTCCAGAGCGAAGGTGTGGGACCGGTCTGTTTGTATGGAAACGCTGCGATCCCGTTTGATTTTGCCATCACCAATCCAACCATCATCACAATGGTCAGCATCAGGAATATTCCCAACATGGTAAAAGTCACACGTGCCGATTCGCCCCGACCGCGAATGGTCAGCCACCAGGTAATGGTTGCCAGGCCCGCCCCGATCAGAAAACGGATCACCCATAAAGTACTGTAGGAATTGGTCAGGGAGAGCAGTTGATCCACGCCGGAAAGTGTCGATACCACAATGGTGAAAACGTAATCCTGGATCAACACCACAGCCACAACCAGGCTCAACCCGGGCGCCAGGTAGCGCATCGAAGCTGTATATGATCCACCGCCCTCATTAAAAATTCCCAGCGAATACATATACAGAATGCCGAACACGGCATTGGCAACTGCGATGATCGCCACTGCAATGAAGGCATATTTCTGTAAATTGTACGGGTGCAAAGCGCTCATCATCTCGCCGGTGGCATAAAAATAGGAGGTGAAGTAGTCCACGCCGAACAATGCCACGGCTGCCAACAAGCCGATCTGCCCAGCACCATGGATTGCCGCGTGCTCTTTCTTTTCGATGGGAGCAGCCCTAAATGCCAGGAAGATAATCACGATAAGTAATGCAATTGAGAAGAACATTCTATTTTCTCTTGAAATCCATATATTTTGGCTCTCTGACATTTCCCTGACAGGAATGGAAATAGAGAGTTAAAGGTGGAGCGAGTCCGCCGCCAATCGCTTCTTATAAGCCAAGAGAATGATTATCCTGCCTTTCCAGGAGAACGTCAAGGATTTGTCAATATGGTCCATTATTATGTCAATATTGTGTCAAGAGCACGGGGATTTGAAAACCTTGCATTCCTATAACCCCCATCATGTTTCCCCCAGAAAAGGATTAGAAATGAACTACTCCCCATGAGTTAGTAGGGGGATAGATAAAGAAAGACGAGTTGCTCTTTCCAGCAACTCGTCTTTTATCAGGTTCGGGGCTCTCAGTCCTCTTTGCCTTCTTCGTCCCCTGGAGCGGTCTGTTTGGGGGCGCCGCCCAGTTTGGGACTCGCAGGCTTGTTGTCCAGGTACTGCTGCAGCAAAGATGGGGCTTCGGGATGGTCCACGTGTAAGGCGTGTACATAATCCCCGGCTGGCGTCGGCGGTTCGTAACGCATGGGGCGGTGGATGCCAAACAGCTCGAAGAAGCGGGCTACCCAGACGATTACATTGTAGCGATATTCCTGCATGCGCAGGGATTGCCATTCCACGATGGAGGCCATGGCGCCCTGGACACGCGCCTTTTCGCGCACGATCCGGTAGATTTGTTTGGGTTCGCGGTACCCAACCGGCGAGATCAGCACCAGGTTGGCTGTCAGAGCCAGGATGCTGAAGGAGATCAGCACGATCCAGCCGCCTTCGGTCCATTTGCCGGCAATCTGCCCGACAAACACAAGGCCTGAAAGGATCGCTGCAAACCCGGCTCCAAAGGCACCCCAGGAACGTTTGGCGCCTTTCGGGAACGTCCTTAAAATATGCCGGCGGATGGCAAAGCCCATCATCATGATCGGCATGAACACGCCAATCCCATAATAGGGGATACCCAGAGCTGTTTT
The DNA here is from genome assembly GCA_963776475.1 of uncultured Chloroflexia bacterium. Classification (GTDB taxonomy): domain Bacteria; phylum Chloroflexota; class Anaerolineae; order Anaerolineales; family Villigracilaceae; genus UBA877. The sequence continues at coordinate 14,382 of CAVZMZ010000043.1, forward strand.
GCCGCGGATAAGAAATGTGATGATGACAACAACAATGAATGCGATCGTCACCGAACGCGTAAAAGTGCCGCGCTTATCCCGGTAAACGATGATTTCCGGGATCTCACCGATGGCTACATCCCGCCATTCGGTAGCCTGCAGATCCTGGAAGGCCGTCATGGAGGCGGCGGCCAGCAACCCGACCGCCAGGATCTGGTAAGCCCAATACAGAATCGATGCCTCCCGGTAGGATCTGGTTGAAACCGATATAAGATAGGTTGGCAACCAGGGAGCGACCCGGCAGTTCCATCAAAGGCGTTGAAATGGATGGCGAAATAGGCCAGGAATGCAGTAGTAAGACCGCCATAGAAAAGGAAGGAGGTCTGGACCATGCGGCCGATGCCGGATTTGCCGCTGTAGAATTCCCACAGACCTTTCAGTTGAGGCAGTTTTTTCTTGCCCCATTTCACCAGGGCAAAATCTTCGTTAATGACAAATTGGATACCGTTCGACATGGCTTCCAGGCCGCTTAAGGCCACCAGACCTTTCATGGAAGCGGTCAGCATGTGGTACATGGCCATGCCAGATGGTGGGAGTGGGGTAGGCGCTGTATAGGGAAGAGCAGCAGTCCCACCGGCTTTCGCGATGAACAAGCCGACTGCCATGGCAATGGTCAGAAGAACAAAAATGCCCAACATGGTGAAAACCACCCGGGAACTTTCTCCGCGGCCACGGATGGTCAGGAACCAGGTGACAGTCAGCAAGCGCCAATCCCTAAACCAACATGCACGATCCAGGTTATGTTATACGAGTTGGTAAGAGAAAGCAATTGGTCCACGCCGGAGAGGCTGGAAACAACGATGGTGAAGATGTAATCCTGGAGCAAGACAACTGCCACGATCAGGCTCAACCCGGGAGCAAGATAGCGCATGGAGGCGGTGTAAGAACCACCGCCTTCGTTAAAGACGCCCAGGGAATACATGTACAGAACTCCAAAAACGCAGTTGGCAATGGCGATGACACTGACTGCGATAAAGGCATATTTCTGCAGGTTATAGGGATGCAGGGCGCTCATCATTTCGCCGGTGGCATAGAAATAGGAGGTGAAATAATCCACACCAAACAATGCCAGTGCGGCCAGCAGCCCGATCTGCCCGGCGCCGTGGATGGCAGCATGTTCCTTCTTTTCGACTGGAGCAGCTTTGAATGCCAGGAATACGATCACAATCAGTAGAGCGATGGAGAAAAACATATTTACTCTTTTCCGTAATGGTATCTGTGAATAATTTCTTCCGGATCAATGCCTGGCAGTCTCAACAGTTTTGAGACGGTAACCAACACCCGGTTCGGTCATCGACAAAGCGCGGCCGGGAGGGATCCAGTTCAATTTTTCGGCGCAGGTTGCTGATGTTGACCCGCAGGAGATGCGAATCGGCCTCAAAATTATTTCCCCAGACCAGGTGGATGAGCTGCTGGTGGGTGAGGACTTTCCCGGCATTCTGGATCAACACACGCAGGATGTCGTACTCCGTGGGGGTCAGGCTGGCAACCTGCCCTTCGACAATCACCTCGCGCCGGGTCAGGTCCACGGTTAATTGATCGGTTTGATAAACCGGCTCGTTTTCAGGCGTGGCTGACCGCCGGAGTGCCACGCGCAGGCGGGCCATTAGTTCTCCGACACCGAAAGGTTTCGTCAGGTAGTCATCTGCGCCGGCATCCAGGGCAGTGATTTTGTCATCTTCGTGGTCCCGGACCGAAATCACGATGATCGGGATCTGGGTCCACTCACGCAGCCGGCGGGTCAGCTCCACGCCATCCATATCAGGCAATCCCAGGTCAAGCAGGATGGCATCCGGATGGCCACTTACGGCCACGCTCATGGCTTCCTGCCCTGTAGCTGCTTCCAATACCGTATAGGCTCCACTCAGGGATGCGTTTAAAAAACGCCGGATGGGACGTTCATCGTCCACTACCAGGATGCGCAGGCTATTTTCTTCCACTGTTTCAACTCACTTGTTTGCCATAAAACATTCGATGATAAAGAACACTTGCAACCACACCAGCACAATCAGCATCGTAAATTGCTGTCCAATCCGTTGCAACGGTAGAAAAGCCGAACCAGCCGCGGCTGCAATGGGTAGCCCTTGAACAATCAACTTCCAACTTATCGATTTCTTTTTCTTCTTGTCCATATAATTGCCCACCCATACTGGGAGACATCTTCCTGCGGATAGGTCAAGCCGGTAGCAACGAATGGGTGTAAAGTGTCAAGGCTGTGTCAAGACAACGGACTGGATTGTATACAGTGTTGCATCAAGCCGTTGACAAGAAGCAGTCAAAAAACATCAAGAAAGTGTCAAGAAAACAGGAGTTAAGTCTATCCACCTCCATAAATTACAAAAAAGCCGCAGGCTGGGTACGGCCTACAGGCTTGTTTCGATACCGAATGCGAACGATTTAGTGCTTAATTTAGAGCATTTTCAATTTGTATCCCACCCCTGGTTCCGTAACGATGTAACTGGGCCGGGCAGGATCATGCTCGATCTTGCGGCGCAGGTTGCTGATATTGACCTGCAGCATGTGAGTTTCACTTTCGTAGGCTGTTCCCCAGACCGACCGCAGCAACTGGTCGTGCGTCAGAACTTTACCAGCGTGTTTGATCAGCGTGCGCAATAGGTCGTATTCGGTTGGCGTCAATGCGATGGTTTGTCCATCCACGCGGACCTCGCGCTGGTTCATATCCACCACCAACTCGCCGGATGTGAAAACTGGCTCATCCTCGGTTTGGGCGGAACGTCGCAAGGCCACCCGTAAACGCGCCATCAACTCGCCCACTCCGAAGGGTTTGGTCAGGTAATCGTCTGCGCCCGCATCCAGCGCGGCGATCTTGTCTTTCTCCTGCTCGCGTACCGATACTATAACGATCGGGATCTGCGTCCATTCGCGCAATCGCCGGGTGACTTCCACACCGTCTATATCGGGAAGACCCAGGTCCAGGATGATGATGTCGGGATGTTCGGTGGCGACGGCGCGCGAAAGCCTCTTCCCCGTTGGTGGCTTCCAGGATCGTGAACTGGCTCCCCAGCGAGGCTTTCAGGAAACGGCGGATCGAGCGCTCGTCGTCCACCACCAGAATACGCAAATCAGTCTCGGCCATAGCAGGCTCTCTTGGAATTGCCGCGGCAATCAGGGTAATGTCTCACTTCAAAGGCAGGCTTATGGTAATAATTGTACCCCCGCCCGCTCGATTTTCAGCGCCAATAAAGCCGCCCTGCGCCTGGACGATGCCTTTGCTGATGGATAATCCCAGCCCGGTCCCGCTCACGTTGTCCGGCCGTTGGACCCGGTAGAATTTGTCAAAGATACGGTTCAGGTCTTCCGGCGGGATGCCCGTGCCACGGTCCGCCACATCGACTTCGAGAAAAGCGCCAGCCGCATGCGCCTTGATATCGATCGGCTGATCGGCCGGAGAGTATTTCAAAGCATTGTCGATCACGTTCACCAGCACCCGTTCGACCAGTACGAAATCCAACTGTACCAATGGTAATTCTTCGGGGATATCTATATTGATGGTGCGTTTCCCAATGCGACCGCCCAATTCCTCCAGCGCCGAGCCGATTACATCCTGTATGTCAGAGGTCTCCTTCTTGATTCGCATCGCCCCCAATTCCAGGCGGGTCATATCCAGCAGGTTACCCACCAGGCGGTTGAGCCGGTCGGCCTCCTCGCCGGCGGTTTCGATCAGACTGCGGCGTGCGGATTCGTCCAGAACGATCTGGTCGTCCGCCAGGCTGCTCAGAGCCCCTGTGATCGAAACCAGCGGTGTGCGCAGGTCGTGCGAGATGGAGTTCAGCAGGGCATTCTGGAGTTTATCGGTGATCTCAAGCACTTCGGCCTGGCGCGCCTGCTCGGCCAGGCTGGCACGTTCGATTGCCAGGCCGATCTGGTTGGCGAAAGCATCCAGCGTGCGCAACTGGTCGCGCGTCAAATGCCGGGCCGGGTCGAGCGGCTTGACGCCCAGAACGCCCACCACACCACGCGTGGTCTTGAGCGGCTGGTAGCGCATTAGCGCTTCCGGGAGTGTCTCGGTCCCGCGCCCGGCCACCTGGCCGTGTTCGAAGACCCAATCAGCCACGGCCTGGTCATTTTCCGAGATGTTCAATCCGGGGCTGGTAGCATACACGTTCAGGTTGTTTTTGACCGGCAGGAAAACCGCCACTTCCCGGCCGAAGGTCTGGCCGACGTGCGAAATGGCAGCCTGGGCGACTGCATCCAGGTCGGCGGCTACGGTCAGGTCCCGGCCGAGCTCGTACAGCTCGACGGTTTCGGCTTCGCGCCGCTGGACGGCCTCAGCCTGTTCGCGCACCTGGACGGTCAACTGGCTGATCACCAAACCAACCGCCAGCAGTCCGATAAACGTCAGCAAGTATTCGCCATTGGCGACCGCCAGGGTTAAATGGGGTGGTACAAAAAAATAATCAAAGGCTGCCACACCCAGGATGGAGGTCAGGATGGACGGCCCACGCCCCAGATATATTGCGGCCAACACAACGGCCAGCAGGTAAATAACCACCAGGTTTGTGGGTGAAATATACGGATCGATCAAGGCGCTCAAGCCGGTGGCGGCTGCCACCAGCAGCAGCCCCATCAGGTATCTGCCCAGCGGTCGATGCGGCCGCCAGCCTTCCGCGATCTTTAGTGTCTGCGGTTCGGCTTCGCTGCTGATCACATATACATCGATATTTCCGCTCAAGCGGATCAGCCGGTCCACCATTGAACTGCGCAATAATTCGATCCAGCGCGAGGTCTTCGGCTTGCCGGCCATGATCTTGGTGACGTTATGGCGGTGGGCGTAGGCCAGCACACTGGCAACCACGGACTCCCCTGGCAAGGTGACCGTGCGCGCCCCCAATTCCTCGGCCAGCCGCAGGGACTTGGCGACCTGGTCGCGCTCTTCCTGGGAGATTCTGGCCTGATCGGGCGTCTCCACATAGACTGCAAACCACTCGGCCTTGAGTTCGTCGGCCAGGCGCCGGGCGGTGCGGATCAAGCGCTCGCCGAGTGCACCCGGACTGATGCAGACCAGCAGGCGTTCGCTGGCCGGCCAGGGCCCGGGGATGGCGCTCGTGCGCATATAAGCGCGCATCTGGTCATCCACCCGTTCAGCCGCCCGGCGCATGCTCAGTTCCCGCAGGGCGGTCAGGTTGCCTTTGCGGAAGAATTTTTCGATGGCGCGCTGGGCCTGGTCGGGTACGTAGACTTTGCCGTCATTCAAGCGCTTGATCAGTTCGTCCGGCGGCAGGTCGATCAGTTCGATGTCGGTGACCTGGTCAATGACGCTGTCCGGGATGGTTTCGCGCACCGTTGTCCCGGTGATCTGGGCCACCACGTCATTCAGGCTTTCGATATGCTGGATATTAAGCGTGGTATACACATCGATGCCGGCCTCCAGCAGCTCTTCCACGTCCGCGTAGCGCTTGGCGTGCCGGGATCCGGGCGCGTTGGTATGGGCCAACTCATCCACCAGCACAAGGCTGGGCTTGCGCTTCAGGATGGCATCGATATCCATCTCGGTCAGTTGTACATTATGATAGGTGATTTCCCGGCGGGGGATGACTTCCAGGCCGCTTACAAGCGCCTCGGTTTCGACGCGCTTATGGGTTTCCACATAACCCACCACCACATCCAGCCCCTCTGCCTTGCGTTGGTGGGCGGCTTCCAGCATGGCATAGGTTTTCCCCACCCCGGCGGCATAGCCCAGGAAAACTTTCAGGTGGCCGCGCGTCTGTGCCTGCTCTTCCGCCTTTAGCTGGGCCAGCAGTTTATCCGGGTCGGGGCGGGCAGGTTCTTTAGGCATGCCCCAACTATACTACTTTTTTATTTCATCCAGAGCCAGATTGAGCTCGAGCACGTTGACACGCGGTTCGCCCAGGAATCCCAACTGGCGCCCCTGGGTATATTTATCCACCAGGGTCTGCAGCGCGGTTCACTCATCCCGCGTGCCCTGGCCACACGTGGCAACTGGTAGAGTGCGGCTGCAATGCTGATGTTCGGGTCCAGACCGGAGCCGGAGGAGGTCACCAGGTCAACCGGGATGGGCTGGGTATTGGTCGGATCGGCCGCTTTCAGGGCAGCGATGCGGGCTTTAACTTCATCCAGCAGGGCCGGATTGGTCGGTCCGAGGTTGGATCCGGAGGAGGCCGCCGCGTTATACGGGTAGGGTCCGGTGGCAGAAAGACGTCCCCAGAAATACTTCGGATCGTCGAACTGCTGGCCGATCAGGGATGAGCCAACTGTCTGGCCGTTGCTGGAGATCAGGCTGCCGTTGGCCTGGCTCGGAAATACGAGTTGGGCGATCCCGGTCACTACCAGCGGATAGAGCAGACCCGTGAGAACTGTAAATATAAGCAATAGCATTAAAGCTGGTCGAATTTGTGCGCGCATTTTTACCTTCTACTTTTGGCAGTCGCATTGGAAAGCGTGTCCTTGAAATGGTTTTCATTTTTGGCCTGATACGTGCGTTCGAAAGCCCGTGCGGTCTGCAAGGCAAAGTTCTGGAACAGGCGGCCGTCTTCCGGCGGCAGCTCCGAATACAGCCCGCGCCAGATCTGGATCTCGCCGACCAGGCCCCAGGAATTCACGATGGGCAGGCAGCGGTCAGGCCGGCCTTTGCCCGCGCCGTTATTGGGTTCGCTGGCGACCAAACCGGCTGAATCCTTATCGGGGTGGAAGACCACATTGACCAGCATGGCTTGAAACAACTGCTGGATCTGTTTGGCGACGGCGTAGGCAACTCCTTCCGGCGTGCGCTGGCCGCACAAAGCTGAACTCATTTCATACATGAAAACGGCTTCACGGGCCCTGGTCAGGCTGGCCTGGATGCGGTCGACCACCCAAATGGCGACGCCCAGGAAGATGGCCAAGACCAACCAGCCTTCCAGGCGGTCCACTGCGAAGGTATAGAAAGGCGGGATAAAAAGGAAGTCAAAGCCAAGGCGGCTGTCAGGGCAGCACTAAGGCCCGGAAGCTGGCCCCAACGGTTGGCGCTCCAGGTCACTGGCACGAGGTACAGCAGGGCGATCACGGCTTCACCGAGGGTGTCCCGCCCAATCAGGAACAAAGGAATGGTGGTAATTGCCACTGTCAATACTGCCAGCAAGCTGGTGACAAGATAATTGGATCTAAATGCGAAACGGGTTGGATTCATACAATACCTCCGGTTGTGCATCAAACAAGATGCAACGCCACCAGCAGCATATCGATCAGCTTGATGCCGATGAACGGCGCGATCAGGCCGCCGACGCCGTAGATCAGCAGGTTGTCGCGCAGCAAGCGGGCCGCCCCAACCGCCCGGTATGGCACACCTTTGAGCGCCAGCGGGATCAGGGCGATGATGATCAGGGCATTGAAGATGACTGCCGAAAGGATCGCGCTCTGCGGGGTGGCCAGGCGCATGATGTTCAGCACGCCCAGGGCCGGATAAGTGGAGGCAAAGGCTGCCGGGATGATGGCGAAATACTTGGAGACGTCGTTGGCGATGCTGAAGGTGGTCAATGCGCCGCGCGTCATCAGAAGCTGCTTGCCGATCTCCACGATCTCGATCAGCTTGGTCGGGTTGCTGTCCAGGTCGACCATGTTGGCGGCCTCCCGGGCGGGCTGGGTGCCGGTGTTCATGGCCACCGCCACATCCGCCTGCGCCAGGGCCGGGGCATCGTTGGTGCCGTCGCCGGTCATGGCCACCAGCCGCCCGCCGGCCTGGGATTCGCGGATCAGCTTGAGCTTGGCCTCGGGTGTGGCCTGGGCCAGGAAATCGTCCACCCCGGCTTCGGCTGCGATGGCGGCGGCCGTCAGCGGGTTGTCGCCGGTGATCATGACGGTCTTGATGCCCATCTTGCGCAGTTGGGCAAAGCGTTCTTTGATGCCGCCCTTGACGATATCCTTCAGGTGGATCACCCCCAGGGCTTCGCCATTGCGGGCCACCACCAGGGGCGTGCCACCGCTGCGGGCAATCCGCTCAACCGTCATTTTCAGATCCTCAGGGACAGAGGTGCCATTCTGCAGGATCAGGTCATACATCGAGTCCGGAGCACCCTTGCGGATGGAGGTGCCGTCAAAGTCCACGCCGGACATGCGGGTCTGCGCTGAGAAGGGGATGAAATGCATTCCGTGCGGCGCGGCTTCACTCGGGCCCATGGTCTGGCCGCGCAAGCCGTACTTTTCCTTGGCCAGCACGACGATCGAGCGGCCTTCGGGAGTCTCATCGGCCAGGGAGGCCAGTTGGGCGGCTTCGGCCAGCGCCAGATCGGTAACCCCCTTGACCGGGATGAACTCCACTGCCTGGCGGTTGCCCAGCGTGATCGTGCCGGTCTTGTCCAGCAGCAGCACATCCACATCTCCGGCGGCTTCGACCGCCCGGCCCGACATGGCAATGACGTTGCGCTGGATCATGCGGTCCATCCCGGCAATGCCGATGGCGGAGAGCAGCCCGCCGATGGTGGTGGGGATCAGGCAGACCAGCAGGGCCACCAGCACCGTGATGGTGATGGGAACGCCGTGCCCGGCCGTCTGCACGCTGTAGAGCGAATAAGGCAGCAGAGTGGCGCACACGATCAGGAAGATGATCGTGAAACCGGCCAGCAGGATATCCAGGGCGATCTCATTGGGGGTCTTCTGGCGCTTGGCGCCTTCCACCAGGCTGATCATGCGGTCCAGGAAACCTTCGCCGGGGTCGGCGGTGACGCGCACCACCAGCCAGTCGGAGAGCAGGCGCGTGCCGCCGGTGACGGCGCTGCGGTCTCCGCCCGATTCGCGGATCACCGGGGCGCTTTCGCCGGTGACGGCGCTTTCATCCACCGAAGCGATGCCTTCGACGATTTCCCCATCCACGGGCAGGATATCGCCGGCTTCCACCAGGAAGAAGTCACCTTTCTTGAGCCCGGAGGAGGGAATCAAATCAATCGCAACCTTCGAACGTTCGAACGGTTGAACGGTTCCCTTGATTTTCTTGGCCTGGGTGGTCTGGCGGGTCTTGCGCAGCGCTTCGGCCTGGGCTTTGCCGCGCCCTTCGGCGACAGCTTCGGAGAAGTTGGCAAACAGCACGGTGAACCACAGCCACAATGCCACCCCGCCGATGAAACCGGCCGGGGCTTCGCCCTTGCCAAAGAGAGCCTGGATCCACAAGGCGGTGGTGAGCAGGCTGCCGACTTCCACCACGAACATGACCGGGTTGCGCACCATCCGGCGCGGGTTAAGCTTGACGAATGAATCCAGCACAGCCCGCTGGTACAGTTCCCGCCGAACGGCGGAGCGTTTTTTAAGTTGAGTGGTCATAGAATATTACCTTGCTTAATGAAAAATCATCAAATGTTCGACGATCGGCCCCAGCGCCAGGGCGGGCAGGAAGCCCAGGGCCCCGACGATGATGACGACTGCGATCAACCAGAAGATAAACAGTGGAGTATGCGTGGCCAGCGTGCCGGCGCCGGCGGCCGGGACTTTCTTCTTGAGCGCCAGCGAGCCGCCGATGGCCAGGGCCGGGATGGCCAGCCAGTAACGTGCGAAGAACATGATCACGCCCAGGGCGGTGTTATAGAAGGGAGTATTTGCGTTCAGACCGGCAAAGGCGCTGCCGTTGTTGCCGGTGGCGGATGAGAAGGCGTACAGAATTTCAGCTGAAGCCATGCGGTCCGGGGTTGAGAACGCTGGCTTTGCCAGCGGCTGTCATCACACCGATGGCAGTCCCGACCAGGGCGGTGAAAACCGGGATCAGCAGGATCAGGGAAGCCATCTTCATCTCGTAGGCTTCGATCTTCTTACCCAGGTATTCGGGGGTGCGCCCGACCATCAGCCCGGCCACAAAGACTGCCACGATGACGAAGGCCAGCATGCCGTACAGCCCGGAGCCGACTCCGCCATAGATGACCTCGCCCAGGTGGATCAGCCACATGGGGATCATGCCGCCCAGCGGCATGTTCGAATCGTGCATCGAGTTCACCGAGCCATTGGAGGCGGCGGTGGTGGCCGTGGCCCACAGGGCCGAGTTGGCCACGCCGAAGCGCACATCCTTGCCTTCCATGTTCCCGCCCGGGTTGATGGCGGACTGTTTAATATCCACGCCCAGCGAAGCGATGGCCGGGTTGCCGGTCTGCTCGGCCCAGACAGTCACTGATAACAGAACCACGAAGATGATGGTCATGGCAGCCAGGATGGCCCAGCCCTGGCGGGTATCCCCGACCATCTTGCCGAAGGTGTAACACAGGGCGGCCGGGATCATCAGGATGGAGAGCATTTCCAGGAAATTGGAGAGGGGCGTCGGGTTTTCGAACGGATGGGCCGAGTTGACGTTGAAGAAGCCGCCGCCGTTGGTGCCCAGCTGCTTGATGGCGATCTGCGAAGCGGCCGGTCCAACCGCCAGGATCTGGGTTGTCTGTTGGACAGTGTCCATGACCGGGTTGCCGGAGGCATCCTTAACCGGGTTACCGCTGGCATCCGTCTGGGCCTGCTGGTAGCTGGTGGGCTGCAACAAATTGGCGGTTTTATACTGGCTGAAGGTCTGCACCACACCCTGGGAAACCAGCACCAAAGCCAGAACGAAAGCCAGCGGCAGCAGGATATACAGCACCGTGCGGGTCAGATCCACCCAGAAGTTGCCGATGGTCTTGGCGGTATGCCGGACAAGGCCGCGGATCAAGGCGATGACGATGGCCATGCCGGTGGCGGCCGAGACGAAGTTCTGGGTGGTCAGCGCCAGCATCTGGGTCAGGTAGCTCATGGTGGTCTCGCCGCCATAGCCCTGCCAGTTGGTATTGGTGGCGAAGCTGACGGCCGTGTTCCAGGATGAATCCGGGGAGACTGCCCCAAAGCCTTGCGGGTTGAGCGGCAGGAAGCCCTGCAGGCGCTGCAAGGCATACACAGCCAGAAGCCCCAGGCCATTGAACAGCATCATGGCAATGGCATAGACTTTCCAATTCATTTCCTCGTCCGGATGGACGCCGCTCAGGCGGTAGATCAATTTCTCAACCGGACGCATGACGGGTCGAGGAAAGTCTTTTCGCCCTGGTAGACCCTGGCCATGAAGGCGCCAATCGGCTTGGCCAGGGCGATCAGGACAACCATGTAAAAAATAAGTTGAAGCCAACTGAAGATGTTCATTCGAACCACTCCGGTTTTAATAAGGCAATAACAAGGTAGATGAATAGGGCCAGCGTGATCAGGCCGGTAATGATATAAAAGGCGTTCATTTCTTCTTTTCCTCCATCAGCCGCTCGCAGGCCACGATAAAGCCCCAGCTTAAGGCCAGAAACACAATGGTCAATCCGATATAAAGAAGGTCAGTCATAAGGTTCCTCCGGGATCAATCCCATTTTCAATCGTGACAAATATACACATTTCCCTGTCAATTTCGACACAAAAAAGCGACAAAAATTATCAAGAAACAATCAAATCCGGGTGAAATGGCTTGAGCGGGCTTGAGTAGACAACCATTTTTTAAAGGATATTATCATTTAAGTAACAGGTAATAATTAGAAATCGTTTGAAGAAATTTGAAAATCCCATATTTTCTTTGCCTTTATCAGACTGTTTCACCCATTATGAAAGCAAGGCAGGGAATATTCGTTCTCGAAGTACGATGAGGAACGAATGGCTTTCATCAAGTTTTTTGGGGAGGGAATCGTTCCTCTGGAACGAAGGAGGAACGAGTACCCCTCCGGCGCTTACCGAATAAATAAAAACACGGGAAGTTTTGGATCTTCCCGTGTCTGGTAATCATTATAGAACGCATGTTCGAAAAAGTCAAGAGCTGCAGCCAGCAGATTCCCGATGTTTTCCCTTGCGAATACGATATTGAAACATCGAATGCCTTATACTACCGTTGCCGAGCTAACCACCCGCTTAAATTCGCGAAAAATGTAAGAATTATGTAATCATGTCGTCATAAATAAGTAATTTGCGTTTGCTAAGATGCAAAAGTCGAGCCTGTAAGGAAAATAATTTTTACAGATAAAAAAACCAACTCAGGAGATAAAGCATGTTTACCCGTTTTTCACTTAAAAATAACACCCTACGTTTGCTACTTGCAGTATTGTTCGCGCTACCTCTTTTAGCTGGCACGGTTGGGACGGCGGCTGCTTCCGGCGGCGCCGGCTATGTCTATACCGAAACCAACGCGGCCACTGGGAACGCGATCCAGGTATATTCACGGGCGGTGGATGGCAGCTTGACCCCGGCGGCCTCTTTCCCGACCGGCGGCCTCGGTACCGGAGCCAGCCTGGGCTCACAAAGCGCAGTCGTTTTGAGCGCGGACGGCCGCTGGCTGTTTGCGGTCAACGCGGGCAGTGACAATCTGTCCGTCTTTTCTGTAGAGGGCAGGAGACTGCACCTGACCGGTAAAGCCTCCGCCAGGGGAACTGACCCGATCAGCCTGACCTTCTACCGGTCGTTGCTGTATGTGCTGGACGCCGGCAACGGGGGAAATATCGCAGGTTTCCGACTGAAAAGCAATGGGACGTTATCTTACATACCGGGTTCAACCCGCAAGTTGAGCAATAACGGCGTTGGCGCAGCGCCCTCGCCGGAACAGATCGGGTTTACTCCGGATGGAGAGCACCTGGTGGTCTCTGAAAAAGGCTCAAACATGATCGACACGTACAATGTCGATAATGGCGTAGCCTCCGCCCCAATCGTCAATGCCTCATTTGGCCCGACACCGTATGGGTTTGGCTTTAGCGGTGGTAACCACCTGGTGATTTCAGAGGCAGCCATCAGCTCGGCTTCCTCCTACAAGGTAACCGGCAAGGGGTTGACAGTCATCAGCGGTTCGGTGGCCGATACCCAGGCGGCCGCCTGCTGGCTGGTTGTAAATGGGAATGGCACGTTCGCATATGCCGCCAATGCGGGCAGCGGGAACATCTCTGCTTACCAGGTGAGTACATCTGGTAAATTGACCCTGCTCACCCCGGGTGGAATCAACGGCGTCACGGGCGCCGGTAGCCACCCGGTGGACATGGCCTTCGGCAGCAGCGGACAGTTCTTGTATGTGCTGGCCTCCGGGAATAACACCCTGAATGCTTTCCAGATCCACGGTGATGGAACCCTGACCTTCCTGGCCAGCTACAGCTCGCCCGCCGCGGCTACAGGCCTGGCGGCCCGGTAACTCCACGGTGGCCGGCCGGTAACCGGCCTTGCTCATAAACAACGTGGCTCGACAGGTTACTGGCAGTGTTCAACTGCCAGTAACTTTTCATATAACTGACGGCATGGAGGGCAGGCTTGAGATAATTGGGATTAATAAACAAGAAGAGCACCGTCAGGGTGGGGAGTAAGGATGTTAAAGAAAAGCCCCTGACAGGCTGAGAGGACAGCCGATCAAGGACAAATTCATTATTGTATGAGGTGGATATGAAGTCAATAAGTGAATTAATTGAGTCGGGTTATGTGAAGGTCGTGATAGGGAGATGCCTATTCCTGATCGTCAGGATTTAATATCAATCCGTCGGTCTGGTCGACCGGCAAGACAGCCAGCAGGCCCGTACCGGGCTGGTACAGATCGCCGAGGACTGTGCGGGTGGCGGCCATGACGCGCCTGACCGTCTCATCGCTCCTAACGATGGTGAAAATCGTCCGGCTTAAATCGGTGTTACTTGCAAAGAAATCGCTCAGGGAAGGCATCAGCGGCAGGTCATCACGCAGAGCAGCAGACTGGTGGATGCGGCCCATCCCGGTGCTGTAGAACACCGTCGCGCCGCTGGCACCGGCCTGCTTCCAGGCCTCCAGCAAGTCCTGCAATTTTTCGGGATCATTCAGGACGAAAAGAATAAGCTTCATTTTGCATCCTCCTTATTCGTTTCAATCGCATCTACCGGTGGCACCACCGGCTTTGGTCTTAATCGTGCAAAGGCGAAACGCAGCAAGGGTGGCGTGAACATTGTAGTGAGCAATACGGCTGCGACAATAGCCGAGAAAGCGCCGCTGTCCAGCAGACCGGTTTTGATCCCTTCAGCAGCCACAATCAGGGACACCTCGCCACGCGCCACCATCCCGGCGCCCAACTGGAAGGCTTCATGAGCGGGAAAACCGCCCAGGCGGGCGCCGGCGGCCGCACCGAAGATCTTTCCGGCAATGGCTGCCAAAGTAACCACCAGGATCAACCAAAGCGCATTCAATTGCAGAGTTTGTAAGTTAATCGACAGGCCAATGTTTATGAAAAAGATTGGGACAAACAACCCGTAAGCCAGCACGGTCATGCCCGGTTCGATCTGGCTTTTTTCAGGTGTACGGGCGAACATCAGTCCTGCCAGGAAGGCACCGATCAGGGCCGCCATTTGCCCGACCACTTCGGCGGCCAGTCCGTAGGTCAGCAGGATAACGATGGCGAATGCGAACATGCCCTGGCCGATGGATAGGCGACCCACCCAGCGCGCCAGCCGCGGCAGGATCCACAGGCCGAAAGCCGTCGCACCGCCCAGGAACAGGAGCATGCGAGCCGTCAGCCAGACCAGCTCCCAGAAGCCGCCCGAGCCGGTGGTGACTGCCAGGAAAATCGAGAAAGCCAGGATGGAGAGAACATCATCCACAACCGCCGCGCCCAGCAGACTCAATCCGACGCGGCTGCGCAGAATTTTGAGTTCCATCAAAGTCCGGGCTGAAATACTGACACTGGTGGCGCCCAACGCCACCCCCAGCAACAAAGCAGCGGTGTTCTGCATACCAAACAGCCGGCCGGCGCCCCAGCCCAACCCAATCGAGAGCAGCAGCCCACCGACACTGGCCAGCAGGGATACCCGGCGGTGACCGGCCAATTCGCCCAGGTGCAGTTCCAGGCCGGCGATGAACATCAGCAGCAGTACCCCCAGTTCACTCAGATCAGAGATGGTGGCAACCAGGCTGGTGCTGTTGATAAAAGGCAGCCCCAGGATATTAATCACTGACGGGCCAAGCAGGACTCCAACAAGCAGTTCGCCGAGGACCGAGGGCTGACCCAGGCGCGTGGAGAGATACCCGGCGGCTTTGGCGGCCAGCAGGATGATTACGAGTTCGAAGGCAAGCTGCAGGAATGGGGACATGATCGGAGAAAGTTTATCATATCCTCCTGACGTTAAAGATTTATCATTCGATAGTCCGATATTACTTGTGAGATTTGTGACCGTGAAATTTTGATTTCTTCTCTAAGTATTAGCCTGTACCACCAGCAGAACGATTAGCTGAGTACCAGTATCTGGCCTATCCAACACGTTCACAATGGAGAAGTTGGCATTAATGATATAGTTTTCTGGTGTACGCTTGATTTACGGACGGATGATCACAAAGGCTGCCGGCACCCATCCTACATGATCATCCATGCTATGGATCTCCAGCCATGTCTGCCCATTGATAATCTCACGACGGTAAAGGATGCGTATCGGTGATCCTTCTGGGATAGAGCCAATGATTGCTCCGGCCGGTGTAGCGAAGATGTAGACCCCCAGGCCACCTGTGTTGGCAATATATGCCAAGACCGGGGTTGGGGTTGGCGTAAGAGTAGGTGTAAAAGTTGGCGTTGGCGTGTTCGTCTTCGTTGCAATCGCTGTGTTCGTTGGAGTGGGTGTGTTCGTTGGGCTGGGCGTGAGAACTCCAGTAGGTGTTTGGGTGGGGGGCACGAGCGGGTCGAGTTTAGTGGTGGGAACGACGATCAGTTGGAGAGCTATCGTTCGCTGAAGGCGGGCGGCAATGGCGCTCTGCAGGGCCACAACCTGAACATAGTCAGGTTGGCGCGAAGTCCGGATGGTAACAACCAACTGCAGGGCCGAATTGGTCGGATCAATATTCACACTAACCAGCTGCGTATCCGGCAAGCTGGAAAGTTCTGCGGTTATCGCCTGGCGAACCTCCTGGTTTAAGCGTGTTTGTTTTACAACCTGGAGGGTAAGCACAATCAAAGGAACGGTAATGAGCAATGTCAGGCTGGCAGAGATGAACAGGCTTCTGGGAATATGATGCCAGGTGTTCTCTATCTGTCGGGGTCGAAAACCCAGGGCTACGAAAACCAAGATCCCGGCGAAAGAAATGGCCGCCAGGTTGGTAAGAAAGAGCAATAAGGCTCCAAAAGCCACACTCCCATTACTTAATGCAATCCCAATTCCCACGGTACACAGGGCGGCATGAGTGCCGTGGCAATTGCCACCCCTGGCAAAGCAGCCGAAAGACGCGGCTGCGCCAGAGCATACGCAGCAGCTGCGCCACCTGCCAGGCCGATCCCCAGGTCGAACGGCGATGGATGCGTGCGGGAAAGGATCTCAACAGGCAATACTTTGAAGACATCCAGAGGAAGCCAGCCCGCGATCAGGCCCAACAAGGCAGAGAGAGCCACCGCCAGAAGACTCCCTTCCACCAGGGCGATAACTGCCTTTCGAAACATGCTCTGCTCGCCAGCCACGGAAGCCAACGACAGCCCTAGAATTGGCGACATAAGTGGTGCGACCAGCATGGCTCCGATGATGACTGCCGCCGAATTGGTGATCAGACCGAAGGTGGCTATGCTGCAGGAAAGCAGCACCAGCAGGAAGTAATCAAAGCCGGGCGAAGACGCCTGGCTCAGCTCAACCAGAACATCCTGTTTACGTTCTTGCCCGAGAGGTTGCAGCCATTTCCGGATCATTTCTTAGGTCCTCCTGGGTCGGGACGGGTGAGGGGGTTTCCTTGCCAAGCTCCATATCGATTTCAATGCCCAATTCATCGTAAACATCCTGCGAGATGACGCCATCCCGCAAAAGACCGACTAAGGCGCTGCGTTGGGCGCGCAAGGCTTCACGCCGGGCGATGTCCAGTTCCTCCGCCTCCAGGGTAGGTGCAGATTTAAGAACCTTGCGTACTTCATCGCCATATTCCTTTACCCGGTTATCAAATTCGGGTTGTAACAATTCCCAGGCGTGGGTGGATAGCAGCCCTTCCTGATGGCGGTTTTCCAGATGGCCCAAGGCTGCTTTTAGGGAAGTCAAGCGGGCATGGCGTTTCTCATATTCTATATTCAATGGATTGCGGGTGATAATCCCGAGCTTGCGGATCAGGGGACGCATGGTGGTGCTCTGTGCCAACAGGGTGAAGAGAACCACACCGAACGCCATCAGGCGGAACAGGTCACGGTCTGCAAAGTTGGCAGGCAGACTGAGTGCCAGCGCCAGCGTGATGGCGCCGCGCAGTCCGCCCCAATTTAGAACATGCAGCCAGCGTTTCGGTACCGGGTCCGCGAACCTGTTGACGATCCACCCCAGGCCATAAACAACCACTGCGCGCGCCACCATGACAGCCAGGATTGCGTAAAGAACGGACGCCCAGGAGGAAAGCAATGCCGGTATATTGACCTGCAAACCCAGCAAAAGAAAAATAAGGGAGTTTGCCAGGAAGGCAACATACTCCCAGAAGTTGAACAGGACGATACGAGTGGTGGGGCTCATGCCTTTGGGACCCAGATTGCCGTTGATCAACCCGGCCACGACCACCGCCAGCACGCCACTGAAATGCAGGCGTTCGGCCAGCAGGTAGGAACCAAAAGCCAGGATAGTGGTCAGTGTGGTCTCGATCAGGTAATCATCCACACGCGGATCAGGTAGGAGATACCCCAGCCCAACAGCAGGCCGGTCAAAACTCCACCGGTCGCGACGCGCAGGAAATCACCCAGGCTGGTCAGCAGGTTGAAGCGTCCAGTCAGGGCAACGGCCAGAATCAGATTAAAGAGCACAATTGCCGTCCCATCGTTGAAAAGGCTTTCCGCTTCGATCAATACCGAGAGACGTTTTGGGACCCCCAAGGTGCGAAAAATGGCTACGACCGATACGGGGTCGGTGGCAGCAATCAGTGCTCCGAAAACCAGGGCGGATACCAGGCTGAGTTGTGTTCCAACGGCTAAAAGCCCGCCAACGATGAACATCGTCAGAATTACCCCCGGTACGGCAAGTACCAGGATGCCGGTCAGGTTGCGGCGTAAATCGTTGAAATTGATGTGAAAGGCGGCTTCAAAGACCAAGGGAGGGACGAACAGCCCCAGGATCAACTCCGGGGTCAGTTCTATATTCAGGGGCGATTGCAGGGTAAGAATAAGGCCGACAACGACCAGCGCAACGGTATACGGAATACTGAAGCGCCTGACTACCAACGCAACCACAGTCACAACCAGGAGTAGTTCGATGATGATGGTTTCGGTTGAAACGAATTGGCCCATACTTACTATCCTCCAGGCGATTCCTGGAAAAGCAGAAAACTCGCTCCTGCCTAATGCCTTAGGTACCTGCTCCGATTAAAGAATTTCCGTTAATGGGTAATATTCCGTCGATGCGCGTTTCAAGAGGCGCGGCGTGAAGATGATACGATGTTCAGACAAGGGCTTGATGTACCCGGCTGCTTTAGCGGCCAACAGGATGGCTACGAGTTTGAAGGCAAATTGCAGGAAGGGAGACATGATTGGGGGAAAGTTTATCATATCCTTGCCCGATCTTAAAAAGCTGCACGATGAGAACTGCTGATCGCGGCTTTTCTGACGATTTGAGACATCAATACAAACGATTGTGTCTTATCCCGCTCGGATGCTTCGCAAAGGTGATAAGATATTTTAAGGAAGTAAAGTAACAGGGAAGCGCTCAAGATGGCAGGCAGGATGATGGGAGTTAAATTCCTGAAATCTGTGGCCCGTTTCAGCGTTTATATCAAGAAAGTGGATATAGGGTGGTCCCGATAGCGAAAGACTGGTAAATGGCGTAACCCAAGAGGGCACCTGATAATCATCGATTTAAGATAATTACTCCCATTCAGCCAAGAAATATTACGGTATATTAATACAAAAATTATCCTTATTATCAATAATATTATCAACTTGACCAGTGATACAACCCGGATCAACGAAGCTTAAGACACTAAATATTTATTGCCTGTAAGAGACTTGCCTATACGGAATTTGTTGCACCTAAGGAGGTTTTCTAAAATGAACATACAACCTTCTAAACCCAATGATTACTCGCTTTGGGCGGATACAGCTGCTGGAGCCATAAGGACCGCTTTTGGATTGGTCTGGGCGATGGATGCTTATTTTAAATGGCGGCCGGTTTTTTTAATAGCTACCTGAGTTATATAACATCCATCGCGGATGGTCAGCCACAGGGCCTGCTTCCCTGGTTCAATTTTTGGATTAGCGTGATCAAGCCGGATCCAAATCTATTCGCCTGGCTGACCCGTTTGGTCGAGACTGCCATAGCGGTCGGACTTCTCCTCGGGTTGGTACGTAAGTGGGTTTATGTTCTGGGCGGGGCGTTTGCCCTATTAATATGGTCGATACCGGAGGGGATTCGGTGGTCCCTATGTACCCGGGGCTACTGATGTTGGAGCGGGTCTGATTTACATTTTTGTGTTTGTTTCTCTGATTGTCATAGATTACGTTTTGGGGCGATCTCCATATAGCGCGGATTATTTTCTTGAAAAAGCTTTTTCCATCCTGGCGCAAAGTAGCAGAATGGGCGCCTCCACAGGTGCTGAAACAGGAACCTCGCCGCTTATCCTGGACCGTACAGATCATCACCATCGTGAGGATTGTGGTTATGCTGGCAATTTTCCTTGCCATCCTTGCGAGTGAATTGAATGCAGCGGCAGCTCATCCCAGCAGCATCAAAACAATTCATATGGTTCTCCTAAGTATCCTCCATTTGTAGTCGCAATCACTCAGGTCTAGAAATTATTGGATGGAAGTTGTATGGAGCGAGAACACGATTACCATGTTTGCGCTCGGAAGAACGGATCTCACAGAATTTGTAGTTCATTCATCCATTCGGTTAATTTGAAGAGGGGAAGTAACACATGATTTCCACTGACATGAGGGAAATTTCGCTTAGGTCAATACGGTCTATTGTGAGAGGAACAGTGTGCTGTGTTCATCTTGACATCCTTTTCCACCGATTACCTTAAAATCGAAATTGTTGACGCCTTAAGAAAAAGAGGTATAATCCAAAACGTTTTGGAAAGGATAGTGAAAATGTATGGTGGAAATGAAAAGAACGTTAAAAGTCCAGGATCCGGAGAAGAATATCCATACGTGGATTAGCGATTTAGGGAGTCCAGGGGGGCGGACCGGCTAAAGGCCCGGTTATTGTTAGATAAGAGAAGGCGTAAATGCTGTACCTGGTTTGATTAAGCATTAACCAACCGCGATCAGATATGTACGCTGGGAAGCGGCCAAGGCTTTGGCGAGCATAAAGGATTCTTCTGCAGCACCAGCACTTGTGCGTGCCCTGGAGGACGAGGATCACGATGTACGCTGGGCGGCCATGAAGGCTTTGACCGTGCTTGATCGAGCCGGGCTGGAACCTTTGCTGCAAGCCTTGATAAGGGATTTTGACTCAGTCTGGCTCAGGGAGGGGGCACATCACATCCTAAACGTACTTAAGAAGCAGGCAATATTAAGAGAACCCAGTTTGAGTGTTTTGCGCGCCTTGGAAGGGGTGGAGCCGGAGGTGACAGTCCCGGGGCAGCTGAAGCTGCCTGGGAAAGGCTTTTCGGACCGAAGAAGCAAAGATCAATATGAATAAGAAACAGAATATCTAGCAGGAATTAAGTCATTCCGGATTCTAAAATCAATATGTTGAAAGCGAGGCAAAGTCTTATGGATATCCCAATTAACGCCCGAGTAAACTGCTTGGATGGTCCGTGTGGTCGATCCACGCACGTGATCCTGATGCCTGTTAAAGAAAAGATCACCCACCTGGTGGTAAGTAACGAAGTGTTCCCGCCAACCGAATTCATGATTCCCATTGAGCTTGTTGGGAAAACCACGTCGGAACTGATCCAGCTGAATTGCACTTTGAGGAGGTTTCGAATATGCCGGTCTTCGACCAGATTGAATTCATTCCTTACGATATATCCGGACTAACCTTGGGCGCGTATATGCAATGGCCCTATTATGTGCCGGAAGCTGCGGTCATCAGAAGGGAAAAGGAGCATATTCCTGCTGGCGAACTCGCCATCCGGAGAGGGGCCAGGGTTGAAGCTGCGGATGGTCATGTTGGCCGCGTGGACGAATTTCTGATTAATCCAGAAAACGATTTCATCACGCATTTGGTGCTGCGGGAAGGTCACCTGTGGGGGCAAAAAGACGTATCCATCCCGGTCGGTCAAATCGACCATTACAAGGAAAACACTGTTTATTTGAAGCTTGACAAGCAAGCAATCGAAGCACTACCAACGATCCCGATTCGCCGTGGTCCAGCGGAGAAGTAAAGAGAAGATGCAGAAAGAGAGGCAAATCCTATGGATATCCCAATTAATGCCAAGGTAAATTGTTCGGACGGCCTCTTCGGCCAATCAACAAACGTGATCCTCATGCCGATCTCTGAAAAGGTAACCCACGTTGTGGTCATTTCCGGAAGAACCCAGAAACCGGATACCTGGTTCCCGTCGATCATATTGTGGAAAGCACATCAGATATGATCCGGTTGAATTGCGCTCGTGCAGAGGTTTTCAAGATGCCAGTCTTCAGTCAAGTGGAGTTCATCCCCGCCAATGAGATCGGTGGTAAAGGTACAACCATGTTATGGCCATTTTTTACCCCGGAGGCAGCTTATATTAGGGTTGAGGAGGAACACATTCCCGCCAATGAACTTGTGATCCGGAGAGGGGCTGGCGTAGAGGCGACTGATGGTCCTATTGGCCGTGTGGATGAGTTCCTGATCAACCCGGATAACGATACCATCACTCATTTGGTTCTCCGGGAAGGCCATCTATGGGGGCAAAAGGATATATCCATTCCGGTCAGCCAGATCGACCATTATCAGGATAATACCGTTTATTTGAAACTGGATAAGCATGCAATCGAAGCGTTGCCAACCATTCCCATCCGACGTGGCTCGGCAAAGAAATAAATATCGGATACAGACAGGCAAGACCCTATGGATATCCCAATTAATGCCGAAGTAAGTTGCTCGGACGGCCTTTTCGGCAAATCGACACATGTAATCCTTATGCCAAAAACCGAAAAGATCACCCATGTAGTAGTCGTTTATGGATTGAACCCAGAAACCGGATACCTGGTTCCCGTCGACCATATTGTGGAAAGCACATCAGATATGATCCGGCTGAATTGCACTCGTGAAGAGCTATTCAAGATGCCAGTCTTCAATCAGGTAGAGTATCTTCCAACCAGTGTAACCGCGGGTGTGAATCCTTATATGATGTTTCCAGCCTATTATGCTCCAAATGCAGTCTCTGTAAAAGTCGAGGTGGATACTATTCCCGTTGGCGAACTGGCCATTCGAAGAGGCGCCGGCGTCGAAGCCAGAGATGGCTATGTTGGGCGCGTAGACGAATTCTTAATCAATCCGAATAATGATGGCATCACGCACCTGGTACTCCGGGAAGGTCACCTATGGGGGCAAAAAGATATATCCATTCCCGTTAGCCAGATCGATCACTATCAGGACAATACGTTTATTTAAAATTGGATAAGCATGCCATCGAAGCGCTGCCAACCATTCCACATTCGGCGTGGTACATCCAGGAAATAATCATAAAAAGCCGAGGCATAAATATTTATTGATATGAGGAGGATCGCATATATGGAAAGCACCGATAATCAAACGGCCATCGATATAATCCGCCAGATACACCTTCCCGCGGTCTTGACGCAAGCCGAAGCCGAACGTCTCTCGAAGAGGTTGGTTACAACGAGCTGGCCGAGGAAAAGACCCATCCGGTCTTGAAATTCCTTTCGTACTTATGGGGACCGATTCCCTGGATGATCGAGGCCGCCGCACTGCTTTCGGGACTGGCGCGCCATTGGGAAGATCTGGGAATTATCCTGGTCTTGCTGATCGTCAATGCCATTGTAGGCTTTTGGGAGGAATACCAGGCAGGCAATGCCATCGCCGCGCTGAAAGAAAAATTGGCTTTGAACGCCAAGGTCTGCCGGGATGGCGATTGGAAGACCATGCCCGCCCGCCAGTTGGTGCCAGGCGATCTGATCCGGGTGCGTCTCGGCGACATCGTTCCGGCGGACGCCCAGCTCCTCGACAGCGAGCCTCTTGAAGTCGACCAGTCCGCTCTGACTGGCGAATCACTGCCCGTGACCCGCAAACCATCCGAGGTGGTTTATTCCGGTTCCATTATCAAGCAGGGCGAGGCAAATGCCGTCGTGCAGGCTACGGGAACCAAGACCTTTTTTGGCAAGACCGCCGAATTGGTCAAGGAGGCGCATACCCCCAGCCACTTCCAGCGCGCTGTCCTGCAAATCGGCAATTACTTGATCATTCTAGCCCTGGTCTTGGTAGCCTTGATCCTGGGGGTAACCATCCTCCGGGGGGACCCTCTTCTGACTACGCTCGAATTTGCCTTGGTGTTGACAATTGCCGCCGTCCCGGTCGCCATGCCGACCGTTCTCACGGTCACCATGGCGGTTGGAGCGCGTGTGCTAGCCGCCAAGCAAGCCATCGTCAGCCGGCTGGCAGCCATCGAAGAATTGGCTGGCGTCGACGTGTTATGCTCCGACAAGACCGGCACCCTAACCCAAAATAAGCTGACCATTGGAGAGCCATTCTGTGTGGAAGGAACGAAGTGCGAAGAATTAATCCTGAATGCTGCCCTGGCTTCCCGTTCTGAAGATCAGGACACGATCGACCAAGCGGTTCTAAGCGCAGTAAAAGGAGACCAGCTTGATGCTTATCAGTTAACCCACTTCCAGCCTTTTGACCCAGTGCACAAGCGCACGGAAGCGAGCGTGAACGGGCCGCAGGGTACATTCAACGTTACAAAAGGTGCGCCGCAGGTGATCATGGCACTTTCGGCCAACGCAGCCAATGTGCAGATGCAGGTTGGGAAAGCCAGTCGAAGAATTTGCGGGGCGAGGCTTTCGTTCCCTGGGCGTAGCACGCACAGATGGGGGTGGAGATTGGCAGTTCCAAGGGATTTTGCCACTGTATGATCCGCTGCGCCCAGATTCCAAATCCACCCTTGAAACGGCCGCGCAGATGGGCATCAAGGTCAAGATGGTAACCGGCGACCAACTGGCGATTGGCCGGGAGATCGCCTCTCAACTGGGCCTGGGGACGAATATTGTGAATGCGGATTTATTTGATAAGTCGGACCTTCCAAAACACGGTCAGCTTGATAACGCCATTGAATGGGCGGATGGTTTTGCGCAAGTCTTTCCGGAGCACAAATTCGACATTGTCAGCCTGCTGCAAAAACACGGGCATATCGTTGGTATGACCGGGGACGGGGTTAACGATGCACCGGCCCTGAAGAAAGCGGATGCCGGGATTGCAGTCTCAGGGGCCACGGATGCAGCCCGAGCCGCAGCAGATATTACCCTGCTCACCCCAGGCTTATCGGTGATCATTGATGCAATCAAGGAAAGTCGCAGGATCTTTCAACGCATGAACAGCTACGCCGTTTATCGCATTGCCGAAACCATCCGGGTGCTGCTTTTCATGACACTCTCGATCCTGGTCTTCAATTTCTACCCGGTCACCGCCGTGATGATCATTCTGCTGGCTCTGCTTAATGATGGCGCGATCCTGTCCATCGCCTATGACCGGGTTGTCTCGGCCGACCAGCCTGAATCGTGGCGAATGCCTTACGTACTCGGGCTGGCCACTGTCCTGGGCGTGCTCGGTTTGTTTGCGTCCTTCGGGCTGTTCTACCTGGGAGACCGCGTATTTCAATGGACCATACTGTGCTCCAGACCCTGATCGATTTAAAGCTATCGGTCGCAGGCCACCTGACGATCTTCCTGACGCGCGGGAAGAGCCATTTCTGGAAACGTCCATTTCCTGCGCCGATCCTGCTGGGTGCGGTAATCGGAACTCAGGTAATTGCCACGCTCATTGCGGTATATGGTGTATTTATGACGCCGATCGGTTGGGGTTGGGCACTGGCGGTATGGGGATATGCCTTCGTGTGGTTCCTGCTCAATGACCAGGTGGCGGTATTGGCCACCCGAGTGCTTGACCGGCTTTCGAAACGGTTGAATTCCCGGAGCTACGTAGAAGGATAGGGCTTGATCGAGAAGTAAGATTAGAAATTGCACCATTGTCAGAATTGTTGCTTTTAGATTGTTCTCAGTAATGATGGTCTTCAGGTAATAATAGACAAGCCTGATCTCATCATTTCATACCTGAAAAAAGTTAGTTTAGAAGCCTTTGGAGGAAAATGTATAATAATATTGTTCTTGCAGTCGACGGATCGGAACATGCCCTCCACGCTGCCAGGCAAGCGGGCGACCTGGCCCGGATATGAAGTCTGAGAAATTGTGGATTGTGGTTGCATATGATTATATCCCTGCCTATTTGGGTGAGCCGAACACGCAACATGCGATAACCCATCGGCTGGAAGAAGCTGAATTTATCTTAAAGATGGCACTCGAAACAGTGGGTAAAATTCCTGGTGAGATTCGTATGGAGATGCTGGAAGGCTCACCGGCGGAGGAAATCATCAATGTCGCCAACATTCGCAAGAGCGATCTGATCATTATGGGATCACGCGGATTGGGAAAGTTAGCCGGCCTCGTGCTCGGCAGTCAGAGTCAAAAAGTGGTCAGCCATGCACCTTGCCCCGTACTAATCGTACGGTGATCAAATGGAACGGTTACTCAATCATAATAAGGTTCTGTAAAATAATGGTAGTTAAAAGGATTAGTAAAGAAAGGATATAGATCATGAACAAAAAATATTCTCAAGATGGGAAAACCTGTCTGGTCACATTTACATTACCAGTACAGGTTCATGCCAAGGTCGCCCATTTATACGGAGATTTTACCGAGTGGGAGAAATCCCCGAAGGAAATGTTGTTACAGGAAGACGGTGGTTTCTCGATCACCCTTGCCATCAACACTGGACATGATTATCGCTTTCGCTATTTATTGGATGGCGGGCGCTGGGAAAATGATTGGGCCGCGGATGCTTATGTCCCCAATCCTTTTGGCACACAGGATTTAGTTCTCAAGCTATGAATTGTTTCTGATTTATTCAAAAAGGCTAACAGTTTTTATTAATTCGCAGACCCATTCAAAAGACACTTGATTTAGTGTAATCATTTTTAATTGATTTGGAGATACATATGCCGTCTATTCGCGAAGTCGCCAAACGCCTAAACATTTCCATTACAACTGTCTCGCGCGACTCGATGGATACAGTGATGTAGCTGAAGATACTCGTATATTAGTAATAAAAACTGCCCAAGAGATGGGATATGTACCCAACCGGGCAGCACGCCAACTCCGCCGTCAGCGCTCGGATACGATCGGGTATATCCTGCCAACCCTGGCGCCGCAGTTTGCTGATCCATTCTTTTCTGAGTTTGTTGCTGGATTGGGCGATGAGGCGACATCCCATAATTTCGATCTGCTCGTTTCCACAGCTGCGCCCGATACAGAGTTCGAAAGTCAAAACTATGAACGTTGGGTACAGAGCAGGAAAGTGGATGGCCTGGTGCTCAACCGGATGCGTTTGCAGGATTGGCGGGTTCAATATCTTGTCCGAACCGGCATTCCTTTCGTTAGTCTGGAGCGATCGCTCGACCAAAGCAACCAGGCTTCGGTAGAGGTGGATGGGCAGGCCGGGTTCAACATGTTGATGACATATTTAATCGGTAAAGGTCACAGGCGTATTGCATATATTGGGGGACCCAAGGATCTGAAAATCCAGTCAGACCGTTTCGAAGGGTATAAAAAAGGTCTGGTGTCAGCCAGAATCGATTTCGATCCCCGACTGGTCGTCGAAGGGGATACCTTCCGTGAAGGCGGTTATAGGGCTGCACAACAATTGCTCGCACTCAAGCCGCTTCCAACCGCTATCACCTGCATCAACGATTTAACCGCGATCGGCGCGCTGCATGCCGCTAGCGAGTGCGGATTAAAAGTTGGACGGGATCTGGCCATCGCGGGCTTCGACGGAATTGAGGAAACCGAGCACACCTCTCCGCCATTAACCAGCCTGCACCAGCCCTTGTATGCGATCGCTCGCAATCTGGTGAACTTACTGGTTGCTTCTGTCCAAAACCTCCCATTGGATGAACCACGGATACGGGTCCGACCTGAACTACTTATTCGAGAGTCAACCGAGGGCCGATTTTTAGTCCGTTTTAGAAGACAGCTTACTGGATAAATGTGAGTGCGTTATGAAATCTTTGTTCTCAAAAATAGCAGTAGAAATCAAGGGACGCTACGCGTTGATACTGGATACGCTCCTGCTGGGAGTGGTTGGGGCTCTCAGCGCTCAACTTTTCACACTATTATTACGACTTGCGCAATCTTTTTTCTTGATTCGTCTGGCCGGCTACCGGCCTCCGGGATTGCCAAGCGAGGGTGGTGTGCTCCAACAGGTGGTTGGACCGCACGGGTTATGGCTAATCCCGTTGGTTACCACTTTGGGAGGACTGATTGCCGGTATTCTAGTTTATAGCCTGGCACCTGAGGCTGAGGGGCATGGCACGGATACGGCCGTAAAAGCATACCATCAATCTGCTGGTTCAATTCGAGCCCGTATTCCGCTGTTGAAAATGGTTGCTTCAGCCATCACCATCGGTTCAGGGGGGTCTGCCGGAAGGGAGGGACCAACGGCTCTGATCAGTGCCGGGATCGGTTCGATATATGCGAACCTGACCCATCGGTCGGAGGCGGACCGGCGGTTGCTTGTCCTGATTGGCATGGCCAGTGGACTTTCAGCCATCTTTCGCTCCCCAATTGGTACTGCCATTTTTGCGGTCGAGGTGCTGTATGGCGGCATGGAATTCGAGGCCAGTGCTCTCATCTATACCATGCTGGGTTCTATAGTAGCTTATGCCGTTAACAGCATTTTTGTGGGCTACCAACCGCTCTTCCTGGTACCAGCCACTACTCCCCCGCCGTTGCTAGGCTATCTCTGGTACGTTGTGCTTGGTGTGGCCGCCGGTCTGGTGGCAACCCTACTACCAATGGTATTTTATGGCGTCAGAGACCTCTTCCGGAAGATCTCAATACCCAATCATTTCAAGCCGGCCATCGGAGGTTTGGGTGTTGGTCTGCTGGCGTTGGCGTTCCCGCAAGTGCTCGGAGGCGGATACGGCTATATACAGTTGGCCATCCGGGGAGATTTATCTGCCGGATTGATGCTTGCCCTGGTGTTCGTTGAAATGCTGGCTTTGGCGTTCACAATTTCGTCGGGTGGATCGGGGGGCGTATTTGCACCCAGCTTGTTTGTAGGGGCCATGTTGGGCGGATTCATGGCCAATATCTTCCACCAACCGGCCGCCGCGATGACAGTTGTTGGTATGGTGGCAGTTTTTGGAGGCGCAGCGCGAGTACCCATCGCCACATTGATCATGGTAACGGAGATGACCGGGGATTATTCCCTGCTGGTCCCGGCTGCCCTGTCTGTGATGTTGAGCTACCTTATTCAAAATTCGCTTTCAGCACATCTTAAGTACAGGAGTCTTTACGAAGCACAGGTGCCGATCCGCACTGACTCGCCGGCACATTATGTTGAACATCTGGAGGCGATCCTGCGCTTGTTGAGCGAACAGCATTTTTTTGCTCCAGACCTGGTCACTCACCTGGACCTGCGTCTGCTCCTGGCCTCCGGTGTGCCTGTTGATTTGCCGGGTAACAAGCAGTTGATCATAGGCGTGTTGCGGGCTGACAGCCAGTATGTGGGCAAACCAATCCTTGAGTACTTCAATCAGAATAAACGTGACGAGGTGGAAATCGTCGCAATCTTCCGGGCGGGGAAAACACTACTTCCACACAATGACCTGCAGTTGAAAGCGGAGGACCGCCTGTTGGCCATCACGTCCCGGTCCGGGGGCGACCAATTAGCCCATCATCTGACTCCATTGCTAAAAGACCAGGTGGTCTACGCTAGGGAACAGTGAGAATCCCCGAAAGGCTGGCAGGCGTGAAATATCTCAGAGATCCATTTTTCTGGGCTTTCATCAGCATGTTTGCACTAGCAGGAAGCACAAAAATCGTAAGCGGCAGGAAGTTGGAGAGGTATCCAGTATTCGGTATCCTCACCGTAACCGTCTTTGCCTTAAGGCGACTTCTCCTGGTTCTACCTTTTATTTTCCAGCCTCGTTTCGAAATTTCCGGGTGGCATTGGACTATCGTCGGCGCGACCTTTGCACTTGGTTTGCTTTTTAGCAGTCCCGCGCTCAAGATCAAACCGTTCACAGTTGCGGATAAGCATATCAGCCTCAATTCCACCGGCTTCTACAAGATCGTCAGGAATCCGGTTGATCTCGGCGAGCTTTTGTGGTGTCCGGGTTGGTCGATCATGTTCCGTTCGATCGTCGGCGTCGTCCTTGTTCCATTCTGGTGGGCGGGTCTCCTGGTAATCTCCCTGATAGAAGAGGAGAGCCTGGAAAGGGAACTCGGCGCCCCTTATCTGGAATATAAGAACCGCGTCCGAGGTCGTATTCTTCCAGGATTACCGATTTAGCCGTTAGGGTAAATCCATGCGCCAATCAACTTTACCTTATTCAAAAGAACCTATCGATCAAACTCGTTTTACAACCGGCTTTGATAAGTTTTATACCCACTTCGCAAAAACGTACGATCTTCTCTTAAAATGTGCGCCATTTTATCGCCGTTGGCTGGAAGAAGCCCTTCCTTATTTGCGAGGCCCGCGCGTCTTGGAAATCTCCTTCGGCACCGGATATTTAATGACCCGGTTGGCAGGTCGCTACCATGCTAACGGGATTGACTACAATACAACCATGGTGGATACCACCAAGCGCAACCTTGCGAGGTCCGGTCTGACAGCTTCCTTACTACAAGCTGATGTAAGCCACCTCCCTTACGCAAATGACAGCTTCGACTCGATTGTAAACACGAAGGCATTCTCTGGTTATCCCGACGGCCATTTTGTCATAGCCGAGATGGCCCGGGTGCTCAAGCCAGACGGCAGGCTGATCATGATGGATATCAACTATCCCCGCGATCGAAATTGGCCGGGAATTCTGCTGGCTCGATTTATCGTGGTAACAGGTGACATAATTCGAGACATGCTGCCCTTGTTCAGACTCGTTGGACTGCGTTGTTCTGAGGAAAAGGAAATCGGCGGCAATGGAAGTATCCATCTGTACATAGCAGAAAAATGCAGCCTACCATCCGTTCAGGCGGAGTAGCCTTAGGCAGCGCCTGCTACTATTTTCGCAAGGTCTTAGAATTATCGGATGTATCAGACAATCAGGAGCTTCATAGATGAAACCAAATACCAATCAGTCCGGTGTTCCCCAACCAGAATCCGCGCCATGGCCAGATCCAAAAAATGACTCAAAACCCACGTCACATCCGGTCCTTCAGGAATTCGCCAAGAATGTCTGGATCGTCGACGGCCCGAATGTCCGCGACATGGGGGTTTGGTTTACCACCCGCATGGCGATCGTGAAGCTCTCCAACGGTTCCATATGGGTGGATTCGCCAGTGCCCGCGCCGTTCGAAACGCTTAGGCGCATCACCGAATTGGGACCTGTCAGATATCTTTTGGCCGCCACCCCCAGGCACGTCTGGCGGCTGGATGGGTGGCACACGCTATTTCCCGAGGCACAACTGTGGGTTGCACGCACCACTGCGTATACGTTAAAGAAGGGCGATCTGCCAATTACCGGCATCCTGGGGGATGCGCCGGATCAAGCTTGGGCGGACGATTTCGATCAGCTTGCCTTTAAAGGTAGCTCGTCCATCGAAGAAGTCCTTTTCTTCCATAAACAGTCGCACACGGTCATCCTGGATGATTTGATCCAAACTCATACGATTATGAAGGGGAAACCGTTTCTCAATGCTCTGCTCAAACTTTCTGATGCTGTAGACCCGCATGGCGGTGTCGGGATTGATATGAGACTCACTTTCACGCATCGGGATCTCGCCCGGCGCTCGCTCGAAAAGCTGCTTGCGTGGGACTTCGATAAGCTGATCATTGCGCATGGGCCCTGCATCGAGAAAGACGCGAAACCATTCGTGGAGCGGGCCTTTCGATGGCTGATCCACTAGTTTCAATGTTAATCTTTATTTTTGTGGTAAGTTCGTCTCGACCAAGCTATCGAATTATAAGACGCGCAGGCGGATGCTACATTTACTCAACTTCATATTCATTTCCGATTGGGAGTTGACCATGCTGGAAAAAATAAAAGCTATCGAAACTCCCAGTGGCTTGGCCCGCCTGGCATTTCGCATCCCCATCCGGCTTTACCAGGCACACTTGGGTTGGTTGTTGGGGAACCGTTTTGTGCTGCTCACCCATACGGGGCGCAAGAGTGGTTTACCTCGGCATACCGTATTGGAAATTGTCCGTTACGATCGCGTCACCGGCGCATGTATTGTCGCTTCGGGTTGGGATACACGATCCGATTGGTTTCAGAATGTCACGGCTAACCCAAAAATCTTCATTCAGGTCGGCAACAAGCGCTCACCAGCATTAGCCGAGCGCATCTCGCCGGAAGGCGGGGCGCAAGAATTAGTAAATTACTCCCACCGGCACCCAATGGCTTTTCGCGAACTGGTTCGGTTCATGGGTTACCGGATGGAAGGTACGCAGGATGATATTTGCGCCCTGGGTCGGATTGTCCCCATGTTCCTTTTCGAACCCATACTGAAGGCAATATGAACATTGACCGGACATCCCTTGAACCGCGCCGTGGACTGCCCAGCGAATTGAATACGTTCGTCAGGCCGGAGCAAGCGCACCCAAAAGGAGAGAAATAATGGTTTCGATGAGAATTTTCGATACACCCATCAAAGCAAAGATAACCTTCCTGATCTTTATCGTTCCTATTTGGGTTGGCGTGACCTGGTTAGGATTATATTGGCATCCAGGACGCGGATTCTGGCCAGGCGTCCTCATTGGGTTTGTAACGGTGATTCTTCTTTTGATCGCAGAAATCGGGCATCCAATCGCCCACATTTTCAGTGCGCGCTATGCAGGGGCGCCGATGGATGAAATTCAGATATCAGCGGAGGCGGGGATGCCGCGTACTCTCTATTGGAATAATGAGGTTTCACCGGAACAGCATCGGATGCGCGCCATAGGTGGCCCATTATTTAACGTGTTGGGATTACTCCTGAGCCTGGTGATCCATGCAGCCGTACCAGGAAATTCCATCGCCTGGGAGCTGACGGCATGGTCAGCAGTGGGACATGGTTTACTGTTGATCATGAGCCTGGCACCGGTACCCAGTGTGGATGGGGGCGCGATATTGAAATGGACCCTGGTAGCCCGAGGAAAGACGGTTACACAGGCGGATGAGATTGTAAGGCGAGTCGACTGGGTGATGGGAATAATAGCCGGGATTGTTGGCGTGGTGCTCATCGCCATGCAGATTTGGATCGCTGGTGTGATCCTGATGGGAATTGGTGCTCTTTTCATAGGTATTGCGGCAGGCAAGATACGATAAGGTTTGCCTGAATTATGGATTGAACCGGCAGCGTGAAGCGCGCCGTCTCAATAGCAGTTGTTCTTCAATCGAGAGGTAATAATGTCAAAGAAAATTCTATTATTTGCTCCGGTGACTTTCGACCTTGCCGAGACGACCCGGATGCTCGAAATCGCCAAAGGGATCGTCTGCCACCCTGCTGCGAGCAAGGTCTTTGACATCCAATTCATCTCTAACGGCGGGGATTTGGAACATTTGATCGAGGAGGAAGGATTTCCTCTGAAAAGACTGGAACCACGCTTAACCCCAGAAAAAATAGAGTTTATCGGGAAAGTAGATAAAGGGGAAACATTTGCCTCAGCCTTCTCTCAAAAGGAGATCATCGCGTTAATCGATAACGAAGTGAAATTCCTGCAGGCTATAAAACCTGCGGCAGTCATCACGGGTTCTTATATGACCATCCCGGTTACTTGCCGGATCCTGAAAATCCCACTCGTGTGGGTCATCCAATCCACCTGGCTGGAAGACTTCTTTGCCAAAGGCGCCGGGATGACGGATGATATCGATATTCCATTCGTAAAAACAATCGCCGACTGGATGGTTTTGTTATTCATCAATTTCTGGATCAGGGTTGGATTCCTGAATTCCCTGAACCAGGCCGCCAGGCATTATGGCGTTGAATGGCTACAAAACCATTTACGAGTATTGGCGCGGAGACATTACCATGGTGGCGGAGCCGGCCGAGTTTACCGGCGTGAATCTTCCGCCGAATTACTACTACACCGGCCCATTGATCGCCAGACAGAAATTTTCCATCCCGGATGAAGTCAGGAATATTCCACGGGATAAGCCGGTCATCTATTTTGCCATGGGCAGTTCCGGAACTCCGGAAATCATCGCAAGAATTATCGAAAGTTTCGAAGGAAAACCTTACCGGGTCATTGCCCCGGTAAAAGCCCACCTGGACAAAGTGCCTGGTGTACGGATACCGTCGAACGTATTGGTTACAGACTGGCTCCCGGCCTACGAAGTAAACAAGTTCGCCGATCTTTCTTTGATCCATGGCGGAATTGGAACGGTTATGACGGCCGCCTATGCAGGCAAACCGGTCGTTGGAGTAGGGATGCAACCTGAACAGGTTGCCAATCTTTCCGCGCTAGCCCGCAAAGGATTTGCGATTCGGGTGGCAAAATCAAAAGACCCATCTATTAAAATTCAGGAGGCGATCCGGCTATTGTTAGTAGATAAAGCTGCCAAAGGTAAAGCTGAAGAGTTTTCAAAGATTATGGAGAAATGGGATGGCCCCAATTTGGCGGCCGATCTACTTTATAATAAATTCGGAAAATGACGAAAAAATGTTTATTGAAGCAACCAAGTTTTATATTAAAAATCTCTACTGGAACCGAATAAACACATGACCGGGAAAATTGCAGCGCAGACCGACTTAAAAAATAACCCCCCCGAAGAACCGCCCCCAGTTTCTGAGGATGAGAACCTGGCCGAACGCTCGGAAATTCAGGAATACCTGGATATCCGGCAGCAACGCCGCTGGATATTTCCGCGGGCGGCATTGGTTGGGCTGGGTTCGGGGATGGTGGCCCTGGGATTCAGGGCGGCACTGACCGGCGCAGATGCATTGCGGAACGGATTAATTAACTGGGCACAGCGCATGCCGGCGTGGGGTTGGATCTTTCCGATCCTGTTCGGAACGCTGGGTGCAGGGATTTCGGTGGCGCTTACACGACGGTTCGCGCCCGAAGCCAGCGGAAGCGGAATCCCACACCTGGAAGCTGTTCTACACCGCTTTCGCAAACTGGAATGGAAACGCGTCCTGCCGGTCAAATTCTTCGGGGGCATCCTTTCGATTGGGAGTGGTATGGCGCTGGGGCGTGAAGGACCGACCGTCCAAATGGGAGGCGCGGTTGGGGATGCCGTCTCAAGATGGTTGAAAGTATCGCCACGCGAACGGCTTACCTTAATCTCGGCCGGTGCAGGTGCCGGGCTGGCAGCAGCTTTTAATGCGCCACTGTCCGGCTTGATCTTTGTTCTCGAAGAAGTCCGGCGTGACTTTCATCCGATCGTGTTTGGGGCAGTCTTTATCGCTGCCGCGATAGCCGATATCGTTGTGCGGATCGGTGCTGGCCAGTTTCCGGTCTTCAAGGTGCCGAGTTACCCGATGCCCCCGCTGACTTCCTTGCCGATATTCGCCGTGCTGGGAGTCGTGGCCGGCTTATTTGGCGTGCTCTTCAATCGCGGGCTGCTGGCTGCCGTTCGTCTATATGCACGGCTGCCTGGCAGGTTTGTACTTCCGGCGGCTGCGCTTACCGGCGCAGTCATCGGACTGGTCGGATGGTTTTCTCCGTCCATGATTGGCAGTGGAAATTCGTTGGCAGATTCGGTCTTGAATGGCGACCTACTGCTGGCTGCCATCCCGCTTTTTTTTGTCATCCGTTTTTTGCTGACTACCAGCAGTTATGGCAGTGGCGCTCCGGGCGGTATTTTTGCGCCCTTGCTGGTATTGGGCGCACTGGTTGGCCTGGCAATTGGACAAATTGCGCACAACCTGGCGCCGGCCATCGTACCGATCCCGGCCGTTTTTGCGGTTGTGGGGATGGCAGCTTATTTTGCCGCCATCGTGCGCGCGCCGATTACAGGCATTATGCTAATTGTCGAAATGACGGGCAATTATTCCCAGATGCTGCCCCTGCTGGTGGCCTGTTTCTGCGCATATGCGGTAGCCGAATCCCTGAAAGAATTACCCATCTATGAGGCTTTGTTGGAACGCGACTTGAAACGGGCCGGGGATAAGATCCTGCTTGACAGGCCTGTAGTGGTGGATTTCATCATCCAACCGGATGCGCCCTTTATGGGCCGTGAAATCCGTTCGCTCGGTCTGCCAGCCGGATGTATTCTGGTGCGGTGCTCAGACGGAAAACGCGAATGGGTTCCCCAGGCCAACACCCGCCTGGAAGAGCATATGCGGATCACCGCAGTAATTTCACCGGAGGCTTCGAGCGGGCTTGAAATCCTGCGCAAAGGTTGCGAGGCGATAAGAAAGAGAAAAAGAAAGCCAAAGCGCGAACCACCTGTTAATAAAAAAGCTTGACGACTGAGGCCGTCAAGCTTTTCGATCCAGAGTGGGTTGGTAGGGCGAGATTTACCCATTCGGGTACTTTACCCATTCGGGTACTTAATCCCGCCTTACAGTTCGACTTTGCCCTCTTCGTTCCCGGGTGCGGTCTGCCTGGGCGCGCCGCCCAGCCTGGGGGCAATTGGCTTAGCGTCAAGATATTGCTCGAGCAGGGAGGGCGCACCCGGGTGGTCGACATGAATGGCATGGTTATAATCTCCGGCCGGCACGGGCGGGTCGTAGCGCAACGGGCGGTTGATCCCGAAGAACTGCCAGAAGCGCGTGATGGCTACCAACAGGCTGTAACGGTATTCCTGCATCCTTAAGGACTGCCATTCCACGATGGAGGCCATGGCGCCCTGTACACGTGCCTTCTCGCGCACGATGCGGTGGATCTGTTTAGGGTCACGGTAGCCGACCGGCGAAAGGATAACCAGGTGGGCGGAGGTGAACAAGGTGGTGAAGGTGATCAGCCGGATCCAGCCGCCTTCCTCCCACTTGCCGACCAACTGGCCGATGAAGACCGATCCGGATAGGACTGCCGCAAACAGGGCGATCCCGGCGCCCCAGGCGCGTATCTTTCCGGTAAAGTTCTGGAGCAAATGCTGGCGGATTGCCAATCCCATGATCATGATCGGTAGGAAGACTCCAATTCCATAAAAAGGTGCCGCCAATGCCGTCCGGCCGCGCACCAGCAGCATGATCAGGACTGCCACACCAAAAGTAATCGTCACGGAACGGGTAAAGGTGCCGCGCTTGTCGCGGTAAATGACGACTTCCGGGATTTCACCGATGGCCACGTCCCGCCACTCGGTGGCCTGGGCATCCTGGAAAGCTGTCATCGAAGCCGCAGCCAGTAAGGCCACCGCCAGGATCTGGTAGGCCCAGTACAAGATGATCCCTCCGGGCAGTTGGCCGAAACCGATAAATGCCAGGTTGCCGACCAGCGTACGCCCGAGCGTGCCGTCGAACACATCGAAGCGGATGGCGAAGTAGGTCAACATCAAGGTGGTGATGCCGCCATAAAACAGGAAAGAGGTCTGTACAAAACGGCCGATGCCCTCTTTGCCGCTGTAAAAGTCCCATAGCTTCTTGAGGCGCGGCAGGCGCTGCTTGCCCCATTTTACAAACTTGACATCCTCATTGATGACAAACTGGATGCCATTCGACATGGCTTCCAGGCCGGTCAGCGCCACCATGCCTTTCATGGAAGCGGAGACCAAAGCCAGGATGGCCTGGCCAAGCGAGGCATGCAGCGGCACTGTGGTTGTTACAATGGCAGCAACGCCCCTGGAGTTGGCAATGAAAAGGCCAATCACCATAGTGATGGTCAGGGCGATGAAGATCCCCAGCATGGTGAAAACGGTGCGTGCAGACTCACCCCGGCCGCGGATGGTCAGGAACCAGGTGATGGCCGCCAGGGTGGCCCCGATGGCGAAATGCCAACCCCAATGGGCATCGTAGGCATTCAGGATCGAAAGCAACTGGTCGCCGCCCGAAAGGGCCGAGACCACGATGGTTAATACATAATCTTCGATTAATGTGACGGCCACGATCAAGCTCAGGGTTGGTTTCAAGTAGCGCATGGAGGCCGTGTAAGAACCACCGCCTTCATTAAATATCCCCAGCGAGTACATGTACAGGCCGCCGAACACGAAATTGGCCAGGGCAATCACCCCCACGGCGATGTAGCCGTAATGCTGCAGGCCATACGGGTGCAGGGCGCTC
Organism: uncultured Chloroflexia bacterium; assembly: GCA_963776475.1. Taxonomy (GTDB): domain Bacteria; phylum Chloroflexota; class Anaerolineae; order Anaerolineales; family Villigracilaceae; genus UBA877. The sequence continues at coordinate 51,568 of CAVZMZ010000043.1, forward strand.
ATCAATTCGCCGGTGGCATAAAAATAGGAGGTGAAATAATCCACGCCGAAAAGTGCCACGGCTGCCAGCAGCCCGATCTGCCCGGCGCCATGGATGGCAGCATGTTCCTTATTTTCGACCGGAGCCAGGCGAAAAGCGATAACAACGATCACGATCAGTAATGCAATTGCGAAAAGCATAGGTTTCCTTGTTGAAGTGCAATATTGCAGCTAAATTGAATTTTGATAAGCCAGGGATTTTTTTAGCTGGTCTTGAGCCGGTAGCCCACCCCCGGTTCGGTCACAATGAAATGCGGCCGGGAGGGGTCGGGTTCGAGTTTGCGGCGCAGGTTGCTGACGTTCACCCGCAGCAAATGCGAATCTTGCTCATCACCGGCGCTTGCGCTGCCCCAGATCGAACGGATCAACTGTTCGTGGGTCAACACCTTCCCGGCATGCTGGACCAGCATACGCAGGATGTCGTATTCGGTGGGTGTCAGGCTGACAGACTGGCCCTGTTTAAGCACGTTCCTTTTGGCCAGGTCCACCAGCAGATCGTCCTTCTGAAAGACCGGCTCCGCTTCGGGGGCGGCGCTGCGGCGCAAGGCCACGCGCACACGGGCGGTCAGTTCGCCCACCCCGAAGGGCTTGGTCAGGTAATCATCCGCGCCGGCATCCAGCGCGGCGATCTTGGTTTCTTCCTGGTCGCGTACCGAGACGACAATGATCGGGATCTGGGTCCACTCGCGCAGCCGCCGGGTGACTTCCACCCCGTCCATATCCGGCAGCCCCAGGTCCAGGATAATGGCATCCGGCCGTCCGGAGACTGCCATCTTGAGGGCTTCTTCGCCGGTGGCAGCTTCCAGCACCGTGTATTGGCCACCCAGGGAAGCGTTCAAGAACCTGCGAATGGGGCGCTCATCATCAACCACTAATATGCGTATCAATGTTTCAGCCATCCTTGTTAGGCGTAACTACCTGAAAACTTTATTCGTGGGCGCGCCCATCCATCTACGGAATTTCAATTCCACAGTCGTTTTCCAGCGGGGCATGTCAATTGCACGGCAAAAAAGAGTCGAATAGTTTCAAGAAAATGTCAAGCTGGATTGTACAAAGGGAAGCATCAAGCGCCCGGCAAAAAAAGGCTGAAAGACTTCAAGAATCTGTCAAGAAAGCCGGATTTATGCTTCCAAGGGAATATGAAATAAAAGACCGCCGGTCAGGCGGTCTTAGGTTATTGGGAGCTGTTGCTCAGTGATGGTCGGCATGCCGATGCCGGTGGTGTAAATCCGGGGCATGGGCATGGTCGTGTTCCAGAGCTTCATGGAAATGAACGTGGGCGTGGGAGCCGTTCACCAGGGGCACATTTTCCGGATGAACATGCAGGTGATGCTCGTCAGGGTGCGTGTGACGATGGTTGTGTTCCACCGGCTCGTGAGTGTGGGGATGGTCGTGATTTTCGGTCAGCATCAGCCAGGCTCCGGCCAGCATGAAAGGTAATGCACCCCAAAACAGAAGGGTTGGCGTTTCACGTAGAATAAAAATGGAAAGGATCACACCTACCAGAGGAGCAGTACCGAACAGAGTGCTGGTGCGGGCCGCCCCCATGGCACGCATGGCCAGGATGAATAACTGGATGCTGATCCCATAACTGATCGCACCCAACAACATCGCCAGCAGGGCATAACTCAACCCGGGCATGGGATGCCGCAGGAACAGGCTGATGGCCAGGGAACAAGTCCCGGCTCCCAGGCCTTTGATGCCCACGATGATGAGCGGATTCTTGGCTGAAATATGGCGTGTAAAGTTATTATCCAGGCCCCAAAGGAAACAGGCCCCGATCACACCCAACGCGCCCAGCGAAATGCCCCAATTGTTGCCTGTCCATGAAAGCAGGATACTGGCCAACGTCACCAATCCAATCGACCAGGCAATCCGGCGGTCGATCGATTCCATAAAGAAGAACACCGCAATCAGGGTGGTGGCGACACTCTCAAAATTGAGCAGCAGCGAGGCGGTGGAAGCGGGCGTACGGTTCAGGCTGAAAAGCAGCAGGATGGGTGCGGCCACCCCGCCAGCCAGCAGCGCGCCTGCCAGCCAGGGCAGATCGTTCCGGCTGACTTGCGCCTCTTCCACCCGGCCTGCATTACGCAGACGTTGGAATAACAGCATCAAAAAAGCGCCTGTACCGCTGCCAAGATACAGGAAAGCAGCCAGGGGAATGGGCTGCACCTCACCAAGCAGGAGCTTGGAAAGGGGCGCGGAGGCGCCGAACAATACGGCGGCCAGCAAGGCTTGCAAAGCCGGATAAAACCTGGATCTTCTCAGAGCAACCTCATTTTCTGATCCGGATTATACCCAAAGCCAACCGGCGTAAAGTTGGTGCTGGCGGATAAAACCGTGCCGGTTGGACAATATGCCGTGAGTTTTCTGGATAACGCCGTCCAAGATGCCTGCATTGGTGCCGCCTGCAAGGCTGACGTACTTATGAATGGCGTCTCCTGCGAACTGGATGTCAAATCTGTGCCAACCAAGGTAGAATTGGGCGAAGCAGACGCAGGTATCATTAATCGGTAGTCAATGATTGAACCAGATATTATTACGGAAGATCGAGCCGCCACGAGTAAGGAGGCGACAGCACTCCCATCGGGCCGCTGGGCAAAAAATGCTTGGCGGCTGAGTGTTCTTCCATTGCTGGCCTTTTTCCTGGTCCCGGTCATCGTTATTTTCACGCGTACCACTCCTGCCCGGATTTGGGCCAGTCTTTCGGATCCCCAGGTTTACCTGGGTTTGGCGGTCAGCCTGAAAACTACATTGATCAGCCTGGGCCTGATCCTGGTTTTTGGATCCCCGCTCGCATTCCTACTCGGACGGTTCAAGTTTCGCTTGAAGAACCTGATCGAAACCCTGATCGATTTGCCCACCGTGCTGCCCCCTTCTGTGGCTGGCCTGGCGCTCCTGCTGGCTTTCGGTCGCAATGGGCCGATTGGAAGTATCTTATCTCATTGGGGCATCTCGCTGGCGTTTACTCCGGCCGCCGTGATCATGGCCCAGATCTTCATTGCCTCTCCTTATTACATCCGTTCAGCCTCGATCGGATTCGGCAGTATCGAGCAAGAATACATCCAGGCCGCCGAACTGGACGGAGCCGGGCATTGGGATATGTTTCGGTATATTATCCTGCCCATGGCGCGCTACGCATTGCTGAGTGGGGGAGTGATGAGTTGGGCGCGTGCATTGGGAGAATTCGGCGCGACCATCATGTTCGCCGGAAATTTCCTGGGCCGGACTCAAACCATGCCCCTGGCGATTTACCTGGGTTTTGAATCTAACCTGGAAGCAGCCCTGACTCTTTCCGTTATTCTGGTCGGGATATCATGCTGCTCTTTGATCCTGATACGGTTTATCACAAGCCGGATGTCTGCCAAATTGGACTAGGCCGCAATAAGGAAATTCTTCCTTCCCGGTCTAACGGCAAATAAAAATTGGCGCCTGCAATTCACGCAGGGCGAAATCCAGCGTGTTCCCAATGAACACCTCCCTGATCACAGAACTGCCGTAGCTGCCCAAAAGCAGGAGATTAAATCCGCCTTCGGATAGAGCCTTCCCCAACGCCTGTGCGGATCCATTTGCCAGCACAAATTCCGCCTCGACCTCATGGAATTCAAGATACCGGCGGGCATAATCCTGCACGGACGAGGAAAGCCGACCATCTTCTAGGGCGGTAAATACCGTCAAAGTTGTTTTCCATTGTTCGGCCAGGTAGGCTCCGACAAAGAGAGCTTCCTTCGATCTGGGGCTGGCGTCAAAAGCTACCAATGCCCGGTCGAGGGGGCTCGCTGCGCCTCGAAGCCCAAGTATTGGGCCGGAGGCAGCGTTAATGATCGACCGGAATGGCGACTTCAGACTCGCCAGCCCTCCCAGCGGCGGGTTGATAATTTTCAGGACGGTCAGATCTGCCAGCCTGGCCCTTTCACTTATTTTTTGGACAATATCGCCTGCTTCGACGACCAGCGCACCTTTGACCCTGGCTTGTGCGCACAAGGCATTGAATTTAACCTGTACTTCATGGGCAAATGCACTGTCGCGGGCCTTGGGCGAGCCGACCACATGCAGACCGTTCAGTCGTGCGCCTTCGTGCCTGGCGATAACGAGTGCCTGTTCCAAAGTTTCCCAGCTTGACGGATCGCCGCTCAGTGGGATCAGGATGTTGTTGAATAATTTCTCTGTATAGCGTTCCATCAAGCGGCTTTCCCGCCAGCTTCCAGTGGCAGCCAACTGGTTCTCTGCCGCCGGGTTCTTCTTGGCAGATAAAGCCGTTGCGACGGTTTCAGGGTTGATCGTCCAGCCGGTCTCTTTTTCCAGCTCGTCGTGATACTCGCAGATCCAGAGATAAAAATCGGTCACGCTGCGGTTCGGGAACCAGCGCAACAATCCGCGATCGCGGATCGCTTCCGCCAGCGGCGTATAGTCGTGATCGTACCAATCCAGGACGGCTTCTTCAAATGAGACTCTATCCTGACGTTCCTGCTGCAACAGGTATTCCCGCAGGCGGATCTGCTCCATGAGCTTTTCGTACTGGCAACAGGCCGTTACGCACAAATCCACGTTGGGACGCAGATCCATGAGGTGGGTTTCTGCCAGGAATTCAGCCTGTTCGGCCTCAATGATCATGGCATCCATCACCTCCGGGCGCATATCCGCATGAAAGGGAATGGGGGTACGGACTTCGATCACGTGCGCCTCGATATAAACCATTCCCTCCTGGCGGGCGATCGATACGCGATGGTTTCCATCTACGACGAAGTAGACTTCCCCCACTTTGTAAACCTCGATTGGGGGCAGTTTCCCCTCACCGCTGTCGAAGATTGTTTTGAGGCGCGCCCAACGCTGGCGGTCGTCATTGCGCAATGGCAGAAAAGTGCGGTTGAAATCCGTCGTTCTGCCTACGCTCCCCACAATCGCTGCCAGCGGAATGGGCCTTATTCCGGCTTCACTGCGGACCTTCAGTCTGAGTTTTTCGGCCACCTCTTCATAAGAAAGCAGCTGGTTCGATTTTCCGGCGATACGGCTCAGGATTTCCTGTATCCCGGCTTTCTGGCGGGCTGCCTGGAAATCCTGGATTGCCATTTGAAATTTTAGTTGGTCCTGCGCCATTTAATCCTCCAATGCCGTTGCAATGGCCTGTTCCTTCGACAATGCCGCTCCTTCGGCGGAAAGGGTCGCAAACGTGGTTTCATCCAGTTGGGAATTCAATTCCGCCAGGTCCTTATTAACTGCCTGTTGCTCGACCGGCGGACGCAGGTTTCCAATTTTTAAGCGCATGGCATCTGCCCAACCGAAAAGCCGGGCGGCGGATTGGAGGTGTCCCTGGTTCAATTGCAGGCTGGATAAGCCTTCGACGCTATACACCAGGCCAATCTCATTGTCTGACTTCTGGCATTGTTGGACACAGAGTGCGAACATTCTTTTGGCTTTCAGGAGATCGCCCTGTCGCATAATGGCATATGCCATTAGCGCACGATCCCAAAAGATATAGATATTATTGCCGATCTTCTCGCCATATGCGATCGCTTCTTCGGCGTATGTGTAGGCCTGCACATAATCGCACTGCCAGTACTTCAAAGTTGCATACAAATACAATACTTGTTCTTCCCCGAATTGGTCTCCGAGGTCTCGGAAAAGGCGATCGGCCTCTTCCAACCAGGGCAATGGCGTAGAAAAGTCACCTCCCCAGATGGTTCGCATGGCCAATTCTCCCAAGTTATTGGCGATACCCCACAGGTGGCCGATCTCGCGACAGAGCCGCAAGCTTTCTGCAAGCAGGGCTTTGGAACGATCCAGATCATTATGGTTCAGGCTCAACCAGCCGATTGCTTTGGCCTGTCCGATTTTGTCTCCCAATTCCTGATAGATGGCCAGGCTTTGTTCCACGATATGGATACCGCTTTGAATGTCATTTTGGGCAGTAGCAACTCCCAGGGCAAGCAGACTGGCAGCTTCACCTGGTCGGTCGGAAATCTCTCGTGATAATGCAAGACTTTGGTCGGCAATCCTCCGTGACCACGCAAAGTCCTCCTCCATGGCAATACGCCAGGCATAGATTGCAAGCGCATGGGTGCGCAAAGGATCTTTCACAGGGTAGCGTTCCAACAAGCTTCCCAGCCAATCACTCAATTCATGTGGGTTGCCGTGCGACCCCCAGAGTGAAGAGGATGCCACCAGCAAACGCAGACCCGAAGCAATATCGGCGGTTTGCGCCCATTCCAAAGCCATGCGCAGGTTATCGAGCTCGTCCTCCAGATGGTTCAACCACCAGGCCTGGTTGGAGCGGGTCAATTCGGGTCCGGCCCGTTCGGCCAGTTTTACAAAATATGCCAGATGACGAGCGTGAACGCTCTCGCTGCCGCCAGTCTCAAGCAATCTCTCGCGGGCGTACTGCCGGATGGTCTCCAACATGCGGTAGCGTATCTCGCTGCAATCTGAACATTCGATCACAGCCACCAGGGATTTATTTACGATCTGGCCAAGCAGGTCCATTATTTCATATGGGTCAATGCCATCCCCGGCGCACACCTCCTCGGCAGCTTCCAGGGTCCAACCACCTGCAAAGACGGAGAGCCGCCGGAGCAGCAATCGCTCTGAATGGTTCAACAGGTCATAGCTCCAGTCGATCAGGGCGCGCAGGGTCTGTTGGCGTGGCAGGGCAGTTCGGGCGCCGCCGGTCAGCAAACGGAAACGGTCATCCAATCGCTGGGATATCTGCCCCACCGACATCATTTTGATGCGCGCCGCTGCCAGTTCGATTGCCAATGGTATGCCATCCAGACGGTAGCAAATTTGAACAATGAAAGCGGCGTTATCTTTGTCCGGAGTAAAGCGTGCTGCCACCAACTGGGTGCGGTCGAGGAAAAGCCGCACCGCTTCATATTGGGATAGCTGCTCGATCGCAGGCGGATTTTTTGGATCCGGCAGGGAAAGGGATGGGACTGGATAGGATAGTTCGCCTTTCAAACCCAGCGCCTCCCGGCTCGAAGCCAGGATCTTCAAGCTGGCTGAAGCATTCAGCAGCGTGCTGGTCACTTTTGCACAGGCCTCGATCAGGTGCTCGCAGTTATCCAGCACGAGCAAGACTTTCTTATCTTGTAAGTATTCTTTTAATATATCCAGCGGAGGCCTGCCGGCCTCTTCGCCGATCCCGATCGTCGAAAGGATGGTCTGCGGAATCAATTCCGGATCAGACAATGGCGCCAGTTCCACGAACCAGACACCCTGTTCAAAAGTTTCCAGCAGGTCCGCAGCCACCTGCAGGGAGAGGCGCGTCTTGCCGGTCCCACCCGAACCTGTCAACGTCACCAGGCGGTGCCCCTCCAGTTCTGCTTTGATTTCGCCGATCTCTTTCTCACGTCCTATGAAAGTGGTCAGTTGCATCGGCAGGTTGTTTGGGAAGGTTTCGAGCGTCTTGAGCGGTGGAAATATATTCGGAAGATCCGGCGAGTTGACTTGGCTCAAATGCTCGGGCCGCAGTAGATCTTTCAAACGTTTCTCCCCCAAGTCCAGTATTTCTATATTCTCCGGCAGCTCATCCAGCACCAGTGCGCGGGTTGCGCCGGAAAGCAGCACCTGGCCGCCATGCCCAGCCGACATGATCCGTTTGGTCAATGCCAGGGTTGTGTAGCCCGTGTATCCGATCCGCTGGTTATCTTCGCTGAGTTGGGCTGCCCCGGAGTGGATCCCCATCCGCACCTTGATAGGTGCCGGCTCCCAGGCTTCCCGGTGCAGGTTACGTTGGGCCTGTAATGCCGCCTGGAGCGCCTGCGGAGCGGTATGAAAGGCCGCACAGAACCCATCTCCCATGTCTTGAAAGATGATCCCGTCGTGCGATTCGATTGCCGAGTGCAAAATTGCATGATGCCGCTCACGCAATGCTTCCCATTGATCAGGATATTTCTGGGCGATTTTGGTACTGCCTTCAATATCCGTGAAAAGGAAGGTGACGGTGCCGCTGGGTGGATTGCTCATGACTGCATTTTCCTGAACTTACCGATTTAATTAAGTATCTATCCGAAAATTCAGGAGGAGGGTGCATTTCGAGTGTGTGCGGCTCCGCCGCACACACTCAAAATGCGGTTCTACTGTAATTTTCGGATAGGTTCTAAACCGAAAGGACCAGCGTATATTAATACCCTGTGGATTTCATACTTTCAATACCCCTGCTCACCTGGATATCGTCAGAGAGTGAGGCACCCTTTTGCTGGTTACATACTTCGTGAACAAATAACTTCTCGATTGCCCAACGTGTCCGGGATTGATTGTCTTTCACCGTCCAAAGAAAGTCTGCACCTGCGTCCATCACCTGGTTGGAAAACGCTTTTTGCGTGTGCATGGCATCTGCAACGATAATCGTCCCATCTAAATCCAACTGGGATATGATTTTAGGAGCTACCACAATCTCGTTTTCCTTCTTGTCCACTTCCGCTTGCGCTAAAACCAGGCCTTGCCCAGGTACATAGGCCGCCAACAAATGCAGCCCCCGTTGCTCTCCATATGGGATTGTCCCACGCATGCTTTTCCCATCGATGCTGATCACCATATCCTGCTGTTCTTCACCCTGTGTTGAGGATAGGCCTGCACTAATTTCTCAAACTCGTCTGGAAAAATTATTTTATATCCGTGGATGGGTCATGTGAGTGGCCGTGCGCGGCTATGCCACCCCTTTAGTCTTATTAAGTCAACAAGCCATATAAAAATTGGTAACACAATCTTTCCCCCAAGCCATATTGCACCGGGCAACACTTGACCCTTCAGGTACCTCCTGAATCTCTGGCGCCTGTGCTACCTTCCTCATGTACAATTTTGGAATGCAACGCTCAGCCCCTCATCGGGAGTTAACTGCACCGGCTCCAGGTCCAGAGTGCGCGTGTCAGGGTCGTAAGTTGCCGGGTGGTCGCAAGTCACGCTTGCATCCACCCCGCGCAGATGCAGGCGGTACAAGCGCTTGGCGGGAATCAAGCTGCGTTCCCCTGAGACTGGTTCGATTTTGAAGGTCAGCCCTTCACCGGTCTTTTCGAGCGTGAACGCTGTCAGTGCATACTCGCCATTCTGGTACCCGGTTGTCTCGCCGTCGTCTTCATACAACTCGAAGCGGTTGGAAGTGCCGGGAAAGAAATAAATATCGAGGGTTGTCGGATTGCCCACCCCGCCCCAACCGGTTTTGGGCCCGAGCGGCACAATCGCCCCGGCTTTTGCGAAAACCGGGATGTCTTCCAGGGTTGCCCGGATATTATGCCATTTGCCCCCGCGGAAATCCTTGCCGTTGAAGAAGTTGAACCAGGCTTCCTCCGGCAGCCAGACCCGCTGGTGGGTGCTACCTTTTGCGCCACGGGCCGGTTTCACCACCGGGGCGGCGATCAATTCGGTGCCAAAGAAGTACTGGTCCGGGCATGCAAAGGCCGCTTTTGAGGTATCTCCGTAATACATCGGCAGGACGGGCGCCAGGCCTGTCCGATATGCCCGCCAGGCCATGCTGTATAGATATGGGATGAAGGCATGCCGTAGTTGCAGCGCCTCCCGGGCAGCCTGGAAATAGCGCTCAGGTTTGCTCCACGGGCGCCGGTCAAGGTCCGGAACGTTGGAAGAATGCAGGCGCAGGATCGGGCTGAACAATCCGAATTGCACCCAGCGCACATACAACTCTGGTGTGCCGTCCTTCCACATGTGCCCGCCGATGTCGTGGCTCCACCAACCATAGCCAACGTTGGCAGCCGTGGCGGTAAAGCGCGGCTGGAAACTCAATGATTTCCATTGGATGATCGTGTCGCCCGAGAAACCGATCGGATAGCGATGGTTACCCAGCCCGCCCCATCGTGAGAATACGAAGGGCCGCTTGTGACCGTCACGACCAAGGTCCTGGTAATGCAGATGGTTCAAGGCCCACAACGGGTCAAGGCCTGGCACCTGGCTCTTGTTCCCTTGCTGCCAGTCCAGCCACCAGAAATCTATCCCCAACTTTTCCAGCGGGTGAAGCAGAATATTAAAGTATCCTTCCATAAAGCGCCGGCCGGTCACGTTGAACGGGATCGGCTTCTGTACTGCCGGGTCAAGACCCATAAAAAAGGCCATTTCGGCGTATTGCTCTTCATGTGGGTAAATACCTTCGGCCGGGTGCAGGTTGAGGGCGGTTTTAAGTCCCTGCTTGTGCAGCCAACTTACGAAACCGGGTGGATCCGGGAACAATTCCCGGTTCCAGGTGTAACCGGTCCAGCCGGAAGCCTCGTTGCCGGTTTTGGTGATATGCCAGTCCATGTCGACAATGCAGACCGAAAGCGGCACCTCGTTCTTCTGGAAGTCTTCCACCACGGTTTGCATTTCTGCCTGAGTGTAGGGCCAGTAACGCGACCACCAGTTACCGAGCAGGTAACGCGGGATCATGGGGATGGGGCCGGCAACCTTCGTGAAATCACGCAGGCACTCGGCGAATTCGACGCCAAACCCGAAGAAGTATAGGTCGATATTCCCGCTTGTAGATCTGCGGCTAAGCCAGCCTGAGGGGTCGAACACGAGCGAATTCGTGTCGTCGACCAGCGCCCAACCTGAGCGTGAGACGAGTCCCGGCTCGAGGCGGGTTTTCCCGGCGATGCCGTCCAGGGTCCGGGCCGTGCCTCCCAGGTTGCCATTCGAGCGCATCCCATAGCGCCAGGTCTTCCCGGATTGTTTGAGACGGATCGAGAGCGTGGAACGTCGGAAGCCACCCCGGCCCAGGCGATATTCCAGCTTCAGGAACTCTGTCTCGATCTCGACGCTCTTATCAGTTACCTTCGAGCTGAATTGCGGTATGGGCTGTTTCCGGTGCCAGAAGGCCTGGGATGGGCGATCCTCATACTGGTCGGTGGGGCTGTATTCGAGCCGCAGCAAGCGCTCAGTCAGAATTGTGAAACGTACATGCGGCCCGCTTACACAGGCGGCAGGGTCGGCGATGGGCGTGAAATCAGACATGCGGTCATCCTCAGGCTTTTTTGGAGTGGTTTCTATTATACGAGAAAAATTGGATTTCATCTCAACTGGATGCGCAAGTGGTTCCACCCGCAGTCCGAAATCTCCTGATTTCGGCTTGTAATCGGAGAGATTCCGATTTCAAGTGACATACACAACAGCGCCCGATGAATAATCCATGCCTGCTTTATGCAGGATCGACTAAGCATCGCAGGTTCTCATCGTTCCTCATCGTTTTATTCCAAGCGCGTGTGCAAATTTAAACACACCACCCGGCTGTACTATCCAGCCGGGCTGTTATTTTCTTTTGCCTTCCTTTGTGCGACTTTGAGACCGCCTGCCCCCAGGTTATGGGGGTTTTTGTCAGGTTTTTCCCTCTGGCCGAAAGGTTGCAATGTCGATTTAGCTAAATCGCCTGTCCCTTGAACTGGCTGAGGTACAGGTGATGGTAGAAGCCCTTCTTGTCCAGCAATTCCTGGTGGTTGCCTTGCTCGACGATCTCGCCGTTGTTGATCACCAGCACATGGTCCGCATCCCGGATGGTGCTCAGGCGGTGGGCGATCACAAAGCTGGTGCGGCCAGCCATCAGGCGCAGCAAGGCTTTCTGGATGCGCGCTTCTGTACGTGTGTCCACGCTGCTGGTGGCCTCATCCAGGATCAAGATGGCCGGGTTGGCCAGGATCGCGCGTGAAATCGAGAGTAACTGGCGCTGCCCCTGGCTGAGGTTGCTGGCGCGTTCCGAGAGCAGGCTTTCGTAGCCGTGCGGCAGTTGCCGGATGAAATGGTCGGCGTCCGCCATTTTCGCTGCTTCGATCACCTCTTCATCCGTGGCTTCCAACCGGCCGAAGCGGATATTTTCCATGACGGTATCCGAGAACAGGAAGGTATCCTGCAGCACCAGGCCAAGTTCATGCCGCAGGTCATCCTTGTGGACCTGGCGAATATCCTTCCCATCGATGGTAATGCCACCGGAATTGATCTCGTAGAAACGCGTCAGCAAATTGATGATGGTGGTCTTGCCGGCACCGGTCGGACCGACCAGGGCAAAGATCTGCCCGGGCTTGGCTTCCAGCGTCATGTTCTTGAGGATCGGGACGCCCGGCTTGTATTCAAAATTGACATTCTCGAAGCGCACGTCACCATGAACCGAGGATAACGGGACCGCCTCCGGGCCATCATCCACCTCTGAGGGGGTATCGATGATCTCGAAGACGCGTTCCGCACCGGCCAGGGCAGCCTGGATGGAGTTATACAGGTTGGCCAACTGGCGCAGCGGGTTGGTGAAGTTCTGCCCGTAGCTGATGAAGGTGGCGATCAGGCCCACACTGACCAGGTTGCGCAAGGCCAGCCAGCCGCCCAGTCCGGCCAGGACAATGACAAAGAAATTGCCCAGTACCGTGGTCAGCGGCATCAACAACAGGGCATACGAGTTGGCATAAACGCCGGCCTTGAAAACTTCCTGGTTGCTGGCGCGAAAGGCATCGATGACCGATTCGTTCCGGCGGAACGCCCTCACCACTTTTTGCCCGCTGATCGATTCTTCCATCACCCCGTTCAACTCTCCAAGATGCTTCTGGAGTTGCTGGAAACCTTTGCGGGTATATTTGGCTACAAACTGGGTAAACCAGAACATGATCGGAACGACCAGCAGCGAGGCCAGAGCCAGCCAACGGTCCAGGATGAACATGGCGACCAGGATGCCGACCATGGTCAGGACACTGGCAAGCAGCGAGGTCACATTTTGAGAGACAGCCTGGTTGATCGCGTCGATATCATTAGTCAGCCGGCTCATTAACTCGCCGGCCGGGTTGCGGTCGAAGAAGGCGATCGGCAGCGTCTGCAGGTGAGAGAAGAGGTCCTTGCGCATTTGCTTCAGCGCCCGCTGCGATATGCCGGCCATGACCCAGTTGGCGATGGCCTGGAACAGGTTGTTCAATAAATAGACGCCTAGCATCATTAATGCTATCGTGGCAAGCCCGGCGGCTTGCTTGGTGGTGATGAACTGGTCAATCGCCACGGCCCATTAAATAAGGGCCGATCAGCCCCAGGCCTGTGTAGATGAGAACCAGGCCGAAGACGATCAGCATGCCGGTTCTAAATGGGATAAGAAAACGCAACAGCCCTTTTACTGCCCGGCGCGGGTCTTTCGCCTTTTCTATCTTGCCAGGGTCAGCCGGACGCCGGGGCGTCATCATCGAGCGGACACTGCTGGTGGAAGAACTGGATTGGAAGCTCATAGCACCACGCTCCCTTCTTCGATGAGCTTTTCCATCTCATCCACATGGAAGCCGTTCCCGTTGCCTAATTGCGACTCGTAGATTTCCTGGTAAATCGGACTGGTAGCCAGGAGTTCTTTGTGCGTGCCCTGTGCAACGATCCGGCCTTTGTCGATAACGACGATCTTGTCAGCGTTCAGTACGGTACTGATGCGCTGTGCCACCACAAAACTGGTGTGAGCGCGCATATTTTTTTCCAGGGCATCCTGTATCTTTGTTTCGGTCTCCACATCCACCGAACTGGTGCTGTCATCCAGGATCAGGATCTTGGGCTGCATCAGCAGCGCACGCGCAATGGCAATGCGTTGTTTCTGGCCGCCGGAGAAATTGGTACCGCGCGCCTCCACATGGCTATCGTACCCCTGGGAGAGGTGCATAATGAAGTCGTGTGCCTGGGCAGCTTTGGCAGCTGCCATGACCTCTTCATCACTGGCTTCCGGGCGTCCGTAACGGATGTTATCCCGCACGGTGCCGGAAAACAGGATGGTCTCCTGAGGCACGCTCCCAACCTGGGCGAGCAGGCTGTCCTGGCTGATCTGCCGGACATCCATCCCATCCACCAGCACCCGCCCGGCCGAAACATCATAAAAGTGCGGGATGAGGTTGATCAGGCTGGATTTCCCTGAGCCGGTTGCGCCCAGGATGGCAACGGTCTGGCCGGGTTCGGCGGTCAGGTTGACGCCTTCAAGCACGGGTTCATCCCCGTTACCGTTATAGTGAAAGTCCACATTTTCGAAAACGACCCTTCCAGAGGCATGCTCGGGTAAAGCCAATGCATCCGGGGCATCCTGCACTTCCGGGACCGTGTTAAAAATCTCGTTGACGCGCTTGGCCGAGGCCAGACCGTTAGCCCAGTTATTGGACAGATTGGCCATCATAGTAAGCGGCGTCATGGTGGTAAGCAGGTAGTTGGTGAAGGCGACGATCTGCGCCGATTGTAAGCGTGCCGTAAATGGACTGAATGCCGCCGGCCCAGATGACGATGACCATGCCGATGTTTATGCAGACTGTCAATGCCGGTGACATGCTGGACATGAATTGCATTACCCGGACCGATTTATCGGTGTAATTCTTGTTGGCCGACTCGAAGCGCTTGCCTTCAAAATCGGCCCGCACAAAGGCCTTGACCAGGCGCACTCCGGAAACGTTTTCCTGCAGAACAGTGTTCAACCGGTCCAGTTTTTGCTGCACGATCCGGAAGAGCGGCTCCATCTTTGTAGTGAAGAATATAAGGATGACCGAAGTGACCAGCAAGCAGCGGGAGCATGGTTAGCGCCAGGCTGGGGCTGGTACTGACCATCAGGATCAGGCTGCCAACCATCAGCAGGGGGGCTCGTGTGCCGATACGCAGCGACATCTGAATAAGCGTCTTCAAGGCAGCTACATCGCTGGTCAGGCGCACCATCAACTGCCCGGTATTCTGCCGGTCCAGGTTGCCGAACGAAAATGTCTGGATCTTGAGGAAGAGCGCATCCCGCAGGTCGCGCGCCACGCTCTCCCCCACCTGTACAGACAGGATGCTGTTGGCAACCGCGATGACGGTGCTCAGAATGGAGAGGCCGATCATAAAAAGGGAGGTCTGGATGACGACCGTCTGGTTGTGTTTTTCGATGCCCTGGTTGATGATGCGCTCGATCAGGAGCGGGATGGAAAGGTCCATAATGACCAGCGAGGATAGCAGGATCAGGGCAATGGTCGCGCGCTTCCAATACGGTTTGACAAAGGGCAGGATTTTTTTGAGTTCGTTCATGGTCTGTAAATTACCTTTAATTCTTATTCGACGATTTGGCGAATGTTTTGGAGAGGATCTCCATGGCGTTCGCCAGCGTGGTCAGGTCCTGAATGGATAGGGAGGTCATTTGGCTGCTCATCCAGGCCCGGTTCTTTTCCCAGATCGTATCCAGCAGCTTATTGCCGGAATCGGTCAATTCGAGCGGGATATTGCGCCGGTCCTGGGCATTCTGCAATCTGCAGATCAACCCGCGTTCCACCAGCAGATCCACCGCCTGGCTGATGGCCGAGCGGCTGATCTGTTTCACCTCCGCCAGCTCGCTGACCGATGTCAGCCCTCTGCGGATGTGCCTCAGGATGTGGAACTGTTCGACGCTGATATCGTAATGTTCCACTGCAATGGAACGCACGTTACCCTTGATCCGGTTCCAGACGGGTGGGATGGTCCCCCAGAACGCCTCGATCGCGGCCGGGATCAATTGTTCAGTTGTTTTATCGGGTGCAACCATAAGGGCCTCTCATTTTAGTTTATTATATTAATAGTTTAGCTACTTAACTAGTATAAATCCACTGCTATTAGGTTGTCAATGCCATTAAGCATAGGTCACGATCATTAAGCGTGACCTACTTATCATAAAAGAGCGAAGCCGTGAATTGAGTTTTATTTTTCCCCTATGGGCAAATGGATCACAATTGTTGTCCCGTCGCCCACTTTACTCTCGGCCCAGATGCAGCCGTTATGCTTTTCCACGATCGATTTCGCAATGGCGAGGCCCAGGCCCGAACCGTTTTCATCGCGCCGGCGCGAGGGGTCCGAACGGTAAAACCTATCAAAGATCCGCTCCAGTTCGTTTTCGGCAATTCCGGGGCCGCTATCCTGTACCCTGATCTCCAGGTTCTCCCCAACCACCTGGGCGGAAATCGTTATAGTACCGCCAGCCGGAATGTAAGAGATGGCATTGTCCACCAGGTTACTCAACACCTGTACCATCCGGCCGGCGTCGGCAGAGATCTCGGGCAGGTCAGGCGCCACCTGCAGATTGATGGCAATATTCTTTTGGGAGGCGCGCTGCTTATGGATGGCCTGCACTTTTTCCAAAAGTTTTGCCGGGGAAACAGGCTGGAATTCGATCGGGAGCTCACCCGCATCTGCCCGGGAAAGAGTACGCAAATCTTCAATCAGACTGTCAAGCCGTTCGGCCTCATCCCGCACGATTTCGAAGGTTTCGAGCGAGGGCGCCATTACGCCCTCATGAACTGCCTCGGCATGCCCCATGATGACGCTGACAGGTGTGCGCAATTCGTGGGCAATATCGGCGGTCATCTGCCGGCGTAAGTCAATCGAGCGTGCCAGCGCTGCATTCATCCGGTTGAACGAAACTGCCAGTTCACCCAATTCATCCCGGCTGCGTACGGGAACTTCCTGTTTCAATTGACCAGCCAAAACAGCCCGGGTGGCTGCAGTCAACTCTCGGATCGGACGTGTCAGGGTGCGGGATAACAGGAACGCCAGTAACAAACCCACTCCGATGACACCGATGGCGCTTAGCGTAGTGATCTGTCTGACCCGGTCCAGGAAGGCAGTCTCGGCCGGGTTTACGTTGATGCTGGGCTGCCTGGTCAGCATGGTTCCAACGGTCTTACCATTTACTTTTATGGCGTTCCCGTTTTCGATTTCCGTTTGCGGCAGCAGCTCTCCAACCTGGTCGCCGGGACCTGCCAATACTACCCGGTTGGTACTATCCACCAGCGTAAAAAAACGCTCACTGCCAGCAGCCAACCTGGGCGGCGGTGCTTGTCTCGGGATCAGGGTGGCATTCTCGACACCATTCCAGGTCCCGTTCTTGCTATAAAAGTCGGCCAATCCGGTAATAATACTGTTCCGGTTTTGATCGAATAGAAAACTTCTGAATTCCCTCTCAGTTACGTAGCGCGCAGAAACCACGATCAGGATGACGCTGAGCATGCTTATCACTAAAAATGCCAGTAACAATTTGACAGTGATCGAGCGCATGATTTTACTGCCTGACGAAGCGATATCCCACACCGTACACCGTCTCTACATAATGGGGTTTGCCGGGCGCCGGCTCGATCTTTGCACGCAGGTTCTTGATATGCAGATCGATAGCACGTTCATAACCTTCATAACGGACTCCCTGCAAGATATCGAGCAGGTCCAGACGGGAAAACACGTGCCCTGGGGCGGACATTAAAGCGGCCAGCAGATCAAATTCGGAGGGGGTCAGGTCGACATATCGGCCTGCCACCTGGACTGCGTGAGCGCTGCGGTCCAAAACGATATCGGCCGCATGCAAAATCTTTCCCGGCTGGTTCATTGTCGCCGCTGCGACGCAGCACCGCTTTTACACGTGCCATCAATTCGCGCGGTCGGAATGGCTTGGTCATATAGTCATCCGCCCCCGACTCCAACCCGACCACTTTTTCGTCGCTGTCAACCCGGGCAGTTAACAGAATGATCGGCGTGTCATGTTTTGCCCGGTATACGCGCATGAACTCATATCCGTCCATTTCAGGCATCATGATATCGAGGATGATCAGGTCCGGGTTCTGGCTCTGCGCCACGGACAGCGCCTCCCGTCCATTAGGCGCGGTAACAACCCGGAATCCGCTCTGGGTCAGGTACGTTTCGACCAGGGAAACCAGTCGAGCTTCATCATCCACAACCAGGACAGTTTTTGCTGCGGTCATTCCAACTCTTTTCTACAACTGCACAATTCGATATTCAAATAATACGGTATTTATTCAGCGCAGTCAATTTATTTATCAGGCCTTCAAAATGTTTCTTTTGCTGCATGTTCGATTTTGCAAAACCTTCTAATTCGAAGGGGCAATCCCATTTGTGTATTTCTGACTTCAAATGGGATTGCCCGCTTATTACTTTTCTATGAACCAGCCGTTTTCTGCAACATGGAGATCAGTGCGTTCATCAGGGGAGTGGGATCCGGTTGGCAAACTGCGCCCGCAGAGCCAGCTGGGTTGCGTTCGGGGTGGGTCGGGTTGAGCCAGTACCACCGGTTCCGGGCCGCCTCCGCCGCCACCGCCTCCGGTGAAGCCGCCGCCGCCACCGCCGCCGCCTGGGAAGAAGCCGCCTCCGCCATCCGCCACCACCAGAAGCGCGTGGAGTGCCGCTAAAGCCGGGCGTGCCATTGGCTCCGAACCCATTGGTCAGGCCCAGGCTGCTCTTCTGTGGTAAACATGTCTTGGCGGGTCAACTTCATGGCGGTGATGGCCTGTACCTGCTGCGGGGTCATGGTTGTCTGGATTTGGGTGACGACTGCGTCGATCTCAGCCTGAGCGGCCGTATTGCTGGAGGTCAATTGGGCATAGGCCTGCCAGAGCGGCACGAGTGCCGCAGCCTGGGTGGCAGTGAGAGCGTTGCTTGTCCCGCTCAGCTTGAACGTGCCAATCACCAGGCTTTCAGCCAGCGGGAGCGGCTGGGTCAGGTTGCGGGCACCCGGGGTACCGTTGGCAACCGGGTTGCTGGAACTGCCGGTTTGCGGGATTGTAGTGCTTGGCTTTGCGCCACAGGCTGCCAGTACGATGATGAGTACCAGGATGACTGCGGCCAGGGGAAAAACGAACTTTTTGGTTTTCATATGATTTACCTTCTTTCACAATTAATTGAGTTATTCATGCCGTAAGGCGTCGATTGGATCGAGTTTGGCAGCCTGGTTGGCTGGATAAAAGCCGAAGAAGGCGCCGACTGCCGCGGCCGAGAAAAAGGCCAGGAAGATCGAATTGGAGGCGATTACGGTGCGCATGCTGCCGACTGCTCCGAAAAACACGGATCCGCCGACCCCAACCAGGATGCCGATTATGCCTCCGAAAATGCTTAACAACAGGGCTTCCGAGAGGAACTGCAGGCGGATGTCATTCGGCGTGGCGCCCACGGATTGGCGCAGGCCGATCTCGCGCGTCCGTTCGGTCACACTCACCAGCATGATATTCATGATGCCGATCCCGCCGACGATCAGGGAGATGCCTGCCACCCATGCCAGCAGGTTACGGAAGGCCGCGGTGGTCGATTCCTGGGTGGTGATGATGTTCTGCTGGGTGGTGATGGTGAAATCCGGTGCGGTTGCAGCCACCTTATGGCGTTGCTCCAGCAGCAGCGTGATCTGGTTGGATCGTGTCGTTCATTTTTTTCGGGTCAGCCACAGTGACATAAATGGTGCGGACGCGCTGGCCCAGGAAGCGTGCAAACTGGGAAGGTGTGTAATACTGCAGTACGGTCGAGAGCGGCAGGTACAGGCGGGCATCGTAATCCACGTCACCCACCATGCCTTTGGGGGCCATCACCCCGATCACATCCAGGTAGAAATTTCCCACCTGTACGGTCTGCCCGATCGGATCCGCCGTCCCGAATAATTGCTGCGCCAGGCCGGAGCCCAATACCGCCACCTTGGTCTTGTGATCCTGGTCCGACTGGGCTGAAATAGCTCCCGTTGGCGACTTTCATACCACGCACAGTCGGGAAATCCGGCAGGGAACCCAGGATCGCGATGCTGCTCAGGGAGACAGCCCCGGCTTTGACGGTTTCAGTGGTGCCCTGTTCCACGCTGACGCCGGCCACATTCGGGACCTGTTGTTGGATGGCGGCGGCATCCGTGAAGACCAACCCGCCGGTATCCGGTCCGCCCTGTGGACCGTTACGGGTGAAATTGGGGGTGATGAAGATCAGGTTCGAGCCCAGGCTGGTGATCTGGTCGCGGATCGTCGCTGCGGTACCGTTGCTGACCGCGATCGCCATGATCACTGCCGCTACGCCGATGATGATACCCAACATGGTCAACAGGGAGCGCACCTTGTTCTTGCCGATGGCTTCCCACGAGATACGTAAAATTTCGCCTATGTTCATACTGCCACACTTTCTTTCTGATGGTTCTTGCCGTTGTGAACCACCGTGTCAATACGCCCATCCTTCAGATGGATGACGCGTTCCGTATATTGGGCGACGACGGGATCATGCGTCACAATCACAATAGTGGCGCCCTGCTCGTGAAGTTTTAACAACAACTTCATGATCTCTTCCCCGGAATGGCTGTCCAGGTTGCCGGTGGGTTCGTCGGCGATGATCATGACGGGGTCGGTGATCAGGGCACGTGCGATGGCCACGCGCTGCTGCTGTCCACCCGAGAGTTCCTGGGGTTGGTGGTCCATGCGGTCACCCAGTCCGACCTTCTCGAGCATATCTTTGGCAAGTTGCTCCCATTCTTCGCGCGGGTGCTTATGGCTGCGGTCATAGATCAGCGGCAGGATCACGTTGCGCAGGGCGGTGGTGCGGGCCAGCAGGTTATAGGATTGGAAGATATAGCCAATCTTGGTATTGCGGATGGCGGCCAGCTGGACCTTGTCCAGGTTGCTGACGTCCTCCCCGTCCAGGACGTACGATCCGGAAGTAGGCGTGGAGAGGCAGCCCAGGATGTTCATCAGGGTGCTCTTGCCGGAGCCGGAAGGTCCCATGATGGCGACCAGCTCGCCGGATTTGACGTCCAGGCTGACGTGGTCGAGGGCTACGACACTGGCATCGCCCATACCATAGGTCTTGGTCAAATCTGCGGTTTCGATGACAGTTCGGGTTGCGTTCATGGGGTCGCCGTTGCCTGTACTTATTGTTCGTGGTGGCCTGGATGCCGGTGCTGACCACATCCCCGGCCTTCAGGCCGGATTTGATCTCGGCAAAGCTGGAATCTTGCAAGCCGACGGTTACTATCCGAAGGGTTGGCTTCCCGTTGAGCATGATGAAAACCGCATAATTATTCGGAGACAACTCGTGCAGCGCCTGGACCGGTACAAGGATGACATTATTGGCCTGGGCCGCAATTACATCCACCGAAGCGGTCACTCCAAGCGGCAGCGAGAGCGTGGCTCCGGAGGCCTGCTTTTGATCCAACATAACCTGCCCTTGCACTACTGAGTTGCCCTGGATGGTTACCAATTGTGGAGCGATAAGGGTTACTTTTCCGGTAAAGACCTGGTTGGGCAGGGCGTCGAAGGTGACATTGGCTGTATAACCGACCTTGATATTGCTGTAGTCAAGAGCATCCATGTAGATATTCAATTCAGACTGGCTCAGGTCGGCGACGCTGATCACGGCTGCCGATCCGACCGAATCACCGATGGCGTTATTGATGACCATGACGGTCCCCGAGATGGGTGAGTACAACTTGGTGGCATCCAGGTTCTGCTGTGCGGTCTGGACGGCCAGCTTGGCTGCATTGAGTGCGTTCAGGCCGGTCCCGGTGGCATTGTCCGGCACGGTCCCGCCGGTTAGTGCGGTAACCAGATTTTGTGCTTCCACCACCTGCGCCTTGGCTAATGCCAGGTTGGCCGTGGCGGCATCCATCTGCCGCTGGGTTGGTTTCTGCGAATAGAGGCTGTAATAAAACTGGGCGTTGTTGTAGGCTTGCTGGGCATTATAAAGATTCTGGTAGGCCGTGGCATCATTTGTATTGGTAATATATCCCTGAGTATGCAGACTATCATAAGTTGTCTGCGCCTTATCCAAATTGGCCTTGGCAAGCACCAATGCAGCATACTCATTCTGAGCCAGGGCAGGGTTTTGCCAGTACTGTTCGTTGTCCAAGGCGGCCTGGGCATTGATTACGTTTCCTCTGCCGTGGTGACGGCCAGTTGGGCGGTCGCTATGGCCGATGCGGACGTCAATTGGTCCAGGGCTTGTTGAGCCTGTGCCAAAGCGAGTTGTTGGGTTGAACTGTCCAGTGTTGCCAATAAGTCACCGGACTTGACCTGGTCCCCCAGTTTGACGTTCAATGTGGTCAGGGTTCCATTGGTCTTGAATCCGAGGTTGACTTCGTTGGCAGCGATCAGGGTTCCGGTGCCACTGGCGCGCAATATCAGGTTTCCCTGGCGTGCGGTTGCAGTCTGCAGGGCGGGCGTTTGAGCGGAAGCGGCAGTCGCGGTTTGTTGCTTATTGATAAAGTAATAAGCACTCGCGCCGATGGCCACCACCACGATGACCAGCACAGTCCAAAATATTGGCTTGGGCATTCCTGCGACTTTGGAACGGCTCGGAAGTTTTCTTGCTGGATTTTCGGAGACAATCGATGTCATGTTTCACCTCACATAAAGAATGATTTATTTTCACGGTAAAGTATAGTAAACCGCTGTAAACAGGCGGTTATTAAATTGTGTAGGTAATATGTAAGTTATATTTCTAAATGAAAGCGATAATTTTCCATAATTGATGGGCGCGACAATTTGGTTGTTTCCTTGTATTGAAATTATCGGGCCTTGATAGCCAATCGATAGGCAAAATAATCGCCTCGGTGTGATAATAGGGATGATAAGCAAACCAGGCACAAACGGAGTCTCATATGTCAGAAATAATGGAAAAAACTTTTTCAGTCGCTTCTCCCGCTCATCTGAACCTGAGCAACATCCGCGGCTCTGTTGAAATCCACCCGGGCCAGGATGGCGTTATCCACGTGACAGCCACAAAGGAGGTCCACTCCGGCGATACCTCACGGACCGAGATTGAACTCTCCCAGGAAGCAGACGGAACTGTTAAGGTTGCCACTCGTTTCCCGGAAGGCGCATGGAGCTGGATCTTTGGCTCATTTCCCTGTCGCGTCGATTACGTGGTCCAGGCGCCGCGCAATTGTTTCCTTAAGATAAATGCTGTCAGCAGCGAGATACTCGCCGAGGGATTTGAAGGTGAATTCTCCTTCCAATCGGTCAGCGGCGAGCTGAATCTGCACGGTCTGACCGGTCCTATGAAGATCAAAACTGTCAGCGGGTCAATGGAAATGGCAGACCTGAACGGTGACCTGCGCCTGAATACGGTCAGCGGCAAAGTTTCTGGAAAGCGTATTAACGGAGCTTTGCACCTGGATACAGTCTCTGGGAATGTTTCGCTGGGAGAATCAAACCTGCCATCTGTCGAGGCTTCCACGGTCAGCGGCGGGATGCATTATCAGACTGCTTTTGGAGCCGGGCCGTACCGCTTCAACTCCGTCTCCGGAAATGTGGAACTTCTGGTACCTCCTGAAACGCAGTGTGCCGCCGAACTCCACGCCATCAGCGGCCAGCTCTCCACAAAATTACCGGCAACCTCCGTATCCCGGCACAACGGCAGCCAAACCATCGAGGTCCAGGGCGGAGGAGTCAAGGTGTACCTGCAAAGTGTCTCCGGCAATCTTTCGCTCGCTTCCTGAGCGCAGAGTAAATTCGAAATCTTTTCATTACTTACTTCAATATTGAAAAAGTCACGGGCAGAAATCGTCCGTGGCTTTTTTCAAATTCACTCCATGGGGAACATCCTCTCCGGCGCATTCTCCAATCCGCTGGCTCTGGCCTTCAAGCTCGAGAAGGGTGAGATCATTGGGCGGGTGAAGGATCTGTCCATCGCCGGCAATCGTGCTCAAGAACGTGGCAGCCGTCGGTAGTGAAGCGCAATGGGTCTACAACACCTTCCATGCCCCCTATATTTTGATCCCCGAGATGTGCATCGACGGAGACGCCTGATAGCCGCTATAAATCGATACTGCCCGGCGCTTCTTTAGTGCCGGGCAGATGTTTTAAGCTCCGGACCTTTGCTTCTTCAACAACAATGGTCCCATCCGGTCGATGATCCACCCAAACGACAGTTCCAACCAGGGCACCAGTCGTAAATAATCCGGCACATAGATGAACCGGCGCGGGCGCCGGATCAGAGTCCAGATGCGCTCCGCTACCATCTCCGCAGGTATCCCCATCTTTTCGGTCGGGAGGTGTGATCCATTTTCGTGCAGGAGCGCCGCCTCGCCGAATTCGGTCTTTACGGGGCCGGCCCGTACCACGCTGACATGAACACGGGTACCGGTCAATTCACGCTGCAGGGCAGTGCTGAAGTTGTCCAGGAAGGATTTGGTTGCACCGTAAAGCGCAATCCCCTGGCTGGGCAGGCCGCCTGAAATGGATCCAATGTTAATGATATGTCCTTCATTGCGCTTGCGCATTTTTGCCAGGTAGGCCAGGCTCAATTGCACCACTGCTTCAATGTTGACCTGTAACATTTCCAGGGCGGTCTTCCAGCTCATCTCATCCCCATAACCGTACCAGCCCAAACCGGCATTGTTGACCAGCACGTCGGTCGGGCCGGTTTGATCACACAAACGCGCCCGGTCAGCCTCGCTTGTCAGGTCAGCGGTGATGATCCGTGCGCTTCCGCCCTCCGCGTGGATTTCTTCGGCCAGCCTCTCCAGTCGCTCACGACGGCGTGCCACCAACACCACTCGAAATCCCTGTGCGGCCAGCTTGCGGGCAACCGCTTCCCCGATCCCGGAGGATGCTCCGGTGATCACTGCGAGTTTATCTTTCCATTGGTTGTTCAAAATCCACTAGGTAGCCGACTTCGCGCGCCGGTTCTCCAGGAACCACCGTACCGTATCTGCGATCGAACTCGTAAACCGGACGCGGCTTATAGCCTAATTCTTTCAGCGCTTTCTTGCAGCTGATGTTCGAATTGCTTTGCAGCACTTCCAGGGAGTAGGGCGTAAAACGCGGCTTGGATTTAGTCCGCTCGTAGTACCAGGGCGTGTATCTGGCAGCCCACTCAGCCAGTGAGAAGGGGATTTTGATCCTGGCAAAGGCTTTTCCGGTCACTTCGCGTACCGTCTCAAGCATGTACCTTACCGAGAGTTTCTGTCCGCTCAGGATATAACTTTCGCCTTTCCGGCCACGTTCCTTGGCGGCAATCAAACCATCCGCCACATCCCGCACGTCCACGAAATCGTAAGCGCCCTCCACGTAAAGCATCGTGTGTGCCTCGGATGCGCTGCGGATAACCTCGCCCATCTCCGAGCCGCGGAAGTCAAATGGGCCGATGACGCCTGTCGGGCAGACGATCACCGCATCCAATCCTTTCGCGACGGCTTTCTGCACTTCCAGGCTTGCGGCGGCTTTCGAACGGTCGTACTCGCCGTAGGGGTTATTCTGGTCGTACCCAAGTGTCTCGTCCATTGTTGTGCCCTTTGGAGCGCGGGCGATGGCATGGATGGAACTGGTGTACACCAGCCGCCGGACCCCGGCCTTCAGGGCGGCCTCGAGCACGTTGCGCGTCCCCTCGACGTTGACCTTCCAAACGAACGGATTCTTTCCAGGCATAATGGAAATGATGCCTGCCAGATGGTAAACGGTCTCCACGCCACGCATGGCGGACTCGATCGAAGCCGGGTCGAGCACGTCTCCAACCACCTGTTCTACATCCAGGCCTTTGAGTGGGGTAGTGTCTTCCCCGCGCCAGATCAGGGCGCGCACCTTATCGCCCTGCGCCAGCAGCTTGCGCACCAGCACGTTACCTATATGTCCGGTTGCCCCGGTAACAAGAATCATCGTGTCCTGCTCCTTAACAAGCCAATCCATTCATTAATATTCGCATGCTTTCCCGGGCGGTTTTTTCCCAGTTGGCGCTGTGTGGATCGAGTACGCCTTGCAGCACCAGTCCCACCGCCATTGAAACAATAACCTGTGCGGCCACCTGCGAGTCGGTCGGTTTAATGGAGCCTTCTGCAATCCCATTTTCAATCAGCCTGGCGAAATGCTCCTGGTAATGCCGGTACGGAGCGATCACTGCTTTCCAGACCGTCTCATCGCGGCTGGCTTGCAGCCAGAATTCCAGGAACATCGGCAAACGGTCCTCGGCAGTTGCGAAGACGCCTGGCAGGAGCTCGGTCATCTGGATCAACGTCTCTGGGACCGTTTCTGCATGGACCCTGTCCATACCCATGTCGATCATCCCCAGCCAGCCTTGCATCAATGCCAGGAAGACGGCTTGCTTGGTTGGAAAGTGGTGATAAAACGCACCTTTGCTGACCCCGGCTTCCGCACAGATGTCATCCACGCTGGCAGCATCATATCCGGAAATGGCAAATTTTCTGACAGCAGCATCCAGGATGCGGCCCCGTGTTTCTTCGGCTCGTTGTTGAGTCATCAATACTCCCTTATTATAAACATACCGACCAGTCGGTATGTTTATAATAAGGCCTCCCCTTCTGCCTGTCAAGATGTTTAGCCTGACATCAGCAATAAGATATGTGTTTAGCCTGAGAAATTCATTTCAGTTCTCAAATTGCCTTGTAGATGAGCAACCTCAATCAGATTCCATTTAGTTCTAAACAAAATCTGAACATCCTTTTGATACCCTGTATTCGAAATCAAATTATTGCGAGGTGAATAAATGAGCTCTATTTCAATTGCACAAGACAAAAAGCAAACCAAAACATCCTTATTCCACCGGCTGCCAAAATGGACACGCTGGGCTGCTTTGGTTGTGCTGGTCGCCCTGCTTGGCGCCGGCACCTATACCTTCATCAAAGCTCGTCAAACAACCGCGGCTGCAGCTACAACCTCCACCCTCCAGACCGCCACTGCCCGCACCGGTAACCTGATCCTGGAGGCCAGCGGATCGGGATACCTGGTAGCCTCTTCCGATGCCAACATTGCTTTTGAGGTCGACGGAAAGCTGGCGGAGCTCGACGTCGCATTAGGCGACAAGGTCGAAAAAGGTCAGTTGTTAGCCAGGTTGGATGACACGACCCTGCAATATAAATTGGAGGAAGCCCAATTGGCTCTGCTTGAGTTGACTTCCCCTGAAGCCATCGCAAATGCCAAACTGGCCGTTACCACGGCAGAAGCAAACGTGATCAATGCCCAGGCTGCCTTGAACAACCAGCAGTACTGGCAGAACAATGCCCTGGTCCAGAACTACTACGCCGCTTATGTGATCGCCAAGGCTAATTTGGATCGGGCGCAATCAGCTTATGACAACCAGAAAGTAGGGGACTATATCAATAACCCCAATGAAGCCCAGGCTTACCAGTCCCTCTATAATGCCAAGCAAGCCTACGATACGGCCGAGTATTATTACAGTCTTTATTCCCAGAAACCCACCCAGCGACAACTCGATGCAGCCCAGGCCACCCTGGATTTGAACAAGGCCAAGCTGACCAATGCCCAAAATTACCTGGCGGCGTTGACTGGCGGGACGGTCCCCAGTGATGCCACCGGTTCGGACCTGGCAGCTTTGCGGCAGGCTCAACTGGCGGTTAAAACCGCCCAGACAGACCTGGATTCTTCAACTCTGTATGCGCCCATGGCCGGGACTGTGATGTCTCTCAACGTCACCGCCGGCGAAACCATCTCAAGCAATACCACCATCATGACGATCGACGACCTGAGCAAAGCCACGATCCAATTCTACCTGGATCCAAGTGACTGGACCAATGCCAAGGTCGGTTACGAAGCCTCAGTTTCCTTCGATGCCCTAACAGGACAGACTTTCAGCGGCAAGGTGACGGAGATCATGCCGGGGCTGGTCTCCGTGCAAGGCTCATCCATGGTTGAAGGCATGGCCGTGCTCGATAAATCGGTGGATGAGATTGGGCTGCCGGTAGGCGTGGAAGCCGCCATTGATGTCATCTCCGGCCAGGCTAACAATGCCGTCCTGGTGCCGGTGGAGGCCTTGCATAAACTGTCAGATAACTCCTATACGGTCTTCGTCATGGTCAATGGCAAACCCACTCTTACTTCAGTGGAAGTTGGTCTGCAGGATGACACCTATGCAGAGATTAAATCTGGCTTGAAGGCCGGGGATGTGGTCACGACCGGCGTAGTGGAGACGAAATCATGAACGCTAATCACACCATCATCGAGACCACTGATCTCACCAAAACTTTTGGCATGGGCGATGCCAGTGTCGTAGCCCTCGACCACGTCAGCCTGGAGGTCAAATCCGGCGAGCTGGTCTCCATCATGGGCCCCTCCGGCTCCGGCAAGAGCACCCTGATGAACATCCTGGGCTGCCTCTCCACGCCTACTTCCGGCTCGTACATCCTGGACGGGGAGGATGTCAGCAACCTGGACAAGGTCCAATTGGCTGGCATCCGCAACACCAAGATTGGCTATATCTTCCAGTCCTACAACCTGCTCCCCCGCACCACTGCCTTGCGCAATGTGATCCTGCCGCTGGTCTATGACCGCAGCCACAAGCACCCGCGCGAAACCTGGGAGCGCCTAGCAAAGGATATTCTCGAGCAGGTTGGGCTGGGCGACCGGATGAACCACCAACCTCAGGAACTCTCGGGCGGACAGCAGCAGCGCGTGGCCATCGCACGTGCCCTGATCACCGATCCCGTCATGATCATTGCCGACGAACCCACCGGCAACCTGGATAGCCGTTCCGGGGAAGAGATCATGAAATTGCTCAATAACCTGCACCTGCAGGGAGCGACCATCGTGATCGTTACGCATGACCCGATTGTTGCCCAGTATACCGAACGCGTCATCCATCTGAAAGACGGGCACATTGACACGGTAGTGCACAATGGAAAGAACCATCACCTGCCTGCACCAGAGCCGCTGGCACAGGCGGAAGGTGTGGCAGCATGAACATAGGCGAAGTTTTGCGTATCTCTTGGGAAGCCATCGGTAAGAACAAGGTGCGCTCCCTGTTGACCATGTTGGGCATCATCATCGGCGTCGCGGCGGTCATTGTCATGATCGCCATCAGCGCCGGGACGGAAGCCACCATCAGTGACCAGATCACCAGCCTGGGCACCAACCTGATCTTCGTCTCGTCTTCCTTTACGCGCATGGGACCGGGTGTCAGCAGTGGCACTCAGTTGGTGTATGAGGATGCCACTGCCATCGCAGATTCGATTTCCGGGGTGACAGGTGTCGTTGTTGAGCAGGATGCTACGGAAACGGTCAAGGCTGGGGATATCTCCCTGGATAGTATTTCCATAACCGGCGCTTCACCCGACTTTTTGACGGTGCGTGACCTGAACGTGGCAAATGGGCGTTTTTTCACTGCAGAAGACGTTGCGAATAAGAAAAAGGTGATCGTGCTCGGGTCCAAACTGGCGCAAGAACTCTTCGGAACCGCCGACCCCACTGGACAGAGCGTTCTGGTCAGCAATACCCGCTTGACCGTGATCGGTGTAATGGCTGAAAAAGGTACGGTGGGTGAAGTCGACTACGATACGCGCGCTTACATACCCATCTCAGTAATGCTGCAAAAATTCGCCATAACCCCATTTTCCAGGATCAAGGGTGATTCGATCCGCATGGTTTTCGTGCAGATCGATCCGAAGGCCAACATGGACAACGTGATCCTGCAGATCAAGATCCTGCTAGCCAAGCGCCATAACGTCACGCTGGCTTCGGACTCCTTTACGATCACCACCCAACAAGACATTATCAAGACGCAGGAGTCGACCACAGCCGCATTCCGCTCGTTGCTGGCCTGGGTGGCCGGCGTATCCTTGATCGTGGGCGGCATCGGGATTATGAACATCATGCTCGTCAGCGTAACCGAACGGACCCGGGAGATCGGCCTGCGCCAATCGGTAGGCGCTACGCCCAATGATATCCGCGGACAATTCCTGACCGAGGCGCTCCTGATGAGCCTGGTGGGAGGCCTGATCGGCGCGGCGGTTGGCGTCGGCGGGGCCTGGCTCTTCGGACTCGCCAGTAGCATGCGCACTGTTATCGTACCCAGCTCAATCCTGCTGGCCTTCGGCTCGGCGGCTGCAGTGGGTGCTTTCTTCGGCTTCTATCCGGCCAACCAGGCTGCCCAGCTTGACCCGATTGATGCGCTGCGCCACGAATAAATTAATCCAGAAACGTCCCGAAGGTTTGGTCAAACACAGAAATCCCTTGGAAAGCCTTCGGGACGATTGGAAAGATCCATTACCTTAAGGAGAAAATATGAAAAAAATAATTATTGCACTGACCATCTTCGCCATCCTGTCTGTCCTGGTCGCCTGCAGCCAGACAAGCACCTCGACCGGATCGACAGGCAATTCGGCCTCGCTTTCCACCGAGGCGCAGCTGCTGGTGGGTACATTCAAATTGGAGGATACCGACCTGGCCGTGTCTTCTGATCAGGCTAAACAATTGTTGCCGCTCTGGCAAACACTGCAATCCCTTTCGTCCAGCAGTACTGCCGCGTCCGAAGAGATAAGCGCCGTGGTCGATCAGATCAAAGGTACCATGACCAGCTCGCAAATGGCAAAGATCACCGCTATGAAGCTTACCCAAACGGACATCATGTCAATCATGAATCAGGCGGGTGTCTCGCCCAATGGTGCCAGCAGCACCACGACTCCCATGCCGAGGGGCGGCTTTCCATCCGGCGGCGGCACACAGGGTGGGGCGGCGCACCGGGCGGTGGGGCTCCAGGAGGCGCCGGTGGACCGCCAAGCGGCGGTTTCCCTGGCGGCGGTGACCCTGGCATCGACATAGCTCCGGGTGGAGCCTCTTCCACTCCGCAAGCCAACCGGCCGGCTGGTATGGGCAATCAGGTTCCCCCGCCTTTGCTGAATGCTTTGATCCAGCTGCTGCAGAAAAAAATCAAATAATCAGCAATTCACGTAAAAGGTTCGTAGTAACGACTTCAGTCGTTTTATTCCCCAACGGCTGAAGCCGTTACTACGTTTTCCCATTCATAAAGGTCAGCGGTTTGTCTAAAACTGTAGACGGATCCTGACGAGGGCTACCTGTTCATGCATTGCCTGAAAACCTCAATTAAATTCGTCCCATTTCTAAACAAATTCCGAACATCCATTTGTTATTCTAGAGAAGATCAAGGCAAACGGATCCCATCCGCTGGGATTTTCCAAGCTGCTCCCCCGAAAAGCCTTGGCGCTTAAAACGGAGATCAATAGGAGACCAAAATGAAAAAATGGATGATCGTTATTATCGTGATCGGGCTTGTGCTGGCATTGACTGCCTGCGGGAGCTCCCAAAGTTCAACTGCCGCAGCAACCCCCTCAACTACATTGTCGCTGGAAGGCCAACTGCTGGTTGGCACCCTCAAACTAGAGTTGACCTCTCAGGCAGTTAGCGCCGACCAGGCTGGGCAACTTCTGCCCCTGTGGGAGACGCTGCAATCGCTGGCCTCCAGCGGGACGGCAGCTTCACAGGAAGTTGATGCAGTTGTCAGCCAGATCAAAAGCAGCATGAGTACACAACAGATTTCCAGCATCACTGCCATGAATTTGACCCAACAGGATCTGGCGGTTGCGATTGCGGATACCGGTACATCTTCAACAAATTCCAGTTCGGCCAATTCAACCAGTGCAAATTCGGCCCAAATCCAGGCCGGCGCCGGTGCCCCCGCAGGCGGCGATCCGGGTGGGGGGAATCCGCCCGCCGATATGGGTGGCAGCCTGGCGGGTTCGACGAGTGCCCAATCCGCTGGCCAGTCCCAAACCGGCCTCACCCAGGCGGTTACCAGTCAATCTGCTGCAACCTCGAGCCAGGTCCCGGTAGCGCTGATCCAGGCGTTGGTCGAATTACTCCAAAAGAAAATTGCCTGATCTTTCCCTGGTCTAACCTGGTATTGAGAAGAACTGGCGGAATTACACACTCCCGCCAGTTCTTCTTCATCGTTTTTCTGTTATCTGCGGTCCATTCTTCTCCAGAAGAATAACCAGATTCACCCAACATCTTAACAAAATCTGAACATCTTTCTGATATTCTGGGATGGTAGAAATCCCTTCGTGAGGTAACGCATGTCTGCTGGCAGCCGGCAGTCGGCCACACCTTATATGACTGTGGAAAATGATTTCGGGAGAAGGAAATGGCAGAGATGGACGTACTAACAGTTTTTCCCAACCAAGCTTGCCGGGCGAAAGCCATTACTGCTGATTTTGACCTGGTGGATTGTTTCACACCGGACCGGCAGTGCGAGTATGCAATGCATTTCGGCGATGGTTTTTTCTGCAGGCATCCTCAACGCAAGGATATCGTTAATAGAACTGAAACAGCCTCAGGCGACGCGACTGGCCAAGCCGCACGGTTCCTGACAGGGTAAAATAATCCTAGATCAAGCGAGGAAAGCATGTCAAAAACAGTTCTGGTGGTGGATGATAAAGCCAATGTGCGCACCCTTGTGCGTGAATATCTTACCGCCGAAAATTTCCGGGTTGTAACGGCCGAAAATGGGCAAAACGCCCTCTACACCGCTCGTCAGGAAAAACCTGACCTGATCCTGCTGGATATCATGATGCCGGAAATGGATGGCTTCGAGTTTATCCGGGCTTACCGCAGAAGAGTCGGACACCCCCATCATTCTTTTGACCGCCAGGTTGGAGGAATCCGATAAGGTTATTGGCCTGGAGCTTGGCGCCGATGATTACATCACCAAGCCCTTCGGCATGCGCGAAATGCTGGCGCGGATCCACACCGTTCTGCGTCGTGCCGGGGCGATCCCCCACCCGGGCTCCAGGTTGCAGATCGGAGAAATTGTCCTGGACCGGGAAACCCATACGGTCATAGTTGGCGATCGGCCGGTCCACTTGACGCCTTCGGAATTCGACTTGCTGGCCCTGCTGATGAACGCACCCGGGCGGGTCTTTTCCCGATTGGATTTATTGGAGGATCTCCAGGGCACCTCCTTTGAGGGTGTTGCCCGGACGATTGACGTTCACGTTCGCAACTTGCGCACCAAGATCGAATCCGATCCTGCCAACCCCTGTTATATCGAGACGGTTTTCGGTATCGGTTATCGCTTTGTTGAGTGCCCGCCTTCCGGGCATTGAGAAATAATATGAGCCGTTCCATTACCGCCAAGCTCATCCTTGCTTTTCTGGCCGTCAGCGTGATCGTCGTAGCGCTGGCCTCCGGCATCACCTACTGGTTGACCGTGCGCGAGTTCAAGCAGTTGGTCTTCAACCAATCCCGTGACCGTTTCGTCGCCGATGTGGGCCTGTATTACCAGATGAATGGCAGCTGGGATGGCGTTTTGGCATATGTTAACCTCCGCAACTCTTCCCCACAGCCAGGCAGCCGGGGTCCCGGCCCAAACCCGCAGCCTTTCTCTCCATCGGGTGGAAATACCCCGCTAAACCCGATCACTTTTCTCCTGGCGGATGCCACCGGGAAGGTGCTTGTTCCGGCCGGGCAATACCTGGCTGGTGAGCTGGTGCCTTCTGCCAAACTATCCCAGGGCACGCCGGTCGATGTAAACGGGAAACAAGTCGGCACGGTTCTGGTGATTGGCAGCCCGCCACCGCTTGGAGGGCTGGAGTTGCAATATCTTAACCGCACCAACCTGGCCTTGCTTTATGCCACTCTGGGTGCTGCCCTGGTTGCTTTGGTGCTTGGTACCATCCTGGCGCGCAGCCTGACCCATCCATTGCGTGCTTTGACTGCGGCCATCCACGCCATGGCAAAAGGAGAGCTCAAACAACATGTATCGGTAAAATCACACGATGAGCTCGGTGAATTGGCGGCTGCTTTCAACCAGATGAGCTCCGATTTGGACCGTCTCAATCTTTCCCGTCGTCAGATGACCGCTGACATCGCACATGACCTGCGCAGCCCGCTTACAGTAATCGGTGGTTATGTGGAATCCATGCGCGACGGCGTCCTTAAGCCGACCCCCGAGCGCTTGGACACCATCCACTCCGAAGTACAGCATCTCCAAAGATTGGTTGAAGACTTGCGGACGCTTTCCCAGGCCGATGCCGGAGAATTGACCCTCAACCGCGAGCCGGTCGCACCGCTGGCGTTACTTGAACGCATTCTGAAATCCTATGACCATTTGGCTGCTCAAAACCAGGTTTCGCTGCGAGTGCAGGCTGAACCCGACCTGCCCGAATTGAGTCTGGATCCCGATCGCCTGGCGCAGGTCTTCGGTAACCTGATCACGAACTCCCTGCGTTATACCTCTGCTGGTGGAGAGATCCTGCTCGAAGCTGGGCTGGAAAACAACCAGTTGGTATTCGCAGTCCAGGACAATGGCCAGGGGATCCCAGCCGACTCCTTGCCATACATTTTCGACCGCTTCTATCGCGCTGACCCGGCCCGCGCCCAGGGGGCCGAATCCGGCCTTGGATTGGCGATCGCCCGCTCCATTGTTGAGGCTCATGGCGGGAGCATTTCTGCGGAGAGCAAGGTCGGTCAAGGAACCACCGTCAAGTTCGGACTGCCACTCTCATAAAACACTATATTTTTTGCATCTGGCGTTCGCGGAAGTCAACAAAACACCCCCTGAAAAATATTCTGTTGGGCAATAAATTAAACCAGCATGATCTGAACACCTACCTTGGAAATATTCAAACGTATGCTCGGCGGGAGCGCATCATCCGTGATTAGCCGTTGGACAACCGTCAACGGCGCCACCTGGATCCCGGCTTCCTCGCCAAAGGAGGTGTGGTCGGCCAAAAGGATGACTTCACGGGCTGAACGGATCATAGCCTGTTTCATCGTTATTTCAGAAATTGTATGGTGGGATAGACCAAAATCAAGAGTAATACCACTGACCATCAGAAATAACTTGTCCGCGCGCAGCTCTTTTAGCGCCCCTTCTGCAGTTGGACCTACCATCACTTGACTGCTGTAGCGTAATGTACCCCCTGTTGAAATCAGGGTGATTCCCGGTGTAGGGTTGAGGGTATCAAAAACAACCACCGAATTGGTTATTACCGTTATCTCTTTTTTCAATTTCAATTCTTCGGCCAGATAGGCTGCCATGGGACCGCTGTCGATAAGCACAACATCGCCTGCCTCGACAAGCGTGGCTGCTTTTTTTGCAATTTGATGGCGGCGAATTTCAACCTCATCCCGCACATTTTGTTCCGCGTCAATGACCTGTATACCGATCCCATATTGCCTGGCAAGTGCTTTAACTTGACTGGTTAAATTCTTATACCACTCGTGTTCAGTGAAGGGAATAAGGAACCCAATTTGACCGGGCATGTCGATCGTTGAACGCTGGTTTTCCTCTTCAGGCTTGAGTGGAATATCTAAATGCTTGCGGGCATAATCCCAATTCAAATCCCAGCCATTGGAAGTGCGTGAATAGTAGTTCGTCAATGTTTGAGCGGTCATCACAACGTGAGGCGTTACATACTTCTCCAATAATGGTTTATGGTTAAAAGCGGCTATAGCGGCCTCAATGCAGGTAAAACTGACTATTTCCGGGAACATCGCCAGGCCGACTTTACAGTAAGTGCCCTCTTTTAGTAATTCGTTTTTGAGAGTATCTCCTTCGAGACCAAAGGGGATAACGTTCATGCGATTTGTATCGATCTTCAGATCCTGGCATGCGCTAATCGCGCCTTTGGCGGTTGTATCATTAATTGCAAAAATCAAATTAATTTGCGGATATACCGTCAGTGCATCGTATGCGAGTTGATAGGCTACCGTATAACACGATTGGGCATTAATGGATAAAACTACTTCCGATTGGCAGGCTTCTCTTAGTCCTTCGACAAATCCCCGGCTGCGGTTTTGGGTATTCGGTTGATGAAAAGTCAAGTCGAGTAAGTAAGCCTTTTCAACGCCCTGCTGAGCCAGATGTGACCCAACCCAATGGCCGAGGTCTTTTCCTGCCTGATAATTATCCACCGCCACCGAGGTGAGTTGGTTG
This sequence comes from uncultured Chloroflexia bacterium, assembly GCA_963776475.1. Lineage (GTDB taxonomy): Bacteria > Chloroflexota > Anaerolineae > Anaerolineales > Villigracilaceae > UBA877. The sequence goes on from CAVZMZ010000043.1 coordinate 86,946, forward strand.
GGCATTTCAATCGATTCGGCAATGATGGGGATTTTTTTCTTACTGGCACGATCGATCAATAGACTATCGTAATATGGATTTACCGAGGTTGCGATTAACACGTCCACCTGGTCTACCAGGAGAACCTCGGCCTCTTGGGCAAATCCACCTTCGCTCTTTTCATTTCCGCTGGCGGGCGTGGCGCGGTATGAAGCTGCTCCTCCGTAAGTCCTATGGATGCGTTTTTGGGCATCCAGCTGCTCCAGGTCGCGGCGAATGGTCATTTCTGAAACGCCACAAAGCTGGCTTATTTCGCTTACTGATAAGAACCCTTTTTGATCCACCAGGGAGATGATATGTTCCAAGCGCAGATTAGTTTTCACGCCTTATCCTTTTTCCATTTATTTGTTCTGGACAATAGTCATTATAGTCCAATTAATGTTCTAAGTCAATCATTTTTATCGAACTATCACATTAATGCTTGACTAATGTGCGAGATTGCAGTATTATTGGATTATTATTGGTGTCAAATGGCAAGGGATTTGAACGCGGTGGGCACGAGTGATATTACTTGAACATGGACTTTAGATATTTTGTTCGATCTATAACAGTTGTGCCCGTCCATTTAGACGACCCCTTGGTTTTGAGTATACCTTTAGTTTATTCTGTAAAGCCAGTCTGCTAGAAAGGAGGAAGAAGGAACACGTAGATATTTCTCTGCCCTCAAATTGCAAGTGCGCCCATGTCGTTGCAATACCATGATTAACCTAAAAAGGAGAAGAATATGTATAAAAAGCAAGTACTCGTAGTCTCCAGCCTGGTCCTTGTTTTAGCCATGCTGCTTAGTTCCTGCGGAACACCTGCGGCGACCACCGCTGCCCCTGCCCCTGCTACCGCCGCCCCGGCAACCGCTGCGCCCGCCACTGCGGCCCCTGCGACTGCCGCTCCTGCGACCGCTGCCCCGGCAACTACTGCTCCAGCAACGAAAACCATCAAGATCGGTTTTCTGGCAGGAGTTCAGGATCCGTTCTACACCACCATGCAGCGTGGTGCTGCCCAAGCCGCAGCAGATCTCGGAGTAGAACTCGTTACCCAGATCCCGCAGGCGTGGAACGTAACCGACCAGACCCCCATGCTGGACGCCATGGTAGCCCGCGGCGACTTGAGCTTCCTGTTCCTGGCCCCGGTCGACTCGCAGGCTATGATCGCGCCTCTGCAGAAAGCCTATGATGCCGGTCTGCCCCTGTTGACCGTTGACACCTTCATTGGCGATGGCGATTATGCCAACGGCCCGGTGAAGTTCCCGTTGTCCTTCATTGCTTCCGATAACTATTTGGGTGGACAGATCGCATGCCGCGCCCTGGCAGATTCCCTCAACAAGACCGGCAAGATCTATATCCAGAACGTCAAAGTAGGCATCAGCTCGACGGATGCCCGTGAGAAAGGCTGCAAGGATGTCATCGCAGCCGAGTACCCGAAGGTGACCCTGGTAGGGGTGGATTACAACAATGATGATGCGACCCAGGCCCAGGCCCAGGTGGAAGCCATGCTGCAGAAGAACCCTGATCTGGGTGGTATCTTTGGGACGAATGTGTTCAGTGCCCAGGGAGCCGGAACCACAGTTAAGAACAAAGGTCTGAGTGGCAAGGTCAAGGTTGTGGCTTTTGATGCGACCAAGGATGCCATCAATATGCTTACTGATGGTACGGTTGACCTGGTCATTGCGCAGAAACCTTCCGACATGGGCTACCTGGCTGTCGAAATGGCTGTCGCGTACTTGAACGGCGCCACCAGCATCCCCGCGCACATCCCCACCGGGTATGCCGTCATCACGCGTGACAATATGAAAGACCCGAATGTTTCACAATTCTTCTATGCGCCTTTCGATGGCAAAGTCACACGTAAGACCGCCGGATTGAAAATCGGTTTTCTGGCAGGAGTTCAGGATCCGTTCTACACCACCATGCAACGCGGTGCTCAGGCGGCTTCAGATGCATTCGGTTCTGAGTTGGTTACCCAGATCCCGCAGGCGTGGAACGTAACCGACCAGACCCCCATGCTGGACGCCATGGTAGCCCGCGGCGACTTGAGCTTCCTGTTCCTGGCCCCGGTTGACTCGCAGGCCATGGTCGCGCCTCTGCAGAAAGCCAATGATGCCGGTCTGCCCCTGTTGACCGTTGACACCTTCATTGGCGATGGCGATTATGCCAACGGCCCGGTGAAGTTCCCGTTGTCCTTCATTGCTTCCGATAACTATTTGGGTGGACAGATCGCATGCCGCGCCCTGGCAGATTCCCTCAACAAGACCGGCAAGATCTATATCCAGAACGTCAAAGTAGGCATCAGCTCGACGGATGCCCGTGAGAAAGGCTGCAAGGATGTCATCGCAGCCGAGTACCCGAAGGTGACCCTGGTAGGGGTGGATTACAACAATGATGATGCGACCCAGGCCCAGGCCCAGGTGGAAGCCATGCTGCAGAAGAACCCTGATCTGGGTGGTATCTTTGGGACGAATGTGTTCAGTGCCCAGGGAGCCGGAACCACAGTTAAGAACAAAGGTCTGAGCGGCAAGGTCAAGGTTGTGGCTTTTGATGCGACCAAGGATGCCATCAATATGCTTAGTGATGGCACGGTTGACCTGGTCATTGCCCAGAAACCTGGCGATATGGGCTTCTTCGCGGTCGAAATGGCGATGGCCTATATGAATGGTGTGACCAGCATTCCCAAGCACATCCCCACCGGGTATGCCGTTATCACAAAAGCCAACATGGCCGATCCCAACATAGTAAAGTTCTTCTACAAGTAAGGTTTTCAGACAATCGGTCCAGGGGAACGCATCGCTCCCCTGGACCAACTTTATCCACCAGCCTACAACTGCCTTATTCTCATTGTTGTCCGCTTGGGAAATTCCTTCAATGCCAGTAAGCCATTATTGCTTGTTTATAAATTCAATCTCCATTAAAAATGTTTTTATCACCATCGAAGCTAAAAACTTTAATAAGGAATTGAAGCCAAAGGGATTCGACTTCCAATAACGATTTACCACCTACTTGGAGATCCAAATGACCGAAATGGAATTATCGACAACTAAGGTTGCTAAGAAAACCCGTGCTGAAAGGTTGAGCACCATTCGCCAGATTTGGCCATGGTTCTTCCTGATTTTGATGGTTATCGTGTTCGCGATCATTTCAAAAACTCAAAACAATGTGACTTTCATTAGTTATCGCAGCGTTCAAGGGATCCTGGTTTATGCGACGCAAATCCTGTTGATTGGCCTGGCCGAAACGATTATCATTATCAGCGGAAATGGGGGTGTCGACCTGTCTGTTCACTATACATTGGGTATAGCTGCAGTAATTTCGGCATTCATCATGCGCGCCATGTATGCCGCCAATCTTCCGCCTGCACTGACCATCGCAGCTGGTTTTTCTGGCGGCATCCTGTTCACCATTATTCCAGGCTGGGTCAACGGAAGCCTGGTTGCAAAAGTGAAGGTGCCGCCTTTCATCAGCACTCTTGGCATGGGCTATGTGATGTATGGGGTCGCCTTGCTTATCTCGCACGGACAGGCGATCTCCGACCAGCCAGATTATTTAGGTCAGATCGGGAATGGCAATTTGCTATATTATTGGCCCAACCATGGTATCTCCTGGCTTAAAATCCCTGCCGCAGCAACTCAGATAGATTTGCAGCATATCATCCCGCTTGTCCCAAATGTTGTCGCAATTACCCTGGTTGTAACGATCCTGGTCTGGTTTATTTTGGCGAAGACCCAGTTTGGCCAGCACATCTATGCCATCGGCGGCAATATTCAGGCCTCTATCCGTTCTGGTATCCCGGTGGCAAGTACGCTGACGCGGGCCTACACCCTGGCTGCTGTTCTGGCAGGTATAGCCGGGGTGATTTGGACTTCCCGCTTTACCAGCGGCGCATCCAACGCTGGTGAACCGACCTTGCTTTTTGCAATTGCTGCGGTTGTGATTGGCGGGACCAGCATGTTCGGTGGTGAGGGGCGCGTCATCGGTACTGTGATTGGGGCTCTGATCATCGCTACCATCCAGTATGGCCTGGTCGTCCTCGGCCAACAGCCCTACTGGCAATATGTTACAGTCGGTGTCGTGGTGATCATCGCCGTAATTGTCGACCAATTGGGCAGGAAGATGGAGCATAGCTAACTATGAAAGAAAGCCAGGTCAGTATGGAACCCTTATTACGCGGAGTCAACCTTACAAAACGTTTTGGCGGCTTGGTCGCAGTCGACGGCGTGAGTTTTGACGTCAGGCCCGGAGAAGTGATCGGCCTGGTTGGCGACAACGGGGCGGGCAAATCCACCTTCATCAAAATGATCTCGGGTGTGTACCAGCCCGATGATGGAGAAATCTACTTCGATGGAAAGAAAGTCAGTTTCATTGACCCGCGCGACGCCCGTGATCTGGGGATTGAAACCATTTACCAGGATTTGGCACTGGCTGAAAACCTGGATGTCGGTTCGAACATATTCCTTGGCCGTGAAATGAAGAAGCGCTTCATTTCTGAAAAGCTCAGCCGGATCATTATCAGTTTGCTCTTTGCTTTACCGCTTGGTGCTTTGCTGGCATGGCTCGGTCTGCAATTTTTCAAGATCCCCGGTCTGGTGCTCGGCCTGCTATTCGGGCTGGCCTCAGGTTTCGTACTTGGCTGGCTTTTTGGGTCTGTCACACAGGTTGTGGATCGCAAGACCATGATGGGTGAATCTACGAAAGCACTTAAGCGGCTGGATATCGAAATCCCATCCCTCACCCAGCAAGTGCGCAACCTTTCTGGTGGACAACGTCAGTCAGTCGCGATTGCACGTTCGATCTATTGGAATGCCAAGGTGATGATCATGGATGAACCAACGGCTGCCTTGGGCGTTTCTGAACAGCGTAAAGTTCTCAGCCTTGTTCGTACCCTGGCAGATCATGGCGTTCCTGTCATTATCATCAGTCACAATATGCAGGATGTTTTTGCTGTCGCAGATCGGATTGTCATTATGCGCCGGGGTAAGAAAGTCGGCGAAGAGATTGCCGCTGAGACTACGCCGGATAAAATCGTTAGTTTGATGGTCGGGGCAGAAACCGTCCATAAGATGGGTGTGATCCCTAACGCGCTTGAAGGAAATGGCGTTGCAGCCGTGACGTAATAGCTGCCCGATATAGAGTGGAATGAAGAGACAAGAAGTGAAGTGATATTTCGATAACTGCTCTGACCTTGAAATCTGCTCCCGGATCTAGCTTCCCGTCTATGAGTGGACAGATGGTTTTCCTGGGGTCTGCAGCGGTGATGTTGCTGCAGACCCCTTAGTATTCTGTTGATTGGACAATCGTTATGAAACGTTCGGAAATCAATGCAATTATGCGAAAGGCCGACGGCTTTATTCACAGCCGCGGTTTTTATCTGCCACCATTCGCGTATTGGACGCCCGAGGTTTGGAAGAAAAAAGGGCCGGAGGTTAGCGAGATAGTCGATAACAAACTCGGCTGGGATATTACCGACTTCGGTGAAGGTGATTTCAATGCCCTCGGATTGTTCTTGTTTACCATTCGTAACGGCGATATTCAAAACTGGCAGACTTTGAAAGGTAAGCTTTACGCCGAGAAGATCATGATTGTGGAGGATGGCCAGGTCACACCAATGCATTTCCATTGGAACAAAATGGAAGACATTATCAACCGTGGCGGCGGGGAACTGCTCATCCAGCTTTACAATGCCACTCCTGACGAGCAGCTCGATGAGAAGAACGCAGTTCTCGTCTCAATAGACGGCCTCCGGCGCAGGATCGAGCCTGGCGCGACGCTCCGGCTTGCCCCGGGAGAAAGTATCACCCTCGAACCGCTCTGTTACCATAAGTTTTGGGGCCGGGGGCGCCTCCTGGTTGGCGAGGTGTCGCTGGTCAACGATGATCAGCATGACAATCGTTTTTATGAGCAGATTGGGCGCTTTCCTGAAATTGATGAAGATGTGCCACCGCTCTATTTGCTTTGTAACGATTACGCCCAATACTATAAAAGAAAATAGAGCCATGATGGGAAAGAACCTGCGAGCTGTTGTTGCCGGTCACATATGTCTGGATATCATTCCGGAGATGCGCACGCTCCCTCCTGGAGGGTTCGAAGAAATCTTTCTGCCGGGGCACCTGCTCGAGGTGGGCGCGGCGGCATTATGTACTGGCGGGCCGGTCTCCAATACTGGACTTGCTCTGCAGCGACTGGGCATCCCCACCCAACTCATTTGTAAGGTCGGCGCCGATGCCTTTGGCCGAATCGTGAGGGAACTGATCGATTCGTACGGTTCCGACCTGGCGGCGGGTATTGTAGTGGACCCGCAAGTGGCGACATCCTACTCGATGATTATCAGCCCGCCGAACATGGATCGTATAGTTCTCCACAACCCGGCTGCCAACCATACTTTTTGTGCAGATGATATTAACTATAAATTGGTCGGACAGGCCGCCTTGTTTCACTTCGGCTATCCCCCAGTCATGCGTAGGATGTATGCGCATGCTGGCCGGGAATTGGTCGATCTGTTTCGACGGGTCAAACAGACGGGGGCGACTGCCTCTCTGGATATGTGCTATCCTGACATGGCGGCCGAGGGCGGGCGGGTAGATTGGGAAGCTATCCTGAAGGCCACCCTACCCTGGGTGGATATTTTCCTGCCGAGCATCGAAGAACTGTTGCTGGTGCTGCACCGCAGCGATTTCGAGCGGCTCTCTGCGCGTGGAAATCTTCTGGATCAGGTAACCCCTGCACTACTTCATCAATTGAGTGATGAGCTGCTCAAGATGGGCGTACCCATGCTGGTTATAAAGCTTGGAGCACGCGGCCTCTACTTGCGCACCGCCGGCCGCCAAGCGATTGCAAAGCTTGGGCGCGCTGTTCCGGCGGACCTGGCCGCTTGGGCAGAGAAAGAGCTCTGGGCTCCTTGCTTCCGCGTCCACGTTACCGGCACCACCGGAGCCGGCGACACCAGTATTGCAGGATTCCTCTCCGCTTTGCTGCGTGGCATGAGTCCCGAGCTGGCTGTGACCGCGGCAGTCGCGGTCGGAGCCTGTAACGTGGAGGCTCCCGATGCATTGGGCGGGTTGCAGAGTTGGAATGCCACCTTCGATCGCATCCGCGCCGGTTGGGAGCGTTTGCCGCTGCACCTGGATGATCCAGCCTGGAGTTGGGATCCATCCAACCAGGTGTGGCGCCGGAATGGGTAAGCTTGCTAGGTATACGGGAGATCAGGGAAATGAAATATTCGATGATGGAACTGAAGCTGGTATTCTCCCCATGTGAAACCTGGATTGATGCGGGCAGGTTGGTACTTATTGAACATCGAAGAAGGCAGGCATGAATCGATTGTATGGAGGTATCGAAGCCGGTGGCACCAAGTTTGTATGCATGGTCTCGTCTGGCCCGGATCATGTGGTGGAGGAGAAACGTTTCCCAACCACCCACCCCGATGAAACCATTCGTCAAGCGATCTCATTTTTCGCTCCCTATGCTCACAGGCGGGAGTTGGCCGCGGTAGGGATCGCTTCCTTCGGCCCTTTGGATCTGAATCCTGTTTCACCAACCTACGGTTATATAACAACCACTCCCAAACCCGACTGGAATCATGTGGATCTGCACGGCTGTGTCGCCCAGGCGCTCGATTTGCCCGTGGCCTTCGATACCGACGTCAATGCAGCTGCTTACGGCGAACATTACTGGATAGCCGCCAACAATGCACTTGATCCATTTGTCTATATTACCGTGGGAACCGGGATTGGTATGGGCGTACTGGCCAATGGCCTGCCGGTGCATGGGCTGGTCCATTCCGAAGCCGGTCATTTCGTAATCCCCCACGACTGGCTAAAAGACCCTTTTCCGGGCATCTGCCCTTATCATGGAGATTGCCTGGAAGGGTTGGCTTCAGGACCGGCGATGAATTCCCGTTGGGGTCAAAATGCGGAAGATCTTCCTGATTCCCATCCAGCCTGGGAATTGGAAGCGGAATATATAGCCAACGCATTGATTAACCTGACCTACGCATATTCTCCTCAGCGAATAGTTCTGGGGGGCGGCGTTTCCCAGCATGCCGGTTTGCATGCAGCTGTGCGCCATAAAGGTACAACGCGGACTGAACGGCTATATTCAGTCGCCCATGATACTGAAGTCCATTGAGGAATATATCGTCCCGCCCTCGCTTGGTAATAGATCGGGTGTATTGGGGGCAATCGCTCTGGCAATTGACCTGTTGAAATCATAATCATCTACTATTATGAAACTACGGGCAGACCATGGTCTGCCCGTTACAATCTTCTTCCAAATAAGCTCCATCCTCCAGCGGGGCTTGTACCCCATGGGGGTGGGGAGCGGGGGTGAGGGTTAGATCGCCCCTTATCCCAATTTGTCCTGCATTTCCGAAATTTTTGAAGATCATGGCTGGCTTTCACATTTTTTGAGCCGGGAACAGCATGTACAGCCCAATCACGATCAGAACGAGGGGGATAAAACCCATCGAAATGGGGGGCATGCAGCAGCGGGCGGAGCAGTGCATACGATCCCAATCCAATCGACAGGATCCCAAGCGTGATCGAATGCACTCGCGGGATCTTGCTCAAGGATCGGGCTATATTTAGCCCCAGCAGAGTCCGACCCTCACGAGCAACTGCACTCCGCTTCCTTCTGTCCTTTCAAAGCCGCCTGGATCATCGCCGGCGCACCCGACCCCGCTTTCCACGTGGATTGCGCCTGTAACGCAGTTGAGCTGGCATGCGCCGCATTCCATGCAGACCTGCGGCACCAGACGGCCAGACGCCCATCCATCTCGAAAGCTCCATGCGGGCAGACATCTACACACACGCCGCAGCCGTTGCACAACGCCGGGTCGTAAACCAGGGTATTTTCCAGGTATGCATTCAACATTTTCATTCTCCCGTTAGTGCACGAACATAAAAACAATCGCCAGCAGGATCCCCGTCCCGAAGGTCCAGGCCATGGCCGGGATGTAGGCGAACATCTCCCGCTTTACGCCGCTGCGGGAAGTAAAAGTCGTCGAGCCGGTGAAGTTGAGCGCGATGAAAGCCGTTACGGCCGGCATGGCCAGCAGGAATTCCAGTGCCTGCCCGAGCCGGTGGTACCAGCTCCAATCCGGGTGGCGCAGGAAAACCGACAGCGCAAATGGGAGGGCCGCCAGGGCCCCAACAGGAAGCCTTTCGTGCTGAAATTATGCGTCGGGATCCAGGGCAGCAGGATCGGGAATAGGACCGTCCCGGCCAGTACAGTTGCAATCGCGGCCAGGCTGGAGATCCAGCCACCCACGAAATACATCACGATCGCCGCCGCCAGCTATAGGGGATCAGGCGGATCACGTCTACCGGGATCAGCACCAGCCGGTCCCGCAGGGTGAACTCAACCTTGCGCATTTCCGGGCTGGCTTTGTGCGTCTTCAGATATTCGGGCAGGTCGGCTGCCCGAACCGGACCGTATTCCACCCAGAAGCCGGTGCGTTTCTTGACTTCGTGGGCGGCTACGCCCGGCGCTCCCAGCTGGGGCAGGATCAATTTCCGGTGGGTTACCACTTCCTTAAGCTGGGTCTCGAAGACCTGCTTCACGATCTCATCCGTACCGAAGGTGCCCTTCCCGGCCGCGCACCAGACATTGATACCTTTGGTATCCAGCACCAGGATGTAACCATCGAACCCCTCCAGGGATGAGCGCAGCGCATCGAAGCTGAGCGTATAGTTTGCCGAGACGAAAACCGGCGAATCCGGTGTGGGATTGCCCAGCGCATACAGGCCCGGTTCCACGCGGTGCTCGTTGCGCTTCACTCCTATGCGTGCCAGGAAATGGTCCCAGCGGTTTGCCGCTGTCAACCGTGTCTGGACCGGCAATATCTTGGGTTGGGGGGCTATCGATGCCAGATTGATCATACTTATCTCCTCAACTTATCAGATAAAGCTACTTAATTTGGCTTTTGGGCAGTGATGGTCGCCGAGAACGGTTCACCAACCGGAAGGACTGGGAATGGGTTTCCGCTGCCGTCTTTTGGCTGGACCTTCACGTTTATGAAACCTGCCTCTTCCAGGCCAAGCGTGTATTCTTTCATATCCAGGGCTCCCGCCACACGCTCCCCAGGCTTGCATATCCTTTTGGACAGCTTCAGGCAGCGCTCCGTTAGTAACGATATCTGAAACAGCCACCCGGCCGCCCGGTTTAAGCACCCGGAAGACCTCGCTGAAAACCTGGGTTTGTCCGGCGAGAGGTTGATGACACAATTTGAGATGACCACATCCACACTCCCCTCATCCACCGGCAGGCTTTCCAGGTAGCCTTCACGGAATTCAACGTTCTTGATACCCATCTTGGCCGCGCTGGCGCGGGCGCGCCTGAGCATCTCCGGGGTCATATCCACACCGATCACGTGACCCGGCCTCGCCCACCTGGCGGGCTGCCAGGAAACAATCCAACCCGCCGCCCGAGCCGAGGTCCAGCACCGTTTCACCAGGCTTCAGTCCGGCCAGGTGATCGGGTCGCCGCATCCCAGGCTGAAGTTGGCCACCTCGTCTGGCATGCTGGTGATGAGTTCTGCCGGGTAGAGCAAATTTTTCTGCGTGGCCGCAGCACGAACTGCTTCTGCGCCGCAGCAAGAGCCTGAAGAACGGGCTTGTGCGGCATAATATTCACGAACGCTTTCATGGATGGGGGTTGGGTTTTGGGTCATTTTATCTCCAGTCTGAGAGGTCACTCAAATAGATAAAAGTCTATATATCCGGTCAAAAAAAGAGCATTAATCAACGCTCTCTTCGGGAATTAATCCAGGCGCAAAATTAGTGCGCAGCTGGCCGCAGCAGGAACTGATCCGGTTCTGGTTTAGTTGGTAGAAGGTTTGTTTGCCTTCCTCGCGCACTTCGACCAGCCCGGCCTCCCGTAGGATGGCCAGGTGGTGCGACACCGTTGGCTGGGTGACATTCAAATGCTCGACGATCTCGTTCACGGAAAGCCACTCGCAGCAGCAGATCTTCATGATCTTCTGGCGGGTTTCATCGGCAAGCGCTTTTGCAAAAAGTAACCGGGTCAAATTCTGCCATATAGATTACCTTCTATTTGACCTTATTATATAGATAATCGTCTATTTGTCAAGGGCAATCCAACCATTCAATTTTCAGCCCATTTATTGCGACATTTCTATCGCAGACCCCTTCTCCTTTCGAACCCGGCAGCCAGATTCCACCCAGGCATCTGCGATTGTGGTCAGACCAGCCCCCGGCGATTATGGATCAAAAGCGCAAGAAAGTAGCCCGAAGCAAAGAAGCTCAGGTAGCCGATTGCAAAGACCGCCCACAGGATCGGATCTTGCTCGTTCAAATGATAGAACCATCCAAATCCATGGACGATCCCGCCGATAAAATTCCACAGGTAAAACAGGAACTCCAGCGCCAGGTAGAACAGCATGACGTGATAGCCTGCTTTACGCTTGCTGATCAGCAGCCAATAGCTCGCAATAAACAGGGCAAACACAGCTCCCATCACAACTGCGCTTTTTAAGTTCAGGGAATGGATGGCGAGGCGTGTAATATAAGTGGAAAAAATAGACCACCTGGGCTGCGAAATCTGCCAGGAGGATTCCGAATAATATCCAAATATTGGATCAGCACAATCCGCTTCATATCTACATTCTATACTATCACTTAATTCTTTTGTGCTGGTCCATGTCCGGGGTAAATCGTCTTCACATCGAACGACTGGATTTTCGCCCAACTAGTTTCTGTTTGGCTCCGGGCTTCGTCTGTCACTGCCATTGGGGGGCGCAAGTCGCCTGTAAAGGCGCTGTCCTCATCCAGGATCAAACTAACGCTGTCTTCCGAGTGCCCAGGGGTCTCGATGATCTCGCCATCGATCCCAATTGATTTCAGATAATTTCCGGCTTTCACTGGCCTTTAGAATGATATTGCCATCCAGGCTAATCTCAAGATAATGGTTTCCCGGTTTCATGAATCGGCCTAATGTTGGAATATAGGGCAGTTGGCTGTCGATTACGATCAGTTGAACGCCCTGGTTCTTCATCTCCTGAGCCAGGCCGGCGTGGTCGGGATGGTAGTGGGTGATCAACAAGTTCTTGATCTTCTGGAAAGCCACGCCTTTTCTCTTGCATATGCTCAGCAGCTTTGGCAGGGTACCCGGCCATCCCACATCGATTAGCAAGCCGCTACTTGCCTGCCTCGATGGTTTAACGGGATCCGGATCCAGCAGATAGTAATTGGTTGAGTCATATCCTAAATTTACAATATTCATCGCTGAAGTTGATTCTCCTTACTGTCCCGGACGACCCGCCTCTGGCCCGGATGGCAGCAATGCGTTTTAGCGCTCGGCCGATTTACCACCCCAATCCTCGGGCGCAGCATCCGCCACCGATTGAGAAAAAGTCCACCGGTGACCACCGGGATCTTCAACTGTGTATTGCCTTTCCCCGAACGGGTGGGTTTTCGGAGGGCTGAAAATATGGGCTCCGTGCTGTTTAACGCGCATAAAATGACTGTCCACATCCGCAACCTTCACCATCACGGTATGAGTAACCTCGCCCGGTCTGGGCGCTCGAAAGACAGCGCTGTCGGCCCATTCGGATGACTGGCCAACCCGTTCGGCTGCTAAGAAGATGGAGCCTTCACCCACGGCGAGTTGTGCGCCTTCTGGCTTTCCTTCTGGTCCGTATCGGAAACGCTCAACAAACCCAAAAGTCTCGCACAACCATTCGATGGCCTTTCCAACATCTTCATAGACAAGTACTGGAACAACCGGTCCGCGAGCAGCTGAACGGTTTTCGATCATATGGATTCCTTGATACTGACTATAAACGACAAAAGGTAGCCCGCCTTCTCTAGTTCTTCTTCTGTTTACTTTCTGCCTTGCTCAGATTTTCCTTCACCCTGAATTCAACAATTTTGCTAATCAAGTCATAAGGGATTGGTTCATCCAATGGAAACTTCAACGAACCTTTTGGCCCTTCATACCTTAATAGCTCGTTCCTCAACTTTTCGAAGCCTGTCACCGGAGGATAGAACCCGATGTGCTTTTTAAATGCCGAAAAATAAACCAGGTTACCTTTTAGTGTAAAGGTCGGCATTTGATATTTGATTGTCTCTTCCGCGGCTGGTGCTGCTTTTCTGATCGTCATTCGTATCTTTTCCAGGATCTCTTGAACATCTGCGGGAAAGCCGGCAATGTACTCATCAATACTACTGGGTTTGGTCTGATTCGGCCTCATTTTTACCTTCGCTTTTTCTTCCATCTGTACCTTCTTTCAGGCTTGGTCTGGCTTTTTTAATTGTTGCATCCGTTCGGTGTTAAACTCGCCAGGCTTTTGTTGCCTGGCTAAGCCCCTCGATCTCCTCTGGAGTCAAACTAAAAGTTAGCGCTCCGGCATTTTCGGCGGCCTGCTTGCCGTTCTTCGCGCCGGGTATGGGCAGGACGCTTTCGTTTTCGATCAGCCAGCGTAACGCCACCTGCGCCGGGCTCTTGCCATACCTTTCCCCGACCCTGCGCAGTAACGCCACCACTGGCGCCAGCGCTTCTGTTCCTTTTCCTCGAAAATCCTTCATAAACTGCCGGAAGAAACCCGTCGGTTGTGTTCCCACGCCGTATTTCCCTGTCAGCGTGCTGCTGCCAGCGGCTGGTACGCGATCAAAGTAACTCCCAGTTCGTGGCAGGCCTCCAGAACGCCGTCCACTTCGGGTCTTCGGTGCAAGAGTGAATACTGGACCTGGTTTGATGCGAGTGGAATCTCTCGCTTGGCAAGTATCGCATGTGCAGTACGCATCTGTTCAGCCGAATAGTTACTCACTCCAACAGCCCTTATTTTTCCTGCTTCCACGGCATCTGCCATGAATTCCATCAATTGCGGAATGGAAACACGGTTGGATGGGAAATGGTGTTGGTATAAATCAATCGAGTTCCGCCCCAATCGAGCCAGGCTTGCCTCAAGCGCTTGCTGGAAATCTCCCGTTCGTGAGAAAAATCCAGGCGGAAACTTGGTAGCCACCAGGAAATCTTTACCGTGCACCAATTCGCCCACACGCTGTTCGGATGCGCCACTGCTGTACATGGCGGCCGTGTCAATTAAATTCACGCCCGCCGCGCGACTGACTTCCAGTGCTTGCTCTTCTTCCTGCATTCCATTGGAAGGACCATAAGATAACTGAGCTGGGGTCGAACGCGCCATTCCTTTCGGTTGACCCCAAATCATTGCCCCGATTCCCATCCGAGGTACTTGTAAATCACTTTTGCCCAAAAATGACTTTTGTTCCATAATCAAGGCTATCCTTTCTAATAGCACTGTTTTTTCCATCTTTTACGATGCGTGCTGCTCCAGTGCCGCCTTATGCAGTGTATTTCACGTGGCATCCGATCGGGATGCTACGTCTTAGGAAATTTTTTCACATTATCTTGCATTCCTGGAATTTGAGAGGGGGGTCAGGGGTACGGTACCCGCACTATCGGTCGTTATCAACAACCCCCACCACTTGCAGCCATGGCGGATCTTTGCGCGGATTACTCTCCACCCGCATACCCAGCTTCCTCATCACTCCGATTGAGGCGCTGTTATCATAACTGGTTGTTGCGATTACCCGTTTCAATTGCATCTGGTTGAATGCGTAATCAACCAGCGCTTGCGCCGCTTCGGTAGCGAAGCCGTGCCGCTGCTGGTTTGGCGAAATCGCGTAGTACAAGCCGACCTCAGCTGTATATTGACCTGGCTTATCGGAAGCGTTGTAATAGCTGAAATTGGGGCATTGCTCGAAGACATTCAAGCATGGCACAAAACCACAGGATCCGATCAGTTGCGCTGTCTGCTTATTGACGATTGCGCGATCGCCGTAAGGTGGCTGGTTCAATTTTGCCAATTGCTTATAGTTGAGCACACACCATTGCAGCCATTCGGCGCGTTCTTCCAACGTCTCCATTTTTTCTGCGCCGGTATCGTGCTCCTTCAATTCGATATCCAGCAACTGATGGATATCTGCCAGGTCTTCCATAGCGAAAGGTCGGATGATCAGTCGCTTTGTAATTAGGGTGGGCATTTCGGTCATAGCGAGGGGCATAATCCTGTTTCATGGATTGATGCTCGTGTGAGTCGCTGGACTACGATCCGAACGGCATCAGTGAAAAAAAGCTTCATACCCTGATGGCTTCGAAACTGGTGAGAACCACCGGCGTTCCTCTTCTGAGCGTGTTCTGGATCTCGGTAGCCCGGTCGGTCTGCTTGATCAGCCTCCGAATATCCTCTTCGCTGGCCTGGGCAGTCACTTTTGCTCGATAAGTCACGTTGGTCGCCGGTTCGCCCTCCGCGCCAAAATCCCCCTCCACAGCGACCTCGACCTGTTGAACCTTGATTCCATTTTTGCCGGCCTCCCGGTAAAGATCGTTGCAAAAGCAGGTCGCCAGGGCCAGGAATAGCAATTCGGCGCCATTTACACTCGAACCAAAGCCAGTCGGCTTGGGCGGGATCACAATCGATTGGACAATTTCATTCGTTTGCAATGTGACTTGATGCTGGCCTTCACGATTTTTCACGCCTGCGCTTATTTTCATTCAGCGCCTCCTTTGGTAACTTTACAATTATTCACACGACCTCTTGGCCTGTTCACCGTTTCGACTAAGGGTACCTTCATACATTCCAACAGAACTATTGTCCGTGGGACGTGCTGGTGGTTGCGATTGATCAGTCGGCTGGGAATTGATGCCATCGAAGCGGCTTGGCATTGTTGGCATGCATACCTCCGCATTATCGATTTGCAGGGAAATCCTTTTGGTCCAATCAAGAATGGATATTGTCCTTCTTTTTTCCCGCAATAACAATACCCCCTTATTACCAATCTGCAATCAAAAATCAAAAATCTACAATTCCTTTTCTCCCGTAACTTTTCCGCCTCCTCGTCGACTGTATAAATAGCACACAGAGTAGTTATCCTGTAGCTGTGACCAATACCTGTCCGTAATTCCCCTGGCACCACCCGTTTTGAACGTTTTCTTTTCCCGCAAAGGGAAAATGCTGCCCCTCTGGGCATGGGAGTTTTATCAGGCTGAATTGTGGATGGGATCTAATTCGAGGAGGTACCTTACCCAAATGAAAAAGAGCACGTTATTCCTTTCCGCGGCGATCACAACCTTCATCCTTGTCACCCTGGCCGCTGTGATCTTCAAAGCCAGGGCGAGTGTTGTCGCAGCCCCCGCTCCTACGCTTGCCCCGACGGCCACTTTGGCCCCCACCGCCACTGTTACCGAGACCGCCACTGAGACTCTGCCGCCCGCCGATACCGCTACACTGCAGCCAACTGTCGCCTTCATCTCCCCCCAGGAGGCTGTCTTCATCGCCTCATCCGCGCTCGGCAACACCCAGGTTTATTCTGTTGATACAGTTACCCGTTATGGTATGGATGTCTACCAGGTCAATTTTAGTTCCGGGCACATTGTCTTCGTAAGCCCCCAGGGACATATCCTGACAATTACGATGCTTCAACCGGTTGTCGTCACGACTGCATCTGACCAGTCGTCTACCACTAACCAGAATACCTCTTCGAATAACTCCCCGGCGCCTTCCACCAGCTCTAACGATACGCATACTTCTTCCGATGACCACGAAGGTTCCGGCGGGGATGACTAAAAGGAGCCCATTATGCCAAACCGATCGAAAAAACGTTGGCTGGATATCCAGCTGATACTTGCCTCAATTGCAGTGACTTCCACAGTAGCCCTCTGGAATAACTTTGCCCGCGGCGCCCGCGCGGCTGAAGCCCCTGCCGCACCTCCACCCCCCGATCCGACCTTTACCCTCTCTTACACACCTACCCCCATTGCGACCGCCACTGCTGTCCCAATCGCAACCGTGTCGGCAATCACAGATTCGAATGGCGTAATCCATCTTCCCAAGGTTCACCTCCTCTTGGGAGGCAAACTGCCGGTCATACCGGTCGTCGTCGCAGTTCAGCCATCTTCCAGCGGCTCCTCCAACCAGTCTGGCGGATCGAAAAGCAGTGGCGGTTCGACCAAAACCACCGCTTCGAATCCCGCACCTGCGCCCGCTCCGGTAACGAGTACCAGCTCATCCAAGCCATGAAGCGTATCGAATTCCGGGCTATGGGCAGCCGCATTCTGGTAGTGCTGGATGCCGTTTCCTGTGAAGCTGAACAGGCTCTCCAATGCCTCCCGGCCTGGTTTGAAGAATGGGAAAATGTGCTCAGTCGTTTTCGCCCGGGGAATGAGCTCGATCGTCTGAATTGCTCTTCCGGCCGGCCCATATCCGTCAGCCAGACCCTCTGGGATGTCCTTCATGCTGCCCGTCTCGCCGAACAGGCCACCGGCGGCCTGGTAACCCCCACCATCCTGGATGCCCTGGTAGGGGCAGGCTATGACCGCTCTTTTGATTTCCTGCCGCCTGTACAGACCGGTCATTACTTTTGGTTCACCTGGTCTGCCCGGTCCCTCTGCTGTGATCGTCTGGGATGTTCCCACCCGCAGTCTGATCTTACCCGACTCCGTCCACCTTGACTTGGGCGGCGTTGCCAAGGGCTGGGCGGCCCACCAGGCCGTCCAGCGACTTTCCGGGTTTGGACCCGTGCTGGTGGATGCCGGCGGTGATATCGCCATCAGCGCTTCTCCAAAGGATGGGCCGGCCTGGCCGGTCGGGATCAGCGATCCCTTTAATTCCGGTGCTCATTTTGAAACGATGAAGCTTGCAGATTGTGGTGTGGCCACTTCCGGTACCGATTACCATCGCTGGCTCAAGGACGGCCTCTGGCAGCACCACATCATCGACCCTCGTACCGGTTATCCGGCCGAATCTGATGTACTGGCAGCCACGGTTGTTGCTCCCACCGTCATGGAGGCCGAAGCCGCAGCCAAAGCTGTCCTGATCCTGGGCAGTCAGGTTGGGCTCGACTGGCTTGAATCCGATAGCGGGTTGGCCGGCGTGCTCGTTTTGGAAAATGGAAATTATGTCTACTCTCAAAATATGGGAAAACATCTCTGGAGAAATTAATGGCAGAAATAGCCTTCGATCAAAACAACCCGAATAACGATGAAGTCGAGTACGAATCCAGTCTCTCGGTTCAAGCTATCATGGTATTCCTTCTGGCCGTTTTTTTTGGCCTTGTTGCCGCCGCCTATATCCTGCCAAGATGGCTCCCTGGCCTGGCAAGTTCTTTCACGGGTTCCAACCCGAAGGCCTACTGGTACCTGTCACGCGGCAGTGGTTTTGTCGCCCTGGGACTGCTCTGGGCTTCGATGATGCTCGGGCTTGGGATCACCAACAAAATGGCCCGCCTCTGGCCGGGCATTCCACCCGCCATGGCTATCCATGAATATACGGGTCTGCTCGGCTTGTTTTTTACCTGCTTCCACGGCCTGATCCTTCTGGGCGATAAATATAGTAATTACCGGCTGGTGCAGCTGCTCATGCCGTTTGGGTCGGTTCAGTACCGTCCCAACTGGGTGGCCCTCGGCCAGCTCGGCTTTTATGCCTGGTTCATCATCATCCTGGCTTTCTACCTCCGCAAATCGATCGGTAAAAAGACCTGGCGGGTGGTTCATATCTTCAGCTTCGCCTGCTTCCTGGCTGCCATGCTTCACGGGCTGACCAGCGGCACCGATGCCGGTACGCCCTGGGCGCAGGAGTTTTATTGGATCACGGGCGGCTCTGTTTTGTTCTTGCTGGTCTATCGGATCCTGGCCAGCCGGAAACCGGTTCCTGCGGCTGCCCGCAAAATTCCTGCCCGTGATTGAATTTTGTCGGACAACTGCTACCAATTGACTAGGAAATAATTCTGCCGGATGCGGATAAAAATACTCTGATAACTGGTATACTATGTTGAATGATCGGGCACTTGCGAATTTTTATCCCATAAAACCCCCAATGATTGACTTTAACCCCGGGATTGATTGCTTGGACGATTTGGATTCCCAGGCTGTCACGTCTGTCTACAACCATTATTTCCCGCAGATATTCCGCTATGTAAAATATCGCCTGGGCGACGAGTCTTTGGCGGAGGATATCTCCAGCGAGGTGTTCTTAAGTTTACTGAAGGCCCTCAAGAATGGCAACGGTCCCGGGAAGAACTTGCGCGGCTGGCTGATTGGCGCTGCCCGCCACATGGTCGTGGACCATATCCGCCAAAAATACCGGCATCCCAGTCAGGCCATCTCGGACGCGCTCGAGTTGGGGGAAGCCGGCCCTTGCGAACAGGTCGAACAGCGTGATGCCTCGTATAGCCTTCGTTCCGCTCTCGTGCATTTGACTGAGGATCAGCAGCAGGTCCTGACGTTACGCTTCGGCCAGGGCTACTCCCTCGAAGAAACCTCTGAAATAATGAAAAAGAGGATCAATGCCGTCAAGGCATTGCAGTTCCGGGCTTTGAATGCCCTCCAGCGCAGGATTGGTGAAGAGTCATGAACAAAAAGTTGTTTGATGCCCTTGAGGTTTGTTTGCAGCGCATGGAACATGGGGAATCCCTTGACTTGGTCCTGGCCAGTTACCCCGGTCTGGCTGCTCAACTTCGTCCCTTGCTTGAGACAGCCATCTGCGCCCGCTCGCCCCAACGAGAACGCTTGCCCGCCAACGTTCTTGCCCGCCAGCGTTCGCGTGGCCTGGCCCTGGCAGCCGATTTGCGCCAGGGGAAGAATCACCGTCCATGGCTGAGTCGCTTCTGGCGCCCGGTCCTGACTTTCCTATCAGTGGCTGCTTTTCTATTAATGAGTAGCAATGGACTCTTGCTGGCTTCGGCACATTCCATTCCTGGGGATACCCTTTATCCCCTCAAGCGCTCGGTTGAATCGACCCAGTTGCACCTGGTTTCCAACCCAAATCAACGCCAGGCGCTCGAACAGGCCTTTAGCGAGCGCCGGGTGGAAGAAACCCGCTCCCTGATTACGAATAAGCGTGTCGAAAACGTTGAATTTACCGGCGTTGTCTCGGACCAATCTGCCGGACAGTGGCTTGTTTCTGGTATCCTCGTCGTTATAACCAGCCGGACCGGTATTGACGCGGATATCAACCTTGGAGACACTATCGAAGTCGATGGCTCCACCAACCTCTCCGGCGACGTGGAAGCCATTAGTCTGGCGCTTGCCAGCAATCCAGATACCGATGACAACTCTCCGGCGCTGACCCCCACACCCACTCCCTCCGTCGAACCCGTTATCACGGAGACTCCCACTGATGAATCATCCATTTCTTCTGTCGAACCGTCAGCCCCTCAGTCCCAGTCCGTGGAAGATAGTAGTCATACCAGTGATCGTGAAGGTCAATCCTCCACAGATTCACACGATGAACATTCCTCCGGTAAAACCAGATCTACTCCCCACCCCGATTCCGAAGGCGGCGGCGATCATTGATCTTCTTACATTAGGTCGCCCTTCTTATTGCTCCCCTTCCCAAATGGGAAGGGGCTGGGGGGTTAGGTACTTCCCATTTCCGACAGTGATTCAACCGCCCATACCCCCAATGCCTTATCCGCATAGGCGCCACCTTCCTCCGTACATTCCTCCATCAGGATCACCTCCGGAGCCGGAAAGCAAAACGGCGGCTTTTCGAAATTGAGCGGTCTCCAATCCCCCACCTCGATATCCGTATTTACTCTGTTGCCGGTAAAGGTCGTCAGGATTGCGTAGCGGATTTGGCTGCGCCTCATATTTCCAAACGCCTCCCGGATCAATGTGAAAGGCAAATGCACCAGGCAGTCCCTGCACAAAATGGCCTCTCCGCTTGGGAGCGTATCCTTCGTCAAATTCAGCACCTGGAATTCAGCATACGGAAGCGAGAGCCGGAATTTCTCCCTGTTCCGCTCAATGATTGCCGGGACAATATCCGCCCCGATGTAATGTTCGATCGGCAGGGATATCGAGCTGAGCCAGGAAAAGTCACCGCATGGAATATCCACCAGCGTTTTTACCCCCAGGCTTGCAAGCAGTTTCGGCAGTTCAACCCGCAATCGCGCGGTCGAGTCCAGCTGCGAGCCCAGCCCCGAATTGGATTCCGGGCTGCCCCATAGGTTGCTTCTGTAAATAAAGTCGAAGACCGCCTCCGGGGCCATCCCCCGCATCTGTTCGCGCGCCTCCGCAAACCGCCGCTCCGCCAGCGCTGGCGGTCTTTTCTGCTCCTCTTCCTGTCCTGACTTATCTGAATTCATATTTCCAACTCAAATACTTCTGCGTACTCAGCCTCTCTCCCTAATTCCCTGGCCACCTGCCGGTTGACTCGCAATATCCGCTCATCAATCCCATGTTGCCGCGTTCTCAAATTTCGTTCGTGTTGCGTTCGGTGGAAGCGCAAGAGTTCACCTTTCCAAAGCGCTTCCGTTTCCCCAAACAGCGTATACGCATCTTGTCGCATCTCTATCGTTTTGGGGTCGCGGTTCAGCAGCGCCACTACACTCCGCGGTTCTGCTTCTTTGAGCTGGCGAAACAACCTGTAAGTTCGCTGGTGTCCTGCATTCGTATCGTTGCCATGGGGCATAAAGACCAGATCGGGTAAATGCTCATCCCAATACGTCCTCAATCGCGCCAAATTCTGTTCGGAGATCTCCGGATGGCCTTCCGCATCCTCCGCCAGGCGCAGAAACGTCAACCGTTCCGGTGGCAATCCAAAAAAATTACAGCTCGCCCGTTGCTCTTGTTCCCGTATCGCCGCTTTCCGTTGTTCCGTGAGCTTGGGGGCGAAATCATCATCCACCCCGCTTGATCCGGATGTGAGAACGACCAGATCGATTGGGTTGCCATTGTCGCGTAACGTACGCATCGTAATTCCGATGGCATCGAAATCATCCGGATGAGGTGCCAATACAATAGCCTTCAAGGTCGGATCCAGGCGGAGCGTTCGAAAAAATAAGGGACGGATTTTACCTACAAAAGGCTCGAAATTTGATTTCATGAGAAACTACTTTCATCCTTTATCGCCTCGATTATCTTTCTCCCATCGCTGGATGGCTTTCTCGAGCCAGATCAACCGGTTTCCATCCGGAAATTGTGTGTGTTCAAAATCGATCAGCCTCTCTGCGGCGGCACGCTCGCCGCCCACCTTCCGCAGTAAATTATTAAAAAGCTCCACCTGGTTGATTGCCGCCCCGAATAGCTCATCCGCCGGATAAGGTCGCTTCGTCAGCTTTCTAACGAACCCGTCGAATTTGGCAAAAATTCCTTCTTGGCGGGAACGTTTTGGGCGTGACGGCTGCGGCTGGTTTTGCCCCGTTTCATCCTCGGGTTCATACAAATTGACTCCGCAATTAGGGCAGCGCGAAAGTCCATAGTATATGTACGCGCCGCAGTTTGCGCATTCAATCTCATCTTCAGCTGGTGGGGGATCGATACTTGTAGGCATAATCTCAATTGTACTCTGTGTGAATATCCTCCCCCGGGTTGCCTCGCTCAATGCGGGTTGAGGGTACTCGATCACAAATCGAGAATCTACAATCTAAAATCAAAAAACCTCACTCCTCAATCTTCTTCCTGAACTGCGTTTCGTACAGCCTCGCATACAGCCCTCTCTGTCCCAGTAGTTCCAGGTGTGTCCCTCGCTCGACGATCCTCCCCCGGTCCATCACCAGGATCAGGTCCGCTGCCTGGATGGTGCTCAACCGGTGCGCGATCACGATGCTCGTCCGTCCAGCCATTACCCGTTTGAGCGCCTCCTGGATCAGCGTTTCGGATTCGCTGTCCAGCGAACTGGTCGCTTCATCCAAAACCAGGATCCGTGGATCCTTCAGGATCACGCGTGCCAGCGCCAGCCGCTGTTTCTCACCACCGCTCAGCCGGTAACCCCGTTCTCCCACGATCGTCTCGTACCCGTTCGGTAAACCCAACACAAAATCGTGGATGTTCGCCGCCCGCGCCGCCGCCTCCACCTCCGCCTGGCTGGCATCTTCTCTCGCGTATAGCAAATTGACGCGGATCGTATCATGGAACAGGTAGGTCTCCTGCGTCACCATCCCGATCTGGTTTGTCAGGGAGGCCAGCGTCACATCCCGCAAATCCTGCCCGTCGATCAGGATCCGCCCCCCGGTCGGGTCGTACAGCCGTGGAATGAGATAGGTCATGGTAGTCTTGCCGGCCCCACTTGGCCCCACCAGCGCCACCAGGCTGCCTGGGTCCGCCCGGAAGCAAATGTGTTCCAGCACTTCATCGCGTGCCTGGGTGTGCACAGCCAGCGCCGGATCTTCCGGAGTTCCGCCGTTGCGTGGTTTCTCCTCGCGCTCCCCCGAGAGCACCGCCTTCACGTCCTGCATCTGTCCGAAGCGGCGCACATCCTTCAGCAGGTTCTTCTCTTCAATCTGGTATCGAAAATTGACATCCTCGAACTCCAGCACGCCCTGCACTTTTTCCAATACCTTCGCTTGCGGTTTCTCTGCCACCTCGTACGGCAGGTCCAGAACTTCGAAAACCCGCTCGAAACTGACCATCGAGGTGGCAAAATCCACCGGAGCATTGGTCAGGCTCTGTAGTGACCCGTACAGGTTTCCCAGGTACGCCCCCAGCGCCACGATCGTCCCGATGGTCAGGGCGCTCTTGATCACCAGGTACCCGCCCACCCCGTACACCAGCGCCATGCCGATCGAGCTCAGCAAGCCGATGCTGACGAAGAACAATGTCCCCGTCACTGCCCGCTGGATGCCGCTTTGACGCACATCCTGTGCCCTGGCGTTGAACCGGGCATCCTCCTGGGCGGTTCGTCCGAACAGCTTAACCAACAGCGCCCCGCTGATATTGAGCAGTTCGTTCAACACCGCGTTCATCTTCGCATTCAGGTCCAGTTGTAATCGGGCTACATCTCTCAGGCGGTTCCCCAGCTTGCGCGCTGCTACCAGGAAGAACGGCAGGATTGCGATGCTGATCAAGGTCATCCGCCATTCCAGTGTGAACATGACTGCCAAAACTGCCACTGCCTGGATCAGGCTCGTGACGATGTTGACGAATGTGTTGCTGATTGCGCTTTGTGCACCGACCACGTCATTGTTGAACCGGCTGATTAACTCACCTACTTTGGTATGGGTATAAAAGCCCAGCGACATGCGCTGCAAATGGGCGAACAAGCCCGAACGCAGGTCATAAACCACTCCTTCGCCCACGCGTGCATTCAGCTGCCGCAGCAGCACGTTCAACCCGCCTGTCAGCAATGGGATGGCCAAAAGGGCCGCTACCAGCCATACCAGCTGGTGCATATCCTTGTTCGGCAGGGTCTTATCGATCATTTGCCTCAAGATGAGAGGGTTTATCAGGCTCAGGCCGGAGGTTATCAACGTGATGACCAGCATTCCAAGAATTAACCACAGGTAGGGACGCGCATACTTGATCACGCGTTTTAGTAAAACCCTTGTAACTTGCGGTTTCTCGTCAGTCGTATTCACGACACCCCATGGGCCTCCGTGGCCGCCTCCACCGCGCATCATATTTTCTGCTCTCCTTGCATGCTTTTGTCTCCATTTGGCTGGAAGAGGGGTTGGATGATTTGCAGGGCCTCGTAGACCGTCGCACATTGTTCTGCAGACAGGGGTGTCAGGAGCTCGACCAGCCTGGCCTGTGCGCTGCTCCTGGATTTATCCAGCACCTCTTGTCCGCCTGGCGTAAGTTGCAGCGTGATTTTCCTTCGGTCGGTCTGGGAAGACTGGCGGCTCACCACTGAATGCGATACCAATCCATCCACGATTTTGCTTACGGTTGGAGGGGTCAGCCCCAGATGCTCCGCCAGGTGCTGGAGCGATACCCCTGGGTGCCGTTCCAGGAACAATAGCGTTCGGAAAAGAGGGACATTCAAGTCTGCTGCCCCGCGTTGACTGCGCATTTCAGCCCGGATGGCCCGCATGACCACCGGCACCACGTCCAGCACTTCCTGCGCTACAGTCTCTACAGATGCATCCATAATTTATTTGCCTTTCTAATTATTAGATAATCTAATTATATCTTGATTCCACCCTTTTGCAAGTAAAGTGACAGTCACCTTTAATTCATGGTGACTGTCACTTCATAATTTCATCCTCCTGCATCTTCCACATCATTCAGAGTTCTACGCAATATCTTAAAATATTTGTTCTTATAGTTCCTTATGGTTCCTTCGAGTCCGCTTGCCCCCAGGCAATGGGGGTTGTGGTGAGATCTTTTTAGCCGCCCGCGTGGATGATCCCGGGCTCGTCCACGCATCCCAGCCTCCAGCTCCGGCCATCCCGCTCCAGCAGTTTGTCCGCTTCCTCCGGTCCCCAACTGTCAACCGGATAGACTACCATCGGCGTGTCGGCCTGCGCCTCCCAGCCTTCGAGCACCGGGTCCAGTAGGCGCCAGGCCGCCTCGATCGAATCGCTGCGAGTGAAAAGGCTGGCATCCCCGGCCAGGGCATCCAATAACAGCCGTTGGTATGCTTCAGGCAGCGTCCCATGGAAGGATGACCGGTAGTGGAAATCCATATCCACCGATCGCATCCCTTGCTCGCTGTCCGGTTCCTTGGCCTCGAACCGCAGGTGCATGCCTTCATCCGGCTGGATGCACATCGAAAGGATATTGGGGGTGATCTCGCTGCCCTCCGGCAGGTGGAACATCAAGTGCGGCGGGCGCTGAAACTCGATGATGATCTCGGAAGATTTCCGCATCAACGCCTTCCCGGAGCGTAGGTAGAACGGAACCCCCTGCCAGCGCCAGTTGTCGATGTACAACTTCATGGCCGCATAGGTCGCGGTCTGGGACCCCTTTGCCACTCCTTCTGCGTCTGTATATCCCGCGTACTGGCCTCGTACCGTATCCGCCAGAGCGATCGGGCGGATACTCTCGAGTAGCTTGGCTTTCTCGTTGCGGACTGCATCTGCGTTGAATGAACTCGGCGGCTCGATTGCCACCAGTGCCAGCAGTTGCAGCAGGTGGTTCTGGAACATGTCCCGTACCACCCCCACGTTATCGTAGTATCCGGCCCGGAGACCCACATCCACATCTTCGGCCACCGTCACCTGCACGTTGTTGATGTAACGGCGGTTCCAGATCGGTTCGAAGATGGTGTTGGCAAAACGGAAGAACAGGATATTCTGGGCGGTCTCCTTGCCCAAGATAATGATCGATACGGTAGACCTGGCTCTCGTTGAAGACGCTGTGCACGGCCTGGTTTAGCGCCAGTGCAGAACCCAGGTCGCGCCCGAACGGTTTTTCGATCACGATCCTCCGCCAGCACGCCGGGTTGTAGGCCATTCCGGCCGCTCCCAACTCACTCACAATGACCGGATAATGCTCCGGTGCCGTTGCCAGGTAATACAGCCGGTTGGCCATGCGGCCTTCCATTTTGGTTAGATAAGAATCCAGCTTGGAAAAATCCTCGACCTTGTCCAGATCCCCCTGGAAGTAATGCACCTTCTGGGCAAACTCATCCCAAACCGTTGGGTCGAACGTCTCCGGGGAGAATGTTGACACACCCTCCCGCAGTTTAGCTCGAAAGGTCTCATCTG
Source organism: uncultured Chloroflexia bacterium (assembly GCA_963776475.1). Taxonomy (GTDB): domain Bacteria; phylum Chloroflexota; class Anaerolineae; order Anaerolineales; family Villigracilaceae; genus UBA877. The sequence continues at coordinate 113,377 of CAVZMZ010000043.1, forward strand.
TGAGTGGTCGTCGCGCAAACCCCATGATGGTCGCACATTCCGCCAGCCGGCCCTTCTTGAAGTTATTGTAAAGCGCCGGGATGAGTTTACGCCAGGTCAGGTCACCCGATGCGCCGAAGATTACGATCGTGGTGGCAGGCATGCCTTTCTTCATGGGAATCTTTCCCTTCATCGCCTGGTCGCCAGTTTCAATCTGCATCTCGTTCTGGTTCGTTTTTTCACGTTCAGCTCTCAAAGTATCCATTGATAAATCTCCTATGCCAACCATCCGGCTGATATTTCAAAACAATCCTCACATAAAACGGTTAAATCAGGCAGTAACGGTCTCATCTTTAAAAATCTTTGTGTCTTTCTCTCGCCTGCCCCCGCCTGTCCCCGTAGTTTGGGGGATATTTGGGGGTCGTGGTTAAGTTCTTTCTCTGATTCCCTTTTACAGCCATCTCATAAAATAACATCTTCCCGCAAATGGACCGGATCAATGGCTACCAGTCTGGCAGCCACCTCTTTAAGCGATTGATCATTCCCTGCAGGAACTTGCGGTAGTACCTCCGAAACCGGGACTGCCCTGTGAGCAAAATGCCCAAGGGTCGGGTCCATTAATTGCTGGTCGAAGAAAATGATGTCCAGGTCGATCGGGCGCGGTAAATCCTTATCTGCGTTTCGTACCCGCCCCAGTTGGGCTTCCATTGGCAAAAGTATATCCTGTTTGAGCGCGGGTGCGTCCAGGTGTGATACCGCCAGGAGCGCGGCATTCAGGAAGTTCGGGCCGTCGCCCCCAACGGGTGCGGATTCCCATACCGAAGAGACTTGCAGGACGGTCAACTGTTTCCGTAATAATCCCACCGCCAGCGGCAGGTTGTATTCCGGCCGGATATTCGAGCCAAGCAGCAGGCAGACTTGGTAGCCCGGTTTTTTCATTGGAAGTCCGCTTTGCTACGTTCGATCTCAACGCCCACCGAGCGCGCAAATCGTACCGCGCCTGGTTTTTCAACCCGTACGCGCACCTTCTGGACTCCCAATTCTTTCAGGCACAGCTGGGCCAGATCCTCGGCGAGTGCCTCAACCGTGAAACGTGCAGCTTTCTCCGCGTGGGCCTGGGCCAGTTTGGCAATCGTGCGGTAATTCACTCCATCCTGTATATTGTCACTCTTGCCGATTGCCTTCAGGTTCGTAAAGAGTACCAGGTTGATCAGGATTTTCTGAGGCTTTTCGCGCTCCCAATCGTTGATTCCAATGATTCCGCGTGCCTCCAGATCGGTGATGAATACTTGGTCCATTCTTACTCCTCCTAAACCAGGTGTCTCCCGCCATCGACGTGCAGGATTTCCCCGCTGATATATGCCGGTCCGCTCAGCAGGAAGATCAAGGCTTGCCCCACCTCATCCAGGGTTCCCCAGCGTCCGGCCGGTACTAGTTCCAGCAGCCTCTCGGGAGCCCCTTCTTCCGGTGGCAGGATTGCGCCCAATGCCAGCCCGTTGACGGTGATATTGGGAGCCAGCGCGATCGCCAGGGATTGTGTCAGGGCCGTTAGTCCGGCCTTGCTGACGATATACGGCAGGTGGTCAGCTCCCGGGCGCATCGCCCGCCAATCCAGCAGGTTGACGATCCGCCCTTCCGCCTCACGGCCATTCGCCCGCGCAAATGCCTGGCTGAGCAGGAATGGCGCGGTCAGGTTGACCATCAGGTGCCGCTCCCAGGCTTTCAGATCAGTTGTCTCCCATGAAACAGACTCGAAGACTGCGGCATTATTGACCAGGGCGAATAACCCTTCTTTGCCTTGCGCCCTGTTGATCAGTTCCATACTTTGTTTTGGATTTTCCAGGTCTGCTTTCAGCAGCCTGGCTTCGCGGCCCATTCCGGCAATCTCATTCTGCAGTGCCTTGGCCTCAACTTCCGAACGGCGGTAATGGATGACTACATTGGCCCCTGCGCCGGCCGCAGCCAATGCCAGCGATCGCCCCACCCGCCGCGCCCCACCTGTGATCAAGACCGTCTTCCCTTCCAGAGACATTTTTTCTACGCCTCACTCGGTCAGTTGAGAAACCAGGCTTTTTTCTATCGGTTCAATCCGCAGGCCGCCAGAAACTCGCTGCGCAAGGAAGCGTCGTTGGCGTAATTGCCGCGCCATACGGTTGTTCTGGTCAGCGGGCTGGCCTCCCGCACTCCTCGCATTTCCACGCACATGTGTCTTGCTTCCATATAGACCGCAACTCCATGCGGGTGCACCATCCCCTCCAGGGTATCCGCCACTTGCTGCCCGATCCTTTCCTGAACGGCGAAACGGCGGGTGAATATTCTCAACAAGCGGGTCAGTTTGGACAAACCGATGATATTTTCATGCGCTATGTAGCCGATATATGCCTGTCCGTAAAATGGGAAAGCATGATGTTCACACAGCGAATAGAACTGTATCGGCCCTTCGATTACCTGCGCCATCCGGCAATCCGGATCGCCGCGGCATTCTGTTTCGAAAGTTTTCAAAAGCTTGGGATCCCCATCGAAACCATTGGTCGCGTCGATCATTGCCCGGATGAACCGGACGGGGGTATCGACGGTTGCAGGACTATCTAGATCCATGCCCAGGCTGGAAAAGATTTCTGCCATATAACCTTCGAATTTATGGATTTGTTCTTCCGAAATTTGACGCTTATGCAATCCAATCGTCGATTGCAAGGTAAGATTTCCAAGGCTATGTGCATGATCATGGTGATGGTCAGTTTCCATTATAATTCTCCAAAAGGGATGATAATCCCTATTTATAGATAGACACTCGGCTAAGTGATTAATATCCTAGCTTGCCGATGAGATTTTCGGGACCAAAGGGTCCGGGATTTGCGATCAATTGGCGGGCAGCTTCGATCTTTTTCCACACATTCCAAAGCAGCACTCCCCGGATGCGTCCTTCCTTGAGGTAATATAGTACGCCGGTCTTGAACGGTTCTTTCCAATCCACAACCACGTTTGAATGCGCATCCAGCTCGCCTATCGCTTCATAACCCAGTTCGAAAAGGTCCGAATAAAAGAAAGGGAGATGCAGGTATGGTTCACTCGCCCCGGCCATGTTCCGCCCGGCCTGCAAGCCCATCGTGTTGGCGTTATCTTCATGTTCCACCCGCATCCGTTTCCCAAGGGCTGGATTATAGAATTCGGCCACATCTCCGGCGGCATAGATATCGGGTTGGCTTGTAAGCAGGCATTCATTTACTACTATACCGTTCCCGGTTTGCAGACCGGCTGTTTTCGCCAGTTCTACGTTTGGCAGTATTCCAATGCCAGCCACAACTGCCTCTGCAGTGATTTTTCGCCCGCTTTTGGTTGTCAGGATATGCTCCTTATTTTTTGTCTCCATCCCGGCCACGGATTCCCCCGTCAGTACTTCGACACCCTTCTGGCGATAGAACTCATTCAGGAACTGGGAGAGCTCGCGTGGGTAGACCGTTGCGCCTATACCTTCTCCCCGGACTAGCATACTGACCTTTTTACCGTTCATGGCCAGCGCGGCTGCAATCTCCGGACCGATAAATCCTCCCCCTATGACGGCAAAGCGCTCCATTTTTGTAGTCAACTCATGCAAATGTTTGAAATCTTCCAGGGACCGGTAGTAGATGATCTCTTTACCCCCGAAGGGCAAGTGGCGCGGTGTACCGCCGGTCGCCAGCAGGATTTTTTCGCCCTGGTAGGTCTGTCCCTTATCGTCCAGTACCTGACGTTCATCGGCGCTCAAGGAAACCACCTTGCTCCCAAGGTGCAAGGTCAGACCCTCGGCAGGCGTCATGCGCCAAACGCTGTCGATCGGTTTGCCTTTCCACAAGCCTTTACTGAGCGGTGGCCGGTTGTAGGGAGGGTTATTTTCCTCCCCGATCATTCCGATCGAGCCATTTGTATCGAGAGTTCTGATACCGCGTACGGCTGCATCTGCAGTCATACCACTTCCAACGATCAGGTATTTATAGCTATTCATAATAAAGCCTCATTTGTTTGTGCCGGAAATTTCTTTTTATTATAATCTTTTTTATCAATAATGTGATATAAATTCCCCGCATTGTTAAGATTTCTCTTATTATCTGCCCAAATGATTCGCTCGGTCGATCTAAAATAATGCAAACGAGCCGGGGACACGCATCACCCGGCTCCTGATATCTCAATTGAACGTAAGGCTCCTATTTTAGCGGGAAGGTTACTTCCATCGTCATGCCCCAGCGCAGGAGCGGATCGGGGTTATTGAGCAGGATGTGCACTGTATACAGCACATCTGTACCCTGGTTTTTGGGTGTTTCGCCAATCTCTTCCACGCTGCCACTCATTTTCACACCTGGCAGGGCGTCCGCTGTGATGTCTACTTTCTGACCAACACTTACTTTGACTACATCCAGTTCGTTCAGGTCGCTGGTATCCACATACCATTTGCTGGTATCTGCGATCGCTACCGCCCAGGTCTCCGGACCGACCATCTGGTTGGCTGTGACGTTGATATCCATCACGGTCGCGTCGAAGGGCGCCTTCAGATCGTAGCCGTCCAGAATGTCCTGGGCGGCTGCTGTCTGCGCCTTGGCATTCTCCAATTGGATCTGTGCCAGGCTCAACTTGTCACTATCCGGGCCGCTCTGGGTATTTTGAAAGGTTCGCAAAGCTTCCGCCTCAGCATTCTTGGCAGCCAGCAGCGCCGCCTGCACCGTGTCCCGGCCATTGGTCAGATCTTCAAGCTTTTGCACCGCCTGGTCGTAGGCTGTCTGGGCGGTGCTAAGTTTCTGTTCGTAATCCTTGCGGGTGGCGTTGTTAATGGCCAGGCTGGAATACTTATTGAAATCTGTCTGGGCATTATCCAGGTCGGTCTTGCGCGAGGTCACATCCGATTGGGCGGTATCGATGTCTGCCTGGATGGTGCTCAGGTCGAGCGCGTCCCAGGCCAGCTGGGCGTCTTCCCGTGTCTTCTGGGCGGCCATATAAGCCTGCCATGCCTGTGCGTAGCCCAAATCCGAAGTCCGGTTCAGGGTATCAAAAGCCTGCTGGGCTGATGTTTGCGCCAGTTGCGCTGCAGTCAGGGCGGCTTGCGCCTGCTGTCTGTCGGCCAGGCTGACCAGCAACTGTCCCTGCTTCACCTGCTCGCCTGTTTTGACCAGGATCTGGTCGACTTTGCCGCGCACCTGGAAGGCCATATACTGGTTCCGGTTCGGGGTCAGGTGCCCCTCGGCGATGACCGTATTCGGCGAGGCTGCCGGGGTGGCTGTAGCGGCGTTATTCCCATTGCTGCTGCACGCGCTCAGCAGTATCGCCACCACCAGGGGAATGATGGACAAGGCTAGTATTTTTTTCATGCTGATTCTCCTTCCAACAAACGACGATCAATTTCAATTCGCTATTGCTGACAGTTGACGGCTGATAGCAGATAGCTGACCGCTGCTTCCTACTCATACGCCAGTACTTCACGGATCGTCAGCCTGGCAGCATTCCGGGCTGGCAGGATGCTGGCCACTGCCGAAAGTGCCAATACCACCAGCAGCCAGATAATAAATCCTTGAAAGGTGAAATGGACTGCGATTGGCGATTCAAAAATTGCCAGGCTGACAATGTTTGCGAGCAGGAATGTGATCGGGAACGAGAGTAATACCCCGATCAGCCAGGAAATGCCTCCGATCACCATGCCTTCCACAATGACGGTCCGCATGATCTCGCTGTCGACTGCACCGATCGAGCGCATGATGCCGATTTCACGTGTGCGCTCCAGCACGTTCATACCCATCGTACCCATCAAGCCCATGCTGCCGACGACTGCCGTCAGGAGTGCCATGATCAGCAGGAACGTCACCAGGATGTCCAGGCTTCCTGACGCCGTTTTAACCGTAGATTCGCCAGTCCGGACCGCATCGACGTGGAAGCCTTTATCTCGGAAATACTTATCCAACCGGTCACTCATCAATTGCTGGTAAGCCGGGGTGTGCTTATCGGTTACGATCCTGTATGTGAATGAATGGTCGGTGGTGTGGGTGACCTTGGAAATATACTCATACGTTCCATACCCGACTGTTCCCTGTTGGGTGACGAACTTGAAAATGCCCACCACAGTCCAGTCATCCTCGTGGCCATTGATTTTCAGGCGCAGGGTTTTTCCCGGTTCCAGGCCCGGGAATTTTGTCAGGATATCTTCACTGACGGTGATGGCTTTCTGGTCACCTGGTTGTAGCCAGCGGCCGGAGACCAGCATGGGTGAAATAAGTTTACTGTTCGCAGGCGGAGCCAGGATCGTGATCGTATCGGCGACTGTCCCATCCGGAGCGAGTGCCTCGGCGGAGGCGTATGCCCAGCCTTCCACTGCCACTACTCCTGGCACTTGCAGGGCAGCATTTTTCACCTCGTTCAGCCGGTAAGTTTGGGTGAAATCCAATGACACATCCGCCAGAAAATAATTTCCAATCTGGTTGACGTAATCGTGTAACGTGACGCGTACGTTGAAAACCGCGATAAAGATGGCACCGCCCATGGTTAATGTAAAAAGTGTCAGCATAAGGCGTCCCCGCCGGCGGAAGGTGTTTCTTAACGAGATGAGCAGAGGACGCGGGATGTGCACCCCGCGCTTTGCCAGGGTTATTGTCACCCAGCCTTGTAGACGGTCGAAGGCCGGCTCGCGAGGTTTCGCATCTAGGGACTGCTTCTTCTGGTCCCGGACCATATCGCCGCTCAAGGCGCTCAACACGGTGATGCGCGATCCGTTTAGGACCGGCCCCAGGCCGGCCAGCAGCGGCACTGCCAGTCCGACAACGATCTGCACCGCAAAAGCCAGCGGAACGATCCGGTAACCCAGCAGGTTGAAATTGATCTTCTTGGCAATAAAGGCCGAGAGGGCATACGCGCCCTGTCCTCCCAGGGGCACGGCGATCAGCAGGGCGATGACCCCGAAGCCCAGGATGAGAATAATATACATGGTGAAGATCTGGTTGCGCCTTCCGCCAACCAGTTTCATCACGCCAATGTGACGCAGGTGCTGGTTCAGCAACGCACTCAGCGTGTTGGCGATCAGGGAACTGCTCAGGAACAGGATCAAAATGCCCAATGCCAGCAGGATTCCAAGGATGGCCTGGACGGTCGAAGCTAACGGATGCTCGTTGGTTTTGGAGGAACGTGTCTCCAGAATGGTGATACCGCTCTTTTCGACACTGTCTTTTATCTTGGCTGCCATGGCTCGCAGGGCTGTGGTATCGTTTTGGCCGTTCGTAACCGTGGCATACAGGCGGTTGAACATGTCGGGTTGGTGCAGGTAGGACAGAGTGTCGGTGGTGACGTACACGAATGGGTTGCCCAGGAAATCCCCCGCGCCGGTGCTCGGATCCTGGACGACACCCACTACTTGCATCACCCGCGTGCTTCCATTGTCCAGAAGGAATTCGAGTGAGCTGCCTGCCTTTACATTCAAGCTTTGCAGCACCTCTTGCTCCAGGAGCACTTGCTTCTTGGCGGGTTTATCGATTCCGGAGAGTACATGCAATAAGTTGATCTTTTGCTTGCTGAAATCGTCGATGGCAACCACGTTGAGCGGCACCCATTGGCTGTTGCCCGGGACCCGTGCTTGTATGCTGAACACACGTCGCCCTTCAGCCTGCTTGACTCCGCTCATGTCCTGGATAGTCTTGACCAGGTTGCTGTCGAAATCATCCGTCAGTAGCTCGACGTTCATTGGGTTGTTGGCTGCATAACTGGCGCTCATATCGTGCGAAATGATCACATACGTGCCCACGATCACCCCGATCGAAAATACGCCCACCACAATCGAAACGACCACCAGGGCCGTGCGCGACAGGCTGCCTGTCAGGTCATGTAAAACTTTGCGCCAACGCGGACGCATCATATACTCACCTTTACCAAATCCTCCAAAAGTTCAAATGATCACTTTATTCTCTGGTCGGCCGCGCGATTTTCTTCCAGCCGCACTTGTACGATCTTGCCGATGGCCTCCTCGGTCAAAGGCGACTCGCTCAGTAGCTTTTTGAATGCAGCCCGGTGCAGCGCAACCAGCTCCACCGGCCCTTCTGATGCGGCGCGAATGGAGGCGATGGACTTTCCGCCGCTTATCAGCTCGATTTCACCGAAGAATTGGCCGGGGCCCATCCTGGCGATCGTGGTCCCATCTGTGTTACGTGGGTTATTTTGAAGGATCACCTCCACCACGCCGCTTTTGACCATAAAGAAATAGTCAACGTGCTGGCCGGCCTGCAGGATGGCGCTGTTTGCCGGGTAAACGAGATGTTCAAGTTGGCGGGTGGCTTCCAGCATCTGGCGGTGTTCCAGCAACGACAGGCACCGTGCAACGGTCTCGTCGATCAATTCGCCGTCTGAGATGACGATCGTGCGGGATGTGCGTTCGGTTAGCGATGGGTCATGCGTGACCATGGCGATGGTCTTGCCGTTTTTCACGAGTTCGTCGAACAATTCGATAATGGTGTCTGCCGAGCGGGAATCCAGGTTGCCGGTAGGTTCATCCGCACATAAGAATGGAGGGTCGGTTGCCAATGCTCGCGCAATCGCTGCACTCTGCTGTTGGCCGGTCGAAACTGCCACAGGTAATTTATTGGCTTGCCCTTCCAGGCCGACCAGTTTGAGCAGTTCCATGGCCCGTTTCGGACGCTGGTCGAAATCGTATAGACCGACGTAATCCATCGGTAGCATTACATTCTCAAGCAGGCTCAGCATTGGCAGGAGCTGGAAGAACTGGAAAACCACTCCCAGGTTCTTGCCGCGCCAGAGCGAGCGCTTACTTTCGCTCATCTTGTAGATGTCCGTACCGCCGATGACCACCTGGCCCGAGCTGGGATGGTCAATGCCGGTGATCATGTTGAGCAGCGTCGATTTGCCGCTGCCCGACTTGCCCACGATGGCAACAAATTCCCCTTTTCGCAGGGTCAGGTCCACCCCCTTGAGCACGGTAAACTCCCCCGCGGCATTCTTGTAGGTTTTGACCACCTTATGCAATTGGATGGCAACTTCAGCCGGTTGGGATGGGGCATTTGCACGTTTCATGCCCGCCTCCTTCTCCTGGCCCAGGGATTTTCTGGGATGATCTCGCCATCCTGGATGACGAGATGGCGTGTGAAGCGTGGCGCCAGGCTGTTATCGTGTGTCACCATGATGATGGTCTTGCCTTTTTCCAACAGGCGTTCGAACACTTGGAAGACGTGATCCGCAGTGACCGAATCCAGGCTGCCGGTCGGTTCATCTGCGACGATGATGGGGGGATCGTTTGCCAGCGCCCGTGCGATGGCCACCCGTTGTTGTTGACCTCCGGAAATGTAATTGGGGAGTTTATATGCGTGTTCCTCCAGCTCGACCATGCGCAGCAGTTCCAGCGCGCGCCCGCGACTCTCGCCGCGCTGGTACAGGCCGCACAGATCCATCGGCAGCATCACGTTCTCGAGCAGGGTTAGCATGGGAAGGAGTTGGAAGGATTGGTAGACCACGCCCATGTTCCTTCCGCGCCAGAGCGCTAGGTCATTCTCGCTCAGATTATGGATGGATACTGCTCCGTCGTCGTTATGGACAACCACTTCCCCGCTGGTCAGGTGGTCCACGCCGGTGATCATGTTCAAAAAGGTGGATTTTCCGGCTCCGGATTTTCCGATCACGCCCAGGAACTCGGCCGGATACACATCCACACTGATGCCTCGCAACGCAGGAAAATCGCCTGCGGCGGTCTCGTATACTTTGTAGACCTGACGGAGCTCGATGAGTGCTTTGGTTTGGTTGGTTGGGGGGAGGTTATCTTGCGATATGGTCTGCTTGCGGGTGAACACGATTTTCCTACTTGGACAATTCCAGGGAATCCACCGAAAGATTTTACTACATCCCCACCCCCCCGTAGAGAATCTTATCCAACCTTAATAGGGACTGGCTGCCTGGAAAAGCATTTTTTTTATGGGCAAACTCTCAACAATTTTATAGACTTGGTTCTATAATAAGAAAAAAAGTGTGTTCGGTTTTTTCCTATTCACAGGGTATCGAAATTTGGGATATGGTACCGCGCGGTGCGTGCGCCGCACAAATTTCGTGTCTCCCTTATGCTCCCGCTGCAATTCAAAGTGAGGTGATCCATGCCTAGAAGAAAGAAAAGTGATAAAAAGAAAAGTCCGATTGCTGTCAGCATTATTGCTGTCGCCATAGTGATACTCTTTCTGATTCGCCTGTACCAGGTATATGAGCCGCTTTTCGGTCAGAATGTTTTCAAGAATGGCATTGCCGGTCCGCTCTTCATAGGCTGGCGGCTCACTTCCCTCGGCAATGCCCTCCTTTCCAGTGTCACCTATTTCGTTTTATCGCTTGCAGGCATCGTGGTCCTGATCGGTTTCCTGCGCCTGCAGCGCTGGAGTTGGGTGCTCCTGATGGCTTGGACTGGCGCCAGCCTCGTCATCTCGCTGGTGGATTATTTCTACAGCCACCCAAACTATGCTGTCATGGCCTCCAATGTCATCATCGCTTTCGCGCTTAACATTCCGGATGTCCAGCGCATTTTCGGGATAAGGAGTAAAGATGGATCAAGCCTCTGACCGTCCTACCGCCCCGGTCGATACTCCCGATCTGGAACTGTTGCGAAAATTTGAGCCGGTGGTGTACTTCACCAAAGGCGAACAATTCTTCCCCACGGAAGTCGAACATTATGTGAATCAATGCAGCCTTTGGCAGCACCCTTTGGACGGTCCGGATGAACTGATGGTTAAGCAGGGGGAAGTGACGTTGGAGAAATTGATCGAACCCCGCCCGGCTGTTTTTGGAACCATCCGTTACCTGCGTTTTGTCGAGGCCCTCAATCTGGCAGAAGCTGCCGAGGTGCTTGCCAACCAGGTGCTCCTGCGGCGCAGACTTGGCAACTATTTCCACACCGGCATCGGGCGACTGGCACGCGGTGGTTTCCTGCCGCGCCTGGCCGACGGTTTGTTTTCACTTTCCTTCCTGCTGCGCGGCAAAGTCTCGGCCGCCGATGCCGCCGCAGCCGAGTTGGACTACAACGCCATCCTGGAAGACCACCCGCAATACACTTATTATGGGCGGGTGGCCCACTTCGACGGCTGGACCGTTCTGCAATACTGGTTCTTTTTCTGTTTCAACAGTTGGCGCTCCGGCTTCCACGGCGTCAACGATCACGAGTTAGATTGGGAGATGGTCAACATTTATCTCTACGAGGACCACGGACAGCTTGTCCCCGAGTGGGCCGCCTATGCTTCTCATGATTTCAAAGGCGATGACCTGCGCCGGCGCTGGGATGATGATGCCGAATTGAATAAAGAGAACGGCCACCCGGTCATTTATGCCGGGGCCGGTTCACACGCCTCCTATTTTCGCCGTGGCGAATACCAGGCGGAAGTGAATTTACCTTTGCCAGGCTGGTTCTCCGGCCTCTACCAGGCCTGGATCAAATTCTGGACGGAGACCCTTGGCCAGCCGCAGGTCAATCCGTTCCATGTCCCGTTCGTGGATTTTGCACGCGGCGATGGCCTGCGCATCGGTCCGGATGGACCCCTGTCCTGGTCGCCCGTACTGGTGGATGAATCCACTCCCTGGGTAAGTCAATACCGGGGCCTGTGGGGTCTCTTCGCGCGTGACCCGATTTCCGGGGAGAATGCTCCCGCAGGTCCCATGTACAACCGGGATGGTTCGCCGCGCGGTTCATGGTATGACCCGCTCGGTTTTGCCGGTCTCGATAAGGTTCCTCCGCCCCCGCTCGCCATGCTGATGTTGGAACAGGACTGTCGGGAGATCTCCGCCCGGCAGGTGGACCTGGAAAGGCGCATCCCTGAAAGGGCTGCGGTATTGCAAGCCTGTGGCATAAAATTGAAAGGGATGGAAGGCCATCCGCACCTGGCCAAACAATATGCCGCCCTCGAGAAGGAGATTGGGACGCTTTCAGGCGAAGTGCGGGCCTTGCGTCGTGAGTCTTCTGAAAATATTGTTCTTTTGCAAGGCTTGACCCGCCGGCTGCAGCAGATGCGCCTCGGACGGCAGGATGACCCGCATGCCCATATCCGCCATCTGGCTGCGCCCGACGATCCTGCTCAAGGGTTGCGCTTCGAACGCGCCGCCGAGGCCTGGGCCGCCGTCAGCCTGAGCCTGCTCTTATTTGTCATTGCCGGCCTGATCTTTTTTGCCCCTCATTACCTTTGGGCAGGCCTGGCGATCATCCTGACCCTGTTCGTTGTGCTCGAATCGGTGCTGCGTGGGGCCTTTGTCCAGACCGTCGCCCGCATTACATTGATCCTGGCCATGCTTGCCACTGTGATCCTGTTCCTGCATTTCTGGAAATGGATCATCCTGGTTGCCCTGCTGGTCATGGGCATCTCGCTTATGGTCCAGCGTCTGCGCGAGCTGACCGGGTAATTTTCGTTTTTTTTCAGTAAAATGACCCGGTACATGCCACGCAAAATTGCCGGTTCGTTGGCCAAACCTTTCACCAGATCCCGGGGATCAGTTTCTTCGCCCTGCGGGCATAAGTCCAGTAATCATCCCGGAATTCTTCGGACAACATTCGTTCCTCGATCTTCATCCGGAATGACAATCCTGGGATCATCAGGACCGGGATTGCGATCAAACCGATCAGGCTCGAGTAACCGATGCACAATCCCAGAGCCATCAACAGGAAACCGCTGTAACCCGGGTGGCGCACAAAACGATAAGGTCCGTCCGTTACGAGTACATGGCCTATCTTTACTCGCAGGTAACCCGAGTACATCGCTCCGATGGTCAGGCGCGTCCAGACCCGCAGCAAAAGCCCGAGCAGGATGATAACGAGTCCGGCCAGCTCCATGCCAGTCCCGCGTGGCAGCCAGGCAGGCAGATGCAGGAATTCGAGCGGAGGCGCGAAGAAGATGACCAAAAAACCCGGCAGGATCCACCAGAACGAGCGGTTCCCAGTCTCAGCACGCACCGAATTGTCATTATTCTGGTTCCGCCAAAGGTAAATGACCCCACCTGCCCCGTATGCGATCCCGATCGCAAACAGGAACCAGCCGAGAAAATTGGTCGGTGTCGTCTCAAGCGCCAGTAATGCCAACAATAAAGCCAATGCATTTCCGATAACTAGCAAGAAAATCCGAATTACGCTATTCATTCAGACCTCTCTATTCAATTAGAAAAAAACAACCATCATTTCTTCCGACTCCAATACATCGGCTTGGCGAATTCCGCAATCCCCAGGATGACCGCGCCGGTAACCAGGAGGAAAGCGTATTCCCAGGTTGGCAGGACGGCAAACTTCATCAGATTCCGTAGGAAGGGCACCACCTGCGTCAGGATGAGCAGACTTAGGCCACCACCTGCCACCCACCACAATGCCGGGTTGGGCAGCCGTAACAATTGTAAAAAGGAGCGGGTCCAGGACCGGTTGGCAAAAACCAGTGCCAGGTCAGCGATGACCATATTCAGGAAGGCCAGCATGCGCGCCTGTTCCTCTCCGTAGCCGCGCAGTAGCATAAATGCATAAACCCCGCAAACCACCACCATTACGCCCAACCCCTGGATCAGCCCGGTTCGGATCATCTCCCCTCCAAAGAGCCGCTCTCCCAAAAGGCGTGGTTTGCGGTTCATGATATCAGTTTCGTCAGATTCCATCTCAAATACGATCGAACAGGATGGGTCGATGATCAGTTCGAGCAGTACGATTTGGACCGGTAATAGGGCCAGCGGCCATTTCATGAGCACCGGAATGAGCGACATACCCGCGATCGGCACATGGATGGAAAAGATGAATGCCATGGCTTTCTTGAGGTTGTCATAGATACGCCGGCCCATTCGTACTGCCTGGACAATGGAAGCGAAATTATCATCCAGCAGAACCAGGGCAGCCGACTCGCGCGCCACATCCGTGCCGCGCCCGCCCATGGCAATGCCGATATGGGCTGCTTTAAGCGCCGGGGCGTCGTTGACTCCGTCGCCGGTCATCGCCACAACTTCATTATTGGCTTTCAGAGCCGTGACGATACGCAGTTTCTGTTCAGGGACGGCCCGGGCAAAGATACACGTTGTCCGGATGCGCTCCTTCAGTTCGTCATCTGTCATCCCATCCAATTCCGGCCCGGTGATGATTTGATCGTCCGGCTTGAGACCGATCTGGTCGGCGATGCTACAGGCTGTGCCCGGGTAGTCGCCGGTGATCATGATGACTCGGATCCCGGCGGTATAGCATTCCTGTAACGCCTCCCGTACCCCGGGTCGGACCGGGTCCGCCAATCCCAGCAGGCCAAGGAATTTGAATTCGAAATCGTGTTGTCCTTCCGGCAGATCCACCGGTCGGAAGGTCGACCGCGCAATTCCGATCACGCGCAAACCCTGATCGGCCATGCGGTTGATCTGTCCAAGTAATATTTCATTCCGACCAGCGTCGAAATGGCACAGATCGGCGATTGCTTCCGGTGCGCCCTTGGCGGCAATGATGTAATCCTTGCCGTCCGGAGAGCGCCAGACGCGCGACATGGCCAGTAGTTTTTCCGAGAGCGGGTATTCGTGGACCAGTGTCCAGTCTTTATGGATATGCTCGGTATTGAGAAGTGTCCGCCCGCCCAGCTCTTTCATGGCCTTTTCCATCGGGTCGAACGGATCTGCCGGGCTGGCCAGCAGGCTGTATTCGACCACTCCGTGTAATTCTTCCGGCAGGCTGGATAGTTTTCCGTCTACGTCAAATAATTGGTCATCAGTGCTGATCTTCGTCACGGTCATCCGGTTCAGGGTCAGCGTCCCGGTCTTATCCACGCACAGGACTGTCGCCGCGCCCAGCATTTCCACCGCCGGCATGCGCCGGGTGAGAACATGCTGCTTGGAGATGCGCCAGGCGCCCAGCGCCATGAAGATGGTCAGAACCACCGGGAATTCCTCCGGCAGGGTCGCCATTGCCAGGGTGATCCCAGCCAGGAATCCTCCCAACCAGTCTGCACGTGTCAGCCCGAAGACGATCACAACGATGGCGCACAAGATCAAACCGACCGTTGCAAACGTTTTTACGATCTTGCCGGTTTGGCGCTGCAGGTCGGTGTCCTCCGGCTCCAGGGATTGTAGGGCCTTCCCAATCTTGCCGATCTCGGTTCGCAGACCGGTCGATAAAACCCTGGCTACTCCTTGCCCTTTGACCACCATCGTACCTGAATAAATGAATGGCAAATCATCGCCGCCCGGCCGGCCTACTTCCCGGACTCCGTCCCAACTGCGTTTGCGCACCGGAACGGATTCACCCGTCAGCAGGGACTCATCCGCATTGACATTGGTTCCGCTCAAAAGTACTGCGTCCGCCGGGATACGGTCACCTTCCGAAAGCAGGATGACGTCGTCCCGCACTACTTCCCGGCCGGGGATGCGTTGCTGTACACCGTTGCGGATAACCAGGGCGCGCGGGCTGGAGAGGTCGCGCAAGGCCTCCAGCGCCCGTTCAGTCTTCTGTTCCTGGTAAAGCGTTATACCCATCACCACAAAGACGAACCCCAGCAGCATCAGGGCTTCCTCCAGGTCGCCAAGGAACAGGTACAGCACGCCGCAGGCGATCAGCAGCAGGAACATGGGCTCGCGCATCACTTCGAAAACGATATGTAGAAAGCTGTGCTTCTTTGCAGAGGGCAGTTCGTTGTAACCATCCAGAGCCAGGTTCTCGAGCACTTCCTGGTCAGTCAAGCCTTGCAGGTCTACTTCGTTAATGTTTACTGCCATGAAATAACATCTCCATAAATTTTTTCTTCATGATCTGGTGGTAGATTAATTGTTACTATGAATCCTGTTGCTGATCCACTTACCAAAAATGATAAGATGATCCGCTTCCGGGTAAAAACCGGCGCGGAAAATGCCAGACGGCTGAAGGATCGCGATGATTACGATGGCAACAGCCGGTATGGATCTAGAAATTCGGTGGGGGCAGCAGAGGAGAGATCGGGAGGTAGGAAGGGCGTGTCGTGCTCAGGGAAGCCGGCGAAACGGAGACATACTCGGCCGGCATGTGGGCAATACCGGGAAAAACGAAATCATCCTGGTCGCACCCCTCATCGGCATATATATGGCCGCCGTGCTGGACCAGATCGAGTACTGCCGGGGAGTTATTCGATCCCAGGCTGTCGGACATGATATGTCCTGCCAGGCTGCACACGCAGATGAGCAGTAAAATCGCCAGATGCAGCGGCAGGCGGGATGGATGTTCAGCCGTATTGCACATGCTTTACGCCCTCCCTGAAAAGGGCGATCAGGTGGTCATCATCTACCCGGTAATATATTTCCTTGCCATCCCGGCGGGTCTGGACCAGACCCAACTGGCGCAGGCTGCGCAAGTGATGCGAAATGGCTGATTCACTGATACCTACCAGACTTGCCAGGCTGCCGACGTTCTCTTCGCGTTCGATTAGAACGGAAAGGATCCGCACCCGGCTGGTATCGCTGAAGGAACGGAACAATTCCGCTACGTGTGCGGCGTTATGTTCATCGAGGGCAGGGGAAGGAGCATCTTTTTTGGTCATGATAAACAACAAACATATGAATATATATTCATATGTTTGTATTATATGTTTTTCCGTCAAATTGTCAACGGCTTAAATGAACTTGTTTTTCTTCAACTACGTCTCTTGGAACGAACGCAATCCTTGTGCGCTTCTTCACATATCTGACGATGGAAATGGTAAAAGTTCCAAAATCCCGTTCAGACTAAAGCAAATTGCAGTATAATGCCGATAACAATAATTCAGACAGATTAAGTCCGATTAATTGGGCGCCGCATTTCACGAATTGCTCCATGACCATGGATAAGAATACTAAGAATGAAAAACCAGCCGTACTATTCATCCCAGGCATTGTGACGCCTGCCGACCGTTCCTATACCCGGCTGTTGGCCGTCATAGGCGACCAGATTAAGCCAATTCTCAAAGATTTGGAAGTATACGTGAACGATGTGCCGCCGGTTGATTATGGTCTGGAGATGGAGGTGGAAGGTATCCGGCGTGTGGCGGATGCCGCCGGGCTGAGGAGTTTCCACCTGGTTGGATTTTCCGGCGGAGGGGCGGCCTCCCTGGCGTTTACCGCGCAATACCCGGAGCGGCTTCGCAGCCTGGCCTTGATCGAGCCGGCTTGGATTGGCAGCGTGAACCCCGAAGATGAAGAATATTGGGCCGGTTTGGGACGCTTGATGACTCTTCCGTCTGAAGAACGCATGCAGTCGTTTATCAAATGGCATATGCGCCCCGGGATTGAGCCGCCTGTCTTGCAGATGCCTCCCGGTCCTCCTCCTGCCTGGATGGCCAAGCGTCCGGCAGGCATGGAAGCTATGGTCCGGGCCTTCAATTCGTATTCTCTCGACCAGCAGCGTTTCCGCCTGATGAGCCATCCCGTTTATTACGCGCTGGGCGGCTTGAGCACGCGCTACTTCGAACGCGGGGCAAAAACCCTTGCCGGATTATTCCCGAATATGCAGATCGAAGAATACGCAGACCGCAGTCACTTTGATCCGCCCCAGCGCTCGGAGCCGGAGCGTTTCGCCCACGCCTTACATGCATTATGGGCACGCAGTCGGGCCCTGGCGGAAGTTGAACAGTAACTGCCTTTGCCATGGCTGAATGGAATATAATTTACCAAAGGATGTCAAAATGGATTCTCCACCAGTCTCATTAGGAGCGGGAACTCCTTCGGACTTACCCGAATTACGAACATATTTCCATACAACACAGGCCGCCTCGAGGGCGGTCTGTATTTTTTTAATAGGCCATTGCCCACACTGCCAGGCCGATCACCAGGACCCAGGGGAGGATTGTTCCTGCCCGCCACATCAACTCGGACCAGTCGGGATGCCCGGCTCGACTCTTCGGCCCAGCTCCGGTGAAATGACGTTCAACAAACCATTGCCCCAAAGGGATGATCAATAGAGTATACGGTCCCAGAATGTATTGCGGGAAAAGGGTACTCATGAAGATTGAGATCAGGAACACAGCTGGCGTAACGAGTTGTCGCACAATGATATATTGACTTTGCCGTTGGGTTGTTTCCGGAGAAACCAGGTGATGGCTCACGGCATAAATCCATGTCACGGTCAGCATGATCCCTGCCAGGATAATGTTAGTGGAATAGATCGCCCAGTAGAATGCATAACTATTGCTCTTATAACTTGGCAGGCTGACGGTGGCAGTTGTGAATGGGAACAGGCCGATGAACAACAAGAATATCAAGTTGTATCCCAACAAACCCCGGTCATATTGGTCGATCAGGTCGAAGTCGCGGTGGTGGGCTTGCCAGTAGGTTCCGGCCACCAAAAAGGTCAGGAGGTAGCTAAAGAGATGCGGGCCAACCCATTTAAGAAAGACCGTCACATTCCCACTGCCCGCGTTGAGTGCATCCGGGATTTTTAGATCCAGCGCCAGCAGCGTCAAGACGGTGGCAAAAAGGCCATCACTCAGGGCGACCAACCGCAAGGGTTCTTTCCCACGTGCTATGTTCGTTTTTCGTTCCTGGTTCTCTTTCATACTGTTCTGTGGTCCCTTGAAACTAATCGGACATCTTTAGTGCGATTTTACCTCTTCGAGTCAATCTAAACCATTCCCCCCTGGGTACCTGCGGATTCCGGTTCACCGGATTTGGGGGGTGGAAATCAAGGCCGGATTGTGATACAGTATGCCTAAAGGGGGAGGATGGGTTGCCTTTATTTGAGAAACGAGGTGGCTCATGGTGGCTGAAAAGAATAACCGGCAGTTCAAAATCCTTCTCGGAGATGACCGCTCCGAGCATGCCCGCGCGGCAGTCGCGCTCCTGGAGGATCTGCCCTTTGCTTCCGGGACGGATGTCACCGTTTTTCGGGCCTTCGCCCCCAACCAGACGACGGACGTGATCCTGATGGAAGAAGCCCTCAACCAGACCTGTATCCGCTTGCGACAGAAAGGTCTGCATGCCACACCGGAGCTCCAGCTCGGGCCCCCGACGGAAAGGTTCTTGAAGTATGCCGAAGAACAACTGCCCGATCTGATCATTATCGGCGCGAAGGGCTTGCGCTCTACCACGGGCATTCTGGTGGGCGGAGTGGCGCAGCAGGTGGTGGAATACGCCCCTTGTCCGGTGCTGGTGGTACGCGCCCCCTACACTGGACTGCGGGATGTTATGTTGGTGACGGATGGCTCGCCCTCCAGCCGGCAGGCGCTGCACTTACTGGGTAGGCTGCCCCTTCCAGGGAATGCCCATCTGTGGGTGATGCATGTACTCCCGCCTCCGCCCATCTCCATGCTGGTTATGGATACAACCATGGTCAATGTGCCGGTTGTCTTCCAGGATTATAGGGGAGCGGCCGCACTGGGAGCCAAGGAAGAGCAGGACGGACAGGCGCTGTTGGACAGCTCGCTCGAGGCCCTGCGGGATATGGGCAAGCTTGCTGAGGGTATCCTAAAGAGAGGCGATGCTGCCACTGAAATCATGGCGGTTGTGAAAGAACAAAACATCAATCTGCTCATTACCGGATCGCGCGGCCTCAGCCCGGTCAAGGGCTGGATGATGGGCAGCGTCTCGCGTAAGCTGGTGCACTATTCGGGCTGCTCGGTTCTGGTGGTCAAAAATCTGCCTCCTGGTTGAGAATCCTGGTTGCCCGGATGGATGCGCAGGATTGAATAACTTGTAAGGAGGTTGAATGTCAGCCCCTAAACATCGGCAGTTGACGCCCTCCGGGAATTTTTCGAGAATATACCCTGACCTTGGCGGGAACTTGCTTACCTTCCGGGCGGACTTTCGAAGTCTCCATTGCTGCAGAGAGTATAATCACCTGCTATGCCGGCTCCCCATTTCCCCGTTCCCGCCCCGCCTACTCCCAACTGGCTGACGACGATTCTGCACGATTCGGGCGTTCTGCCTTCGGGTGCGGTTACTAATTTAATAATGCTTCCGACCGGTTCGTTTAATTCTCGTACCGGGTATTTACAGGTGCGCTACACTCCGGATGCACCACGCTCTGCCCCCTCTCGGTTTGTGCTTAAATGCAACACGCCCGAAGCATATTCGAGTGCCGCCGGCGCGGATGAAGTCAAGTTTTACCGTCTGATCGCGGGAATAAAGGATCACCCTCAGGTAATTCCACCTTGTTTCGCGGCCGAATATGACAGTTCCAGCGGCGACTCTTTTCTTTTACTCCAGGACCTTTCCGAAACCCATGCACCCCCCATCACGCGCTCTGAGCAGATCAGCATTGTTAACGGCGTTCCTTTGGATGTTCACCAGCAATCGGTGATTGACCTGTTGGCAGTCTTACACGCCTACTGGTGGAATCACCCGCGCCTTGTTGGCGGTGATTTTGATATAGGTTACTGGTCACGCGATCTAGAACGCTTCAATCAATACATGGCCAAACGTATCGCTGCCTGGGAAAGGCTCTCGGCGAAGGATGGCCGTCGCATCCCGGGTGAGATGCGCCGTTTCTATGATTTGCTTTTCGAGAAGCTTCCGGGCTATTTTGCCGAAATCCTTGCCCCGCGCTTTTCTGCTCATCGCAATCTGACACTGACCCACGGCGACAGTTACTTCTGCAATTTCCTATGCCCAAAGGTTCCCGGCTCTGCTCCCACCTACTTGATGGACTGGCAGTCGCCCTCTGTTGACCTGGCTGCTTATGATTTGGTGAACCTGTTGGCAGCTTTCTGGACGCGTGCACAACGCCGGGAAGAAGACCGCGAGCAAACGCTGCTGCACCGCTACCACCAGGGTTTGCTATCCCATGGGGTGCAGGGCTTCACCTGGGAGGATCTGCTGGCGGATTACCGTTCCGGGCTGGTCTTTTGGGTGCTTATGCCCGTCCAGGATGGCGGAGATGGATCGGCCTGGACCTACTGGTGGCCGAAAATGCAGTGTCTGGTTGCTGCCTTTGAAGATTGGGGTTGTTGAAATTTTAAAGAGACTTCCCCTACCCGCCTTCCATTAATTTGTCGAATTCATCCATGGATACTGCTGGGCTGGTTGTGAATGAGATCCCCAGCAGCTTTGATAACGCCACAGAGGTCTTCATCGCTTTTCCCAGATCTGGGAGTTCAACTAAGAGAACCAGATCGGTTTTCCCTAGTAGCGCATATCCCGATTTAATTTCTCCGCCATTTTTCTTGACCAGTTCCATGGCTTTCGCTGTACGGTTTGTGCTGATTTGTTTGACTGAATCTTGCGAATATTTTCCAAACATCAGATAGGTTGCCATACCAGTACCTCCTTCAATTCATTCTGATACGATAAAAACCGAATAAAGATATTATATATCTATTTTATTTGAATTCATTCCGTTTTTTTTATAAAACAACTCCCCCTTTTGTACGTGCACACCTGCAAAGTTGCGGATGGACCCTGCTCCCATCCGCCTCATTGATCAGAACCTTTTGTCCGTTCTGAATATTTACTTTTCCATGGTAATAATTATTTTTCCCCGGGCATGTCCTTCCCCAAGGTACCGGAACGCTTCAGCAGCTTCAGTTAACGGGAAAGTTCGATCGATCACCGGGGCTACCTTGCCTGATTCCACAAGCTCTAAAAGAGCTGCCAATTCTTGTTGGTTTACATGTGCAACCATGGTTCCTAATTTCCTGCCCCCCTTTTCTGACATTCTTGGCCCCAGGAGCAAACCCTGGAAGATTTGAGCCAGAGAGCCTCCGGCCATGACATAAATTCCTTTGGGGGTTAGGGCGCGCTTATAAGTCGAGATCGGATGATATCCGTTGGCAGCCAGGATCAGGTCATACCGCTGTCCATTTTTGGTGAAATCTTCTTTGGTATAGTCGATCACAACGTCAGCTCCCAGCGAGCGCACCATCTCCATTTTTCCCGTGCTGCAAACGGCTGTGACCTCAGCCCCAAAGGCTTTGGCAATCTGCACCGCAAACGAACCCACGCCGCCGGTTGCGCCGTTGATCAAAACCTTTTTTCCGGGCTGGATCTGGCCCGTATCGCGCAGCGCCTGCAGGGCCGTGATACCCGCCATGGGTAGTGCCGCGGCTTGCTCGAAAGATAGGCTCGCCGGCTTCAGCACCAGCGCGCTTTCAGGAACGGATACATATTCGGCAAAACCGCAATTCCCATATCCGGCGAGATCCCCGAACACCTCTTCCCCCGGCTGGAACTGCTTGGCGTTCTTGCCAACCGCTTCCACCCGCCCGGCGATATCCGCGCCAAGCCGCGTGTTTTTGGGCTTGAGCAGCCCTCCACCTGATAGGCGGATCAGGAATATGTCCGCGCTCAGGAAATGCCAGTCATATGCATTTAAGGAGGCCGCCATAACTTTTACCAGGACTTCATCCTCCTTTGGGGTGGGTTTTTCCACCTCCTTGAGCTGCAGAACATCCGCTGTTCCGTATTTTTCATAAACAATTGCTTTCATTTGGAATTCCTTCCGTTGGATTTTCTCCAAAATTTTTTGATTTATCCTGCTTCAGCCACCGCAGAGATATGGGAGAAAATTCCCGTTCTCTGTTCTTCTCGATTATTAATTAACGAGGCATAGGTGTGATTTATTCGGATTAATTTTAAGATCGATGGAAATTATTATCTCTATTTCCTGCCTCTTACGAAATTGGAACATTTGTGCTAGTATTGACTGGACCAGCTAATCCTTCTTTTTCATTATAAACGATCGGATCGTGATGCTTGCCATGCTAAACACTGGGTACTCTTCCGCATTTCCTCATCTACCTGCCCATTCCCCTTCATCCCCGGCCGGCCGGTCAGCCATTTCTTCCGCAGCTTATTCGTTCCGCGTCGTTTTCGAAAAAAGGTACCTAAATTCCCCCTCCCTCAACCCACACGCAAGCTCGGGTCGTTTCTATCGTTTGGGTCAGGGTACCTGCTTCGGCCACTCCGCTGGAATTTGATGTCGAAAAGCCTCACTTGCCATAAGCATGGCACGCTTTGCGGGCGTATAATATCTCTAGCGTATATGCCTGCCGGGTGAAGATCAGTAAAAGCGCATGCTTCACTACGGAGGCTGGTTTTAATTAGCCCGCTTTGGCGGGCTTTGGCCCTGAGCCCGGGGCTTTCGCGAAGCATCCCGTAGGGATAGCCCCGTGGCGGCTCAAGGAGAATGCCTATGACAACCCCTGTCATCGATAAACCTCGCTACGCCATCAAATCGCCTACCAATTTATCCTCGCGCATCCAATGGTTGCGCGATTATTATTTCCAGGGGGTCGCACGCCCCTGGAATAACGAGTTCACCTCCTGGACATCCGGGACGCCCTGGGACTTCCAGTACAACGAGCTCACTTTCTACATCGTCCCCGAGACCTATTCCTTCCTGCAGACCTTCCGCTCAGCCTTCAAGCAGGTCGCCCGCCCCGTGGCTCTGCCCCCGGGTTTTTGGAAATGGACTCTCCCCGAACGTCGCGCCTGGTTCAACCGTGAAGTACTGGTGAAGTATCTCCCCAAAGAGATCCTGCCGGGTGATTTGTTGGCCGGGGCCCGTTTCAACATCCAGACCTCCGCTTGCCTGACCGAAAAGGAGACCAGGGAACGTGACCGGCAGGTCTACGGTCCAAAGGGTGCCCGGGCTGCCATGCTCTGGTTTCACAACCATGGCTTCGGCAACGCCGGGGCCACTTCCGGCCATATCATTCCGGATTACGGCCGGATTATCCGCGCTGGCTGGAAATCCGTCCACTCCGAGCTGGAACAGGCTTATGCTGCCCTGTCGCCAACTGACCAGCTTGGCAAAAAAGGCGGGCAGTTGCGCGCCATGTTGACCGCTGCGACCTTGCCTCGTGATCTGGCTGCCGAATATTCCAAAGAGTGCACCCGCCTGGCGCAGGCTGAGCCCGAACCGTTCCGCAAAAACGAACTGCTGCAGATGGCCGATAATTTGACGCGTGTCCCCTGGGAACCTGCGCAAAATTTCTGGGAGGCAGTCCAATCCCTCTGGCTGACCCACATGTTGGTGATGGCCGACGAAAATTACCCCGGCCCGGGGGTCTCCTTCGGACGCCTCGACCAGTACCTGTTCCCCGTTTGGGAAAAGTCCATCCAGGAGGGCATGGATCCGGAATTTGGCAAGGAGCTCCTGAAATGCTTCTGGCTGCACTGCAACACGGCCTACGACGGCATGATCCGCACCGGCGGCAACCAGGGCATCACGGCCGGTTATGGCCAGCTCTTCAATCTCTCCGGGCTGGGTCCGGACGGCCGCGACATGACCAACGATCTGACTTATATCCTGCTGGATGTGATCGACGAGATGTCACCCATCCTGGAGCCCAAGCCCAACGTCCGCCTGCACCGTGCTTCGCCCGAGAAGCTGCTCGACCGGGTGGTCGAAATGATCGCCTCCAGCCAGGGCTCGCCCTTCCTGCTCAACTTCGACGAGCGCTCCATGGCTGGCATGCTGCTCGAAGCCCGCAAGTCCGGCGTGCCAGATTTGATCAATGAAAACAACGTTTTCGATTATGCCTCGGTCGGCTGTCTTGAGAACACCATGGTCGGCAACGACCGTTCCGGCACGGTGGACGCCAACCTGAACCTGCTAAAAGCCGTCGAACTCACTTTGACCGGGGGCTATGACCTGCTGCCGTTTACGGACGGGATCACTGGCAAGACCGATAAACCTCAGCGCTGGGGTGAGCCTACCGGCGACCCGCTTCAATTCGCCACCTGGGAGCAGTTCTGGCAAGCCTATGCCGCCCAGACCCGCCACATCATCCGCCGCATCGTGGAACTGTATGAGCGCTCCGAATCCATCCGGGCGAAATACGCCCCCACACCCTACGTTTCCTGCCTGGTGCGCGGCTGTGCCCAAAAGGCGCTGGATATCAATGAAGGCGGGTCGGAACTCGGCTACGTGACCATCGAAGCTGTCACCTACGCCACCACGGTCGATTCGCTCCTGGCGGTCAAGTACCTGGTCTATGATGAAAAAGTCTGCACGCTGGCCGAACTGGTGCAGGCCCTCAAGGATAACTGGGAAGGACACGCTGTCTTGCAGGCGCGCGCCCAGCACAAAGCCCCGAAATACGGCCGCGATGACGATAACGCCGACCTGCTGGCCCGCCAGGTGATGGAGCTCTGGACGGATGAGACCTGGAAATACAAGACCCGCTCCACCGGCCGCCAGTTCCGCCCCGGCATGCTCTCCTGGAACTACTGGGTGGCGGATTCGTTCATCCTGCCCGCCAGCCCGGATGGTCGTCCGCGCGGCAAGTTCCTGTCGAATGCCCTCTGCCCCTCCAACGGTGCCGACATTAATGGTCCGACCGCCAACGTCAACTCGGTTGGCAAGGTGCTGGGCGGCAAGGCTGTCGATGGCAAAGGCGACTGGGCGGGCTACCTGAACGTGCTGCCCAACGGCGGTAGCCACACCATGACCTTCAACCCCTCCATCTTGCGTGATCCTGAGCACTGCGAGAAATTCAAAGCTTTCCTCAAGGGTTATGTCGAGAACGGCGGATCGGCCCTGCAGGTTAACCTGATTGATGCCGGGTTGCTGCGGGATGCCCAGCAGCACCCGGAGAATTATCGCCATCTTTTGGTGCGTGTCACCGGCTATAACGCCTACTTCACCTCCATCGGGCGCGAACTGCAGAACGAGATCATCGCCCGCGAAAGCCATCAGATACATTAAGTCATTGCGAGGGCCGGTGTATTTCCGGCCCGAAGCAATCCATACCATAAAGTGGCATTTGTTCGTTTTTGGGAATTGCCTCACCGCAGATTCTGCCAAGATCGCGGAGAAAAAAGTCCTTCGTGTACCTTCATCTACTTTGTTTTCCTTTGTGTTAAATCTTTTTCCCTGATCTTGATGACCACTTCCACGCCCCAAGGCCTCCTCCTTCACCTCCAGCGCCTCTCCACCGAAGACGGTCCCGGCCTCCGCACTACCGTCTTCTTCAAGGGCTGCCCTCTTCACTGCGCTTGGTGCCACAATCCCGAAAGCCTCTCCACCCGCTTGCAGACGCAGTGGTTTTCTGTGCGTTGCATCGCTTGCCAGACCTGCGTTCAAACCTGTCCTAACGGCTGCCTGACGATGACCCCCTCAGGTCTGCAGATTGATCGCGAACGCTGCGAAGCCTGTGGGAAGTGCGCCCAGGCCTGCCCATCTGGAGCGCTCGAGGCGCTCGGGACAACCATGAAAGTGGATCAAGTGCTGGCTGAACTGCTCAAGGACCGGGCCTACTATGAGAAGTCCGGCGGCGGGGTGACCCTCTCGGGCGGCGAACCGACCTTCCAGCCGGACTTTGCCGAAGCGCTCCTGTGTAGCTTGAAAGAGCAGGGCATTTCCACTGCACTCGATACTTGTGGCTTGTGCTCGCTCCATACCCTCAACCGGCTGCTGCCCTATACTGATCTCGTTCTATTTGACCTGAAATTGCTTGACCCGTTGTTACACCAACTGTTCACCGGCGTTTCCAATGAAAATATCCTTGAAAACTTGGAGCATATCCGCGTTAGCTTGCACAGTCAGGGGCATCCTGCCAGCCTGTGGATTCGCACCCCGCTCATCCCCGGCGCAACTCTCTCAGATGAGAACCTGTCTGCGATTGGTCGTTACCTCGCCGATAATCTTGACGGGGCGGTTTCCCGCTGGGAATTGTGTTCCTTCAACAACCTGTGCCGTGACCAGTACACCCGCCTCGGCCTGGAATGGAGTTATGCCAAAACACCGCTGTTGAGCCGTGATGAACTGGCGCACTGCGAACAGATCGCCAAAACCTCTGGCTTTTCCCCGCAGCGCATCTTTGCCACCGGCGCCACTCGTCTGGACTTGTAGCCATGCCTGGATTCCGAATCTGAAAGCGGATGGAAAGGATGTTGGTTTGATAAAAGGTTTATCCAACCCATCCCTGTTTATCTCTGCTGAACTTGCATTTGCTGTATTTGCAAGTGTCTCCGGTGAATATTTTATGACTTAGCCAAAAAATAATTGGAGCAACCCATGATCCCTCAACCACCCCTGACCTCTTTTTCGGAACAAGATATCCAGAGCACCCGCCCGGAGCTGAAAATCGGCCTGCTTGCCACCGTCACTCCGCATGGCTTGCCGCATGTGACCCTGCTCTCCACGTTGATGGCTTGTGCTCCGGCGCAGATGTGCTTCGGCCAGTTCACTGAAGGGCTGTCCAAGCAGCACCTCCTCACCAATCCAAAAACCGGCTTCCTGATCATGAGCCTGGATAAAAATATCTGGCGCGGTAAGGCCGTTTATACCCACTCTTCTAAAAACGGCCCGGAATACGATTTTTACAACAATGTGCCGATGTTCCGCTACAACGCCTATTTTGGCGTGCACACCGTCTATTACCTGGATCTGCTCTCCCAGACCGGCAAATCTCCCCTGCCAATGAACCGGATCATCTTTGCTGCCCTCCAAACCATGCTCGCACGCACGCTCGGACGCAAACCCGGTAAACAGGCTGTAATGAATGGCTGGACCCGGACTTTCGTCGATAAGCTCGACAATCTGAAATTCCTTTGTTACATCGGCGTGGACGGTTACCCGCTGCTCATCCCCGCCATCCAAACCCAGAGCCTGGATAGCCAGCATGTGCTGTTCTCCACTTCCGTCTATACAGATGAGTTGGAAGCCATCCCGGCTGGTTCCCCTCTGGCGGTTTTTAGTATGGCGCTGACGATGGAAGATGTGCTCCTGCGCGGCGCTTATCAGGGTATCCGCCGCGTAGGCGGGGTCAAGGCCGGGCTGGTGGAGCTGGACTGGGTTTACAGTCCCATGCCGCCCGTTCCCGGCCAGGTCTACCCACCGGTGGAATTAAAGCCGGTAGCTGAGTTTTAAAACCAAAACCTTACGGGATGAATAAATAACGGACGAGACCGGCACGAACCGGTCTCGTTTTTTGAGAACAAGCTGTTCTAATTACCGGTAATTACAAATACTGAGCAGATTACCATAAAAATGTCATTGTGTAATAACGGTCAACCAACGTAAATCCCAGTCAATTCATCCGATAATAGGTTTTTTATGGCCAGCAAATTGATCCAGGCCGATCAGGTATTAAGGCATGCCATTGAAGCTCTCCAACGTGGAGATAAGCATACAGCCCGCCATTTGGCGCAAATTGCCGTCTCGCTTGAGCCGGGCATGGAAGATCCCTGGCTGATTTTGGCAGCGGTTGCCAGGCCAAGGGCCAGTCTGATCTACCTCGAACGCGCACTGGAGATTAACCCTCAAAGCGAACGCGCCCGCAAAGGTTTGCAGTGGGCCCGGGCGCGCTCTGTCAGTACGCCTGCAGAGCCAACTTGCCCCAAAGCGCCGACTTTCTCCCCCCTGGCTGAAATGCATGCCAGACCCAGGCAGGTTGATCATAAGGGAAAGTCGTTTTTGCATTTACCTTCCTGGGTGGCTTCGACGAAACGGGTTTCTTTCCCCGGACTGTTTCTAATACTGGTAGCCTGTTTGGTGGTGGCTTGGGCTGTCTGGCCGGGGACAAGTTCGAGAGTATTGGCAGCCATCCATACCAACCCCACTGCCTCAAACGGTAGTCACTTCCTGTCTTGGTCTCATCTCGATCTGATGAAACCTACTTATACACCTCTGCCTTCGGTGACTCCCGCCTTGACCGCCACCTTTACAGAGACCGCCAGCCCGTCTCCAACTCCCTTCAGCCCTGACACGGCCACAATAACCCCCACATCCCTTCCTAAAGATACCCCTCAACCGGCGGTCGTACAACCACAGGCGGAATTTGTGAACGTGCAGCCTCCAGCACAGGGTGAAAAACTTATTGTCGTCTCCATTCACGAACAGCGCCTGTATGCCTACCAGGGCAGTACGCTCGTATTCCGCTTCATCGCCTCGACCGGCAGCGGCAATAGCACGCTTCCAGGCACGTTTCACGTTCTGGATAAAATCCCCACTGCGTTCGGCGCCGACTGGGACTTCTGGATGCCGGATTGGATGGGGATCTATTATGCCGGTGACTTGGAGAACGGCATTCATGCCCTGCCGCTCTTGCCTAACGGTCAGTACTTATGGGGTAA
Organism: uncultured Chloroflexia bacterium; assembly: GCA_963776475.1. Classification (GTDB taxonomy): domain Bacteria; phylum Chloroflexota; class Anaerolineae; order Anaerolineales; family Villigracilaceae; genus UBA877. Next base: position 142,288 of record CAVZMZ010000043.1, read on the forward strand.
TGTGCTTGGTACGCCCATCACGTACGGTTGTGTTGTATTGGGTGTACAGGAAGCCCAGGAGCTTTACAACTGGGCGGATGTCGGTACTACTGTGCAGATCAGCCCCTGATCAAGCCAACATTAAATATACCTTTACAAGCTGCTGGCATATTTCCTCTCTCCTGTTGTCTACCGCGCCCCATATGACCAGTTGAAATCCGTTCCATAAGTTCCGGCCCGGTAGGTGCGTTCATCCGACACATTCAATTTGGCTGCACTTTTTTCCGAAATGAGCGGGATGGGTTTCAGACTGTAGAGCCGCTTTGAAACCTTCTTTATGCCCTCTTCCTCCCACATCCAGGCCGGGTCGTGGAATTTGGACAAGTCCATCGGGCGGGTATACGCCCGCAAAGTCTTTTCGCGCTCCAGGTTGAAATAAAACTCGAAGTATGTCATGACCAGCTCGCGCAGGCTGCGGTGGACTGGCTCTCGATAGCGTAGGGCTGGATAGTTTGACTTGGCGAGCGTGCCCCATAATCTGTCCACCTGGAAAACTGCCAGCACATGGTCATCGTCGCTGCCGGGTGCCGGCACCAGGTCCACGAGCAATGGGCGAAAGCCGATCCGCCAGAGTGCCAGGGCGGCAAAGATGCCCCCGTCCAGGCAGTGACCTTGACCGTCTGTCATCACCCGTAAAGGTGAACGGTCCAACTCCTCGGCTTTGTACGGCAGGCTGTCCAGGTATGCCTGGATGGCCTGCGGGCTCTTCAAGCCTCGGAAGACAGTCCGCAGGGATTGCGTTAGGTGACTCTCAAATTCGGCTATACCATCCATCATTTTTCCTTTCAGAATATCCCGTTTCAACCGGAGTAATAAAAATTGGGATTTCATGGAGGCTGTCCATGAAATCCCAATTTATAAATCTTATCTCTTACAAATTTACCGGAGCGCTGATAAGCGCCACCAGCAGTTTCACGGAATTCTGGACATCTTCATAATCCACCATCTCGGATGGGGTATGCACGTAACGGCAGGGTACCGACAGGCAGCCCGCCAGGACGCCTGAACGGGTCATCTGGATCGCCATGGCATCCGTCGAACCGCCATCCAGCACCTCGCGCTGGTAGGGGATACGCTTCTTTTCGGCGGTAGAACACATCCATTCCACGATGTGCTGGTCGGCCAGCATACCGGTATCCTTAACTTTGACCGCCGGACCTTTGCCTAGGCTGATCGCCATATACTTGCTCTTGGGGGTGTCGCCGGTCAGGGTGACATCCACCGCCAGCCCAATCTCCGGGTCGATCCCGAAGGCGGATGTCGCCGCCCCGCGCGGGCCGACCTCTTCCTGGGTGGTAAAGACGAAATAAAGTTCGTGCGGGCTGGTTTTCAAGGCGCGCAAGGCTTCGATCAGCACTACACAGCCGATGCGATCATCCATGGATTTGGCCACCAGGCGCTGGCCCAGTTCGAGGTAAGGCCGCTTGAAAGCTGCCACATCCCCGATCTTTACCGGGCAGTTTTTGGCGCTGGTGGCACCGACATCGATGTAATACTGGGAGAATGTTGGAGATTTCACTGCAAACAGGTCCCTCTCAACCCCTATCAGTCCCTGTGTGCCGTTGGTAAATTGAACCCGCCCGCTCAGCAGGCCGCCCGTGCGGATGCCGCCTATGCTGGAAAAGCGGATGAAACCGTTTTCGTCGATATGCGAGACCATCAGGCCGATTTCGTCCATGTGGGCAGCCAGCATGATCCGCTTGCCGTTTTTGGCTTTGGTGCCTTTACGGACGATCAAATTTCCAAGCGCATCCACACGTATTTCATCGGCCAGGGGTTGTACTTCCTGCTTGATAACCTCCCGGATGGCGGACTCAAAACCGGAAGGGCTGAACGTTTCAGTTAGTTTCTGGATCAATTGTTTCATGGTTTCACCAAAAGGGAAGAAGGATAAACCTGGATGGATTAAGCCCGCTCGGTTGCCAGCAGGTCTGGCGTGAGATTGGCCAGGGCAGCCTGGAGCAGCGACAGGGTATTTTTCCAGTCGTCGATACGCGCGATCGAAATTGCAGAATGGGTGTAGCGGTGGGGCACCGAGACTGAGATACTTGGGATCCCGCTGCGCGTCTTGTGGATGGCCCCGGCATCCGTACCACCGCCGCCTGGCTGACGGAACTGGTAGGGGATTTTTAACGCAGTGCCGGTTTCAGCCAGCCAGCGCACCAACCGCGGGTCTGAGATGGTGGAACCATCCGCGATATAGATGGCTGGGCCAAGTCCGAGCTTGGTATTGTAAGTGAGATTTTCTTCACCCTCCCAATCCGGCAAATCGTTGGCAGGGGTGGAATCCAGCGCAATTCCAATATCGGGGTTAAAAGTGTAAGCCGCCACTCTCGACCCGCGCAGCCCAATTTCCTCCTGGACGGTGAAAGCTGCCAGCAGGTCGATCTCCGGCGGAGCGTGCTTGATCAGCTCGATCAATGTTGCGACTCCCAGCCGGTCGTCGAGCGCCTTTGCCAGCACCGACGGGCCGCTGCGTTGGAAGCGGGTGGCGAAGGTTGCCCATTCACCCGGCTTGACCTTCGTAGTGCCTGGACCGATATCAATGCGCAGTGCATCCAGCGAGATCTTCTGCTTGCGCTCCTCGGCAGTAGTCAGGTGGATTGGTCGCGCCCCGATCACACCGGGCAGGTGCTCCCGACCGATCACCACCGCCTTACCGGGCAATTGGCGAACATCTATACCTCCGACGGTTTCGAAGCGGAACAGCCCCTCGCCATCGTCGGCGACCAACATGAAGCCGACTTCATCCATGTGAGCCGTCAGCATCACGCGCAAATGGGATTGACTTGTCCTATTTGAAGTCGAAGGGCTTTTACCGGAGCTTTTTTTCGTGGCCAACACATTGCCAACCGCGTCCACCCTGACCTCATCCGTATGATCCTTGATCTCTTCCATGACAATGCTGCGTACTTCACCCTCATCCCCTGAGACGGCGCAGGCGTTGCAAAGCTTTTCGAGTAATTTGAGTTGAGCGTTTCCAATCGTGGGCATTATTATTTATCCCAAACTATATTATCCATAAAATCTGCTCCAAGCCTGGCGATGAACTCAGCCAGCAGGCGTCCGGCGCGCTGGATATCCTTGAGCGCCACCAGTTCCACTGCGGTATGCATATAACGCAGCGGCAGGCCAATCACCAGCGTTGGGATGCCCTCCGCCGCCACCTGGGTGGCCCAACCGTCCGTACCGGAGTGGCTGGGAGTATATTCAAGGCTATAGGGTATTTCTAGCTTATCGGCTAATTCTTTCATGCTCTTGTGCAAAGCCGGGTGGATGTTTGGCCCTATGACAATCGTCGGACCCTTGCCTAGCGGGGAGGTACTCCAATCTGAAGCGCCCGGACCTTTGGCGAAGGTAACATCCACCACGATGGCAATCGTAGGTCGCAATTGATAAGCTGAACCGGCGGCTCCGATGGCACCAATTTCCTCCTGCGAAGTGGCCACTGCCCAAACGTCCCAAACATGCGGACGGGTTTGCAACTCTTCCAGGCAGACCGTCAGTGCAGCTACCGAGGCGCGGTTATCCAGCGAATGACCGGTCAGCGTTTCTCCGCTTAGCTCGGCTGGCGGCTGGGCAAATGAGACCAGGTCGCCGACGCGCACCAGTTCCGAAACTTTTTGTGGAAGGAGGCCGGTATCGATGAACAGGTGCTCCAGCCCGACCGGTCCATCCCTGGCGTCCTCGGGCAGGAGTTGAGCGGAGGGCTGGACAACCACGCCGGGCAGAGGCGGCCGTACTTTTGCTTCTCCAACGCTGGAAACTTCTCTGGTGACACTCGTGCCGGAGGCGCTTATGCCGGAGGCGCCTGGGCCTGTGGTACCTGCGCCTGTGGCACCCGTACCGGAGGCGCCTGCGCCTGTGGCACCCGTACCGGAGGCGCCTGCGCCTGTGGCACCCGTACCGGAGGCGCCTGCGCCTGTGGCACCCGTACCGGAGGCGCCTGCGCCTGTGGCAAATACATTGACGGGAGTGCCGGGCAGTACGCGCACATCCACTCCTCCCACACGCGTGATGTGCAGGAAACCATCCGTGATGCCGGTTACCATCAATCCGATTGCGTCCATATGCGTGGCAATCATCACGGATGGACGCGGCTCTGTGCCTGTGCCGCGTCGCAGTCCCTGCAGCGAGCCAAGTGTGCCGCGGCTGATTTCATGAACGAGCGGTCGCCATTTATCTGCAATAATATTGGCGGCAGGGTCTTCGTAACCGGAAAGGCCCGGAGCGGAGATCAGTTCTTTGAGAAAAGGCAGGATTTCTGTCATGGCAAGTTTTGTTTAGCCTCAACTTATAAGGTCGGAACCTGGGTTGGCGTTTCAGTTGGAATGGGTGTATTCGAAGGCGTCAGCGTTGGAGGAATTGTCGGTGTTGGCGTCAGGGTAGGCGCAGGTGTCAGGGTTGCCGTACTGGATGGGGTGAATGTGCTGGTCGGAGTGATCGTCGGGGTATCCGTTGGAGTGGCTGTCAGAGTGTTCGTTGGAGTAGGCGTCGCAGTTGACGTGAAGGTCGCGGTAGGCGTAAAAGTTGCCGTGGGAGTGGGAGTCTCGGATGGTGTGGGTGTTTCCGTTGGGGCATTGTGAATGGGCGCGATCTGTATCACAATAAACCCCAGACAGTAGCAGGGGATGGTTGCCAGGATAATAACTGCAAGAATCAAGCGGGTGCGGTTACGCCCCAATACATTCGTGAACACCCGAGCATGATAACATTAGTCAGAAGGTTGGGCAAGCAATTGCCATAGCTGATAGCTGTTATCTTATTGCTGATTCAGCTAAATAATATCTTATTGCTGATTGACGATTTACGTTTTACCATTTACGATTGCCGCGTGATTTCCAATCCATCTCAAACTCTCAGGCTTCCTGTCTTACCGCGATCCGGTCGAAATCGATTTCAGCGGCTTTGACCTGGCGTGTATCTCCGGCTCGAATGGAGCCGGCAAATCCTCCCTGCTGGATGCGATCACCTGGGCGCTGTTCGGCCAGGCGCGCAAACGCGATGAGGCGGTTGTAAACCTGCAGTCCAAGGCCGCGGAAGTGGTCTTCACCTTTGCCTATGAGACCAATCTCTACCGCGTTCTGCGCAGTCTGCCGCGTGGCAAAGGTACCTCGTTGGAATTTCAAATCGCCGATGATGGCCCACAGACTACTAACCATGGTCAATCGTCGATCGTCAATGGTCACAACCACACCTGGCGTCCGCTCACCGAACGCACCCTGCGGGACACCCAGGCGCGTATTGAGCAGATTTTGCGCTTGGATTACGATACTTTTGTCAATGTCTCATTTTTCCTGCAAGGCCGGGCCGACCAGTTTGCCCAGCAGCCGCCTACCCGCCGCAAGGAAATATTGGGGAACATCCTTGGACTGGAAGCCTGGGAAGTCTACCGGGAACGTGCCTTCGAACGTCGCAAAGCCGTCGAACACGAGTTGGATTTGGTGGATGGGCGCGTGGCCGAGATTGATGCCGAGTTGAGCGAGGAAGAACCGCGCAAGGCGCACCTGGCCGAGCTTGAAAGCCAACTCAAGGGCCTGGCCGCCAGCCGCAAGTTACAGGAGACCGCGCTTGCTAACATCAAACAGGTTAGAGCCGCTTTGGACAGGCAGCGCGAGCTGGTCCAAAAACTGGGCGAAGCCCTGAAGCATTCGCAGACAAACCTTGCTGGACTCCAGGCCCGTTTGGCATTGAAAGAGACCGAGCGCAGCAGCCATGCAGCGCTGGCCAGGCGTGGCTCCGAAATCGAAGCCGCCTATGCCGGCCTGTTGAAGGCGCGCCTCGATCTGGAAAAATGGGAGCAAGTGGCCGAACGCTTCCGGGAATATGACCAGCGTCGCCAGCCGTTTTTGCGGGAAATCGAGACGGAACATGCCCGTCTGCAGCAGGAAAAGCTTGGTCTGGAAGAACAATGTACGGCGATCGTTGACATGGCTTCCGCCGCGCAAGGTTACCAGGCAGGGCTGTCCGGCGCCCGGCAGGCGCTGAAGCAGGCCGAAGTGAAACTGGCGGAACGTCTTGCGCTGCAAAAGCAGATCCAGGAGGGTCGCGAAAAGCAAGCCGGATTGCGTACCGAGAACTCCAGTTTGAAAATCGAGATGGATGAGCTCAAGGTTCGCATCGAAAAACTTAGCGCAGCCGAGGGGGCAATCTGCCCCTTATGCGGACAATCGCTCAGCCCGGAACACCGCCAGTCTACGCTCGAGGAACTCCACGTGGAAGGCCGGCAATTGGGTGACCGCTGGCGCACCAATAAGTCCGCCATGGAAGAACTGGCCATCCAGATTACCAATTATGAATCTCAATTTGCGAATACCGCCTCGGCTGACAACGATCGATTGATTGCCTCCAACAGCATAGCCCAATTGTCCGAACGGCTTGAGAGCTTCAAGAAGCAGTCCGGTGAATGGGAACAGAGCGGAGCAAAACGCCTGGCTGAAGTCACGAAATTGCTTGATAAAGACAAATTTGCCTTGGATGCTCGCAAGAAATTGGCGGGCGTGGATAAGGAACTGACCGCCCTGGGGTATGAAGCCGCCGGTCACGATGCCGCCCGCCAGGTGGAAGTGCAGGCCCGCCCGGCTGAAAGCGAATACCGTGCGCTTGCCTCCGCCCGCGCCGCCCTCAAGCCGCTCGAGGATGAGATTGCCAACCTGGGGGAAGCGATCATCAGTCAGCAATCGGCGGTCAACGATCAGACCAGTGAATACGATCAGGCTGCCGCCACTCTGGCAGCCACTGAATCCCAGGCGCCTGACCTGGAAACCGCTGAACGCAGTCTTTTTGAAATCCAGGAGCGCGAGAACCAGTTGCACCAGGAGGTCGGCGGAGCCCGCCAAAAGGTCTCTGTGTTGGACGACCTGCGCAAGCGCAAGAAGAAGCTGGAAGCCGAACGCGGCGAGTTGGGCTTGCAGGTTGGGCGTTACAAAGCCCTTGAACGGGCTTTCGGTAAGGATGGCGTCCCGGCTTTACTGATCGAGCAGGCCTTGCCTGAGATCGAAATGAAAGCCAATGAGATCCTGGGCCGCCTTAGCGAAGACAGCATGCGCCTGCATTTCGAGACCCAGGCCAAATATAAGGATGAAAAACGCAAAGACCTGCGCGAAACCCTCGAGATCCAGGTTAGCGATGGAGCCGGGCTGCGCGACTACGAAATGTATTCGGGTGGGGAAGCCTTCCGGGTCAATTTTGCCATCCGCCTGGCCCTTTCGGAAGTGCTGGCGCAGCGCAAGGGTGCGCGCCTGCAGATGCTGGTCATTGATGAGGGCTTCGGATCGCAAGATGCCCTCGGCCGCCAGCGCCTGATCCAGGCCATCAATGCAGTCAAAGACGATTTTGCCAAGATCCTGGTCATCACCCACCTGGAGGAACTGAAGGATGTCTTCCCGACCAGGATTGAGGTGGAGAAGACGGACAATGGATCTAGGGTGGCGGTTATATGACGCTAAAACGTAATGCGTAAAACGCTTTATTCTGATAGACCCTGATAGCACCTTCGGGTAGAATCAACCTGGCCATGTTCAGTTTGGATGAACATGCATCTTTCGTGTATCTTCGTGGAAAGAAAGGTTTATATGCGACCAGTCGCCATCCTCGGCATCGGACAAACCATCATCGATGAACAGTGGGAAAAATCCATCCGCGATATCGCTTCCGAGGCAGTTGTTAATGCACTGCACAACGCCGGACGCGAGTCTGCCGAAGGTCTCTTCGTCGGGAACATGATGTCAGGCATCCTCAACAGTCAGAACAACCTCGGCCCGCTGGTGGCGGACTGGTCCGGCCTGCGCGGCGGGGATGCTACAAAAGTGGAGGCAGCCTGCGCTTCAGGCGCGGCGGCCTTCCGTTCAGGGTTGATGGCGGTGGCTTCCGGCGAGTTGGAATCGGCCATCGTGGTCGGCGTCGAGAAAATGACCGATCGTCCTCCGCACGAGGTCACTGCTGCACTGGCTACCGCCGCGGATGCCGATTATGAATTGGATATGGGCGTCTCGTTTGTTGGATTGAATGCATTGATCATGCGGCGTTACATGCATGAATATGGCTGGAAGCACTCGGATTTCGCCCCGTTCGCCATCACTGCCCACGCCAATGCTCTGCATAACCCCTATGCCCGCCTGCACCACACGATCACGGTGGAGGATTTCGAAAAGTCGGCCATGATTGCGACCCCGATCAACCTGTTGGATGCTTCACCGATCGGCGACGGCGCCGCGGCAGTTTACATCATCCCTGCAGAAAGCCTTGCTCCCGGGAATCGCATCCTGGTCTCTGGTTCCGCCTCTGCCACCGACACGCTTGCCATCCATGACCGTACCGAACCACTCTTCCTGACCGCCGCTTACAAGTCTGCGCGTGAAGCATACCGGCAGGCCGGGGTTGGGCCGGAAGATATCGACGTTTTCGAGCTACACGATGCTTTCACCATTATGTCCGCCTTGTCCTTGGAAGCCAGCGGATTCGCTGAAGTTGGCCGGGGCGTGCAGCTTGGCCTGGATAATGAGATCTGCCCTACCGGGCGTATCCCGGTGACGACGCGCGGCGGACTCAAAGCGCGCGGACATCCCGTCGGCGCAACCGGGGTCTACCAGATCGTCGAGGTGGTGCAACAGTTACGCGGCGAGTGCGGCGAGACCCAGGTCCCGGAAGCGCGCATTGGCATGGCCCAGAACATTGGCGGATCGGGCGCCACCATCCTCACTCATATCCTGAAAAGAGAATAATGACCGGTTGCCCGGCGATTTTTCAAGCCGGGCTTTTTCTTTTGGCAACTATCGCATACAATAGCCCCCATGCAACTCAAATTCACCCGCTTCCTCATCCGCATCCTGCTTCGCCTGCTGACGCATGTCGAAGTGCGCGGGTTGGAGAACATCCCTTCAAAGGGTGATCCCAATAATTTCGTCATAGCCGCCAACCACCTGGGGCTGGTGGACGCCTTCCTGCCATTTTACATCCTCGAAAATAATAACCTGGTCCTGCTGGTGGGCGAAAAATGGAAAAAAATGGCGATCATGCGCTGGTTGGGACGCCGTTTGAATTTCATCTTCGTGGACCGTTTCAACCCGGATATCAAAGCCATCCGGGCAGTCATAAATCGCATGAAGCGGGGTGAAGTGCTTGTGATCACTCCCGAGGGCACCCGCTCGAAAGTTGGTCACCTGATCGAAGGCAAACCTGGCGTCAGTTACCTGGCAGCAAAAATGGAATATCCGTTGGTGCCCGTTGGTATTTCCGGCACTTTTGACGAAATCTTCTTTGGACAGCTAAAGCACCTGCGCCGTCCGCATGTTACGATCTCCATAGGTCCGATGTTCACGCTGCCTGCGCTCCCGAACGGAAATAATGGCCGGGACGAGGCCCTGAAGACTTATACCGACGAGATCATGTGCCGGATTGCAGCGCTCCTGCCGGTCGAAAATCGGGGGTTTTATGCAGACCATCCCAGGTTGAAAGAGTTGCTTCAAACTGCCCCTCAGCCTGCTATCATTTAGGAAATCCTGGGGTTTTTACAGGTACAACAAAATATGAAGAAGACCACCCACCGTATATTCCGATTCATTGTCCGCTTGATCCTTAATAGTATCGCCCATATTGAGTTGGTTGGCTTTGATCATTTGCCCTCCAGTCAGGGTTACGTGATCGCGGCCAACCATATTGGCCGGTTGGATGCTGCCCTGCCTTATTACATCCTTGACCGCCCCGACATCATCATGGTGGTGGCGGAGAAATACGAAAAATACGCCTTTTTTCGCTGGCTGGTTAAGATCACCAACGGCATGTTCATTGACCGCTTTAACGCTGATATTCGGGCCATCCGCGAAATCGCTGCGCCGGCTACAGCAGGGTCAAATCCTGACCGTCACCCCCGAAGGGACCCGCTCTAAATCCGGGAACTTGATCGAAGCCAAACCAGGCGGGATTTACCTGGCCTGGAAAGCAGGTGTCCCCATTATTCCGGCTGCCATCACCGGCACCGAGGACGCGGTGGTTGTGGACCGCCTTAAGCATTTCAGACGTTTGAATATCAAGGCGGTGGCCGGCCCGGCGTTTTTGCTGTCTCCCATCGCAGGATTGGAGCGTGATGAGCTCATGCAGCGCTACACCGAAGAGGTGATGTGCCGGATTGCAGCCTTGCTGCCTGCGGATCGACGCGGATTCTACGCAGAACATCCCAGGCTGAAAGAGATCCTGGCAGAATAAGTCTGTGGCGGCCCAGCGGCCGCCACTTTTTTGATTTATAAAACTTGTGCGCCCGGTTGCCGCGGCAGGAATTCCCCCATGCCGCGCCGGCCCAGCCATTTCTCTTCATCCACGATCAATTTGCCGCGCAGGAAAACCTTCTCAGGGTAACCGGTCAGGTCCCAGCCTTCATACAGGTTGTAGTCTGTGCGTTGGGCGCTGTGTGCCACGCCGAACTTTACTTTTTTCTGTGGATCCCATATCACCAGGTCTGCGTCGGAGCCTGGCAGTAGTGCGCCTTTGCGCGGGTACAGCCCGAAGATCCTGGCGGGATTGGTGGATGTGAGCGCCACGAACTGCTGTGCGCTGATCTTCCCTGACCCGACACCGGTTGTCCAAAGTACCGGCAGACGGTCACCTATACCCGGCAGCCCGTTGGGTATCTTGGTGAAATCCTCCTTACCGAGTTCCTTGCCGGGGATGGCAATTGGCTGGCCTTCGTATTGGATCGGTTTCGTGCCATCGAAGAAAAACGGGCAGTGGTCCGTGCCAATCGTCTGGAGCGTGCCCTGCGCCAGGCCCTCCCACAGGCGGGCATTATCGGCCTTCGTCCGCATGGGCGGAGAGCAGACCCATTTGGCTCCGTCCGGGCGGCGCAGGTCATCTTCGGTAAATAACAGGTACTGCGGGCAGGTCTCGCCCATCACTTTGATGCCGTGCTCACGTGCATATTTCAACATATCCACTTCGCCGGCCACATTCATGTGGACGATGTACAGGCTGGCATCCGCCTGGGCTGCCAGGGAACAGGCGCGCAGGCTGGCTTCGACCGCGCCCCAGCCGGGACGGGTTTTGGCGTGCCATTCGGGTGTCAGGTGCCGGGCAGCCAGGGCTTCGGCAACCAGGGTCTCGATCACGTCGCCGTTCTCGGCATGCAGCAGGACCAGCATGCCATTATCCCGGGCAATGCGCATGGCGCGGAAGATGGCGCCGTCCGAGAGCCGCAGTCGGTTATTGTAGGCGGTAAATGTCTTCAGGGATGTGATACCCATTCCGGGTAATGAGGGCATTTCGGCGGCGACCAATTCATCGAAGCGGGTCAGGTTCATGTGAGCGGCGTAATCTACGGCAGATTTCTCTGCCTTGGCCCCCCACGTGTCGACTGACTCACGAAAGGTGGGGAAATCGAAAGATACGAAGTCAATTACCGTGGTGGTCCCGCCGAAAGCGGCTGCTTTCGTGCCGGTGTAATGATCATCCGACGAAACCGTGTCGAACATGGGTAGGTCCAGATGCACGTGCGGGTCCACGCCGCCTGGCATAATGATTTTCCCGGTGGCATCCAAAACTTCATGGTTCGGCGCTTTGATATTCGGCTCGATCCGGGCGATCTTTTCCCCTTCAATGAGAAGGTCAGCCTGGAAAGTCTTCGAAGCAGTGATGAGGGTGGCATTTTTTATAAGCATAAAGGTTCCATGAGGTGTCAAAAGTATCATGAGGTGCTCAGAGGGATTAAGATCCTGATGCTTGTTTCGTTCGATGGAAGCTTTAAGGCGAGAGAGAAGATACCCGATTTCGCGGGCAAATCCGCAAAGTTGGGAATGATCAAATCTGCGAGATAGTCTAAATCGTGGGCGAGTATCGAGATGATATTCTGTTTCGGCAAATGAACCGACTGCAATATTCAAATGTCGCAGGTAGTTGGCAGAACTGCCGCAGTGCATAACCTTCCGCAATATTCGCAGGGACCGAGGCTGCCGCCCGGCGAATTTGGCTGGTCAGTCCAAACAACTCATGGCGTCGGGAAATTCTCACTGGCTTTGTATACAACCAATGTCATAGCATGTGCACGCTTCCATACGATCAATTTGCGGAAAGCCTTTTCTTCATTTTCCATTACCATCATCCTGCCTCATCTGGACCATCAGAAACATCATACTCTTCAGGAACCTCTTTTATCCCCAACAACGCCATCAGCACTTCCGGCGGCAAATCAGCTTCCGGCAGGTCGGTTTTGTAGAGCTGTTGGTTGGCGGCGCGCTCGCGCAGGGATTGCCATAGGACTTGACGCTCGTCACTCTGCACAACCAGGTCGTTGAGCGTTTGCGCATTCAGCAGGTATTCCCCGGTGGTGTAAAGAAAGGTCAGCCGCCGCCATTTATCGGCCAGAATGGGACGTGCAAGCTTTTCCAGCGGACCAAGCTGGAGCTTGAAATATTCCTCCCGGGCATGCGGATGGTCCGGTTCGTCGCGCAGGAGTTCTGCACGCGTCGTCAGTTCGTGGCCGCGCACCGGAGCCAGGAACTCGATCCGCCCGGCTGCCTCGCCAAATGTACCGGGCTGGTAAAAGGCCAGGGAATCCACCGCCACCACCTTGGGCGCTGTGCGAAAGGGGATGCGGTACCAGCCCAGCAGGCGCGCAATTTCCAGGTCGCGCGGGCCTGGCAAAACGCACACGAGGATCAAGTCAGTGGGTGTAATCATGCTTTCTGCCTCTCTCATACTGTACAGCAAATCCCCCCCAGTGTCGAGGGGAATTGGGTCCTCATAAAAAACTTCGGCAACCCGAATAAAGCGTGACTAACCGATTTTCTTCTCCCGGTCGAGCCAGAGCTCGCGGTACTTGCGGTTCCAATCGATCAGAAAGCGGAAGGCGACCACCAGGCCGACTGCAGCCGCGATCCACAGCACCAGGCCGCGCTGCCCGACCAGCCACAACAGGGGCGCAAATAGGATCCCGGTGATGACACTGGCACGCGCGCTGTGACGCAGGATCAGGGTTAACAGCCCCAGCATGGCATAGGTAATAAAAATGGCGAATGGGAAGGCTGCCAGCATGCCGCCGTTAGCCGGAGCCAGTCCCATGCCACCCCGGAAGCCGGCGAAGACCGGCCAGCAGTGCCCGACAACTGCCAGGGCAGCCGTCAGCGGGACGATCCAGGCTGCCGGAGCAAAATGCAGCGCCAGCCAGGTGGGTGCAAACCCCTTGGCCACATCCAGGATGAAGACCAGCGCGCCCGGCAGGATACCCGCCTGGCGGATGGTGTTGGTGGTGGTGGCATGTCCGGAACCGGCGTCACGCACATCCACGCCTTTGACCAGGCGCGTGATCCAGACGGCAAACGGCAGGGAGCCGGATAAATACCCTAAAAGGCTGAACCCGATCGCAATAAGAATTGTCTGCATATTTTTTTACCAGTGTAGGCAGGGATGCGAGGCCGAAGCCCGAATTTTACTCCCTGACCCGTCATTCTGATACCCCAGTGTCAGTCCTGAATTCCCGGAATCTTCCCCTGGATAACCTGGTATCTAGCCGGAAATTAAAGAGCAGTTCAAATTTTGAATGTGTGCGGCGAAGCCGCACACATTCAAAATTTGGTTATCTTATAATTTTAGGATAGGTTCTTCGCAAGACAGTTGTGGCGGAGAATGACTCCGCCAGCTTAAGCAGCCTGACCAACCCATCCATCACAACCGCCCCATGTCCCGAGCAGACGATCCGGGCCTTGAGCGCCAGTTGTTTGCGTACCGCTGCATCCGCCTTGGCCTGGTCCCAGGTGACGGAACCGTGCGAGCCGACCAGTCGATCTTTCAAGGATAGGATTGAGTCACCTGAAAACAGGATCCCCAGGGGTTGGGCAAAGAAGGAGATATGACCTGGCGTGTGACCCTGGGTATCGACAACCCGCAACCCATTCAAAACCGGCAGCATCTGGCCATCGTATAAGTGTTCATCGACGTGGGCCGGGGAAATCCTTCCGAAGCGTTCTGCCAGCGCAAAGATTGGCTTCAGGAGCAGATTATCGGTTTTCAATGAACGCGGAAACCGGCCGGTGGCCATCGCCCTGGCCTCAGAAACGCTGGCATAGACGCGCGCCCCGCTGGCTCTTTTGAGGGCGGCTAGACTGCCGGCATGATCGTAATCGGCGTGCGTGAGCAGGATGCGGTTCAGGTCCCTGGGCGAATAACCCAAGTGCTTGATATATCTGAGGATTTGATTGGCGCTGCCGGGAATTCCGGTATCGATTAAAGTTAATCCATCCGGGTCAACCAGCAAATATGGGTGAGCGGTGACTCCCGGGATGACATGTGTGTTGGCTGCGATTTTCATTTAGCGGGTAACGATATTCCTTAAGACAGGGGATGATGGACGGCGGATTGTACCCACAAAGGAGCTAAACTGGCTTAGAGCCGCATAAGTATATTATGTAGGCAATTAAGATGGTGGATCGTTGGAATTGGAGCTGCCAAATGAAAAAGCCGAGGCGGGTATTGACACCCGGCCTCGGCTTTTCATCTTCTATTATTCTGGTTGGCTACTTCAGTCCAACTTCTGCATTGAACTCTTCGATCAACGCATCGATCTCCGGGACCTGCTTCTGGACATCCGTCCAGTAATCCGGCGCCTGCCACATATCCTGGATCTCAGCGTAGGTTTTGCCCTGCTGTTCGACCCAGGTGAAATACTTCAGGTTGTGGATGCGCCGCCGGTCGGTGTAGCGCAGTTCGAGCAGGTTGTCGGTCGACTGCCCCTGCAGATAGCGGGCAAAATCGGCCGCGGCATTCTTTTCGGTGTAGGCGCCGGACTCGACCTGCATTTCCTGCAGCCGGGACTGGTAGAGCTGCATCGAGTCGGTCAGGACGGTCAGTACGATATCGTGTTCGCCCAACTCGTAATACTTGGCGAACTTGATGGCGCTCAGGACATTCGAGATGCCAGAGAAGCCCAGCAGGTCGAGCTGCGCAATCAGCGCTTCCGGAACGCCCTGCTCTGCCAGGTATTTGCGTCCGGCCGGCTCGTTGAACAGGCGCGACAGGTTGACCACGGCATTGTCATCGATGGCCACGACCATATCCGTGTTCTTGGAGTTATGGATCCACGGGACGTGCTTGTCGCCGATGCCCTCGATGCGGTGGGCGCCGAAGCCGTTCTCCAGCAGGGTGGGGCACTGCAGCGCTTCACTGGCGACAATCTTGCTGTCGGGGAAAAGCTGTTTCATGTAATCGCCGCTGGCGATCGTGCCGGCCGAACCGGTGGCGGAGGCCATGCCGCGATAGTGGTCTTTGGGTCCCATTAATTGTTTGAGGGCCTCTTCCATGGCGTGGCCGGTGACTTCGTAATGCCACAGGTAGTTGCCGAACTCCTCGAACTGGTTGAAGATCATCAGGTCCTGGCCGGACTTGCGCAGTTCCCAGCATTTGTCGAAGATCTCTTTGACGTTCGACTCGGTCCCGGGCGTCTTGATGGTCTCGCCGGCAATGCTGGCCAGCCACTCGAAGCGTTCCTTGGACATACCTTCCGGCAGGATGGCGATGGAGGTGCAGCCCAGCAGGGCCGAGTCGTAGGCGCCGCCCCGGCAAAAGTTGCCGGTGGAAGGCCAGACGGCTTTCTGGGTGGATGGGTCGAACTGTCCGGTGACCAGGCGTGGCACCAGGCAGCCGAAGGCCGCTCCCACCTTATCCGCGCCGGTGGGGAACCATTTTCCGACCAGTACCACGATGCGGGCCGGCACGCCGGTCAGGCTGGAGGGTAGTTCAAGGGTGTTGACCCCGCCGAAGCCTCCGCCGGAGGCCTGGGGTTGGTTGTGCCAGGTGATGCGGAACAGGTTGCGCGGGGCCACGTCCCACAGCCCGGTTCTGGACAAATCTTCCTTGACTTTGGCAGGCACTTTGGAGGGGTCTTTCATCTGGGCGTAGGTCGGGATGACGATGTTCTTTTCACGGGCGCGCTGGATGGCGCGCTTGCGGCGGTCTTTAATTACGGATAAGTCAATTGTGGTCATTTCGGGAGCTCCTGGGGAAAAGGGGAAGTTGTCTGACAACTGAGATTATATCGCAAAATAAATACTTTTATGGCGGATGTAATTCGAATGCATGCTTGGTGGATCCGGGCCACCAGAGGCAAAGCAATATTGAGCCCCAGGTAAAGGAATGCGATCAGGCTGAAAGAAAGCTTGTCAAAGCGGCGTGAGAAATCCTTGTCTGTGGCGGCGATGCGAGACGAGATGACTGTCTGGGTCATGCACATGATGATGGTCACCAACCCGGGTAGGATGACGAAATCCATCAGGGGCATCGTGCCGGTATCCGGCAGGTAGTATGTTGTATTTCTCGGAAGCGACATAAATGCCGCTTTACGAGATGAGCGTTCAAAGCTGCCGGGCCAATTCTTCCGGCTGCGTGACTGGCAGGTTGCAGACAAAGCCCTCGCAGACGTAGGCAGTCGGCTGGCCGGCCTGCATGGGGCGGTCTGACAATAAGGGCGGGGATCCGGGGGCAGGTGGAACGGACGAGACGGCCAGCGCCAGGTTCGGGCGGTAGCTTTCACGCACACGCCTCAGCAGCGCACGCGTGCCCGGGTCGGAGACTTCTCCGAGTATCGCCACCTGCTTGACTTTGGCCAGCGAGAAATCGGCCGCAGACAGCCAGGCGCCGAAGGCAGACGGGTATTGGAATGTCATGCCGGACACCAGCTTCAGGCTGGCTTCCGCCCGGGCCTGGTACTGTTCCGAGCCGCTGAAAGCTGCCAGCTTCAACAAGGCTTGGGCAGCCAGGGCATTGCCGGAAGGTGTGGCACTATCCTGCAGGTCTTTCGGACGGGTCAGGACGGTTTCGGCCTCCACCGGCGTATCGAAAAAGCCGCCCTGCGGATCGCTGAAACGCTCCAGCATTTGCGCGGCCAGTTTTTCGGCTTGCTGGAACCAGCGCGGGTTGAAGTCGGCCTGGTAAAGCGCCAGCAGGCCCAGGATCAGGGCGGCGTAATCCTCCAGGAAGACTTCCCGGCCGGCCTGGCCAGCCCGCCAGACATGGCGCAGGGAACCCTGCGGGCAAAGGGCGGTCAGGAGGAAATCGGCGTTGCGGGCAGCCAGCGAGAGCAAACCCCGATCCTCGAAAGCGGACCCGGCTTCGGCCAGGCTTTGCAGCATGAGCCCATTCCAGGCGGTCAGGATCTTATCGTCCGTGGCAGGCCGCGTGCGGTTGGAACGGGCTGCCAATAAACGGGCGTGGCAGTCTGCCAGGCGCTCCTGCACCTGCTCCTGCGTCAGGCCGAAATGAGTGGCCAGCCCGGCATCCTCGACCTGGCGCTGCAAAACGGTGCGGCCTTCCCAGTTGCCCTGGGCGGTGATCCCGTAAGCGCTTTCGAAGATTTCGGCCTGCTTTCCCAATTCGGCCCGGATTTCATCCAGATCCCAGGTGTAGAATTGTCCCTCCCGTCCGCCCGAATCGGCGTCCAGGCTCGAGTAGAAACCGCCCTCGGGGGAGGTCAGCTCACGCTGGATGAAGCCGAGGCAGGCTTCCACCACCTGGCGGAAGGCCGGGTCGCAGGTCAGCTGCCAGGCGTGCAGGTAGACGCCGGTCAACTGGGCATTGTCATACAGCATCTTTTCGAAGTGGGGTACGCGCCAGGCGTTATCCGTGGAATAGCGGGCGAAGCCTCCGCCGACCAGGTCATACATGCCGCCGCGCCGCATGGCATGCAGCTGGTGCAGAGCGGGGGCCAGCGCCTGTGCATCCCCGGAAATATGCCGGCGCAGCAGGAACTCGATCAGCATGGGCTGGGGGAACTTGGGCGCTGCGCCCCAGCCGCCGTGCTGCCAGTCGTAAGATTTGAGCAGGCTGCGGGTGACGGCGCTCAGCCCGGAGGGTTCGAACGCGGCCTGCGCTTGCGGTTGGGCGGACTGTTTGAACAACTGCCCGACCAGCTGCGCGCTTTCCTGCAGGATCTCCTCGCGGCGGCCTTCCCAGGCGCTTGCGATCGCCGTTAGAAGTTCCGGGAAGGCCGGCAGTCCGTGCGCCGGTACAGGCGGGAAGTAGGTGCCGCCATAAAAAGGCTGCAGGGTGGGGGTCAGGAAGACCGACATGGGCCAGCCGCCCTGGCCGGTCATGGCGGTCACGGCCGACATGTACAGGCTGTCCAGGTCGGGACGTTCCTCCCGGTCAACCTTGATGCAGACGAAATGGTCGTTGAGCAGCGCGGCGGTGGCGGGATCCTCGAAGGATTCGTGCGCCATGACGTGGCACCAGTGGCAGGCGGAATAGCCGATGCTCAGGAAGATGGGTTTCTGTTCCCGGATGGCTTTGGCATGCGCTTCCGTGCCCCACGGATACCAGTCGACCGGGTTATTGGCGTGCTGGCGCAGGTAGGGGGAGAGGGCGTTGGCGAGGTGGTTGGGCATGAGGATTAACCGGAGACACTTGCAATTACAGCAAGTGCAGGTTCAAACAGAGATGAACAGAGATAAAAGAATTGGATTATTCTTGTCTGTATTAAATCATATTTGGCTTAGATGGATGTGAGATTTTTTGCCGTGATCGGTAAGGAGATTCGCATTGGGCGCCTTTTCGTTCCGCGGAAAAAAAACGAAAGAGGAACAAATAGCCCGGTCTGAATTAAAGTCACTAATTTGAGCTTCCCGCGGAACGAATGGATGGCGGTGCGGCAGCCTAAAGTTTTTTTGGAACTTTGTGAGCGAGAGTGGGGGTACGATACCTTGCGACCTGATACAAAACAACTCCTTGGTTGGAAATGGGTATGTGGATGAACAGGTTTAGCCTTGAATAAGAAGAAAGGCATTCTCCGACCAGTTAGTATTCTAGAACAAACGTTCAGATTTGACAAGGGTTAGGCATATTTACTGAGGAATGGTCGTGTTCGACAAAATGGAGTAAAACAAGAAAAATGTCCAAAAGCTGCCATGGACTTGCAGTAAACACATTCAGGCCTAACTAATCAATAAACTTTTTCTTTAATAAATAAGGAAAACCCTGCAATTTTATTTCAGTTGTAGGGTTTTCCTTGTAATATAGAATTAATTTAAGAGGCAATAAATGAAGATCGAAATGAGTTTTCTCCCAAGATAGAGTATTAACTCAAAACATTATCGAGGCCCCAGGAATTTATCGCCATTAAAGTGGATGAGATGCGATGGATTTTCAGCAATCCACACTTCTGTTTCCCAGGCTATCTCGTTAATAAATTTCTTGAAGGTTGTAAAATCAGGAAAGGCACTTACATATATTCGACCTGCCGTACAATCCTTAAATAAAAATTCAAGTTCTTCATACCGTTTGGGAGAAACCGGGCCGTGAGAGGTAACAGCCTCAACCAAATATAACCAGTTCTTGTCCTCAGCGTGAAGAACAATGTCAGGTAGTTTTCCATGGTCCGATACGGTAACACAAAGTTTGGCAAATAAATCCTTTTCAAAAATGAAGGCTTTGCGAGCCGCATCGCCGAGATAGAGCAATTTTGCTCCTGGCGCAAAACGCGGACCAAATTCTTCGACGATGGCCGCCTGAAGCTGGTTGTGCTTGCCGGGAGATAATTTTACAACTGATCCATCGGCAACATGCAAAGGAACTTTGTTAAATTCCCGCGTCTTTTGATAGACATCTACAAGCGAACCGCTCTGGCTTAGGAAGGCAGTTCGGGCTTTTATCCATTTTGGTGTACCAAATGATCGTAGAGTTGCCAGGATAGGTTCTGTCAGACAATAATGAGTGAGGGGACTGTTAGTCGCGAGGGTTGGATCATCGGGATTGCGAATGACGACACCCGCCTGTTCAAACTGATGTAAAACTTGGCGGCGGATGGTTTCACGCGTGTTTTCCGCATATTCACGTCCATAACGCGCTTTGATTTCAATCAGCAAGTCATGAACCCGAACACTACGAGTTTTAGCAGCCTTCCACGGTGTATCCTCCGAGATTTGCGCAAGAACCAGTAACGTGAGCGCCGCAATTTCGTTTTGCTGCGCGGACGGTAAGCCAAGCGATTCCAAGATTTCCTGAGCCTGTTCTATTTTTCCCATTGTTATCCTCGTCTCGCGAATCATTGGAAAATCATCTCCAAGCATATTTGTTTGCCTTAATGTGGCAAAAACCAAATCATCAAATCCTTCGGATGTGTTTTCGCGCACAGTCAAAATTCGTTTTCCGATTTCCCTTATTACGTTCAATGGAGGCAGGGGCATGGCACGTATTTCAACAGCATTGACCTGCGTATTTCCGTTTACAATTCTGAAATAACGGTCAACGATGGCACTGTTAAGTAATGCCGATAAACCAACCACCTCATCCTTATCCAGTGCCCCCATTTTTCGGTAAATAAAGTTGAGGTGATTTTCAAAGCCTATTTGAGCGTAAGGAAAATCTTCACCTATGAGTGCAGCGGCAATCAAGCGGCGGTGATCTTCTTTGGCGCTAAAGCGCCGTAAAAGCACATAATTCGTATTGGGCACAAGCAGAGTTCCGTCATCAACGGTAATTGCTTGTGGTTTATCAAAACCCGCCAGTGGGTATATGACCCTGTATGGTTTAACATTTTGCATCCAAAGCAGGGGAACTATGCCATTCTGGTGTCCAATGGAATCCCTCAAATAACTCCGCGCACGAAAAGGCACAACCCGTCCGGTTGAGACCTGTAAGCCATATTGCTCAAGCGAACCATCCCAACGATCAATAACATCCAGAATTTGCTCATCCAACACGCCAGTGGGCAGACGAAAAAAAAGTTCTTCTTTCCGGTGACTCAAGAAATGTCTGAAAGATACCTGCCGACTAATTTGCGCATCTTCCACACTCAAATCATCCTTGGATGTAGAAACGCGAATAAAGCCTGCCCAGTATTTTTGCAATTTTGGCTCGCTTGATTTTTCAAAGGTAAAGATTACATTTTCTTGGAGAACATCATCTCCCTTGAAAATATCATTGCGAGATTGAAAAAGGTGAGCAGCCAGTGGGGTTACATCCCTAAGCAAATCACGGCGAAAGTCAGAAAAATAGACACCAGAACAAAAACTGCGGGGAACAATAAAACAGGCCCTACCTTGCGATTTGAGCAGTTTTGTACTCAACGCCATAAACAGTGTGTAAATGTTGGTGTGTCCATTTAATTTTCCTGAAACAGCTTTGACCTGTATATTGTCAGCATTAATTTGAAATATGGGGGATTGCTGATAATGTAATCGAATGTTTTTTGAGGGATTTTACTATTTCCAAATAATGTCGGCTGTGATTCGGGCATACAGGCCAGGATAAAATCCTCTTGATTTACCTGCCAGTGAACAATAACACCCAACTCTTTCGCCTCTTTGGCGGCCAGTGTCAAAATATCACATGACGCTTTACACAGGCCCGCATCGGTATCGTATGCATCAATCCATAATTCGGTAGGTCTATTTTCGGAGATCAAGCGTTCAATGACGGCACAAACCAGAACACCTGAACCTATAGCAGGCTCCAATAAGCGAGCGCCGCTTGGGACTTCGCCTAATTGTTTTGCCATATAACACGCTACGGATGGCGGCGTTAGGAACTGACCGTGCTCCTTGAGTGTCTGAAGTTGGCGCTTCTCAAGAATACGTTTTCCAATTTCGTAACTATTCAGAACAAGATCTGGCAAAGTTTCCACCACCATTTGAATATACCATCAAAAATGATATGGCGTCCATTTTTCAATTGCCCCATTATTAATGGCTAAGTCTTACTTTTTTATGAGCTACTTCAACCTCCTTTTCGGTTCGAATAGAAAGCGGTGTTTTATTTCCCGCCTCATGAATAAGAAAAGATGAGCACATCAAGCATTC
>CAVZMZ010000044.1:0-64135 GCA_963776475.1 uncultured Chloroflexia bacterium
AAATCCTCGATAAATGGATCAAGGCTTCCAGGGAACTCGCCTGGCCCGGCTTAAGAAAGTGTCCAGGCAGGCCGGGAAAATCGCATAAACCGATGATTGCCCTGTATGCCGGCCTTCTCATCCTGCTCTTCGCCCTGGTCCTGTTCTACATTTCAGGACGCCAGCGGCGGCGCGCCGGGCTTCCCGGCGGGCGGGTCATCTATACCGACACCCGCGCCTGGGACAAACTGGAAAAGCCGCTTTTCGACAGGGACCTCGGCCTGACCGGAAAGCCGGATTACCTGGTTGAACAGAATGGCAAAATCATTCCGGTCGAGGTCAAGACCGGACGCACACCGGAAGCACCCTACGACTCGCATATTTTCCAGGTGGCGGCTTATTGTATGCTGGTCCAGAAAACATACGGGAAACGTCCGCCGCACGGGATCATCCACTACCCCGGCCGCGATTTCGCGGTTGACTACACTTCGGATTTGGAGAATGCATTACTGGACTTGCTGGCTGAAATGCGTAAGGATGAGCGCCGCAGCGAAGTCCAACGCTCGCATGAAGATGCCCAGCGCTGCCGGCGCTGCGGGTTCCGCGAAGTTTGTGACCAGAGATTGGGGTGATTGTCGCGGCACAGCCCGCCGGGTCGCCCCTACGGTATAATATTGAAATGCTCGAGCCCTTACCCATTCCCTGCCGTGTGATCGTCGCCGCGCATCCCAGCATCCCGGATGCGGTAACTGAAGCGGCGGCGGTCAGTGCATTTTTCCAGGCACCGGCCTGGAATCCGCCCACGGTACTTTGAACGATATTTCCTTAAGGAAACGTCTCAAAGATGGAGAGTTCGATTTATTGGTGGCAATCGGCGGGGATGGGACCATGCTGCGGGTCAGCCATCTATGCGCCCCCAGTAATGTGCCCATCCTGGGTATCAATATGGGCCGGTTGGGCTTTCTCATGCAGTTTGGACGCGAGCAGTGGCACACCGCCCTGGAGCAATTGCTGAAAGGTGAATACTGGATCGAAAACCGTATGATGATCCGCGCCGAGCTTAGGCGGGCGGACAAATCTCTGGGGAACTGGCATGCGCTTAACGAGGTCGTCGTATGCCGTACCGCGGCCGTCCGTCCGGTGCGCGTCTCCGCCAGTGTGGACGGAATGCAACTGACCAATTACGTAGCCGATGGTCTGATCGCTGCCACCCCGACCGGATCCACGGCTTACGCCCTGGCAGCCGGAGGACCGATCCTGCCTCCGGAACTGCGCAACATCCTGCTGGTACCGATCGCTCCGCACCTATCCGTGGACCGGGCAGTCGTGCTCTCTGAAGGCACCTCCGTCAGCATCACGCTGCGCGGCGGGGATGCCGTGCTGAGCGTGGATGGGCAAAAGCCCGTCGGCCTGGCCGAAGGCGACCTGGTCGACGTGCGCGCCGGGGACTATACCGCCCAATTCATTCGATTCGGAGACCGTGGATACTTTTATCGTAACCTGACCGCTCATATGAACCAACCCTCCGCAGGATTTCCCAGATGATCGAACCAACCACTCCCATGTATTGCGCCAACCATCCGACCGTGGAAACCAGCCTGCGCTGCAACAAGTGCGGGAAACCCATCTGCGCCAAATGCGCCATCCGCACACCCACCGGTTATCGCTGCAAGGAATGTGTGCGCGGCCAGCTTAAAATTTTTGACACAGCCGTATGGTACGACTACCTGCTTGGGTTCCTTATTGCAGGCGTCCTGGGATTCCTCGCAAGCTTGTTGGCAAGCCTGGTCAGCCGGGTTGGTTTCATTGGCTGGTTCCTGATCATCATCGGGGCGCCCACTGCCGGAATAGTCATCGCCGAAGGAGTCCGCCTGGTAATCCGCAAACATCGCTCACGGGCGCTTTTCATCACCATTGCCTCAGCAGTGATAGTGGGCGCACTTCCGGTCATCCTTTCCCAATTGCTTTCTTTGAACCTTTTCAGTCTCATTTTTCAGGGCATTTACTTGTTCATCGCTACCCCGGTCGTTTATACGCGCCTCTCGGGCATTCAATTGAACAGATGATTATTTTGTAGTAACGACTTAAGTCGTTACTACTTTTGTTTACTACATTTTGTTACTTCATTTGGACGAATATGCTGACCGAACTGCACATCCAGAACTTCGCCATTATTGACCGCCTCGATCTGGAATTCGGACCCGGGTTGATCATCTTGACCGGCGAGACCGGCGCGGGTAAATCCATTATTATGGATGCCGTGGACATGCTGCTGGGTGGAAGAGCCGACAGCACCTCCATCCGTTCAGATGCCGACCTGGCACATGTGGAGGGGACCTTCAAGCTGTCCGGCCCCGAACGCCCGGCGGCACATGCCATCCTCAAGCGGGAAGAACTGCTCGATGACCCAAACTACGTCACCCTGACGCGCGAGATCCGCCGCGAAGGGCGCAGCGTGGCGCGTCTGAATGGCCGCAGCGTGGGTTTGGCCCTGCTGAAGGAATTGGGCGAAATCCTGGTGGATATCCACGGTCAGTCTGAACATCTCTCGCTGCTTAACGTACACTCCCACCTCGGCCTGCTCGACCGCTACGCGGGCGTCGAATCCGTCCTGGCTGCCTATCACAAGGCCCATCAGAACCTGCTCGGCTTGCGCCGTGAATTGAACGATCTGCGGGAAGCGCAACGGGATGCCGAACGCCGCTCCGAAATGTTGACCTTCCAGGCAGATGAGATCGAAGCAGCCCGGCTGCGCCGCGGCGAAGATGAAGAACTCAAGCAGGAACGTGACCGTCTCGCCAACGCCGAAGCCCTGGCCACACTGGCCCAATCAGCTTTGACGGTGCTGGATGAAGGCACCCCCGAATCCCCGGCCGCCACCGACCTGGTTGGGCAGGCAGTCCAATCCCTGGCGAAACTGGGCCAGATCGACGCGGCCCACCATGGCCTGTCAGAACAATCGGTCGCGATTGAAGAGACTCTGGCCGACCTATCCCACAGTCTGCGGGATTACCTGGAAGCCATCGAATACAACCCCAAGCGGCTGGAGGAAGTGGAGGAGCGCCTCGACCTGGTTCGCCGCCTGGAGCGCAAGTATGGCGGCAGCATCGAATCAGTCATCGCCTTCGCCGCCGATGCCCGCAAACAATTGGAGACCATCAGCAGCGCTTCAACTCGCATCGCCGAACTCGAAACCTCTGAAGCGGAGGCCCTGGCGAAACTCGCCGGACAGGGCCTGTCCCTTTCACACAAGCGCAAGGAAGCTGCCAACAAAATGAGCCAGGCCATCGAGACCGAGCTGAATGATCTACGGATGGCTGGCGCCCGCTTCGCCGTGGACTTCCAGACCCGATCCGACCCGCAAGGCCTGCCTATGCCGGATGGCACACGCGTTGGGTTTGACGGGAATGGTTTGGATAAGGTGGAGTTCCTGGTGGAGCCAAACCCGGGCGAAGGTCTGAAGCCTTTGGTGAAAATCGCCTCCGGCGGCGAGACTTCCCGCTTGATGCTGGCGCTAAAAAATGTGCTTGCGCGTGCCGACCAGATTCCCACGCTCATCTTCGACGAGATCGATCAGGGCATTGGCGGGCGTGTCGGCGCAACGGTCGGAGAAAAACTATGGGGGCTGGGCCGCGCCCACCAGGTGATGGTCATCACCCACCTGCCGCAGTTGGCCGCTTTTGGCGACCAGCACTTCCAGGTGCAAAAGATCGTTGAGAACAGCCGCACGCTTACCCGGCTCACCCGGCTGTCCGGCGAGCCGCGCACGCTCGAATTGGCCCAAATGCTGGGCCAGGTAACCGAAGGCACGATCAGCTCCGCACATGATATCCTGCAGAGCGCCCAAACCTATAAAAACAGTCGTAAATAACCTCGTTATTATCATTTGGCAGTAGTTTAGCAATTACCGGGCGGAATTGCTTATGATTAAAATCAATTTAGGCCGCTGCGTAGTTCCACTCCGGGCTGGAACTATTGCGGTATGATAACGTCTAATATCTTTAAGGAGAATTCAAATTATGAAAAAGCTCTTGTTCACCTTCGTTTGCCTGGCGGTGGTGCTGGTCGCCTGCGGACCCGCTGCTACGACCGTCCCGACCCCAACCGCTACTGCCACCCTGGTGCCAACCAGCACTGAGACTCCCACCTCCCTTCCAACCGCGACACCCACCGCAACAGCAACGCCGAGTTATCCGCCGGAAGGCTATGGCCCGGCCAACTTCCCTGCCGGCGTGGATCCCCTGACCGGTCTGACCGTGGCCGACCCAACCCTGCTCGACCGCCGTCCGATGGTCATCAAGGTCCAGAATCTGCCTCGCAACAGCCGCCCGCAGTGGGGTCTTTCATTGGCTGATATCGTTTTTGAATATTACACCGAGGAAGGCACCACCCGCTTTGCAGGGGTTTGGTATGGAAACGATGCCGCCCAGGTCGGACCGATCCGCTCGGGTCGCTTTATCGACGCTGACATCGTTCGCGGCTATAAGGCCGTCTTTGCATTTGGGTCTGCCTATGTAGCCGAGATGACTCGCTTCATCAATTCGGATTTCGCCAACCGCCTGGTGGTGGAGGGCTCGAGCACGCCCCTGACGCGTTACGATCCGAACGGGTTCGATTATCTCATGGTGAATACCGCCGATTTGAACGCGTATGCCACCAAAAAAGGCATTAACGGGAAACAGGACCTCAGCGGCATGACCTTTAATCTCACTCCGCCGGCTGGAGGCCAGCCCGGTACGCAGGCCTATGTGCGTTACTCGGGCGCCATCTTCAACCGCTGGGATTATGACCCCGCCAGCGGCACCTACCTGCGCTTCTCCGATTCTGCCGACGCCCTCGATTCGATCGCTTCCGAAAAATATGCCCAGTTGACCGACCGCCTGACCACCAAGCCCATCGCTGCCGATAACGTTGTGTTCTTATATGTCAACCATGAGCTTTATAGCCCCGGGATCTACGACATCCAGTTGAGCGGATCCGGGGCTGCATATGCCTTCCGGGATGGACAGATCTACAAGATCAATTGGCAGCGCAATGATCCGGATGTGGTCTCGCTGACCAACCCGGACGGTTCAGCCTTTGCATTCAAGCCCGGCAATACCTGGTTCGAGGTGATTGGATTTAGCTCCACGGTCCAGCAGACCGATCAGAGCTGGCGCTTTACCCATATCATGCCGTAGAAAATAATAATCAGGACGACCGATCGGTCGTCCTGATTAATAAGGAAATAAACGAAAATAGGCTATGCGAGCGCAAAGCGCTCGCATAGCCTATTTTCGGTACCTTTTCTTTAGTATATAATCATTCCAACCGAAGGAGGTGGAGATGAAACGTATTGCAGTATTGACCGGCGGAGGCGATGCGCCTGGCTTGAACGCGGTCATTCGGGCTGTCACCAAGACCGCCATCAACGTTTATGGCTGTGACGTGTTTGGGGTCGTGGACGGATACGACGGATTCATCGCCCCCAACGGCGTTCTCCCGCTCGACCTGGCGGCCGTGCGCGGCATCCTGCCGCGCGGCGGCACCATCCTGGGGACTGCCAATCGCGGCAACCCGTTCGCCCGCAAAGTCATGCGCGACGGCAAGCAAGTGGTCATCGATGTCTCAGATGAAGTCATCAAGGCTATCCAGGACTTGCATCTGGACGCAGTCATTGTTATCGGCGGGGATGGCACACTGCGCGTCGCCATGGAACTGTGTGAAAAGGGCGTTCCCGTCATTGGCGTACCCAAGACAATCGACAACGACGTCGGCGGCACCGAAGTCACCTTCGGTTTCGATACCGCCTTGATGATCGCCACCGAGGCGCTTGACCGGCTGCACACCACTGCCGAAGCGCATCACCGCGTTATGGTGCTGGAATTGATGGGCCGCGACGCCGGTTTCATTGCCCTGCACTCTGGCGTCGCCGGCGGAGCAGACGTGATCCTGATCCCCGAGATCCCCTTCAAATATGAGGCGATCTTTCGGAAAGTATGTGAACGCGCCCAGGGCGGGGCCAAGTTCAGTCTGTTGGCTGTCTCGGAAGGCGCCAAGCCGGTCGGCGGGCAGGAAGTGTTTTCGCGTTCCGGGGATGCCGTCTACGTGCCGAGGCTGGGCGGTATCGGGCAGGAGGTTGGCAAGTACATCGAGAGTCAGGGTCTCGAAGCGCGCGTGACCGTTCTCGGTCATCTGCAGCGCGGTGGCTCTCCGACCGCCTTCGACCGCTGGTTGGCCACCCGTTACGGCGCCGCGGCTGTGCGGACGGCTGCGCAGGGTGGCTTTGGCCGGATGGTAGCCTTGCGGGACGCAAAGGTGATCGATATCCCGATCAGTGAAGCCCTGGCTGTACCCAAACGTGTCAACTTGAACGGAGATGCGATCGCCACTGCCCGCGGAATTGGCATCTCGTTCGGAGACGAGTAGGGTTAAAAAGCGGAAGGCCGCCTTTCGGCGGTCTCCCTTGGCGCGCTGTGGCACCTTTACGGTCTGCGAATGTTACTGCAGAACGAGGAGGGATGCCACAGCGCTACGTTTCGTACTACTATCCATTTTAGGCACCACCTCCTCTTCTATAAGGATGGCGATTTAGAGGCAAGTTTGAGCATAAGGAAAACTTGCGCTGAATTAGTATCGCATGAAATTATTCACGTGTCAATAGGTTGATTTGGGTTCTAACAATTCCATAAGGTAGATTAATTTACTGGTTTTCACCAAATTTCCAGTGCACATAATTAAAAAGGCCGGCTTTTCGCTGCCATTCACAACTAGATTTCGCGGCAACGTGCGCCTGGATTGAAGTGACGAGGAACGAACTCGTTTCAATCAATTCCTGCGCATGAGGTTCCTTTTTTGATTTTGCCTTCTCATCAAAATGCTATACAATAAAAGATATTCATAGCTTTAAAACCGCTCGGATGATAAAGGACGATGGCAATGACACATCAGGTTTTCATATCCTATTCGTCCTGGGACAAACCCGCTGCGGAGGCTGTTTGCAGGGAACTTGAGGCTTCCGGCATATCTTATTGGATCGCAGCGTGTGACTTGATCCCTGGCTCCGATACTCCAACCGCCATAGAATCGGCCATTGAAGAGTGTCAGGTATTCGTCTTGATCCTTTCGAGCCGTTCTGAAGAGTTACGGGATGTATTTCGTGAAGATCGAGGCAGCCTCCAGGAGAGGTAAGCTCATTATCCCGATGCGG
The DNA here is from genome assembly GCA_963776475.1 of uncultured Chloroflexia bacterium. GTDB lineage: Bacteria > Chloroflexota > Anaerolineae > Anaerolineales > Villigracilaceae > UBA877. The sequence continues at coordinate 7,169 of CAVZMZ010000044.1, forward strand.
ATTGAAGATTTCCAACCGGGACAAATGCTGAATTACTTTATAGGAAATCTTCATTGGCTCGATGCCATCCATATACCAATTTCAGAGGCGGCAAGCAGGCTCTCGAAGAATATTCTACAAACAATTCAGCTTTTAGGAAACGCAGCTCCAGCCGGGTTAAAACCTGAACAGGTGGAACCAACCCTGTCCAATAAAGAGGCTCGCAGCTCTTTTGGAATGTTGAAAGGTAATCATAAATACGACGTTTTTATAAGCTACAGGAGGGAAACGAATTCTCAAACTGCCCGCTTAATCCGTGCGGAACTCCTGCAAAGGCGTTTTAGAGTGTTTCTGGATGTGGACGACCTTCGGCCTGGTCATTTTGATGAATTGATCATAGAGAATATTCGCGATACACCCGCTTTTATTGTCATACTCTCTCCCGGTTCACTCGAGCGCTGTTCCAATCCTGGTGACTGGCTGCGAAAGGAAATCGCCTGTGCGCTGGACAGTAAAAGAATGATCATCCCTATCCTGATGCCCAGGTTCCAATTTCCGGCCGAGCAGCAACTTCCGGAGGAACTCCGCTCCATCAGCGTGCACCACGGAGTAAATTACTCCCACGATTTCTTCGATGCCATGCTTGAGAAGATCGTTGGTTACCTCCTCAATTGAGAACTATTCTGGCCCTTTCCCTTTCTGAACACATATATTCAGCCTAGCCCAACGCAACACAATTCTGGGATTTGTTGTATACTTTTTATGCGTGGGTATAAGGAGTGGTCAGGTTTGCGTCGGATTTCCGAGGAACGTACCCGCAAGGAACTAAATGAAAACAAGGTCATGGGTTTTCGATCCAAGCTCAGGCGGGGTAAAAATCCCACCGGCCGTGCAAGCGGATGTTGAAAAACGCATTTACCTCGTTGCAGCGCAGCAATTTAAAGGCAAATATACGCGCTTGGAAATTCGTTTCAAGAACCAATTTTGTTACATTGACGCCTATTCCGAACCTGTCGTTTACAAGGATTGGCCGCCAGACGAGCAATTCGAAACACGTGCCGGGTACTACGACCGCTTGCGTAACACCCCCACGCACCTTTGCCGTCTGCGCTATTTTGGAAACGATGATTGGGGCTTTGCATTTTATACTTACAGTCATGAAAAATATGAGTTGTCCGTGTACGAAGATGGACAATTCACAGGAAAACCAGAACAGGCATTTCTTATTTCGGCAAATGTATATTTGAACAATTAAGATGAGACGCCATGCCAAAGAAGAATAAAAAAAACAAGCGACCCGGCCTGCCGAAAAGCAATCCACAAACCCCGATTTCCAGGGTCCGCCCGATTACATTTCATGGCCCGCGCTACTATCTGCAGCACGCGCGTGAGTACCCCATCCTGGGTTGCTGGATTATGTCCGGTTGGAAGGAAGAAGGGATTACCCCGGTGGTTGTCGCACGGCAGCAGTCGCCAGATAAAGTCATATTTGCCGTTTGCCTGGTGGATCTCTTTTGCCTGGGAGTTAAAAATGCAACTGCCGAAGCAGATATTCCCATGCGTAGATTCGAACGGGAACTGCCCGTAATGTGCATCGGTGCTCCCGAAGAATGCTCGGTTGAACTTGCACACGAGATTATTTACGGCGGTTTGGAATATGCCCAGCGCTATGGATTTCGGCCCCACCGCGATTTCACCGCACAACTATGCGATCAGGTGTTGGACCCGCCAGAGATGCATGCGCGCACCAACAAGGTTAAATTTGGCAAAAAGGGGAAACCGTTCTTCGTGGCTGGCCCGGATGACGATCAACAAAAGATTAAGTCTGTGATGGAAACATTGATGAAAACTGCCGGAGAGGGTAAATTCGATTATTTGGTCACCTTCGGCTCGCCAGATGATTTCGAGGAGTAAGGTTTAATGGCTGACTTCCTCCGAACTGCAGCCGCCTCCCCCCGTGAGGGAAGGCAGGAAAGTTAATAACAGTCACATTTTATTTAGGGAAGTCCACACCTCCCCCCGTGGGGAAGGCAGGAAAGTTTATAACAGTCACATTTTATTTAAGGAAGTCCACACCTCCCCCCGTGGGGGGAGGCAGGAGGGGGTCCCTCGTTGTAGTATCTCTCATTCCCGACCCTTGACTTAACCGCACATTTGTTCTAAAATAATGCCAGACACGGCAGGGTCCATCTCTTGCCGTTTTTTAATTCATCCCCCTCGGGAGTCTCGACCCCGTCAAGGATCACCAGGAAGTTTTGTCATGACCATCTCGAACATAAATCAATCCCCCTTCCCTAATAAGAATTGGCCAGGCCCCAGTCGTTCCTCTTTCGTTCTTGGAACGAATATCCATTCTCTCATCTCTGCCCACTTCTCTCTTTTCTCTCCTCCCCGGCCTCTATTCGAATTTTTTTCGATACGCGGAACGAATAGCTTGTTACGCATTACGTTTTACTCATGACTTTTGACTTTCGACCTTTGACTCCTCACTTGCTGATACCTTTTGATAGTCCGTGGCAGGGTCTGCCAGATTGGAAGGTTATACTTTAGGGAAATTCTTCAAGAGGTGAATGCATGAAACGCACGAATATTCTATGGATTGTCGTTCTGGTGCTGGGCTGGTGTTTTGATTTCCTTTTCTGGAAACAAGCCCAGGGCATTAATTTTGCCATCTATGTGGCTTTGTGCCTGGCAGGCGCTTTCATGGTTCTGCGGCTGAATGGCATCCGGCCATCCTGGAAATCTTTGCTACTGCTTATCCCGATCCTGTTCTTCGCTGCTATAACCTTTATCCGCCAGGAGCAGATGAGCCTGTTCCTGAGCTTCGCCTTGACGCTCGGGTTGATGGGTCTGCTGGCGGTCAGCTTCCTGGGCGGGCGTTGGATGTGGTATGGCCTGTCGGACTACGTGTTCAATTACGCCAAACTGATCGGCAGCATGCTCGCCCGCCCGCTGACCTTCCTGTCCGAAACCCGCAAGGCAGCCGCGGCTGGGCAGGCAAACGGCCAGGCGGCGGGTCCCCGGCCCGATCGCCAGGGCTGGAAACGCTTCTGGGCCATTTTCCGTGGGGTATTGATCGCAGTGCCAATTTTAGCGGTCTTTGCGGGGCTGTTGAGTTCCGCCGACCTGGTCTTCGCCCAGCGCCTGAACGACTTTACCAGATTATTCCGGCTGGAAAAACTGCCGGAATACATCTTCCGGGCTGTTTATATCCTGATCGGGGCATATGCGCTGGCTGGCGTTTTCCTGCATGCCGCCCGCAAGAGCCAGGACGAGAAACTGCTGAGCGAAAAGCCGCTCGTTCCGCAGTTCCTGGGTTTCACCGAGGCGGCCGTCGTGCTGGGGGCAGTGGCGCTGTTGTTTTTAATCTTCGTGATCATCCAATTCCGTTATTTCTTCGGCGGAGGGGCCAATATCGGCATTCAGGGCTTTACCTTCTCCGAATATGCCCGGCGTGGCTTCGGGGAACTCGTGGGGGTGGCCTTCTTCAGCCTACTGCTTTTCCTGGGGCTGAGTTCGATTGTCAGGCGCCAAAACCAGGTCCAACGCCGGGTTTTCTCCGGTCTGGGGATCGGGATGGTGGTGCTGGTGGGTGTAATCCTGGTTTCGGCTTTCCAGCGTTTGCTGCTGTATGAGGCTGCCTACGGTTTCTCGCGTATACGCATGTATACACACATCTTCATGATCTGGCTGGGCGTATTGCTGGCGGTTGTGGTCGCGCTGGAGTTCCTGCGCCGGGAACGGCTTTTCCCTCTTGCGGCCCTGCTGGCCACCATCGGCTTCGCCGCCACGCTGGTGCTGATCAACGTGGACGGCAGCATTGTCCGGCAGAACGTGCGGCGTGCCGAGGCAGGCGCAGGACTGGATGTGGCTTATCTGGCATCGCTCTCGACTGATTCAGTCCCGGCGCTGGTACAGACCTATCAATCCTCCAACCTGCCAGCCGGGATACGTGAAGCCGCCGGTGCAGCTCTGGCCTGTCGGGCGTATATCGGCTCGAGCCGGCTGCAAGCAAACTGGCGCGCATTCACGCTGTCGGGCTGGCAAAGCGAGACCGCTCTGAAACCGGTGCAGCCCAGCCTGAAGAAATTCACATCCGATTCGGAAACCTGGCCTGTGACAGTCAGCTCTCCCCAGGGTACCAGGTTTGACTGTACCGCCAATGCGAACATAGATTTAGTACCTTAAAATCAAAATTCCTGGCTCACACCAGGAATTTTCACAATCGCAAAACCTCCCTTTGGGGACGAAGGCCAACACATGGATCTTTATCTTTCCTTCGTGTACCTTCGTGGTTAAATCTTTTCCGTTCTTCATCCTTCCTTCGCGTTCTTCGCGCCCTTCGCGTAAATCTTTTTATCTTTTCCTTCGTGCACCTTTGTGTTAATCTTTTTCTTTATCTTCGTGTACCTTAGTGTTTAATCTCTTTCTTTTTCTTCGTGGTTAAGGTTTTCCCGCCAGTTGCACCCGGAGAAAATCCAGCATTTGCAATGCGGTCAGGTTGCGCATCTGCATGCCATAATTCAGGCTGTTGGGAATGCTGAAATCGGTGAAATTGGAATATGAAACAGAACTAAGATGGTCCGGATCGACCAGGCCATGCTCTGACAACGGCTGGACCGCCAGCCAGAAATTCCAGAGCGGTATTTGATACTCCACCGCCAACCGGGCAATCGTGGCGTTGATGGAATCATCGCCTTCGATGTTATCAGCCTTGGTTCCCAGGATGGGAACAATTCCTTTGGCAATCGTATCGTCCAGGATGATACGCATATTACGCTCGAAGGAGCCCGGGTTGGTGTGCACGTAATAAGCTTCGTTGGTGCCGATATCGATAAAAGCAAAACTGGGATGGTCGAGCCGGTACTGGCAGTCCAGCAGGGACTCATTCTTCTGGCACTGCTCGCCCGTCCAGAGCGTGGTCAAAAGGCCGGCGCTGTTCAAGCCGGCCTTGGCTGCCAGGCTGGGGCGTTCGAAGGAGCCTTTGTAATAATCTATTGCGGGCTGGAGGATCGAGTACTTTCCCAAATTGTAGTTCTTGTCAAAGCCGACCAGAAAGGCCGGGGCAGCGCTGGCGCAATCGCCGATGCGGGAAAAGATACGCGGGTTGTTCCCCAAGGCCAGCCCCTGCTGGTAAATTGCGCGCACGCGCTCGCTGACCTGGTCGGGAATGACCGGCAGCTTGCGCCAGAAATCCGCGGGTAGCGCGGTGGGGGTGGAGGTAAGCGCTGGCGTGATTTCGGCGACGGTTGGAGTTGTATTGATCAGAGCAGTGGAAGTTGGCGGGACCCTGGTATCGGCAGGCACTGATGTTGGGCTGACCGGGCTAAACCCAACGGATGGAATGAATGTCGGAGATGGGGCCGGGGCGCAGGCCGCCAGTAAAAGCAACAGACAGCCCAGGCATGCGGCTGTCTTCAGGAAAAGCTGGCCCTTCAGTCGTATGATAGGCGGCATTTAAGCCTTGACCGCCTTTACAATTGCGGCAATGTGTTCCGGCATGTTGCCGCAGCAGCCGCCGACCACATGCGCACCCAGGCCAACGTATTTCACGGCATATTCAGCCATCTGCGCCGGGGTTACATCAAAGATGGTAACTCCATCCACCAGGTGCGGCAGGCCGGCGTTCGGTTTGGCCCACAGCGGGAAGCCTGGTTCCAGAGCAGCATATTCCTGCTGGATCTTTTCCATGTTTTCCAGGGTTGTCCCACAGTTGGCGCCGACCATGACTGCGCCCATATCCTTATAGTGCTTGAACATATCGGCCGGCTTGACGCCCATCATCGTACGCACGCCCCGGTCGTAACTGAAAGAGACCACAATGGGCAGGTCGGTAACCGAGCGCGCCCCGTTGAAAGCGGCATCCGCCTCATCGAAGGCAAACATGGTCTCGATCACCAACAGGTCCACGCCGCCCTCCGCCAGGGCTTTGGCTTGCTCGGCGAACGCAGCAGTGGCATCTTCCATGCTGAGTGGACCATAGGGTTTCATCAGCAGTCCGGTCGGTCCGATCGAACCTGCCACCAATACACCGCTGCGGGCCGAGGCGGCCTGGCGGGCCAGTTCAGCGGCACGCGTATTGACCTCGGGGGCCCGCTCCACGTACTTCGACTTTTTCATGCGCAGGCGCGTCCCGCCAAAGGTATCAGTCAGGATGATATCTGAACCGGCCTCCACAAAGGCGCCTTCCAGTTGCAGCACCATTTCGGGCGCATCCAGTACCAGGTCTTCGGGTGGGATGCCGGGCTTGAGGCCCATCTTCTGCAGGCTGGCGCCGGTGGAGCCATCTGCGATCAGGATTTCACCGGACTGCAGGCGTTCGAGAAACATATTCATACCAATTCTCCATGAGACGAAGTCCGTCAATTATAATGGTGAAAGTCCCCGTATGGGGAAAGCCCCATTTAGGAGAACCGCAGGAGTGCGGATATATGATCTTTCCTTCGATGTATTATTTCCTTTACTACGGCGCAATTTCCATCCTGTTTCCTTTCCTGGCGCTTTTTTACCAAAGCCAGGGCCTGACCGGCAGCCAGATTGGTCTGTTGGCGGCCATTTCCCCGATCATTTCCTTTTTCGGCGCGCCGCTCTGGACTGGCGCTGCGGATGCCAGCCACCGTCACAAGCTGGTGGCAATGTTGTCCATCACCGGCGTGGTGATTATCACTTTTATCTTCCCGGGCATCGCCTCGTTCGGCGGCCTGCTCCTGATGATCAGTCTATATGCTTTCTTCGGTGCACCAACCGGTTCGCTGGTCGACGCGGCCGTGCTGACCATGCTGGGCAACCGCAAGGAACGCTACGGGCGCATCCGCTTGTGGGGCACGATCGGCTATGGCATCGTGGCGCCCTTTGCAGGCAACCTGATCGGCCGGTTGGGACTCAAGTGGGCCTTTTGGGGCTATGCCATTCTGATGCTGGGCGGACTGCTGGTCATTACGCAGATCCCATTCCGCCAGAGCCATTCCAACGGTTCCTTCCGGGGTGGGTTACGCGTGTTGTTCGCCAACCAATCCTGGATGCTCTTCCTGGTAATGGTCTTCATCGCCGGCATCGGCATGGCGACCATCAACAATTATCTCTTTGTGTATATGCAAAGCCTGGGAGCCAGTAAGACCCTGATGGGTTTTGCACTGACGGTTTCCACCATTTCCGAAATCCCCGCCATGTTCTTCAGCGACCGCCTGCTGCGGCGCTTCGGAGCGCGCGGCATGCTGGTCATTGCCATGACGACCATTGGCCTGCGATTGCTCTGCTATTCCCTTACAACGCAACCCTGGGTCGTATTAGTCATCCAGCTGGTCCACGGCCTGACCTTCGCGGCCATCTACACCGCCGGAGTGCATTACGCCGATCAAATTGCTCCACCCGGGATGAAGTCCACCACCCAGGGCATGTTCAGCGGCACACTGATGGGTTTTGGCTCGGCTGCGGGCGGTCTGCTGGGCGGCCTGCTGTTGGATCAGTTTTCCCCGGGAGGCATGTACGCCTTTTCCGGGACACTTGTGTTGGTGGGCTTGATTGTTTTCCTGGTCGTTGAACGCAGGCTGGTGGCCAAAACCGAACAGAGCCGGATCAATACCACCAACCCTTAATCAGGCAGGGGAAACATCTCTGGAGTCAACTCGACCAGGGTTACCTGGTTCAGTGTAAAAATCAACAACTGGCGCACCGTCATCCGTTCCAGGGCCGTGTGCGAAATCTGGCCTTCGATCAACAACGATGCAAATCCATGTACCAGGCTCCAGATACTAACCGCCAGTATATCCGCCGGGCCCGGTTTTAATAGCCCGGCTGCCTGGCACGCTTCAACGATCCCGACCAGCAACTGGAAGTTCTTTCTTGTCATTTCCACAAAGGCGGGAAAATCCTTTTCCTTCTCGAGCACACTCGAGAAAGTGACTTTGAAGTGGTCAGGGTCGCTGCGGGCAAATTCAATATAGGTCCAGGCCACCTCGACAAAACGGCGCAACGGGTCATCCTGATATTTCTTGACCAGCACGGCAAGCTTTTCGTAAAGGCAGCGGTAGCCTTCGGTGGAGATGGCCGCAATGAGCGCCTGTTTGTCGGTAAAATGGGCGTAGGGAGCGGCGTGGCTGACCCCGGCCTGGCTGGCAACTTTTCGCAAAGAAAGTCCGCTGACGCCTTCCTTTGACAGAATTTCCGCCCCGGCTTTGATAAGGGCATTTTTCAGATCGCCATGATGGTATTTTTTCTCAGGCATGATTCAATCCTACTTTCAAATCTTGACATCGTCAAGATGATGTTCTATAATCTTTACAGTGTCTAGTTCATAAAGGAGAAAACTGTGGGCCCTTATGAAAACGCAAAAAAACTCATAGTGGAGACTGCCCGGCTGCTGACAAACAAGGGCTATCTCATGGCGACCGGTGGAAACCTGTCAGTTCGGATCGCCGGCCAACAAGTCTTTGCGATCACCCCCTCCAATTACGATTACTTAAAAATGCTTCCAGAGGATATTTGCGTACTGGACTTCAAACTGAATTCACTTGAAGGGACGCGCAAGCCCTCGGTCGAAAGCGGCATGCACGCCGCCATCTATAAGGCGCGGCCAGATGTGAACGCAGTCGTCCACACGCACCAGGTCTATGCCAGCGCTTTGACGCTCATCCGCACCCCCATCCCTGCCCTTTTCGATGAGCAGACGCGCTTCCTGGGCCGCAGCGTGGATATTATTCCGTATGCGCCCTCCGGGACCGGGATGCTGGCAAGCACCATCGCCAGGCACGTCCGCGACCACAACAATGCTTACATGATGCAGAACCACGGCGCGCTGGTCTTCGGACATGATATGGAACGCGCGGTCCACAATGTGGAAATTTTGGAGAAGTGCTCGCTGGCTTATCTACTGGCGCTGTGCTCTGAACGCAAGGTAAGCGGAATCCCGTTGATCGTGCGTGAACTGGCCTTTGCCAGCCTGCGCAAGGATCAGAAAAAGGCAGAGGCCGGAGGTTTTTAGAATGCAGACTAAACTATCAAGGACTCAATTCCCACCTAAAAGTTCAGATTTGGAGCAAGGCCTGTCAGCCCCTCAACAATACGCCATCTCGCAATATCCGGATGTGGAGGATGTTTACCGCCGGCTGGATGCCCTCGTCCGCCAGCCCATGCGTCCAATCCGGCGCGACAAGATGGATGAATACCTGGCCTTTTTTGATACGAAATGCTCCCGTTCCAGGCAAATGACAGAAGAAGCCAAACAGTTCATCCCAGGCGGCGTTCAGCATAATCTGGCCTTCAATTATCCCTTCCCAATTGCCATTGAAAAAGCGGAAGAGGCCTGCCTGTGGGATGCGGATGGGAACCGGTATATTGACTTTTTGCAGGCGGGGGGTCCGACCGTGCTGGGCAGCAACTACAAGCCGGTGCGGGATAAAGTCATCGAGATGCTGCAAACCTGTGGGCCGGTGACCGGCCTGTTCCATGAATACGAACTTAAACTGGCACAATTGATCAACCGGTTCATGCCATCCGTCGAAATGTTCCGTATGTTGGGTTCCGGAACCGAGAGCGTGATGGCCGCCATCCGGGCCGCGCGTACCTACACCCGCAAGAAGAAGGTAATCAAGGTGGGTGGTGCGTATCACGGCTGGAGCGACTCGATGGTCTACGGCCTGCACGTCCCCGGAACCGGGCGTCTGGAGGCCAAGGGGATCCCGCGCGGAGCGTCTGCCAACACCCAGGAATTTTTCCCAAATGCCCTGGGTGCGTTGAAACGCAAACTCATCCTCAACCGCCTGAAAGGCGGGACGGCGGCTGTAATTGTCGAACCAGTCGGCCCTGAGTCCGGGACCCGACCGGTGCCGTTCGATTTCAACCGCAAGGTGCGGGAGCTGTGCGACGAGTTCGGGGCGCTGCTGATCTTCGACGAAGTTGTGACCGGCTTCCGGCTCGGCCTGGGAGGGGCGCAGGGCTACTTTGGCGTCAGGCCGGATCTTACCGTTTTCGGCAAATGCGTCACGGGTGGCTATCCAATGGCAGGCGGTGTTGGTGGACGAGCGGAAGTGATCATGTCCTTTGCAGCCGGGATCGGCGGGGCAGGCGAACATGCCTACATCGGTGGGACGCTCTCAGCCAACCCGCTTTCGTGCGTGGCCGGATATTACGCCCTGCTCGAGATGGAGCGGACGAATGCCGCAGTGCTGGCCGGGAAAGCGGGCGACCGGCTTACCCGGGGTTTGCAGACGATCATTGAGAAATATGGACTCCCGTTCGTGGCCTTCAACCAGGGTTCGATCTGCCATCTGGAAACATCCGGTGTAATGCTTCTGGATCTGCACAATCCCATCCGGCTGCTGAAAGAACTCAAACCGCGCCGGCACATGATGGAAGAGATGGGTGCAGCCTACATGGCAAGCGGTCTTATCACGCTGGCAGGTTCGCGCATGTATACCTCCATGGCGGACACGGAGACTGTCATCGATGAGGCGTTGGGACAGTTCGATGCTGTACTTTCGAGCGTGGAAGGATTATAGGGGCGCACGGCAACTGCCCTGATTGGAGAACCCATGGCCGATCCAGTTATTCTTGCAGTAGACCTCGGCACTTCGGGAATGAAAGTTGCCCTCATCACAGTCGCTGGGAAGGTACTGGGATGGGAGTCTGAACCCGTCAAACTCATCCTCACGGCGGATGGAGGTGCGGAACAGTCACCGGATGAGTGGTGGGGAGCTTTTCTCTCGGCGGCATGCCGTTTGATGGGGCGCGGTTTGGTCGCCGGTTCGGAGGTGCGCGCCGTGTGCTGTTCCACCCAGGGTGAAGGTACTGTTCCGGTGGACCGCAATGGCCAGGCCCTGATGAACTGCATCCTATGGATGGATATGCGCGGCGCCCCCTACCTGAAAAAACAATTCAATGGACTCGTCAACATCAGCGGAGTAGGGCTGCTCAACATACTGCGCTGGGTTCGTCTGACTGGTGGGATGCCCTCCTTGACCGGAAAAGATCCGGCCGCGCATATGCTTCTCATCCGTGAACGCTTCCCTGAAGTGTACGCACGCACTTATAAATTCCTGAACGTGTTGGATTACCTTAATTTACGCCTGACCGGGCGTTACGCGGCGACCTTCGACTCGATCCTGACCTCCTGGGTGACCGACAACCGCGACCCGGACTCCATCCACTACGCCAGGGAACTCGTTGCTGCCTGTGGTGTGGATGGCGATAAGCTGCCCGAAATCATCCCGTGCACCGCCGTACTCGGTACGCTCAAAGCGGAGGTGGCTGCAACACTGGGGCTTGCCCCGGATGTGCAGGTTGTGGCCGGGGCGATCGACACCAGCGCAGCAGCCGTGGGCGCGGGCGCTGTGGAAGATTACCTTCCGCACCTTTATATTGGCACATCCTCCTGGATGACAGCACACGTGCCGTACAAAAAGACTGACGTGGGTTCGTCGCTGGCCTCCATCCCATGCGCCGTACCAGGGCGCTACCTTTTGACAGCTTTGCAGGCGACTGCAGGCGGCAACCTGACCTTCCTGCGTGATAACATCCTGTACCACAAGGATGAACTGCTTCAGGAAGCCGACGTCCCTGACATTTTCAAGGTGCTCGACCAGATCGTAGCGCGCACGCCGGCCGGGGCTAACGGCGTACTGTACACACCCTGGATCTGGGGCGAGCGTGCGCCTGTCGAAGACAAGACGTTGCGCGCCGGGCTGTATAACCTGTCTTTGCAAAATACACGTGAGGATATTATTCGCGCTTTCCTGGAAGGGATTGCCTTCAACACCCGCTGGCTGCTACCCCCGATGGAGAAGTTCCTCGGGCGCAAGCCAGCCTCCATCAACATCGCCGGTGGCGGGGCACAATCAGACGTCTGGTGCCAGATTTTTGCGGATGTGATGGATGTGGAGATCAAGCAGGTCGCCGATCCAATTTATGCCAACGCACGCGGCGCAGCCTGGATCGGGGCAGTCGGGACTGGGTTTGATTTCCTTTACGGATGTGGCGCGGCTGGTGCAATTCAAGAAAGTCTACACGCCAAATCCAGAGAATCGGGCGGTATACGACAACCGGTTTGCCGTTTTTAAACAGATCTACAAGCAGATGAAGAATGTATATAAACACATGAATTCGTAGAGGCGGACGGCGAATGCTTTGCCATGCCCTCGCACCGATAACCCAACGAGGAGCCTGCCTTATCGAAATATCCGATCGCTGCTTGAAAGATCCGGATTTTAATGCATAATAAGGGGATGCTATTCGAACCCGAACTCGTCCTGGATGCGCATGCAGACCTGGGCGAGGGCCCGGCCTGGGAACCTCGCAGCGGCTGCCTGTACTGGGTGGATATCCACGCCGGACTCCTGCATATCTTCAATCCAAATGGAGAGACTGACTCACAGATCGAAGTTGGCGAGTTCATCGGTTGCGCGGCCCCACGCCGCTCCAATGGGCTGGTGCTGGGTCTCCGCAGCGGTTTTGCGTTCCTCGATCTTCCGTCCGAAAAGCTGACCCGTATCGTGAATCCTGAAGCGCACCTGCCTGGCAACCGTTTCAATGACGGCAAATGCGACCCGGCCGGGCGCTTCCTGGCAGGCAGCATGGATGACGCCGAGCTTGAAGCAAGCGGCTCACTGTACTCACTCGACCCGGATGGCTCAGTTAAAACGCTGCTGACGGGGAAGCGTATCTCCAACGGCCTGGCCTGGAGCCCGGATTATCGCACCTTCTATCACATCGACACACCTACCCGCATCGTAATGGCCTACGACTACGACCAGGTTTCTGGTGAAATAGCCAACCCGCGCCCGGCGGTATCGGTGCCACCCGGGCTGGGCTGGCCGGACGGCATGAGCTCGGATATCGAAGGAATGCTGTGGGTGGCGATGTGGGGCGGGGCAAAGTTGACCCGCTGGGATCCGGTCACAGGGAAACTGGTGGCGGAAATACCTTTTCCTGCCCTGAATGTCTCCTCGTGTGCCTTCGGCGGACCCGATTTGACCGATCTCTACGTCACATCAGCCCGAAAAGAGATGAATTTGGCGCAACTGACAAAATATCCGCTATCCGGTGGCTTGTTTCGAATCAGGACGAACATCCAGGGGATGCCAACCTTCGTATTCGGCGGATAACAGGCTCCGGAAACACCCAAACATAATGAGAAACTGCCCGGTTATTATCCAACGGGCACTTGAGTGCATGCAGACAGCCTAAAGTACCACCCCGCTGCCAGTAGGGTTGTGCTAAAATAACCATACCCTATTGGAGCCCATATGTCTGACATGGTTGAAGTAGTCATCGACAGTGTACGCGTAAGTTTGATGTCCCCGCAACGGGTGGTGGTTTTACGCCAAACGGATGTGGAGCGCTACCTGGCCATCTGGGTTGGGCCGTACGAAGCTGAATCGATCACTGTAGCGTTGCAAGAAGTGGAAATGAGTCGCCCGTTGACGCATGACCTGCTCAAGAACGTTTTCGGTCTCTTTGAGGCTAAAATCCTGCGCATCGAAATTATCGCGCTGAAAGATGACATTTTCTACGGTAATATCGTGGCGAAAGCGAACGGTAAAATCCTCGATATCGACTCGCGTCCTTCAGACGCAATCGCCCTGGCGGTGCGCGCCCACGTCCCGATCCTGGTCAGCCAGGACGTGATGGATGCGGCCGGGATCGTTCCCGAACGCGATATGCAAGAGGAAGCTCCGTCGACTCCTACGGATGATTCCAAGCCTTCAGGACAACCTGCCAAGGAAGGCGAAGAAGGCCTGGACGTGTTCGAAGATTTCCTGAAGAAACTCAAAGACGATCCAGGTGACGAAGAAGAGAAACCAAAAACCTAATGGCCGATCCAACCGCTCCCGAAGAGCGCCGTCCTGCCAGCGCCACAGGCACAGGTGAGCTGGACGAAAGGACTTCCGTCCCATCCACGTCCGTCATCCCCCACAACCGTGAAGCCGAAGAGGCCGTTGTGGGGGCAGTGCTCATTAACCCGGAAGCCTATTACGACCTGGCTCAATTCCTCCAGGCAGAGGATTTCTACATCCATCGTCACCGTTGGATCTGGGAGGCCTTCAACCGCCTGCACGAAAAACGCACCCCGCTGGATTTCTTGACGGTTACAGAAGAACTTCAGAGTGCAGGTCAATTGGCCGAAATAGGCGGCCCGGCCTACCTGACGGCGCTGCTCAACCAGGTGCCGACCTCACTGCATGCCGAAGCCTACGGAAGGATGGTCGAGGCAGCTTCAATTCGCCGCCGCATGTTGACCGCTGCAAACCAGATTGCCACCCTGGCCTACAATGAGCAAGAGTTGGTCGAGAATGTTATCGAGGAATCAGAAAAGTCGATCTTCAACGTCAGTGAGCGCCGTCTGAAGAAAGACCTCCTTCCGATCTCGACAGTCTTGAGCGATTATTATGACCGGATTGACGAGCTCGCCAAACGCCCGGAGGAAATCTTTGGTGTCCCAACCGGCTTCGTGGACCTGGACAGAACGCTGACCGGCTTGCAGCCTTCGGACCTGTTGATCATCGCCGGCCGTCCCGGCCAGGGCAAATCCGGCTTCCTGCTCACCGTGGCCAAGAATGCCGCCCTTCTGCATAAAAAGCACGTCGCCATTTTCTCGTTGGAAATGTCGAATGAGCAGGTGGTTCAACGCTTATTGGCGCAGGAGACTGGCATCGACAGCCAGCGTTTGCGGAACGGCAAGCTCAATGACAACGAGTGGCCGTTATTGACGCATGCCATCGAAGTGTTGGGCGACACGCATATCTACCTCGACGACACGCCTGCCATCACCCCGCTGGCCCTGCGCACCAAATGCCGGCGCCTGCATATGGAATTTGGGCTCGATTTGGTGATCCTCGACTACATCCAGCTGATGGGCGGCGACACACACACCGAGAACCGTGTCCAGGAAGTTTCCTACATTTCCCGAAACCTGAAGGTATTGGCGCGCGAACTGAACGTCCCGGTACTGGCTGCCGCACAACTCAGCCGCGCCGTTGAACAGCGCACAGACAAGCGCCCGGTGCTCTCTGACCTGCGCGAGTCTGGCTCAATCGAACAAGATGCCGATATCGTCATGTTCATTTACCGGCCAGACCAGTATGAAAAGGACACCGTCAAACAAAACGTGGCCGAGATCATCATCGCCAAACACCGTAACGGCCCGACAGGTAGTGTCGAACTGGTCTTCATGAACCACCTGGCCAAGTTCGTGGATGCTGCCACGCGCAACATCGATTTTAACCAGGCATGATGCTCCCTCACCCGTTCCTTTTCTATTTTTCTTGGGACGACTTCCCAAAAAGAGAAAAAGGGGTGAGGGGAGATGAAAAATGAGCAAATTCCAAGGCTTCACCGAATCTGAATCTTTCATCCAAATCCCCGAGGCGTTCTTCCGTCATCTGCTCACCGAGATCGACGACCGGGATGAATTAAAAGTAACGCTATTCGCCATGTGGCGGATCGGGAGCATGGAAGGGCGGGTCCATTTTTTACGGAAACAGGATTTTGACACATGCGTTCCGGATCCGGGCCCGGCACTGGAGAAAGCCGTAAAACGCGGCAGCCTGCTCGAGGCTATGCTTCGGGTAACCAGCCAGGGCGTCCCAGATAAAGCCACGGCACTGTATTTCCTGAATTCCCCGCGCGGCCGGGCCGCCGCCGAATCTTTCGCCAAGGGACAGTGGCAACCAGACCTCAACGAAACCGCTACTCCAGCGCCGGAGCGACCAAATGTTTTCAAACTATACGAGGAAAACATTGGCCCGCTGACGCCGTTGATTGCGGACGCATTGAAAGATGCCGAACAAACCTACCCGGCGGATTGGGTGGCGGAGGCGCTGGAAATTGCGGTCAAGAATAACAAACGTAATATCAAGTACGTGGAAGCGATCTTACGACGCTGGAAGGAAGATGGGCATGCCAAAAAGCAAGATAGACGAGACACTCAAGAAGATGGCCGCCGGTACACCGAAGGCGATTACGCCGACTTCATCGAGCACTGAGACCCTCGGCGATCCGGACTGCCCGCACTGCCATGGCCTCGGCTATGTGCGTCACGACGCCGAGCCCGGTTCGCCCGATTTTGGCAAACTGGACATTTGCACCTGCCGCCAGGGGGATGTAATGCGCCAGGTGCGAGACCGGCTCTTCTCGATCAGCCACCTGGATGAACTCAAAGGCCTGACCTTCGATTCATTTCAGCCGCGCGGCCAGATCGGCCTGGGTGAGCGCCAGGCGCGTTCACTGGAAATTGCTCACAATACCGCCCGCCAGTATGCCACTTCACTCAAGGGCTGGCTTTTACTGCAAGGCGGCTACGGCTGCGGCAAGACTCACCTGGCCGCAGCGATTGCCAACTTCGCGGTCGGCATGGGCGTGCCAACCCTATTCCTGACCGTCCCGGATTTACTCGACCTGCTGCGTTTTTCTTTCGATGCCGAGGACGTCACCTTCGAGCAGCGCTTCGAACAAATCCGCAGCGCGGCACTGTTAGTGCTGGACGACTTCGGCACCCAGTCTGCCACTGCCTGGGCCCAGGAAAAACTCTTTCAAATCGTGAATTATCGCTACATTAACCGGCTGCCGCTGGTTGTGACAACCAATATCCCGCTGGATGAGATCGAGCCGCGCATTCGCTCGCGCCTCACGGATCCAGAGTTGGTCAGCAAGCTCACCATGCTTGCGCCGGATTACCGCCATCCAACCGATGATAGGGGTCATCACGAACTCTCCTCGCTCGACTTGCTTTCAAAATGCACATTCGCCAGTTTTTCCCTGCGCGAGGATGAAGGGTTGGATTCCGACAAACTCAAGTCCCTAGAGAAAGCGCTAAAGGTTTCCACAACTTTTGCAGAGAAACCAAAAGGTTGGCTGGTACTAACCGGCCCGTACGGCTCCGGCAAGAACTCATCTCGCGGCAGCGATTGCCAATTTCCGGACCGAATTGGGGGACCCGCCATTGTTTGTCATGCTGCCCGACCTGCTCGACCATCTGCGGGCGACGTTCAGTCCGAGCAGCAATACCAGTTACGACCGCCGCTTTGACGAGATCCGAACTACTCCGTCTATTGATCCTGGATGACCTGGGTACACAATCCATGACCCCCTGGGTACGCGAAAAGCTGTACCAATTGTTCAATTATCGTTACAACGCTGAATTACCGACTGTGATCACCAGCGCGGATACTTTGGAAGAGATGGATGCACGCATCCGCTCCCGCATGTTGGATAGCCGCCTTTGTACCATTTATGCAATCACGGTCCCGTCTTACCACGGAGGAAAAAAGAAATCCAGAAGATAGGCTAATAATCACTTCCTATTTGGAACCCGGGGGTTAGAATAGATTATAATTGGATAAATAATATCCAAAATATAATCTTCTAGAGGTGTTCCTTGCTTTCCTCGTATATCCTATCTCTGCGTGAGGGAATTGAAGCCGCGCTGGTGCTCGGAATCGTCCTGGGCATATTGCGCCAGATGGGCCGCCTGGATCGATCCAGCTCTGTTTGGCTTGGCGCGGGCAGCGCAGCGCTCTTGAGCTTGATCACAGCGGTCTTGCTCACATTTTTCGGCCTGGAATTGAAGGATCCGGCGGAGGCTATTTTTGAAGTCAGTACCATGCTATTGGCAGCCGGCATCCTGACCTGGATGATCTTCTGGATGAGCCAGAGGGCACAGTATATCAAAAGGGATCTTGAGTCAGGTGTCCAGAAAGCCTCACAGACTGGTAAATGGTCACTCTTTGGACTGGCGTTCCTGGCAGTTTTGCGCGAAGGTGTGGAACTGGCACTTTTTCTGACTGCGGCGGCATTTTCATCGAGCGCACGCCAGACAATCCTGGGAGCTATATTCGGGCTGGCTACAGCCGGCCTGCTGGGTTGGTTCCTGTTTTCAACCACCGTTCGGCTAAACCTGAAACGTTTCTTCCAGATAACCGGCATCCTGCTGATTTTCTTCGCGGCCGGTCTGGTGGCTCACAGCCTGCAGGAATTCAACGAGTTCGGCTGGATACCTGCCGGTATTGCGCATGTCTGGAATCTCAACCCGATCCTGAACGATCAATCCCCGCTCGGGCAGGTGCTGGCGACGCTTTTTGGTTACAACGGAAGCCCTTCGTTAACCGAGGTTCTGGCGTATGTGATCTACTTCGGAGTGGTACTCCTGGGTCTGCAGTGGGCAGGCGCAAAACCCATTCCATCTGTGCAGAGGCGGGCTAAAAGTTAATGCCACCATCCATCACAGCTTCCCCAGGAGAGCTGCCAGACGCAGGCTTACAACTGTACGAACATACTTTCTGCCCCTTCGCAAGTAATCCAATAGATTTGTGCCTGTTTTTGATTCCCCACTCTTGCGAGGCATTGCCATATAAGGGATTTCACATACCTTGAATTTCTTGTGCAAAGTTCGAAAGATAAAATCGACAAAGTATTCCCCATAGTCCCCACTCAGGGGGATTTCCTGCATGACCTCTTTACGCACTGCAATAAACCCACTTGTATAATCTGCAAAGGAGGCGTCCAGGAAGAAGCGCGTAAACCAATTGAGCGATAGACTTAGAAACATCTGCATGGATCCCCACTCCCCACTCCGGTCCTCGCCGCCACCCACAACATAGCGCGAATTTACAGCCACATCGAAACCCTGATCCAACATATAAAGCATCTGGGGAATACGCTCCGGGGGATGTGAAAAGTCACAATCAAGCCAAACGATTACGGCATGCCGGGCAGCCTTAATTCCATCCGAAAGCGAAGCGGTTAGCCCGTGATCCTGCATACGACGAATGACTTCAACCCGGGCAGGCGGGCAAACCAACTGCGAGGCTATTTCCCAGGTGCGATCGGGGGAATCGTCATCCACGACAATGATTTCAATTTCATTTATTCCGGCACTCTGGATGGCCTCCACCGTACACTGGATCAGGCGGGCAATGTTTCCAGCCTCATTCAGGGTCGGCATGATCACCGAAACGGAAGAAATTTTTTTTCGAACTTCATCCAAAGGAACCTGGCCGTTTCATTCTGCAAGTCAAATCTATGGGAGTGAGGGGCTGGTGACAGTGAAATTATCGAAGCGGATATTTACATCTCGCTCGACTGCACCGGATCGGACTGCCAGACCGGTATCTCCGCCGGTCAGGTCTTTGTTATACGCCAGGGAGACTTGCTTGCCATTGGCAAACAGGGTCAGTTTTTCTCCAATGCAATCCGCGCGAATATTGTTGGTGCTACCACCCATTTTAATCCCGTCCATTTTTAGGAATTTAAGACCGGGGGAAATCAATGTATCCTGGCCGTCTTTCCGCATGGCGATACCCGAATAGCCGTCACTGGTTATCATGAGAAGATAATAATTCTGCGGGTTTTGATAGTGGCAAAGAATGCCAAAATAATTATCATTAGAACCCGAGGTCTTGCGGGCTTCCACATCAATACTGACATCTCCCTGGAAAGATTTCCCGGGGGTGGCAAGCAGCAAAGTGGCTGGCTTATTTACAGAAATTTGATAAGCGTTATTGGTGTATTCGATCGTACCGCTATCATTTTTAAGCTGGGTCCAACCGGAACCGCTATTTGAAAAATTATCAGAGAACAGGGTATTGGTGGTATCCGGTGCAGCAGGCGAGCCGGTACAGGCGTACAAGGATGCCATCAGGGTCATTATGAGGGGGATAACGATATAGAACCTTTTCACGGTCACTTTCTCCTAAGTCTATTTAATAAATAAAGTGGAATATAGAACCTATCTCTTGAAATAACAGGAAGGAAAGAGCATAGGCTGGTTCAATTCCGGGTGCAACAAGCTGCAATTCGGACTCTTCTTCAACCAGGCCGCAATTATAGCCCATGAAATAGATTATAAGAAAGCCGGTTGGCAGCCCGTTGCAGCTCCCAACCTGGCGCTCAGGCCTTTTTCTTATTCGGCAATGGAATAATGACCAGCGCACTCACCAGGAAACAAACTGCAGCAATGGCGAAAAGCAGCAGATACCCCGACGAGTTGGAACCAAGCGCACGGTTGATCGGGTCAATCAGCACCCCTCCCAGCAGGCGCGCCCCACCCGACCCGATGCAAGTGGCGATGTTGGCAATGCCAAGATAGCGGGCAGCTTCCTGGCGCGGCACAATGTCTGTCGCCAAGGCCCAGTTCGCCGAAAGAAAAGCGCCGATCGCCATTCCAATGATAGCCCCGGCAACAATTATGAGTGGCTTCTCACGCACGAACAGCAGCATGACAGTTCCGGCAAAGGCCACCAGGCCGGCGATCAGCATGACCGGTTTGCGCCCGAAGCGGTCCGAAAGCCAGCCAGCCAGCAACGCCAACACGACCAGGGCGCCACCCAGGATCACTTTTAATTTGTCCGTAGAACCCCTGCGCCCCCGCCTGGTCCATACGGATGACATCCACCAGGTAATTGATCAGGAATGAGTTAATCGCAATGAAGGCACCCCAGAACAGGATACGGTTGGCGAACCACCAGCCGAAAACAGGCGTCTCCTTAAAGTTGACATAAAAGGCATTACGCAGAGCTTGACGCACTGAGCGGGAAGCGATGAAAGCATTCGTCGCATCCGCAGGTTCACGCGCCCAGATCCCAGTCAAAATTATAAATAGGATAAAGACCACCACCGGTGCGGTCGCTGCAACAAAGACCGCGTTGGCGCCCCACAGCTTTTGTCCGAGCGTGCCCAACAGGATTCCAGCCACAAGGCCGGCTACCACGGTGGCAATGATGTCCATGGTTGCTTTCAGGCTGGAGGCCGTGCCGTGCTGGGATTCAGGCACCAGGTCCGGGATGAGCGCCTGCCAGGGACCCTGCAAAATGTTGGAGGAGAACTGAATGAGGATGACGCCGATCAGCAAGACCCATAACGCCGGCGCTGCGGCCAGCAGGAATAATGAAAGGGCGATCAAAAATGCTCCACCAATAAAAAACGGCAGGCGGCGACCGAGTTTCGTCCGGGCCCGGTCGGAGAATACGCCGATGATCGGCTGAACCACCATCGCCACCAACAAGCCGATAAAACCCAGAATACCGAGGGTGGTGTTAGGTAAATTCGGGGCGAGCTGACGGACTTTATACGTCATCAAGGGCGGGTCCTGGATATTGGATGAGAAGGTCAGGGCAAAACCCAACAGGCTGATTACGAGCAAGCGCAGGAATGACAGCTTCTTCATTGAGACTCCTACTCGATCAAGAATATTAAATAACATGCCTGGCTGCGGAAAAGGACCCAGCCTTGTTATTTGGTTGTCACATAATCCGGACGGATAAATTTAACAGTTTCAAGAGATTCCAGGGCCTCATCCACAGTGAGTTCAAAGATCAGCGGACCGGAAAAATTTGCCTGATCCAGCCGGTCCAGAAGACCGCCCACATCCAGGTCGCCGTGACCGAGCGGTTTGTGGTCTTCTCCGTAACCGCGCAGCCCGGCAGGCATTTTCTTCGAGTCATGCAAGTGGACTTCCGCCAGGCGCGGCAAAGCCTTCTCGAGCACATCAAAGAAATCGAACCAGCCTGGAAAGCCTGCCAGAACGTGGCCCGTATCGAGGCAGATCGAAAGATCAAGCTCATCCGCCAACTCAAAAGTCATATCCAGAGGAAATTCGATGGTTTCGATGGCGAGTTTATGGGGAGAGAGGCCGGTTTGGGCCAGTATGGATTGGATGCTTTCTCTGGCTCCATTTTGAAATTGGCGCAGGATAAGCAAGCGGGCCATTTCCGATATTTTCATATTGTAAAATTCCGCTGCCAGCGCACCGGTGGCATGCAGTACATACACTTCCGGTTCGAGCGGCAGGGTTGCCTGGATGGTCTGCACAATCGCAGCCACCGAGCCGTTACGGACAGGATTCAGCGGTGTGGAAGGTTCCACAGACCAGAGCGGCAAGTGCAGAGTGTAGGCCACCCCTTCAGGTTTAAGCAGATTAAGTTTCTGGATGGCTTCCGGGTTATAGGCGTGAGGAAGGAACATGCCCAGGTCGCCACCCAACTCGATAGGATTGAAGCCTTTATCAAACAGGCTTTTAGCCAACCCGGCGTGGCTAAAACCCATGATGCTTGCCATGACCTGTTCAGCCGGGATGCCGGTAGGGACAAGCGCTTCCAACTGCATCGCCATAATGCCAAATCGCATCATTGCCTCCCCGGGTCTATGGGGTAAAGATTGGGGTCGTTATGAGTGGAGGTACGAACCTGAAAAGCACCCAGACCATCCCGGCAATCACTATTATCAGAAGAATGAGAATGGCCAACCCCCACAATGCCCATTGCCAGAAATTCAAGGCCTTCTTCTTCGTCTGGACAGACTGTTTGTTGGGAAGGTTTTGCCATGGAACTAGCAGTAATACGACGGTCACGTTATCGCGCGCATTACGCGAACAAGCCAGGTCAACCAACGCTTGTGCGGCCGCCTGAAGATCCAACCCACGTACTGCCGGCTCTATTTCAGCGTCTTCGACCACGTCAGTCAGACCGTCTGTGCAGAGCAGGAGCAGGTCACCAGGATGCAAGCGCAGCCCCTGATTGGAACGCGACTGGGTATCACTCTCGTCTTTAGCCAGCCGCAGGCGGATGTCGGCCTGGGGAGTTTTGGAGGAACCAAGGTAACGCCGGATCACATGCACATTGGGATGATTGCGGACTTTCTCCGGGTCCAGGATGCCCTTTTCCACTGCCTCCTGCACCCAGGTGTGGTCAACAGTCAATTGCATCAGGCCGCCATTGCGCAAAAGGTAAATGCGCGAAATCGCCGACAGAGGCGGTGAACAAACGGTTGCCAATGAGCCAGGCACATGCGCAAGTGGTACCCATGCCCAGACGCTGGGTATTATCCCTGGCCTTGGTAGCAATCGCGTCGCTGGTGACCTGGATGGCGTTGTCGAGAACCTCCAGCGGCCGGCGGCCATCGGATTGGGCTACCATGTGACTGATAGTCTCAACCGCCATTTCGGCTGCTACTTCCCCGGCGAGATGCCCCCCGATCCCATCCGAAACAATGGCAAAGACCGAGCGAATCGGGTCGGTTTCGCTGAGGCGGTAGGATGAAACGGCATGGCGGTCCTCGTTCTGCTTTCCGCCCATGCCAGGGTGGGTTACCGCGGCGATATGCAAAGGGGCATGCTTTGTTCGGATCATACCTGCGTAGGAGTTATTTTTGGAACGGGCCGTTCAGGCGGCTTACGCAGCATGAAACGGTATGAGAGTTGACCGATATGCAGGACATCCGCATGCTGAAGGCAGCGGGGAGTAGTGAGCAATTCAAAATTGACCCACGTTCCGGCAGTAGATTTTTCATCAGAAAGATAATATTGTCCGTTCTCTTCCCGAAGGCTGGCATGCAGGGGAGAAACAGAGGGGTCATCCAGAATGCGCGTGACCTGCAAGGGGTCAGAGCCAAAAGTAATAAGCGGAGTGTCGATCGGGATGGGCGGTGCAGTCACAGGCTGGCCATCCTCTTTCAGGCGCACCAGGTAGGCATCATATTGTTTAGCCGGGCGTCTGCCCGGCAAGCGCGGCTTACGCCTGCCAGTCGCGCCTTCAACCGGCTGGGTAAGCGGATCGGTATGGGCCTTGCGGTTTACACGAGGCGTGCGGCCCCGGATCCGACCTCTGGTCAGAATAACTGCCAAGACTGCCGCGGCGAACAGGATTGCAGTCAGGCTTACCCAGGTACTATTGCGCGCCAGGAAGGGTAATAGTCCGAATTTCGGGCGGACAACTGTAACCATGACCGGCACGCCCAAACTTGTTTTACTCAATCCGAGACTGTCCAGCGCTTCCACGCTAAGGATATGCTGGCCGCTCGTAGCGTATGCGCTCAGATCCCAGTTAAAGTGGTCGAAGGGCGCGGTTGTATTCTCGGCCACTTTTTGGTCATCCACTAATAAAGTAGTACGCACCAGGGGGCGCGTGCGTCCGTCCGGGAATTCTACGATAATGTCAATCGACTGCTGATTGGGAAGAAAAGCGGTTGTCGCAAAGGTACGCTGATCCGGCGCTTTTCGAACGATTTGTTCAGGTGGGGCGACGAGGATCGGGTTGGGCGGCTGGATATTTAGATCAAAAGTCAGCGGTGTGGATGTAAATGTCTGTCCGTCCAAATTTACCTGCGCGGCCAACGTATGTCCTCCGGGGGTCAAGAATGCCGGAAGTATAGGCTAACTTGTAAGTGGGACGGAGGGGGGCTAAATAGGTTTCCAGGCCGGGCAGTGGCTCATCACCAGAAAACAGTACATACTGTCCGCCGGTCTGGATGGCAAGATCTTTGAGGGCGGTCGCGCCGGAAGTGGAGAAGAAATCCGTCGAAGACACAATCCAGACATAGACGCGCACTTGCTGGCCCACGGCGCGCTCTGTCAAACTTTGCAGGGTTGGGATTTCTTCCACGGAGGTAGGGGAAGTGACAAAAAGGACTGTACGCTTCATGCCAGGCTGAGACGTCGATTCGGAGACTGTGTCCAAGGCACGTGCGAGCGTGTTCAAAGTTGGTGTGATAAATGGCAGGTTGGGCTGGTAGGCATCCAGGGCAGCTGAAAATTCCGCGGTGGTTGCCAGGTGTGCGGAGAGATTGCCATATGTGGGGATCAGACTCAAATCGTCACCCAGAGTATCGGAATGAGTGGCGACCCAGTCTTTTAAAATTTGAACGATCTTGGAATAGCGATTAACGGCACTGGCATCCTGGAAGGCAAAGGCCGGACCAGGGTCAAGCGCCAATGCGAATTCCACGCCCGACAGAACTTCCTGAAGCTGATTGATTGGACGAGGCTGGTTATCTTCAAGCAGGGTGATTGCATCCGGCTTCAGGCCGGTAACCACGCTGCCAGTCGAATCGAATACATCCAACCCGGCGGTTATGGATGGGAAACTGCCGGTCTGCAAGGCATACAGACTCAAGCGCGATGTGCTCTGACTCTGGGCGCGGACAGAGGTCTGTCCGGCGAAAAGTAGATAAACACACAGGAATGCCGCCAGGATTCTACGCATATGCAGCATCAGTCAAGAAAATTTATCGTTGCCAGGTGCGGCCCGCAAATTCACTTAACATCCTTGACTTCCGCGTCTACGATTTCGTCGTCATCAGATGAGGGAAGCTGTTCGGTTTTATCTTTGGAGGCTGGGAGCTTTACCCATTCGTGCAAACCCGCCCAAGCCAGGAGGGGTAGGCCGATGGCAGTACCGGTCACCTGGAAAGGTACTCCGGCGAAGATACCCATCACCAGTCCCTTGGCAATAGACGATCCCCATTCATCTTTCGCCAAATAGCGCTGGACAAGCATGGTGGTGACCGAGCCGAGCACTCCGACACTGACACAGGTCAGGACAAGCGCCAATGGGTCAACAATCTCGAATATACCGAAGACATTATCCAGCACAATCGTAGCCAGGGCCGCCAGAGGATGGATCGGGGCAGGCGGTATGGGATGACGGGGTTCAATCGCGTTGGTCACTGTCTCTCCTATTGCTACACGAATTACATTTTACTAACACTACGTCGTAAATCCTCCAGCCGGGAATTATTCCCATTCGATCGTTGCAGGAGGTTTACTTGTAATATCATACACCACTCTGTTGATTCCGTGCACCTCGTTGACAATCCGATTTGCCACCCTGGCCAGCACATCATATGGAACGTGCAGCCAGTCGGCGGTCATAAAATCATCGGTAACCACCGCCCGGATAGCGCAAACCTCCTGGTAGGTACGTTCATCACCCATCACCCCGACAGAACGAACCGGCAGCAGCACCGCAAAGGCCTGGCTGGCGCCCACCCCTTTCCCAAGCAGGCCGGCCAAGGATAATTCCCCGGTGAAGATGGCATCCGCAGCCCGCAGACGCTGGATGCGCTCCGGTGTCACCTCACCCAGGCAGCGCACGGTCAGCCCTGGACCCGGAAAAGGCTGGCGCCAGACCAGCGCTTCGGGCAACCCAAGAGCTTCTCCCACTGCACGCACCTCATCCTTGAACAGATAACGCAGAGGTTCCACCAGCGACATTTCCATATGTTCGGGCAACCCGCCCACGTTGTGGTGTGACTTGATCCTGGCGGCTTTGTTGCGGTCCGGGGCAGCCGATTCAACCACATCCGGGTAAATGGTGCCTTGCACCAGGAACTTCGGGACAGAGTTGGTCCGCGTACCGGACGGCAGAACAAGCTTTTTGGCCTCACGTTCAAAGATGCGAATAAATTTTTCACCGACGATCTTGCGTTTTTGTTCCGGATCGACGACACCCTTCAACGCGATAAAAAACTCTTGAGAGGCGTCCACTACCACGAGCTCGGCGCCCAATTGCTGACGGAAGGTGCGGACCACCTGTTCCGGTTCATCCTGGCGCAGCAAGCCGGTATCCACGAAGATCGCCACCTGTTGATCCCCGACGGCTCTATGCACCAGCGCGGCTGCGACGGACGAATCCACGCCGCCTGAGACTGCCGTCAGGAGGCGTTCTGCGCCCACCTGGGCCCGGATATGCCTGACGCTCTCTTCGATGATGGAGGCTGGCGTCCAGTCGGGCGCACAGCCGCAAATATCGACTGAAAAATGCTCAAGCAGCGCCGCTCCATTGGGGGTATGTTTGACCTCAGGGTGAAACTGTACGGCAAAATAATTGCGAGTGAAATCGCCCATGGCGGCGATGGGGCTGTTGTCCGATTTGGCCAGGGCCATAAATCCTTCCGGCAGGCGGGTAACCCGGTCCGCGTGTGACATCCAGACTTTGGAGATGGAATCCAGCAGGGTACCTGAAACCAGCGGTTGGATCTCGGCCGGCCCGTACTCACGTTCGGCAGCGTGGGCGACTTCCCCTCCAAGGGTATGCGCGAGTAACTGCATGCCGTAGCATAGGCCAAGTATGGGCAGGCCGGATTCGAGCACATAGGCGGGCAGAGTTGGAGCAGCCTCGGCATAGACAGACATCGGGCCGCCGGAGAGGATAAAGCCTTTTGGATCGAGCGCCAGAACCTTTTGGGCGGGGGCATCCCAGGGGAAGAGTTCACAATAAACATGCGCCTCGCGCACACAGCGGGCGATCAATTGAGCGTACTGAGATCCGAAGTCGAGGATGGCGATGGAAGGATGCATGAACACCGTTTGAATGTTTAAACGTTGGAATAATCAACGTCTGAAATAAGATGAAAATGTAGATGTGGGAAATCCTGGTAATCCCCGCCATTGACGATCAGCCGGTAGGCAGGCAGATGGTATTCTGCCACCAGGTCCTGGACAGAGGCGACAAGGTCCGGGATGAAAGGGTCGGCCGGTTCGATGTCCGCAAAAGAACGGATATCCTTTTTCGGGAGGATGATAACGTGAAAAGGATGGGAGGGTTTCGGGTGATGGAAAGCCAACAATGTATCCGTCTCGCGTAATCGTTTTGCCGGGATGATAAAGCTCATATGGGTAAATATCCAACCAATGGGGAGCTGCCCAAACCAGGGTAACAGACTCATCAGCAATCGCCGAGAATAATTTGTCCATCATCCATGGAGGTGATGCAAACCAGTAACTCGACCGGAATATTGACAGCTTCCAATGTAGCACGCCCGCCCTCGAAAGCCTTCTCGATCAGGGTGCCCACACCCACCACGACGGCTCCGGCCGTCTGCGCCAGGCGGATGAGGCCCAGGATGGTGGCACCAGAGGCCAGGAAATCATCGATAATGAGAATTCTCTCATGGCCGGCCAAATATTCGGGCGAGATGATCAACTCAACCATGCGGCCTTTGGTATGGGAGGGAGCCAGAGTTCAGGAAGACCTGGTCGGGCATGGTGATGGGCTTGGTCTTGCGAGCATAGACCACCGGCAAACCCAGGTAGCGGGCAGTCATCAGAGCCGGGGCAATGCCGGAGATTTCGGCGGTTAATATCTTGGTGGCTCCCAAATTCGCAAAACGGGAGGCAAGTTCCTTCCCACAGGATTCCATCAAGGCCGGATCCACCTGATGGTTGATAAAACCGTCCACTTTCAAAATGCCATTCCCAAGATTCCTGCCATCCCGGCGGATACGCTGCTTGAGTTCTTCCACAAAACGCCTCCATTTTAGTAGTCTAGACAGATGCCATTTTACAACGAGGCGCAAGAATAGGGAATGAGGAGAATTTGGATTTTCCCCTTGAAAAACCAGGAACACCTGAATGAACCGGGGGCAGGCGGGTGGATTGTTGATTTGGGGAACGTGGGGTCGGGATAATCCAGCCTAATATAACGCGGTTTAACCATCTTGGATTATCCTTGCAATGGAAGCACGATTTCACATTATTGGCTAGAGGTGAAATTATGGATAAGGCGCAAATTGTTATTTGTGGGGCAGGTATTGCAGGAATTGCAACCGCATATTATCTTTCGAAGGCTGGCGTGCGTGAAATACTATTAATTGATGAGGCCAGCCCTCTAAGTTTAACCAGCAGTAATTCAACCGAAGCATATCGTAATTGGTGGCCCGGCTTTGATGATGCAATGGTTGCACTATCAAATCGAAGTATCGACTTGATGGATGATTTTGCGATTAAAACAGCCAATATTTTTAGGATGAATCGCAGAGGATATTTATATTTCACGTCACAAACAGATAAGATTCCATCCTTTTGCTCATCTGCAGAAACTGTAAGTAAACTAGGGGGAGGCCCAGTCAGGATTCACGAGGAAAAGTCAGCAGCTTCAAAATACATTCCTTTTTTTGAAGATAACTTTGATAAGGATATTAATCAATCTGGTGCTGATCTATTCTTAGATGCCGAATTGATACATAACTATTTCCCTTATATATCAAAAGATGTCAAGGCTGCGTTACATGTTAGAAGAGCTGGTTGGCTGAGTGCACAGCAATTAGGTATGTTTCTTTTGAATGAAGCGCGTAAACAAGGGGTTGTATTCAAAAGTCAGCGATTGGTTGGGGTTGAATTATCCAAAGGCCAGGTAAGCGGCGTACATCTTGAAGAAAATGGGAAAATTGGATTTTTGCGTACAAGTTTATTGGTTAATGCTGCGGGACCATTAATTGGATCAGTTGCCAGGTTGTTGGATGTTAATCTCCCCATCTACACAGAATTACATCAGAAGCTTATTTGCAATGACCCTTTATCAGTAATGCCCAGAAACGCGCCTTTACTTGTCTGGAATGACCCCCAATATCTTTTATTTTCATCAAGCGAACGATCCGCGATTGAGGCGGAGCCAGAGTTAAGCTGGCTCTTGGAAGAATTCCCATCCGGGTTGCACACTCGACCCGAGGGCAGCGGCAGTAGTACAGCTATTGTTGTACTCTGGCCACATCATGCGCCAATAATTGACCCAAAATGGCCATTACCGGAAGATCCATACCATTCAGAAATATTGATGAGGGGCCTGGCTAAAATGATTCCTGGAGCGGAACAATACTTGGGCAACTTTCCGCGCCCAAAACTTGACGGAGGCTACTATACAAAAACTAATGAAAATCGGCCATTAATAGGCAAGCTCCCAACTGAAGGAGCATATATTATCGGGGCACTATCCGGATTTGGGATAATGACCGCATGTGCTGCGGGCGAATTACTTGCTGCGCATATTGTCGGATCTGACTTGCCCGGTTATGCTACCGCTTTTGAACTTAATCGATATTCCAACCTGGAATACCTTAAGCTTATAAAGAGTTATGGCTCGGAGGAACAATTGTAGTTATTACCGGGGCGTTATGCCAGTTCGGGTGGCTTACCGGTATATCCATAATGCCGCACCGGTTTTACCGCAAAGTAGAGATGCCCCCCGCGCGGGACATCTCTACTTGGGTGGTAAGGGGACATTTCTACTTTAGGTTGGCAGGCTTTTAACGCAGTTGGCGGGGGTTGAGGCGAATATAGGTGTGTTAGAATCCTGGGAGTGAACGAACCTGCGCTGGTACTGGCGTCAAACTCCCCCCGACGACGTGAACTGCTGACGTTGGGCGGTTGGCAGTTCATCACACAGGTTGCGGATGTGGATGAGAGCCAGCTTCCCGGCGAACTACCTGGAAGCTACGTGCTGCGCCTGGCGGAGAACAAAGCAAGGGCTTGCACCAAATTTGCCCACAAAGACCAGACCATCCTGGCTGCCGACACTACCGTCGTCGCAGGAAAAGTCATTTTGGGAAAGCCAAAGGATAAGGCCGAGGCGATGGAGATGCTGAAAAAATTACGCGGCCGGCATCACCAGGTCCTGACCGGCGTTGCCGCACTGAGGCTGTCAGATGAGACTCTGGTCACTGACCTGTGCATCACGGATGTGCCTATGCGAGCCTATAGCGACGAGGAAATCGATGCCTACGTGGCCACTGGCGATCCACTCGATAAGGCCGGAGCCTATGGCATCCAAAACCCCGGGTTTCACCCGGTCGAAGGCCTGCGCGGCTGTTATGCCAGCGTAATGGGACTCCCACTCTGCCATGTGACTCGCAGCTTGCGGAAACTGGGTATTGTCCCCAGTACCGACATTGCAGCCGAATGCCAATCCACCTTAATTTATGTTTGTCCCATTTCTGCCGCCGTCCTGGGCGGGGAAATGATTGGTTGATCGGAAAGGGATTTTGAATGAAATTCACCCGCTGGATTTATCTGATTGTGCTGCTTGCGTTACTGGCTGCCTGTGGAGGTGGAGGGGGAGGAGTCACGCCGCCGGGAGCAACCAGGACCTCTTCCCTGCCTACCGCACAAGTTACCGTCATCCCCGCTCCCAGCACCGATGCCAGCTTGCGAACCTTCCTGGGCGCCCTGCAGGCGAATGATTACGCCAGCATGTACAAACAGATCTCTTCAGCCAGCCAGGCTGCCATCAGTGAGGCTGATTTTTCCAAGCGCTATTCCGATGCCCTGGATGCACTGGGAGTCACCCAGGTGGAATACAACATCCTGTCTTCGCTGACCAACCCGCAATCGGCGCAAGTGGCTTTCAGTTTGACTTACAAAACAGTTCTGTTCGGTGATTTCCAACGCGATTTCAACACCACCCTGGTATTGGAAAACGGTGAATGGCGGCTGAACTGGGATGACAGCCTGATCCTGCCAGAACTGGCAGGGGGAAAACGTTTGCGCACGGAATACGTTATCCCGGCGCGTGGTGACATTTACGATCGCAACGGTAACGCCATTGCGACCACAACTGACGTCTATGCCCTCGGGCTGGTAGCTGGAGAGGTTTCGGCTGACTCTGAAGATGCTGTCATCAATACCCTGGCCAAGCTGACCGGCGTATCAAGAGTGGACATCCGAAACAATTATGAAAATTACAACCCCGGGGATTATGTTCCGGTCGGAGAAGCCACCGTTGAGGCGGTAAACAACTCCGGTATATTAGGGTATAGCGGGGTACAGGGCAGTCCTTACAACTCCCGATTTTATATCCCCAATACCGCCCCCAATGCGGTTGGATACACTCAGCCCATTTTTCCCGAAGAAGTCTCCACTTACCGGCGAATGGGCTACAGCGGGAATGAGAAGGTTGGCAAATTTGGCATCGAAAAATGGGGTGAACCATATCTGAGTGGACACGATGCAGCCAGTCTTTACCTGGTAGCAGCAGATGGGTCGAGCCAAACCCTGCTCAAGAAAGTAGATTCCCGGCCGGCCTCATCGATTACCATGACGATCGACAGCGACCTGCAGCAACAGGCACAGGCCGCCATGGACGGTTTACCAGGCGCAATTGTTGTAATGGAAGTCAGTACCGGGCGTGTGTTGGCAATGGTCAGCAGTCCGGGATTTGACCCCAACTGGTACGACGGAAATAATATCAATCGAGGTTGGATGCCTGAGCCATCCGCATACAACTATGCCACTCAAGGGACTTATCCGCTCGGCTCGGTTTTCAAGATCATCAGCATGGCGGCTGCACTGGAAAGCGGTGTCTTCACAGCCAGCAGCACGCTCGACTGCGAATATGAGTTCACGGATATCCCCGGCACCACCCTGTACGACTGGACCTGGCAGGACTGCCAGAACGAAAAGCTCCAAACGGGCGAAGATACCTGTCCTTCCTGGCCTCCGAGCGGGGAGCTCACGCTGCCGGAAGGCCTGATGCGTTCCTGCGACCCGTGGTTCTACCACATCGGTTACACATTATGGCAGCAGGGTCAGGAAAACCTGATCAAACAGAACCTGCTTTCGGATATGGCACGTTCCTTTGGCCTGGGCAAGGCCACCGGGATCGAGCAGGTAGCCGAATCAGAGGGATCCATCCCGAATGCCACCGATGGGCTGGATGCCACCAGTATTGCGATCGGTCAGGGAAAAGTGCTGGTGACGCCGCTGCAGGTGGCAACCTATATCGCCGCAGTTGGCAACAACGGCACGCTTTACCGCCCGCAGCTGGTTGAAAAAATCCAACCGGTCAGCGGCGACCCGGTGGATGTATTCAAACCAATCGTCAACGGAACTTTACCGGTAACGCCAGCGAACCTGAAAACCATCCAGGATGCCATGCGTGAAGTGGCCATCAATAAACGCGGCACGGCTTACTCCACTCTGGGCAACTTCGGCATCCCCACCGCCGCCAAGACCGGAACTGCCGAGAGCAGCGCCGTCGAACCAGATGCCTGGTTCGCTGGCTACAGCATGGCAGGCAATCCTGACAAGCCGGACATTGCAGTTGCGGTACTGGTGCATAACAAAGGCGAAGGCGCAATCTGGGCCGCGCCCATCTTCCGGCGTATCATGGAAATCTATTTCTACGGCAAACCACAAACGTACTACCGGTGGGAGTCCAGCATGGGCGTTGCTAACCCGGATTATGGCCTGCCAGTAACACCCACCCCAACACCGTAACCAACTAACAAATGCCAGATGAAGAAATCCCCGGTCTCATTATCCGCTCCCAATCGGGATTTTTTGCTGTCCAGACCGAAAGCGGTACCCTGACCTGTCACCTGCGCGGGCGGCTAAAGCAGGGCAAACACGTGGGCGATATTGCTGCGGTGGGTGACCGGGTACAGGTAACACGCCAGTCAGAGGGGATGGGGAGCATCGAGGCGGTCGAAACGCGCAGCCACTCGCTGGTCAGACTGGATCCGCGGCCCCAGGGTGTGTACCAGCAGGTTCTACTGGCCAACCCCGACCAGGCGGTCTTTGTCTTCGCCTGCGCCCGCCCCGCTCCACACCTGCGCATGCTGGACCGTTTCCTGGTCATCTCGGAACGCCAAAAATTACCCGCCCTGATCGTGGCCAACAAAATCGACCTGGTGGGTCGCACACAGGCAGAGGAAATATTCGGCTTCTATCCCGCGATCGGGTATCCGGTTATCTATGCCTGTGCGAAGACCGGCGAAGGAGTGGATGAGCTGCACCAGCTGTTGAAGGGAAAGATATCGGCGTTGGCCGGGCCGAGCGGGGTGGGTAAATCGAGCCTTTTGAATGCTGTCCAGCCAGGGCTGGGGCTGGCAGTGCGTGAGATCAGTGCGGCCTTCCAGAAAGGACGCCATACCACCACGGTACGTCAATTGTTCCCACTGGAGGGCGGCGGGTACGTCGCCGATACGCCCGGCATGCGTTCGCTGGCACTATGGGATACCGAACCCGAGGAATTGGATGGCTACTTCCCCGAGCTGGCACCGTTGGTGGAACACTGCCAGTTCAATGATTGCCACCATAAGACCGAACCGGGTTGCGCGGTGCGGGCGGCTGTGGAAGCCGGTACAGTGCGCCCGGAACGATATGATTCGTATTTGCGGCTAAGAGCCGGAGAAGAGTGATCAAGGATGGTGGACGCTTGACGACGGATGATAGTGAGCGGGCAATGGAAAACTGGGGATTGACCGGACATGAATGGGCTGTGCAGATGCTCAAACAGCATATTATGCACGCCTCCGTCCGGCACGCTTATCTTTTCAGCGGGCCTCCCGGATTGGGGCGGCGCACACTCGGACTACGCCTGGCCCAGGCCGTTGAACTGTCCACAACCGGTGGCACCAGCCGAACCTTGTGGCAAGTGCAGGACCTGCCAGCAGATCGAGCGGATGCAGTATGCTGACCTGGCAGTCATCCAGGCTGAGAAGGAGGGCGCCATCCTGAAAGTTGAACAGGTGCGCACATTACGGCAGAGCCTGGTACTCAAGCCTTACCAGGGAAAATACCGCGTGGCGCTATTCCTGCGCTTCCAGGAAGCGAATGCCAATGCTGCCAATGCCCTGCTCAAGACACTTGAGGAGGCCCCGGCGCAGGCAGTGCTGATCCTGACCGCTGACACGCCCGAACAACTCCTGCCGACAATCGTATCGAGGTGCGAGGTACTGCGCTTGCGCCCGTTGCCGGTGGGGATCGTGGAAGCCTCCCTGATGGAACACGGTGCGGATCAGGCAACCGCCCACCTGCTTGCACACATATCCGGCGGACGCCCCGGCTACGCTTTTCGCTTAATGCAGGACCAGGAATCTCTAAAGTTTCGCTCACTACGGTTGGAGGACCTGCAAAGCTTGCTCAAATCCACGCGGCACGCGCGTTTCGCATACGCCGAAAAGCTGACTGACCGGAAATACGAGGCAAGGGAACGTTTCCGTGAAACATTGCTGCTGTGGCTTTCCTATTGGCGGGATGTGATGCTGTGCGTTTCCGGGGGGGAGGCACCACTGACCAACGTGGACTGCAGTGAGAAAATCCAGGCGCTGGCGGAAAGGTTATCGTTGGATGAGGCACGCCGGCAGGTAGAGGCGGTGGAAGAGGCGATCGAAAAGCTGGAACGCAACGTTAACCCGCGCCTGCTTGCGGAAGTTTTGTTGCTGGATTGGCCGCATGGATAAAACGCTTTTTAACACAAAGGGCACGAAGGGCCTCAAAGGAAGAAAACACAATAGGGGGAAAAAGTTTTATGAATTTTTTGGATTGCTTGTTCTCATCTTGCTCCTAGCCGCCTGCCAGGCTACTCCGACGTCCGTGCTCGCTCCGACAGAAACTTACACTCCGATTCCTTCTGCGACGGAAGCCGCGACAGCAACCGTTACAGCCACTCCCACCGAAATACCGACGTCGACATCCACAACCGAGCCGGCCTGGTACCAGGCGCTCGACCCGGCTTTAGGCGTGCTTAAATACCAGTATGCCGAAGTGATTAATAAACGGGCGAAAGTGTACGCCAGTTTGAAGGATGCCGTGGGGAAGACCGGAAATTACGGCTACCTGCCCAAATTCCCGGCGTATGTGGCCGCCACCACCCGCGAGACCGGCGACGACGGCCACACCTATTTCCTGGTCAGCTATGGTTGGATGGACGGGCAGGATTTGCAGCCATTAACGCCCTCCAGCTTCACCGGCATCCTGTTGACGCGTGAGGTGACCTTCCGCTTCGGTTGGGTGCTGGCCGATACACAGAGCGTCAACACAAACGGCGAGCCGGTCCAGACTTTAAACGATATCAGATCGTGCATGAGATTGAGTTAGCCGCTGAGAAACCCGACTATATCGAGATTGGTGCTGACGAATGGCTGCCTGAAGAAGCGCTGGCCCTGGTCAACCCGGCAGTCCCGGTAGATGCGGGGCAGAACACCTGCCGCTTTATTTACGCCAACTTGAAAACCCAGACTTTATCTGTCTATGATAATTGCAAGCTGGTCTTCGCTACATTGATCTCTTCCGGCAAGAATTCCTGGACGTTCGAAGGCAGGTTCGCCATTCTTAACAAGAATGAACCCTACAGCTCTATCACTCCCCCGGTAGAATCGACCAGTGAATATTATATCGAAGGGGTGCCATACTTCATGTCTTACGCCGGCAATTTTGGTTTTCACGGCGCCTACTGGCACGACAACTTTGGTACGGCGGCCTCACACGGCTGCATCAACCTGGCTCCGGCCGACGCGAAATGGCTGTATGATTGGACCGGGATCGGGGAGCGGGTAATCATCAGCGCGGGGAAATAGTAACGATGTTTATTTGTGATTGTGCGTTCTTTTGCCATTGATAGGCATAGGCCAGGTTCAGCGGCAGCGTCCAGCCCAACTGAACGGGCGAGCGGGATAAGCGTCTGGCAATACTGGCAAGCGAATAAAAACGCTCATTTGCATAACGGAAACCGGCCAATAATTCAGCAGGCGTCATCTGCCTGGGCTGATAAACCACATCTGCCCGGCTGTTATATTTGCGCCAATCGCG
This sequence comes from uncultured Chloroflexia bacterium, assembly GCA_963776475.1. Taxonomy (GTDB): domain Bacteria; phylum Chloroflexota; class Anaerolineae; order Anaerolineales; family Villigracilaceae; genus UBA877. The sequence goes on from CAVZMZ010000044.1 coordinate 43,215, forward strand.
GGTTAAAATCCGTCCTTCAGATTCCAGCCTTCTGAAGAGCGGTGTGCCTGGAAAGGGGGTCAGGATATTGAAGGTGGCATTCTGGACCCCGGCCTGTTCCAAAAAATCAAGGGTGGTTTTGAATATCCCGGGAGTATCGTGATCGAAGCCAAAAACGATCCCAGCCTGCACTGAAATGCCATGCGCATGGATGCGCTCAATGATATGAAAATAATCCTCCACCCGGTTGAACCCTTTTTTCACTTCCAGCATGCTGGGTTGGGAGATTGACTCAAGACCCAGGAACAACTGCTTGCATCCACTGCGAGCGGCGGCAGCCAGGAATTCTTCATCCCAGCCGGCATGGATGCTGGCCTGGCTGCTCCACCACTTGCGGTAAGGAGTAATCGCCCGGAATAGTTCTTTGGCATAATCCAGGTCTGCAGAAATGTTATCATCCCAAAAGATGATGACTTTACCCTTGAAAGAGGCGTATTCCGCAGCGACTTCATGGGCCGGTCTTTTGCGCAAGGAATGCTGGTACATTACGGCTATGGTACAAAAATCACAGCGGTTGGGGCAACCACGCGTCGCGGCCATAACCCCGCTGGTATGATCATGCCTGTGAAACAAATCCTTGCGAGCCATGGGAATATTTTCAAGGGAAGGCAGACAGGTCGATTGGTAAATATGCAGATACGTGCGGGATTCAAAACTTTGTAAGAATTCCTCCCAGAGTCCTTCGGCTTCTCCAATGAAAATCACATCCGCATGTTGGCTGGCTTCGCCTGGCAACAGGGTTACATGCGGGCCGCCCAGCACGACACAGATGCCCCGTGCTCTATAACGCGCCGCAATTTCATAGGCATGAAAAGCGCTGGGCGTATGGAAGGTAATCCCGACCACATCTGCAGCCATGCTCCAGTCAATTTCCTCGGCTTCTTCATCAACGTGAATCACTTCCCAGTTGTGCGGAGCCCGGGCGCCCAAATAGGGCATGGTTATCTGTTGGAAGTTAAGGAAGCGCGAGCGCCTGACCCTGCGAATTTCCGGTGAAGAAGCGGTTATCAAAATCAGTCTCGGCATAATCATTTCCAAAAAGAATTCTCGCCATTATCCCCAAATAATCCCAAAACAAATCCGGGGTAGGCTGGGACTCTGCAAACATTGCGCCAACCAAAAACGTCGGGACAGGCAGTACAAGCAGGTTGAGAAGATAAAAATGTCTTCCCGTTAATCTGAACAAATGTTCTGCAAAAAAGGAAGAAGGCCATAAAAAACAGCAAAAAGGCATTATACTGTGGGTGAAATCGTGCTGGAGAGGATGCCCAGCCAATCCCGACCTCGACGCAAGCAGATCAGCCGGCTTGCTCGGGGTTTTCTATGAGAAAGGAAAAAATGCAAAATAAAACCTTAAGAATTGCAATCGTATTGATCTTGGGCGCATTCGTGCTAGGCGCCTGTGGCCCTGCGGCCGAAAAAGCCACCCCGACACCCACCCAGCCAAGTGTTGCGGAAATCTCGACGGCGGCTGCACAAACCGTCATTGCCCAACTTACCCAGTCAGCCCCCACCATCACGCCGACCCCGCTCTTTACCAACACACCGCTGACAACCGCAACCGCGACCCCTACCCGTCCAACCTCGACTCAGGCCCTTCCAACGTCTGCGAGTTGTGCAAATTATACTTTTGTCTCAGACGTCACCATTCCGGATGGGACGCAGATGCCTGCAAATACCGCCTTCACGAAAACCTGGCGTGTGAAGAACTCAGGCACATGTACCTGGACAACCAGCTTCAAGCTTGTCTTTTCTTTTGGTGAGGCGATGGGCGGGCAGACGGTAGCCCTGGCTAATTCGGTCCCGACAGGCCAGACCGCGGATATTTCCGTCAATCTGACAGTACCCAATAAAACCGGTAAATTGACGGGCGCATGGACGTTGGTGGATGATAAAGGCCAGCATTTCGGAGCAATCCTTACTGTTGTTATCAATGTAGGTACTGTAACGCCAACCGCTACGGGCAGTGCCACAGTGGCGCCGACTAAGACCAACACCCCCATTGAAGTATCAACGGCAACTTCGACACCTACTGAAACGCCAAGCGAGACGCCTGTACCTACCACATAATAAAGAGACGCTATTGTTCCTTGATGGCTGTGAATAAACCATCCGGGTGGTGATTATCCCTGAGCCGCCTGCGCCGGTACTGGTCGTGGATTTCGGACACGTGCCCCACTTTTTCTTCGATCGCCACATCCAGCCAGTATTTGCCCTTTTCAGCAGTACCCAAAGAACCCGCACCGTAGGCACCGGTGCGGGTGTCATCATCCCAGGGCGGATTGGCCACTAGAGCGCCGCCCTCGATCCAATCCATATAATAAGAGGGGGTGGTGATGAAATCCATTTCATCGACAGCCCGTTCAAGATGTACCAGATCCGGACGCAAATACATGATAAGGGAAGTCTCCAGTTCGCAGGCATGCCCCATCCCGCCCAACGGTGATTGGCGTTTGGCTTCCAAGGCTGACACCCCCTTTGGCCCGGATAGATACAGGAATGCGGTTGCGCAGAAGATTTTCGGGTACTTTTCCCCGGCATACTTGACCACGTTGACCAGGAAGGATGAGTTGCCGCCATGTCCACTCATCAGATAGAAACGGGTGAAACCGCCTGCAACCAGCCGATCCACAACTGCCAGCCAAAAGTCCTCGAAAGCCCGCCCCCCTACATTAAACGTGCCGGGAAATGAACGCCGATGGGTGCTGACCCCATATGGAAAGACCGGTAGACATATCGCTTGCTCCGGAACAACCAGAGCAGTACCACTTCCGATGGCTTCAATGATCAGCGTGTCGGTGGACAGTGGGGCGTGGTAGCCATGCTGTTCGGTGTGCCCGATGGGGAGAATTACCACCTTTTCGATATCCTGGTCAAAAAACCGGGTATTAAGTGACAAGATGCCAGGCAAAGGCAATTGTGGAATCTCCCTGCCCAGCTGCAAACCAGGTGGTACAAGTACATGGACATTGGTGAAACCGTCTTCGAATAAGTTGGAAATCAGGTTGCGAAGCATTGCGTCGAAGATTTCTGCCGGAACATCCAGCCCACTGCCAGGCCAGCCGAATGGAATGCTTGGAAGCAATCCAACAGGCTGTGAGGTCCGAAGAATTTTGGAAATAGCTGACTGGTCCGGCAATGACCCAAGCGGCAAGACAAGCGGCGTAGTACGGTTCAAAGCAGCTACTTCCGGCCAAGTCATTTCATCGAAGTGGAATGTTGTCATTCATTCCTCCACATATATATTTAAGTATATGAATAATAGTAGTGGTAGTAGGACATGTGGATAAGTGGAGAACCGCATTAAGACCCTACCTGTGACCTAGCGGCAAGTTAAGCACCAAGCGCTGGGGCGTCGCAGCTGTGGGAATCATCCACAGCCTGTGGAAAGAAATTGGAGAAAAAAGACGGCGTTCAGACACCCGGATGGATGAATTTTTGCCCGTTCCAGCGCTTGGATGGAAAGGGGAATATAGGCCAGATATGGGGGTCTCAAAATCGAACAATTGAGCGACTTCTCCACAATACGCGTGGCTTATCCACAGAATTAGGGCAGTTATCCACAGTTTGGGGGTAAAGCTGATAGAACAGGTGCACCATATATGGTGGTTTACAGGCCGTGACCGGCGGCCAGTTGATCCAGCAATGCCTCGATGCTATCCAGAAAATGATCCAGACCGTCCAAACGCTCGCTGAAGGAGGCCTCATCCAGCCCAAGAGCAACACAAGCTGAGCGCCAGCGGACACTCCAGGTGGCAGGGAGCACCGTTACGGAGAGTGTCCATGTAAGGATCAAGGGCCAAAGGATGGCCTGAGGATTTTCGCTTTCCAGTATGGCCTTGAATGCAGCTTTGTAGTAACCAAGCCGGGGAGCGGCGATGTGCGAATTGACAGATGGGCTGCCGCCGGCTTCGATAAAGGTTTTCTCCCACTCCGGCAGGAGGCCGGCTAAAGTGGCCGCATCGACCTGGTTTGCACCCAGCAGGTTTAATGGTCCGGCCGCCAGTCCGGGTTGTCCGGCTGCCCGGGCTCGTTCGGGGAACTGGATCAGGAAACGTCGTTCAGCCAGCGGGTTGCCCGTCAGCAAAGCGACGGAATTGGCAGCCAACGAAATCGATTTCAGATATTCTAGGATTGTCTGCGGGCCATGCGGCTGACCAACGGGCAGGTTTTTCCAAACCTGACGAGCGTTCTCGGCCAGCCGCCGCGAGCGCACTTCGATATTGGCAGGTTCATGATATCTATCACGTACTCCGGCCTGGATGAATTCAAAAAAGTGGTGGGTAACATAGAGAGGCAAAGAGTCATACAGTTCCGGTCCCATCCAGGGGTGGATGCGCAGTTCTTTCGGTTTGTCATATAGACTGCGTGGATTATGGATAATATCCAGGTGGATTTCAGGCGTCAGCGGGATGATCTCGCGGTGGATCTTCGGCTCCGTGGCGTGAACTAAAACAATATCAACATCAGTGGCGTTCCCCAGAAACGGGTTGTCGGTGCGTAAAGAACCGGTCAGATAGGCTGCCACCAACTCGGGATCCGAGAGGGCGCTTTTGGCGGCGGTTTCTTTGGCGATGCGGATAAGATTTTCGCGGGTAATATTCATAAATGGCTCACGGATTGAGCGGGAGTTCCGCCTGGTAGGGCGAAATGTTGAGAGCCTCATGGATGCGGTTCTCGATCAGTTTGAGATGTTCGGGGAAGTGGACGAAATCGAGCGGGTTGGAGTTGATGGTCAACACAGGGGTGTCATCATACGGTTTGGAAAAGAATTCCTCGTAGGCCTGGTTGAGATCTTCGATATAGGTGCGTTCCATATTGCGCTCGTAGGAGCGGTCGCGGAAGGCAATGCGCTGCATCAAGACATTGGTGTCGGCACTCAGATAAACCAGGAGGTCGGGCATGATGATCTTTTCTGCCAGGGCCTCGTGGACGCGCTTGTACATTTCCAACTCGTCGCCTTGCAGGTTGATGCGGGCGAACAGGCTGTCTTTGGCAAAGGTATAGTCGGAGAGCAAGTTCCTGCCGGATTCCAGGATGGTTTTTACGCCGCGGCGCTGCTGGTGGTAGCGGCTGAGCAGGAAGAATATCTGCGTCTGGAAGGCATAACGCTCACGGTCGCTGTAGAAATCAGAGAGGAACGGGTTTTCTTCGAAGACTTCCAGTAGAAGTTCCGAGTCAAAGGCCGGCTGGAGCAGGCGCGCCAGGGTGGTTTTCCCAACTCCGATGACTTCCTCAATGGCGATATACATCATTCCTCCCGTGAATACGGTGATTTATCGAAAAATGTATTGAAGTTGAATACAGGTCAAGGATACCATAATTTCAAAAACCGGCCCTTGACTGCCAACAATATTTCTCGAGGTACTGTACAATTACGGTAACAGAATCTTTCATTATGAGGAGAGTTGCATGATAACCCCCAATAAACCCTGGCTTGTTTTCTTAGCATTCATCCTGGTATTTGTAATTATCGCCTGCTCATGCGGATCAATCAATCCTTCAGGCGGTGGGACTTCATCAACACCTGCAATCTCATCCAGCGGCAGCAAAAGCACCCAGATAGTGACTGCGCCGGAAACACCAGTCGTCACGGTCCCTGCAAATGAGACCAAGGTTTCATCCGGTTCTGCCGCGATCGGACAAGTTACCGCCCAAGTCAATATCCTGGCTGGCGAGAGTGGATCCGGCATTGCGGCCTGTCCGGAAGGCAGCTTAATGCTGGGTGGCGGATTTGCCTCCAATAAGGGGATCCAGATCACCAAAAGTATGCCGGACCCGACCGGCTGGCTGGTGGCCGGAATGAACGGTACCGGCGAGGCGCTTTCGCTCAGTATTTATGCGGTTTGCCTGAAGAACGCATCCGGGACCACCCATATCGTTTCTGCGGATGTGCCGGTAAGCGGCGCCCCGTTTGCCCGCTGCCAGAAGGGCGAGCTTATTACGGGCGGCGGCTTTGCCGACAATACCGGCAGCCTGGAGGTTTATATCAGTACTCCGATCGGGGATTCGGTCGATCCCAATAATGCCTGGTCGGTTATGGCTAACAGCAGCCAGAACGCTGACCAACCTATCACAGTTTATGCAGTCTGCCTGGCGGGCAGCGGTCTGACAAGCACACTGGCCAGGGATGAGAAAGTCAATTACGGGCCCGGGGGTAATTCCCTGAGTTTTTTCACGACCTGCCCGACGGGCTCCCAGATGGTTTCAGGTGGCTACGAAGGCACCGGTGTCTATGTGAACCGTATCAATCCCACGGATGCAGGGATATGGGAAGTCCAGGTGCAAGCAAAAGACTTTTTCGATGGCAGCCTGGATCACGCGGTATGTCTCGTGCTGCCATAGGAATATCCGTGAAGGATTTAAGCAACCGCGTACGGGAACCTTTCCGAAGGGAGAGATTTATTTTCGCCTGGATGAGCAGACTGTCGAGCGTATTCATAATGAGGGGGTGTGTCTTGAGCGCGACCCATCGGACGATAGAGTACATAGGTTCATTTTTAAATTTTCGGGAATGGTCTTGCGCCGATCTTGAGAAACACCTGAGGCTGAAAAATCCTTATAAAATAAGTTATGCTTGACTCTCCCTGCTCCGATATGTATAATCTGCAATAACACTGTGAGTAGTAGACAGGCCGATCGCTGAAAGAGAAGGAGGTCGTTGGCTGCAAGCCTCCGCAGCAAAATCCTGTTGAAGTCGCACGGTTTTTCTGCTGAAGAAATCTTAACGAAAGTAGAACAGCACGGGCGGTCCCGTTACAGGCCGGCCGGATGATTGTCCGGACTGAGCGCGTTTTTTTCCACAAGGGCACACGCATTGGAAGAAAACGAATTGAGGTGGTACCGCGGCGCCCGCCGTCCTCAACAGGATGCGGGCGTTTTGTATTAAGCAAACGGAGAATAGAATGACCGAATACCAGTTACCCAAAGCTTACGATTTCAAGTCCACTGAAGGGCGTATCTATGAGATGTGGGAGAGAGGCGGTTATTTTAAACCGGCCAACGATCCAAACCAGCCGGGTTTCGACCCATCGAAGAAACCTTTCGTTATCTCCATTCCTCCTCCAAACGTCACCGGCGAATTGCACCTGGGCCACGTGATGTTCGTGGCGATGGAAGACCTGATGATCCGCTACCACCGTATGAAAGGCATTCCGACGCTGTGGGTACCCGGAACGGATCATGCCGGCATTGCCACGCAGCTGCAGGTGGAAAAAGACCTGCTGCGGACCGAAGAGGTGACACGCGAAGAACTGGGCCGTGAGCAATTCGTGGAGCGGGTCTGGTCCTGGAAAGATAAATATCACAGCATCATCACGGGACAGATCCGCAAGATCGGGGCGTCCTGCGACTGGAGCCGCGAGCGTTTCACATTGGATGAGGGCCTATCCAAAGCGGTACGCGAAGCCTTTGTGCGCCTGTACGAGAAGGGATTGATCTACCGCGGCCCGCGCCTGATCAACTGGTCGCCGGGGTTGAAGACAGCCGTCTCGGACCTGGAAGTGGAATACTCCGAGGAACCCGGAAAATTGTATTATTTTAAATATATGTTGGTTCCCGTAGGGGCGCAAGGCCTTGCGCCCCTACCAGATGAATTCATCCCGGTCGCCACCACCCGTCCGGAGACGATCCTGGGCGATACTGCTGTGGCAGTCCACCCGGAGGATGAGCGCTACAAAAAATTCGTCGGCCGAAAAGTGATCGTGCCGATACTCGGACGTACGATCCCGGTCATCGCGGATGATTATGTGACGCGTGAATTTGGCACCGGGGCACTCAAGATCACTCCCGGACATGATCCCAACGATTACGAGATCGGCCAGCGGCATGGGTTGCCGGTGCTGTCGATGCTGGACCGGGAAGCACGGGTGACCGCTATCGGCGGGCCGTATGCGGGCATGGATCGTTTCGAATGCCGTAAAAAAATGTGGGCGGATATGCAGGCTGCCGGCCTGGTTATCAAGGAAGAGCCTTACACGCTCAATGTGCCGCGTTCCGAGCGCGGCGGCGAAATCATCGAGCCGATGGTCTCGGAACAATGGTTCGTTAAAATCAAACCGTTGGCGGTACCGGCGCTGGCCGCCGTCAAGGATGGGCGCATCCAGATCATCCCGGAGCGCTTCGAGAAGGTTTATTTCAACTGGATGGAGAATATCCGGGACTGGTGCATCTCTCGCCAGTTATGGTGGGGGCACCGCATCCCGGTCTGGTATTGCGAGGATTGCGGCAAACAAACCTGCACCCGCGAGGACCCGATCCAGTGTGCCCATTGCGGTTCAAAAAAGCTCCGTCAGGACCCGGACGTGCTGGATACCTGGTTCTCCTCCGGTCTCTGGCCGTTCTCCACGCTGGGCTGGCCGGAAGAGACAGCCGATTATAAGTATTTCTATCCGACCAGCATGATGGAAACCGGATACGATATCCTGTTCTTCTGGGTGGCGCGCATGATCATGGACGGGCTGGAGTTCACCGGGCAGATCCCGTTCAACACTGTCTATTTGCACGGACTGATCCGTAACGAAGACGGACAAAAGATGTCCAAGAGCAAGGGCACCGGGATCGACCCACTGCCGGTGATGGAAGAGTTCGGTACGGACGCCCTGCGCTTTACCCTGCTGGTGGGGTCCACACCCGGCAACGACACCAACTTGAGCCTTAAAAAAGTGGAAGGCAACCGCAACTTTGCCAATAAGATCTGGAATGCCGGCAGGTTTGTAATATCAGCGGTCAGCAATCAGGAGTCAGCGGTCAGCGGAAAACCAAATTGGACTTTAGCCGAACTCGTGGATCTGGGCCCGGCTGCAAGCGCTGGTCCGTGAAGTGGAGCGGTTGTTCCAGTCTTACCAGTACGGCGAGGCCGGAAGGCAGATCTACGAGTTCTTCTGGAATGATTTCGCGGACTGGTACGTGGAAGTGGCTAAACTGCAGATGCAGAAACCCGAAACCAGAGGACAAACGGTTGTTACGCTGGCGCGGGTGTTGGATATGTGCCTGCGGCTGCTGCACCCGATTACGCCATTTGTAACCGAGGAATTATGGGGCCATTTGCGGAAGGCCATCCTGGCTTCTCCATTGAAGGAACTGGCTGCCGATTGGCCGGATGCACTGATCGTGGCAACCTGGCCGGATGCGCGTCCCGAGGAAGGTTGGGAAGCCGGCGATGTGGCAGATTTTGCGCTTATCCAGGAGATCATCCGCTCGATCCGTAACGTACGCGCCGAAAAGAAGGTTAGCCCGGCGAAACGGCTGCCGGCTATGTTGGTCGGCGGCCCGAAAACCGTGCTGCTAAAAGAGCAGGCCAATGGTATTGCAGCATTGGCTGGGCTCGATCCTTCATTACTTTCCATCCTCGAAACTCCGAATGCGAAGCCAGAGGACAGCATCACGCTGGTGGCCGGTCCGGTGGAGATTTACATTCCGCTTTCCGGCATGCTGGATCTCGAAGCGGAACGCAAGCGCCTGGAAAAGGAATTGGCGGATGTAAAAGTTCAGATCGATCGATTGGAGAAACTTCTTGGCAGTGATTTTGCCAACAAAGCCCCGGCAGCGGTGGTACAGAAAGAGCGCGAGCGGCTGGCGGGGTTCAAGGAGACGGCGAAAAAATTGATGGCACAATTGTAAGGATAATGTTAAACACCGGTCCAAAAGGTTTCTTGTACAATAATCGTGACGGTTCCGCACCGTCACGATTTGTTATGGGAACGAGGAGCAAGCCTTGGCGACGTATTATTCGAATCCCCCAATGATTTGCCTGATAGATAGGTGGTATAGTATTTACGTCGTTTAATAGAATAATCAAGACAATCATGTTGTGGTCAAGGTGAGCGATAATGGTATCGGTATTCCGCTTGAATATCAGGATAATTTTTTTAACCTGTTCCAACGTTTGCATTCTGAAGAGGAATATCCAGGCACCGGAATTGGCCTGGCTACGGTCAGGAAATCCATCGAGTAGCTGGGCGGAAATCTGTGGGTTGAATCAAAAGTAGGCGAAGGCAGCATGTTTTATATCCGTTTACCTAGAGAGTGAAATCAACATGGACAAACCTGCTCATATCCTGCTCGTAGAAGATAACCGTATGGATGTAGAATTGACTCTGGATGCCTTCCATGAGGCAAAGCTTGTCAACACCATCCATGTTGCATCTACTGGACAGGATGCACTGGATTATCTTTTCGGGATCCACCAGTATGCTGACAGAAGTGCATTCCCGATGCCCAACCTGGTTTTGTTGGACTTGAAATTGCCGGGCATCGATGGGTTTGAAGTTCTGCGACAGGTCAAATCAACACCCATTCTTAGGCGCTTGCCGGTTGTTATTCTCACCTCATCCAAAGAAGAAGGGGATCGGGCCTTGTCTTATGATCAGGGCGCAAACAGTTACCTGGTCAAGCCGGTCTCGTTTGAGGGATTTCTAGGAGTTGTAAGGGAGATTGACGGCTATTGGCTATCACTAAACGTGGCGCCTCCAGAGAGTGAAATATGAACAATCCTATTCGCATCCTTTATGTAGATGATTACCCGCTTGACCGCGCACTGGTACGGGACGCGCTCGAACAAGAGCAAGGCGGCTTTGAACTTGTCGAAGCCGGTTCTCGGGCAGATTTTGAAGCGGCACTCGCTCAAGGCGGTTTTGATCTTATCCTGAGCGACTTCAATATCCTGGGCTTCGAAGGTTTGCAAGTTCTCGAAGAGGTCCGCGCGGCCGGCTCGAATTTGCCAGTCATCATCGTGACCGGAACCGGCTCCGAGGAAGTTGCCGCCGAAGCAATCAAACGTGGAGCAGCAGATTATATTATCAAGAATCCCAAACATATCCAGCGCCTGCCACACACAATCCATGCTGTCCTTGAAAAAAAACGGATGGAAGATGAATGCCAGCAGAAGGAAGCTGCGCTGCGGGAAAGTAATGAATTACTCTCCTCGTTTATAAAGAACAGCCCGATTTACGCCTTTATAAAGCAGGTGACAGCTACCGAAAGCCGTGTACTGAAGGCCAGCGAAAATTATAAGGATATGACCGGTATCCCGGGTTCCAAAATGGTTGGCATGACCATGGATGAAATGTTCCCGGCTGAGTTCGCCGCCAAAATGACTGCCGATGACTGGGCGGTTGTATCGGCGGGTAAAGTGCTTACACTCGATGAGGATTTGAATGGCCGCAACTATACGACCATCAAGTTCCCGATTTCCATGGGCGATAAAAATCTGTTGGCTGGTTACACGATTGATATCACCGAACGCGTGCACGTGGAAAAACTTCAGGATGTGATTTACAGAATTGCGCGCGCAGCCGATCAAGCGAAAAGCCTGGATATTCTTTATCAATCCATTCATGCGATCATTCAAGAAGTGATGCCGGCAGAACAATTTTTACATTGCAATCTTTGACGAGAAGAAAGACCTGCTGAGTTTCCCTTATTTTGTTGATGAGGAAGAAGCTTGAGCTCCACCTCAAAAGCCGGGGAAGGGCCTGACTGAGTATGTAATACACAATGCCAAGTCATTTCTTTGTAACGCGGCGCAACTTGATGAATTAATACAACGCGGCGAGGTGGAGCTGATCGGTGCGCCCATGTCGATCTGGTTGGGAGTCCCCTTGATCATCGAGGGGAAAGCCATCGGCGTCATGGTTGTTCAGGACTACAAAAATGCCCTGGCTTATGGTGAACGTGAGCAGCGTATCCTGGAATTTGTTTCTTCGCAGGCGGCCATGGCAATCTTCCGCAAACGCTCTGAGGAGAACTTGCGCGAATCCCGCCATATGTTGCGTTTGGTCCTGGACTCCATCCCGGTACGGGTTTTTTGGAAGGACCGTGATTTTAATTTCCTGGGGTGCAACTGGTCATTTGCGCTGGATTCCGGCTTGCATTCGCCCGCAGAATTGATTGGAAAGAACGATTATGATATGGGATGGAAGGAACAGGCAGATCTTTATCGCGCAGATGACCGCCTGGTAATTGAATCCGGCCAACCCAGACTAAATTATGAGGAACCCCAGACAACCCCGGACGGCGGGCGGATTTGGCTGCGGACCAGCAAAATTCCTTTGCGGAATACGGATGGAGAGATCACGGGTGTTTTGGGAACCTACGAGGACATCACCTCCAGAAAACAGGCCGAGGATGCCCTGACCGCCTCCGAAGCTGAACTGCGCGCCCTATTTGCAGCCATGGACGATGTTGTCCTGGTTATCGACCGTAACGGTATTTATCGCAAGGTCGCCCAGACCAATCCAGACCTGTTGGTACGTCCGCCGGATGAACTGCTTGGCAAGGCGCTGGCAGATTTTTTCCCCGCAGAACAGGCTAGATATTTCCTGGACAACATCAGGAAAGTATTGGACACCCGCCAGACCGCCGAATTTGAATACCAGTTGACCATTAACGACCGTACGCTCTGGTTTTTAGCCATGGTTACACCCATGACGAAAGATGAGACGGTCTGGGTGGCGCGTGACATCACCGAGCGCAAGCAAGCTGAGGAATCCCTTGCCCGTCAAGCCGAAGAGTTGCACCGGCGGAATGATGAGTTGGCACGCCTCTACCGGGCCTCCGGATTACTCATCTCAGGAGCCGCCTTGAATCTTCAAGATTTGGCTCAAAAAATCGTTGAGGTTGTCCAGCAAGATTTCGGTCAAGGCAATTGCAGCTTATTCATTGTTAAGAAGATTCCAATGAATTGGTGCGACTGGCCGTCGCCGGGCCGTATGGAGGCCAGGTGAAATCCCGAAACCTGGATCTGGCTGGCCCAGGTTTGGTCACGCGCTGCGATCCGTATGAACCAGGTGGTCAATGTCAGGGACGTTCAATCGGACCCGGATTACATTCAGGGTTGGGGTGCAGCCCAGTCTGAATTGGTCGTGCCGCTTAAAATCGGAAGCGAAATGATTGGGGTCATTGACGTCCAGAGTGAGCCAGCCGGGCGCCTTTAGCCCGGACGATGAACGCCTGATATCCATTTTCGCCGAGCGAGCCGCACTGGCGCTCGAGCACAGCCGTTTGAATGCGCAGACGGACTCGCGCATGCAGCAATTGCTGGCCTTGCGTACCATTGATATGGCGATCTGCAACAGCTTCGACACCACTCTGACCCTGGCAATTCTTTTGGAGCAGGTAACCAAACAATTGGGTGTCGACGCAGCGGATATCCTGGCTTTCAATGTGACCACCCAGACCTTTAAATTCTCCAGTGAGTGCGGTTTCCGCACACCGATGCTTCAACACACACTGATAAAATACGGGGCGGGATTTGCCTGGCGTGTGGTCCGGGAGAGGCAGAAGGTGGTTGTCCCGGATATCCGCGCAGAGGCGGATGGTTTACAGAGAACTCCTGATCTATCCAGTGAACAATTCATAACTTATGTGGGGATACCGCTGCTCGCCAAAGGCCAGGTTAAAGGTGTTCTGGAGGTATTCCAGCGCGAACCGCTTGCCCTGGATGCGGAAAAGTATGCCTTTCTGGAAATGCTGGCTGGGCAGGCAGCCATTGCAATCGACAATTCCGAACTATTCGAGCACCTGCAGAGCTCAAATGCCGAATTGGGCATGGCTTATGACAGTACACTTGCGGGCTGGGCGAATGCATTGGAGTTGCGAGATAAAGAGACGGAAGGCCACACGCGCCGCGTGACGGACCTAACCATCCGGCTTGCCGAGAAACTGGGAGTCAATCAGAATGACATCGTGCATATCTACCGGGGCGCGTTGTTGCACGATATTGGCAAGATCGGTGTGCCCGATAGTATCGTGCTCAAGCCGGGTCCTTTGACAATAGAAGAGTTTGCCACCATGTGCAAGCACCCACAGTACGCCTACGATATGCTTTCTCAGATTGCATACCTGCGGCAGGCACTTGACATCCCGTATTGTCACCATGAAAAATGGGATGGCACGGGCTATCCGCGCGGCTTGAAAGGCGAGCAAATTCCTCTGGGGGCGCGTATATTCTCCGTGGTGGATGTATGGGATGCGCTTACGTCTGACCGGCCCTACCGGAAAGCCTGGCAAGCTGAAAAAGCACGCCAATATATCCAGGAACAGGCAGGTTTTCAGTTTGACCGGTCGGTCGTTGCTGCATTTTTGGATCCATCTTTTAAACGGGACTAACATTCCTATTAAATTCAGCGACTGCTTGCCTCTCGCCTGGAAAAAAGATACAATGAGTCCAGAATGACTGCTGAGACTGTGCGGCTGTTGCTGGTTGGCTGTCTGCTGGGCTTGTATATCCTGGCGATGTTTGACCTGCGCCGTAGGTCTCTGACTCCAGTCCAGTTCACCGCTTGGGGGTTATTGGCATTGCTGGTCCCGGCACTGGGACCTTTCCTGGTCATCGTGAGCAGGCCCGCGGGGCTGGCTCAGCGCCTCAGTCCTCGCATATATCGGAGATAAGAATATGAAGCAAGACCGTTTCTTAATGGGGATCCTGACCTTTATCGGTCTGCTGGTGATTGCGGCCGTGGTGCTTTTCTTTGTTCGCAATGAAAGGCCGGCTTACGGACCGGAAGATAAGCCTGAAGGCGTGCTATATAACTATGCCGTTGCACTACAACTCCATGATTACCAGCGCGCCTATGGCTACCTGGCCGATAATAATAACAAGCCGACCTACAATACCTTTTATCAGGCTTTCTTGACCCGCCAATTGGACACCAGCACTTCTGCGCTGCAGATCGGGAATGTGCAAATGCTGGCAAACGGTGATGCCTGGGTAAATGTGACCATACAATATGCGGGGAATGGTTTGCTCAACAACGGTTGGTCCAGTTCCGATAAAGGAACTCTCGTCCTGCAGAACGGCGCTTGGAAAATCACTTACCTGCCCAATCCTTACTGGGGTTGGGATTGGTATCAGCCGACACCTGCACCAGTCAAACCCTAACAGGCTGGAGGGATCATGCGCACCGTCCGCCGTCTTTACTTTTATGCCGTAGCATTTGTCAGCCTGGAGGTTGTATTGTGGGGGCTGGTTGGGCTGGCGCGTTCGTTCTTCTGTGGAAGGGGCAATGCGGTCTGCGGGGCAGCTTCGATCCTGGCCCAGGGATTGGCGCTCATCCTGGTGGGCGTACCCGTCTTTGGTTTTCACTGGTGGATGGCAGAGCGCTTTGCACGCCAGGATGCGGAAGAGCATGCCTCGGCTATTCGGGCTGTCTTTCTTTACGGCGCGCTTTTGGGAACGCTTATCCCCATTGTGCAAAATGCACTTTCACTGCTGGACCGGCTGGTGCTGCAGGCTGTGGGTCTTTCCGCATCCCAGGCGCTACTCGGCCCGAACCAAACCTGGAGCGATAATCTGATTGCAATTGTAATGAATGCAATCGTTGCCATTTATTTCATATACGTTTTGCGTAAGGATTGGCAAGTCATTGCTCCGCAAGACTCTTTCACTAATATTCGCCGAATTTATCGCCATATCTGGTTGATTTATAGCCTTGGAATCCTGGTAGGAGCCGTACAGCAACTACTGCGCTATCTTCTGAATATCTTCCCGGGTGTGCTGAGTTTTCAATACCGCGCCAGTGGGGCACATGGCGTCGCACTGGCATTGATCGGCCTGCCGCTGTGGTATTTTGCCTGGAAGACGGTGCAAGAGGCCCTTGCGATTCAGTCTGAGCGCGAATCGCTACTACGCCTGGGAGTGCTCTACCTGCTTGCGCTGGCCGGTGTCATCACCGTGCTTGCCTCCGGCGGCGTTGTCGTTGACCTGATCTTGCGCCTGATTGTTGGCGAACCAATGAAGTTTTTTAGTTTCACCCAAAAGGTGGCCGGGCCGCTCTCCATCGGAATTCCATTGGCAGGCGTCTGGGCCTATTATGGACGCTGGTTGAGTTGCGCCATGGCCGAGTCTCCGGATGCACCGCGCCGGGCCGGGATGCGCCGCCTGTACACGTATATCCTCTCTGCCATCGGGCTGGGCGCCACTTTCACTGGATTGTCGCTGTTGCTCTCCTTTGTGGTGGACGCCACCCTCGGAAATATCGTCTGGGCAGATGTGCTCCGTCCACGCCTGGCGGCTGCCCTGGCGACCTTGCTGGTGGGTTTGCCGCTTTGGTGGCTGGCCTGGCGGCCGATGCAGGCTGAAGCCTTGCAAGGCGGAGATGCCGGCGACCACGCCCGGCGCTCGATCGTCCGAAAGGTTTACCTCTACCTGGCGTTATTCGTCAGTGTGGTGGGTGGAATGATCACCGCAGTCAGCCTCTTGAATTTACTTTTGCGTTCCCTCTTTGGCAGCTCAGTGCAAAACCTGCTCCAGCAATCTTTAAATGACCTGGAGCTCCTGTTCCTGTTTGTAGGTCTGGGTGTCTACCACGGAGTGGTGCTCGGCAAGGATGGCAGGCTGGCCTCAGAAGCCCTGGCGGAGAAACATGCGGCGTTCCCGGTGCTGGTGTTCGACCAAGGCGACGGCTCGTTTGGACAGGCCATCCTGACCGCACTTCACCGGCTGACCCCGCGTCTACCTGTCGCCATTCAAACTGCCAGCCAGCCGGTAGCACAGGAGGCCGCCCCCAAGGCCGTCCTGGTGCCCAGTGACCTGGCTGTGGAGCCGCCTGAGTCGCTCAGGGACTGGCTCGGTAAATATGAGGGGAACCGATTGATCGTACCCCAGGCTGCCAAAGGTTGGGTGTGGACGGGCGGCATCCGTCCGCTGCCGGCTGCTGCCACCCAGGCAGCCCAGACTCTCCGCCAACTGGCGGAAGGTCAGGAACTCCGACAGCAGGCAGTTACACCTGGCTGGATGATTGCTGTTTACATCGTCGCCGGTCTTTTTGGCCTGGAAATCCTGGGACTGCTAATCGGCCTTGGAATTTCGCTGATGGGTGGTTAATTGCCTTTTCACTTTTGGGTTCTCGGTATATACTTTGTAAGCGTAGGATTTGTAGTAACGACTTAATCGTTACTGCTGTAGTGGAGAGGACTGAGCCATGAAAGTAACCGTCTTGCAAGAAAGCCTGGCCCGTGGACTGAGCATTGTCTCACGTGCCGTTTCGCCGCGCAGCACCCTGCCAGTACTTTCCAACGTACTGGTGGCAAGTGACGAGGGCCGCCTGCGGCTTTCGGCCACCAACCTTGAACTGGGCATCACTTGTTGGATCGGCGCCAAGATCGAGGAAGAAGGCTCAACCACCGTCCCCGCGCTGGACCTTTGTGGACCTGGTAGCCACATTGCCTCAGGAACAGGTCAGCTTGAACCTGGCCACAGCCACCCAGACTCTGAACGTGCGTTGCGGGGCTTCCAATACAGACATCAAGTGCATTGATGCCCAGGAATTCCCGCCTTTACCCGTCCCGGATATGGAGGGTGCGATCCTGTTGAATGTGGCCGACTTCAAAGATATGATTTCGCAAGTGGTCTTCGCTGCCTCAGTGGATGAAGCCCGGCCGGTGCTAATGGGTGTGCTGGTTACGGTGGATAAAGATGCCATTACCATGGCCGCCGCAGACGGGTTTCGCCTGTCCGTGCGCAAAGGCACGCTCTCCCAGCCTTCACCCCAGCCGTTTGCAGCCATTATCCCGGCGCGTGCCCTGGGTGAACTGGCACGTGTCGCAGGGGATGGCAACGAAACGATCTCGATGGTTATGCCGAAGGGCCGCGGCCAGGTGATCTTCCGTATGAAGGAAGTGGAAGTGGTCTCACAGTTGATCGACGGGACCTTCCCGGATTACCAGCAAATCATCCCGCGCTCCTATAAGTCCCGCACCATCTTATCGACCCCGGCCCTGCTGAAAGCTTGCAAGCAGGCTGAAATCTTCGCCCGTGAAGGCTCGAATGTGGCCCGGCTGGATATCAAATCTGCCGGCGACCTTGAGCCGGGGGCGGTGGAGATCTCGGCCCAGTCCGAAGAAACCGGTTCGAATGAGACCATTGTGGCAGCCACTATTGAAGGGATCGGTCTGTTGATCGCTTTCAATGTTAAATACATGCGCGAAGTACTGGAAGTGGTCAAGTCGCCGAACGTGGCATTGGAGACTTCCGCAGCCAATGCTCCCGGAGTCATCCGCCCGGTAGGCGATGATGCCTTCCTGCATGTGATCATGCCAATGCACCTGGGATAATAATGCTCCTGCAAGGGCAGGTCTCAGACCTGCCCTTTTTATTACCAAAAGCTATGCCTACCTACAACCACCCCTCCGACCGAGTCCTCAGCATTTACTTGACGCTGACCGATTATCCCATTTTGAGTGCCCGCATCCGGCATATCATGCGCAAGCAGCTCTTTGCGCGCGGTGTGCTCTCGCGCGAGGCATTTGATGCAGAGGCGCGCCAGAAAGCCATGCAATCTCAATTGCGAGAGGGGTTACGCGATCCCTATGGCGAAGAAGCTGCCGAGACCTGGGGAGATCGGTTAAGGATTGTACGCGATCACCTGACCGATTTCTATTTCGCTTACAACCTGCCTTACGAAGATTTCGAGAAAATTATCCGCCAGGCTATCAGTGAACGGGGCGAAATTCCGGATTTGATCACCTTTAATCCGGAACTTGCTCCACAGGATATGGTTTTCCAGCAGGCGGAGGATATAGAGAGCATGCCGCCTGATAAGCGAAAAGATTATGAAGCGCGCTTGCAGGAGATCAAGGCCGTTCTTATCCGCACCATGATCAGCGACCAATTGGCATACCTGAATATCGCCCGTAAATGGTTCACGGTGGCGGATTTGAAAGATATCTACCTCCGCAAGATTGGCTACGGCAAAATCGGTGGCAAGTCGGCAGGAATGATGCTGGCTTATCGCATCCTCAAGGATGCTGCCCCGCCAGAGGTTCGGGAATCTGTGCGCATCCCGGTTTCATACTTCCTGGCCTCTGATCTGTATTATGTCTTCATGGCAAATAATGGCCTGGTGCACTGGTCTGATCAGAAATACAAACCCGAAGCGAAGATGCGCTCCGAATACCCCCAGATCGTGCGGGATTTCGTTAACGGAAAATTCCCGGATGATATCCTTGAGAGACTTGAAGAAATATTGGCAGAAGTCGGGAAACGACCTCTTATCGTCCGTTCGTCCAGTCTGCTGGAAGATAATTTTGGCTTCTCGTTCGCAGGTAAATACAGCAGCTATTTTTGTCCCAACCAGGCTACGCCCGAGGAGAACCTGAAGGCCTTGACCGAGGCAATTGCACGCGTTTACGCTTCTTGCGTAAACCCGAATGCTCTGCTTTACCGGCATGCCAAGGGATTGGTGGAGTACGATGAACGCATAGCCGTATTGCTCCAGGTCGTGGAAGGCGAGCAGTTTGGGCATTATTTCATGCCGCAAGCCTCGGGTGTTGCCTTCAGCCGCAATCTCTACCGCTGGTCGCCGCAAATTCGCAAAGAGGATGGTTTCCTGCGCCTGGTATGGGGGCTTGGGACTCGCGCCGTGGAATCCTTTGGCGACGAGCATCCACGCCTGGTGGCGCTCAGCCACCCATTGCTGCAACCGGCGGATTCAGTGAAGGAGATCCTAAAGAACTCCCAGCGCAGCGTGGATTTAATCGACCTGGAAGAAAATGCCCTGAGGACTTTCCCAGTACGGGAAGTGCTGTCCGCTCAATATCCTCTCCTGCGTTACGTTGCCCAGGCCGAGGCGGATGGCTTCTTGATCTCCCTGAATAGTAACATGGTGGATGTCAGCCGGTTGGTGGTCTCATTCGATGGCCTGTTGCGCAGGACCGCCTTTGCCAAACGGATGAATGGCCTCCTTTCCACCCTTGAAAAATACTATGATTCCCCGGTGGATACCGAGTTCACAGCCGAAATTGTTGACCCCAATGCAATCCGACCCGAGGTTCGCATTACATTACTGCAATGCCGTCCACAAAGTCACTTGCGTGACACGCATGAAGTGGAACTACCTGAAAAACTTGACCCGGCGGATGTGATCTTCTCCACCCGGCGCATGGTACCCCGCGGTATGGTGAATAATATTGGCTGGGTGCTGTTCGTCTCTCCCGAGGGCTATTTTGCCCTGAATTCCACTGCTGACCGTAACCGGCTGGAGCGATCTATCGGAACCATCAATGCGGCCCTGAAAGAAGAGGCTTTTATCTGCGTCGGGCCGGGGCGCTGGGGGACATCCACGCGTGACCTGGGGGTTGGGATCGATTATGGAGATATTTATAATACATCCGCCCTGGTCGAACTGACCGGCAAGGGCATCGGACCGGAGCTCGAGCCGTCCTTTGGCACCCATTTCTTCCAGGATCTGGTTGAATTAAATATTTACCCGCTGAACGTCAATCTGGACGACCAGGAAGTTGTTTTTAACCGGGATTTCTTCTATGAGACCCCTAATCACCTTTCCGATTTTATCCATCCTGACGAGCAGTTACTGGACGCCTTGCGCATGATAAAGGTGGAGGATTTCAGTCCGGACCGCAGCCTGTCGCTGGTGATGAATGACGAGCTGGGGAAAGCAGTGGCGTTTTTGAAAGGTGAGTAAGCGGCCTTCACCTTTTCAGCATCTGCAAGGCGGTGGTACTCAGGAATGGTAAAAGTACATTAAAGGTGGCTCCTTTATCCAATCCTGGACTTTCCGCCCAAATTGTCCCACCATGTGCATCCACCAACCCCCTGGCGATGGAGAGCCCGATACCCATCCCGCCATGCTTGCGGGTGGTGTGCGGCTCGATTTGATAGAACTCAGTAAAAATCTTCTTTATCTCAGTTGCGGGGATGCCGATGCCATTATCCTTTACCCAGACCAACACTTCCCCGCCGGCCTGGGGAGCAGCCCCCAGCGTTATTTTTCCATGTTCCGGCGTAAAGCGCACTGCATTATCGAGCAGGTTTACAAAGGCCCACTTTAACTTTTCCGGATCGCACTTGATCGGGATGGGGGCCTCCTGAAAATCAAGTACTAACTTCTGGCTCTTTGCCTCAGCAAGGTTCTTCACATCAT
>CAVZMZ010000045.1:0-249970 GCA_963776475.1 uncultured Chloroflexia bacterium
CCGGCGTATAATCACCGGGAGGTTTTTTACATTAGAAAAGGAGACGCAGCATGTCCGGACCCCGTACCGTCCGCGCCCGCGCGGCACAACCCTGACCTGTAAAAACTGGCTGATCGAAGCCCCCTATCGCATGATCCAGAACAACCTCGATCCCGAAGTGGCCGAACGGCCGCAGGACCTGGTGGTTTACGGCGGGAGAGGCCAGGCAGCCCGCAACTGGGAATGTTTCGATGCCATCCTCGAGTTCGCTAAAGAACCTGGAAGTCGACGAGACCCTGCTGGTCCAATCCGGCAAGCCGGTGGCTGTCTTCAAGACCCACCTGGATGCCCCGCGTGT
The DNA here is from genome assembly GCA_963776475.1 of uncultured Chloroflexia bacterium. Classification (GTDB taxonomy): domain Bacteria; phylum Chloroflexota; class Anaerolineae; order Anaerolineales; family Villigracilaceae; genus UBA877. Next base: position 338 of record CAVZMZ010000045.1, read on the forward strand.
CCTGATCGCCAACTCCAACCTGGTACCGCATTGGGCCACCTGGGAGCATTTCGACAAGCTTGCCGCCCAGGGCCTGATCATGTACGGACAGATGACCGCCGGTTCCTGGATCTATATCGGCACGCAAGGCATCCTGCAGGGAACTTATGAGACCTTCGGCGCCCTGGCAAAACTCAAAGGCTGGGGCTCGCTCAAAGGCAAGTTCTGCCTGACGGCCGGCCTGGGCGGGATGGGCGGTGCGCAGCCGATGGCCATTACCATGAACGAAGGCGTCGGCCTGATCGTCGAAGTGGACCCGCTGCGCGCCAAACGCCGCCTCGACATGGGCTATGTGGACCAGGTTGTGGATACCCTTGAGGAAGCCATGACCCTGGTCGACGAGTATAAAGATCAGGAAAAACCCCAGTCGATTGGCTTGATCGGGAACGCCGCAGATATTACCCAGGAATTGGCCATGCGCGGCATCACCCCGGACGTGGTGACCGACCAGACCTCCGCCCACGAAGCCTTGATGTACATCCCATCCGGCCTGAGCGTGGCCGCCGCGGACGAGCTGCGCAAGTCCAATCCGGAGCAATACAAGCAGCGCGCAATGAAATCCATGGCCGCACATGTCCAGGCTATGTTGGAATTCCAGCGTAAAGGCGCGGAAGTGTTCGATTATGGCAATAATCTGCGCCAGCAAGCCTTCAACTACGGCGTGACGGACGCATTTGAGTTTCCCGGCTTTGTCCCGGCTTATATCCGGCCGTTGTTCTGCGAGGGCAAAGGCCCCTTCCGCTGGGTGGCGCTCTCCGGCGACCCCGAGGACATCTATCGCACCGACGAAGCCGTCGCAGGCGCTCTTCCCCGCCGACGAAGGCTTGCAGCGCTGGCTCAAGCTGGCGCGCGCCAAGGTGCCCTTCCAGGGACTCCCGGCCCGCATCTGCTGGCTGGGATACGGGGAGCGCCTCAAAGCCGGCCTTAAGTTCAACGAGATGGTGGCAGACGGGACTCTCAAAGCGCCCATCGTGATCGGCCGTGACCACCTGGACTGCGGATCGGTGGCCAGCCCAAACCGCGAAACCGAGGCGATGAAGGACGGTTCGGATGCCATCTCGGACTGGGCAATCCTGAATGCGATGATCAACGCCGTGGGTGGGGCCACCTGGGTCTCGTTCCACCATGGCGGTGGAGTCGGGATTGGTTACAGCCAGCACGCCGGACAGGTCATCGTGGCGGATGGTACGCCGGAAGCCGCCAAGCGGCTGGAGCGCGTCCTGACCACCGACCCAGGCCTGGGCGTGGTCCGGCATGCGGACGCCGGTTATGAGCAGGCCATCGACGCCGCCAAACGGCACGGCATCCAGATGCCGATGTTGAAATAGGGTCAGGCAGGCGCTAGCTGGGGTCCGGCTTATTTTCCAGGAACCACCGTTGTAGGACAAATTGGCAATTTGTCCTACATCTTTTTTAGCACAGGAATTTCTTCCTCCATTTTTCGCGCAATTTCTCACAATACCTCCATATCGATACAGTCAGCCAGTCATTAACTACGGTACAATTAAGCTGTGCTCCTGAGCGGTCTTAATACCCGCCAGGAGACATTCTGAGTTGGAGAAAGCCAGATCTATGGCAACAAAACGAATTGCAGTCCTGACAAGCGGTGGGGATGCCCAGGGAATGAACGCAGCTGTGCGGGCCGTTGTCCGCACGGCTTTGGATAAAGGTGCGGAAGTCTACGCAGTCTATGAGGGCTACCAGGGTTTGGTTGAAGGCGGGGACTTAATTCAAAAAATGTCCTGGGATTCGGTTGGCGGGATCCTGCAACGGGGCGGGACCATTATCGGGACCGCCCGCAGCGAAGCTTTCCGTACGCCGGAAGGACGCCGTTCGGCTGCCCGCAACATGCTCAAGAACGGTATCGACGGGCTGGTGGTGATCGGCGGCGACGGCTCGTTGACCGGTGCGGATCTTTTCCGCCACGAATGGCCTGCCATCATCACCGATTTGCTCAAGAATGGTGAGATCAGTTCCGAAGTGGCAACCAGCCACCCCAACCTGCTGATCGTCGGATTGGTCGGTTCGATCGACAATGATTTCTCCGGTCCGGATATGACCATCGGTGCCGATAGCGCCCTGCACCGCATTACCGAGGCCGTGGACGCCATCACCAGCACCGCCGCCAGCCACCAGCGCACCTTCATTGTCAAAGTAATGGGGCGCAACTGCGGTTACCTGGCTCTGTACAGCGCACTGGCCACCGGCGCGGATTGGGTCCTGATCCCGGAAGCGCCTCCGGACGTGGACAACTGGCAGGAAGTAATGATCGAGCGCCTGAAATCGGGCACCAAGGCCGGGCGGCGCGACCACATCATCATCATGGCGGAAGGCGCCCGCGACCGCGATGGGAATTATATCGGCAGCACCGATGTGCAACGCGTTCTTGAAGGGCACCTGGGTGAGGAAGTGCGCGTGACTGTGCTCGGGCACGTCCAGCGCGGCGGACGGCCGAGCGCCTACGACCGCATCCTGGCCACCCAATTGGGTTACGAGGCAGTCGTTACCCTGCTGAAGGCCAAGCCCGAAGACGATCCGGTGGTGGTCGGCACCAAGGCCAACCATATCAAGCATTTCTCCCTGGTGGAATGCGTGGCAAAGACCCGTGCTGTCACAGAGGCGATTGCCGCCAAGGATTACGAAAAGGCCATGCGCCTGCGAAGTTCCAGTTTCAAGGATGCCTTTAACACCCTAAAGACGATGGTTCGGGCTCTGCCCCATCCATCGGCCCCCGACCAGAAGCATTTCCGGATCGGGGTCATGAATTCGGGCGCACCCGCTCCCGGGATGAACACCGCCGCCCGGGCGGCGATCCGCCTCGGCCTGGACCAGGGTCATTTCATGCTGGGGATCAAAAACGGTTTCGATGGTCTGGCCAAAGGCGAAGTTGATGAAATGAAATGGATGGACGTAACCGGCTGGGCCTCCCTGGGCGGGTCGCAACTGGGCACCAGTCGCCTCGTCCCCCAGGGCCGCGACCTGTATGCGATTGCGCGCGTCATCGAGGACAAACACATCGAAGCTTTGCTGGTGATCGGTGGGTGGAACGGCTATGAAGCCGTGCATACCATGCTCAATTCCCGGCCGAACTTCCCGGCTTTCAACATCCCGATCATCTGCCTGCCGGCTTCAATCAACAATAACCTGCCCGGCACCGAGTTTAGCATCGGGGCCGACACGGCTTTGAACAGCATCGTCGAAGCTGTGGACAAGATCAAGCAGTCCGCAGTGGCCACCCGGCGCTGTTTCGTGGTCGAGGTAATGGGCCATTGGAGCGGTTACCTGGCGCTGATGGGCGGCGTAGCCACCGGTGCAGAGCGGGTCTACATCCCTGAAGAGGGCGTCACCCTGCGGGATATGCAGGTGGATGTGGGCAACCTTAAACGCGCCTTCGATGCCGGCAAACGCCTGGGGTTGATCCTGCGGGCCGAATATGCCAACAAGGTCTACAATACACCCTTCATGTGCGCCCTGTTCGAAGAGGAAGGTCAGGATGTGTTCGACGTGCGACCGGCAATCCTGGGCCACCTCCAACAGGGTGGCGATCCATCCCCCTTTGACCGCATCCAGGCCACCCGGCTGACTCGCCTGTGCCTGGATTACCTGATCGATGAATGCAACAAGGAAGGTGAAAACTGCGCGTTCATCGGGCTGCAAAAAGGGCAGGTTAATTTCCACGATATGCGCGATTTCGAGCGCATGATCAATTCGCAGCACGAGCGTCCCAAGGAACAATGGTGGCTGGAGTTCAAGAGCATTGCCAACATTATGGCGAAACTCGGCCCCGAAGCTTAACCTTACAAAGTGTGCCAAACAAGACCTCGCTCACGGAGGCGAAGACGCCGCCGTGCCAGGCGCCGGGGGAAGATCGTTTAGATACAAAAACGGCGGTCCAGCAAACCGCCGTTTTGCTTTCCAAGGATGAAAATTAGGCTCCGTCAATAGCCATATCAGATGAAAATGCAGCCATGAATTAGTACCAAGTAGGGATGGAGACAGATTCCCATTATTACTATAATTAGACAAATGTAGTCTTTATTATAAGCAAAAGGAACAGCATGCTTATGCGCCGGAAGAAGCCGAACGATGAACCAATCGGGGCAGGTGTTTTTAACAACCGGAAGGATGGCAATAACCTCAGCCTGCCAGCCATGGATGGCATCCTAAACCAGCAGCATTGGCTGGCATTAAATGGATTGGATGCGACCGCCGAGGTGCTGGCCATTACGGACACTGATACCTTGATCGATACGAACCCGGTAGTGCTCCTAACCCTGAAAGTCCAGCCGGCGTATGATCGCCGCGGAATTTAAGACCACTGGGAAAACCATGGTTTCCAGGATGGCAGTCCCGCGCGTCGGCGACAAGCTCAAGCTAAAATATAACCCGGCCAACCCGGCGCAGTTTGTTGTGATGTCAATCTAACTTACTCCCGCTCTTCCCAGACCGAGTGATAGGCTCCGACTGACTCGAAATAGGTGACCATGCGCTGATAAAAAGGATGGATTGTGATGGTGGCGCTGTCACCGATGACGATCAGTTTGCGTCGGGCGCGTGTCAAAGCCACATTCATCCGGCGTACATCTTCCAGAAAGCCGACCAGCCCCTCACGGTTGGAACGTACCAGCGAGACGATTACCGCTTCTTTTTCGCGCCCCTGGAAACCATCCACACTGTCGATTTCCATCTCGGGCTGTTGCAGGCGTTCACGCAGTAGCCGCACCTGGGCGGAATAGGGAGAAATAACCGCAATCTCAGTCGGGGCCAACCCACAGGCCAGCAAAGATTGCACTTTTTTAACCACCAGGTCGGCTTCTTGCAGGTTATAGCGGCTGTCGCCCTCCGGTTCGACGCTTTCATCGTAGCTGGCGCCGGCGGTATCGATGAAATCGATCGGGGTTCCGGTAAGTTCATTCGTGATCAGGCCGGGCAATGTGAACAGCAGGTGCTCGCGCACACTGTCGTCGGCGCTCAGGCTGTCCTCGTAAAACTCTTGCGATGAGAATTTCATGATCTGATGGTGCATACGGTACTGTACCGATAAGCGTCGCGCAGCCCCTTTGCCGAGCTGTTCGATCAGTCGTTCCAGCAGGCTGACGTTAAATCCCTGCGCGACAGCCTGTGGAGAAATAATCGTCGGAGGAAGTTGAAAATGGTCGCCGGCCAGCACCAGCCGGTCAGCGATTTGGAGCGGGGCCCAGGCGGCAGCTTCGGTACACTGGCTGGCCTCGTCCATGATGCACCAGTCAAAGTGTTGGCTGCCCAGCATGTCACGGTCGAGACCGGTCAAGGTGGCGCATACGACCCGGGCCGAATCCAGCACACTCGCGACCACCTGGTCTTCAATTTTGCGCGCATCTGCCAGCATCTGTTTGGCTTCCTGGCGCCTGGCGCGTCGTTCGCCAGGTTCTGGCCTGGCACGCGTAGTTTTGGAGGCTTGTACGCGCAGAGCGTAGGCGTCGCGTGCCAGTTTGCGTGCCAGTTTGAGGTTGGGGTGGTTTTCGGCCAGCGCATCCAGCGTCTGGTAACGCAGGTCGGGGCGCACGCGTGCCGGATGCCCAACTCGAATGGCCTTTTCACCGCTGGTGAGTAGTTTTTCAAACAAGTTATCGACAGCCAGGTTGCTGGGAGCCACAGCCAGGACGCGTTGGCCGGCCCGCGTGATCTGCCGGATCAGTTCGACGATTGTGGTGGTTTTCCCGGTCCCAGGCGGGCCGTGGATGATCGCCACATCCTCGGCCGAGAGTGCGAAGCGGACTGCTTCCAGTTGTGAATCGTTCAAGGTTGTATCAAGCGTCGCCGGTTCGTCAATCAAGTGGTAGGCTGGGGAGCGAAGTCCCAGTAAAACGTCGCGCAAGTCCGCGAAACGTGAGTTCGCCGCCTGGCTGGCTTTCTCCAACCCCTCCAGCTGGCGTTGGTTCGAGATCTCGTCCGTGAAACGGTCGAGTCGAAATGTGGGCCGCTCGGATTCGGGTTCCGGCCATTGTGAAAAAGCGACCTGCAGGTTGTCTTTGGATAGGCGGCTGACCACCCCTCGCCAGCCTTCGTCTGAGCTTTGCCGGCCTTCTTCAGAGAGAATGACCGGTGTGCCGGTTCCCAGGCGCGTCCAGGGCAGGGCCAGCGTCTGGTTGCGCTTGCCAAGCGTCAACAGGATGCGCCCGCCCAGCCCGGCTTCCTCATCACGGATGACCAGATGGATCAACGTGGAGCCGGAGGTTTCGGCCGCAGCCGGCGAACGGCGCTGCATGTCGCGCAGGGCTTCCTGCTTTTCGGCCTCGGCTTCCAGCTCCAGAAGACGGATCAGACGTTGAAAATGCGTATTGACTGTTGCGTTTGGCATGGATTTTCTGCCCTATTGTAGGTGGAAATGTCCCCGGATGCAATTGGATAATTTGTTCCCCGTTCCCATGGTTCCAAAGGGTCATGCTATTTCTGCGGCTTTCTCAGGAGTCTTTAAGACCCTTCACAACCAGGGAATGCCTGCCATGTTACAATTAATTTTTGTTTAGGCATTCAACAGTAATTTATTACTTCAACCTCTATAGGATGATCTGTGACTGTTCAAACGAAACGGGTTGCCCTCACCAACTGGAGTAAGTCAACAAGTTCAACCTGTTTCGTGTACAAGGTAAACGATGTGGCAGGGATTCACGCCGCGCTGGCAGCCGCACGCGCCCAGGACCTTTCGGTTATCCCCCACGGTGCCGGTCACAGCTATACGGATGCCGCCTTGAATGGCGGGGGTATCGTTTTGGATGTTACTCCCATGCACAGGATCCTGTCCTGGGACGCGCAGCACGGGATCATGGTCGTCGAACCGGGGGTGACTTTGCAGGAAATGATCCAGGTGGCCGCCAAGGATGGTTGGTGGCCAAATGTTTCTCCTTCCACCCCACAGGTCACAGTTGGGGGCTGTGTCGCCATGAACGTAAATGGCAGAAATGCATGGAACTGCGGCCCATTTGGCGCGATCGTCCTCTCGTTGGATGTGCTGCTCCCCTCCGGAGAATTACGCACGTTTGCGCCAGGACTGGATACTCAGCTCTTTCATGCCTTCGTTGGCAGTATCGGGCTATTGGGGATTATTACGTCGGTCACCGTTCAATTACAGCATTTGGCTTCCGGGCGCGTCTCCGTCCACAGGCGATCCGCGGCTGCATTGGAGGGTATCTTTGCCATCTTTGCAGAGCAAGAAAATAAGAGCGATTTCATGGAAGCCTGGCTGGATGGTTTTGCCCGGGGCAGCCAGCTTGGGCGGGGTCACGTCACGAGCGCAACGTTGAGTCCATCCGGTGAGCCAGGCGCCTCGGCATTTTCAACACACGCCAGGATTGAACGCCTGGAAGAATCGATTGTCACTCTGCTGGCTACCTTGAGCCGCCCTGCGCTGCTGCCCGGTGTCCAAATGGCTAACCGTCTCAATTATTGGTGGGGAGGCAGACCGGGCGAACAGCATGGCCACCTGCGCGGCCTGGTACCTTATACATTTTGGCCCTCGGCCGCCTTTAGCGGGTATCATGCCATGTTCCCGCAGGGAGTTGAGACCTTTCAGGCGTTTGTTCCACAACCGGCTGCGCCATTGATATTCAAGGAGGTCCTGCTCTATTCCCAACAACACAACTGTATCCCGTTGTGGTGCATCATCAAGCAGCACCGGCGCGATCCTTTTTTATTGAGCTACCAGTTGGACGGTTTTTCCCTGGAATTGAATTATGCCCGCACCACTCAGACGGCCCAGCACTTGCAGCAAGTGCTGCAGCATATGATCGCGACCGTGATTGAAGCGGGTGGGAAGTTTTATCTCGCCAAGGATCACTTTCTGACAGCCGCCCAATATCGCCAGAGTGTCGGGGAAAGGTCGGTTGAGACCTTCCTGCAGCTCAAGCGTCAATTTGACCCGGAAAATCGGCTGCAATCCGACCTGTACCGGCGTTTGTTCCAGCTTGCGCCGGTGTAAGGAGCGTGACCTTGCTTCCCGTCATCTACACCTATCCACCTGCCGCCGGATTGTTTTTTGCAACCTGCCTGGTCTGGCTGGTCCCTGAAATGGTCGGCATGCGTCGCCAGATGGCGAAGGTCTCCAGGCAGGCCGGTTTAATCCAGGACCGCGGTTCTTTAGGCCTCCTGCTTGGGTTGCAATGGACCGGCCTGGCCTTGAATTTCCTGCTCGCCTGGTTGGTCCCGGCCGCCGCCCTCCGCTGGCAGCGCACCGTACTCTTTTTCCTGGGCGAGGCCGCCATTCTCCTGGGGGTGGGCTTGCGCTGGTATTCCATTTGGGTATTGGGGCGCTACTTCACCCGGGATGTCGTTGTGTCGCCTGACCAGCAGGTGGTACAACATGGCCCGTATCGCCTCATCCGCCATCCTGCCTACAGCGGCACCTTCCTGACCATGCTGGGAGTGGGCCTGGTCGTGACTAATTGGGCCAGCCTGCTCTGCCTGCTCTTGTGCGTTTTTCTCGGTCATCTCTACCGCGTCAATATCGAAGAGCAGGCTTTGATCCAAACCATCGGCCAGCCTTATATCGAATATATGCACCGCACCAGGCGTTTTATTCCCTGGGTTTATTAGCCGTAAGCCTGGAGGAGCAATTACATGCGATTATTGGAATTTCGGTTAGAGCCGGCACTCCAACCCCTCACAAATGCCTGGCAGCAGCTCCCGGTGGCGCCGCGCGGCTCCACCCGCCTGGGGATCAGTTTTCGCCCGCTCCAGGCAACTGCATTTGGCCTGGACGTGCGCCCCACCCTGCAGGCGCTGCTCGCCTATCCTTTTCAAATCATACGCCTGGGGGCCTACTGGAACCGGATCGAATCCGGACCGGGTGCGTTCGAGCCGGATGAGCTGGATTGGCAGGTCGAAGCTGTCGAACGGGCCGGGAAGCAGATCATCCTTTGTCTTGGCCCGCTGAAGACCTTCGGTTATCCGGAGTTCTTCGTTCCCAGGCACCGGTTGGTCCAGCCATTCCAGGAACATAAGCTGGTCAGGCCGTCCGAACACCCGCTGCTCCTGAAGGCCGCGACCGAATTCATAGTCCGCCTGGTGGAGCGCTATAAAGGACATGCTGCCATCATCGCCTGGCAGCTTGAACATGAAGCGGTCGACCCGCTGGGGGTGGAGCATTCCTGGCGTTTGCAGGCGGCTTTTGTTGAGCAGGAAGCCCGGGCGCTTCGGGAAGCCGATCCCAGCCGGCCGCTGATGATGAACGGTTTCTTACCGACTTCCTTCCCCGTGCGCATCTCCCAATGGTGGCGGACGCGCGACCAGGGCGATTCACTGGCAGTCGCCCAGCGCCTGGCAGATATGGTTGGGATTGACTATTATCCGCGCCATGCGCTGCTGCCTCTTGGCAGCCGGACGCTCTACCTGGATGGCAGTCAGAGCCCGTCGCACCAGGCCAGGCGAGAACAACTGCTCGCCTGGGCTGAAGCTCATCACAAGCAACTGCTGATCGCTGAAGGACAGGCGGAACCCTGGGAAGCGCTGACAGTTCCCGGCAATCCGCAAAACCAGGCCATGTACAGCTGCCTGCCGGAACACATCCTCGGCAACTATAACGCCTGCATGGGCTGGTTCGGGGAACAGGTCCCGCTTTTTGCGTATCTCTTTTGGGGGGCGGAGTACTGGATGCTGCGCAAGCAAAGCCTGGATTCAAGCTACCTCCAGGCCTTTGAGCGCATCCTCGAAAATTCCTGATATCGGTTGTAAAGATTTAGATCAACCTACAATACCACATACCCCCGGCGCGCCCCGGCCCGTACGGCTTCCGTCCGGCTGGTGACACCCAGCTTGGCATACAACGATGAAAGATGGAACTTGACCGTATTCTCGCTGATTTCCAGCTCGCTGGCGATCTGTTTGTTGGGAAGCCCCTGGGCAGTCAGTTGCAGCACCTGGCGCTCGCGTTCGGTCAACCGGTCGACCACCTGTTCACCGTGTTCCAGCATGGGCAGCGGGTGCCGCTCCAACAGGCTTTGGACCAGCGCTGGTGCACCTGTCCATAACCCTTCCGCCAGGGCGTGCAGGGCCGCCGAGAGTTCTTCGGCGCTGGCATCCAGCGGTAGCGCACCCCAGACGGGCAGCCCGGACAAGCGGGCCACCTCGTCCGGGTCGTCTGTCAATAACAAAAGCGGGGGCGCTTTTTCCTGGTCCAACTCACCAATGAAATCCGCCGAGGTCAGCACCCATACATCCGCCGCAGGCAGGCCCTGCGGGAGGCGGATTTTGCCACAACTTCCACATCCGGCAGACCGCCCAATACTTCACGCAGACCAATGCGCAGGGCCAGGGCTGGAGCCAGGACTGCCACCCGGATCAAAGCACGCCCTCCGGGACTGCATCCTTGCGGGCTTCGGACAGGAAGGAGCGGATCAAGCTGGCGGGGATGGCCACGCTCTGGTCGCCGCCGAAGATCATGGCATTCAGGCCGATGACTTCCCCGGCCGCGTTCAGCAAGGGCCCGCCGGAATTGCCCGGGGCCAGTTGCACGTCCGCCCGCAGGACCGGCACATCCCCATCCCGGCCGCGTATTCTTGTGACGGCCGAGAGCACGCCCCCGGTCAGCACGTTGCGCTGGCCCCAGGGATGCCCGAAGGCATACACCAGCTCGCCTGGCCGCGGCGTTGCTGAAGAGAATGTAGCCGGGTTGTGACCATTGGCTGGGATTTGCAGCAGGGCCAGGTCCACCTTCGGGTCGCTGGCAATCACCTTCGCATCGTAGTGGCTGTCATCGTCCAGGATGACCTGCACCGAGCGTGCCCGCCCGACTACGTGCAGGTTGGTCAGAACCAGTCCGGCCCCGGCCAGCACACCTGCCCCGCTCCCCCGCCGCCCATTCGTGATCAGCGCCAGCGACGGGCGGATGCGCCCCAGCAGCTCATCCAGGGCAGTGTTTATCAATGCAGTGGCATTCATGGGCGCGCTCCGATCTCCACCGCGAAGGTCTGCAGTTCACCACCGCGCAGCACCTGCATCGGGATGGACTTACCGACCGCCTCGCCGGTCAGATGGGCAAAGAGCGCGTCGTGGTCGGGTACGGGCTGGCCGTCAATGCCAACCAGGATATCGCCCACGATCAGCTTGCCGGCTTCGGCCGGGCTCTTGCGCTCCACGCTGACCAGCAGCAGTCCGCTGGCCTGTTTGCGATTTAACGCCTTCTGGGCAGTTTCTGTCAGTTCGACCGCCTCGCTGCGCACGCCCAGGTATCCGCGCTTTACCGAGCCGCTGCGGGCCAATTGTTCGGCCACTTTCCAGGCGTACTCGGCCGGGATGGTCAGGGTCACCCCGCGTCCGAAACCGGAGGTGTTGATTCCAACCACTTTCCCTTCCGCATCCACCAGCGGCCCGCCGGAGAAACCCGGGTAGGGGGTGGTATCGGTGCGGATGTATTTATCGAGGCTGCCTTGTGGTGTGCGTACCGGTCCGCCCATGGCGCTGACGACGCCCAGGCTGGCTTCAATCCCTTCCGGGGAGGGCCGGCCTAATGCCAGGACCAGTTGGCCGATGCTGGCTTGCTTGGCCGGTTCGGCCGGGGTGGTGCGCTCTTTTTCCAGGCGCAGCACGGCCAGATCCGAGCCGGGGTCACGCCCGGCCAGTTTGGCGGTTGCTTCCGTGCCATTTGCCAGCAGGACGGTGATCCCTTCTTCGCGTTCGATCACATGGTCGGCGGTCAGTACCAGGTCGGGGGCAAATGCGATCCCGCTGGCTGGCATGCGCCGGCGGGCGTTGACGGAAACGGTCGAAGCCGCGGCCTTTTCAGTGGCTGCTGCCATGGAATTGGATAGTTCTACCAGTATATTGGACATATTTACTCCTTATTTTCCAGGAGTATACTCCCCGCTCCGCCGGCTGCCATCCTCCAAACGGGTGGGTTTACCCCCATCAGAAAGGACAGGTCGTATTTCCCACCAACTCTGGATCTACCCATATTCCATGTCGCTTTACTACGAATGCAGTACCGATAAAATCGCTCAATTTCTTTATCTTTTTTTCCGTCGTGTCCTTAGTGTCTCGTCGTGTTTAATTTCCCTCCCCCAAGGTCTGCCCAAGCGCGTAAGCCTGCTCGAGCAGTTCCGGGTGCGTTTCAGCCTCGCCGGATTTGTCCAGCGATGCATGCACGATCCCGGCGATCGGGCTGTCCAGGAAAAGGCAAAGGGACTCCAGGGTGCGCACGGCGTTGATGCCGCCGGAGCTGGTCAGGTCGGTATCGCCGTAGGTCAGGATGATGCCGAAGGGTTTCCCCGAAATTTCCTTCCATTTACTGCCCTGGAAGGCATACCAGCGGTCGATGCAGACTTTCAGCTGGGCGCTGAAGGTGAACCAGTAGACCGGGCTGGCAAGCAGGATGCCATCCGCTTCGGCCAGTTTTGGGTAGAGCGGGCGCATATCGTCCTCGATCACGCATTCGCCTTGCTCGAGGCACAGGTCACAGGCGTCACACGGGCGGATATCCAGGCCGTGCAGGTAGATACTTTCCACTTGCGCTCCGGCTGCACGGGCGCCCTCGGCGGCTTTTTCGGCCAACACGGCGCTGTTACCGCGTTCGCGCGGGCTGCCTTTCAGGATCAGTACGTTTCGCATGGGTGTCTCCTCACACGCTAGTGTACTACACCTTCAAGTAAGAGTTCTTTCAACTGTTAGCGCTTTTCCATGCCGGTGATGGTCAGGCTGCGCATGAACAGTCGCTGCGACAGGATCAACACCAGCACCGGGATGACCATCACCACCACGCTGCCGGCTTCGATCACGTTCTGGATCGGCACCAGCGATTGGTAGGTCTGGACGCCAAACGAGACCGGCATAAAGTGCGAATTGACACCCAGGTACAACGAAGCCAGGCGAGTTTCGTTCCAGGTATAGAAGAACTGCAGCAGGGCGATCGTAATGATCACCGGCCAGGACTGCGGCAGGATAATGGAAACCAACCTGCGTATGGGTCCGGCCCCGTCCAGCATGGCGGCTTCTTCCTGTTCGATCGAAAGGCTCCTGAAGTTCTGGCGCAACAGGAAGATGTAGACCGGGCTGCCAAAGAACAGGTAGACCACCAGCGGATAGATCGTCCCCTGCCAGTGGACGACTTTTACATAGAAGAAAAAGGTCGGGATGAAGGTGACCTTCTCCGGGATCAGGATCGTGGCGATCACGATATAGAACAGCAGGTCCCCGCCCGGCAGCGGGAAGCGTGAGAAGCCGTAGGCGATCAGGATCGAGGAAACCAGCACGCCGATCTCGCCGATCAGCACGATCAGCAGGGTGTTGCCCACCATTTCAGGGAAAGGCAGAGTTGTGAACAGCTTGGTAAAGTTGGACCACACAAAATAAGGTTCGTAGATCGCAGCCAGCTTGAGGTAGTCGCCCTGCCATTCGATCAGGCCGGCGGACGGGTTCTGCGGGTCGATGAACTGGCTGGAGTTGACGCCCGGTTGGACCAGCGCCAAGGTCCGCATGCCGCCCGGCATGGGCACTTGAAGGAGTTCGGCGGCCTGACCATTATATTGGTAGGTGGAAATCCTGGACGGGTACCAGGGCGCATTATTATCGGAGAGTTGGTCGGTCGATTTGAAGGCAGTATCGACCATGTAGGCCACCGGCAGCAGGTAAAGCGCCAACAGGAACCAGGCGAACAGGTTGTAGGAGAGCACACTGGAGATCCGGAGCAGGCGCGAATGGGCGGCGGTCCGGGCCAGCGAAGAATTGAGGGGGCAGGTAGTGAAGTGGAGGTCATATTAATTGTCCTGGTCCGGGAAGTAGACCCAGCGTTTGGAGGTGATGAAAAGCACAATTACGAGTACCAACAGGAAGATGAAGAAGATCCAGGCCAGGCTGGAGGCTGCCCCCAGCCGGAAACTGTTGAAAAGCAGGAAATACAGATAATTATCCACTGAAGAGCGGTTGCTGTATACCGCCGAGCCGCGGTCGAGCAGGAGGGAACCGCCGAAAACCGCCGTCAGGTTGAGGATCAGGGTGAAAAAAATAGCCGGGGTGATCAGGGGCAAGGTGATGGAGAAGAAACGTCGCAGCCGGTTGGCGCCATCCACCAGGGCAGCCTCGAATATATCGGTTGGGATGCCCTGCATGACACCTATAATGATCATAAAACCGGGTCCGATCGACCAGAGCGTGGTCAGGATCGGAAGTAAGGCCAGGGGGCCATCCAAGCCGAAATTGATATATTTCGCCAGGCCCAGCGGGTTGAGGATTAACGCATTCAGCCAGCCGGTTCTGGGGTCCACAAAGCCATCAAACATGAACATGGCTGCCGTAGCCGGGATGATGCTGGGCAGGAAGAATAAGACCCGCAGCGTGTCCTTCAGGCGCAGCTTCTCGTTGCTGAGCAACGCTGCCAACAGGATGGCCGCCGCGGTCTGGATTGGGATGACGATCAGGGCCAGCTTGAGCGTCCCCAGGAAAGCAGAATACATGTAGGGATCCTTGAACAGGTCGATGAAGTTCTTGAACCCGACAAAGCTCATCTTCCCTGGTTCGAGCAGGTAAAAATCCGTAAATGAGATCCCCAGCGTGGCAAACAGCGGCGCGAGTTTGAACACCAGCAGCCCGATCAGCCAGGGGCTGATCAACAACAGTCCCCAAAGGCGTTTATCGCGGCTCGGATGCGGCCGGTGGGCGGATTTCGTGCGGGCGGCTGGAAAGGCCGGAGCGGAAATGGAGGCAGCCTGGACTTTTTGTATCGCCGGATTGGGTTGGGTGGGCGGCTCAGCGCTGGCAGGGACAGGCACGCCTTTCTGGCGCTCCGGCTGGGTAATTTCACGGTTCGCTCGTTCACGCGCCCATTCCAGTCCCTTAAGCGCACGCGGGCTGTCCGGGTTGATCACCAGTGCCCGTTCCAGGTAGGCCAGGCTGGCGTTTGGGCAGGCAACCGCCGCCAGGACCAGCCAGGGCTCTTCCATATCCGGCGCTTGCCCGATGACAACCTGCGCCCAGCGGCGGGCGGACTGTTTATTGCCGGCCCGCAGCGCCTCGTAGGAATGCTTCAAGGCCTGGCCGGCTGGGATGGATGCTTGTGTCATGATTGGTCTTCCATTCAATTATCCCGATCCGGGAAGTAGACCCAGCGTTTGGAAGTGGCGAAAAGCACCAGGATCAGCACCAGCAGGAATACGAAAAAGATCAGGGCCAGGCTGGCAGCCGATCCCAGCCGGAAGGTGTTGAACAGGATGAAATACAGATAGTTATCCACCGAGGACAGGTTGCTGTTGAACGAGTAGCCGCGGTCGAGCAGGATCGCGCCGCCGAAAACGGCCGTCAGGTTGAGGATCAGGGTAAAAAAGATGGCCGGGGTGACCAGGGGCAGGGTAATGGAAAAGAAGCGCCGCAGCCGGTTGGCGCCGTCCACCAGGGCCACCTCGAAGATTTCCAGCGGGATACCCTGCATGGCGCCCATGATGATCATAAAGCCCGGCCCGATCGACCACAGCGTGGCCAGGATCAGCAGGGAGGGCGTATCGCCCCGGTTCGTGAAATGGATGTATTTGGACAGGCCGAGCGGATTCAGGAAGAGCGCATTGAGCCAGCCGCTCCTGGCGTTGGTAAAGCCCTGCCACATGAACAGGGCCGCTGCGCTCGGGATGATGCTGGGCAGGAAAAATAATACCCGCAGCGTGTCCTTCATGCGCAGCTTTTCATCGTTGAGCAGGGACGCCAGCAGGATGGCGGCTGCCGTCTGCAGCGGGATGACGATCAGCGCCAGCTTGAAGGTCCCCAGGAAGGCCGACCACAGGTTGGGGTCCTTGAACATATCGATGTAATTCTTGAGGCCCACAAAACTCATCGTATCCGGGGTCAGCAGGAAGAAATCCGTAAAGGAAATCCCCAGCGTGGCCAGCAGCGGCGCCAGCTTGAAGAGCACCAGCCCGATCAGCCAGGGGCTGATCAGCAGCAGTCCCCACAGGCGTTTGTCGCGGCTCTGGAACCTTTGGCGCCTGCCCTTCGTCAGGGCGGATGGAATGGGCAGGCTGACCGGTTCTTGACGGATGGACGCGACCGGACGGAGGCTGGCTGGCGGACGGATCGGAACGGTCCCGGCTTTGTGCGGCAGCGGTTCGGGTTGCTCCCAGGGTCGGCGGGCGTGCGCCCACTCCAGCGCTTTTAGCGCGCGCGGGCTGTTCGGGTGGATCGCCAGCGCCCGCTCACAGTAAACGATGCTGGCGCGCGGGTTGGAGACTGCTGCCAGGACCAGCCATGGATCCTCCATGTCTGGCGCTTGCGCAATGGCGGCCTGCGCCCAGCGGCGGGCGGACTGTTTATCGCCGGCCCGCAGGGCATCAAAGGCGTGTTTCAAGGCCTGGCTGGCCGGGATGGATGCTTGTGTCATGCTGAGGCTTCTATGCTATGCACTTGTTTCCAACCTGTGAGTTACACAATTCCGCCCATTATATACCCGCAAGGGAAAGGAATCCGTAACAAGAACTTATCCAAAGATCGATGAAAATTCCGCCTTCGCCCTTTCAGCTTTCAGCTTGGGAGCGTCAGCAACGCGCGGTTAGATGAAAACGATGAGGAACGATGGAAGACAGTCTGGCTTCCGAAGCTCCACCGGGCAGGTTACGGTGGGCCTGTCGAGGCGATCAGGTGGAGTCTTCGGAAGGCGATTTTTTCCCCCGGATGGACAGGTCAGGTCCCGGATGGGGCCGGACTGACAATGAAGGAATATGGCGGTTGGTTCCGCCCGGACTAGCGTTCGAGCAGCAGCAGAACGCCGGCTGCCAGGGCCAGGATGGCGATGATCGTACCCAGGCCCGAAAAACTCAGTTTAAACAGATCTGACAACCCGAGCAGGATCAGGTAAATGCTCAAGAGCAGGATGCCAAGTCTTTTTGTGATTTCATTTTAAGTTCCTTTCCTCATTCCGTCGTACGCAGCCCGCGCTGCGGACGGCTGATCTCGAAGAAACGGTTGGTGATCAGGCCAAACACGAACCCGCCCACGTGCGCCATGTAGGCCACCCCGCCCATCTGCACCTGGGAAACCGCCGCCAGCCCGCTGAACAACTGGATCGCGAACCAGATGCCTACCAGCAGGATGGCCGGGATGAACTCGATATCGATAAAGATCCCCAAAATCAGCAAGGTGCGGATGCGGTCACGCGGGTATGTGACCAGGAAAGCGCCCATCACGCCCGCAATCGCCCCGCTGGCGCCCAGGTTGGGGACCGTGGAGGCCGGCGCAACCGCCACCTGCGCGACGGTGGCCGCCACCCCGGCCAGCAGGTAAAAGACCAGGAAACGCACCGGCCCCATCACTTCCTCGATCGGCGGTGCGAAGACCCAGAAGAAGAGCATGTTACCCAGGATGTGCACCCAGCCGGCGTGCATGAACATGGCCGTCAGGACGGTGAGCAGGTCCTGCCCGGCTGCCACGTGCGCCGGGACGAGCGACCAGCGCTGGATAAAGGCCTCCCCGTTCTGCAGCTCCATAAAAAAGACCACTGCGTTGGCCAGGATGACCAGCAGAGTGGCAATCGGGAAGCGGCGGGTCTTGCGGGTGGCATCTCCCAGCGGGATCATGGAGTCTCCTTAAATTCGACACGGAGGCCTGCCCGGAACACAACTGGTCGTTCCGGGGGGCCTCCAAACCGCCAACCTAGATCCTGCGGCGGACTACCAGGGAGATCACCAGCAGCAGCAAGGCTGAGCCGATGATGGACCAGACGACCGGGAAGGACGTCCCGCCGACATGCACTGTCAACAGTTCCGGCAGGCCCAACGAGCGTGCCAGCCACACACCCACCAGCGCGCCCACGAAGCCCACCACGGCGGAAATCAGGCAGCCGCCCATCGAAATGCCCACGATGGCCTGGGCGATGATCCCGCAGATGGCCGCGACCACCAGCAGTAATAGAAAATCGATGATTGTCATCCGTTAGCTCCTTTCCATGTGAGGGTTTGGTTGATCTGGTACCCTGCCATTTTGCCCCATTGGAACAGAGAGTTCAAGGCCGGATGTCCCTACCGGGATAGTAGGGAGATGCCTACTGGAAGTTTGACTATATGATGGTTATTCGAAATTTTTGGTGGGTGTATAATCTATTTTCGAGTGTCAGGAGATTCCTATGAAAATTTCAGACGCAATCGAAGGCGCAAAATACGTGGTTGATCAGCATGGCAAAAAAACGGAAATAGTGATTCCCCTGGAAACATGGAAAAAGCTGCTCGCATCCTGGAGAAAATTAGTCGGGTTGCTTGAGGATGAAGAAGATCGATCGATTATGAAAGAATGGCTGGAAAAACGTTCCGCAGGCGAAGCGAAAAGTATTTCTCTGGAAGATCTCGAACGGGAACTTATGGCGGATGGATTATCACGTTAGGATCACAGAAGAAGCCCGGCGTGAAATCCACAACTTGCCAGGCAACATGCGCCAGCGAATTTTGAAAGCCTTGCATGAACTTGAGAAACAACCACGTCCGACCACCAGCCGCCCTCTGGACATACGGAAAATTCCAATAGAAATTACCGAGTTGGAACCGCGCCGTATTCGGTTGGGTTCTTGGCGAATATTGTATGTAATCGAAGGTACAGAGGGTACGATTACCGTACTGGCTGTCAGGAAACGTCCGCCTTATCAATATAAAGATTTGGAAACCCTAATCAAAAATCTATAATATCTATGCCGTGCACTTTCATCAAATCCACAACGAGATATCGAATTTGAGATCCCTATTTGGAGTAGAGCATATATATCTGACAAACTATCCCCCATCCATCCAGGTGAAGTATTGCTGGAGGAATTTCTCAAGCCAATGAAATTGAGCCAGAACCGCCTTGCGATCAACCTGGGTGTGGATACGCGCCGGATCAACGAGATTGTGCCCGGCAAGCGCAGCCTGACGGCTGATACCGCCCTGCGCCTGGCGCGCTTCTTCGGCAACTCTCCCCAGTTCTGGCTGGGACTGCAATCCCAATATGATCTGGATGTGACCGAAGACCGCCTTGGCAAACGCCTCGAGCGTGAAGTCAGGCCGATGGCAACCGCCGCCCCTAAATATTGATTTCGATCCAATCGCATCCTGTTTTAATATTGATGGGGTAGAAAAATGCCTGGGATCTGTGCAGAATCCCCTGCGTCCGGTACAGACTGTGTCGGGCAGATGCAGTCTGCCGGGTTGCCCGGTCAGCAATCGAATACGAACCAGCAGATTTCGTTCCGCAAGCGCTGATCGTCCAGAACCAGATCGCGAATCGCATCCGGCAACTGCTCACGTTGCCACTGACACTCCAAGCGACCAGCCTTGTCCCGTTCACTCTCAACTACGTCGGCCCGTACAGCCTTTATTGCATAGGCGGCTGCGCCCAACTCATGTGCCGCAACATGCGCGACTGCCGCGGCCTGTCCGGCTGCATAGGCCGCCGCTCTTGCAGCTCCGCGCAACTCCCTGGCGGCTGCCATGGCGTGACCGGCAGCATTTCGGGCTTGCGTCATCCTGGTTTCGCCGCGCACCCATGCCCGAGCCTGGGCAATCGCCTGGCGGGGCCGCGGGTCTGAAGGTTGCGCCGACTCGAACAGGTGCAGGACGTGTTCCGCACACGATGCGGCCCACAAGGCGAGCAGCTGATGATCGGAGTCTGTGAGCGTGCCCCCGCGCCGGATGGTGATGAACCTGGGGTCCCGCTTCTCTGGTAATATCATTCGTCAGTTTCCAGTGTGTTCCTTCTGCCCAACTATAATTCTATAAGTGAAACTTATTGTTCATACACTTTCTCGGAGTGCTGCGTAAATAGCTGAACCAAAATCTTGTTATTTTCGAACACCTGGTTCAGGGATAATTCAGTTATTTAGCAAGAAGCAGTAGCAAAGTATATGATTATTTCCGGTGTCGGTCAACACGACGCTGAAAAAACAACAAAAGATCGCACCCGGATTTCTCAAGGCTCTGCGGAGCGCTCTCGAAGTCAAGCACTTCCCGCCGCGGAAGAAAGAGACGTTTCTGAAGCCAATGAAATTGAGCCCGAACCAGCTTGCGATCGACCTGGGTGTGGATACGCCTCGCTGCAGCCTTGAACAGTTCATCGGCCCGCCAGTCGAATCCGGCGCCTCATGAGTTTGCGCCCATCCTGGCCGGCGCGCTGTCCACCGCCGCTGCTGCTTTTCGTTAGTCATGGAGTGCAAGCTGGGTCGGGCGACAAAGGATACCATTATGGGGGGCATACGCGGCGACATTTTAGCGCGTGGTTGGTGCGATCTTCTTGTGCACGTGCCCATTGGGACCGAGCTCTGCAAGCAGCGCAGCCGCAAGATCTGGACGTGTTGTGACATTCCCAGCCGGGAATTCTTCCGCGAGGCGATATTCTGAGACACCTTTTCCATTGATGAGACGTCCGGGTCGGATGATCGTCCAGGCAATATCATTACAGGTGGCAAGATAGTCCTCCATGCGTAACATATCCTCGTATAACGTTCGTCCGACAACCTTTCGCAGGATTGGCAGTGCGATATTATCCTGGAAGAAGCCGCGTACCTTGGGCAGGTTGCGTCCTGCCAGCCCTGCGCTCACAACTACCAACCGGCGACAATGATCGCCGGCACGCATCCCTTCGACGATGGCTTTGGTTGCAATGGAATACAGGCGGATTTCGTGACGTGAGTAAGGCGCGCCAAGTGTTGACAGAACGGCCTCGCTGTTGCCAATCACCGGGGCAAGCGCTGACCCGTCCATGACGTTAGCCTTAACTACATTCAGAGCTTTATCTTTGAGTGGAAATTCGTCTGTGCGTCGCACAGCCGCGCGGATGGTATGACCCGCTATCAATGCTTGACGACATACTTCCAATCCTGTGGGACCATTCGCCCCGAAAACAACGATGTTCATGGTTTCTCCGGTGATCCAAAAATTCTTTCTAAACAAACAGGCAAACGGAAGGCCTCACCTGCCGCCGGGATGGGCGAACTTCGACGGCAAGAAATTACGATTTCTACCGAATGGCCGCCGCCCACCGCGCCGAAGGCGGTCAGGCGCCTGTCCCGAGTGCTTTCCTCGGGGCCTGTCCCGAGTGCTTTCCTCGGGAGAGCCGGTGTTAGCCCACTCTGCGCTTCTTCGAAAAATACAGCCAGGCTGCCAACAGGCCCACCACCCCCCAAATAGCCAGATAGACCGGATAAGGTATCGCCGCGATCGGGTGCGACATGGCCGCCAAAGTCTGGACGTAGCTGCTTGCCACGGAATTCACTCCGGCCAGCCAGAAATGAGAATACAACCAGGGCTCATCCACCACCCACAGGTTGACCCACAAACCGGCAGCCTGGTAAGCGTGGATCCTTTGGTTCGACAGGTTGTACACGCTGTTGACAACCCGGTAGCCATCCGCGACGAGGGCCGCAGGCGATGGCGGATTGTCGTTATAGCCGATCCCGGCTGCCAGGATGGCGTCGGGCAGGGTCGACCGGACTTGATCGATCTCCTCCGGCTGCGCCAGGATCCAGGTTTGGTCAGCAACGCCGGCCGCCTTGATCTCCTCCAGACACAGATCGAGGGCCTTATCGGCATAAGGATGGCCGGCGGAGGGGATGCGCAGATCGTAGATGAAATGCAAGTTGTTTTCCTTGACCACTTGCAGCATGGCTTCCAGGGTCGGGATGGGCTCACCGGGATAAATGATCCGCCCATCGAATAACCTGGCCGCTTTCAACCGGGACAGCTCGTCCCAACTGAAAGGTCTCGGCCGGATCGTTCTCCCGCCCTGGGAAAACCTGCGCCACGTCTGTGGTACGGGCCAGGCTGGAGTCGTGCATGAGGAAAAGCACGCCATCTGCACTGGCAGAGATATCCGTCTCCAGGCCATAAACGCCGAGGTTGGCAGCGGCCTGCATTGAGGCGAGGGTGTTCTCGGGAGCCAGGGTCGAGGCGCCGCGGTGAGCGACCAGGCGGGGCTTTTCCGGCAACACACCGCGATAGATGTTCCCGGGGGTGTAGAAGACAGGGATCAGCCAGATGATCAGCAGGCTGGCAGAGACCACGACTTTCTTCTTTCCGCTGCCGTCCCTTACCCACCGGCGTAAGCCCCACGCCACGAACAACAGGATACCGGCGTCGACAAAGATGCGGAAATACTGGAACAGTTGCCCCAGGCGGTAAAGTTGGGCCGGGTTCTTCAGGAACAGGATCGTGAAACTGCTGTAGAAAAAGACCAGGAAGAAAATGCCGACGGAAAAATAAAGCCAGGCGGGACCAGTCCGACGGACATCCCGGCGCTTGGCCAGGCGCGCCGCGCTCCACAGGGCGACCAGCCCGGCAAAGATCATGAAGATCAACAGGAAATTCATTTGCCGGCCGGTCGCGCTGGCCAGGAAGTTGTTGAGCGTATTCTGATAGGGCAGGTTCGTCAGCCAGAAGGCAAGGAAAAGAAGGGCATGGATCAGGATTACAATGGTCATCTTATTTCTCCCGACAAAGCGGGCTAACTATGATTCTATAAGTGAAATTTATATATCATACACTTTCTGCAAAGTATATGATTATTTCGGGTGTCGGTCAACGTGACGCTGAAAAAACAACAAAAGTTCGAACCCGGACTTCTCAGGCATACTCCCATCTCCCTTGGGACGTGTACCCGCCAGGGCAGAGGGGCTGGGGGTGAGGTCTTTGCCTGGCGCGCTTCTTCGGCAACTCTCCCCAGTTCTGGCTGGGACTGCAATCCCAATATGATTTGGATGTAGCCGAGGACCGCCCTGGCAAACGCCTCGAGCGTGAAGTGCGACCGATGGCAGCCGCCGGATACGAAACTAGTTCGCCTGCGAAGGCGTTGAAGTTTCGCAGGCGAACTTTTTTAATTCTAGTCAATTCTCCTTCTTCAAAAAGCAATTTAGTCCTTGCTGTTATCCTGCTTTTGTAAAGCGGCTATATCTCCAGTCCAAAGCCTCCCTGCTTGGCCATTGACTTCTCGAGGATGGCAACGACAGCTTGACCTTATGTAATCCCTTCAAGCCATGCTGCAAAACAGGTCCGTCTTCCTCTTCCAGGATATCCTGGCGGACTTGAATAATGTAATCCGGCGTGACACCCAAAATAAAACTATCATAGGCAGAATGATGCAACTTACAGAGAGAGATGCCGTTATTTATGGTTGACGTGCCCTCCGGTACATTGTCTGGAATGATGTGGGCGGCATCCAGCAATTCCCGGTGTTTCAGCCGGCAGAAAGAGCATTGTGATTTGTAAGCATCCAGGACTTTCTCTCGAAAGCTGCGTTGCTGCAATCGAACTTTTATAGTAGCGGTCAAATAGGCGTGCCTGGCATCCGATACTTCTGCAATTTGATGTGCTGCGCCTACGCCTGAATACTCAAAAGCAGGCAGAACATCATCCACCGCGACTTTGAAGGTGAAGCTGCCTGGGTCATCCCCAATAATATAAACCGGCCAGGTGGCCAGGTATTTTCCGGGTTCGATCCCATGAAAATAAACCAACGGACGCTTTTGTTCAAAGACTTTTCGTAACCCCACATTATCACGCTGGTTCGGATCAGTACCGCGATAACGATAGATCAGGAAATTATCTTTCCCGAAATAATCATCGTAGGGACCTTTTGGGGCCGTTGTAATTGAGAGGGGCAAATCGAGGATTTGGGGTTTGAAAATCCCCTGAGGAGCAACCAGCGGAATGCGCTGGCCTTGAAATTCAAAACCTTGTTCGAGCAATTTTCTTGGCAGTACATCTCCAAGCGAATTGACCTGCTCCGAAAGCCAGTTGAACGCCGCTAAGCGAATTTGCAGGTCAGTATCCATAAATGGATTCTACATCATGCATCATTTCTTGTCCTCTGATATTTGTTTGAATATAAAATGAATTGTTGACAAAAATAAAGCTAAA
This sequence comes from uncultured Chloroflexia bacterium, assembly GCA_963776475.1. Taxonomy (GTDB): domain Bacteria; phylum Chloroflexota; class Anaerolineae; order Anaerolineales; family Villigracilaceae; genus UBA877. The sequence continues at coordinate 24,196 of CAVZMZ010000045.1, forward strand.
GAGATAAACCAATTAACGTTTTATTATTCAAATGGGGCTTTTTCAAGATGATAATCATTCGGCTCCTTGGTTTCAGGCGGCGGAAACACTGAGCAGGGCGCCGCATTTCGTGCAAGCCCCGCTTTCCCCCTTCACGGCCTGCTATACAGGAGAACCCTTGACGCAATTTCATTGATGTCTCGCCCACCAAACGTAGACGGTTCAAAGGGTTCCGCAAGAAGGGCAGAGAACTTTGCCAACATAGCCAGGAAAAAGGATCTGAAACTCGGCGGGAAGAACGAACTTCTTGTGGCAGTGGTCGTGGCGAGTGATGTAGTAATCACATAGGCAAAAACAAATCGAGCTATAATTATTCTAAGAGATATTTAATCTATGGCCGTATAAACGCCTAAACGTTTAGGACATTATACGGAGTATCCATAAGCCGTTATACAAACCGCTCCATACGCGTGTTGGGCGGTGAGCGTCGTAAAGCATGTTACAAAGAATTAACAATGTAGCAAATACATTTGCATGATTTTCTTAACGTTATTGAACATTTTTCACGCGGCAACAAGCGTCTGAAAATAATAGTTGAACATTTCACACCGCTTACCACAAGTTCATGACATAAGTATCGTTACTTGTCAATGTCTTGTACTCGATGAAGCGTTAGCAATTACTCAAGAAAGCGATGGGCTATAGATATTGGATTTTGATTCAGATCAAGAAAAGAATAAGATCGTGAAGATAGGCAAAGAGGATTTATTGAGAATGATTGGCGTGAGTAATACATGACACATCCTGATTTATTCAGATTAAGCAACGTTACGTGGCATATTTTATAGTGACTTGGCATTTTTTTGATGGTGCAATGGACACCCGAAAATGGGAAGATGCGGCGGACCAGATTATTTTAAAATAGCAATTGGAAATCGAGTTGCTTACTCTGTACCACTTTGGGACAACTCGCGTAATTCAAAGATATTTGTCTCTTGCTACCTTATACAACGGGTACACAACAAGAGCGTTTAGCAATGGTCAGAAACTCTTCCAACAATTTGCCCGCCTTTTTTATGTTAATCGTGGGCTATATTTTAATGGCCTTTGACACGCCTTTATCATGCGTTTCAAGAATTTTTGCAAGCCGATTTTTATTGCACGTTGAAGTTAAATCCAATCGCATATAATAAGTGGATACATGAGCAAGTTGTGAACTGGCTAAAGACATTCCCCGCCTTTACACAGAGTTACCGTCAATTTTAGAAGTCAGTCACCTTGAAGGCGACGAGAATGAACCAAAAAGGAAAACGCCTACTAGAATTGTTAGAACAATGGACTGGTTTATAAAAACAAATGTCTTACAATAAACCGCCCAACAAAGCGTGCACCTGACGAGTGGGAGTTGTGCGATTTAGGAGCATTTTTCTGACTTCGGGTTTTTCCTGCTCTCAGGCAATTCTCAACCAGCCTGCAAACCACTAACGCAAATCGTTGGACAGCCCTTTGTGGAGATCTGTTGTGGCAATGTATATTCAGAAAGCTATTGCAAGCTTAGATATTGCTCGCCTAATCAGTTTTATGTTAAATCGTGGGCTAAGCTATTGTTCAAGCATTTGACAGCCTTTATCATGCGTTTCACAAGAAGGTCTGTTTGATGCAAGCAGATTCATTTATTGCGCGTTTAACTTCTGCCAGGAAATCGTTCATAGTAATAAGTGGGATACAGTGAGCAATGAATTGTGAACTGGTCTCAAGAACTAAAGTACCCGCATGTTGACACAGAGCTTTACAGTCAATTTTAGAGTCATTTCGTCAGTCATCCTTGATAGGCTTAGACGAGTCTGAACAAAAAGCTGAAAACTGAATTTAAATTTTAATTTGGCTAAATCGTATTTAGATAAGGCAAATTCGAGGATAAGAATGATCTTACTTGGGTACTTGGGAACTAATGGACCCTTAAATCGGGAACTTGATAAAGAGTAACTAACTGAGGAAAATGGATACGGTTATATCGGCCTCACTAGAATTGTTAGACAATGGACTGGTTTATAAAAACAATGTCTTACAACTACAAACCGCACAACAAAGCGTGCGACCTGACAGTGTGGAGATCTATCGGACAATTATAAGGAGCATTTTTCTGACTTCGGGTTTTTCCTGCTCTCAGGCAGTTTCCCAACCAGCCTGCAAACCACTAAGCGCAAATAGCGTTGGACAGCCCTTTGATGGAGATCTGTTGTGGCAATTATTGAATACATCCTCCTCGCTTTTGGAATTCTCCTGCTCATCCTCGTTGTTCGAATGTCATTTTACGTTTGAAACAAGCGGCCAAGATGCGCGCTGGCGACTTGGAAGTCATCGATCAAAAACGTAAATCCAATAAACAGAATAGCAACAAGCTTGTCATGACTATCGGACGAGCAGGCAAACGTTTCAGCTTATTCGCACTCATTCATCACATGGGGCGGAAGTCCGGCAAGAATTCACAACGCCTGTCCGATGTATCCGAAGAGGCAACTGCTTTACAATTCCTTTGACCTATGGAGTGCGTGCGGATTGGTACCAAAATTTACAGGCCAGCGGAAGCATGGAACTCACATGGCAGGGTCAGACATATAAGGTCGGTCTACCTGAGCGGCTCGAGGTATCTCAGACGGCTAATGAATTTCCGAGAATTTCCCGCTTTCTATTCTGGCTTGATGGCCTACCCGCCTTCATTCGGGTTTCTGTGATCTCGTAGAAATCATTACACTGTTCGCTCGGTTGGAAGGAATCAGGGCTGCCTACAACAGCTCCAGCGGACACTTTGCTGCGCTCAGTGCAGGCGGCAGCCACCTCACCACTACTCCAGGTGACGGCTTTGCTTATTTGGGGAGCGCTTGCTTGTACTTCTTGAGCAGGTTATTGAGCTTGTGGATGACCAGGTCAAAGGCGGCGTTCTTCAGGGTCCAGCGGGCCTTGAAGCTTTCGCGGGTCATCGCTTCGGGGATGGCTTTCGGTTCGTCGCCGCATCGACCAAAGCCTGATCTGGAATTTCGTACATCAAGATGATAATCATTGGGCTCCTAGTTTCCGGCGCCGGATAAAGGCGCCGCATCCCCTCGCAAGGGGGAGAGTATCCTAATCACGTGGGGAGAGAGACAGGTGGTCTTCGATCGTTCTTGATTGCCTCTCGGCTGTATGCCAGTCACGTGCAAAGTGGTCTTTGTCCACGGCGATGCCGTAGATCGTACCCCGGCAAGCTTGGCACAATCCATTTTAGATATTTATGCAATGAGCAGTAGATCGGAATATTGGATCCGGATTCTTGTCAACGAAGATGGGATACTCACCCATGACGAATTTATTTCGTGTGGCCCGGCTGCAGTTCCTGGTTGCCGGGTTGGCACTCTACCTGCTCGGCGGCCTGTAGGCTCTCTTTTTGGGGGCCTCCCTTCGCTCCCTTCCGGCTGCTGCAGGGCTGCCTGGTCAGCCTGCCGGCCCAGCTTTCGGTACATTTCAGCAATGACTACTTCGACGTGGGCTCAGACGGCGCCGTCCGTCCGACGCTGATCAATGGCGGCGGCGGTGTGCTCCTGCAGCATCCGGAACTGAGGGAACCTGTCATTTACCCCATCCAGGATATTTTAATTTCACTCTCCAGAACCTTGAATTCTTTGTCACCAGTAATCAACTCAGCGTTTTGATTCCTCGCAAGCGCAGCAGCAAAACAATCCGCATAGGCGATATTGCCGTTGACTTTGAAAACAGACGCCTGGCGGGTTAATCCCCAATCGGCGTCCACAATTTCAATTGCCATCCCTTCGATTTCTTGAACATATGTGTCTGCTTTTTCCGGAGAAGTGCTGCGCGCAATGGAATACCACACCTCTCCCAGGTTCACGACGCTCATCAGAAGTTTTACGCTGCCTTCTTCAGCTTTGAGAATTAAGTCCCGAACATGGTCCGCGCCCGGCTCATCTTCGAAGAAGGCCATCAAGGCATAAGCGTCAAGCACCTTTATCGCCACATTCACTCCTTTTCCCTGGCATTCCGACGTTCATCGACCAGCGCTTTCAGAGCCCCCTTCCCTTTCAATGAACCCTGCAAGTTCCTGAGATATTGCTCGGTGACAGGCTTTAAACTGATCGAATCGCCATTATCGATCACAATAATCTTCGTGCCATTTTTAATCCCATATTTCCGCCGCAATACTGCCGGAATGACAATCTGGCCTTTTACAGTCGCGTAAGTCTCCATACTATTATTCTCCATTCTTCCATAGTATATTACTATAATTAGATAAGTAAGTCAATAATAATATTTTACTACTTATTTTTTAATGTCCTACTTTGTAATGAATGACAAGTATTCTTCCAACTCCAATCCATTTCCATTCGTATCTATCCGAAAATTCAGGAGGAGGGTGCATTTTGAGTGTGTGCGGCTCCGCCGCACACACTCAAAATGCGGTTCTTCTATAATTTTCGGATAGGTTCTAAATAATCCATCCCACCTGACACTTTGGGGATTGTGTCCGCCTGCCCCCGAGCCATGGGGGTTGTGGTGATAGTTTTTTCACTCCAATCGAATCAGAGCCCTAGGCGTCATTCCTCCGCCGGCGGTAGTGCTGGCTCTTGGTGGTGTACATGGCGTCATCCGCCAGGCTGATCACCTTTTCGAGCGCGAGTCCCGGCCGGCTGGTGGCCGCCCCCAGGGAAATGCTCAACTCCGGCTCGCGGTAATACTTGTTGTTCAGCCCCACCAAGCCTTCGACCCGTTTCATCGCTTCCTCCGCAGCCGTCGCATCCGCACCCGGCAGGAAGATGGCGAACTCATCCCCGCCAATGCGCGCCACCACGCGTCCCGGCTCGAAGCTGGCTCTAAGCACTTCGGCGGCCCGCCGGATCAGCCCATCCCCCGCCTGGTGCCCCAGCGTATCGTTGACGCGCTTCAGGCCGTTCAGGTCGGCGATCAGGATGCTGATCGGGTCAACCCTTTCTTTTTCCAACCGATGCAGGGTATCCTCGAAAAACGTGCGGTTGTACAGGCCGGTCATCACGTCATGGGTGCCCAGGTAGCGCAGGTACTCTTCCCCCTTTTTACGGGCAGTTATATCCTGGATGGCCACCAGCACCCAGCCGAAATCCTGCTCGTGGCCGGGCATGACCCGGAATTCGAGATGGATGTTGACCGGTTGGCCGTCCAGCGCATAGTTGATGCCTTCGCGCTCGTAAACCAGCTTGCCGTTCCACAGGTCCACCAGCTCTTTGGCAAAATGCGTCCCCATTTCATCCCGGAATACTTTGTCAAGGTTGCCGATCAATTGCTCCTTGGAGGCTGCCCCGAATAATTCCAGGGTTTTTTGATTCACATCCAGCACTTTGATCAGCCCCATGCAGTGCGCAACTGCCTCCGGATGCCCATCCAGGTAGGGCTGCAGTTCGGTCACGCCCGCCGAGCGCAGGCTCTCGAAATAACTTTTGACGGCGCTGTAATCTTCTTCCCATAAGGAGATGGGCGCGGCTTCGAAAAGGTTCTGCAGGCGCCGCTCGGCCTGTTTGCGGGCGGTGATATCCTCGATCGTAACCAGCACGTGTTCCCAACTGTGTTCGCTGCCCGGCAGGATGCGCCAGTGCAGCAGGATGTCCAGCGCCTGCCCGTCCAGCGTGTAATTGATCCCCTCGCCCGCCCAGACCTGCTCCCCCTCCAGAGCGCCAGCAGTTCAGCGCCGAAATGCGGTCGCATTTCGCCCCGGAAGACCTGGTCGATATCGGCCGCCAGCTGCTCCTGCGAACCGGCATTCAACATCTTTAGCGTCTGCCGGTTGACGTGCAGCAGGATTATCTGCTGCATGCAGGTATCCACAAAATCGGGATGCGCCTCCAGGTACGCTTCCAGCGAACTGACCTCCTGCTGCCTGAGCCCGTCGAACAGGCGCTGGATGCCGCTGAAATCTTCTTCCCAGAGGGAAATGGGTGCATATTCGAACAAGTTGCGGAAATGCTCCTGGTTGCCGGTTGTGGCCATGGGTCATCCTTTCCTGCGAGGGATAAATTGACGCCATCTGAAAGTCTGATTATACAACCTCAGGAACGGCAGGTTCTCAGGCGGGCAATTCACAGTTAAAATCACCAAAAAACTCGTCGGCAGGCTCCGGTTTTGGAGGATCAATTCCGGCTTTCCCATCCATTTTCCGCTCTCCCTTGAGCGCTTGTGCGGGGAAAAGGTCTGCCCCTTGCACGAAAACCTCTGACTTGCTCAATTCCTGCAGTTAAATTCCCTTTTACAATTCTCCCCTCTCCAAATGGAGTACTTCCATTTGGAAAGGGGGCCGGGGGAAAGCTTACTCCATCATTGTTCCTGGTCGTTTCAATCTAGATCCAGGCGGCGTCAAGACCGAGTTTGCCCTGGGCAAGGGTCGCACCGTGGAAGGCGTGGCCGGCTCGGGCATGCTCGAACCCGAGGATGTGGCTGCGGCCGTCCTGCTGGCCTGCACGCAGAGCCCCAAAGCCCGCATCATCGAGCTGCAGATGCGCACCATGGATGAGTCGCTGACTTGAAATCAAGCTAAAGGTCAAAAAACTCTCACCACGAAGGGCGCGAAGGCACACAAAGGAGAACAAAAACAGAAACTACCTGAATGCCCCCGTCACGTACAGCTTTCAGCAAATCAAAAACAGAATGCTTTACTCGCCACGTCCGGCAGGGCCTCGAAGGCCGGGCGCGGCAAAATAATAACCCTGGAAGATGCTGACGCCGGCTTCCCGCAGCCAGTGATATTCGGAGGCCTTTTCCACCCCTTCGGCCACGATCTCAATCGCCAGGCGATCGCAGATGTGCTTGACTCCACAAAAAACGCTCTGCTTGACTTCATCCTGTTGGATGTTACCGATCAAATGGCGGTCGAGTTTGATGTAGTTCGGCTGGTATTCGACCAGCAGCTTCAGCCCGGAATAGCCCGCCCCGAAATCGTCGATGGCCGTGGCAAAGCCGAAATCCTGGATGAGCCGCAAGTATTGCAGCAGGTTCCTCTGGTCGGTCAGGCTTTCCATTTCAAGGACTTCAAAGACGATATTCTCCACCGGGATGCCGCTGTGGATGGATGCCTGGAAGGTTGTCATGATGCTCAGGTCAATCGCATAAATGCTTTGAGCTGACAGGTTCAGGTTCAGGCGGTTGGGGATCTTCAACCGGCTGGCCAGGTGGATGGCTTTCGAGCGGCATATCTCGTCGAACCTCGGATAACCCTCCTTGGGCACCTGGGCAAAGACCGAGGCGGAAGGTTCGCCATGCGGCCCGCGCACCAGCGCTTCGAAAGAGATGATCTCGCGGTTGCGGGCGTCCACGATCGGTTGGAACGCGAAACTGAATTCAAAACCGATATCCCCGCTGGTGATAAACGGAGCTTCAGGCTTGCCATACCCATACCAATTCTGCATGATTCTTTCCCTTGATCCTGGAAGGTTGGAACAAGACCGCCCATTACCCGCCAGGTTTCCGCTGTGAAATGCCTGTTATAGTGTTTTGGTAGGATTTTACTACTCTTTCATAATAACCCCCCACAGGTGGTGATACCATCCCATAATGCTGGTTATTTGGTGCCCCATTTTTGACCAGAGTGGAGTTATTTCGGAAACGAATATCGCTCGATTTCTGCGGTACAATCGCCTCCTCAAAAAAAATCTACCTGTCCCTGTTACTTTACAGGGAAAATCCTAAATCCAAGACCATAAAATTCCTATGCCATCCGATACCCAGGTAATCTACTCCATGATGCGCGTTGGGCGCATCCACCCTCCCAACAAACAGGTCCTGCGCGATATTTCGTTGGGCTTCTATTACGGCGCCAAGATCGGCGTGCTCGGGCTGAACGGCGCCGGCAAGTCGACCCTGCTGCGCATCATGGCCGGCAAAGATACCGACTACATCGGTGAAATCACCATGAGTAAAGGCTACAGCGTCGGGCTGCTCGAACAGGAGCCGCAGCTCGACCCCGAGAAGACCGTCATCGAGGTGATCCGCGAGGCCGTCCAGCCCATCACCGAGATGCTCAGGGAGTTCGACGAAATCAACGCAAAGTTCGCCGAACCGGACGCCGATTTCGATCACCTGATCGCCGAGCAGGCCAAACTGCAGGAGGCCCTCGATAAAGTGGATGCCTGGAACCTGGACAGCCACCTGGAACTGGCCATGGAAGCCCTGCGCTGCCCGCCTGCAGACACTCCGGTGAAAGTGCTTTCCGGCGGAGAACGCCGCCGGGTGGCTCTCACCCGCCTGCTGCTGACCGAACCCGATATCCTGCTGCTGGATGAGCCCACCAACCACCTGGACGCCGAATCGGTAGCCTGGCTGGAGCAGCACCTGCGCAATTACAAGGGCACGGTCATCGCCGTAACCCACGACCGTTACTTCCTCGACAACGTGGCCGGCTGGATCCTGGAACTGGACCGCGGCTACGGCATCCCCTGGAAAGGCAACTACTCCTCCTGGCTGGAACAGAAAAAAAATCGGCTGGCCATCGAGGAGAAGAGCGAATCCAGGCGCCAAAAGACGCTCGAGCGCGAGCTGGAATGGATCCGCATGAGCCCCAAGGCGCGCCAGGCCAAAGGCCAGGCCCGTCTGACCGCTTACGAACGGCTGTTGAGCCAGGAAACCGAGCAGCGCCGCGAAGAACTTGAGATTTACATCCCACCCGGTCCCCGGCTGGGAGATATCGTCATCGAGCTGGAGGGCGTCAGCAAAGGCTACGGGGAGCGCCTGCTGTTGGACAATTTCAGCGCCAGGATCCCGCCCGGCTCGCTCGTCGGCGTGATCGGACCGAATGGCGCCGGCAAGACCACCCTGTTGAAGATGATCACCGGCCAGGAAACACCCGACGGCGGCTCCATCCGCATCGGGGAAACCGTCAAATGGGCCTACGCCGACCAGACCCGCACGCTCGACCCTGAAAAGACCGTCTGGGAGGAGATCACCGGCGGCGCCGAGACGCTGACCCTGGGTGTGCGTACGATGAACTCACGCGGCTACGTCAGCTCATTTAATTTCCTGGGCCCCGACCAGCAGAAGAAAGTCGGCACGCTGTCGGGCGGCGAGCGCAACCGCGTGCACCTGGCCAAGACGCTGACCCAGGGCGCCAACGTGATCCTGCTGGATGAACCCACCAACGACCTGGACGTCAACACCCTGCGCGCGCTCGAGGAAGCCCTGGAAGATTTCGCCGGCTGCGCCGTCGTGGTCAGCCATGATCGCTGGTTCCTGGACCGCATCGCCACCCACATCCTGGCCTTCGAAGGCGACAGCCAGGCGCGCCTGTTCCTTGGAAATTGGACGGACTACGAAGCCCACCTGCGCGCAACGACCGGCAAGGATTTACAGCCGCACCGGGTCAAGTACCGGACGTTGAAAAGGTAAATAAAAAACAGGGCAACCAGTGGTCGCCCTGTTGCTCTTAATCGACTACAGCCGTCTTGACCGATAGGATCGGCGGCAGGTAATCTGCCAGCACTTCCCAATTATCGCCGGCATCCCGGCTGTAAAACAACTGGCCGGTATTGGTTCCGGCATACAGCCCGGCCTCGTCCAGCGTGTCGGCCGACATGGCGTCCCGCAGCACCACCAGGTGAGCAGGACTCGGCAGGCCGTTGGTCAGTTGCTCCCAGGACTCGCCCGCGTTCCGGCTGCGCCAGACGGCGAACTGCCCGTCCACGCTCAGGTGGTACTCGTCGCTTTCCTCCGGCACGGTATAGATCGTGCGCGGTTCATGCGGGTGCACGACCATCGCAAAGCCGAAGCGGGTTGGCAGCTTGCCGTCGCCGATATCGATCCAGTCTTCCCCGCGGTTATCGCTGCGGTAGACCCCGCAGTGGTTCTGCTGGTAAAGCACTTGCGGCTGGTCCGGATGCAGCGCGACCTTATGAACGCACTGGCCGTATTCAGGGAAATTATCGGGGTTGAAACACGCCGCGACATTCTTATTGTAAGGCGCCCAGGTCAGCCCGCCATCGTCGGTGCGGTAGGTACCGCCGGCCGAGACTGCCACCCACATCCGCTGCGGGTCGGATGGGTCGGGAATGATGGTATGCAGGCACAACCCCCCTGCCCCGGGGTTCCATTTCCCGCGCTGGGGATGGTCGTAAAGCGGCTCGTTCAGAGTCCAGGTTTCGCCTCTGTCGTGTGAAACGAAAAGGGAGGCCGGCTGGCCGCCGGCGTAGAGCACACCCGGCTCGGAAGCGCGTCCGGGGGTAATATTCCAGACCTTCAGCAATTTTTCTGGGGTCTGAAGCTCCTTTTGTTTTCCAGCATCATCAAAGTCCATTTCCTCCGGGCTGCCGGCCGGTCGTCCGGATTTGGATGGCCGTGAAATGGCCGGCACCTGGCTGGCTTGTGTCCAGGATGCGCCCAGGTCGTCGGAATAATGTGTGGTGGGACCATACACAAAATGGTTAACCGCCGCATGCAAGCGGCGGTCGCGCGGGTCGAGGTTCATGTACATTACCCTCCAGCTCTTGAACTGGATCCCGCTCGAATGCCATTTTTTTCGGGCAGGGCTGCTGTTAAAGATAAATCCGCCCTTGGTGGTGCCTACCAGCACCAAAACTTTTTTGCTCATGGTTACCTCAACTTTCTGTAAACGGAACCAATTGTTTACCGAATTAATGTTCTAAATTATACCATAATTGTCTAAATTTCAATCCAGTACCGAAGTTGGATTTTTGGTGTGAGCTCATTACTACCGGAGGTAATTCGAGAATAAAAACGACCCGGCTGCCTGCCGGGTCGTTTTCTTGGGAGGAGAAAGAGAAACGTTCACGCCTTGTATCTGCTTGCAGACAATATGATAGCACCTGTACGTGAACACCAGATGAATTCAAGAGAGGATCATGCAGGGTTTCCATATCCCGGAAAAGCTCCTGATTTGCTATATAATCATTTAGAGAATAACACTCATCTTCCATGAATTAAAGTAAGCCCGCCCTTTGGATGAAAATCCCGCCAATGGAGTCCAACGTCTCCAGACGTTGGAGAGTCCGAAGTCTGGCCCAACGGGGGTGCTTCGCGAAGACTTCGGACTCCGATTTGAATAAGCAATTCCGAATATTTTTGAGGCCTTATACGTATACTAGATGGGGTTCTTCCATCTACAGGCTCCCAGGAGAGAATATGTCAAATGGCAATTCCCTGATCGTGACCCAGGCCCTGGTCAAACGCTACGGTGACAAAATGGCTGTAAACAATGTCAGCCTGGAAGTCCAGGCCGGCGAAGTATTCGGCTTCCTCGGCCCGAACGGCGCCGGAAAGACCACCACGATCAAGATGATCGTGGGGCTGCTGCAGCCCACCTCCGGCACAGTCAAAGTGGCCGGATTTGACGTGCAAACCCAGCCGATGCAGGCCAAGGCTGCCAGCGGCTATGTCCCGGATACGCCCAACCTGTACGCCAAGCTGACCGGGCGCGAACTGTTGCGCTTCGTCGGCGACCTGTACGACCTGGACCGCCAGCACATGGCCCAGCGCACCGAGGAACTGCTGCGCGTGCTCGACCTGGGGGAAGCAGCCGATAACACCATCGATTCGTACAGCCATGGAATGCAGCAGAAGGCCTCCCTGGCTGCGGCCTTAATGCACGACCCCAAGGTGCTCGTGCTGGACGAACCGACCGTCGGCCTCGACCCGAAATCGGCGCGTTTGATCAAGGATATCTTGCGCCAGATGGCCGACCGCGGCTCGGCGGTATTCCTCTCGACCCACATCCTGGAGATTGCCGAGCGTATGTGCGACCGCATCGGCATCATCAACAAGGGTGAGCTGGTCGCGGTGGGCACCATGAATGAGCTGCGCTCGCTCGGGAAGGCCGGCGAAGTCAGCCTGGAAGATATCTTCCTGGGTCTCACCGGCGGAGCCGAGGAAGCCGAGATTGCCGAGATCTTGAAATGACCAGCCTGTCAGCTGCCGCCCCCTCCGGGCGCCTGTTCCCTTCCATCTGGAAATTGATCCGCCTGCGCCTGCTGCTCACCTGGAACAGTTTCAAGCACGCCAGGACCCGCCGGAAGGTTTTCACCATCCTGGCAGTGGTCGGAGTTTTGGTGTTCGCCGGGCTCATGTTCTTCCTGAGCTGGCTGCTGCTGGGGTTCCTGAATTCCCCCAAACTCACTCAATACGTTGGTTTTGAGGCGGGTTCTTTCCTGCAAAGCGTGCCGGTGCTGGTTTTCGCGGCGCTCTTCCTGGGCATTTTGTTTTCCAGCTTTGGCGTCCTGCTGCAGGCCCTTTACCTTTCGGGCGACATGGATTTCCTGCTGACCTCCCCGGTGCCAATCCGGGCGGTCTTTGCCACCAAGTTGCTGCAGGCGGTGCTGCCCAACTTCGGACTGATCGCCCTGTTCGGCCTGCCGGTGCTGTTCGGGCTGGGTCTTTCCGGGCATTACAACATTCTCTATTACCCGCTGGTCGTGTTGACCATGGTCGCCCAGGCGCTGGCTGCCGCCGGTCTCTCGGCGCTGCTGGTCATGCTGGTGGCGCGCATCTTCCCGCCCCGGCGGGTGGCGGAGGTGCTGGGCTTCGTGACTGCCACGCTCTCGATCGTGTGCTCCCAGAGTGGCAACCTGTACAATACCCTCGGGCGCAACGTCCAGATCTCAGGGTCGCAGGTTAACGGCGTGTTCGCTTTAATGATGCGCTTCAATACTCTCTGGAACCCGCTGAACTGGGCCGGGCGCGCCCTGGTGGACCTGGGGCAAGGGCGCTGGCTTTCAGGCCTGCTGCTCGAGACGGTCACCCTGGGGCTCGCAAGTGTGGCATTTATTATTGCTCTGGGCACGGCCGAACGCTGGTACTACACCGGTTGGGCCGGGATGCAGGTGGTGAGCCACAAGAAAAAGCCTGCCCGGATGATCCAGGCGCAGGCGCTCGCCGCCCTGCCGGCTTCCAGGAGCGAGAACGGAGTCACAGCCCGGATAAAAGGGCTGCTGCCGGCTCCCGTGCGGGCCATCATCCAGAAGGATTTCATGCTGCTCCGGCGGGATATGCGCAACCTGTCGCAGCTGGTTACACCTTTGATCTTCGGAGTGTTTTACACGATCATGTTCCTGCGCCCGGGCGGTGCCATGTTCCCCGACACCCCCGATATGCCCGGGTTCCTTATCACGATTTCACACTTCGTAACCACATACGGCAATATCGGCATGTCACTGTTCGTCGGTTGGATGCTGCTCAGCCGGCTGTCGGGCATGGCGTTCTCGGCTGAAGGCAGGAATTACTGGATCTTGAAAGCCTCGCCGGTGCGCAGCGGACACCTGTTGGTTGCCAAATTCCTGGTGGCATACCTGCCGACCCTGGCCCTGGGTCTGGTTTTCATGGTGGCGGTCTCGATCCTGCAAAAGGCTTCCCTGGTCATCTTCCTGTATGGCCTGCTGGCAACCGCCATGTGCCAGGCCGGGATGAACGGCATCCTGCTGGCGTTCGGAGTGGCAGGCGCCAATTTCAACTGGACCGACCCGCGCCGGATGAACGCCGGGTCCATCGGCTGCCTGGGTCAGGCACTGACTGCGCTCTTCCTGCCGGTTTCCTTCGGGATGTTCATCGGTCCGCTGCTGTTGGTTTCGATTTTTAATATACCCCAGGTGGTCGGCTACCTGGTCGGCCTGGTTGCAGGCGTAGCTGTCAGCGTAACATGTGCAATCCTGCCGCCTTACCTGGTACGCAAGCGGGTTGAGCGTCTGGCAGAAAATTGAACTATTCTAATGTGACAGTCACCTTACACCCGGGAGAACCGGGTGCTTAAGAAGGTGACTGTTACATTTTCGTCTTATTTTATACTCTCAGCAATAGCGATCATATCGGCTTTGGTAACATCCTCCGGAATTCCCATATACAGGAGTTCAAAAGCCATTCCGTCTGCCTGCCAGCGCAGGGTTTTGAGATAGGGATCGGGCTCCCATACCGGACCGTTATCGGTCAACTTCCAAACCCCAATGATGTATTCGCCAGGTGTATTTCCGATCATCACAGGCTCGATCTGCTCACTGGCGCCCACCAGGCCGCATAAGGAACAGTCATCGCTGGTTTGGAAGCGTTCCTCGCGCAACACGAGGCCATTCGTGGTATCAGTTGCAGCCTGGTTATAGCAATAGAAAACCCTGACAATGTTATGTTCAGGCTGGTAGGCAGCGCCCACGAAAGTTAATATGTCAGGCAGCCAGGAAGGCGTTCGCACTGTGAATCCGGCATGCTTTCCAGCCTCAGCAACAGAAAGGTTGAAATCAAATGCTGGTTCGGGAGTGCCTGTTCCATTAGCAGGGGTAAAGGTCTCTACATAAATGGCATGTGCTGTTCCTTGAAATGGCTCTATTAACAAAACATCGCTCGGTGCGCGCGTGAAAAAGTGGATCAACTCCTGCGCCCAGGCACGCCCTTGCGGGGTAACCATCAGCAGGAGCGCGGCGATCAGGACTGTCAACCCCGTTACGGTCAGGGCACGCCGCCGGGCAACGGCTCTGGGAGTCCAGGCGGCGCGTGCCATCCGGCGGTAAAAGCGCGGCGAGGGTGACGGCTGCAGGGCATTCAATTGTTCCTCGAGCATTTTTTCATCTTCAGATGTAGGTTCCATCATTTATCTCCATTTGAACGGATGCCTTACACGGGCGGATGCCATCCGCCCCTACGCAGGCCATTGCTGGCGCAGGCGTTCGAGCGTCCGGTGGATGGTCGCCGAGAGATTGTTTTCAGGGATCTCGAGATACACAGCAATCTGGTTGACGCGCCACCCCAGTAGATAGCGCAAGACCAGGATCTCCCTTGACTCGTCGGGTAACGCCCGCAGAAAAGACCAGAGCATCTGCTGCTGCTCGCTCGCCAGCGCCATTTCCTCGGGCCAGGGCGCGTTGATGGGTAACTCTGCCGGGATGGGATCCTCCATGACCGGCCGGGCTTTCCGGCGGCGGTAATCGTCGATGACCAGGCGGCGGGCGATTTTCATCAGCCAACCCAGCGCGGCCTCCGAATCCCCTTGAAAGCCATGCCGTGCACGCCAGGCTCGCAGGAAAGCTTCGGCGGTCAGGTCTTCCACATCTTCCTGCGGGCCGCCAGTCAAGCCATACAGGTACCGGAATACAGGCAGATGGGTACGCTCATAGAATGCGCTGAATTTGGCGGGTGTGCTCAAAAGTGCAGAATGGTTGCGAGATATAAAGAGCTTTAGAATACTTTTCGGTGAATTGCTCAAGCAGCGCTCCTGTAGAACAAGATAACATGCGCATGTTCCATTATGATAAACGCATTCATTGAAAGAATCTGACAATAAACCAATCAGTCCACCCAAGTCCACGTATAATGGAGATTGCCATGGTCAGGAAATTGATCCTGCTCTCCTTCATCCTTTGTACGGCGGCCTGCACAGCCAAAACGGCCTCCACCCCCCTTCCGACTCCATCCACAGGTCAGATCGAGACGGAAGAACAGGCTGTCTATGCTTTCCTGCTCTCGAATTTATACCAACATCGAGAGTACGTCATCATGGACACTACCAGCACAGGTGTGACCGGCGTGGAGAATACCAGCCCAGACTCTCGATTACGTTCTGCAGAATATGCACAGCGTGGACTCCGGAACAGTGCTTAGTTTCCGGAACCGGAACGATGCTGCTTATCCCATTTCTCCGGACATGAACATCGGCGGTCCATATACCCTGCTAAGCCAGGCCGGGAGGCAGCAGATTTTTGGAGTAAACCAAAGCGGGTGGGAAATCTTTTATGAGCGCTATCCACAGGCGCCCGGCATCACCACGCTTTCACGCGTTGGTTTAAATAGCTCCCTGGACCAGGCGCTGGTTTATATAGGAACGCAAAGTAATTGGCTGATAGGTTCAGGTTATTACATTCTCCTAAAAAAGGTGGATGGAGCCTGGAACATCGACCAGCGCGTAATGACATGGATCTCCTGATATCTTTTCTTAAGGCAATTAATTTACCGGAAACTAATTGAGATGAACGCTGATTAGTTCGATAAACAATGTATTTTTCGGGACTTAAAATCCTGTTTATCTTGTTTATCTCCAGTGTATTCTTATTTCGATACGCGTTATTAATCGATTAGCAGGCCGGTTGAGAACTCGTCTAAGACTCTTTTCATTTCGATTACAATCACGCCATGTCGCGCAAGAAGTCGCCATTTTTTTGGTTCATTCTGGCCCTGTTGACCACCGCCGGGCTGACCGCCCTCGGCCCGCAGGAAAATTCGCTCGGCAGCGCCGTGCGGATCGTATATTTGCATGGCGCCTGGGTGCTGACGGCGGAAGCCGCCCTGGGCCTTGCAGCCGCCACCGGTTTGCTCGGGATCCTCTTCCGGCGTGAAGGCCTGCAGCGCTGGTCGACCGCGCTCGGTTATACCGGCCTTGTTTTCTGGGTGACATACCTTCCGTTAGCGTTATGGGCCATGCAGGCGAATTGGAATGGCCTGTTCCTGGCCGAGCCGCGTTTCCGGGTGGCAGTTATCTTCTCTGTGACCGGGGTGCTTCTTCAGATTGGCTTGATCCTGTTGGCAAAGCCGGCCTTCACTGCTCTTTTCAACGTACTTTTTTTCATTGCACTTTGGATCGGACTTTCCCGGGCCGATTACGTTATGCACCCGCCCCCTTCCCCAATTTTTAGTTCGGGAGTCCTCTCACTCCAATTATTTTTTGTCGGGATCATCTTCCTGACCATGACTGCCGCCTACTTCCTGACCCTTTGGTGGATGCAAAAACAAAAGTAACGTGAAAACATCCCTGCGCTGGCAATTGGCCGCCTTCACGGTCATCCGGATGATCTTTAATACCCTGCACCGGATGGTCTATCCCTTCCTGGCAATTTTCGCGCGCGGACTGGGCGTGGACCTGACGACCATCTCCTACGCTTTGACCGCCCGCAGCGTGGTTGGGACGGTCGGTCCTTTTGCAGCCTCGGTGGCGGACCGGCGCGGACGGCGTTTTGGCATGCTTTTTGGTGCAACCCTCTTCATGGTCGGGGCAGCCGTGGTGGTCTTCTGGCCAAGCTTCCCAGGCTTGACCATCTCCCTGGTCCTGGCGACGCTTGGCAAGTACATCTTCGACCCGGGCATGCAGGCCTATATCGGCGACCGTGTGCCCTATGAACAGCGCGGCCGGACGATGGCCATCACCGAGTTCGGCTGGTCTCTGGCCTTCATTCTCGGAGTCCCGCTGATGGGTTTCCTGATCGCCCGCAACGGCTGGATGGCGCCATTTCCGCTGATGGCAGTGCTGGGTGTTTTGATAGTCGGCGGCCTGGTCTGGATGCTTCCAAAAGATCAACTGGCTCCCAATCGAAACAGTTCACGCGACAATTTTCGCCTGGTATTAACCTCGCTGCCCGCGCTGACCGGCCTGGCCATCGGCGTGCTTGCGTCGGCTGCCAACGAACAAGTCAACCTGGTCTTCGGAGTCTGGTTGGAGGACTCATTCGGCCTCCAAATTGCCGCCCTGGGCGCGGCTTCTGCCGTGATTGGCATTTCCGAATTAAGCGCCGAGGGCCTGGTGGCAGCTTTTGTTGACAGGCTGGGCAAACCGCGTGCCATCGCCCTGGGGCTGACGGTCAACTCGCTGGCAGCCCTGGCCCTGCCGTGGCTGGGCCGGACGGAATTGGGGGCGCTGGCAGGCTTGTTTTTCTTCTACATTTCCTTTGAATTCACGATTGTAAGTTTAATCCCGCTGATGACAGAACTGCTGCCCACGGCGCGTGCCACCCTGATGGCTTGCACAGTGGCTGCATTTTCATTGGGCCGTGCAATTGGCGCCTTCCTGGCACCCCGGCTTTACACATTGGGGTTCCTGGCGGTGACGCTGGGCGCCATCGGGTTCAACCTGTTGGCCTTCGTGGCCGTCAGCCGGCTGAGGAAAGAACATGCCTGATCCTGGACCTGCTCAGATACTGAAGCGTTACTGGCCTATATTAATTATCCCGCTCGTGGCAGCCGTGTGTCTTCTCATCGCCATTCGCCTGGATAATTCCATGCAAGCTGGCAAGAATGACCGGGACTTCCTGCCTTTCTGGCTGGCAGGCAACATGCTTGGCAAGGGGCAGAACCCATATGACGCCAACCAGTGGCAGTCCGGGTATACACAATACGAGACCAGCCTGGAACTTAACCCGGCATTTCTTTACCCTTTGCCGCTGGCTTTGCTTTTCGCCCCGCTCGGTCTTTTGCCTTTCCGCAGCGCCTACATCGTCTGGGTCACTCTCAGCCAATTGATGATCATAGGCGCACTGGTCAGTTTACTCACGCTCGAGAAAAATCCACGCGCGAAGCTGTTCTTCATACCGATTTTGGCCGGGGTGGTATTTTTCCGCCCGACCATCCTGACCCTGACTCAGGGCCAGGTGAGCGGATTATTCCTGATCATCTTGGTCGGGCTGGCCTTTTTATGGCAAAAGGGGCATTGGCTTCAGGGCGGCTTACTGCTGGGGTTGTTGGCGCTGAAACCCAACCTGGGCATCCCCATGATCGGCCTGCTGGCGATCTGGCTTCTAATCCAAAAACAATGGAGAGCGCTGCTCGGAACGCTCGTTTCAGGAATTATCCTGCTGGTTGCCGGCCTGATTTTCGACCCGACCTGGGTCAGCCAATACTGGCTGGTTGGCAGTTCCAAGCTGGCTGTGACGTTCGGCGGCTCACCGACCGTCTGGGGCCTGGGGGCGCTGATCAGCCACAACAATTCAACCTGGACACTGCTGATTGGCGGCCTGGCTGCCTTGGGCATCCTGTTCGGGTTTTTCCGGATCCTCCTGCGGCGGCAGGCAGTTCTGAAACCGCTCTCAGTGCTGGCATTGGCAGTCTGCGTGACCCTGCTGATCACCCCCTATACCTGGACCTATGACCAGTTGTTGCTGCTTCTGCCGGTGACCGTCGTGATACTCGCTATGGACCGGATGGGCGTCCGTTTCCCGTTGACTGCCACCCTTTTCCTGGGATTGGATCTGCTCGCCGTTATCCTATTATTCTTCAATGCCGCGCTGCAGGTGGAGATACTGAACGTGCTGGTTCCGGCAGCCGTTTTTGGAATGTGCCTGTGGAGGAACGTATGCCAATAGACCCGTTTAAGTTGGAACGCTACTTCGCCCAATATGAGTTCAAAGTTAAGTACTTGCTGAGTCCGTCGGACTGCGAAAGCCTTAAGATGGATGAAGTGCTCCAAATGGCTTCTCCGGCGAGCATGGACTTGTGGCACGGATTGAGTTTAAGCTACACTGAGAGCCAGGGATTGCCTTTGTTGAGGGCCGAGATCGCCAGGTTATATCAGAATATTCCGCCCGAACAGGTTATCGTTGCGGCGCCTGAAGAAGCAATATTCGTCGCCATGCAGACCCTGCTGAAGCCTGGGGACCATGTGGTGGCTGTGTCTCCGGCCTACCAGTCGTTGCATGAGATTGCCCGTTCGATCGGCTGTGAAGTCACCAACTGGAGCCTGGTACCCGGGAGGAATGGTAGTTGGCAGGTGGACCTGGACCAATTGGAGGCCAGCCTTAATGACCGCACACGCATGCTTGTGATCAACTTTCCACACAATCCCACCGGCTATACGCTCACGCCTGCCGAACTGGATGCAATCATTGGGCTGGCTCGCAAGCATGGCCTGATCCTCTTTTCGGATGAGATGTACCGGCTGCTCGAATATGATCCGGCTGCCCAACTGCCGCCAGTCTGCGATCTCTACGAGAAAGGGATTTCCTTATCCGGACTTTCAAAATCCTTTGCCTTGCCCGGTCTGAGGATCGGGTGGTTGGCCACCCAGGAGAAAGCGTGGATCGAACGCTGGTTGGCTTTCAAGGATTACACCACGATTTGTAACGGCGCCCCCAGCGAGATACTCGGCCTGATCGCACTGCAGAATAAAGAGCGGATCGTCCGCCGCAACCTGGATATCATCCGCACGAACCTGGCAAGCGCAAAACGGTTTTTTGGCGAACACGAGCGTGAATTCACCTGGTTCGCTCCAAAGGCGGGCTCCATCGCTTTTCCGGAATGGAAAGGCGACAAACCGGTGGAGCAGTTCTGCCAGGAAGTGCTCGAACAGCAAGCTGTCATGATCGTTCCAGGCAGCATGTTCGATTTCCCCGGGAAGCATTTCAGGGTAGGGCTGGGACGCATGAATCTCCCGGAAGCACTCGAGCACGTCGCCACGTATCTGAAAGTACTATGAAAAGCGCAATCGCATTTATCTGCGATAAAATTTGATAGCAAGGATCGATATGGCACAATTACCTTCTCCATAGCTGGGTGACGAGAGCTGCCGACTGAAACAACGCCCGGCCACCCCGCTCTCCAATTAATGGAGATGTTTCCGAAAGAGAAAGGAATAAGGAGCCAGGATATGCAAGATCAAATCAAACAGCAGATCGAACGGCTGCGTAGTCAGGGAGCCACCTATGTGGACGCCCGCTGGTACCCCTTCGAAGAATCCAACCAGCTATTAATGTGGAACGGTAACCTGAAAAATGCCAGTTCGTCCCGGGAAAGCGGGATTGGCATCCGGGTGCTGTACAAGGGCGCCTGGGGCTTTTCTGCCTCCTCGGATATGGGCAACCTGTCCGGCCTGTTCGACCAGGCCTTCGAAAATGCCCGCGTGGCGGCCGAACGGGTCACCTTCCCGATCCGCCTTGCCGAAAAAGATGCCATCCAGGCCAGGTTCGAGAGCCCGTCGCACATCAACCCGTTCGAGGTCCCACTGGCCGACAAGGTCGCCTTCCTGAAGGAAATGGATGCCCAGCTCGATCAAACGGGCGTTTTCCAGCGGGTGAGCAGCCTGAACTTCGTCCGCAAGCAAATCGTATTCATGGACTCGGAAGGCAGCCAGATCGAAAAACTGATCACCGAGGTCTTTGCCGGGTTGGAGGTGAACGGGCTGGACGAACATGGCGAGAGCTTCGAACGCAAGTTCCGCCTGGGCCAGCGTGGGGATAGCCGTGGCTGGGAAAGCCTCGAGCGACCTTTCTTCACCGAGAACGCCGAACGTATTGTCCGGGAATTGAACCAGGTGCTTAAAGCGGACGAATGTCCCAAAGAGGACCGTTCCGTCATCCTGCTGCCTGGGATCATGTACCTGCAAACGCACGAAACCATCGGCCACGCACTCGAGCTGGACCGCATCCTGGGCTACGAGCTGGCCTTCGCAGGCGGTTCGTTCGTGACCCTCAACGATTTCGGCAAGCTGCGCTACGGGTCCGAGAAGCTGACCGCGCGTGCGGATGCCACCCTGCCCAACAGCCCGGGGAGTTTTGGGTTCGACGACGATGGCGTCCCGGCCCGCAACATGCTGCTGATCGATAAAGGTATCCTGGTGGGTGCCATCACCGGTCGCCAGATGGTGGAAGAGGCCAATGCCACTGCCCGGCGCTCGATCTTCTCCGGCAGCGGCGGGGCCAACCGCGCCACCGCCTTTTACCGCATCCCGATCGAACGGATGACCAACATCAACATCGACCCGGGCCAGGATGGGACTCTGGAGGATATCATCAGCCAGACCGGGAAGGGCATCCTGCTGGACGGCGACCGCAGCTGGTCGATCGGCTCGAACCGCGAACAGTTCCACTTCGGGACGGAGATCGGCTGGTTGGTGGAGGACGGCAAAGTGACGAAACCGGTCAAGAATTCCACTTACAAAGGCGACACCCTCAAATTCTGGAACTCGCTGTCGGCGGTGGGGGATTCATCCACCTGGCAGGTGAAGTTCGTCGATAATTGCGGGAAAGGCCAACCCAACCAGGTGATGCAGTTGGGGCACGGGGTGCCGGTCTGCCGCTTTGATAACGTCCGGATTGGAGAATAGCCATGCAAGCACAGATCATACAAACCTTGCAGGATTTGCGCAGCTATGCGCTCGGGAAAGGCTTCGAGGTTGAGCTGTATTACCACGAAGAAGACAGCTATCTCATGCGCTTCGCCAATTCGGCCATCTCGCTGAATACCAACGAGCACCTGATCCGCCTGGATATCACTGCCTACTCCGGCCGCAAGCGCGCCAATTACACGCTCATTACCGACCTGAACAAACTTGATGAAATGAAAAGCGGCATCGATATGGCTGCCGGCATGGTTGAACATGCCCAACCCCTGACCTACCAGCCGACCATCCCGGCCTTCAGCGAATCCTTTGCAGATGAAAGCGGCTGCGATCCGGCCCTTGCCGGGCTGAGCAGCGCAGACAGGCTGGATTATTTCAACCAGGCTGTCAAAGGATTGGAAAGCGCGGAAATCAAATTATCGGGCATCTTTTCGAGCGGGACGAACACGATCGCCCAGATCACGACCCGCTCGGAACACAGCCAGTATTTCAAGACCTCGGACGCCCAAGTGTCAATTGTCCTGGCACATTCCAGATTAAAGTGGGAAGTGACTGCCGAACAATCCGCCCAAAAGAAGACCGACCTGGATCCGGCTGCACTGCAGCGTGACCTGGCTTTCCTGGTGGAGCACTACCAAAAAGATACTCCTCAGCAAATCCCATTGGGCAGGTACGATATCGTTTTCGGCCCGGCTGCCATCGCCGAGATGCTCGGTTTCATGAATTATATTGCTTACAACGGCGGTTCGCTCAAGCGCGGCTTCTCCTTCATCACTGAAGATCAAATCGGTAAAAAGGTCTTCTCAGAACATTTCACCCTGATCGATGACCCCGACCGCCTTGAGACCTACCCCTTCAAGCGTGACCTGACCGGCATCCTTCGCAAACCCTGGCCGATCGTCGAGAAAGGTGTCTTCAAGGGTTTCACCTGGTACCAGGATGATGCCGACGAGTTCGGTGCAAAGCCGACCGGCCATAATGTCACGCATAAAAGTCTGGTGCTGTGCGGCGGCGATAAGGAAGTCAGCTCATTACAAGAGTTGGTGAACCAGCCCCGCCAGGAGGATCTGCTTTATATCCCCTTCCTGCACTACATGAACATCGTCAACCCTACCAAAGGCATCATAACCGGCAGTTCGCGTTTCGGCACCCTGCTGTTGAAGAAGGACGGATCCGTGGCCATTCCATACAACGTCCGCCTGACCCAGAGCCTGCTGGACATCTTCGGCGACAAAGTAGCCTGGGTCTCCAGATCCAGCCTGCCCTATAACACCTCCCAGAGTTATGGCGCCCGCAACCCGACTGCCATCCTGGTCCCGAGTTTCATGCAGGTAAACGGTCTGGAGATCTCGCATTCCAATTCATCTTATTAAATATAAGATTCCGGATCTCGAGGCGGCCCCGAAAAGGCCGCCTTTTTATTTGCAGGACAAATTGGCAATTTGTCCTACAGAACCCCAACCAAACAAATGGCTTATAATATTATCTATCAGTAAGTTTTCCCGCCGGTAATTTGACTGACAGCACACCCCCAACACCACAGGAGAGTCATGGCTTCAAAAGGACGGACATTGGCGCTGCTGGTTCTATTGGTGTGCCTGGCGGTTTCGAGTTGCCAGCCGGGAAAAACTCCACCAGTAACTTCCTTCCCCACCCCTTCAACCCAATCCAGGCCAGTCAGTGACAGGTTCGTAACAGCCAGTGCTGGCAAGTTCATGCTTGCCGGCCAGCCCTATTATTTTATCGGGGCCAATTTCTGGCAGGGTATGAACCTGGGCGTGGATGGCCCCAGCGGCAACCGCAGCCTGTTGACCCGCGAATTGGACAGTTTGCAGCAGCTGGGAGTAACCAATCTGCGCATAATGGCCGCCTCCGAAGGTCCCAACAGCGAGCCCTACCGGATGGTCCCGGCGCTGATGGATGCGCCGGGCGTTTACGATCAGGCCGTTCTGGATGGATTGGATTACCTGATCGCCCAGATGAGCCAGCGCGGCATGAAAGCCGTGATGGTGCTCAACAATTACTGGCAGTGGTCCGGCGGCATGGGCCAGTACGTTTCATGGCATGAAAAGACGCCCATCCCCTACCCGGGCAATTACGGCACTTTCATGGCTTACGTGTCAAAGTTCTATGCCTGTGCGGAATGCCAGACCTGGTACCAGGACCACATCAAGGCAATACTCGACCATACCAATCCTTATACCGGTCTAAAATACCGGGATGACCCGGCCATATTTTCCTGGGAACTGGCCAACGAACCACGCCGCTACCCAATCGATTGGGTCAATACTACGGCAGCTTACATCAAGTCCCTGGATCCCAACCACATGGTCACCACCGGTTCGGAAGGCACCCCGCCGGGCGAGAACCAGAACTTCATCCTGACCCACCAGGGAGCCAATATCGATTATGCCACCATCCACATCTGGCCTGGGAACTGGGGCTGGTATGACCCGACCCATCCTGATACATATGCCAACGCCGAAAAACTCTCGATCCAATACTTCCAGATGCATGCGGTCGAAGCCGTCTCGCTGGGGAAACCGCTGGTGGTGGAGGAATTCGGATTGGCGCGCGACTGGGAGCCCCTGCACGATATTTACAACCCGAATTCACCCACAATCAACCGGGATAAATTCTATACCGCCATATTTCAGCAGGTGGTTTCGGCGATCGCACTGGGAGAACCCCTGGCTGGCGCCAACTTCTGGGCCTGGGCAGGCACGGCCAGGCCCGGCTATGCCTGGATCGGTGATCCGCCGCACGAAACGCCCGGCTGGTATTCGGTCTATAGTTCGGACAGTACCACCCAGGCGATCATCACCGAATTTGCGCAGAAGATGGCCCTATTGGAAAAGTGAGTGACTATCTTAGAGGAGTAATGCATGCAAGGAAAATTTTCAATTGGCCGAATAATGAATTTTATGATCCTGGTTTCGGCACTGCTGGTCAGCGGCTGCGCTGGCAGATTGGCCAAACCTGCCTCCCGGCTGATCACCGCCCCCACACCCGACCCGGACCAGCCTTCCATCTCGATGGCGGCGGCTGACCGGACGGAACTACCCCGCTACGAGTCGCTTGAATTATCCGTAACCCTCAAAGCAAAATATAGCAACCCTTACGACCTGCGCCAGGTCAGCCTGGATGGTATCTTCAGCGGACCGGATGGTATCGAGATGAAGGTGCCTGGCTTTTGGGATGGTGAGGCCACCTGGCGGGTACGCTTCACGCCTTCCCAGGCCGGTCAATGGAAATATCAGCTCACGGTTACGGATACGCACGGGACCAGCCAGCCGTATACCGGTAAGTTCACAGTGACCGCATCCGGGCTGCATGGTTGGCTGCAAGCAGGCAGTTGGGTCAACCCGGCTTACAGCGGCCATTACCTGGTCTACCAGGACGGCACGCCTTTTTACGGCGTCGGACATTGCGATGCATTCAACTTATTGGGGAAAGGTTTTAGCGTTGAAGAGGGCCTCACTCTTTTTGATGAAATGAAAAAATCCGGTGAAAATTACCTGGTCTGGTGGCCGCTTTACAGCAATTCGCCAATCGCTTCCAGCTACGACGATTATAACGTCGCAAGCCTGAAGGTCATGGATTTGATCGTAGCGGATGCCCAGCAAAAAGGTATTTTCCTGGTATTCACCGTTTGGGACCACCCTGAATTACGGGACGAAACGCATGCCTGGGGCAGCGGGAATTGGGCCCGGAACGGTTTCAGCCAGTTGGGGGATATAGACTCCTTCTTCACGTCTGATGAAGCCTGGGCCTGGCAGGAAAACTTCTATCGCTACATCCTCGCCAGGTGGGGCTACAGTCCGGCGATCGCAATGTGGGCGACTGTTTCGGAAATTAACGGCACGAATTCCTATGCTCAGACTGATCCGTGGAATAAAAAGGTCAACGATTACTTCGTAGCAAACGACCCTTACCGGCACCCCACCACCGCCAGCAAGTCGGGCGATACAGATTGGCCGGCAGGCTTTAAGGTGATGGATGCCCCGCAGGTGCATATTTATACTTTCAAAAATGGCGACCAGGTTGGCGATGCGGTCAAAGCTGCCGATATCCTGGCGCAATGGACCGGGCTGATGTGGGCCCGGGAGGATAAACCCAACTGGGTCGGCGAGTTCGGCATGCCGGGGGATACCTATTATCCGGAATTGTTCCATAATTCCATCTGGGCCGCGCTGGGGTCGGGGGCGGCTATGACACCCGCAGAATGGAACAGCGGAGGCGCCTGGGGCGATATGACCCCGGCTATGCTGGCAGACATTAACCGCCTATCACAGTTCGTTTCAGGCTTGCCATTGGCCAAATTGGATCCTGCACCAATTCAGCTCGGCTTTAGCGACCGGCAGGTGCGCGGCTGGGGTGTTGCCGGCAAGGATGGAGGCCTGTTCTGGGTGCAGGATTATTCGCTGGAAGGCAAGTCCATCGATGAAGTGCGCAGCAGCCAGACCGTGCGCAAGGGTGTTCAAGTGGAGATCCAGGGCCTGGCAAGCGGGGCCTTTACGGTCACGCCTTACGATACCTGGCAGGGCACGTTCCTGACGGCGATCAGCATGGACTGCACGAGCGGCCAAGCTTGCAGGATCGCCCTGCCGGATTTCAAAGCTGACATGGCATTCAAGATCGATCGGGAGTAGGCTTATGGAAAAGGGGCCATTGATCGGAACAGGTCGGACTGCGGATGTCTTCGCCTGGGGGAATGAGCATGTCCTCAAACTCTACCAGGCTTGGATGCCGCGCGTCGCCATCGAACGCGAGTTCGCAATCACCTGCATCGCCCACACAACCGGCCTGCCGGTACCGGCAACGGAAGAAATTGTGGAGGTCGACGGGCGGCTGGGAATCGTGTTCGAGCGTCTGCATGGCCCATCCTTGTTGAAGGTGCTCGAAGCACAACCCTGGAAACTATTTAGCATTGCCCGTTGGCAGGCAGAACTGCATGCCAAAATGCACGCCTGCAGCCTGCCGCCGGATACCTACAGCCAGCGCCAACAAATCGAACGCGGCCTTGAGTTGGCAACTGGCCTGTCCGAGGCTGAGAAGCAAACCATCCTCGACAGTCTGGCCCGCTTGCCTGAGGCGAACGCAGTCTGTCATGGCGATTTTCATCCTGACAATATTATCTTGACCGACCATGGACCGGTCATTATCGACTGGATGACCGGTACGCGCGGTCATCCGCTTTGTGATGTAGCCAGGAGTGTGTTATTGCTCCGGACCGGCGGCTTGCCTCCAAGGATATCCCTGCTGATGGGGTTGTTCATCAATGCATCCCGAAAAATACTTGTTTCCGTTTATTTGAATCACTATACAAGTCTTCAGGGGGTTTCCCGCAGTGAGATAAGCGCCTGGGAGCTGCCATTGTTGGCGGCGCGTTTGTTCGAAGTTGAGAACTATCCGCAGGAAAAAAGGATCCTTTTGCTGCGCATCCACCGCGCGCTGGCAAATAATTGAAAGAGGGATATAAAAAGCATGCCCGAACTGCCTGAACTTGAAGTCGTCCGCGAAGTACTCAACCGGCGCGTAGTGGGTCAGACCATCACGGATGTAAAAGTCTTTCCGCCGGGTGGGCCGATCGTGGTACGTGATCTGACCTACAGCGGTTTTGAAGCCACCCTGGCCGGAACAATCATCACCGGGATTATCCGGCGCGGTAAATTCCTGGTCTTTTCCTTCGACCGGCCGGATCTGTTCCTGGCTCTCAATCCCAAGCTGACCGGCCGGCTGCAGCTCACCTCCCCCTCCGAAAAGCGCCTTGCAAAGACGCACGTTATCTTCACCTTTGCGAATGGCGGTCAGCTCAGATATCAGGACCAGAAAAAGATGGGCCAGCTCTATCTTGCTCGCAATCTGGATTCCATCCCGGATTATTCCGGACTGGGACCTGAGCCGTTCGATGTTACGCTGGAGCAGTTCCGGACTCGATTGAAGCCATACAATGGCGAGATCAAAGGCATACTCACGCGTGGCCAGTTCATCGCCGGGATTGGTAACGCCTATGCAGATGAAATCCTGTGGGCAGCACGCATCCATCCCTACCGGAAGCGCAGCCAACTGAATCCCGAGGAAGTCGAGCGCCTGTACGCAGCCATGCGGACGACCTTATCCGAGGCCATTGAAAAGATCCGGGTGCAGATGGGTGAGGCGATCCAGCTTGAGCCGCGCGAATTCATGAACATCCATATGAAAACCGGCCAGCCCTGCCCGCGCTGCGGAGGACCGATCGCAGTGATCAGCGCCAACCAGCGCATCACCAATTTCTGCCGTACCTGCCAACCCGGCGGCTTGATTAAGGGTATGGGATAGGTAAACCGATTATTATCGGAGTACAATTAATTCAGCCATGTTGATCCACTCTGCCTCCCAACTCCTGACCTTGACCGGCGGTCCGCAGCGCGGACACGCTCTCGGCACACTGGGGATCATCGAGCAGGGCGCCGTGCTGGTCCGGGACGGCAAGATCCAGGCGGTCGGCTCCAGCCGGGAGCTGCTGGCGGCCTACCCAGACGAAGCTCGCCTGGACGCATCCGGCTGCGCAGTCCTGCCCGGTCTGGTAGACCCGCACACCCACGTCATCTGGGCCGGGGAACGTTCGGCTGAATTCGCCATGAAAATGGCTGGGGCCAAGTATATGGAAATCCTGGCGGCAGGCGGCGGAATTCTCTCGACGGTACGCCAGACGCGCTCCGCCTCGCTCGAAACGCTGATGGATGAAACCCGCCCGCGCCTGCAGCGTATGTTCGCCCACGGCACCACCACCGCCGAAGCCAAGACCGGCTATGGCTTGCAAACCGGGAGCGAGATCCGGCTGCTCGAAGCCCTTCTGCTTCTGAACGCCGAAGGTCCGCTTGAACTGGCGCCCACTTTCCTGGGTGCCCACGCCGTCCCCCCCGAATACAAAGACAATCCTCAAGGCTATACCGATCATCTATGCAGCGAAATGCTTCCCGCCGTGCGTAGCTGGCTGGATAGCCAACTGCCATCCGCCAACCGCCGACTGCCCTTTGTTGACGTCTTCTGTGAGACCGGCGCCTTCGACCTGGCCCAATCCCGCCAGATCCTGCTAAGCGCGCAAAAGCTGGGCTTTCCTCTGAAGGTCCACGCCGATGAGTTCGATAATCTAGGCGGCGCGAGCCTGGCTGCCGAATTGGGCGCCGCTTCGGCCGACCACCTGGTGAAGACCTCCGATGCCGATATAGTTACACTGGCAAAATCTGATACGGTAGCCGTTTCCCTGCCCTGCACGCCCTTCGGACTGGCCGAACAGGCTTACACTCCTGCCCAAAAAATCCTCGCCGCGGATGGCTTGCTGGCACTGGCAACCGACTGCAACCCTGGCACAGCCTGGTGCGAGTCCATGCAGTTTGTGGTTGCGCTGGCCTGCCGGGCCTTGAAGTTGACTCCTGCCCAGGCGATCGCGGCCGCCACCATCAACGCCGCGCATGCCATCCAGCGCGCCGACCGGATCGGCTCCATCGAACCCGGCAAGCAGGCTGATTTGCTGGTGCTGTCGGTGCCGGATTACCGCCAGCTCGGTTATCGCTTCGGTACCAACCTGGTCAAACAGGTTATCAAGCGTGGCAAGCTGTATAGAGTGGAAAGCGGATTTTCGCTTGAGGAAGTGGATCATGAACATTGATATGTCCCAGCTCGCTCCTTACATCTGGATTGTGACAGCCGTCGTAGTCGCTTTCATTATATTTATCGTCATTCGCTTCTTCTGGCATCACATTCTGAGATATTTATTCCATGGCTGCGTGGCCGTCGTGGGTATTGTTGTCTTGCTGGCAATCCTGCATTATTTTAAAATATTCTAAGATCCAAATCCCCCGCGAGTTTCTTTCCGCATTCTGCTTGGAAGAGAAAAGCGTCCCCCTTAATGACCCATATCTTGGAGAGTTTCAAAGTGTTTATAAGATACAATTTAGCTCTACGCCCCTCCCATATGGTGGGAAGTCTTTTTGCCAGGAGCCCAGCATGAATCCCTTTCTCGCCCTTATTATTACCCTCGTTGTCGCCCTCGTGGAAATACGTGCCTTCGGTCTGGCTGCACAGCGTGGCTGGATTGAAAGCCATCTGAGCCGCAAGTTCATCCACATCTTTAC
The DNA here is from genome assembly GCA_963776475.1 of uncultured Chloroflexia bacterium. Classification (GTDB taxonomy): domain Bacteria; phylum Chloroflexota; class Anaerolineae; order Anaerolineales; family Villigracilaceae; genus UBA877. Next base: position 54,106 of record CAVZMZ010000045.1, read on the forward strand.
CGGGCCATTTTTTGTATTGTGCTGGCTGCTATTCCCAAGCCCAGACCTGTGGTATTACCGCTGGCTGGCGGCACTGGTCCCGCTGCTATTCACCATCCAGTTTGCGATGATCGGCCTGGGGCTGGTCAAAGATGAAGCCTCAGTCAAGGCCATGTCCCGCAGCGGTGACCGCCGGGAAATCCTGCGCGGTCCGCTCTTTTATGGCATCATCTTCGTGGTCATGACTCTAATATATTGGAAAGATTTACCCATCGGCATGATCGCTGTAATGCTGATGTGCGGCGGCGACGGACTGGCTGATATCCTGGGACGCGGCCTCAAGTCCCCGAAACTACCCTGGAACAAGGATAAGTCTGTGGCCGGCTCATTCGGCATGCTACTGGGCGGCTGGGTGCTGACCCTGCTCATCCTGGGCGTGTATGTGCTGGTGAAAGCTCCCGGCTTTGGCGCCTTCGGGGTCTATCTGCTGCCAGTGACGATCATCGCCGTGGTGGCGACCCTGGTAGAATCTCTGCCGCTCAAGGATATAGACAATATCACCATCACATTGGCAGCCGTAGTGCTGAGCTACTGGTTGTTCCGTTAAATTCCCAATTCTTTCTCCAGTTATTAACGAACGGCGGTGCAATTGCATCGCCGTTCGTTCTATATTAATTATGAAGAAACTTACAGTCTCTTCCGGCAAGAACTCGTAGTTGCGACTTCAGTCGCTCCCGTTACTGCATTTTGTGATCGCAAATTGTTCAAACGTGTTTCTGATCTACTCCCTAACTCTTTTCCAGCAAATCCATGTACGCCCCTTCCAGCAGGTCTCCCGGTTGGACGCCAAGCCTGGCCATCAGGTCTTCCGCAATGGATTGGCCATCCGCATCGCTCTGTCCATCCTGCAGGACCACTTCCAGTTCCATGAACTGCCCCAGCCCTTCCACATCGTCCAGGTGGATGCGCGTCTGCCCGGCCAGGTAGAGATAGCGCGTCTTGCGGACTACACCGCGCACCCCCAAAGCCAGGCTGAGGGCGGTCTTCAAGCCGGCCGGGTCATGTGTTTCAAAGATATGGTAGTTGGAGCGCTTGGGGCCGTCCTGGTCGGGACGTTCGTAATAGACCAGTTGAGCCAGGTCGGGCTGCAGCTGGCGCAGCTTCAAGCGGCCTTTGGGAGTATGGAAGAAGGTGTCTTCCTGCGGAATCACCTGGACCGGTGTGTCGCTTGCGGCTTCAGCCCGGCTGCGCAAGCCGGCCAGGTCCCGTACGTGCGCTTTGATTTCGATGTTGGTTGGCATGAGGTAATTTTACCCTATTGGAATATTTGCAGAATGATCATTATAAGCAATACATTCCCTTATCAGCTTTGCCCGCTGGCGATAACAAAGATGTAAACTTTGGATGGTTCTCAACCGGTATTCGAGGCCTCAAAAGTGATGAGGTGGGATTACAATTGGGGGTAATTCTCTCTCCAATGTAGTTTTCAACTTTATCGGTAAAAAGGATCGGTATATGAACCAGTTAAAGGAAATTTTAAATTGGGGATAATCATCTTTGACTCGAAAAATGAAACGAACCGAGGAAAGATTCCCGCGCCAGAACCATAACCTACCTGAACGGGTTAAGTCTTTAAGCCAATTTTTAGCAAGGTAGCCGATGACACAATCCAAACGAGTCGTGATATGAGCTTTCTGGACGTTCGAACAGTAATTTTCAGCCAGTTAATTACGGATGCGGTTTGTACGGCGGTCCTGGCGCTTTTATGGTGGCAGAACCGTAAACGCTTTGGCGGCATGCTCTTCTGGGTGGGAGATTTCGTCTTCCAGACGCTCGCGGTCCTACTGATCGGCCTGCGGGGCACCATTCCGGATTGGGTCTCCCTGGGTGCGCCCAACCCGCTTATCATCGCGGGATCTTTGATGGGGCTATGGGGGTTGCAACGCTTCGTCGGGAAGAAGCTTTCACTAACCCTCAACTATATTCTTCTGGCAGGTTTCGTCTTCATTCATTTTTATTTTATCTATGCGCAGAACAATCTTGATGTACGCAATTTAATCCTCTCCTTGGGGCTGCTGGTGTTTTGTTTCCAGTGTGCCTGGCTCATGCTGAGAGGCAACGGGAAGAGTTTGATCCGCACCTCAAATTTGGTCGGATGGGTTTTTGCACTCTTTTGCCTGACCAGTCTCATCCGCATCTTCATCCTTCTCGCCAACCCGCTGGCGACCAACGATTTCTTCCAGACCGGTCTGTACGATCGACTCATCCTGGTGGTGTACCAGGTACTGCTGATTTTGTTAACCTTTGGCCTGGTATTGATGGTCAATAGCCGGCTGCTCAGGCAGGTAAAGTCCCAGGAAGAGAAATTTACCAAAGCCTTTCATTCACCCCCCTATGCGATCCTGATCACTCGTCCGGCGGATGGAATGATCATGGATGTCAATCGCGGTTTCGAAAAAATCACCGGCTACCTGCCTTCCGAAGCGATCGGCAAGACCACCCTCGATCTGAACCTGTGGGTCAAAGATGACGACCGCCAGAGAGTGGTATCCGAATTATCCGCCCATGGCGAAGTGCAAGGCCTGGAGTGCCAATTCCGAACAAAATCCGGCCAGTTCCTGACCGGCCTGTTCTACGCAGAGATTCTAACCGTCGAGAATGAGCAGCTCATCCTGTCCAGCATTAACGACATCAGCGAGCGCAAACGTGCAGAAGAAATCCAGCAGGAAAGCCAGACTCGTTATCGTTCTCTGTTTGAGAATATGCTGAATGGCTTCGCCTATTGCCAGATGCTCTTCGATGGGGAGCGCCCGCTGGATTTCATCTACCTGGATGTGAACCGTGCTTTTGAAACCCTGACGGGCCTAAAAAATGTCATCGGGAAGAGAGTCAGTGAAGTCATTCCCGGCATACTCGCATCTGACCCAGGATTGATTGAAACCTATGGGCGGGTGTCGCTTACCGGTCAGCCGGAAGTATTCGAAACCTACGTGCAAGCTTTACAGATGTGGTTCGCCATCTCGGTGTATGGCGTCAAAAAAGGCTTTTTCGTGGCAGTCTTCGACGTCATTACCGAAAGGAAGCAGGCCGAGGCGGCCTTACGGGATAGCGAAAACCAATATCGGGAACTCGTCCAGAACGCCAACAGCGCCATCCTCCGTTGGAGACGCGACGGCACCATCCTGTACTTCAACGAGTACGCGCAAATTTTTTTCGGTTACACAGCCGCTGAAATTCTCGGCAGAAATGTCAACATCCTCGTGCCGGATACGGAATCCACGGGTGCCGACCTGACCTCGTTAGTGCAGAACATTCTCGAGCAGCCGGAACGCTTTGTGAATGTTATTAACGAGAACATCTGCCGGGATGGGCGTCGGGCATGGATAGCCTGGACGAATAAAGCGATCCTGGACGAGAGCGGTCAGGTCACTGAAGTACTTGCAGTCGGAGTGGATATTACCGAGCGCAAGCATGCCGAAGAGGCGCTTCTGGATAGTGAATCGAAATACCGCCACACGCTGGAAGCCATGTTCGAAGGCTGCCAGATCATCGGGTTTGATTGGCGTTATCTCTATCTCAATGAAGTTGCAGAAAAGCATAACCGCCGTCCAAACGAAGAGTTGCTCGGTCAGAAATATATGGATATGTGGCCCGGTATCCAATCCACACAGGTCTTTCAAGTCATATGCAGTTGCATGGAAGGTCGCCAGCCGCAGTCCATGGAAAATGAGTTCCAATTCCCGGATGGCAGCCTGGGCTGGTTTGAGTTGAGGATCTATCCCATGCCGGAAGGCATCGTCATATTTTCCAATGATATTAGTGAACGTAAACGCATCGAGCAGGCGCTGCTTGCCAGCACGGCCAAGCTGGATGCGGCCTTGGCCAGTATGACCGACGCAGTGTTCATTTCCGATGAAGCCGGGCAGTTCATCAAGTTCAACAATGCCTTTGCGACGTTTCACAAGTTCAAGAATGTGGATGAATGTGCCAAAACCCTGGCCGAATATCCCGGGTTTTTGGAGGTGTTTATGGCAAACGGCGAGCTGGCCCCCCTGGATCAGTGGGCGGTTCCCAGGGCATTGCGTGGCGAGACTGGCACAAATGTGGAGTATTCCCTGCGGCGGAAGGATACCGGCGAAACCTGGGTGGGGAGTTACAGTTTTGCTCCCATTCGCGATAACGGCAACAATATTATTGGATCGGTGGTGGTTGGCCGAGACATTACCGAGCAAAAGCAAGCCCTACAGACCATCGCCAGCCTGGCGCGCTTCCCCTCTGAAAACCCGAACCCGGTACTGCGGATCACGCGCGCCGGGAATCTTCTTTACGCCAACGATGCGGCTTTCACTTTGCTGGCAGATCTAAACCTGGCAGTGGATAAACCCGCTCCTATGGTTCTGAATCAACCCAGTCAAGAAGTTTTCGATCTTCAAAGAGTGAAAGAGGTTGAGATCTTAAGCAGGGAGCGTACCTTCTCGGTCTCCATCGCTCCCTCCCCGGAAAATGAATATGTTAATCTATACGTACGCGATATCACCAGGCGCAAGTTGGCCGAGAAAGCTGTGCGTGAAAGCGAAGATAAGTTCAAATATGTTTTCGATTATTCAATTGTCGGTAAATCCATCACCACACCCGCCGGTATGATTTAACCCAACCGCGCTTTATGTCAAATGCTGGGCTATTCTGAAGAAGAATTCCAAAATAAGGGTTGGCAGGTTACCACTCATCCGGATGACATCGAAGAGACACAAAAAGTGATCAATGCATTATTATCCGGCGAAAAGGAGTCAGCGCGCTTAATAAAGAGATATCTGCACAAGAATGGCTCCGTGGTTTGGTCAGACGTCAGCACTTCCCTTCGTCGTGATGAGCAGGGCCAGCCGCTGTACTTCATGACCACCGTGCTTGACATCACCGAACGCAAACAGGCTGAGGAGGAAATGAAACGCTCCAACGCCGAGCTCGAACAATTCGCCTACGTGGCCTCTCACGATCTGCAGGAACCGCTCCGCATGGTCTCGAGCTACGTTCAATTACTGCAACGCCGTTATCAGGGTAAATTGGACCAGGATGCCGATGAATTCATCGGCTTTGCCGTGGACGGCGCGGAACGCATGCGGCGGCTGATCAATGACCTGCTGGCCTACTCCCGCATTGGCACGCGTGCCCAGCAATTTGTGTCCACTCAATGCGAAGAAGTTCTACAGCAATCAGTTGGTAATCTCCAGATGGCCATCCAGGAAAACCAGGCTGAGGTCACCCACGATCCGCTTCCTGAAGTACTGGGTGACGAGACCCAGCTGGTACAGCTCTTCCAGAACCTGATCGCGAATGCTATCAAATTCCACGGGAAGAAGAAACCCAAGGTACATATCTCGGCTTCCATTGCCAATCCTTCTTCACTCCCCACTAACGAGGCTGTAGGCAGTTGGGGAGTGCGGGGGGATGTCTGGCTCTTCTCGGTCCGTGATAACGGCATCGGCATCGACCCGCGCTACGCGGAACGGATTTTCATCATTTTCCAACGTCTTAACGACCGGACGAAGTATCCCGGCACAGGTATCGGCCTGGCTTTGTGCAGGAAAATCGTTCAACGCCACGGCGGGCAGATTTGGGTGGAATCCAGCCCCGGTGCAGGCGCCACATTTTTCTTTACTCTGCCCCTCAAAGGAGACAAATAAATATGGTCTTAAGAACCGGCAAACCCGTTGAAATTCTCCTGGTAGAAGACAGCCGTGGCGATGTGCGTCTCATCCAGGAAGCCCTTCAGGAAGCCAAGGTGCGCAACCGTATGACCGTGGTTGGCGATGGCGAGGAAGCCATGGCCTGCCTGCGCAAGCAGGGCCGCTATTCCCGGGCTTCTAATCCCGGCTTGATCCTTCTGGACCTGAATCTGCCGAAGAAGAACGGCTTCGAGGTGTTGCAGGAGATCAAGAAGGATGAATTTTTGAAGCGCATCCCGGTGGTCATCCTGACGACTTCCCAGGCAGAACAGGATATTATAAAAAGCTATGATTTGTATGCCAATGCCTACATCACCAAGCCAGTCGATCTGGATCAATTCCTGGCGGTGGTGAAGGCCGTCGAAGGTTTCTGGTTGGAAATTGTCAGGCTACCGGAAAACGAGTAGTGAGCATGCAGCGCAATCGCCTCTTTTCGAATCCCATCCTGCGCTATATTTTAACCGGCGCACTCTTGGGATGCCTGTTTCCCATCTTCGGAATGCTGTTAAGTGCCTGGTTGGCACATGTGCCCATCTCGGCTGCCAGCCTGGGCGCGGCTCAGTCCGACCAACCGCTCCTGTGGATCATCGATACTGCTCCCCTGGTTCTCGGTTTCGTATTCGGCTTGATCGGAAGGCGGGAAGTACGGCTCCTGCAAGCCAAGGCCCGCCTTGAACTCAACGTGGAAAAGAGTACTTCGGAGTTGCGCCAGGCCAATCAGGAACTCCAGAAAGAACTCGATGAACGGATCCGCATTGAATCCCTGATCACACTTGGCAAGAAGGAATGGGAAAATACATTTGATGCCATCTCCGACTTGATCTTCCTGACCGATGACCAGGACAAAATCGTCCGTTGCAACCGCGCTGCCACAGACAGTTTACACAAATCCTATCTAGAGTTGATCGGACAGCCTTTGGCCAGTGTCCTTTTCCCGGATCACGCCCTCCCTTCCCCTATGGAGCTTTTTGGGAAGCAGGATATTGAGTTTCCCAGCTTCGAAGGACATTTCGACGTATCGGTCTATTCAATTTTGATGGGTGGCAATACACCCAGGACCCTCTACATCCTGCATGATATTACTGACCGCAGGCAGGCAGAAAATGAAACCGTCCGCCAAAAGCAATATTTCGAAGCATTGGTGGTAAATAATCCGGCCGCCATAGTTGTGCTCGATAACGAAGGCAAAGTCCAATCCTGTAATCCGGCGTTTGAAAGACTTTATGGGTACGGGTCTGCAGAGGTGCTGGATCAGCCAATTGATGTGCTAATCACCACCCAGGAAATGTCCGCAGAAGCCCAGCGTTACACACAACAGGCCCGGGTCGGACCCGTCCAAGGGATGGTCGTACGCCGTCGCAAGGACGGTTCGCTGGTCGATGTGGAATTATTGGCCGTTCCCGTGAAGGTGGGGGCTGAGAATATTGGCACTTTGGCCATTTATCATGACATTACCGAATTGCTGCGCGCCCGGCGTCAAGCCGAAGCTGCCAACCAGGCTAAGAGCGAATTCGTGGCCAATATGAGTCACGAGATTCGCACTCCTTTGAATGGGGTGATCGGGATGATCGAACTAACTCTGGATACCAGCCTGAACGATGAGCAGCGTGACTATTTGCAGGTGGCTTTACAGAGTGCGGATACATTGCTAACCCTCTTGAATGATATCCTCGACTATTCAAAAATCGAGGCCAAGCGACTCGAATTTGAAACAATCGACTTCAATTTACGCACCACGGTTGAAGATGTAGCCTTCTCATTGGCGCCGCGTGCCCAGGCCAAGGGTCTGGAAATAGCCTGTTTGATCCACCCCGACCTGCACAGCGGTCTGCGAGGCGACCCGGCTCGTCTAAGACAGGTCCTGATCAACCTGGTCGGCAATGCCATCAAATTTACCCACCAGGGTGAGATCGTGATCCGCGCCGAACCGATTCTGGATGAACCCACGCATGCCACCGTACGGTTTTCCGTCCAGGATACCGGGATTGGGATCCCCAAAGATCGCCAGGAAGCCATCTTCGAACGCTTTACACAGGCAGATGGCTCGACTACACGCCGCTATGGAGGCACAGGCCTCGGGCTGGCGATCTGCAAGCAGTTGGTGGATGCGCTCGGCGGCCAGATCAGTGTGGAAAGTATCCCCGGGCAAGGCAGCACCTTTATATTTACCCTCCGTTTTGAAAAGCAGGCTAAACCCGCCCTGGGTAAAACCCGCCCGCTTCAGCTTTCTTCCGTCAACATCAAGAGTTTGCATATCCTGGCCGTGGACGACAACGCCACCAACCGCCTGATCCTGACCCACATGCTCGAGAGTTTGGATTGCCGCATCGAAACCGCCTCCGGTGGCGCCAAAGGATTGGAAATGCTCGGCAATGCCTGGCGTTCCGGCGATCCCTACCGGATGGTTCTTTTGGATATGCAGATGCCGGGCATGAGCGGAGAACAGACCGCCCGCCTCATGTTGGAGCATCCGGCCGGCAAGCAGACCAGCATCATCATCCTGACCTCCATGGGACAGCGCGGCGATGCTGCCCGGCTTGAGGCAATCGGTTGCGCCGGTTACTTGCCCAAACCGGTCAAGCAGCATATGTTGTACGCGGCCATGATCGCGGTATTGGGACAAAGAAGTGGCCAGATTGAAACCGCCGGTCTGGTCACCCGCCATACCCTTTCGGAAACCAGGCGGCAGGGTTTTCGGATCCTGCTGGCAGAAGATAATCCTGTCAACCAAAAACTGGCCATCATCCTGCTGCAGAAAGCTGGTTTTTCTGTCGATGCAGTCGATGATGGGCTGCAGGCTGTGGAAAAGGTCAAGACAGGCGAATATAGTGCAGTTTTGATGGATGTGCAAATGCCGGAACTGGATGGTCTGGAAGCCGCCCGGCGCATCCGCACTGATCCGCAAGTTCCCCACATACCGATCATAGCCATGACCGCCGATGCCCTCGAGGGTGACCGTGCAGCTTGCCTGGAAGCCGGCATGGATGACTTTATTTCCAAGCCGATTGATTCCAAGACATTACTGGCCATCCTGGACCGCTGGACGGTGAACCAGGTTCTGGATAAGTCGCCGGGAGTGGAACAGGAGGCTGCAAGGACTCAGGATTATTCGACAGCCTCGGAAGAATTTCCACGAGAGGCCGGCTCAACCTCCTCCGAGGCCGATCAGTTAGGTGAAAGTCCACTGGATCCCGCGTCAAAACCGGCTATCCTGTTTGTCAGTCCGTTCCTTGAAGCGCCGCCCAGCCTGCCGATGGACATTCAATCGGCCCTGCCGTACTTCGATAACGATCAGGCCATTTTCAAGGAAATGTGCCAGAACCTGATCAGGAACATGCCGGCACGTATGGAAGAATTACGCAGTACTTTACAAAAACAGGATACGGCTTCCTTTTCCCGTGCCGCGCATAATTTGAAAGGCATTTCGGCGAATTTCAGTGCCACGCAGGTCAACCGGATCGCGGCCGAATTGGAGCAGTTGGGCCGGCAGGAAGATCTCTCGGCTGCTGGAGTACTTTTGGATCAATTGGAATTTGAAAATAAACGTCTATTTGAATACATGCTATCTTTGGGTGTAAAACCGATAGAACCTCTATGAAGAATAATCCCACCCGCATCCTGTTGATCGAAGATAATCCACTGGATGCCCGGCTGATGGCTGAAATGTTGGCCGATGCCGGGGCAGATGGGTATGAGTTACAACAGGTAAGAATGATCAGCTCGGCCCTGCAATACCTGAGTGAGCAGGAATTCGATATCATTTTGCTCGACCTGACCCTCCCGGATGGCAGCGGGGCTGACACGGTTGAGCGCGTATGCTCGGCTTGTCTGCAGGTGCCCGTGGTTGTTTTGACCGGCCTGGAAGATGATTCCGTGGCTCTCGCCGCCGTCCAGGCCGGCGCCCAGGATTACCTGGTTAAGGGGCAGGTCGAAGGTCACGAAATCCGGCACGCCATCCGCTATGCGATCGAGCGCAAACGCCTGGAGGAGCGTCTACAATTCCTGGCTACTCACGATGCCCTGACCAATCTGCCTAACCGGCGGTTATTCCAGGATCGTATGACACATGCCATTGAATATTCACGAAGACACCACAAAGAAGAAGATAATAAGTGGGGCCTGGCGGTCGCACTGCTCGATTTGGATGCTTTTAAATCTGTCAACGATGCGCTCGGCCATGCGCAAGGCGACCTCTTATTGCAAGCCGTGGCAGACCGTTTGCAGCGCTCCATCCGAAAATCCGACACGTTGGCCCGTATGGGCGGGGATGAATTCACCCTGCTCTATGAAAATGTTGCCGGCCGGCCGGATGCGGAAATCCTGGCTGGGAAAATACAGGCCGTATTTTCCAGTCCGTTTCAACTGGGTGAAAATATCCTCGATATAACCGCCAGCATTGGTATCAGTCTGTATCCGTCGGATGGCGAGGACGCCGTAACCTTGTTGAGGCAGGCCGATATAGCCATGTACCGGGCAAAATGCCAGAGAAATACATTTTGGTTCTATGAAATGTGCAAATAAACTTAATGCATAATAAAAATACTCGAATCCTGCTCATCGAAGATAACCCTGGCGATATCCGCCTGGTCAGGGAAGCCCTGGCAGAGACCGGAGTAACTCACTTCGATTTGGTAACGGAAATTGACCTCGCCAGCGGACTTGCCGTCCTGGCTGCTCAGCACATTGATGCCATCCTCCTGGACCTGAGCCTGCCGGATACCACCGGTTTCGATACATTTATAAACCTCCATGAAAAAGCGCCTCAAGTTCCGATCATCCTGTTGACCGGGGCAGATGACGACGCCCAGGCCGCCCAGGCAGTCCGGATGGGAGCCCAGGATTACCTGGTCAAGGGCCAGGTCGGGGGACGTGAGATCACGCGTGCCATCCGCTATGCGATCGAGCGCAAGCGTTTGGAAGAACGTTTACAATTCCTGGCCACCCATGATGACCTGACCGGTCTGCCTAACCGGCGTTTGTTTCACGACCGCATGGAACGTGCAATTGAACACTCCCGGCGTTTCCAGAAGGAAACCCAGGGAAAATGGGGGCTGGCGGTCGCACTGCTCGATCTGGATTCCTTTAAATCAGTCAACGATACCCTCGGCCATGTGCAGGGAGATCTCTTACTGCAAGCCGTGGCAGACCGTTTGGAGCGCTCCACCCGTAAATCCGACACGCTGGCCCGTATGGGCGGGGACGAATTTACCATGATCTATGAAAATGTGGCCGGCCGGCAGGCTGCCGAAATCCTTGCCAGAAAAATCCAGGCCGTATTTTCCAGTCCGTTTCAACTGGGCGAAAATCTCCTGGATATAACCGCCAGTATCGGCATCAGTTTGTATCCATCGGATGGCGAGGATGGCGAAACCCTGCTGAGGCAGGCCGATATAGCCATGTACCGGGCCAAACGCCAGCAAAATACGTTTTGGTTCTATGAAATGTGCAAAGAGGAATCATCTCGATAAATATGGGGGTCGGGGTGTCCCATCCACCCCCAATTATTAATGGATATGCAAAGAGACACTATGAAGAATAAAAATACCCGAATCCTGCTCATCGAAGATAACCCTGGCGATACCCGCCTCGTCAGGGAGGCCCTTGCAGAAGCCGGAGCGGCTCGCTTCGATCTGGTTGCGAAAATGGACCTTGCCAGCGGACTTGCCGCCCTGGCTGCCCAGCCGGTGGATGCCATCCTGCTGGACTTGACCCTTCCGGACTCCGCCGGCTTCGAAACATTTACAAAAGTTCATGCAGAAAGCCCCACAGGTTCCCATCATTGTATTGACCGGAGCGGATGACGATGTGCAGGCTGCCAAAGCGCTCCGTGAAGGCGCACAGGATTATTTGGTCAAGGGCCGGGAAAATAGTGAATTGCTTCTTCGCTCCGTCCGCTATGCCATCCAACGCAAGCAATCCGAAGAGGCATTGCGTGAAAACGAGGCGCGTTATCGCAACATTTTCGAAGGCGTGGAAGATGCCATTTTCGTCGAGACTCTCTCCGGCCAGATCCTGGATGTCAACCAGCGTGCCTGCGAGATGTACGGCTATACACGGGAACAATTCCTTTCAAAAACGGTCGCGGATCTGGTTCCGTCTAATGAGTACAGTGTACTGTTCGACCCTGATGACCCCGCCACCGCTACCGATCATCCGGTCGAGACGATCAATCTGCGCTCAAATGGGGAGCAGTTCCCCATCGAACTCACCTTGCGCGAACAAGAAAGCCAAGGCGAACCCGTTTTGTTTGTGGTCTGTCGCGATATCACCCAGCGCAAACAGGCGGAGCAAGCTATTCACCTGATGTCCGATACGCAACGACAGATTGCCCAATTGAATGATGTGACCGAGATTTCCAAACTGGTTGGAAAAAAGATTCATGAATTGATTGGCGAAGGATACGTAATCATTTCAATGCTTGACGAACAAATTCAGGCGATGAAGGTGGCGGGTATATTTGGGTTTGGCAGCCTTTATGAAAATCTCACCCGCCAGTTCAAAATTGATCCATCCGAGTTTGCCTATTCAATCCATGAAATGACTGCCGAAGAGCTGCGGTCTTTCAGAAGCGGAAATTTGGAAAAGTTTGCCGGGGGGGTGTATGAATTGCTTACCCGAAAAGTGCCTAAAAAAATTTGCGCTCTGGTTGAGAAGCAAATGAAATTTTCCGGCATCCATACCATGGGCTTCGTCAACCAGGATATTCATTATGGAGCTCTCACAATCCTGGAAAAAGGGGATATCGGGCCTTATAAAGATATGATCGAAACGATCATGAACCAGGCTACCATCTCTATAAAGCGCATCCGGGCCGAGCAGGCCTTGCGTGCCAGCGAAATGCGCTACCGGGCAGTCGCACGCCTGAGCTCCGACTTTTCCTATTCCTGTGTGCACACAGTTGAAGACAGGTATGAAGTTGACTGGATCACCGATGCCTTTTTCCACATAACCGGATATTCCGAGGCCGAGCTGCACGATCAGCGCTGTTGGATGTTTGTCGTGCACCCGCAGGATATCCAGGCAGCCACGGAGCCGATGCCGCGCTTGCAGCCAGGCGAGTCAGACTCGCGCGAATTTCGCATTGTCACCAAGGCCGGCGAGGTGCGCTGGTTCGCCAACACCATGGAATGCCAGTCAGACCCCGCCACCTCCGATGGGCTGCGCCTTTTCGGCGCCGTGCAGGATATTACCGGACGCAAACAGGCCGAAGAAGCCCGGCAGGAAAGCGAACTCCTGCTGCGGGCGCTGTTTGAGCTATCGCCGGATTCGATCATGCTCATGGACCCGCACACTCCGGATGATTCCTGGCCGATCATTGATTGCAACCTGGCCGCCTGCCGGATAAATGGCTACGAACGCGACGAATTGATCGGGAATTCCATTGATATGGTCAATGCCTTCCCCGCCAATCCCGACGATCGGACCGCTTATCGGAAACGGTTGCGCTCGGAAGGTGGTTTACATCTTGAAGCTCTTCATCGGCGTAAGGATGGCACTGTCTTTCCGGTTGAGATTTCCACCCGGCTGATCCAGGTTGGCCAGCGTGAACTTGTAATCGGCATTGACCGCGACATAACCGAGCGTAAGCAGTCGGAAGTCGCCTTGCGGGAAAGCGAAGAGCGTTTCCGGGAAATCTTCGAGAACATGAGCAGCGGTGTATTCGTTTATGCGGCTGAAAACAGCGGCCAAGTTTTTAGGATTGCCAACTGCAACCGCGCCACCGAAAAGATCGAAAAAATTGCCCGAGAAACTCTCATCGGTAAAAATCTCTGCGAAGCTTTCCCCGGCGTTGAAGAGTTCGGGTTTATTGAGGCTCTTAAACGTGTATGGGGCACCGGAAAGCCCGAACATATTCCGACTACTTTCTACAAAGATGAGCGTATCTCCGGCTGGAGGGAAAATTACCTTACCCGGCTGCCTTCCGGAGAAATCCTGGTGGTTTATGACGATGTAACGGAACGCAAACAGTCGGAAGAAAAGCTGCAGGAGAGCGAAGAAAAGTTCCGTTCCTTCATCGAACAATCCTCCGAAGGCGTGATCTTGTTGGATGAACAGGGCTGCATCATCGAATGGAATCACGCCCAGGCTCAAATAACTGGAATAACGGCGGAGCAGGCTATTGGGACTACCTTTTTGGGAGATCCAATACCGAATGCTGCCCCCGGACCGCCGCTCGGAAAGAAGCCCGGAATTTTTCAAGCAAGCCATGCTGGAGGCCTTCCGGACAGGCAAATTCCCCACCTCCGATAAGCTGATCGAAACAAAAATTTATACACCCCTGGGTGAAACCAAATTCATTTTACAAGCCTCCTTCCCGATCCATAGCGAGAAAGGTTATCGTATCGGTTCTCTGGTCAGGGATGTAACCGAAAGCAAACGCGCTGAGCTGGAACTGCAGGCCAGCCATAAAGCTGAAAAGGATTTTTCCGAGCGCCTGTCGGCCTTATCGGAAGTCACCACCGAGCTTTCCAAAGCCGGCGGGTTGGATGAATCCTGCCGCCGGGCGGTCGAATTGGGCCGCGAACGGCTTGGATTGGACCGGCTCTCCATCTGGTTTATCTCCGCTGACCGCACGACCATGCAGGGTACTTTTGGGGTGGATGTCGCAGGCCGGATCACGGATGAGCGTCATGAACGCTTTCTCATCCGGCCGGATTTCCCCGTCTGGTCTTTGATGGAAGGCCAGGTGCCGCTGGTTCACATACCTGGCGAATCGCTTTACCTCGACGGACAGGTTATTGGGCAGGGTGAGCATGTCTTTGCCGGCCTTTGGGATGGAAATACAATCACCGGCTATATCAGTGTGGATAATCTGCTGAGCCAGCGACCGTTCAGCGACCACGATTGTGAAATCATCCGCCTGTATGCCTCCGCGCTGGGACGTCTCATCTCGCTTAAGCGCGCCGAGGCAACTTTGCGCACCAGTGAAGAGAATTACCGGGGCGCCATTGCGGCTGCCGGTCTGGTCCCCTATGGCATTGACTACGAAACGCAGCGCTTCACCTTTATGGGGGATAACATCCTTCAATTAACCGGCTACTCCGCCGATGAGATCACACCCGCCATCCTGAAAGATTGCGTCCAGGAGAGCCACGTTTGGGGGCTGGAAGCCACCGGCGTTACCCAGGAAGAAGCACCCCGGCGCTTCCGGTCCGGCGAGATCAAGCAGTGGGGCAACGATTTGCGCATTACGACCCGCACCGGCGAAGAGCGCTGGCTGAGCGATGTCTCTGTACCTCTCCCGGATAAATCCGGCAAGGTGACCAATGCAATTGGCATTTTCCAGGATCTGACCGGGCGCAAGCAGGCTGAACAGGCCTTGCAGAAAAGCGAAGCGCGCTTCCGCAGCATATTCGAGAACACCGCCATCGGTTTTTACCAAACCACGCCTGCCGGGCAAATTCTCCTGGCCAATCCGGCCATTCTGCATATGCTGGGATACGAGAACTTTGAGGATCTTGCACGCCGTGACCTGGAAGACCGGGAGTATCAACTTGAATTTCCACGCGCAGAGTTTCGCCGGCGGATCGAAACGGATGGAGAAATAAAGGACCTCGAAACTGCCTGGGTAAGGGCCGATAAAACGACACTGTACGTTCGTGAAAATGCCAGGCTGGTGCGCGATGAAAGTGGAAAGGTGTTGTACTACGAGGGTACGGTTGAGGATGTTACCGGGCGCAGGCTGGCGGAAGAAAAGCTGCGGGAAGCCAGTTCTTATAACCGGCGCTTGATCGAAGCCAGTATCGACCCCCTGGTGACCATCGGCCCGGATGGCAAGATCACGGATGTGAACGAAGCCACCGAGGCCGTCACCGGCGTCGCTCGCGCACAACTGATCGGCGATGATTTTACCAATTACTTTACCGAAGCCGCCAAGGCCCGCGAAAGCTATCAGAAGGTACTGGCTGAAGGCCTGGTGAGAGACTATCCGCTCACCATCCGGCATGCTTCGGGAAAAACAACCGATGTACTTTACAATGCCACCGTTTACAAGAACGAGGCCGGCAAAATCCAGGGCGTTTTTGCCGCCGCACGCGACATCACCGAACGCAAGCAGGCGGGCTGCCCTCATAAAAACCGAGCGTATCTATCGTCAGGCTATTACCGGGGCCGGAGGTGTCCCTTATCAGGTGGATTACAGCAATGACCGCTATGTTTTCCTGGGAGAGGGCATCCAAAGCCTGACTGGCTATCTCCCTGAAGAGATGACCGGATCGGCATTTTTCGCCGGCCGCATCCGGCAAGTCAAATCATATGGGGAGCACAAAGAATTGCCGCACGAGCAACGCGTCCAGCTCTCCCGCCAGGAGGGCAGCCTCCAGGAATGGCGCGAGGATTACCTGTTCGAACGTAAAGACGGTTCCCTGGTCTGGCTTTCCGACCATTCCGTGCCGGTCTTGGATGCGGCCGGGAAATTAATTGGTTCCCTGGGCATCCTGATGGATATCACCGAGCGCAAGCAGGCCGAAGAAGCCCTGCGCGAAAGCGAAGAACGCTTCCGCTTTATTTTTGAAAACGCCAATGATGCCATTTTCATTGAAAATGGCAGGGATGAGTTCCTATCAGCCAACCGGCGCGCCTGTGAAATATTGGGGTACAGTCTGGAAGAATTCCAGAAGCTGCATGTGGCGGATATTCAGGCTCCTGAAGTGAGACAACCTGGAAGTGTAGTAAAGAACGAGATGCTGCAGCACAAGGGTTCGGTCTTTGAAGGCCTGGATCTGCACAGCAGCGGCCGCCGCATTCCAGTCGAGATCAGCGTCGGGCGGATTGAGCAGGCTTCCGGGGATTTGTATGTCTCCATTGTGCGGGATATCACCGAGCGCAAGCAGTCCGAGGCCGCCCTGGCTAACCAGTCCGAGCAGCTGCGCCAGCGCAACGAGGAATTGGCCCGCCTGTACCGCGCCTCCAGTTCACTGCTTTCTGGCGCATCTTCCAATCTTCAAGAACTTGCCCAAACCATTATCGGGATCATCCAACAGGAGTTCGGCCAGGCCAATTGCAGCCTGTTCCTCGTTCAAAGGGATTCGAACGAACTGCAGCGCCTGGCTGCTGCCGGTCCATATACGGACCAGGTCAGGAACAAAACCCTGACCCTGGACGGGCCCGGTCTGGTCCCGCAGGCCATCCGCACCGGACAGACGGTCAATGTGGGCAACGTTCATACGGTGCCTAATTATGTGCCAAATTGGGAATCTGCCATGTCTGAAATGGCCGTCCCGCTCAAGATCGGGAATGATGTCATCGGGATTATCGACACGCAGAGTGCCCTGCCGGACGCCTTCAACAAGCAGGATGAAGACCTGATGACGATCTTTGCCGAACGGGCTGCCCTGGCGCTTGAACACAGCCGCATGTATGAGCAGACGGAAGCCCGCGTCCAGCAGTTGGCTGCCTTGCGCACCGTTGATATGGCCATCTCCAGCAGCTTCGACATCCATCTGACTCTCGATATCCTGCTGGACCAGGTGCGGGCTCAGTTGGGCGTGCATGCCGCCGACATCCTGGAATATAACCAGGTTACGCAAACTTTCTCATTCTCCTGCGGGCAGGGCTTCCGCACGCATGCGCTCCAGCACACCCATTTGCGGCTGGGCGAAGGCTATGCCGGCAGGGCCGCCATGGAACGCCGCCTGCTCAAAGTTCCGGACCTGCATGCCGAGCCATCCGGTTTCGGCAGGTCACCTTTACTCGTCGGAGAAAACTTTCTTTCCTATGCGGGCGTTCCGTTGATCGCCAAGGGTCAGATCAAAGGCGTGCTTGAGATTTTCAATCGGGAGATGCTCGATTTGAGTTCTGAACAGCAGGCATTCCTGGAGATCCTGGCCGGTCAGGCCGGCATTGCCATGGATAACGCCGAACTATACGAGCACCAGCAAAGGTCGATTGCCGATCTGACCATCGCCTACAACGATACTCTGGAAGGCTGGGCAAGCGCACTCGAGTTGCGTGATAAGGAGACCGAAGGCCATACCCGCCGCGTAACCAACCTGACCATCCGGTTGGCCCGGGCATTGGGCGTTAGTGAGAATGACCAGGTGCAGATCTACCGGGGCGCCTTGCTCCACGATATCGGCAAGATCGGCGTGCCGGATGCCATCGTGCTCAAACCCGGTCCGTTGACCGACGAAGAATGGGAGATCATGCGCCAACACCCGCTCTATGCCTATAATATGCTTTCGCCGATCGGCTACCTGCGTGAGGCGCTCAATGTCCCCTACTGTCACCACGAGAAGTGGGATGGCACCGGCTACCCACGCGGCTTGAAAGCGGAGGAGATCCCGCTGGCGGCCCGCATCTTCTCTGTGGTGGATGTCTGGGATGCATTGACCTCCGACCGGCCGTACCGCAAAGCCTGGACGCACGAAAAAGCCAGGTTATATATCACTGAGCAATCCGGCACGCAATTTGAGCCGAGAGTCGTGGAAACCTTTTTCAGAGAAGTACTAACACAATAATCAATTGGAGTTAGGAACTGTGCTGGCGGTTGCACTTGCAGCCTACCTCCTTTTGCCATCCAATTGGACTTAATCAGAAAGGAATTTAATGACTGATGGAGAGAGTTCTTCCCTGTCCCAAACTTTACAGCGTGCAAATGTCGAGCTGATGATTGCCTACGACTCCACCGTGGATGCCTTCGCGCGTGCCTTGGAACTGCGCGAAGGTGAGCCGATCGGTCATACCCGCCAGGTTACCGAAATTACTGTCAGCCTGGCCAAGGCCATGGGAGTCAACATACCGGACCAGCCCCATATCCGGCGTGGCGCGTTGCTGCATGATATCGGCAAGCTGGCTGTGCCTGAAACCATCTTGAATAAGGCTGGTCCGCTAACAGATCAGGAATGGGTGATCATGCGCACCCATCCGCTGCATGCTTACGACTTGCTCTCTACGATCGTCTTCCTCCACCAGGCTATCGACATCCCTTATTGTCATCACGAAAGATGGGATGGCAGCGGTTATCCTCAAGGCTTAAAGAAGGATCAAATTCCGCTGGCTGCGCGCATCTTCGCAGTCGTGGATGTCTGGGATGCACTGACCTCCGACCGGCCTCAGCGCAAGGCCTGGCCCGAATCGCAGGCCGCTGATTATCTTCGGGAACAGGCCAGCCGCCAGTTTGACCCTGCCGTCGTGTCAACCTTTTTAAACGGTACATTACGAAGGAAAGTAACCCGTCCGCTTGTAAAATAACTTCAGCTGGTCATTTTTTCAATAATAGCACATATGTGCTATAATATACCTGTATCGAAGATAACGATGATTATCTCCATATCGCGTTCCTACTACCTCGTGAACCCTAAATACTATAATGATTGTTCCTCATTAGTTATGGCATAACAAATAACTCGTCAAACTGGCCCAAATCGGTTTTTCCAACCACCCGGATTTATTCGTTTCGCGATTTTCCAGAATTAAGTGACTTTAATTCATTGAACTGGAACAGCCTCCGCTGTCTCCCAACTCCTTTCTCAAAGCAGTCCTGCCAGGATAAAGAAGTCCCAGGATGATCCAGTCAAACCATGCCAGCGGTTCTGGTAAATTCCGAGATTTCGGGAAGTTCGTCATTTGTCGAATGGGAAAAGAAGTGTTAAACTTATATCAACCATTTTGTCCCTGGGACGTATATTACATGGATAATCGCGGAGGCTATTAATGAAATCTACAACCTGGATGTATATCGGAGCAGTCATCCTTCTGCTTTTGGCCGCTTCTGGCATTTGCGTCGGAGGTTTTATCCTGCTCGGGGCCGCCGGTGGCGCCCAGGGTGTTACTGGAATTGGCACTGTGGGCATGCTTCTGGGCGCCGTCGCGCTGGTAGGCGGTATCGTCATGGTTGTTTTCGCGGCCCGCAAAACTAAACAGGAAACCGCCCAAAATGTCACCCTCAAAGTGGACTTGCCCGGCGAAACCAAGATCGAGCAAATGAAATGCAAATCCTGCGGAGGCACGCTGACCGCCGATAATATCAAGTTGGTCAACGGCGCACCGATGGTCACCTGTCCGTATTGCAACTCGGTTTATCAACTAACTGAAGAACCCAAGTGGTAGATAAAATAACAAAATGCAAAAGACAAGAACGGAATGCATTTTGTTTTTTTGCAGCTTGCGTTTGAAAGGATGACCAGCATGAAACCTCGCCTGATTGCTTCTCTCTTGCTCATCGCCGCCATGTTCGTTTTCATCTCCAGCGCAGCGGCCCAGTCGAACTATTCGTTCAACCTGGAGCGTGAAGTTGTCCAGGCCTCCTGGAACTCGGATGGGACCCTGGCGCTGGATTACCAGCTCACCTTCGCCAATGATTCCAGCGGACATCCCATCGATTATGTTGATATGGCCATGCCGAACGGCAATTTCGATATGAGCACAGTCAGCGCGGATGTGGGCGGGCAGGGATTGACCGTATCTGAATCTGATTATCAGGGCACCGGATCGGGATTTGCGGTTGTAATGGGCTCCAGCACCATCCCGTCCGGAGGCAGCGGCACAGTCCATGTGACCGTCGGTCGTATCACCGGGGTGCTATACAAGGATACTTCCAACCCAACCACGGATGCCAGTGCTGATTTTGGTCCGGCCTACTGGACAACTGCGCATGGCAACTCTGACATCACTGTGATTTTCCATCTGCCTCCCGGCGTTCAGCCGCAGGAGCCGCGCTACCATCCCACTCAGGGCGGCTGGCCGTGCGCCGATCAACCTGCCACAGCCCTGGATAACGAGAACCGCGTTACCTACACCTGGCAGTGCGCCAGCGCCAACGGCTCCACGAATTACGTTTTCGGAGCTTCCTTTCCGCAGAAATATATTCCGGCGGGTGCCATCGTAGTGCCCGCTGCCTTTGATATTGGAAAATTCCTATCCGGCCTGGGTGCCAGTTTGCAGTCTGTTTGTTGTGTTGGATTCTTCCTGCTGCTCTTCATCGGTGGGCCGATCTGGAGTGCGATCAACGCCAACAAACGTAAACTCGCTTACCTGCCTCCCAAGATCCAGATTGAGGGCCACGGCATTAAGCGCGGCCTGACCGCCGTCGAAGCCGGTATCTTGATGGAAGAACCGCTCGACAAGATCATGACCATGATCCTTTTTGGCGTGGTCAAGAAGAATGCCGCCACAGTGGTGACGAAAGATCCCCTAAAACTCCAACTGGCGAACCCTCTGCCGGCCGACTTGCACGACTATGAAAAGGATTTCCTGCAGGCTTTTGCGGATGACAATCTGGCCACCCGCCGAAAGGGTCTGCAGGAAATGACCGTCAAGCTGGTCAACAGCATCTCTGACAAAATGAAAGGCTTTAGCCGCAAGGAAACGATTGATTTCTATAAGAGCATAATGGAACGTGCCTGGCAGCAGATCGAAACGGCCGGTACACCTGAAGTGAAGAGTCAGATGTATGATGAGTCACTCGAGTGGACCATGCTCGATAAGAATTATGATGAGCGCACCCGGCGTGTCTTTACCGGTCCGATCTTCATCCCGATGTGGTGGGGTCGTTATGACCCCGGCTTCCATCCGGCGTCCTCCGGATCTTTCTCAAATGCATCCATGCCATCTGCATCCATGCCGGGTTCCGGAGGCCGGACCTCCCTGCCGGGCTCAGCTTTCGCGGCATCGGTTGTAACCGGCGTCCAGGGCTTCTCCAGCAAAGTTCTCGGTGATGTAAAATCCTTCACCTCCGGAGTCACCAACAAAACCAATCCAGTTCCGGTTGCCACCCGCAGCAGCGGCGGTGGCGGTTTCCATGGCGGCGGTGGTTGTGCATGTGCTTGCGCCTGTGCCGGTTGCGCCTGCGCCTGCGCAGGTGGCGGAAGGTAGGAATTTCCATTTTCAATTGGCGGTTATTGATCTTTCTTTCAGGTGCTGAATGTTGAATAGGTTGCTAAATCGCAAACCTGTAATCAACACTCCTCAATCCGGGCTGTATCATTACCGACACGCTGGAGAGGATGAGAAATCCCGTCTGCACCTGCGCCTCGACCCGGACGGCCACGGCACGTTGATCGTCAACGCCAACCGGATCCTGCACCTTAACCCAACGGCCGCCCTGATGGCATATTTCATCCTGGAGCAGGCTTCTGAAAAGGAAGCCGTGCGGCTGGTCCGGAAAGAATATCACGTCAGTGCTGCGCAGGTCCTTGCCGACTTGGGCGCCCTGCGCAGCCAACTGGATGAACTCATCCGCCCCGACGGCGCCTGCCCCATCCACGAATTGGGCCTGGAAACGGTTATGCCCTTCTCAGCCCGTCCCACCGCTCCCTACCGCCTGGACCTGGCCCTGACTTATCGATGTAACAACGACTGCGCCCATTGCTATAATGTGAGCCATCCTTCGCTCACCGCTTCCCTTCCCCCTCCGGCGGAGGCAGGGGAAGCCCCCAGCATGGGGGTGAGGGCTGAACTCTCCACTTCCGAATGGAAGCGCGTCATCGATAAAGCCTGGGACCTGGGTATCCCGCATATTATCTTCACCGGCGGCGAGCCAACTCTCTGTGAAAATCTGCCGGAATTGATCGCTCACGCCGAGCACAACGGCCAGATTACCGGCTTGAATACGAATGCCCGCCGTCTGTCGGATGCCCATTATGTAGACAAACTTGTGCAAGCCGGGCTGGATCATGTTCAGATCACACTCGAGTCGTGCGAGGCTGAGGTCCACGATCAGATGGTACGGGCGCAAGGCGCCTTCCCGCAGACCGTCAAAGGTCTGAAGAACGCTCTCTCCAGCCCGCTCTACGTGATGACCAACACCACCATGCTGAGGAACAACGTACACACCCTCCCGGCTACCCTTGATTTTCTGGCAGAAACGGGTGTCCCAACCATTGGTCTCAATGCTTTGATCTACGCTGGCCGCGGCTCTGTGGTCGGGACCGGACTGGCTGAGTCTGAGTTGACTGCCTTGCTTGCGGTAGCCCGGCAGAAGACCGAAACACGCGGCCAGCGTCTCATCTGGTATACGCCCACCCAATACTGCTCCTTTGACCCTATGACCCTGGATTTGGGCGTAAAGGGTTGCACGGCCGCCCTTTATAATATGTGCGTTGAACCGGATGGGAATGTCTTGCCCTGCCAATCTTACTATCAACCGCTCGGCAATTTGCTGAACGATGAATGGGATTCGATCTGGAACCATCCGCTGGCGATCCGCTTACGCGAACGTAAAAATCTGCCACAAAAGTGTGATGGCTGTGCGTTGCTGCCGGAATGCGGTGGCGGCTGTCCATTGCAGTTCGAATCCGCAAAAATCCTGAATGAAGGTTAAATCAATGAAACGCATCCTGCCTATTTTTCTGCTCCTTGCTATCGTTCTGAATGGCTGTAGTAGCGCCGCCAAGTCCACTCCCGATGTAGCTGCGGCTGCGGCTGCAAAGCCTGTCGCCACGATCGTCCCGCTCGGCACACCTTCCGCTAAATATGGTTCCGAAGTTGCCCGGCCTCTTATCTCGGACTTCACCAATATTGGCCCAAGAGTGGCGGGGTCTGCCGGCGAAACTCAGGCCGCCCAGTACATCGCAACTGTTTTCACCGCGCTCGGGTACAGCCCTGAGAATCAGCCGTTCACTGCCGAGACCGGAAGCACGTCCATCACTTCGGCGAACGTGATCGCGGTCAAGAAAGGTAATTCTGCACAGGAAATTATTGTCGGCGCCCATTACGATTCCACCGAGGCCGGGCCGGGGTCCGACGACAACGCCTCCGGCGTGGCCGTCATGCTTGAAGTGGCCAAACTCGTTCAAAGCATGCCCACTCCGTATACCATTCGTTTCATTGCCTTTGGCGCGGGAGAGAGTGGATTATCGGGTTCCTATGCCTACCTGAACCAGATGAGCCAGGAGGAATTCGAGAACATCATTGCCATGATCGATCTCAACTCCCTGGTTGCGGGGGATAATGCCTACGTTTTCAGCGATGAGGGCCAGCTCTCTACGGTCCGGGCTTGGGCGGTCGAGTGGGCTACCGGGAACGGTTTCGATCTGAAGACCATGCAAAACGTTGATTTGACCGACCCTGCCAGTGGTAAAGGTTTTTCTGATTACGCACCCTTCCGGGATGCCGGGATTCCTTTCGCTTATTTCGTAACCACCAACATGACCCTCGGCGATAAAAAGGGTACCACGCAGGTGGACCCACGTTATGGCGAGAATGGTGTCATCCGTAACACCAAGTATGACACGCTTACTTACCTGGACACCACCTTCCCCGGGCGGGTGGATGCACACCTGGATCTCTTCATTTCCGTTATTTATAATCTTCTGACGCAATATGAGGCTCCGATACCATGAACACAACTGAATTTGCATGGGTCAAGGAATTCGCAGGCGCAGTCACCGTCTCCGATCCGGATGGCATTATCACTGAAATGAATGATAAAGCTGCCAGGTCTTTTGAAGAAGATGGCGGGCGGGCGCTGATCGGCAAAAACATGCTCGAGTGTCATCCCGAGCCGGCTCGCAGTAAACTGGCAGAATTGATGAAGAACCGCCAGACCAATATTTACACGATAGAAAAGAAGGGCGTCAAGAAACTCATTTACCAATCCCCATGGTATCAAAACGGCGAATACGCCGGTTTCATTGAAATATCAATGGAAATCCCGTTTGACATGCCGCACTTTATACGCAGCTGATTGAGAGGAAAAATGTCCAACGCATCCTTCCTGACGCAATTATTAAGGCAAGTCGCCGTTTACGGGCTGATCATTTTCAGCCTGCTCATGATCATAGCCGGCTTGTTGGGAGTCTATTTTGGCCGGCTCTCCGTTGGGCACATTAAAATTTAAGGGATCGGTTTTCCGGATCCTGAGCGGCCTCCTTTTCCTGGGTGCGGCTTTCTATTTCATCCCAAAATACGGGTTATTGCTGGAAATCGCCCTGGCATTGGTGCTGGTTATCATCGGTTTGCTGATCGCTGAAAAACCAACCTCCACCCAACCCCTGCCCGTGGAGACCCATACTTTCCAGTCCGGGCCGGATGAACCTGCTTATCGTCTCCATTTGCGCTTGTTGAAGGATGGTTCCGGGATCCTGATCGTAAATGCAGCCACGGTTCTGCACTTGAACCCCACCGCCGCTGAATTTGCCTTTCATATGATGAAGGGCACGCCTCCGGAACAGACTGCCAAACAGATTTCCAGTCGCTACCATATCAGCCTTGAGGAAGCCCAGAAAGATTACCTGGATTTCCACGATCGGGTGCAGACCATGATCCATACCCCCGATCTGGATCCAACCACTTATCTGGATTTTGAACGGGTTGCGCCCCATTCCCATGATTTGACCGCGCCTCTGCGCCTTGATTGTGCGCTCACCTATCGCCTGCCGGCCGGCACCCAGGCCGAATACGCTCCTACCAAGCGCGTCGACCGCGAATTGAGCGCTGAAGAATGGCAGACCGTTATGGATAAAGCCTGGGCCGCCGGAATCCCGCATATCACCTTCACCGGCGGAGAGCCGACCTTGCGTGATGACCTGCCGGCCCTGATCGCCCACGCCGAGAAGGTTGGCCAGGTCACCGGCTTGCTTACGGATGGCCTGAAACTGGCCGACAAAAATTATTTGAACACCCTGCTTCAGACCGGTCTTGATCACCTGCTCTTCATCCTGCAGCCCGAGAATCCGGCCTCCTGGCAGGCGCTCGAAACCATTCTCGCCGAAGACCTGTATACCACCGTCCACCTGACCGTCACCCCCGGGAATGTCGGGCAGGCTGGAGAAACGCTGGAAAAACTGGCCGGTTTGCATGTCGAAGAGTCTCTCGCTGGGCGCCTCCGAACCCAGCCTGCACGAAGCGCTGCATGCCTTGCATGATCGGGCCGCCACCCTGGGCCTGACCTTGCGCTGGGATCTGCCCGTCCCCTATTCCGCGGAAAACCCGGTCTCGCATGAGACCATCGAAGACGAAGTCCCCTCCGGCGCTGGAAAAGCCTGGCTTTACGTGGAACCTGATGGGGATGTCCTCCCCACCCAGGGTGAGGCCGACCACATCCTGGGGAATTTCCTGAAGGACCCGTGGGAAAAGATCTACCGCTGATGAGCTGGAGGCTGCCCGATGCGATCGGGCAGCCTTTGCATTTACTACTTCCCCGCCCCCAGATGATGTGGATGATCTTAACGAATATCTTCCATAATAAATTATCAATCGCCCTCACAGGCATTTTTGTTGTGCTGTTAGCCCTGACCGCCTGTACAGCCATTCCTGGCTTCCCCGCCACCAGCCTGGCCCAGGCGCCAGCCACAACCGTCTCTCTTTCAACTACCCTGACCCCTGCCCCTTCCGCCGCCACTCTCACACCCTCCGCCGAAATAGTGTGCCCCAGCGGGAACTGCGCCTACACCTGTCTCTCCAAAATAAAATCCTTCCTGAACGCGCCGGGGCAGCCGCTCTCGCCACCCAAGTCCATTTATCCTCGAGCGACCCGTTCGCATGAGATGGTCACCCTGGTAACCTACACGGTCGAGGCTGACCGAATTACTTCGCCTGAATTGGCGAACAACCTCGCCTCCGACTTAATCCCGTACCAGGCAGACACCCAGGCGCATCAAAAAATCTGGGATTATTTCTCAAAAATTATTCCTTCCGAACGGCGCAGCGAAATAAAATCCTTCGTCATCGCCACAGATGGCGTGGGCGGCGTTCTTGCCAGCCTCGGTTTTTCAACCAGCGCTCTCAGCGACTGGCAGCTTACCGTGGATATTGTTGACGCAGTTGACCCGACGGACATGACTTATACGCTCATTCACGAATTCGGGCACCTGTTGACCCTCAACAAATCCCAGGTAACCGCAGATATACAGTTGCTGGACCACCCTAACGATCAACAAGTCAATGCAACCAAATCCGCCGCATGCCCGCAATATCTATCCTCCGAAGGTTGCAGCCAGCCGAAATCATATATAAACCTTTTCTACCAAAAATTCTGGACTGATCTGTACAAATCCTGGACAGCCATAAACGCTGAAAAAGATCCGCTCACCTATAACAAATTGCTGGACCAGTTTTACCTGGCCCATCAGGACCAGTTCGTAACGCCTTACTCGGTCACCAGCCCCGAGGAAGACCTGGCCGAAACCTGGGCTCATTTCATCTTCGAAGCCAAACCTGCCGGCCGCAGTATTTCCCAACAGAAGATCCTCTTCTTTTACGATTATCCCGACCTGGAGCAATTACGCGGCCAGATTGTCAACGCGATCTGCCTGTACGCCGCCGGGAAATGACAATATTCTTCCCGATCAAATTCAACCCAGATCGAATTGGAAGGTTATAATATTGTGCGGCGGGCAGCGTAAGCGTACCGTCAAATCCTAGTAGTAAGGTTAAAAATGACCGAACCTGTACTTGATCCAAACGAAGTCCGTTTTTTTAGTGGGAGTTCCCATCCGAAATTAGCTGAGGATATTGTTGCACATTTGGGTTTGACGCTCGATAAGACCTATATCAGCCGATTCAGCAACGATAACCTGTACATCCAATTGGATGCCAGCGTGCGCTCCCGGGTTGTGTACATCGTGCAATCGCTGACACCGCCTGTGAACGATGCCCTGGTCGAGCTGTTGATGATGCTGGACATCGCCCGTTCCGCCTCCGCCAAGGAAATCCACGCCATCATCCCCTATTTCTCCTTCGCCCGTTCGGACAAAAAAGATGCCCCGCGCATCTCCATCACCGCCCGGCTGGTGGCCGATTTGATCCAGACTGCCGGAGCCACGCACGTCATGACGATGATGTTGCACTCCCCGCAGGTGCATGGCTTCTTTAGCATCCCGGCTGATCCTCTCACCAGCCGCCCGGTTTTCAATCGCTATTTTGAGGGACGCGATCTGGAGAGCACCGTGGTGGTCGCTCCGGATATGGGCCATGCCAAATCCGCGGCCCGCTTCGCGAAAGGTTTTGGGTTGCCAGTGGCAGCCGGCGACAAGGAGCGCATCTCCGATACTGAAGTCCAGATCAGCGGCTTGGTCGGGCGGCCCATCCAGGGTCACCGGCGGGCGATCATTTATGATGATGAAATTGCCACCGGCGGTTCCATCGCCGGGATCAGCCAGGTTTTGATCGAACAGGGCATCCAGGAGATCTGGGTGGCCTGTACCCATGGCGTTTTCGTGCGCGGCGGACTGGAACGACTGGTTTCCATTCCCCAGATCACGGAGATCGTCACGACGGATACCGTCTACATCCCGCCGGAAAAGCGCCACCCCAAGCTGACCGTGCTCTCGGTCGCGGCAGTTTTTGGGGATGCGATCTCCCGCAACTACCGGCGGCAATCCATCTCCGATTTGTTTGTCTATGGAGAGGATAGTTGATGGTTACTCCTGCTGATAACGCAGTTATTACCTACAGCCAAAGTTTTAATTGCTCGCAATCAGTTTTCTCGGCTTTTGCAACCCGGTTTGGTCTGGATAGAAAGACTGCTCTCAAACTCGCTTCCCCGTTTGGTGGAGGTGCGGCCCGCCGCGGCGAGATCTGCGGCGCAGTCACCGGAGCCTTGCTGGTCCTGGGTTTGGAACGTGGCGCCGACGAACCATCCGGGAAGCAAGCAATTTATAAGCTTTCCCAGGAATTTATGCGCCTATTCGAGCAAAAACACGGCACGTTACTTTGCCGGGATCTGCTCGGCTGCGATGTCAGCACTGAGGAAGGTTGGCAAAAGGTCAAAGCAACGGGGAAATCCACAACTGTCTGCCCGGTACTGGTGCGGGACGCTGCGGAGATAGTTCAGGCCCTGCTCGAATCTGATTGAAGGATAATCTGAAATAGATTGTAGTTGACGGTCGCCTTCGAGCTGACCGTCACTTGACTGTAATAACAATACACTCCTTATGCCATGAACGATAAACCCAACTCCGAATCGTACTGGGTCGTGCCGGGAGCCTTCCTGGCGGGAAGCTATCCCATCTCCAGTACCGAGGATACGATTGCCCGCCAATGCATGTCAGCCTTCCTGGAGGCTGGTTTTGACACCTTCTTCGATCTTACCCGCTTGGGCGAACTGCCGCCGTACCTGCCCTGTCTGCAGGAAGAAGCCACCCGTTATGGTATCTCAATCTCCTACCAACGCATAAATATTCAGGATCGGGGCTTGCCTTCATCCACGCAGATGGCCACGCTGCTGGATGCCATTCAGGCTGCCCTGGCTGCCGGGCGTAAAGTGTACCTGCATTGCTGGGGCGGCATCGGACGCACCGGTATGGCGGTCGGCTGTTGGCTGGTACGACAGGGGATGAGCGGAGAACAGGCACTCCTCAAATTAAATGAATTCTATCGGACAGCCGAGCAGAGCCACCATTTCCCCCAAAGTCCTGAGACCAACGCACAGATGAGATTTATTCTGGAGTGGAAGGAAGATGGATTGGCATAAGCGCTTCGTCCAGCAAGCCGTCTGGACGAGCCCATTACGCAGTTATCTGTTTAAACAATCCGGGATGGATAGTGCCAGGCGGGTATTGGAAGTTGGCTGTGGAACCGGCGCGATCTTAACCGGGCTGACCTCTCCGGCCGCCATCCACGGGCTGGATCTGGCAGCCGATCGCCTGCTTGAAGCCCATTTGCATGCTCCGCAGGCGATCCTGACGCGTGCGGACGCCCTGTCCTTGCCGTATGCCGATGGCGTTTTCGATATTACATTTTGCCATTTCCTGCTGCTTTGGGTAGATGACCCGTTGCAAGCATTACGCGAAATGAAACGGGTGACCCGCTCAGGCGGAAATGTTCTGGCACTGGCCGAACCGGATTACAGCGCCCGCCTCGATAAGCCGGATACTCTTGCTCCGCTCGGCCGCTGGCAGACCGCGGCCTTGCAGCGCCAGGGCGCGGATACTGGCCTGGGCAGCCGGCTGGCGGATTTATTCAGCCGGGCAGGCTTCCGGCTCATCGAAACAGGCACATTGCAAACCGGCAATCAGCCTCAGCTTGCGGCGGAAGAACGGGACCTGGAATGGTCGGTGCTCGAAGCCGATCTGGCCGGATCCGTACCGACAAATGAAATCCAGCGTCTCAGGCGTTTGGATGAAAGCGCATGGGAAAGTCACCTGCGTGTCCTGTATGTGCCAACTTATTTTGCCTGGGGTCAGTGATGGCAGATGGTATAATCCCCACCTGATAATCTTTTCAGGAGGTTCAATTGTCTGACATTTCCCAGGAGAACAATCCCCAACTTATCCAGGAAGCACCCGCTGTACAGCACAGCTGGAAGAGTCTCGTCCAGGAGGTCCTGGAGACACTGGGGTTGGCGGTTCTCCTTTTTCTGGTAATAAACATCATCTCGGCGCGTGTACGCGTGGATGGGTTCTCCATGCGCCCGACCCTCGACGATGGTGAATTTGTGCTTATCAGCCGCCTGGCATACCAGTTTGGCAATTTCCAGCATGGCGATATCATTGTCTTCCGCCCGCCGATGTACCCTGAGGCCAGTTTCTTTCGGCGCTTGCTGGGCCTGCCCAATATCAGCGATGATTACGAGGATTACATCAAGCGCATAATCGGCCTGCCGGGCGACACGATTAAAATTGGAGGCGGGATCGTGCGGGTAAATGGAGTTCCAATAACCGAGCCCTACATTGCCACTCCACCGAATTATTCCGGCGAATGGACCGTCCCCGCCGGCAACCTGTTCGTTTTGGGTGATAACCGCAACAACTCGGCCGACTCACACGCCTGGGGCTTTTTGCCCGAACAAAACGTACTGGGCAAGGCGCTGGTGGTCTACTGGCCATTTGCGGACTGGAAGGTACTGAAATCCAACCTGGCAGTCCCGTACGCACAATGAGCGCACCGACGCGATCCCTGAAGGAAATCCTTCGTATGGTGGACTCGTACGAACATGAACTTCCAACGGCTCCCCCGCCGCTGGTTGCCCCAAGCGGAGCCGAGGTGAGCGCCTGGATCGACCATACCCTGCTCAAACCCGAAGCCACCTCCGCACAGGTTAAGAAACTATGCGATGAGGCCCGCCAGTATCAGTTTGCCAATGTTTGTGTGAACCCGGTCTACGTCCCGCTGGCACGCGGCCTGCTTAAAGATTCAGGGGTGGGCGTGTGTGCGGTGATCGCTTTTCCACTGGGCGCTACTTTACCGGAAGACAAGGCGCGTGAGGCGCGGCGTGTGATCGAGAACGGGGCAGTGGAAGTGGACATGGTCATCAACCTGGGCGCGCTGAAGAGCGAGTCCTATGGTTTGTTACTAAATGATATACTCTTCGTTACACAGGAAGCGCACGATGGCGGAGCCAGGGTAAAAGTCATTATCGAGGCAGCCTTGCTGACCCATCGTGAGAAGATCCTGGCTTGCCTGCTTGCGCAGGCGGCCGGGGCAGATTTTGTCAAAACCTCCACCGGGTTTGGCCCCGGCGGAGCTACAGTTGCGGATGTGGAATTGATGCGCCGCGTGGTTGGACCTGGTACCGGCGTAAAAGCTGCCGGCGGCATCCGCACCTTCAAGGAGGCTCTGGCAATGATTGCCGCCGGAGCGAACCGCATCGGGGCGAGCGCGAGCGTCGCCATCTTTAATGAAGCTCTGGGAGCATCATAATGACCGACAAACCCAAAGAATCCTACCCTTGCAGCGAATGCCAGGCCGGGATGATGCACCTGCAACACCTGACCTACTTTACCTGGCTGGATGAAGAACTTGTAACGGTACCCAATTTCCCAGCCTGGGTGTGTGATATGTGCGGTAGACGTGAATACGACGCGCAGGCGATCTCCTGGCTGACCACCATTCTCAACCCGGAGACCGGCAAAGCCTCCACATCCAAACGACGGCCGCGGCCGCCCTTAAAAAAGCACAGCGGGACTCGCCCGACACCGTAAAAGGTTGCAGATTGGAGTGCAGAAGAGATGCCAGAATCAAACGTTACCCACCGCATGCTTGCCGCTGATTTTCTCACTCTGAGCTATCGCGTGGTTGGCAAAACCATGGCGCCCAATACGGGTATTGTTGGGATGATGAACGATCCGACCAACTCCTTTATGGAGGTGCTGGATGCCAAGCTGGCGCGCATCCACATGCCCACCAAACTGGTGGGTGAATACAAAATGATCGACCTGGTCAAGAACAATATTTTTGCCATCTGTCTCTCGCGCCGAGAGGATGTGGGACCGCAAGCCCTGGCGCGCGGTGGTTACCACAACATCATCGAATATTCCATTCGCCTGACCACCCAGGTTTACGAGCTGGAAGGCAAACTGGAATGGTCCGGGCGGTTCGACTTTGCCACGATCATGGTGGAAGGCGTGCGGGATTTCGTGCCGCTCTACGATGCCACGCTGACCGCCATCCTGATCCCGCAGCTGCGCATCGAAAGTCCCGCGATCCTCTTTAATCGCCGGCAGGTGGACCTGTTGGGATTGATCTCGGAGAAAAAAGAAGCTTGATGAATTGACTTGACCGGCTTGGGTGGGGATGGTAAAATCCGTCCGCTTTAGTGCCCAGCAACAGCAGCAAGCCTGCCCCCATTGTGTAGCGGTTAGCACGTGGCCCTTTCAAGGCTAAAACTGGAGTTCGAGTCTCCATGGGGGCACCATGAAACATGACCGATCGTGTCATGTTTTTGGTTTAAAACTGGAGCCCCCATAGGGGATGCTATCCGGATCTCCATGGGGGCACCATAAAACATGACCACTTAACGGTCATGTTTTTGGTTTACGACTGGAGCTCGGTTAGGGACTGTTTGAGAACTTGTTTTAGCCACAGATAAACGCAGATGAATATTGATTTTTGGATAAAACGATCTGAGCAAAGTTATTGAACCCTTTAAGAAATCATTTATCAGTATCCATCTGTGGTGAATGTTGACTTATTAAACGGCCTCTTAAGGGATGCTATCCGAATCTCCCATGGCGGCACACCACCAACAAAATTCGCCGCCGCAACGCCGGAATCCCGTGATTTCGGCTTGGGAGGGATCGTTTGTACAAAACAACGAGGACAATTCCGGGGAAATGGAGAACAGGAAGAAGAAAACCCGATCTATTGCAGGTTTTGAAGTTTTTTGAGGTTTTCGTGAGGGGCTGCGGTGTTTTGGGAGGGAGTTTGAAGGAATTGATCCACCGGAATCGGGGGTTAATTGGTCAGTTTTGGGTTGTTTTTGAGCGAATTATGCGAAAAACAAACACTGGGGAGAAAGTTCCATTGGGTTGACCCTATTAGTATGGTTGCAAGCTCATTCGAGCTGCGGTATGATTTGAGCAAAGGAGCAGCCATGAATATTTTTGAGGCCAAAGAAGCAAAAATAAAATCCTATCTCAAGTATCTGAACAAGTGCGGCGCTACCACGCGGGCCAAGGCAGCCAAGATCGAAGACGTAGAGCGGGCTCTCAAGGTCGAGGATCGCCTGTTCGATGAAATCACAAAATACCTGATCGCGGAAGGCTCCATCCGTCGTTCTGCGGGGGTCGTTTACATAACCAAGGCGGGAGTGGCCAAGCTATAATAAATAAACGCCCCTTGCGGGGCGTTTCCTATTTTTCAACTGTCTTCCTGGAGCGGCGGTAGGGGATCAATAACAAAAAGCCGATCGCAATCACCGCCTCCCCCACCTGCACCCCGGTTGCCTGCCAGGGTCCGAAGAACGGGACACGCGGCCGCAATTGCGTACCAAAACCAAATACATCCGCCATGCCGCTGAAGACGGCGATCACGTAGCCGGTGGTTACCAGGCGTGTGCCGATGTCAGCCGGGATGGTGCGGTTCCCATTTCTCCAGAAGGCCATCAGGCTGACGTATCCGCCCAGGCAAATGATGGCCATTCCCACCAGGAACACCGATATCTGCACGAACCCGACCACAGGGCTGCGGTCCAACCCGAACAGGGCCGGGCGGGCTCCCACCAAAAAAACCAGCAAGCCGCACAGGGTCATGAACAACCCGGCGCGAATGCGGAAGCGGGAGGGTATGTTTTCCGGGGTAGTATCAGGAGAAATGGAGGCTTTTAGATTCTTGTTCATTCCGGTAAAGTTCATTTCGGTAAATAGGTCCGCAGGTGGCGCAGCCAGTTCCCACCAAGAATGGCAGCCACATCTTCGTCAGTATAACCTTTTTCCGCCAGGACAGGGCCAAGCTTTTGCATGTCGGCGATCGTGTCCAACCCGGCCGGGATTGAATCAAGCCCAAACCCGCCCTCGAAATCCGTCCCCAGGCCCACATGGCGTGCGTCCCCGGCCAACTGGCAGATATGGTCCACATGCGCAGCCAGGGTTGCCAGGGTGATACTTTCCCGGCCATCCGCCTTTTTCCAGCCGGCCTGCAGGAAAGCGCAGAATGGGACCACGCCGATGACGGCATCCCGTTCGATCAGCCCTTTGATGACTTCCTCCGGCAGCAGGCGATTGCCCTCGTAGCCCGGCAGAAGCACGGCGGCGTTGGCATGGCTGGCGATGATCGGGCCGCCGTACAAGTCCAGGGACTGGCGTGCAGATAATTCATCCATGTGGCTGACATCCAGGGTGAACCCGAATTCAGCCATCGCATCCAGCAGCGCACGGCCATCCTCGGTCAGCGGACCCGGATCGCGCGTACCGCCGCAGAAACGCGTCCCGGCCCAGGCCAGGCCGATTATCCGCAGGCCGGCTTGCCACCATTCATCCAGTTCAGATGGGTCGCGCACGCCCTCGGCGCCTTCCATCAACGGCACCAGGCCGACGGGATGGTTCTCCCGGCTGGGATCGGCCCAATGCTCCAGGACCGTTTCCAGGTCAGCCCGGGTGCCGATCAATCGAAAGCAATCCGGCGAGCGGTCGGTCAGAGCGCGATAAGCATCCAGCTGGGCGCGGTACAGGCGATGGGCCTGGTTATAGTCTGCGTACACCTGTCCATCCCAGTTGCCAACGTTGCGGCGGATGGGGGTGACGAACAAGGTGCTGAAAACGACGGCGACCCGCCCGCGCTGGTATTCGGGCCAGCCGAGCAGGGCCTGGCCGTTATGTTCCAGCGTCTGGGAACCGGATTCCGTTTCCAGCCGGCGCGTTTCAACCGCCGAGCGGGTGTAATCCCGTCCGAAGGTCAGCATGTTATAGGCCAGGTCTTCGTGAGCGTCTACGATCAGGGGTGGTTGCATCATGGGTAGTTGAAAAACCCGGCTTCTGGAGAAACCGGGTTTCGGAATTATTGTTCGGGGGTTTCCCCACCGGCCGGTTTCTCGTCGGTAGGAGGCTCTTCCGGTGCAGGAGTCGCATCGGGAGCGGGTGCAGCGGGTGCAGGCGTATTATCATCAGCCATTTCCAGGCTGACGCCTTCCAGGTTGATCTGCTTCAGGTCCAGGTCTTTGAAGGCGCCCGAATCCACCTTGCGCAGGCTCAGGCCGATCCGGCGCTGGTCGGGATCGATGCGGATGACCCGCAAAGTGACCACATCGCCTTCGTGCAGGCCGGCTTCCTTGGGGTGCTCGATGCGGTTCTCGCTGATCTCAGAGATGTGGATGAGGCCTTCCAGGTCGCCTTCCAGGCGGGCGAAGGCGCCGAACTTGGTCAGGCGGGTAATGACACCTTCAACCAGCTGGCCAACTTTGAACTTTTCGACCTTGCTCTGCCAGGGGTCGCTTTGGAGGGCGCGGATGGACAGGCCAATCCGGCGCTTCTCACGGTCGATGTTGATGACTTTGACCTTGACTTCCTGGCCCACTTCGAGCACTTCGGAGGGGTGCTGGACGCGGTCCCAGGAGATTTCGGAAAGATGCACCAGGCCGTCGGCGCCGTTCACGTTGACAAAAGCGCCAAAATCGGCCAGGCTGGTCACCTTGCCGGTATAGCTTTCGCCCTCTTTCAAGGACTCGATGACACGTTCCTTGATGGACTGGCGGGTCTCACTGGAGGCGGCCCGTTCGGAAAGGATCAGGCGGCGGCGTTTGCGGTCCACTTCGATGACACGCACGCTGATCGGCTCGCCGATCATTTTGGCGTAGCGTTGGTCGGGGGTATCCCCGGTGACAGCCATACGGCGGGAAATACTTAACTGGGAAGCCGGTATAAAACCTCGCAGCCCATAGACAGGGACGATGATGCCGCCCTTGTTGAACCCGTCCACTTTACCTTCGTAGGTGGCGCTATCTTCCAGCATTTTCTCGACTTCGGCCCAGCCTTTTTGCTCCTGGGCACGCGTGTACGAGAGCACCACATTGCCATTATCATCTTCGGCATTCAGCACATAGACCAGAATTTCCTGGCCTACTTGAAGAGCCGCGCGTTCATCGGTTGGAATGGTTTCCAGCTCGCGTCCGGTGATCACCCCTTCTGATTTTGCGCCGACGCTGACCAGTACCTGGGATTGACTGATACTGGCAATTACGCCGGTTCGAATTTCGCCCGGCTGCGGGAAATCCAATGCCAAACCTTCCTGGTTTAGCAGGGTCTCCATGTTGATGTTATTGTTATTGTGTTCTGTGGGTGAATTACTCTCGGGCACAGCCCCCTGACCGAGCAGGTCGTTGTTTTGGTCCATATTATGAGAAACTCCGGCGGATAAGATATGAGGATGATTATACAGGTGAATGGAGTAGTTGGCAACCCTTACATTTTTATTGGTTTCCACGTTTAGAGCGGCTATTTACTGCTGCTTGCGTAAATAACTAAATCTTTCTTGATCCAGGTATTCGAAAATAACAAGATTTTGGTCCGGTAATTCCGCAGTACTCTGCAGAACCAAAAATAGGTGGTTTGTCGAAAAAACCACCCAAAAAGTGACAATTTTCATGTAATTATAGGGGAGTTTTCCTGCGCG
The DNA here is from genome assembly GCA_963776475.1 of uncultured Chloroflexia bacterium. Classification (GTDB taxonomy): domain Bacteria; phylum Chloroflexota; class Anaerolineae; order Anaerolineales; family Villigracilaceae; genus UBA877. The sequence goes on from CAVZMZ010000045.1 coordinate 90,513, forward strand.
GCACGCGACTGCCCACAAATGCGCCGACAATCACAATGATGACAATCACGATTGAAAGCGCAATAATTCCGGTGGTATCCGCAGAGGCCAGCACGGGAGTTGCAACCGGCTCCGAGGTCGGTTCGGATTCATTTTCTGTTGGGAGCGCGGCAGTGGCAGTTGGAGTGACGGAAGCCGATGCGCGCGCAATTTGGAAGGCATGCAAAGTCCCGGCCAGGAATGTCCCGATAACCACAATAAGAAATAAGATTAGAGTGGCGCGTGGGATGCGGAAAGGTTTCATGGGCGCTCCAAGTATATCAGAAACCAGGCTGCCTCGCGAGCAGCGAGATTAACCAAAAAACACCCCTTTGGGAAGGGGTGTTTTTTGGCGGAGAGGGCGGGATTCGAACCCGCGAACCTTGTGGGTTACACGCTTTCCAAGCGTGCGCGCTAAGCCAGCTACGCGACCTCTCCATTTGAGCGGGCGAATTATACCAGAGAATTCTTCGACGCGTTTCGCGAAGCGCCCTCCAGAACAAATTGTTTCCCGTTGGTGGTTTTACCGTTTCCGTTGGTCTTGCAGTTAAACGGTGCGGTCTTCTTTTTCTGGAAGATGGAAATATCGCGAGCTGGCAGAAGACCCGAGCGGCTGGCGCCCAGGTACAGGATCTCGAGGATCAGATCTTCGTAGAGAATTCCCTCCGAGGCAGCCTGGATGCACAGATCGCTATAGCCGGGTGTGAGGCCAGGCAGCGTATTGATTTCGATCAAGCGCGGCTGTCCTTCGGCGTCGAGACGGATATCCGTGCGGGAGATGTCCAGTGCGCCCAGGACGACATGCGCCCGGTACGCCAGGTGTTGGAGCTTCCTGGTCAATTCGGGTTCAACCGGGGCCGGGCACAGGTAATTGGGTGCGCCTTCCGAACCGACCGACTGGGCCTTGGCTTCATTGCTGTAAACGCCGGGAGTGACTGAGCGCGAGCTATCCAGCTCGAGCACAGGCAGGCGGTGGAAACCATCTTTGTCATACCATTCCGGGTGGCGGGAGTAAAGGATGGTATCGTGACGGCCCATGACCCCAACCGTGAACTCGCGGCCCGGTAAAAAGGCCTCCACCAACGCCGGTTGGTGGTACATGCGGATGAGGTATTCGGCACGTTCGCGCAGTTCGGCCTCATTGTTGACGATGGCCTTGGCATCCACGCCCATGCCGGTGCCCTCACGGGCCGGCTTTACGAAGAGCGGGAAGCGCATTTCAGGACGCAGGGGTTCGTCACCGAATGTAAATTCCTGGAATGGAGCCACCGGCAGGTTACGGTCGCGCCAGAGACGTTTCGTCAGTGTCTTGTCCAGCGAAACGGCATTGGTCAGGACCCGTGAGCCTGTGTATGGGATTTTGAGCATTTCCAGCAATGCTGGTGTTTGAGCTTCACGAGCATCGCCCCCTAACCCTTCGGCAATGTTGAAGCAGATATCTGGCTTGATTTCCTGGAGAGCCTTGGGCAGGTTCGTATCGGCCTGGATAAAAATTGCCTGATGGCCATCGGTCTCAATGGCTGCCCGGATGTAATCGATCGTTTCGATATAATCGTAATCCGCGCCGGCGTCTGGTGGTACGTCCGACGGGAGGGGTTTATCGTGCTCCTTGATGTTTGCGAGCACAGCCACCCGCCACGGACGCGCCGGGCGCGGCAGTGAACTGGGAGGCTTTTCGTTTTCCTTATCTTGCTCTTGCACTGGAATGATCATTTTTTCTACCTCTATGTAAGATTGGTTTTCAGCGCTGTAGTATACGATAATATACGAAAATAACAAGAGGTCGTTGGTAAATTTTAAGCTTGCTATTACCTAACAACCCCATTGCGCAATAATCGGTTTAGCGCATCGAAATCCACCCGGGAGGTCAGGTCCAGGCTGAGCGGGGTCACAGACACCTGGTGCTGGACACGCAGAACGTAGACGTCGCTGCCGGTGTAGCTGTCATCCAGAATGGCTTCCTCCTCATAATCCACTGTGCCCGGTTCGGTCCATGGATTTCCGATGCGGGGCAACCGGCACAAAGTAGCGTTGGCGGGCCGCCCGCGTGACCTGCCAGGGCGTGAATTCGGTGGCATTGGCAGGCACATCCACTTTGAGCAAATCCACATCCGGCGGAAATTTTTTCTCCAGCAGCTGGCGGGCAAAATGCGCCGCGAAAAAGGCGGCGGCCGAGAAATTGATCTTCTTGGAATAGGAAAGGTGGTGCTCCCGTCCGGTCTCCAGGGAGACAGCCAGGCTGGGGATACCCTGGGAAGCCGCCTCCAGCGCCGCGCCGACCGTCCCGGAGATGGTCACACCAGTGGCCACATTTTCACCGTAATTAATCCCGGAGACGACCAGGTCGGGCGGCTGCGGCATGATCTCCAGGATGCCGTGCAGGACCGCCTGGGCCGGGCTGCCGCCCACCGCATAGACGGTCCACTCCCTGCCGCCCACGCACACGATCTCGGTCCGGATGATCCCATCCGAGGTGGATGGCAGGCTGCGTCCCATTCCTGAGGACTGCTCACGCGGCGCGGCCACGGTGACAAACCCGAGCTCTTCGAGCGCTTCGGCGGCCGCCCACAGGCCGGGTGATTGGATCCCGTCATCATTGGTAAGCAAGATCTGGCACTTCCCCATCTACAACCTCCTGACAAGGAAAGAAGCGGGGGATTCCCGCTTCTCAGGCGCCCCTTCGGGGTGCAGGCGCCCCTTGCGCGATTCGAACGCGCGGCCTTTTGGTCCGCAACCAAACGCTCTAATCCGCTGAGCTAAAGGGGCATACGTTTTAAGCGGGGGAATTCTAATCGAGAAATCATGGGCTGGTCAAGCTTCCGGAAAGCACAGGTTAAATCCGGCAGCATTAGATCGGGAAGGCCTGGTAGCCGCGTTTTTCCACCGCCGCGATGATCTGTGCATCGCTCACTTTTAACTCATCAAATTCCACCACCATCTGGCCTTTCTGGTAGCTCGCAGAGACCTGCTTGATGCCTGGCAGGTCATCCTCGATGCCTTCCACTTCCATCGGGCAATTGGAGCAGTGCATCCCCTCGACACGGAACGTTTTCTTGATCATTGGCACCTCACAGGTAGAGATAACGGGTAAATATGCAAGTTGGCAGGCACAAGGCCTGCCCCTACGGGTTATTGGCTGAAGACGATTTCGCCGGTATACATGCCCATCGAGCACGAAAAGCGCATAATCGTACCTGCAACCTGGGCCGGGATATTGACCGGGACCGTACCGGTCTGCGGCAGCAGCTTTTCGACACCAATGGCCTGGATGACGAAATCACGCGCACAGGAATAGGTATTGGCGGTCACAATATTTAGCAGGATCGGCTGCCCGGCCAGGGCATACAGGCGCCTGGGTGAATAGCCGCTATTGGAGGCGCTCAACGATAACGTATTACTGGGAGGCGACGAGGCGACTGGGTTGGAAGCAGGAGCGGGTTGGAAAAGAGCGCTGGTCAGGTTTTGAACGGAGAGCGGGGAACCGACCAGGGACAACCCATTATTCACCGAAACCAGGCCCAGGATCAGCAACACGATCGCCACGAAGCGCATGAACCATTTCTCCAGCCGGGCGCCCAACTGCATGGTGAGATAAGCCACCACAAAGAACACCGGGCTGGTGCCGAGGATAAAAGCGAACATCAGCGCCGCGCCCAACAGGGCGCTGCCGGTGCCGACCGCCACAGCCATCATGGCCTGCGTCACGCCGCACGGGATGAAAACCGTCAATGCACCCAGGAACAGCGGGGCGAAGGAATTCCCGCCATTTTTTGCCTTCCGGCGGATATAGCGGGTGATGAACTTGGGCGGTTCGATGGAAAAATAACGGAAGATCGGGTGGACATTGAACATCCGCAGGGCGTTGCCGACCATGAAGATGCCGATCGCGATCAACAGGATGGCACGCGTGGTGGCATTCAACTGGAGCACCGAACCCAGCGCCCCCAGCAGGAGGCCCAGGAGTGTATAAGCCGCCAGCTTTGCAACCAGGAATAACAGGATGGGCATCGCCAGCCGCGGACGCGCCAGGATCGACTCGCGCTTCTTTCCGGAACGGTGGGCCCGCCGAGCGGCGATTTCCTGTTCGATCTGCTGGTCAAGCTGCTGTTCCAACTGGTTTTCAAGTGAACTGGCCAGCAGGCCGCCCTGGACAGCCAGGCAGCTTAATCCGCCGGTGGTCACGCCTGTGATAAACGCAACAAGCAATTGATTCATTTAGAGTTCCTCAGAATATTGGAGGATGCGATCCGCCAGCATCGCTTTATCGATTTAACTGGAGCAAGAAAACGAAATTCCTCACTGTTCAACCTGCAGGTGGTAGGACGAGCACCGCCATTCACAGGTCGATAAAGTTTCAATAAATCAAACTGGTCTGCAGCTTTCCATCAAATGCAGGCGAATTCGATTTCACTTACTTTACATCGACAACGAAGCTGATCTGTTCCGGCTGGCTCTGGTACAGGAAATCAAACCAAATCTTATACCTGCCGGGCTTGGGGAAATTAACCGAAAATTGAAGCTGGTTGGGATCGGCCAGTGACTGCCTTATGAAAATCGTGGCTTTCTCATCAATCGCGTACAAGTCAGCCTGGTTCCCGGAGAGCATCAGGATGTCTTCATTTCTGGATTGACCTTCCGGATCGACCGCCGTAAAACTTAATTTGTTTTCCTGACCGGATTGCAAGGTTCCATCCAGCTGCAAGCTGACCAGCAGATCACCAACCTGACGAGTGAAAGAAGTATCCGGGGTCAGCGTGGTTGCCGGCGTTGCGGCTGTCCCGACTTTGATCGGTACCGCCAGCGAGACTTTATTGCCGCCGAGCGGACGGAAATCCACAAAAGCGATATATTGCCCGTCGGTTGGGAAGGTAACCTTGACCTCAGTTGAGCCATCATTGACTGGCGGCTTCAGATTCAACTGTCTGGGAGCGGGCGTCGCCTGCCCGGAGCCGGCTCCCATTCCACCAGCACTGCCCCCCATGGGTTGTCCGGCTGCCACGCCAGACATCAAATTGTCCAGCCCCAACAATAAAGGATCGGCTTCCATAAAGGTCAAATCGCGGGAAGCCACGCCAGATACAAATTGTACGGAAATCTACTGTAGCTCCCCAGAGTTTGCGATTCAAATTTTGTAACAGGTTTACCGAATTGATCAACGATCCGGATTTTGAGGGGAGTGGATACTCCAGCCACGATCGGCGTTTCGGGGTCGATGAATGCCCGGTAGGAGGTTCTGGGGGCCGCTCCACCGGTCATCATGGCACCTTTGGCACCAGCAGGCTGGAACAATCCGACTGAAAACGCGATCAACAAAACCAGCGCGCCCGCCGGTATGACCAGCCGGGGCGCCAGCTCAACCACCTGGCGTGCAAGCGTCTTGGGAGCAGAGAGTTTTTGAACTTTAAATGATCTCAACCGCAGGCTATTCGTGACCACAAATATGGAACTGAACGCCATGGCGCCGGCGGCCACCATTGGGATCAGGAAACCAAAAGCTGCAATCGGGATCAAGAATACATTGTAGAAGAATGCCCAGAACAGGTTTTGCACAATCGTCTGGAGCGTGCCGCGTGACAGGGATATGGCACGCCCGACCCCGCGCAGGTCGCCGCTGATCAGGGTGATGCCGGCGGCCGCCATCGCCACATCCGTGCCGGTACCAATGGCAATACCGACATCGGCCTGCGCCAAAGCCGGGGCGTCGTTGATGCCATCGCCCACCATGGCCACATATTGATGAGAGCCTTTCTGATCTGGCTCCCCGCCAGCCTGCAGTTTCTTAACCTGGGCAGCCTTATCGCCGGGCAGCACTTCCGCCAGGATCCGATCGATGCCAACTTGCTTGGCAATCGCTTTGGCAGTCCGCAGGTTGTCACCCGTGATCATCACCACATCCAGGCCAAGCTGGCGCATCTCGGCAACAGCTTCGCGCGATCCGGGTTTGACTGTATCGGCAACCGCCACCAAACCAACCGGTTGGGGCAGGCCTTTATCGCCAGCCGATCGAATTGCGACGATCATGGCGGTCTTGCCTTCCGCCTGCAGGCGCCCGATATTCTTTTCGAGGGCGGAGATGTTAATGCCTTCATTCTGCATCATGCGCGGGTTGCCGATGATGACCGCCTGGCCATCCACGTTGGCCCGAATGCCAAAACCGCTGACGGCCGAAAACTGCTCCGGCTCAACCAGTTGCAAGCCCTTATCCTGGGCGGCCTGGACCATGGCACGCCCCAGAGGGTGCTCTGAACCGCGTTCGGCGCTGGCAGCCAGGCGCAGAATTTCGTTCGCACTCTGATTCTGAACGGCAACCACATCCGTAACGGCCGGTTCGCCGCTGGTGATCGTGCCGGTCTTATCCAGCACAACGATCCGGACGCGGCCGGCGCGTTCCAGCGCTTCGCTATTTTTGAACAGGATGCCATTTTCCGCACCCTTGGTGGTGCCTACCATGATGGCTGTGGGGGTCGCCAGTCCAAGCGCGCACGGGCAGGCGATCACGAGCACTGCCACGGCATTGATCATGGCGCCCGACCAATCCGCATGTGCAAGACACCAGCCAACCGACGAAAGTCAACAGCGCAATCCCGATCACTGCCGGTACAAAATAGCTGCTGATGCGGTCGGTCAGCTTTTGGATGGGGGCTTTGCTGCCCTGGGCTTCCTGCACCATCCGGACGATCTGGGCCAGGGTGGTGTTCCGGCCGACCTTGGTGGCCTCGAATTTGATCAACCCCTCCTTATTGATCGTTGCACCGATGACTTCATCGCCGGGGCCTTTGCTGACCGGCATCGACTCGCCCGTAAGCATCGATTCATCGAAAGCCGACCGGCCTTCACTGATGATGCCATCCACGGGCACTTTTTCGCCAGGACGCACGAGGATGATATCGCCGACTACCACTTGTTCAATTTCCGTCTCGGTTTCAACACCATTCCTGACCACTTGAGCGGTCTTGGCGCGCAGACCCATCAGCGCTTTCAGTGCTTCGGATGTTTTGCCCTTGGCACGCGCTTCGAGGAATTTTCCCAGCATGATCAGCGTGATGATCGCCGCGCCCGTCTCATAATAAACATTCGAGCTCAAGATCAGGCCGAACGTCACACCGACGCTGTAAAAATAGGCCACCGATGAGCCGAGCGCAATCAGAACATCCATGTTTGCGCCGCCGGCTCGCAGGCTCTTGTAAGCACCCACGTAATACTGCCAGCCCACCATAAACTGCACAATCGTGGCTGCGAACAGCATCGCGTACTGATCCCACGCGAACTTGACCGGCAGGAAATCGCGCGCCATGCTGTAGATTACCAGCGGGATCGTAAAGATCAGGCCGATGGTCAACAACCGTCTTTGGCGGTTGATTTCCACGGAGCGGGCTTTGGTCTCCACATCCTCCATCGTTTCGGTTTCTCCAACCTGCACGATGTCAAAACCGGCTTTGCGGATCACCACCGCCAGTTCGGCGATGCTGGTCATACCGGGGATATATTCAAGCATAGCGCGTTCGGTGCCGTAACTGACACTGGCAGCCAGAACGCCGGTCTGCTTTGAAAGCAGCTTCTCCAACGTGATGGCATCCGAATTGTCGCGTAAACCGGTAATTGGCAATTCGGCTTTGCCGGTGGCAACGCCGTAACCAACCCGCTGGACACGTTCAATAATGCCATGCTCGTCAAGTTGGGCCGGGTCGAATGCAACCGTAAGCTTTTCATTGGCAAGGTTTACATTGGCAACGCTGATACCGGGCAATTTGCGTACGTTGCGCTCGATGGTTGCAACACAGTTGGCACAGGTCATGCCGGTAATGGGGAGAGTAAGCTGTTTTGTTTCAGGCATAATTCACCAATTTTTGCATGGGGGCACGGCTTATAGACCGTGCCCCCACTAATAAATCCAATTTAGGCTGCGACAGGGTAATTGATTTCAGCCAGCAACGCTTTGAGCTTATCTTCGTCCGCCGGGGCATCAAAGACGATCTCGACCATTTTACTGGCCTGGTCCGCCTTGACAGACTGGACGCCCTGCACGTCCGCCAGCTCCATCTGAATGGTATGCACGCAGTGCATGCAGGAAATATCGGGAACAGAATAGGTTACGGTCTTCATGGTTTTACTCCTTTAAAAATTGAGAATTTATGAGGCAGGAAATCAGGGAATGGTTGGGATTTTTCCCTATCGCCAGTCTCCACTTGCTAGACTTTTGTAGCAGTTTCGAACACATCCGTGATTTCTTTCAGCACACGCTCGCGTTCCGACGGGTCCTCCCCGCGGATGGCGGTGGTCACACACGAATTCAGGTGGTTCTCCAAAATGGCTGCACTGACTTTATTCAAGGCTGCCTGGACCGCCTGTATCTGGCGCATGACATCGATACAATAGGCGTCTTCCTCGACCATGCGGATAACGCCGCCCATGTGGCCTGCGATGATTTTCAATCTCTTTAAAGTCTCTTCATTCTTCATATTTTCGCCTTCTTTCATACCCTACCCCCCCGGGGGGGATATGCAATATTCTACACCTCTTCTGCCGGGATTGTCAAGATAGCGCAGGCTTTCACAAAGCAGGGATTTTGCGGCTTTTTGGCTTTATGAAAGCGCCATAGATCGCCTGGTCGCCATACCCAGGAAGGCCTGCCTGTGTTATAACCCATACCACTATTCCGACAAGGAGACGACATGCCCCCTACCGCCATAATCACTGACACCGATTCCAGCCTGCCAATCGCACCTGGCAAAGAAATACAATATTGTTCAAGTTCCGATCATCGTCCAGTTTGGGGAGGAATCCTTCCGGGATGTCTACGACATCGACAATGCGGTCGGTTTTCGCACGGGTCGACCGGGAAGGCAAACTACCCACCACCGCCGCCCCCTCCCCCGGAAAATTTCGTCGAGGCTTTTAAGTCCGCCTTTGCGGCCGGAGCGGATCAAATCCTGTGCCTGACCATTTCCAGTGAAATGAGCGCCGTCTATACAGCCGCCCGCACCGCTGCAGAATTGTTCACCGATAAAACCATCAAAGTGGTGGATTCCCGTACGGTGGCATTTGGAGAGGGGTTAATGGCCATCGAAGCGGCCAAGTCGATTGCCGACGGCGCTTCCCTGGATGAGGCAATCGCGGCCGCAGTTGAATCTGCGTGACCGCACCCATCTCTTTGCGGCCCTTTCCACCGTGAAATATCTCGCCATGAGCGGACGGGTGGGGCAGGTCGCAGCCGGCTTCGCCACGCTGCTGGACGTCAAACCCATCCTGACTCTCCGCAACGAAAAGCTGGAAATGCTCGAGCGCATCCGCACGCAGAAGAAAGCCTGGACACGCGTCATCCAACTGGCGTTGCGACGCGGCCGGAGGCTGCGCCATCGAGCAACTGGCCATCCTGCATGTTAACGCACCGGAAGCGGCCGCCAGGTTCGAACAGCAGGTGCGCAGCGCCTTGCCCTGCCCGGCGGAAATCCGTCATGTTGAAATGACGCCCGGGTTATCCGTCCACACCGGTGCAGGATTGGTCGGAGTCGTGCTGGTTACCAAAAAATAATATGTAGATAAATATGCTCTACCTGATCGACGGCCATAACCTGATCCCCAAACTTGGTTTGCGGCTGGATTCCATGGACGATGAAGAAGCGCTCATCTCCCGCTTGCTGGAATTCTGCCGCCTGCGGCGCGCACAGGTGGAGGTTTTCTTCGATGGCGCACCCGCCGGACAGGCCTCCATCCGCAAGTCCGGCGCGGTGACCGCCCATTTTGTTCGCCAGGGATCCAGTGCAGATGCAGCCATCGAGGCCCAGCTTGCCCGGCTGGCGAAGACCGCCCGGAACTGGACGGTGGTCAGTTCAGATGGGCGGGTCCAGCGGGCGGCACGCGCCGTGCATGCCGGGGTGCTCTCTTCAGAAGAGTTCACACAGGAAGTATCCAGAGCACAGGCACTGCTTGAATCAAATTCAAAACATGAAGCCACTCTTGCCCCGAATGAGGTAGAGGAGTGGCTGGATTTATTTAATCACAAGAAGGGTTGAAGGCGGCTCTAGAATAACCCCCGCACCATCAACAGTAGACCAAAAATAATGAACGGTATCCCGACGATCGCCCCGACCACGGTGACGGTCAGCACCACACCGACGATCAGGAAAACCAGTCCAAGGATGACTGCCACCAACCGCCCGGTCCCGGCCACGATACCGACCACAAGTTTCCAGATGGCCCAGAATGGCCAGAGATACCAGGGGACATGCCTTTTATTTTTCTCAATCATTTTTGCCTCCACAGAAGGTCTACGCATTTTCTCAAAAAAAGTTGTACTGCATGCCTGCTTTCGTAAGGGGCGTTTTTTTGAGAATGATCAAGCATCCAAATGGTAGGTGTGGTAGGGGTTCTCGCAGGGATTGCCCCAGGCAATATGCATCTCGCGGGCAGTCAGGTCGATCACCATGGAATTGACGGTCTTTTCACGGTCGAGCGGGTCATTGACATCCACGGCATGGTTGCAAATTGAATTCGAGAAGTTGACGTGGTCACGCAGGACGGCCTGCAGAGTCTTGATCGTATGCTGGTCCTCGCGCTTGACCAGCCGCAGGGCGCGGAAGTAGCGCACACGCGAGGCGATCAGATCTTCGGGTTCGCGCTCCACCGGCTGCATACCCGGAGAGAGGTAGTGGTTGGTGTGGACAATGTAGCCATCCTCGCCATACAGGATGCCAAAATGGCGTGCTGAAACCTCCACCGAATACAATTCGCCGCTCTCATGCACCAGCAAATGGTTGTATCCGGCGGCGCGTTGGGCCGAAAGCATGTGCCGGATGGCTTCATCGGGCGTCTCGGAAGCCAGCACAGCCCGGCTGACCACCAGGCGCGGCGTACCGATGCGTGAATCGTTCGGATAGACCGAATCACATAGCTGGGCGATCCCATAGGCATTGAAGCCGATGTTGGGCAGCAAGACCGCCGTAGGTCATTGCCAGGAAAGGCGGTTCGCTTTTCGGTTTGGCATGGATGATGAAGACATCATCCTCATCTTCCGGCACCCAATCTTCGTTGTGCGCCAGCAGCACGTGACCATCCGCGGTGCGGTCATCATTGACCGCCATGCTGGTGCAGCGGGTCAGGTGCAGGGCATCCGACGTGACCGCTTCCATGGAATTGACCACGGCTACATCTTCAAAGGTGACATTGGCGCCTTCGGCGATCCCCATCATTTCATCCACATATTGCTGGTAGCGTTCCTGGGCAAACGGGATGTATTTGCGTGCCTGGATCTGGGCGCCTTCCCAGGTCAGTTCCAATTGCACATAGGCATCCGAGACCAGTTTGCGACTGTTCTCAATGCCGTGCTGGACCTGTTTCCGGCAGGCTTCGCCGATCTGGCGTCCCATCTCGCGGTGCGTCCCGGAGACTTGGACCAGCGGCGGTGGATTCGGGTGCTGAGGAGCTTTGGTTTCTGGAGCCATAATACTTTGCCTTTCTTTAATACCGGGAGGATAGGAATTATATCATCGCCTCCCAAAAAACGAATTCCCCCACTCCTGGCAGCGGGTGGGGGATAAGTGCGAAATTGCCGACGGCCGGTAAAAGTAAACCTGGTTTTATCTACACGTCCCCGCTGCTGGATGAGCCAATTTCGATGATCTCGCCGGTGACGATGAAGACTGTCCGTTCGCAAATATTGGTGACACGGTCGGCAAAGCGCTCCAGGTTATGCGCAGTCCAATCCAGAAAATTGGCACGGTCGATCGTTCCTGGGGTCCGCAATCACGAAGGTCATCAGTTCGCGATAGACTTGTTTGTAAAGATCATCCACTTCGTCATCTTCAGCCGGGATGGCCCGGGCGGTATCCACATCTTCATTAATAAAAGCTGTCAGGGCGCGGTGAAGCATATCTGCAGCCTTTCTGTGCCATGCGCGGGATATCGATCAACGGCTTGAGCAGGGGCTCGTCCCCCATCCGGATATTGATCGTGGCAATCCCCTTGGCATAATCGCCCATGCGTTCCAGCTCGGCGCTCACTTCCAGGATGGAGGCCAGCAGGCGCAGGTCATGCGCCATGGGCTGCTGGGTGGCGATCAGGATCATGACCTGTTCCTCAATGCCAAACCGTTTGGAATTGATCTTTGCATCCGCGGCATAAATACGGCGGGAGGCCTCCACATCGCGCTTCTTCAAAGCATCGACGGCATCCAGCAGCTGCTGCTCCACCATGCTGCCCATCAAGAGCAGTTCGTCTTTTAGTTGCTGGATTTCCATTTCGAAGGTTTTACGCATCAGGAGTCCTCGCTTGACGTGACGATACATCAATTATAACCATTTTCAATCTCCAATACTATCCAAACCGGCCGGTGACGTAATCTTCCGTGCGCTTATCCTTCGGGCGGGTGAAAATAATGTTGGTCTGGTCGTATTCGATCATGCGCCCGGCGCGCTGCTCGTCGATCATCATCATGGCGGTGTAATCCGAGACACGCGCCGCTTGCTGCATATTATGGGTCACGATCACGATCGTATAATTCTGCTTGAGTTCCTGCATCAACTCTTCGATTTTCAAGGTGGAAATTGGGTCAAGCGCCGAGGCGGGTTCATCCATCAAAATCACCTCCGGCTCGACCGCCAGGGCCCGGGCGATGCACAGGCGCTGCTGCTGGCCCCCGGAAAGCGACATTCCGGATTGGCCCAACTTGTCTTTTACTTCTTCCCAAAGGGCCGCAGCTTTCAGGCTGCCTTCCACGATCTCCTCGAGGTCGGAGCGCCGCCGGACGCCATACAGGCGCGGCCCGTAGGCGACATTATCATAAATGGATTTGGGAAAGGGGTTGGGGCGCTGGAAAACCATCCCAACCCGCCGGCGGATATCCACCACATCCACCCCGGCCGCATACAGGTTCTCCCCGTCCAGGCTGACTTCGCCCTGCACCCGGCAGCCGGACGTCAGATCATTCATGCGGTTAAAGGAGCGCAGCAAAGTGGACTTGCCGCAGCCCGAAGGCCCAATGATGGCCGTGATCTGGTTCTCGCGCACCGCCAGGTCGACCCCGGCCAGGGCACGGAATTTTCCATAAAAGACCTGCAGGTTTTTTACATCGACTTTTACCGGCGCATCGCTATTTGATTTATGCTCGAATTGAGTGATCGATGGTTTGGTCATTATGGAGGCTGCCTTTCCAGTATTTAATAGAGTTTGTGTTTGGGTGTTCATATGCAACTATCCTTTGATCTAACCTTGCAAACGCCGGGTGCGTACCTGGATCCAGGCGCGGGCGATAATATTGATCGAAAGCACAAAAATCATCAGCACGAGTGCAACTGCCCAGGCCTGGTTGATACGCTCAGGGTACGGCTGCTGGGCATATTTCCACAAGGTCAGAGGCAGTGAGTTCGACCGGCTGGTTCAGCATCCGCCCGACAATCTGAAAGATGGACTGGTGAGTCTGCAGACCGCCACGGATGATCTGTGCAATGTCATAATGGTCGTTTCCCAATGTGGTAAGCAGGAGGGGGCAGTCTCGCCCGCCGCGCGGGCGATAGCCAGCAGGAAGCCGGTGAGAATGCCGTTCAACGCCGCCGGGAAAAGCACGGATAATGAAGTCTTCCACTCGGCTGCACCCAGCGCCAACGAGGCCTCCCGCAGACTGTGGGGTACCAGCTTGAGCATTTCTTCGGTAGTCCGCAGGATGATTGGCAGCATCAGGATTGCCAGGGCCACCCCGCCGGCCAGGGCCGAGTAATGGCCCTGCGGCTGCACGATCAGGGCGTACGCCACCAGGCCGATCACAATGGATGGGACCCCGGAGAGCACATCCGTGCTGAAGCGCACAGCCACCCCGAGCGCTGAGTTCGGATTGCGGGCGGCATAAAATGCTGCCAGGACCCCCGGTGGGATGGAGAAAAGCGCGGCCAGTAAGGAGATGACGATTGTCCCTTCGATGGCATGCAGCACACCGCCGCCGGCTATCCCCATCGGGCGCGGCAGCTGGGTAAAGAAGTCCAGGTTGATATATTGACCGCCGCGGGCTATCACGTAGATGATGATCCAGAACAGCGGGACAAGCGCCAGGGCGGTCAGCAAGGCGGTCAGGGAGAGCATGACTGCATTGGCGGTTTTGCGCTGGCGGGAACGCATCCTGCCGCTGCGATTTAGAACCTCACTAAAGCGGGTCATGCGCGCACCTCCTGCGGGGTCCGGCGTGCCGCCCGCCAGACCAGCAGGCGGGCGAACAGGTTAAGGATGAGGGTCATGGCAAACAGCACCAGCCCGATCTCGATCAAGGCCTGGGTATGCAGACCCGAGACCGTCTCGGAAAATTCGTTGGCGATGATGGAAGCCATGGTATAGCCCGGCTTCAACAAGGACGGGCTGCTCTCGATTGAGTTCCCGATGACCATCGTGACCGCCATGGTTTCACCCAGGGCGCGTCCCAGGCCCAGGATGGCGGCGCCCAGGATGCCTGACAAACCGTAGGGCAGCAGCACCTGCCAGATGGTCTCCCAGCGGGTGGCGCCCAATGCCAGCCCGGCCTCGCGCTGGCTGTTCGGAATAGCCAGCAAAACATCGCGTGTGACGGCGGTAATGGTGGGGATGATCATGATCGTCAGGATCATGGCGGCTGCCAGGCGGGAGGAACCGCTCAGAGGGATCGGTCCGGTAAACAGGATCGCAAGTAGTGGGATATGTCCCAGGGCAGTGAAAAGCGCCTCTCCGAAGGGTACCACTACCCGCGGCAGGAAAACGAAAATGCCCCATAACCCATAGACCACGCTCGGGATGGCAGCCAGCAATTCCACCATCCAGTTCAACGGCTGGCGCAGCCAGGCGGGACATAATTCCGCCAGGAAAACCGCTACTCCCAGGCTGATCGGGACAGCCAGGACAATGGCTGCAATGGAGGTAATCAGGGTTCCATAGATGAATGGCCAGGCCTGGAACTGGTTTAGGGCCGGGTTCCAATTTGCATCCAAAGTGGGCAGGATGAATTTCCAGCCCAGGGCGCTGCGCGCCTGGGTGGAATCTTGCCAGAGCTTCCAGCCGATCCCCAGAACGAGTAGAAGCACGAGGATCGAAACGAGGACGATCAACCCTTGCCAGGGGCGGTCACCGTGTTTGAAGGCCCGCCGCAGCGGGCTGTAAGTTGAGCGAGGAATCGCTTTCGTTGATTGCATAATATTATTCCTTTAGATTCTCGCAGCCAGTTCCTTGACGCGCTCCCCAATCAGGTCGCGCACTTTTCGGAACTCGTCCAGCGGCAGTGATTTGGGGTCAGGGATATCCCAATCTTCGTGATGGTCAGCCGGGATGAATGGGCATTCGTCTCCGCAGCCCATGGTGATAACATAATCGTATTTATCCTGGGGCACTTCACTCAACGACTTGGAATGGTGCCCACTCAGGTCGTACCCTAATTCCGCCATGGTTTTTATCGCCATGGGGTTCACATGTCCCGAAGGCCGCGACCCGGCGCTAAAAGCCTGAATCAAATCCTGCGCGTATAGATGAGCAAACGCCTCAGCCATCTGGCTGCGGCCTGAGTTCTGGATACAAACAAAGAGAACACGTTTTTTAACTGGCATTTGAAATCCTTCCCTGCAGTTGAAGCCATTTCCTTCAAGGTGAGGTCCCGTCACGTTGATGGAAATCCCTTCACCTGCATTAAAGTTGGTCGGAGGGCCCTACGAGAGGTAAGGGCCCTCCTGGGACCTAACAGGATGTATATCGAATGGGTTATTTCATCATTACGGCCTGGCCATTGCAGGTAACCTGGCCGAGTTTGGCGAGCACCTGCTGTTGAACTGCGGACGGCAGTGGAACGAAACCAATCGAGGTGGCCTGCTTGGTTGCACCTGCATCGGTCAGGAACCAGTTGACGAAACTCACCAGTTTCTGGGCCTTGACGCAGTCGGTCATGCTGGTCATATGCAGAATAACATAGGTATAGCCAGCAATCGGCCAGGAGGTTGCACCTTTGGGGTTTACAATCACAGCCGTCAGTTGCGGTGTGAAAGCGTTGGCAAAATCGTTCATGGCTGAAACGACGCTATCCGGACTGGCCGTTACAGTCTGACCGGCCTGGTTGACCATCCGGGCGAAAGGTAGTTTATTGGAGACTGCGAAGGCATATTCCACATAGCCAATCGAGTTGGGCGTGTTTTGGACGGCTGCAGCTACACCCTGGTTGCCTTTACCGCCGATGCCATTGCCAGCCTTGTCAGCCGGCCATTGGACGGAGGTGCCATGCCCGGCGGTCCAGTCGCTGCTGAAGGAGGTCAGTGCGTTGGTAAAGATCTCGGTTGTGCCGGAACCATCCGAGCGGTGCACCACGGTGATCTGCTTGGCAGGCAATTTGGAAGAGATCTGCGGATTTAAGGCCGTGATGGCGGGATCGTTCCACTTGGTGATTGTGGCATTGTAGATACCGACCAGCGTCTTACCGTCCAGGATAAGGGCGGGGTCTTTGGTTGGATCCAACTCGGGCAGGTTATAGGTGATTACCTCTGCACCGGCCAGGATCGGGAACAACTGCAGGTCCTTCCCGGAAGCGACTTCCGCATCCGTCAGTACCGAGTCAGTACCGGCGAAGTCGACCGTGCCATTGATGATGGCGGTCTTGCCTGCGCCGGAACCGGTGCCCTGGTAGTTGATCAAGACGGACGGATCCACGTAAGAGTAGGCGTAAGCCCACTGGCTCATGGCAGGCTGCTGGAAGGTGCTGCCCGCGCCGTTGATCGTGACAGAGCCGGCCGGGAGCGGCGTTGCTGCCGCAGTCGAGGCTGGCATCGCGGTTGAGGCAGGTGCCGAGGTGTCATTCCCGGTAAGCGGCACAGCTGCAGTGGCAGTCGGCGTGGCTGCTGTCCCGCAGGCGCTGAGCAGCATTGCGGCAGCGAACAGGACGGACATTGAAATAGACAATTTCTTATTCATTTTCTTTTCTCCTTTTTCATTTGACGATTTGGAAAATACCATAGGCCAGGCTGGCCAGAGACAAGACCAGAAAAAATCCGATCAGGATTTTTAAGATAAATTCTTCGCCCTTCCTGGTTAGTTTCATGCTGCAATATTATCAAGCCATCATTAAGGCCTAAAAAACACTGGTTTAACATTTGGTTAAGGTTATACGTGTGAGACCGTGAAAGCCGGCAGGCTGAAGAATTTTTTATTGGATTGACCAGGGAATTCCCAGGATGAGAGATTACTCAGGACGTGGTACGCAGTCAAATCCAACTGTAAGGGCGTGACTGAGATAAAGCCTTTCGCCAGCGCTCCGATATCCGTGCCGCGTTCAGCAACACCGGTGGGGGCCTCGCCGCCGATCCAATAATACGGGCGGCCGCGCGGATCGACGCGCTCATCCAGCCGGCTGTGGTACACACGCAGCCCCTGGCGGGTCAGGCGGAACCCCTGGATCTGGTCTTCCGGCAGGAAGGGTACGTTGATGTTCAGCAAGATCTCAGGCGGCAGGCCGTTATCGAAGACTTGCTGGACGACCAGCCGGGCGGCACGCGCGGCCGGGCCGAAGTCGATCTCGTTTAGGAACCCTTGCGGAACTTCCAGGGAAACGGCGATACCCGGCACGCCGGCAATCCCGGCCTCCATGGCGGCGGTGACAGTCCCGGAATAGGTAACATCATGACCCAGGTTGGCGCCGACATTGATCCCGGAAACCACCAAATCGATCGGCTCTTTGAAATATCCGAGGGTTGCCAGGGCTACGCAGTCCGAAGGCGCACCATCGCAAGCATAAGCAATGCTCCCATCCGGGAGCTGGACTTCGGTCACGCGCATCGGTCGATCGAGTGTTTTAACATGTCCGCTACCCGACCAATTGCGGTCCGGAGCCAGTACGCTGACTTTTCCAAGCCCTCGCATTTCTTTGACCAGGGCGAATAACCCGGGCGCCATGACCCCATCATCATTGGTAACTAAAATATGTTTTTCCATTTCTTCCTTCTACAAGATATTAGCGTTTGCCTCTACGGCGTTTCTGCGCGATATCCACTCCAAAAACTACCAGTGTGGCTGTGACGGTGATCCAGGTTAAGACGATTGGTAGCATCGGTCCTCCAAAAAAACCGTCGTATTGTTCTTTCTTGAGAAAGAATAACACGCCGGTTTTAATAATCCGCGAATGTCAAGTTATGGTTTTGTTATGGGAAGGTTAACCATTTGGCATGAAGAGAATCAACCTGAAATAACTTTAGAACGATTATCTTTTAACCACGAGGTGATTTTTTCCTGAATTTGATCGCGTACCTGGCGGAATTTGGCCAGTTTCTCTTCTTCATTACCCATAAAAGCTGACGGATCTTCGAAAGACCAGTGTAAGCGCTGGTTGACCCCCGGCCAAACACGCGGGCAATTCTTTTCAGCGTCGTCACACAGGGTCACCAGATATTGAAAATGTTCCTTTCCAAGATATTCATCGATCCCCTTGGACCAGTGCCCTGAGAGGTCAAAACCGATCTCCTCCATAACGCGAAAAGTCAATGGATTGATCCCTTTCGGCTCCAATCCAGCGCTGAACGGCTCGAACCGGCCTTCCCCTAATTTCCGCAGGAACGCTTCCGCCATCTGGCTGCGCGCCGAATTACCCGTACACAGGAAAAGTACTTTGGTAGCCATGCTCATTTCTCCTGACAATAACTGTTAGACTGAATCATTTACTTTATCTTACCAATTTTGTTTTAATGGCCGATTAACGGTAAATCATTTCTCTGTTAAAGTTTTCAGCCAATAAAGAAACATTCAGAATTGTCTAGGGTAATCGGCTTGGAGAACCCCAACGATCTGATCAACGATCTTGACCTGGCCCTTTGCGGTTGCTACGCCCGTGATATGGTCGGTCAGTTGGCTGGATAAGGAAATCCTTAACAAAGGGTTAACCATGACAACAGCCAGATATATTAAGATTGCTAATAGAAGAAGCTCAATATTTTGCCAGCCTTTATCGAAGCAAAGATTTGGAATATTCATCAAGTTTTTGTGCAATCTCAGGCGACACTGGCACATATATTCAATTACAGTTAATAACCATTCCACGTATGCTTAGACAGGGTTTTCATTCTCCAGCCACTATATTGAAAATTAAGAAAACAAAAAATAAATCGCACCACAAGAACCATCGTTTCCATAATGGGAGTCTTCTTCGCAATCGGGGGGATCGACCACGGCTTTTTTGAGATCCTGCATGGAAATACCCCAACGACTGGGTTTTTCATCCAGGCGATCGGTGTGGCAAACCGGTTTTGGGTTTATGGTACAGAGGATGCCTTCACTCTAATTCCGAACTTTCTCATCACAGGCATCCTAGCGATCATTTTCAGTCTTGCCATCATGGTCTGGTTGGTGGGTTTCATTCACAAGCCGTCCGGTCCGTCTGTTTTCTTCCTGCTCTTTGTTTGTCTATTCCTGGTGGGTGGCGGAGTGGGGCAAGTTTTCTTCTTTCTGCCGACCTGGGCTGTCGCGACCAGGATCAACAAACCGTTGACCTGGTGGCGCAAGGTTCTGCCTGAAACCAGCCGGTTCAAGGTAGGTAGGCTGTGGCTGGCCGCCTTGTCGACCAGTTTGCTATGTTTTCTGGCTGCACTCGAAATTGCCATTTTCGGCTTTGTCCCGGGCGTGAACGACCCAAATATGAAGAATTATATTTGCTGGTCCATTCTTACAGCCGGGTTGGTTGCGGCTCTGTTTACCTTCGTAGCCGGGTTTGCCCGCGATATTCAAGATGAGAGATTGGAGAAAATATGAGAAAAGCCACCAGAATCGTCGCTGCCTCCTTCGGCTTCCTGGCTGGGATTGCCGGACTGGAACATGGTTTCTTCGAAATCTTGCAGGGAAATATCCATCCAGCAAGTTTTATGTTCGCTTCAATGGGGTCGCCCTGCTTACCTGATAAGGTTTGGCATGCCTGCGAACCCGCCATGACCATCCTGCCCAACTTGTTGGTAGCCGGTATTCTGACAGTGATCATCGGCCTCCTGGTTATGGTCTGGTCGGTGGCCTATATCCAGAGTAAAACCGGTGGAGGCATCCTTATCTTGTTGTCGATTATTCTGCTCCTGGTTGGCGGCGGTTTCTTCCCGCCGTTGATCGGCCTTGCCGGAGGTGTGGCAGGCACCCGGATCAATAAACCACTGACCGATAAGCAAAGCGGCAGCTTGTTACAATTTCTCGCAAAAACCTGGCCCTGGCCGTTGGTAATTTTTGTAGTTTGGCTGTTAGGACAGTACCTGGTCGGATACCTGGCCAACGATTTTCTAAAAAGCATTATGGGGTATAGTCTGCTATTGATTGTAATTTTGCTGCCGCTTTCGATTTACATTGGCTTTGCCCATGACGCGTCCAGATAATGCTGGAGAGAAAGGAGTATATGAAATACAAAAGTGTGGTTGTAACCAAAAGAGGCGGCCCGCAAGTATTGCAAGTTGTCGAGAATGATCTCCGTGAACCTGTTGCAGGTGAGCTGCGCATTAAAGTTCTAGCTACAGCTGTCGGTCGTACTGACGTTAACTACCGGTATGGCTATTCCCCATTTTCGCCGAAAGTGCCTTTCGTACCAGGTTATGAGATCATGGGCGTAGTAGATGCAGTCGGAGCTGGCGTCATCGGGTTTGTCGCAGGCGACCGGGTTGCCGCTCTGACAGGCCATGGCGGATATTCCGAAATGATCTATCTGCGTAAGGAGCACCTTGTACAAGTGCCGGCATCCCTGGATTCCGCAGAAGTGGCAATACTGGTTTTAAATTATGTGTCGGCCTGGCAAATGCTGCATAGGGTGGCCAAAATCAAGGCCGGCGATAAAGTGCTGGTAATCGGCGCCAGCGGCGGCGTTGGGACCGCCTTTCTGCAACTAGGAAAACTGGCAGGCCTAAAAATGTACGGGACCGCTTCCCTATCCAAGCATAAGCTCCTGACCGAATTTGGAGCAATTCCGATCGATTACCAAAAACAGGATTTTGTCGAATTCCTGCAACATGCAGAACCGGAGGGTCTCGATTTTGTTTTTGACGGGATGGGCGGTGCTGATAGCGACCGCGGCCTGAGCGTACTGCGCAGCGGCGGTAAGCTGGTGGCGTATGCCCCGGCCACCGGGTTTGGCATGCTTTTGAAGGGCGCGCTGAAGCTAGTGGCCGTAAACCTTCAATCGAATGGCAAAAAAGTGGAGTCATATGGAATCTCCGCTCTGTATGCACGTGACAAGAAGCCGTTCATGGAAGATCTACCGGTACTCTTTAAGCTGTTGGAAGAAGGCAAGATCAAGCCGGTGATCGCCCAGAAATTCCCCATCCTGGAAGCCGCCAAAGCCAATGAACTACTCGAAAGCGGTCAGGTCGCCGGTAACATCGTCTTGTCGTGAACAATGTTCCGCTTTGGCGTCATCTGACAAACGGCATTGTCCTCCAGAGCTGGGTGGACATCCTTTGGGCTGCCAACTTTTCGATGATCGACAAATGGTTGGCAATACCTTTCTGGCCATATACTGGCCAGCGCGGGTATATTCCTTCATCCAGACAATCCTGGCAGCAGTGGGGCGATAGCACGCCGGTTTCTTAGTTACGTAACAATTTATGCTTTGGGAGATGTTGGGATCGTAAAGAAAAACGTACTGCCCAGCCCTTCCCTGCTTTCCGCCCAGATCTTGCCCCCATGCGCTTCCACCAAGTGGCGCGAGATGGATAACCCCAATCCCGTCCCACCGCCGGAGCGTGCCCGGTCAGCTTTGTAGAAGCGCTCGAAGATGCGTTCCAGGTCTTCGGCCGGGATGCCGGCCCCATTATCGCTTACACTGAAACAGACGAAATCAGATTCTGCCTGGGCCTCTAGAACCAACTCCCCGCCCGGGCGGGTGAACTTGATGGCGTTGTGGATCAGGTTGACCAGCACCTGTTCCAGCCGCGGCGGGTCTGCCCGCACTTCGGTCATATCCTGGGAAGCGCCCAGACGTAATACCAGCCCGGCGCGTTCTGCCTGGGCGCGCATGCGCTCGGCCGCCGAGACCAATAAGCTGGCCGCCGGGACTGACTTCAACTCCAGCGGCACCTGGCCCGATTCGATCCGTGAAAGCTCTAAAACTTCCGTAGCCATCTGCGTCAGGGCATCCACTTCGGTCTCGATCCGGCCCAGGAAGCGCGCGGCAGCTTTGGGATCCTCCAGTGCGCCATCCCGCAGGGTTTCTGTGAGGGCTTTCAGGCTGGCCAGCGGGGTGCGCAGTTCGTGCGAAATATTCGAGATAAAGTCCCGGCGGATGGTTTCGAGTCGACGGACACGCGTCAGGTCCTGCACCACCAGCAGGCTGCCGCCGGTCTGGCGGTCGGGCAGAACCACCAACTGCAGGAAACGCCGGCGGGCAGGGATTTCGACCAATTCCTCCTGCGCCTCACCGGTCTCCCGGCTGCGCTGCCAGGCCTCCACCAGTTGGTACTGGCGCAGCACTTCCGCCACCCGGCGCCCGACTGCTGGACCGGTTTCGAAGAGCCTCTCGGCAGCCGGGTTGGCAAACTGGATCCTTCCTTCGGAATCCGCAATCAAAACCCCATCCGTCATGCGTTCCAGGACGGCTGCCAATCTGGCCCGTTCCGCTTCCACCACGGAAGTACGCACGCGCAAAGCCAGTGCTGTGGTTTTGACAGTATTGGAAAACTGCTCCAGCGCGGGCAAATCCTCCGGAAGATCGCTGACCGTTTTTTCTCCATCCGCAATCGCACGCAGCACTAACTCATAGCGTTTCAAACTTCTACGCAGAACGATATAACGCCAGCCCAGCCAGGCTAAAGCAATCGCTAATATTCCAGCCGGGATAAGAACCAACCAATTCATGCTTTGCCCTGCAGGAATGAGAAAGTGAGCCGCACGGAGGCAACCGAAAGCCCCCATCCGGCCGCCAGCAGGCCGGCGCCGCCAACCAATATAAGCCCGATAATCATAGCCTGTGTGACTTCAAATCCCAGACCCAACATGCCGCGCAGGTCGCTGGCAGTGGAAGAACTGACCAGGGCGATCAGGGCAGAGGCTGCGCAGGTCAATGCCAGCACGGCAGTAGTGAACCAGGCTGTGCGCCGGGCAGTTTTCCGGACCCGCAGCCGGTCCGCTTTCTCTGCCGCCAGCCGGCTGCCGATGACAAACCCGGCCGGGACGGCCAGCGCCGTATTGAGCACCGGCACGCCCATGGAAAAGCCAAAGACTCCGACGGAATAAAACAGGAAGACTACGACCCATAGCAGGAGACTGAGACGGCGCTCGAGCAGCTTCTTCAGCATGAAAATATCAACCACTACGCCAACCAGCAGACCTGTAATCGCCGTGAACGGAATCCAGGATTCGGGCAACCAGGCGTAGGCAGCCCACCAGCAGCTCAAAAGACCTGCCAGCGGAGCAAGCGGAGCCAGGATCAGGCCAAGTGCGAAACGTTCCAGGTTCATTTTCATAGCATAGTTTTACCAGGATGAGGCTTGCAGAGTCTGTCTTTTTCTCTCCAAAAATAAAGCCTTGCGAAGTTTCGAAAATCTTCGCAAGGCTTCAACCTTCGAACCGGTAGCCTCCGCCGCGCACCGTAACGATGCGGGTCGGTTCGCCCGCCTCCTTCTCGATCTTCTGCCTTAGCCAGCGCACGTGCACATCCACTGTACGACTATCCCCGGTGTAATCCCAACCCCAGAGACGTTCGAGGATGAACTCGCGCGAGAGCATCTGGCCTTTATGCTGGGCAAAGAACAGCAGCAGGTCGTATTCCTGCGGCTTGAGCGCCAGCACCTGGTCATCCAGCAGGACCTCCCGGCGGGTCAGGTTGATTTTGAGATTATTGAGAGTAAGCACTTCCTGTGGACTGTCCGTCTCAGGGGTTTTGAGTTTTGCCATTTCCTCCCGCAGCATCCCCGTCCGGCGTAACTGGGCTTTGACACGTGCCATTAATTCACGCATGGAAAATGGCTTGGTCAGGTAGTCATCCGCCCCCACTTCCAGCCCCACCACCCGGTCGATCTCATTATCACGCGCGGTTAACATCAGGATGGGAACGGTCATCTCTTTGCGTAGTATCTTGCAAACCTCGAACCCGTCCAGTTCGGGCAGCATGATGTCGAGCACAATCAGGTCCGGGGCAATCCTGCGGGCAGCCTCAATGGCTGCTCGGCCATCCCCGGCCGCTTCCACGCTATAGCCCTGCTTTTCCAGGTTATAGATCAGAGTCTCCTGGAGCGAGGGTTCATCTTCGACTACCAAAATCTTTTCCGCCATGCCCTTATATTATCACAAGTTGGTTTCCGCTCCCCGCCTGGATGGTTTTAGTTGAGAGAAGTACCGATATTCAAATGCTCGTTCAGGATTTTTTCGATCAGGGTTGTTCTGGGAAGAATCAAGTGCTGATTCTGCAGGCAATCATCCGATTTGAAGGTCACCAGGTAAACAAATCCGTTTTGATCTTCGGAAGGCGCCAATTCGGCCCTGACGACTTTCCAGCCACTTTCAATGACCAACTGCAAAAGTAACGGGCTGGGCAAATAAGTAGCCAAATGAGAATCCAGGCTAATTTCAGGAATGTTCGTTCGTTTTGTCATTGGAATTGCTAACATGGTTTTATCCTTTCTACTCATAAAGACTAATTTATTATTATGATATACCCTCTTGATTGTCATGTCTTTAAGGCCATGTTAAAGTTGTGTAAAGGTCACCCCCTTCATTTCCCCCGCAGGAAATCGTTATCCGAGGAATACTCAGCGGATGCCGCTGTCGTAAATAACCTTGATCTGGGTAAACTGACCCTGCACCACGCTAAAAGGCTGGTCCCTGCCGCTAGGCATGGGCTGATTCGCAGGAGTTAGGGGGTGCAGGATGTAAGATCCGGGTGCCAGGGGGATGCGGAAATTACCTGCAGTATCGGTGGTAAATTGTTTCACCTGCCTGCCCCCGGCGGTCAGGATTGCCAGGGTGGCCTGATAAGACTTATCCGGACATTCCTGGCCTTGGCGAACCACCGGACACATCGGACCGATCGTCACCTGCCCATCGACCCCCGTATTGGCTGGAATCTGGGGTGCACAGGCGGTCAGCAGGAAGAAGAGTAGAAGAAAGCAATGAAGACGCCGCATAACTTGGGCCAGGATCCGGTTGATTGATCTTCTGTATCCCTGGCTGATTACCAGGCTGCCTGCTCCCCTACTGGTTCATTTCCCAGATAAACCGCAGGCCGTCCAGGGTCAGCCAGGGCGCATGGATCTGGATGACCGGTGTTTCCTTGGCAATCAGCACTGCCAGCCCACCGGTGGCAATCACCTTCATCTCCGGCCCAAGCTCTTCCCGGAAACGGGCCGCCATGCCTTCGGTCATGGCGACATAGCCATAGATCAGTCCGGACTGCATCGCATTCGTGGTGTTGCGTCCGATAACCGAGGGCGGTTTTTGCAGGTCGATCCGCTGCAGCTTGGCGCCATGTGCGAACAGTGCTTCGGCTGCCAGGTTGATCCCGGCTGTGATCGCCCCGCCCAGATAATCCCCGTCCTTTGTCAGGGCGTTAAAGGTGGTGGCGGTGCCGAAGTCAATGATGCAGGCCGGCCCGCCGTACAGGTGCATCACCGCCACTGCGTCGCAGACCCGGTCCGCGCCGACCGCCTTTGGGTCTTCGTAACGGATGCGGATGCCGGTCCGGACGCCCGTATCCACCACTAATGCTTCTTGCATGAGATATTCCCGGCAGGCCTGGGTCACACGGCCGGTCAACTGAGGCACAACCGAAGAGAGACATACCCCGGTCAGATCGGCAGGAGTCTTGGCTGCATTGGTTAACAGTCCGAGCAGCTGCAGACCGTATTCATCCGGCATGCGTGCCGCATCGGTTGCCAGCCGCCAGTGGTGGGTCAGCGTTTCGCCCTGGTACAGGCCGATGGTCAGGTTGGTGTTGCCAAGATCGATCGTCAGGAGCATGGCCTAATTGTACCTCGATGAATTTCCGATTTAAAAACCATTTTAGGCATTGTTCAACGAACTGCAGCCTTTGCTTAGTAACGTGCCAGGAAAAGGTCGCCGGCAGGCAAGTCTAAGTTATCGGAAGATAAGCCAGAGAACCAGGATCAGGAGAAGGATGGATACCGGTGTCCATACCCAGGCCCAGCCTCCCGGGTCCCCCCCGCCGCTGCCCAGGCCGGTCGGCTGGATGCAGATCAGCGGCATATCTTCTGTTTTTACAGCCAGTTCCTCGTCGCTGATCCGGAAAGGGTTGTACCCCTCAAAAAAACCGGCAAACCCGGCGTTTTGCAGGACTTTCCGGATGACAGTGTTCCGTAAAGCCGGGTCTGTGATTTCGGTCGCCATCCCTGCGATCGCGCCGCCTGGCAGGATGACTTCAATAGCCGGATGACTACGCAGGTTGCGGAACCAGTCGCAATCCTGCCGGAAACCCGAGACACAATAAACCCTGCCATCCTGAATGGCGTAATTGACCGGCGAGTACCGCAGCCTGCCGGTTTTTCGCCCGATGGTTTTCAAAACCATGACGTAGCTCGTCCATGGATTCCCAAAGAAGAACCCAAATCCCAGGCGGAACATCGGCACCATAAAGAATTTGTTCAAGAACCGGAATAGGCGTCGCATGATTGTCCTTTCAACTGAGCGCTTTCAGGATGAATGGAACCAGGGTTTCCAGGATATGTTCCGAGGATATTTTCTCGTCCGTGATTTGGAAATAGGTGTTCAAATAGGGCAGTATTTGGCTGTCCCCGACAACGATCATCAGTCCGTTGACCAGCCTGGAAGCAGCCTCCAGATCTACATCCTGGCTTATCTCCCCGCGCTGGACGGCTTGTTCCAGCACTTCGAAGGTGATTTTCCGCATGGCCGCAGCTACAGGGCGCACGACGCGTTCAGCCAAATCCGCGTCGCCCTGGTAAGCAGCCCGCCCAAAGAACCGCACCAGGCCAATATCAGTTTTTCCCCATTTTATGCCAACTGTAAGATAAGCTTGCAGCGCCTCACGCAATGGCATGGCCAGCAGGTATGGCCGTGACATATCGAACATATTCGTCATGTAGCGCACGCATAACCCGATGGCGAAATCCAGCAAACCTTCCCGGTTGGGGAAATACTGGTACAACGAGCCGACCGATATATCCGCCCGACGGGCGATCTCCTTGATATTGAGCGAGGCCGGACCTTTTTCAGTGGCCTCTTCCAGAATGGCGTCGATCACCGCCTGCTGGCGTGCCGCATCCAGCCGCCTGAATGTGCGGGTGGCTTTGCCTTCCTGTTCAAGTTGTTGGATATAAGGTTGGAAATTCGTCCAGTCATTAAAAGCCATATAATATGAACCTTTAGTTCATATTATATGAACTCTTTATTCACATGTCAAGCGTTTTGCATTTTTCGATGATCTCGGCCACGAGATCGTAACGGCTGAACTGTGGCATCAGGTAAACGCCCTGCGCCCACGATCTTACCGCCTGGATCAGCTCTACAGCCAGTTCCACGCCAACCCTGGCGCTGTCTTCCCCGGCTGCTTCCATTTGTCTGCGCGTCTCTTCCGGTATGGAAATCCCCGGTACCTCATTATGTAGGAAACTGGCATGCCGGGCGCTGACCAGCGGCAGGATGCCCACCAACACCGGCCGGTCAAGCGGGCCGTATTTGTCAGCATATTGCTCAAGGAACGCCGGGCCTTGCTCGGCGCGATAGATCGGTTGGGTCAGGAAGAAATCCGCGCCTGCCAGCACCTTGCGGTGAACATTACGCGACCTCCTGCTCGGGCTCGGCTGCCTTGAGGTTAAGTGCTGCTCCAACAAAGAAGTTGGTTGGCTGACCGATGCTGGTACCGGAATGGTCTACGCCGGCGTTAAAGCCCTTCTTGATGAGTTTGATCAGGCCGGATGGCACCAGATCATAATTATCCATGGCTTCCGGATAATCTCCGACAGAGGTCGGGTCGCCCATGACAACAAATATATTACGCAGTCCCAGGGCGTGGGCAGCCAGAAGATCCCCCTGGACGCGCAGCAGGTTCCGACCACGCGTCGGAAAATGCAGCGTAGTCTCGACCCCCACCTGGCGTTCGATCACATCGCACACTGCCCAGGCAGACATGCGCATGTGCGCCATCGGGCTGTCAGCTACATTGATCACATCCGCGCCGGCTTCCTGGAGCAGCGAAGCCCCTGCGATGAGTTTATGGGTGGAAAGACCGCGTGGTGGATCCATTTCAGCCGAGATGACAAATTTCCCTTCGGCCAGTTTTTGCGCCAGCTTGGAGGGAGTTTCAGCTTCGGAGACTACCGGGATCTCCAAAACTTCGGAAGTCTGCAAGACCGGTATCCCGCAGCCTTGCGGGTTGGTATCCAGGGCTTTGCGCATTGCCGCAATATGCTGCGGTGTGGTCCCGCAGCAGCCGCCAATGATGCTTGCTCCGGCTTCACAGAATGCCAGGGCGTAATCGCCGAAGTAATCCGGGTCCGCCGGGTACATGATGCGCCCGCCCACCTGTTCGGGCCAACCGGCATTCGGCTTGACCCAGATCTTTGCCTGGGGAGTGGCTGCGCGCATGGCTTTGAGCAGACGCAGCAGCTGCGCCGGGCCGCCGGAACAGTTGACACCGATCACGTCCGCCCCGGCGCCCGCCAGGCTGCGAGCCACCTTTTCAGGCGAGTCGCCCAGGACCGTGCGGTCATCGCGCGTAAAGGTGACGGAAGCAATGATGGGCATCTCAGTAGCAGTGGCACGCACAGCCTGGATGGCAGCCTGGATTTCGAACAGGTCGCTCATCGTCTCGATGACGATCAAGTCCACGCCCGCCTCGCTCAACACGCTCGCCTGCTCAGCGAAGGCTGCACGCGCTTCCTCGACCTGGACGCGCCCAAAGGGCGCAATGCGTACTCCCAGCGGTCCGATATCACCTGCCACAAGCGCCGCACCGGCCGCGGCTTCACGCGCCATTTCTACCCCGGCGCGGTTAATGAGACCCAGCTTGTCCCGCAAGCCATGTTTGGCAAGCTTGAAATGGTTGGCACCGAAGGTGTTGGTCAGGAGGATTTGTGCCCCGGCTTCCAGGTACTCAGAATGGATACCTGTCACGACCGCCGGGTTGCTCAGGTTCAGCTCATCGAAACAGCGGTCAAAGGCGATGCCGCGTGTATGCAGGAGCGTGCCCATGGCGCCATCTGCCAGCAGCGGAGTGGGCGAGTTTTGGAGCAGGGAGAGGAATTTTCCGGTCATTGGATTTCCTGAATATTTTCCCATTGCTTACTTCATCAACTGTTCCACGCGGCTCTCGCCGGTGGTGTAATATCTTGCCTGCGGGTGATGGATAATGATCGCAGCGGTGGATTGCTCCGGCACCAGTTGGTAGGCGGCTGTCAGGCTCATACCCAACTCCTTTTCGGCTGGCAGCAGGTCGAAAACCTTGCGATGGTCTGCCAGGTCCGGTACGGCCGGATACCCCCACGAATAACGCTTGCCCTGCCCTGCGGGGATGCCCAGCTCACGCCGGATATGTTGGTGCAGGTACTCGGCGGTGGCTTCGGCAGTCTGGACCGCCAGCCCATGCGTAAAATAGCCTTCGGAATAGTTGCCTTCCACCTGGAATTGATCGAAGCGCTCGGTGGCGGCCTGCCCGACAGTCACAACCTGGAAAGCCACCACATCCATCTGACCGGAATTAACCGGGGCGAAGTAATCTGAGAGGGCGAGATGATCATCATAGGGTTGGCGCGGGAACGTGAAACGCGTCAAGAGGTCGGGCGTTCCCACCTGACTTTCAGGGTTGTAGATCAGCAAGTCATCGCCATCCGATTGACAGGCGAAGATACCATAGACTGCCTGCGGCTTGAGCCAGCCTTCCTTCAATGCTGCGTGCTTCATGTTCTCAAGGCGGGCATCGAACTCTGCTTTGAGTACTTCCCATTCGGCGCCATGCGTGTTTTTGGCGCCCCACGAAAGTCGGTAGAGTTCGTTGACGTTCAGGTGCTGGAATATGAACTCAAGCGGCATATCTTTGACAACCCGCGCGCCGAGCTTCTTTGGTAACGGGATCGGGGCAGGAATGACGCCTGACCGCTGAATGCGGATCGCTGATTGCTCAGTTCTTGGCACAGCCTGCCCCATCTCCATATCCGCTTCTTTTCGGATCTGCTCCATCAAAGCCGGTTTGCGCTGTGGGTCGATCAGCTGGCCCATCGTCTCCAAACCTTCGAAGGCATCCTTGCAGTAGAACACACCCGGTTCGTACGGGCTGCCATCTTCGGTAAACAGGATGCGGCGACCAAAGCGGCGGTTGATCGCCGCCCCGCCCACCAGCACTGGGAATTTCAGCCCACGCCGTTGGAGTTCATTGACTATGAATGGCATCTGCTTCGAAGTGCTGACCAGCAGCGCCGAAAGACCGATGGCTGTGGCCTTGACCTCCACGGCCCTGGTAATGATGGTCTCAGCCGGCACCTGCTTGCCGAGATCCACCACGGTATAGCCATTGTTGGCCAAGATGGTCTTGACCAGGTTCTTGCCGATGTCATGCACATCCCCATAGACAGTGGCAATCACCACCGTGCCCTTGGTGACACCTTCCACCTTATCCAGGTAGGTTTCGAGGTGTGCAACGGCTTTTTTCATCACCTCGGCGGACTGCAGCACGAAGGGCAGGATCAATTCCCCCGCACCGAACTTATCCCCGACCTCCTTCATGGCAGGCAGCAGGACAGTGTTGAGGGTATGCACGGCAACTTCGTGGCGAGACTTTCGCTCACCCTGGCCCTCTCCCGAAGGGAGAGGGGACGCCCCTCCCCCTCGGGGGAGGGGCCGGGGGTGAGGGAACGTGTAATAATTTCATCGATATCCGCCTCAACCCCCTCCTTATGCCGGTGGACAATGCGCCAATGCAGACGCTCTTCGGGGGTCATGTCTTCAGTCGGATCGACCGCCGCGTTTTCCATGGACTCTGGGGAGACTGTCTCAAAATGCTCGATGAACCGCTGCAACGCATCCGGCCTACGGTTGAAGATCAAATCCTCAGCCAGGTCTTTTTCCTCTGCAGGGATATCAGCATAGGGTGTAACCTGCGCCGGGTTGATGATAGCCATATCCAGCCCGGCCTGTACGCAGTGATAGAGCATGATCGAATTGAGCACAGGGCGTGCCTGCGGCGCCAGTCCGAAGGACAGGTTCGAGACGCCCAACGAGGCCAGCACACCCGGCAGGTTCTCTTTGATGAGCCGGATGCCTGCAATAGTCTCGATGGCAGAATTGGCAAATTCGGGATCGCCGGTGGCCAATGTGAAGGTCAGGGCATCGAAAACCAGCGCTTCCGGACGCAAACCGTGTTCGTTGACCGCAATCTCGTAAATGCGTTTGGCAACTTCCAGTTTGCGTGCGCCGGTTTTTGCCATGCCGTTCTCGTCGATGGTCAGCACGATCACGGCGGCATTATGGGTTTTGGCCAGGGTAAAGACCTTGTCAGCCTTGCTGCGACCGGCTTCCAGATGGGTGGAATTAATGAGACAACGCCCCGGAGCGGTCTTGAGGGCTGTCTCAAGCACATCCAGCTCGGTGGTGTCTATTACCAGCGGCACTTCAACGCCCATTTCCAGTTTTTTGACCACTTTGCGCATCAATTCGACTTCATCCGGACGTTCGGTGACAGCCGTGGAAATATCCAGGGCATGCGCACCAAAATTGACCTGCTCACGGGCGATCTCGAGGATCGAGTCATAATCTTCCGCGAGCAGCAGGCGTTTGAACTTCTTACTGCCCTGGGCATTGCAGCGCTCGCCGATCAGCAGGGGCGGCGGGTCCTGGTGCATCGCCATTGCGGAGGTGGCTGACGCAAGGCGCGGATCTGAGCTTTGTGGGCGACCTGGCTGTGGACGCTCGCCCAGTTTCTCAACCAGCAGCTTCAAATGCGCCGGGGTTGTCCCGCAGCATCCACCCACTACCGAGATATGGTTCTTATCCACAAACTCCAGCAGCGCCTCGGCAAACGGTTCCGGCTCAAGCGGGTAGACGGCCTGCCCATCCACATTGAGCGGCAGGCCGGCGTTCGGAATGCAGGAGACCGGCAGGTTGGCCAGCTCACCCAGGATGCGGATGGGCTCGCGCATGTGTTCGGGCCCGGTGGAGCAGTTCAGGCCGATCACGTCGATGGGCATGCCCTCCAGGATGGTCAGCGCGGCAGTCATGTCGGTGCCGAGCAGCATGCGCCCGGTGGTATCCAGTGTGACCTGGGCCTGGATCGGCACGCTGATGCCGGTTTGCTCAAAGGCTTTCTGGATGCCGGTAATGGCGGCCTTGACTTCCAGGATATCCTGCGAGGTCTCGATCAGCAGCAGGTCCACCCCACCGCGCAAGAGGCCGGTGGCTTGTTCGCGAAAAACGTCTGCCAGCTCGTCGAAGCTGACGTTGGAGAGTTCCGGGTCGTCGGCCGAGGGCAGTTTACCGCTCGGCCCGATGGAACCCGCCACAAACCTTGCCCTCACCCCACCCCTTCTCCCGCAGGGAGAGGGCGCTCCCTTCCCCCTGCGGGGGAAGGGCCGGGGAAGAGGGAGCGTTCGAGTACTCATCCGCCAACCGTCGTGCCAATTCTGCCGCCGTCTGGTTGATCTCCACCACCCGCTCCTGCAGCCCGTACTCTTTCATCGTGATGCGGTTGGCGCGGAAGGTATCGGTCTCGATCACATCCACGCCCACTTCCAGGAAAGAACGATGGACTTTTTCGACCGCTTCCGGAAACGAAATGACCAGGTAGTCATTGCAGCCGTTATACTGCTCACCGCCGAACTCTTTGGCGCCCAGGTTCATTTTTTGCAGGGTGGTACCCATCGCGCCATCGAACACGAGCACGCGTTCTTTGAGGGCGTCCAGATAACGGTGGTTGGTATAGTTTCTTGTTGTCATAGGATTACCTGATTCAAATTGCCAGTTCTCATACTTCCAATTCTTCAGCTTCTTTCAGCGTGGACAATGCCCATTCGTTTACGCCGCTGCAATAGGTATCACTATCATTATAAAGAACATCCAGAATCGTTTTTGTCCATGTGTCTTTATGAATAACCGGCAAGGCATCTTTCGATTTGATTTTGAAATCTGCGTTTACCGCTGTCGACAAAATCCTTGTTTTGTTTTCGGATGAATGCCGGCGACTTATTTTCAAGCAGAAACTCTCTAAGCAGCTCACGCATCTGCAACCAGCCTTCCCTGCTCAATTTACTGGAGTGTTGAAGCATATACGTTGCAACCGTCAGGTGGTGGACAGCGGCGAAGCCCGCCTCCGTAAATTCCAGGACGAGGAATTCGTTAAAACGGGTTTCGCAAGCCGAGCCGGGCGCTCCACATTCAGGACAATTCATCATAACGAAAACGCCTCTCCATTGAGAGGCGACCAACAGGAAGTAAGTCAACTCTCATCTCTCAGGCCACCGGTCTGACGGAATTGGCACTGGAAGACGCTTTTAGCTGGTCGCATTTACCTTTTAGCCTGGATGGCTAAAAGCTAACTGCTGGTCGCTAAGCGCTGATCGGTTGCCGAGGTTTCAAAGGGCCGGTCCCTCCACCTCTCTAAATGAGACAGATTGTATCCAATAAATTGTGGCGGCAGTTTATCACAAGCGGATTGGATTGTCAAACCTGCCTGATCTTGTTCAGACAACCTTACCAAAAACCCCATTTTCTTGACTTTTACCCCCCATTTGTGCTAGATTAAGGTATCTTGTTCATCGAGGCTAGTATGCATCACGAACGTGTCTCCGAAAACGTCTACTGGTTCCAAAGTGAAATCTATGCGCAGGTTACGGCAGGTGTGGTTGCCGGCCCGCAGTGGGCCATCGTCATCGATACCCTGGCCTTGCCCGAAGAAACTCTCGCCATCCGCGATTTTGTCGAACACGAAGTAGGTATCCAGGTCCGGTATGTCATCAATACCCATTACCATGCTGACCATACCTGGGGCAATTGTTTCTTCCCCGGCGCGACCATCATAGCTCATTCGCTCTGCCGGGACCTGTTGGAAGAGCGGGCCATCCCGGCGCTTGAGGCTGCCCGCAAACAGAATTCGGCTTTCCGCCAGGTTAAGATTGTCCTGCCGCATCTGACTTTCAACGAGGGTGTGCTGACGCTGCGCGTGGGCAAGAAGAATCTGACCATCATGCCAGCTCCCGGTCATAGCGCAGATGGGATTGCCGTATTGATCGAGGAAGACCGCGTACTGTTCGCCGGGGATGCTTTCATGCCCCTGCCATACGTGGTGGATGGCAACGTTGATGAAATGGCTGCTTCCATCAAGAAGATCGGGCGGATGGGCCTGGAGAATATCATCCAGGGACATGGTGATATCATCCTGCGCGGCGAGATCGAAGCGGCTGTCAGGGAAAA
Organism: uncultured Chloroflexia bacterium; assembly: GCA_963776475.1. Classification (GTDB taxonomy): domain Bacteria; phylum Chloroflexota; class Anaerolineae; order Anaerolineales; family Villigracilaceae; genus UBA877. The sequence goes on from CAVZMZ010000045.1 coordinate 124,836, forward strand.
CCTGAACTACCTGACCAACATCCGTAAAGTCGCCAAAACAGCCGCCCGGCGCAAAGCTTCCATTGATTACCTGGATGAAAATAATGTCGAGAGCAGCGGGAAAAGCCGTGTCAATTTGAGCGGCCTGGCCGAAGAGCTTCACCGCCGCAATTTACGGGCACTGCTTATTCAGGAACAAGCCGAGGCTGAGGCAGCCAAAAAGAAGTAAAACAAACCGCCGCACATTTTGAGTGTGGCGGTAGATTTTAGGTTTTGTCATTCCGGCTTTTGGCTTCCCTGCGTTGTGCCAAAAAGGCCGGCAATCCGTGCCGTCGTTCTGTACCCTCCTTCAATCGCTTAATATTGGGGAGCAGTGCCCAGATCAGCAAGATCTCGGCCAGTACGCCATACAGGGTGTATTCCCATGGTCCCAGGCCTAGAGCAGCCCGCACCCCAAAGATCAGGATGGCCGCCAATCCTATGCTCAAAGTAGTGACCGATGCATAACCGGTTCCAAACCAGACCAGCAAACCGAACGGCACCAGGATGATACCGGCCGGTGGCCATAAGCCGAAAGCGCCCCCTCCGGCGGCTGCCCCGCCCGCCCCGCCCCGCAAACGAATACGTCCCTCCGGGCTGCGTTCCATCAGAAAAATGGAGTAATTATGTCCCAGGATGGCTGCTATGGGTGTCAGGGCATGCACCCACACGTTGGGGGTAATAGCCTGTGCGATCCAAACCGTCACGGCGGCTTTGAGGATGTCGAATACGGCTGTCAGGATCCCAGCCCAGGGTCCGGCTGCACGCATGGCATTGGTACCGCCGGTCCGGCCGCTGGCGATCGTCCGGATATCCTTGCCGATCATCAATTTCACGACGATCAGGCCAAACGGGATGGAGCCAAATAAATACGCCGCGACCAGGATGCCGGCATAAATGAGGTATTGCATCACACGCTCCTAAGGTCAAATACTAAGGCACAAATATTAACACAAAAAATGGATTAAAGTCACTGCTTCCGGTACAATCATCAAAATTGATAACCTCCGGGACCGATAGGAATGGACTTCATCCCCTATTTAGTTTATTATTATTGCAGCCAGTTTTCCGCTGGAGACTGCTCGCAAGAGCCCATTACAAATTTACCCAACGGAGAATATAATCAGGCTAAATTTTTCCATCCTTAGGAGGCTCGCGTGAAAGCTCAGGAGCTGTTGGATGCTCTAAATAAAGTTCAGAATAAGACAAATTTCGATCAAAATATAATCTGGGCACTGTCCGAATATTTACAGGAAACCTGGAAGGATGGACTTGACGAGATCGTCCGGCCGTTCACTTTGGGCAAAGCCTTGAGCAGTTTTTTCGTTGATTTATCCCAGCACCGTCTGCCGGAGAAAATAAGCCAACGTACTCCGGAAATGGAGTCGGTTCTACAGAAAACCTTTGGGGCGACCGGTGGCAGTTTGTCTCTATTCTGGACCAGGTGTGCAGAGATCTGGAGCCTGGCCTTGGAACCTTATCCGGCAACTGCCAAAGAAATTCAGGGCTATTTTGACTTGCTCCAGCGATCGAGCCAGGTAGAAAAACCTTCCAGCGCTCCGGCATCTTTACCTGCTGGTTCAGATACAGTTAACCGGGCAGCCATCCATTGAGACTGGCACTCAGGTGCTCGCCGAACCGGTTGAAAAAACGGAAACGCCGGACGCTCCAGTTCCCACCGACCAAAAGAATGAGCCGGGAACCTCCGAACAGCCCCCCTCGGCCAAGGTCGAACCGGAACCAAAGACCTTCCCCAAAAATGCCTATCTGGTCTTGCAAGGCACCCGGGTCATTCCGCTCACCCAGCCCATGATCAAGATAGGCCGCCAGTTGGATAATCACGTTATCCTGGAAGACCCGCGCGTTTCACGCTCTCATGCACAATTAAAACTGATCAATGACCATTTCGTGATCTTCGATTTGAATTCCACTGGCGGGACTTTCATAAACGGCCAACGGACCAGTCAGTCAGTACTTTATCCGGGTGACATAATTTCGTTGGCAGGCGTTAAATTCATTTATTCACAGGAATTACCTGCCAAGCCGGGTGAAGTAAGAATTATAGAATTGGGCAGCCCCTTCGCGGCTGACCGGCCTACCGCGGTCATGCACAAGGAGCAAATCCAGACGGCTGTGGAAGACACTAAAAAGAAAAATCCCGATTTGCCGAAGACCGGGCCATTTAAAAAATAGACGGTTAGCGGAACCAGATCATCAGCCCGCACAGCAAGACGAGCATTACCGCCGGTTCGAGGATCGCCTGGCGCGGCGGGATTCCCTCGGCCAGGCTGACCGCCAGGGATGTCAGCGCATAAAGCGGGCCAAGTAATCCCAACCCAAACCGGACTGGGGTCAGCGGCATATAATACAAGGCCGCGCCCAATTGGATGGTGACCAGGCCAATGCCGATCGCCCAGATCAGCTCCCAACGCTCATTCAAGCGCAGGTGCAATGTCCGCAAGGCAACCAGACCGCCCCCCACGAACAAGGCCGGGGCCAGCAGGAATAGGCGAACATTGGTAGCCTTCAGTGCGACTGCCAGGATTAAAAAGATGATAAAGGCCAGTACCGTCAAAACCGCCGTGGCAAACGGGTAACGTGAATCGATCGGATCCACGGCAACAAATTCAGCAAAGAAGACCAGCAGCAGGATAACAGCACCCAGCCCGAACCCCAGCCACCAGATGATTGTCTGCGGCAGGGTATACAGGGCAACCCCGATAACCAATACTGTCAGTGTCGGCAGCAGCCAGTGCTCACGGGTCTCCCCTTTTTCCAGAGATGGATGGGTGCGCAGCAGCCAGTCCATTCCGGCAGCGGTCAGGCCGGCAGCCAGCAACACGATCATGGTATTCAGGTTGAAGGATAAGGTCAGATACACCCCGGCCAGCGGGATGGTCAACTGGAGCGGGGGCGCGCTGACCAGGCGTGTCAGGGCAAAAGCCAGTAATACGATGGCAGTCAAAATGCTGACCCGGGTTGGGTCCGGCAGGTATCGCTTTTCGGTCATCGGCTGGATTGTACCTCAATTTCCATGACCGGCATTTCGTCCGCCGTGAGGGCGTTCTTCCCCTCCTCCACCTGGGAAAGCCGGGTGAGGGATCTTACGCAAGGAGGATTATGGACAACACCGTTTCATTATACGAAGGCCGTTTAGTCCGGCTGGGGCCGTTGGACCACGCCAAGGATCCGCCCATCGTTGCCCGCTGGACCAATGATCCACTCCTGCGCTATTTACTGGCCGGGGTGGCCCGGCCCTTCTCGACTGAGGCCGTCCGCAAACTGCTGGAAAAGGTTGAAAAACAAATGGAAGAGAGCAAAAATCTCTTTCATTTCACTGTGCGTCTCAAAAAGGACAACCGGCTGCTGGGGCTTGCCAGGATCTTCTGGATTGATTTCCATAACGGGACGGGTGTGCTGAGCCTCGGGATTGGCGAGGCTGCCGACCGCCAGCATGGCTACGGTTCCGACGCGCTCGACCTGCTCCTGCGCTTTGCCTTCGGCGAATTGAATCTGCATCGCCTGTCAATCTGGCCGGCTGCTGATAATCCCGCATTGATTCACCTGGCCGAAAAAGCCGGGTTCAAAGAGGAAGCCCGACGCCGTGAGGCCGCTTTCCATGCTGGCAAATACGTGGATGTGGTCCTTTTGGGTTTGCTGCGTACGGAATGGGAGAAAAAATCATGAGCGCCAACTTGTTTCAAGGCAAACTTGTCCGCCTTTCTTCCGAAGATCCGCAGGTTTTGGCTGAGGCCTTCGCTCGCTGGAACCAAAACAGCGAATATATGCGCCTTCTGGATAGCGATCCGGCCCACCTTTGGTCGGCCAAAAAGATCCAGGAATGGTTCGAAAAAGATCTCGACTCTCTGTTGCCAAATAACCTGCTCTTTTCCGTCCGGACGCTGGCAGATGACAGCCTGATCGGCTTTATCGCTTTCGACGGGATCAACTGGACCGACCGTGACACCTATGTGGCAATTGGTATTGGTGAGCCGGCTTTTTGGAGCAAGGGCTATGGCTCGGACGCCATGTGTCTCATGCTGCGTTATGGCTTCACCGAGCTGAACCTGCACCGTATATCCCTGACAGTTTTCGAACAGAACCCGCGTGGGATCCGCTCTTATGAGAAATGCGGGTTCAAGCATGAAGGTCGCATCCGTGATTTCCTGCTGCGCGACGGCCGGCGCTCGGATATGCTCCACATGGGCATCCTGCGCAGCGAATGGAAAAGCCTCGAAAATATATAAATCAGTGTAAAATCGTGTCATTCAGTTTCGCAGAACTATCGCCTTTACCAAAGGAGACTCATATGCAACTTCGCTGTACGTACTGCTCGACTATGTTTTCAATCAGCCAGGAAGAGATGCTCGCCGGTCTTGAGCACATGGAAGAACACAAACAGATCTATTACGACGCTCACTGCCCGAATTGCCGCCGTGCCAACCGCGTGGAACGTGCCCGCATGGAACGTTTCTTCCCGGATTGGAAGAAAGCCATCAAAACCATGGCCAAAGAATCCGCCCAGGCAGAAGCTTTGACCGAAAAACCTGCCTCAGAACCTGCCAAGGAGCCTGCTTCAACCGATAACAAAAAGAGCGCTGGGGCAAAGAAGAAATGACCATCCGGGCCGTCTTTGTCGACATGGGCGGCGTGATCGTTCGCACCGAGTTCCAGGCGCCGCGCCAGCACCTTGCCGACAGCCTGGGCATCGAGTACGAAGATCTGGTCAAATTGGTATTCGATAGCGAGAGCGCCCAACAGGCCACTATCGGTCTGATTAGTGAGGATGAACATTGGGCCGCCGTCATGCGCAGGCTGCACCGGCCTGCAGCGGAGACCCAGGCTGTCCGCGACGAATTCTTCGCCGGTGACATTATCGACACCGGCCTGCTCGATTTCTTGCGCAGCTTGCGCGGCAAGGTTAAAGTAGGCATGATCAGCAACGCCTGGTCAGGCCTGCGTGAGTACATACTCAGCAAGAAGTTCGAGGATGCCTTCGATGTCATGATCATCTCGGCCGAAGTGAAGGCAATGAAACCGGATGCCCGCATATTCGAGATTGCGCTTGAAAAGCTCGCTGCTTTACCCTCCGAATCTGTCTTTTTGGACGATTTCCCTGAAAACGTGCAGGCTGCCCGGTCAGTCGGCATGCAAGCCATCCATTTCGCCCAACCTGAGCAGGCCATAAAGGAATTGAAGCTTTTGCTTGCCAGCCACAAGTGATCCTGTCCAGGAAAACCAACCAAAGCCCTCCTCCGCAATCTCCCGAGGAGGGCAATCTTTATCAACCAGACCGTAGTAGCGTCTCGATTCGGATGTGCGTGCCACCGTGCCGTCGATGACCGGGCAGGCGGATGCCATCGGGCAGATTGCCGGTAGTCCGCTGATCGGCCTGCTCGCCAATCTGCTATCCGTGCAGGCTGCCATGGGTATCCTCGGCCTGCTGCCGATCCCCGCCCTGCCCCTTATCGCTGCCGCTGACCGCAAACCAACTTCATCCACGCAAAACCAATCAGCACTTTCCGCTGATAATTAACCCGGAGATTCACAGCCGGCTCGCCACCCCCGGCGGCGACTTATAAGCATAGACTTCCGAAGTCACGAGGCTTCGGAAGTTTTATTTTTCCAGGGCTTTTTCGATGGTTAACCGGTGTTCGCGGAAATGATCCGATGTATTCCACACCACCTCGTCGATCAAACGCTCCGGTCCGCTTTCGCGCAGCGGCTTCATCAGGTCGGCATATGGCACGCCAGGCAGCAACTGCATCACATCGCCGTATGTGCGCTTCAGCCCACTCAGTACCTCGGCCGTGCTCCGGTTGCGGTTTCGCTCGAACAACACGGCGTTGATGCCGTTAGTATCGAGTTGCTTCAATCGCTCGGCTTCAATGCCCATCGCTTGATAGTCCGGCAGCTTGTCCAGGTACGCATCTTTCATGAAGCGCATCCAGGCCGCGAGGTGCGCCAGGTTATCCTTCGGTGACCAACCACCGGAATCTGGGGTAGTCATCTGGTGAGGCGTCAGCCGGTCCACGACCTGCATCAACGCATTCCATTCTTGATCGATAAGGGTCAGGAGCTCGGATGTGCTTTCGGGAAATGGGTGGGACATTGCCTACCCTGCGTCTTCGTAAGCAAACTTAACCCACGCGCCCATTTCGGCGTCCACCTGGCTGGCGTCGGTCAATTTGACAATGTAATTGCACATACTGCCTCTCGGTTGTTCGAGCAAGCGCTTGGCAGGCGGTAAATCTTTGATATTGAGCCCCAGTTCGAGGCGTTTACTGGTTACCGGGCCAATCATGACGAACTGTTTCTTCCTCCGCAGGCTCAGGTAACCTTTCCTGGGCTCGATCTCGAACTCCCCCAGCTTGGAAATCTCCGCCATCAGCGCCTCATGGATTGGACGCATACCGGCCCGGGCCCCGGAATACATTCCATCCACCACTTCCTCCAGGCTTTTGTTTTCGGCCTGGCGTTTTCCGTCGGAATGCAGCACGGCATGCACGACCGCGTTTGCATCCCCGTAACTAAGTCCCTGCTTGCGCATCAGCATCTCACGGATCTCGGCATGTTTGCTGTAGCCGCTTTTCTTGACGATCACAGCCATCTCCTGAAGGCTTTTGCCGGTTTTTTTCTGGATATTGTTCAAATGGGTCTGGACGGCTTGGTCGAGGCTGCTCATACTCTCATCTCCTTGCGTAATTGGATAAATTTGGCATACATTATAGAATATCATTTCTAAAAAATCAATACTTTTCTTACTTGACATAACCTTATTTTAACGATATTATTTCGATATCGAAATGATTGACGTCGAAAGAGATTGCTTATGCCCACCCATTTTTCCGGCTCCCTCACGGAAATCCGCACACTCGATACCTTCATCAAGCTAACCCGCTGCAACAATTCGCTTTTCGCCCGCCTGGCGGAACGAAACACGCTCGGGGATATCACCCCCTCGCAGTTCGCAGTATTGGAGGCTCTCTATCATCTCGGCTCCCTGACGCAGGGCGAGGTCAGCCTAAAAGTGCTGAAGAGCGGCAGTAACATGACCACCGTGATCGACAATCTCGAACGCGCCGGGCTCGTCCAGCGCGCCCGTGACACAATAGATCGCCGGGTAATTCATATCCACCTTACTCAGGCAGGTATAGCAAAGATCGAGGCAGTCCTTCCGGGTCATGTGGCTGCCCTGGTTGATGAGTTCAGCGTCCTGACTGCGGCAGAACAGGAGACCCTGGGCGAGTTATGCAAAAAATTAGGCAGGGCCAATCTGATTGACGAGCGTAAAAACGCTGCAAAAGCCGGATCACTCAGCTTGGATGAGTTTGAGATTACCAATAGTATGTAAAGTAAAGATAAAAAAAGGAAAAGAACATGGACCACAAAGCAAGTATTATTGCAGTAACCGGCGCCACCGGACAACAGGGTGGCGCGGTTGCCAGGAAACTCCTGGCAGAGGGTTGGCAGGTGCGTGCGCTGACGCGCGACGCCCATAAACCTGCCGCACAGGAATTGGCCGCTCTCGGCGCACAGATCGTCCCTGGTAATATGGATGAGCGTACCGAGTTGGATACAGCTTTCAAAAGCGCATATGCGGTCTTCAGTGTGCAAAATTTCTGGCTGCCAAATGTCGGTTTTGATGGCGAGATCCGCCAGGGCAAAAATGTTGCCGACGCCGCCAAAGCCGCCGGTGTGAAGCAGCTGGTCTTTTCATCCGTCGGCGCCGCTCATCGCGGCATGGGGCAGAAGCATTTCGAAAGCAAATGGGCCATCGAAGAATATATTCAATCGCTGGATATCCCCTACACCATTCTGCGTCCGGCCTACTTCATGAGCAACTATAACTGGAGCCGCCCTGCCATACTGAACGGTACCCTGACCGGTATGGGCCTGCGGCCTGATAAAGGTTTTCAAAGCATTGCAGTCGAAGATATTGCTGTCTTCGCTGCCCTGGTATTTGCCGACCCGCAAAAATTTCTCGGTTGGAAGCTTGAATTGGCCGGGGATGAATTGACCGAACCGCAGATTGCCCAGGTGTTTACCAAAGTAATAGGTCGCCCGGTCACCCTGGCCATGCCGTCGGGCGGCAATGGACGCAGGACGGAAGAAGAAATGAAAGCGATGTTCGCCTTCTTTAATGCCAGAGGCTATGACGCGGATATCCCTGCCCTGCGCAAGCTCCATCCCGGTCTTATTAACGCTTGAGCAGTACCTGTGCAAGAATGGCTGGGAGAATGCTCAACCCGTTCCCATGCCGGAAAATGCTGCCTGGGGTAGATAAATGAGCGATACTTGGTCTCGCTCGTGATCGATGACATCGCTTCAGAGCAACCCTGGCGGGCGCGTGGCATCAAGATCCACGGCAAAGCCGAAATCGTCGAGACCAATGGGCGTCTCTCATTGACCATCCATCCACAACGACTTTGGAGTTGGGGGATCGAAGACGGGCCGTTCAAAGATGGAAAGCCGGTCAGCCGGAAGGCCAGGCTTCCAGTTCTACATGTGTGAGTTATGCAAAAAAGAACTCCGGGATTTTGAAAATCTCGGAGCTTTGCTAATCAACCTTCCATTGCCTCATACTCCCGCACTTCCACTTTCCCCCCGGCCCTGGCCATCTTCTCCGCCTGCCTCAGCAGGTTTTCCGCCACGGCTTCCTCCGCGTACGCTTCGCCGCAGTGCGGACAAATCCTCGCCGGGACGTTGTTGATGGTCAGGCTCAGATGGCTGCGTTCGAGCAGGACGGAGGTTCTACCCGGGACCGTTTCGGCCTGGTTGCACAGCAAGCATCTCATTCTTTTCGGTTCCTGAAGCCCGGCTTCCATTGCGCCGGGTCGGGTTCATAGACGGTGATCACGACCAGCTCGTTATCTTGAGTATTTTCCGCCATGACCACGTGCAATGGGCGTTGGCCGCGTTTCCCCGACATCAACCCCCCCGGAGCCGGCATTTCCTCTGAATAATCTTCGATCATTTCCCCGGATTGCAGCACCTGCCGTACATTTTCCACCCCGATACGCCGCTCGAACATACGCTGGACGGCGTGGATTCTGAAGATGATCGGCGGCGGATACCATGCAAAGATTATAGCATTACTTATGGGGGACGATTCCTGGCCTGCCTGCGTGCCTGGACGGGTAAAAAATTCATATATAATCGCGCCCATGTTCCTGTTCGGATTACCCATCCATCTGCTCGCATTCCTGTCTGGATTCCTGCTCGTGGTCCTGACCCTTTTCTCTGCCCTTTCCACCTTCGTCCTGCCGCGCGCCGCTCGCAGCCGCCTCAACCGGGTTGTCTTTATCACCTTGCGCCGGGGGATCAACTTGATTATGCATTTTGCGAAGACATATGAACAGCGAGATGCCATCATGGCCTATTACGCCCCCATCGGCCTCCTGCTGCTTGTCCCGACCTGGTATGCCCTGATTCTGCTTGGGTATGCCGGGATGTATTGGGCGTTGGGCGTGGGCAGCCCGTTCGCGGTTTTTCATTTGAGCGGTTCATCCCTGTTCACCCTTGGGCTGGATAGCTCCCCGGTTTTTTGGGTCGCTCTCCTGGTTTTCTCCGAGGCCATGCTCGGACTGCTCCTGGTGGCATTGTTGATTGCCTATCTGCCAACCATGTATTCCGCTTTTTCACGCCGTGAGCAGGCCGTCAACATGCTCGGGGTGCGTGCCGGTTCCCCGCCTTCCGCCCTCGAGATGTTGAAGCGCTTCTACCGTATTCATGGATTGGAAAAATTGGCCGATTATTGGAGGAACTGGGAAGCCTGGTTTGCGGATATTGAGGAAAGCCATACCACCTTGCCCGCCCTGACCTTTTTCCGCTCACCCCGCCCCGGAAGATTCCTGGATCACCGCCGCCGGAACCGTGCTGGATGCGGCCTCCCTGACCCGCTCTTCCCTCGAAATACCCCCCGAAGCCAGCGCAGATTTGTGCATCCGGGCCGGTTACCTGGCCTTGCGCCGCATCGCAAATTATTATTCTCTCTCCAATCCCCAGGATCCCCATTTTCCAGAAAACTCGATCAGCGTCACCCGCCAGGAGTTCGAGACCGTCCTGGAACAATTATCCGAGGCTGGCTTGCCGGTCAAATCTGACCATAACCAGGCCTGGCAGGATTTTGCGGGCTGGCGGGTCAACTATGATTGCGTTCTTGTCAGCCTGTGCGGCTTTATCATGGCCCCCTACGCCTCCTGGTCCAGTGACCGCCTCCAGGACTCGTCAACCCCATCTCCGTCAACAAAATAAAGGACTGGCAGGTTGTCAATCAGGGTTCAGGGAAGAATCTCGTTTTGCTTTTCAGCGGATGGGATTACCGAGGGTTGGGGAGGCTGAGCACCCACAGGCGAAGGCTGGCTTTGATCGGATCGAGCAGCCCAGCCGGCAGGTGCAGCCTGCGCAGCGAGACAATCTCCCCGCTTTCGTCCAGCGGGTTTTGGACCGCCGCGCTCAACCCCATTTCACGCAGGAATGCCATTAACTGCTCCTGGGAATCGAAGGCGTTGTTGTACATCTTGTGCTCGGTGGCCGCGGCAACGATGCGGCGGAAATTGCGCTGCTGCTCGGATACCTGGTTGACCTCGTCTTTGATCGAAAAATCGGGTGTAATCCAGCAGCCTTTGAATTCGGCCAACAGTTCGCAGATGTTGCCCACCACTGTGCGCATTTCGTCCGGGGAAAGATATTGAAAGAGCCCCTCATTGACGATCACCAGCGGTTGGTCCCGGTCCAGGCGTTTGACGGCTTCCTGAATCTGGCTGCGATCCAACGCGTTCACCGCTGGAAAATGAAGGTTGGCGTGATCGGCCAGCTCGTATTTCTGGCGCAGGCGGTCGATGATCGCCTTTTTTTCCGCGCTGATGCCGGTCAGGTCGGATTCGATGTAGGTGTAGCGCGGGTCCTGGGTGAAGGCCAGCCCGCGCAGGGTAAGACCGCTGGCCAGTTCCAGCACCTGGCGGCTGCCGGTGCGACGGATGGCCCCGGTCACGCTTTTATAACGCAGCTCAAAAATCGGGGCATACCAGAGCAAATCTTCGGGGGTCATTTGCTGGCCCTGGAGCAGGGCTTCAAATACCTCCCGTGAATGCATCAGTTCAGCCACATCGCTGGCGAAAGGGATATCGCTGAACTGGCGCATATACGCCGCCAGTTGGGCGGTCAGACTGATTTTTTCGTAGTCGATATCCATGCTTTGAGTGTATTATCCGTGTAATCTGGCATAAACCAGGATCAGCCCAAAAACGATCCCACAACCGCCCAATCCGATCAAGGCATTCATATACCATTTAGCGTGCCACGCAAATTTCCGGGTTAGCAGAAAAAAGATGAATGCCAGCATGAGTCCAATCAATCCGGTGATGAATAAAAATATCCCTGCTACATCGTACCCGGATTGGTGCAGTTGCCCGAGATACCAACCGTAACTCATCAGGATCACAGGCGCAATCCCCAACGGAAGTGCTCTAAGGATTTTCATATTGCCTCAAGACCTCGTCCGGAAAGTATACTCCCTCCCAATACCCAAAAAAGCCCCATCTCCACACCCTCACTCCGAACCCTTCTTCCTTCTCCCTTCATACCTTATTTCTCATTCCTTTTTACACATTACGTTTTGCGTTTTTGTTTTTTTGTTTTAATCTTTTTTCCCTTCACATTCCTCTCCCCTGCTCCCCCATCTGTGGTTTAATATCCCCATGGGCACTCTGTATCTCGTCGCCACCCCGATCGGCAACCTGGAAGACCTGAGTCCGCGCGCCGTGCGGACTCTGCAGGAGGCGCGTCTCATCGCCGCCGAAGATACGCGTGTCACCCGCAAACTGCTGACGCATTTCGACCTGCATACCTCGCTGACCAGTTATTTCGAGCACAACAAATTATCCAAGCTCGACTCGATCCTGGCCGCGCTGGCGCAGGGTGACGTGGCGCTCGTATCGGATGCCGGCACGCCCGCCATCAACGATCCGGGCTACGAGTTGGTGCGCGCCGCCCTTGCCGCCGGGCATTCCATCTGCCCCATCCCGGGCCCTTCTGCACCTCTGGCAGCCCTGGCTGCCTCCGGCCTGCCCACCGATGCCTTCCTCTACCTCGGCTACCTGCCGCGCAAATCCACCGACCGCCAAACTCTCGTCGGGCAAATTGCCAGTTTGCCCTATACCCTGATCTTCCTCGAATCACCGCACCGCCTGCTGGCTGGTTTGGCGGACCTTGAGTCCGGCCTGGGCGACCGGCAGGTGGCGGTCGCGCGTGAATTGACCAAGGTTCACGAAGAGATCTGGCGCGGATCGCTCAGCGCCGCCCGTGCCTATTTCACTGCCAACGAGCCGCGCGGCGAGTTTACCCTGGTGGTGGCCGGCAAGACCCGGGAAGAAAAAGAGCGCTGGACTGAAGACAAAGTCATGCTTGCCATCCAGTTCGGCCTGAAGGCAGGCGAATCCCCTTCCACCCTTGCCAAGCGCCTGGCCGAGGAATCCGGCTGGGACCGCCGTGCAGTCTACCAGTTGATCAGTCAAACCGGCAAACAATGACCCCCAATGACTATTGTGCCTTCGTGACTTTGTGGTTAAAATTCTCCCTAATAAATCAGAGACCCCCTAATCCAAAAATACGGAATCAAACTATGGACCTCAATGACTTTGCCTCCTTCAAAAAACTCGATCCCCAGAACATGCTGGGCGAAATAGACAACCTGCCCAGACAGCTGCAATCTGCCTGGGAACTTGGCCAGCAGCCGCCGTTGCCGGATGTCCGCGGCCTCAGCCGGATCCTGATCAGCGGCATGGGCGGATCCGCCATCGGCGCGGACCTGTTGTCAGCCTATATCGCCCCGACTTGCAAGCTGCCGGTCATCGTCCATCGCGATTACACCCTGCCCGCCTGGGCGGACGGCCCGGAAACCCTGGTGATTGCTTCGTCTCACTCCGGCGATACCGAGGAGACCCTGGCAGCCTTCGATGCTGCCGTCCAGTCCGGGTGCCGCTTGATGGCTGTCTGCACCGGCGGCGAGCTCGAGCAGCGCGCCAGAGCGCACAAAGTGCCGGTATGGAAGTTTACCCACGCCGGTCAGCCGCGCGCCGCCGTCGGTTTTTCCTTTGGTCTCTTGCTGGCGGCTTTTGCCCGCCTCGGGCTGGTGCCCGACTCGGAGAAAGACATCCTCGAGGCTGTCGCTGACATGCGCTCGCAGCAGGAGACCTTGCGCGCCGATATTCCGGTGGCCGAGAATCCGGCCAAGCGCATGGCCGGTCAACTGGTTGGGCGCTGGGTCAACGTGTATGCCTCCGGCCAGCTCTCCCCGGTCGCGCGCCGCTGGAAAGGCCAGATGAACGAGATCGCCAAGTCCGGCGCCGGTTTCGAGCTGCTGCCCGAAGCCGATCACAACGCGTTGGCCGGGCTCGAAAATCCGGCTGCCCTGATGCAGACCATGACGCTCTTCCTGCACGCTCCCTCGGACCATCCTCGCAATCTCATGCGTACTGAATTGACCCGCCAGGGGTTCATGGTCCAGGGCCTGAACACGGATGTCTTTGCTGCCAATGGTGAATCTCCGCTGGCCCACATCTGGACGGCCTTGCACTTCGGTGATTACCTGGCTTACTACCTTGCGATGGAATACGGCATGGATCCGACCCCCGTGGATGCCTTGCAAAACCTGAAAGCCGCCTTGAAGAAAATGTAGGAGCTTTCGTGAAGTAGGGCGGAAAGCCATTCCGCCGTCCTGCCACACAAACAATTCGAAGACCACCTCACCCGGCGGTCTCCGCTTATTGTTGACGCCTTGTTAGGCGACCCCCATCTCTAATTCGTCAATCTTGCGAAATTCTCCTGAGCTTCCATAAGTCCAGGGTTATACAGGATCGCCCGCCGGTATGCCACGATGGCCTCCGCTCTACGCCCGGACTTTTCCAGGATCTTCCCTTCCTGGTTGCAGAAATAGGCTGACTTCTCATATTTATTGCACGTATTTAGCGCCGATTTGAGATCGCCTTTGTCTATATCTTGCTGGATGGACTGTTGCGCTGTCTTGATCTTTTCCTCCGGCATGATTTCTTTGGGGATCCTGGAACCGAAGGTTTCCACTCTTGCCTTGGTGCCGGGTTTCATCCACTCTTTCCAATTGGAAAGAGTCCAAAAATTCACACCGTTGCCTTTCAGTTCGTAAACGATGGCAGGCACGATCTCCTTGAAAAGCGCAAAGTTGTCTTTGGGCTTTTCTAGGCTGAGTTGTTTGGTCGACCAGTCAGTGGGATTGGCCTTTTTCATCACTCCATAAACGGAATAGATTATTCCACCCAGCAGGACCAGTAAAGCCAGACCGCCGCAAATCGCTGTCCGCCCATCCTTAAAATTGGAGATTAATACCGCAACCATGCCCACTGCGCCGAATCCCAGCGCCGTAAGACCATTGTATAAAATAAATGATTCCTTTTTGGCCGAGTACACTCTCCAGCAGGTTTCACAAAACCAGAGCGAGATTGGTTCGAAATTGGAGTAGGTTGACCTGCTGCCTGCCATGTCTTTTAGAGAGCCCGTAACGATCTCGGCGGTCGTACCGTGTTCTGCTTCCTGCTGGCATAATACGCACTTCATACTGGTGTCTCCTCATTAGGTCGTGAGATCCCTGGTTGGAATCCAACCATCTCCGGCCGGCGGACCATGAGAACAGTATAGCTTATATCCCTTTAATCCTTCTCATCTTTATAAAGTTATATTAACCCGGGAAGTATTCCTTCTTCCTTCTTCCCCTCACCTGATCAACAACACAATTCCTCCTGCAATTGCCCCCAGTACCACCCCCGCGACGATATCCGACAAATAGTGCAAACCCATGGCCACACGGGCCAGGGCCACCAGCGGCGCCCAAACGCATAATAATAATGCCAGCCACCCCGGACCCAGTCCAATCGCCAGGATGGCGATCAGGATCGCCCGCGCCGCATGCCCGGACGGGAAGGAATGCGGGTCCGTGCTGCGGTACATCGCTCCCCAGGTTCCTTCCGGCCTGCGCCTGCGGATGCTGAATTTAATTGCCAGCACGATCACCGCCAGGGCGATGATCGAAAGCAGCACCGTCAATGCCCACGGTCTCCAGAACAGGTTCCCGAACCACCACAACACTGCCAGTCCCGCCCACCAGAACCACGAATCGCCTGAATGCGCCAGGAAAGCCGCCACGCTGCGGGTTAAACCCGGACGCTCGGCCACCCGCATCTGTGCGGATAGGCGAGCGTCCAGTTCAAGCAGTCGTTCCCAGCTCACTCTTCAACCGTCTTTTTCTGAGCCTTTTTCTCTTTTGCCTTGGCGAGGCGCTCGGCCTTCCTGACTTGTTTCTCCAGATCCTCGCGCATGATCTCAAGCTGGAACATCTTGTCGACATCCATGCCGATCTCGGCATACGGGCAGACGATCGCCTTTCCGGTAATGTCCAGCCGCTTCATGATGTTCGTCTCAGCCTTTTCGAGCGTTAGCTGACCGGTCAGCAGCAGGAAGGCTGTATCGAAACCGACCAGTGCGGCCTGCTTCATGGGGCTCTTGCGGGCATCCGTGATCTTGTGCCAGATTTCCGTATCATCACTCAACAGCAGGCTGAGCCTCCCCACGTTCATATCCCCGCCGCAGATTTCCATACCCTTCAGGTGCGTCCAGGTCCGTTTACAGCCCGGATAACGCGCTTCCATTACTTCGCGTTGGATGACATGATAATACACGTCCAGATCGGTCTGCATGTCCGTATTCACCACCCAGTCCACCATTTCGCCGGTGATGCCCGGGATGTCTGATGAGACCATCAGCACATGCTCAGCTTTCGGGTTGATATCCCGCACCTTCCGGCCGCCGGCTTGCAGGTTCTCCACCATCTTGCCCTGGTTGGAGACAAAATACATTGGCTTTGAGCATTTCAAGCCGCTTTTCTCGGTCAGGCCAACGATGATGACATTATCAACGGTCTTGGAGTCGGTTATGGCGTCCAATACCCATTGGATCATGGGCTTGCCGGCCACATCCAGCAGCGCCTTGGATTCCCCCAGCGTGGCGGGATACAGCGGTTCTTCCGGGAGCGGAATTCCGCCTGCAGTTACGATTGCATCCATATCCTCACTCCTCTTAATTTAATTCCTGCAGGCTTGGTTCAAAGCCGAGTTTCTTCAACAATTCCTCGTATTCGTCGTGGGTCAGGGCGCGTTTCTTACCGGAAAGGGCGATCAGCGCCAATTCCATCATATTCGTTCCGAACGAACGGCCATCCAACACCGGCGTGGTCGTGATCAGGTATTTCACTCCGCATTTTTTGAACAATTCCACATCCTGGGGAGTGGTGGTGTTCGTGACCACTACTTTGTCCTTCATATTATCCGGCATATAGCGTTTGATGTAATGGCAATCGCCCGCAATGACAGTCGCCCACTCGAAATACTTCGGGTATTTCGGTTTCCGTTCTTCCTGTTTCTCACCGATCGGGTAGACCCATTCGAACGGCAGACGTCCGGCGATCGGCATGACGATTCCGGCCATGGTCTTAAGTTGCTGTTCGGTATGCAGTGGAATATTAATGCCCAGGGAAAACATGAAATCGCCGAAGGTGCATTCATAGCCGGCCTGGACAAATCCGTGCGTCAGGCCCCAGCGGTCCGCCCCGGTCATCACGAAGACCTTCTTCCCGCCCATCTTCTGTACATAATCGCCCACCTTCGCATCCACAAAGGCGGCTGCTTTTCCTTCCAGGCTGTTCTTCAAGCCGGTCCCGTCCACCACCGGCGTTTCCTTGATGAAGCGTACCATCTTCTCGCACGAATACAGCCGGTACCATTTATCGTCCACCATCAGCCCCAGATCCGCGCCGCCCACGCCGAAAGCGTCCACCTTTCCATCCAGTTCTTTATACTTGAGCGCGGCGGCCTCCATATCTCCGTCTGTACCGATGCGTTCGATGCTGATTTCCTCCCCCAGCAAATTAACGGTGACCGCCTTATTGCGCTTGGATGAGCCAATGCTGATGCTGACTGCACGTTTCATACGGGCTTCCTCCTGATGGGATTTTCTGAACGGAGAGTATACACCCAACCAGTTGCGTCTGAGTAGAGAAATTATATGGATAAATGGGCATCCCGCAGGTGCGACTCAAACTTCTGTAAGGGGATCCATTGGTTTACTAGTTTGGTATTTAGGTGTAAGAACCAGAAACGGTATCAAGGTTTTTAGGAAACTTCAGCTATAAAAAAGCTCAAAGGTCAGAGATATCAATTTCAAAGTCTTCAAAAAGCTGCTTGATCGGAGCAAACTCAAATCCATCACCATCGACATTGACAGCAGTGTGATCTACGCGGAAGGCCATCAAAAAGGTGTAGCCAGTTGAAAACGTTTCAGAACATTCGGTTTTGAGAAATTGTTAGCGGAAATATATACAGAATGACAAAAAAAGTGCTAAACTGAAGAAAGATCCGTCAAAATCCTCACCCTGTTTGGGAGAAAATGGTGGAAAAATTATTTCGGCGTGGAATCTCAACTTTAATAAATTATTGAAATCTCTCATATTGCTCGTTGAGAACGACTTTTGAAACCGGAGTGTGCTGAAATTGAACTTGCTGGCCACAAAATTTCATCGTCCTTCTCTACCCACTAGATGGGTCCAACGTCCTCAGCTGACCCAAAAGCTGGACGAAGGGCTGGAATCCAATCGGCAGATTATACTGGTATCCGCGCCAGCTGGTTTCGGAAAAACATCTTGCATCGTTGAATGGGTTAACACATTGGATCACTGGCCGGTAGCCTGGTTGTCTCTGGATGCCTCGGACGATGATCCTGGACGCTTTTTTGCCTATTTTATCGCTGCATTACAACAGGTGGATGCGAGCCTGGGTCAGGAAATCGCAAGCGTTATGCGCTCTGGACAGCTTCCACCTGGAGAAATGATCTGCGCAGCCCTTATCAATGACATTCTGGCATTCGATAGCAAGTTCTTGGTGGTTCTAGACGACTTTCATGTGATTCAAGAATATTCTATTCTTCAAGTCGTGGAGAAACTTGTAGCCAACCTACCCCCACAGTTACGATTGATCCTGCTCACACGCGAAGATCCCCCCCTACCACTGGCCCAGCTTCGGGCAAACAACCGACTTACCGAGATACGGGCGCGGGATTTACGCTTCAGCCGCCAGGATGCAGCTCGTTTTCTAAATGATGCGATGGGACTTTCTCTTACCCAGGCTGATATTGCCGAGTTGGAAGACAAGACCGAAGGGTGGATCGTTGGCCTACAACTTGCCGGTTTATCGATCCGGGACAATTCCAACCCATCCAGTTTCATTGCTACCCTGAGCGGGAGCCATCGGTTTATTCTGAGTTACCTCGCTGAACAAGTCCTCGACCGACAACCGGAAGAAATCCAGCGCTTTTTACTCCAAACTTCTCTCTTGGACAAGCTAAACGGCGATTTATGTGACGCGATCACTGGACGTAAAGATGGCCGTGCCTTGCTAGAGCGATTGTTCAACGACAATCTATTTCTGATTCCCCTGGACGATGAGCAGCAATGGTATCGTTACCATCATTTATTTGCCGACTTATTACGCAACTTTCAAAACACACTCCAGAAGGATCAGAGCGCCGAACTACATCAGCGCGCCAGTCACTGGTACGCCAAAGCGGGTATGGTGAGTGAAGCCATTCAGCACGCTCTAGTTGCAGAAGATTATGAAATGACAGTGGACTTACTCGAAAGACACTCCATGGAAATGATTCTGCAGGGGTATGTCAAAACGGTGAACGAATGGGTGCAGGCTATCCCAGCAAAATGGCGTTTGAAAAATACCAGAATCAATTTAGCCTTTTCCTGGATGCATCTGTTGCGCGGAGCCTATACCGAGGCATTTCCATATCTGGAGCGGTTGCAGGAGACTCTGGGTGATACCCAAGAAGGAATTCAGTTGAGGGAAGGCCAGTCTTCTCTCTGGGGCGAATGGCTTGTCATGCAATCTTTTGTGCTTTATATGCAGGGGAAGGTGGCGGAATGCGAAGCCATGGCTACCCAGGCACTAGAAATCACGCCGAGGCGAGATAACCACGTGCGTAGCCTGGCTTATTATGTTCAGGCCAGTGTCTGCCGGCAAACGGAAGAGTATGCCCGGGCTGTCTCGCTTTTTCAGAAGTCCATTCAACATGGCCGGGCAGCGGAAAATCTCGTCGCCGAAATGATGAGTACGACCAGCCTGGCCGGGATGGCGCTTGAACATGGCCAGTTACATCTTGCCTTTGAGATTGCGTCTCAGGCAGTCGATCGGATAGAACGCTCGAGTGTACTGCCGCCCATAAGCGCGGTTGTGTTTGCATCACTCGGAGACGCTTATTACCAATGGTATCAAATCGAAGAGGCGCGGCATCATCTCCTACGCGCCCTCCATCTGAGCACCCTGGGTGGCTCTAATACAGTTACGATTTTTTGCCGGGTGCTTCTCTCTCGCCTGTTCCAAATTGAAGGTGATCTGGAGGCTGCTGCCCGCGAGATCCACGAAGCCATCGATCTGGTGCCAGTGGAAGCACCTGAGTATGTCTGGCAGGAAGCCCTTGTCCAACAGGTTCGCATCCACCTTGCCCGAAATCAGCCCGCGGCAGCCGAAATGGTGCTTCAAGGACAAGGGTTTTCTTTTAATACTCGATTCTCTTTTCCGGATCTCCCATCGAATCACATCGTGCCGACGTCCTCCCGGGAGCGCATACCTTACTCACTTGGGATGTTATATAACAGCAGTCTGCGTGTTCTCCTGTACCGGGCTCGGGCAGGGAATGATCCGAGCTGTTTGCGATCCGGGATCGAATTGGCGAACTGCTTGATCGCCAGGGCTTCCAAGGGCAAGCAATTGTTTGTTACGTTGGAAGCGATTTTGCTCCGCGCCCAGATGTACGCCGCAATTGGAGATAGCCATGCCAGCCAGGCAGATTATTCCATGGCTTTGGAAATGGCCGAGCCGGAAGGGTTCATTGCCGTTTTTGTCGAGAACGGCAAGCCCGTAGCAGATAGCCCTGGCAGAGATGGTCAAAAAGAACCAGCCCGGGACTGTCCAACCGGGTTACATTGAGTGCATCCTGGACGCTTTTTCCGGATCGTATCCGCCGGGCGACGAACGGCCTGCTCCGGTTCTATCAGCCAGGACCAAGCCGATGGCTCTGATCGACTCATTGACCGACCGGGAGCTGGTGGTACTGCGTTTAATGGCCGAGGGGTTGAAATATAAAGAAATCGCCGCACGGCTATTTATCTCCCAGAATACGGTGCGTTTCCACGTCAAGGCTATTTATGGCAAGCTCAATGTGAATAATCGTATGCAAGCCATCGGAAGGGCGCGCCAACTCCTAATTTTGTAAATCCCTACCCCAAAAACCCACATCATTTTCCCGGCGTAGACTACATCTTCATGTGGTCTGCGCTGCTTCATATTGGGGCAAAATAAGGATATCGCTGATGGATTATCAAAGGATAAGGAGCCGGAGAGTATGCAAGATTTGTGTGCCTACCAGATCGAGGTACAAGGCACAGTGGATGAAAATGCTTTCAACGCAACCAGCCCTCTTCAGGTTAAGGTGGTACATGCGGATCCGGATACCACGCTGTTTACAATCAGCGCCGATCAGTCCGGGCTCATCGGACTGTTGAGGTACCTGCATCAACAAGGGTACGTGCTCTTATCCGTATACCGTTCATAATATCTGCTGTCATTCAAAAGGAGAACTCAAAGAAATATGGAAAATAAAACCTTGTCTTTCGATAATCTGGATGCAACCCGCGTGACCGCCACTACCATCGGAATAATCTTCGGACTCTCAGGCGTCAACCATGGTATTTTTGAATTCTTGCAGGGAAATACACCCACCGACAGTCTCATTATTCAAGCGATTGGGGAAGGGCAAAGATTCTGGCCCCTGGGCACAGAGGAAGCCTTTACCATCATCCCTAATTTCATGGTCACCGGTCTACTGGCGATGATCGTAGGGTTGACAATTGTTATTTGGTCTATCCAGTTCCTCCGTACCAGACACGGACGGGCAGTTTTCTTAGGCTTATTCATTCTTCTGTTTTTAGTTGGCGGGGGTATCGGTCAGATAGCTTTCTTTATCCCGGCATGGGCTTTTGCAACTCGCATGGACAAGCCGTTGACCTGGTGGAAGAAACTGTTGCCCAGAAGCACCTGGCCATTCCTATCTAAACTCTGGATCGTAGTACTCGTTCTGGCCACGGTCATTTTCTTGACCGGCTTAGAAATGGCTATTTTCGGCCTCTTCCCCGGTTTCACGGATCCTGTAACCATTCAGACTACGGCCATGAGCCTGGTCTTTTTCTCGGCAATTTTGTATGTGATTGCTTTCATCGCCGGGTTCGGTCATGACCTCAAAAGAATGTATCAGAACGATTAGTGTTCTTGATAAACTTTAGAACGAAAAGGAGAATTTTCATGGCCAGAATCTTGTTTGGCGTCTTCATTGTATTACACGGCCTGGTCCATTTGTTGTACTTCGGACAGAGCGCCCGGTATTTTGAGCTTCAGCCTGGGATGGTTTGGCCCAATGGCTCGTGGGTATTTTCAAAACTTCTCGGGGAAGAAGCAAATAGAATTCTTGCGAGTATCTTGTTAGTACTGGCTGCTATTGGTCTTTTCGCTAGTGGGATTGGAATTCTTGTAGGCCAACCCTGGTGGCGACCAGTGCTTGTAGGATCGACCTTGTTTTCTTCGATCATTTTCATTCTTTTCTGGGATGGCGTGGCGCACCGCCTGGATAATCAGGGAGCAATTGCCATTCTTATCAACGCTGCGATTCTGGCTGCCTTACTCATATTTCATTGGCCAAATTTCGAATTCTAGAACCATATAAGATTTTTTCTATGAGATATAGTTTCAATGCGAGGTGTTGATGCTCCAAAGCGATCAGATTGTTTTGGTTATCGGAGAGAGAAGAGAATTATCGATTTCTGGGTGCCTGTAGGATGTAAGACCTTCATCTTTTGGATTTCAGAAATCGATACTGCGCTTGAAAGCGCCCTGTGAGTGCCTTCTCAAGGTCAGTACGTTTCTCCCGCAATCGGCCGCGCGACAACTGAGCCATGTCCTCCGGCGAGGCACCGCCGTCTTCCGCCCCGATGCTGCTTTCAAGTGCTGTACTGTTCTACATTCATTCCTCCTCGCTTTCTGTCCCGCAAGCTGACGCGGATACCCAGTTGATCAGAACCTGATCTACGTGCTTCTCATACGAGCGCGCCAATTTGTTGGCCTACGGGTATCCCGATCCAACTCTTGAACAGGCTCTCGGCACCAAGAAAATTACAACTCTATCTCAGTTTCGCAAGATCTCTTCAAGCATACATTTTCATCCTTGGCTGTGGATTACTTCCATAGTGACTGAGGTTCGGACATGAGTACGGACAAAAAAGGAAGCCTCGATATTTGGTAGACTTGATTTGCGACAACCAAATCCCAAAAAGGAGGCTTCCATGAACAAGTTTACCATTCTAGAATTTGTACGGGCGATATTTGACGAAGAAGAGACGGCGCAACAAGCCGCCGAAATTGGGCAAGCGATCCTGGCGGCGCGCTCGCTGCGGATGACGGACATAGCCAGTCACATGCAGGGGAACGCAGCTGCAGCCTACAAGCGCATCCAGCGTTTTCTGAAACGAAATGATCCCAGGCAGGTATTAGGGCGGCTCTATCAGCCGGATGCGGAGTTCATGATTGGAGATCCGACCGAGATCGAACGAGCGCAGGCCTGGAAAACCGAATATGTGGGAACACTCAAGGATGGGAAAACCAAGGGGTTCTGGGCACTGGTGTTTGCGACACTCTATCGAGGCCGGGCTATTCCATGTGGTCTTCGGATTGAGCCGTATGGCCCGTTCAACCACTTTCTCAAGCCTTCCCGCTGTCGCATCGTGGATATCCCGCCAGAATCTGATACCCTTTTTATCCAGGGATATTTCCATTTCATAAACAAAATCCGCATCCATATGGCTGTACGAGATAAAGAGAGGATTGATTTGAATTACTTGGCCAGCTCGTAGATCGTAAATGCGGTATAGGATATTATTGACTTCTTGTTTCGAGAGCCCTGGCTGGAATAATTTCGCCGGTTAGATTTCCCAACCGCTCAGTCCACATCCCCGCAGAAAAATCTCATGGATTCTCCCTTTTGAAAACTGAATCGTATTCGCTCCAATAGTTGAAGGGTACGAATGTTCAACTTCAACCAGACCTTTAGTGCACTCAGGTTGTTTTCTCCTAAAACCGTTTCCCCAATTCTTGCTTTACTGAGATTAGCATCTCTGAGAGTGGCTTTCTTGAAAATGGCGTCGAGAAGATAAGATTCTCTTAGATCAGCTCCACCGAGATAAGCATGCGTAAGATCAGCGTTCACTAGAAAAGCATATTATACTGAATTGGGGACATTCCACTCAGCAGCACAGCTTGTCGGGAGAAGTTTCATGCAATCAGATCATCGTTTCTTTGTGAGCGGCGGAAAAGCCATCTTCCTTTGCTCTGCCCTTATCGCTATTTGCTTTCTCTACAGCATCCCCGCCCGCAGCTCATCCCCATCCGCCACCACAACCACCACCCTGACCGTCGCCTTCATCGACGTTGGCCAGGGTGACTCCATCTGGATCCACGACTCGGACAACTTCGACATCCTCATCGACGGCGGCAAGCCGGAAGCCGGCCCAACCGTTTTGTCCTATCTGCGCGACCATGCGATAGACGATATCGACGTGATGCTCGCCACCCACCCGGACGCCGATCATATCGGCGGACTGATCGATGTACTGGATGCCACCGATATCCCGGTTGAGCAGGTGCTCTATAACGGCTATCCCGGCGACAGCGCCACCTGGACGGATTTCACGACCGCCGTGACCAACGAAGGTCTGACTCTGACCACCGCCCAATATCCAACTGAATACACGTGGGGCAGCACCACCGCTCAAATTCTCAATCCAGTCTCAGGTCTTTCCAGTCCGGAAACCAATGACGCCTCCGTGGTAGTCCTGCTCAGCCATGGCGATGTCAGATTTCTATTTCCAGGTGACATCAGCAGCAGCGTGGAAGCTGCAGTTGTGGCCCATGGAACCCCGGTGGCCGCCCAGGTGCTCAAAGTCGCCCACCATGGCAGCGCCTACAGTTCCAGCGCGGCTTTCCTTTCCGCAGTCAGCCCGCTTGAAGCGGTCATCTCCGTGGGAGTGAATACCTATGGCCATCCTTCCCCGGATACCATCAGCCGGCTGCTGGCCGCTGGCGCCCGAGTCTGGCGGACCGATCAACAGGGCACGCATTGTGATCGTCAGCAACGGCTCAACCTATAACGTAACCGAACCCGCCCAGCTATTCGTTATACCTTCCACTCATCATGAAAGCTGCAGAGGCCACTCCACCCCCGCCCGTTACCTCCGGAAATGTAGCGATCTCTTCGATTTTCTATGATGGCAGCGGTACCACCGAGCCGGATGAGTATGTCGTGATCCAGAATAACGATACCCGCCAAATTCAGCTACAGAACTGGACCCTGCGAGACACTGGCAACCACATCTACACATTCCCCAGTTTCGTAATGCAGCCCGCCCAGGTCTGCCGTGTCTACACCAACCAGAGTCATCCCGAGTATTGCGGTTTCAATTACGGCAGCGGCGCTGCAATATGGAACAATACCGGAGATTGTGCCTACCTGAGAGACAGCCTTTCAACGCCAATCGATGATTATTGCTATTGATTTTGCCCGCTTCCCGCCGCCAGCCTCGCTCCCCTGCTTTGGAAGGTATTTATTATGTTATCCCCTGGGATTTGAGCTACACTGATATCACCATACCAAGGGAAGAGGATAAACAGACATGGCCAAAATCGAAATCATCAAAGCAGCCGACGAAGACTCTCCATGCAGCCTGGAATGCCTTGAAGTAAATATCTGGGGCGCGGGCGGGCGCCGGGGCCAGCAATTTGAAATTGGAAGCGGCGCCAATTTCGATGCAAGCGGGGATTTCTGGCTCGAAATCCGCTATAGCCTGCAGGATATTCCTTTGTTTTACAGCCGCAATATCCTTACTTATCTTGGGCCGCACGATACTGCCGGGCTGGAGGCCGAGTTGGAGAAATTCCTGAGCGAGGAGCATGCTGGCTTTGGATTTGGCGACATGCTCCCTGAAACCAGTATCATGCTCATACGGACCAAATCCAGTTACACCGGTACTGATAACGAAACGCACGACTCCATTCAGTATTCCCTGAAGATCTGTGCGGACATAGGGGCGGTATTTGGTAACGCTGCGCCCGGCGAGCGCTCACTGGACTTCCGCATCGAAGAAATCAGCCTGGAAGAGGGTCTGCGCTTCATGCGCGCACTCATTCATGAGTTGAGCGAGGCCAGCCTGGGCCGGCACCCGGACCCGGCCAATTTCCCGCCCGGGCATAGCGATTGGCCTTTCGCGCGCCAACTCAACCGCCAGGCCTATGATCTGATTTCTTCAAATTACCAGGAAAAATACTTTGACAAGCCTGCGTTTGCGGAAGTCTTTGATGGCTGGCTGGCACAGCTGCCGGCTGCCGGGCATATCCTGGATGCCGGCTGCGGCCATGGCGACCCCATCCTCACCCGGCTCCTGTCGAAGGGCTTCCAGGTCACCGGTAGTGACCTTTCACCGGCCATGCTGGCCCGCGCCCGCCAACAATTCCCCGGAGTGCAGTTTTGGGAACACGCCATCACCGAGATCGAGGCGGAATCTGTTTTCGACGGGGCCTGCTCCTTTTCATCCATGCTTTACCTCGATCCGATCGACCTGTTTCACAGTATTTATCGTTTGTATCATGCCATTAAGCCAGGCGGCTTGCTCTTCCTCTACGCCCACGATCTGCACCCGGGTTGGCGTGGTCAGCCTTATCACGTGGATATTAATCATTGGATGTGGGGTGAAACCTACAGTATGGATGAAACTGGCCGCGCGCTCGAGGAGCATGGCTATTTCAAGGTTCTGAGGATGCTGGATACTACCACCGAGGCTGAAAAACTGCAGCGCATCGAACGCTGGCGCGTCCAGACCCAGAAGGAACACGAAGCGTTGGTCAAAAAACTTTCTCCCGAATACAAAATTAATCCCCCGAATTTATCCATCCCGCCCTCCCGCCTGGCCTACAATTACATTGTCATCGCCCAAAAAGCCTCCCAACCTTGACAAATTAGAATTTATGTTCTAATATTGTCCTGTCCTCAAACGAAACTTTTGATTGGACACATCCAAGGTCTCCGTAGGAGTGTTTTTGGAACAGATTTCCGTTCTTTCCACCCGCTCTCTAATCCTCACTACCATGGAAAAAGCCATCGCATTCTTCTTCCCTCTCCCGTATTCTGCCTGCCCTGCTTCCTTGGCAGGGTTCCGCGGTAAACACAAATTAAGGCGACTTTAATTCGGCCCCTACTCAGCCTGCCTGGCCTGCCTGCGCCAGGACCGCAGGTACAGGTGTGCCGCAGACACACATGGCTGTTTTTGTCAGGGCTTTCTTTAATTCCCTGTCCTTATATTCGAATTTTTTTCGAACCGAGGAACGAATAACATACCCGCCTGCTTGTCAGGGCATTCTTACAGGGCACCCCTCCTACCCGCCCCGCGTTTGTTGCAGGGCACATCGGAGTGGCGAATGGGCAAGGGATATACCCGCCGAATCACCACTCCCATCCTTGGCCCTGGTACAAAATGGTTATAATGTTTAAGAAACAAATCGGTTTACTGTGGATAATTGATCTTGGACATTTAAGTTCTTAATCTTTTCCGCCTGTCCCAGTACTTTTGGGGATCGTGTCCGTCGTGTTTAGATTCTTTTCTTGACTCCGGATCAGGAGGAAACATAACCTTGCGCCGCCTTACCCTCGTCCTTCTCATCCTGTATGCCATCATAACCGCCTATACCATTATTGGCGGTTCTTTGGGGATCGCGCCCGGCCGCTACTTCACCCCGCTGGTCACGCTGACCGGTTTCACCTTCGCCCTCCTGCACGCCGGACAGCGCGAAGGCTGGGGCCGCGCCCTGCGGCTGTTGGCGCTGGTTTTTGTTGTCAGCCTGCTGTTCGAGAGCGTTGGCGTCGCCACCGGTTGGGTCTATGGCCCCTATCATTACACCGATCAACTGGGTCCCAAGTTCCTGGGGCTGGTTCCCTACCTCATCCCGATCGCCTGGTTCATGATGAGCTATCCTTCCTTCGTTATCGCCGATTGGCTCGTTCCATTGCGTGATAGACCTTGGCTGCGACTGCTATCCGTGGCTGCCGTGGGCGGCTTGGTCATGACCGCCTGGGACCTGGTCATGGATCCCATCATGGTCGCCAGCGGTCACTGGGTCTGGGATACGCACGGCGTCTATTTTGGCATTCCCCTGCAGAACTTCTGGGGCTGGTGGCTGACGGTCTTCACCACCTTTGCCCTCTACCTGTGGATCGCCGGCCAGACTGCCAGACCCGCCCAGGCCAATTTCGACCGCCTGGCGCTGGCGAGTTACCTGGTCACCGCCGTTGGGATCGTGATCGGAGCCCTGCTCGCTGGCACCGGAGACCTCGCCCTGATAGGTCTCTTCGCCATGCTGCCCTGGGTGGTTGCGGGTTCTTTAAAAATGGCTACAATGGACCCTGATGCATACTAATTATTTCGCATCCTTAGTGGTGAGACTTTTAAATCCATTTCTTTCGTGCAGCTCCGTGAACCTTGGTGACCTTTGTGTTAAATTTTAGTTGCATTACCTGAGTGACCACTCCTATGAAATCCAAACCCTCCATCCTGCTCGTAGACGACGAAACCGCCATCACCGATAACCTGGCGCCTTTCCTCGGCCGCTCAGGTTTTGCAGTCGCGGTTGCCGCCAATGGGGAGCAGGCTCTTGAAAAGGTTGCCTCCGAAAAGCCGGACTTGCTCGTGTTGGACGTCTTGATGCCCCGCCTGGACGGCCGCGAAGTCCTCCGTCAGCTCCGCCAGGCCGGCAATTGGATCCCCATCATCCTGCTCACCCAGGTCGGCGAAGCCTCCGAACGCGCCATGGCGCTCGAAGAAGGCGCCGATGATTATCTCAACAAACCTTTCGACCCGCATGAATTGGTCGCACGCATCCGGGCCGTTCTGCGCCGCGCTCATCCCGGCCAACCACCTCTTTCCGCCGCCGCCCGCCTGGCTTCCGGCAAATTGATCCTGGATCGTGGCTCCCGCCGGGTCTGGTTGGATGAGCTCGAATTGACCCTCACTCCCAAATCCGTGCTTTTGCTGGAATACATGCTGACCCATCCGGACGAGCTTGTTACGCGCGAACGCCTCCTGGATGTGGTCTGGGGCTGGGATTACCCGGTCGGCACGCGCGCGGTCGATACACGCGCGTGGCCGAATTGCGCCGGGCTTTGAATGATGACCCCGCCAGTCCGCGCTTTATCGAGACCATTCCCGGTCAGGGCTATCGCTTCGTCGGCCAGGTGGAGACCCTGTCATGAAACGCTGGAGCTGGCTGCTTGCCCTGATCCCGCTTGGCCTGGGGTTATTGGCTGCCATCTATCTTTGGTTCATCGCCAAAACCAACCCGATTGCCTTTCTCCGGATTGACCTGGGCAGCCTGGCTTTCGTTCTCGGCCTGGGCCTGTCGGTCCTGGTTGGAGCCATTTTCTATATCCGCTTGGCCTGGGAGCAGCGCCGTCAGGCTGTGCTGGCACAGGCCGCCGATGAGCGCCGTCGTTTCCTGCGCCGCCTGGATCACGAATTGAAGAATCCGCTTACCGCCATCCGGGCCGGGCTGGCCAACCTGGCCGGGTCGCCTTCCGAGGCTGCCCGCCAGGAAGCCTTGGACAGCGTCGAAGCCCAGGCCTTGCGCCTCAGCCGCCTGTCAGCCGACCTGCGGAAACTGGCCGAACTGGAAATCCGCCTCGTGGAACATTCCCCGGTGGATATCCCGGCCTTGTTGCAGGAGGTCTTTACCCTGGCCCAGGATCAGCCCGGAGCCGGCGAGCGCCATTTGACTTTGACCATCCCCCAGGCTCCCTGGCCTTTGCCAAAAGTCTCCGGCGACCCCGACCTGCTCTTTCTGGCTGTCCATAACCTGCTGGAAAACGCCCTCAAGTTCTCCCGCCCGGGCGATACCGTTGAACTGCATGCCTCCGAAGATGGCACCAGCCTGCTCATCGAAGTTGCCGACACCGGCCCCGGTATCCCGGGCGAAGAACAACCCCACGTCTGGGAAGAACTTTACCGCGGCGAAGCCGGGCGCGGCGTCCCGGGCAGCGGCCTGGGCCTGGCGCTGGTGCGAGCCATCGCAGAAAGACATAACGGTCAGGTCAGCCTGCGCAGTCGCCCCGGGCAGGGCACTGTCTTCACCCTGCGCCTGCCAGTTGGTTAGGAATCGGACTCCGAAGTCTCCGACTTCGGAATAAATTGTCACAGATTGATAACAGCCTGTTTCGAAACAGTCACTTCCCCGCCATCCCGGCGTAACCTCCAGCCTCTAAAATACATCTAAATACATATGGAAATCCGTTCTTTCTGGAGTCAAATATGAAATCACTCAAACTTATCTTAATCGTAGCCGTGGTATTTCTCACTGCTTGCAATGGCTCGGTAGCCATAGGCATTGAACCCACTCCCACAAGTACCGCCGCTCAGGTCCCCACACTCACGGATACCCAGGCGTCCACCCATACTCCTTTTCCCACATTTACCCCGGAACCTCCCACCGTCGCTCCCAGCGATACGCCTGCGTCGCCCGCAACCTCGGCCCCCACTCAGACACCCGCGCCTGTTTCCACCAACACCTCCGTCCCCAATCCATCCACACCCAATTACGTTGATAACCGCAGCACGGCCTCCCAGGTGATCGTCTCCTTATACAATGCCATCAATCGCCAGGAATACTCTCGCGCCTACGGTTATTGGACAACTCCTGCCACTACGCTGGGCAATTTCACTACCTATGCCAACGGCTATAGTAATACCGCCTTGGTCAACCTGGCCTTTGGACAGATCACATCCGATACCGGCGCCGGGCAAACTTACTTCACCGTGCCGGTTGTATTGAAAACAACCGCCAGGGACGGTACGCACGCCAATTTCGCGGCTTGTTACATTGTGCACCAGGGCCAACCGGCTAACTTCGGCGCGCCGCCCTTTAATCCGATGAGTATCGACCGGGGCCAGGCCAAAGCCTCCGATCTGAACGCCAGTGATTCCAGCGCTTTGGCCAATGCCTGCGCCGGACTTCCGACCGGACCCAATCCGGTGGCCGATTCGGGCGGTAACCTCAGCATCGATAAAACCAATTTCCTGGACAACCGCAGTGGACCGGTTGAAACCGTCAGTTCCTTCTTGAATGCCCTCAACCTGAAACAATATGTCCGGGCCTATTATTATTTCCAGACCCCCGCCACCTTCCCGGGAGCCTATGACGTCTGGGCAGCTGGATATTCCAATACAGATACGATTACGGTTACCTTTGGCACGCCCCTGACTGAAGGTGCTGCCGGCAGCCTATATTACAAACTGCCATTAGCCATGCATGTTGTCACTACTTCCAGTGCCGCGCAGACTTTTGTAGGCTGTTACACCCTGCGCCTCTCCCAGCCTGCCAACCAGACCGTCCCGCCCTTCCAACCCCTGGGTATTGTTTCCGGGAAGTTCACACAGGTGACCAATGGCACG
The DNA here is from genome assembly GCA_963776475.1 of uncultured Chloroflexia bacterium. Classification (GTDB taxonomy): domain Bacteria; phylum Chloroflexota; class Anaerolineae; order Anaerolineales; family Villigracilaceae; genus UBA877. The sequence continues at coordinate 155,533 of CAVZMZ010000045.1, forward strand.
GACGTGAACTCAATGCTGCCGGCGGCCTGTAATTAGGCTGGCCGTAATACACAGGATTGAAATCGTACCAGGTAATTTTATTCTGAACTTGAATGAGATCTGGAGGCCCTATGAAATCAATATCCCGCACCTTGTCAGCCATCTTTCTTCTCCTGTTCATCACAGCCTGCAATGGCACCTTCCAGGTAGGCATCGATTACACCCCTGCTACTGCCACGGCCCTGGCGTCCTCAGCGGTTGATCCACAGCCGACCGCCACACCCTTACCACCAGTGCCAACAGGTACTCAAGCGTTGCCTACCGAAACTGAAGTTCCGCCAACCGATACAGTCGTGGTCTCCTCCGACGTTACCCCCGGTCCGCAAATGGTGCAGATGTTCCTGGTTGCAGTCGGCGATAATGGCCAATCGGGCGCTATGCTGGGCTGCGGCGATAGCCTGGTACCGGTACAGATTGAGATTCCGCCGTCACAAGGCGTGTTACGCGCCAGTCTGGGTGCCCTGCTCTCGCTCAAGGATCAGTATTATGGACAATCCGGGCTGTACAATGCCTTGTATCAATCCGACCTCCAAATTGAAAGCGTCACAGTCACCTCTGGTAAAGCCGTCATCAACCTGACCGGAACCCTGACACTGGGAGGCGAATGTGATAACCCGCGCGTTGCAGGCCAGCTTGAAGCCACTGCCCGCCAGTTCCCGACGGTGACGGATGTCACCATCTATATCAATGGCAAGTTGCTGGCGGATGCCCTCTCGCTCAAAGGCTGACGTATTTACTTTCCCACTGTGAACTTGATGCTTGCTTCAGTCGTATTCCCGGCCAGGTCGCTGGCCACCACTTTCAGGGTATGTCCTCCGGATCTGGCAGCCCAGATCACTCCGAAGGGCGCCACGCTGGACTGCCCCACCAGCTTGTTATCCACGTAAAATTCCACCTTATTCAGGAATGGGTCGCTGGCCTGGGCTTGCAAAGCCAACTGCGGTTCCTGTGCCGCGCTGATTGTTTGTCCGGCCTGCGGATAGGTGATCGCCACTTGCGGAGCAGTGTTATCCAGGGTCACCTGCACGACCGCCTGGTCCACACGCTGGTCGGCGCGCACCACCATCAGGCGCAGTGCGTAAAGCCCATCCAGGCCGGTCGTATCCCACTCCCCCAACAGACCTTCCGTGACCGGCGCCCGGCTGTCTGTTCCGATCTGTACCCAGGCGACCGGATAAAGACCCTGGCCGTATTCCAGGCGGTACGAGACGAAGTCAGTCCCATTCGCGCCTCCCCGGATTTCGAGCTTGGCGCGCCCGTCTGAAAACATTTCCGGGGAGCTGATATGCACATCCGGCAAAACCGGCGGTTTCTGCACGGTATCATAGGCCGTGGGTGGTGTGGGTAACCCGGCAGTCTTGGCCCATTGACGTGCATTAGGCGGCACAACCATATAGGTGCGCTTTTCCACCAGCTCGGGCGGAGTGAAAACAGTTGCCAACAGTCCGGTCTCGGAGTTCACCTGGAAAGTCTGGTACAGGGTGTCAACCTGGACAGGCTGGCGTCCTTCCAGGAAGATTTCGTTAACCACATTCGGGCAGACTGCCGTCGGCAGCAGGCCGGATGGATCGCAGACCGGAACGGTCACGATACCGGAGGGCATGTCCCAGCTTTCGGATGGCAGGTTACGCACCCCATACTGCATCACGGCATGCCACAAGTCTGCAGAGACACGCGCCGCCACAGGATTGGATTCATCGCTTGCGCTCTGTACTGGCGCTTCGTTTGTGCTCGGGCCAATTCCAGAACCTGGTCCCAGCCAGACAACCGCCACCCGCTCAGGTGTATAGCCTATCACCCAGGCTGCTGAGAGGTCCAGGCTGCGGGCCAACTTCGCTCCCGCTGGACGGCCGATCTCAAGTGGATTGGGATGTCCGAGTGACGCCCAGCGGGCAGTCTCATCGCTCAAAACCTGGTTCATGAGATAGGCCAATTGCTGGCTGAGCAGAAGCCGCGTCTGGCTCGCCGTCCAATCCGCCCAGACCGAATGGTTCACTCCTTGCACATTTAGAATTACGCTGGAATGCAGGCCTCCGTTGGCGATGCTCTCTCCGGCCATTGTGCCGCTATCCGCGAAGATCCCATAGGCCTCGGCCAGGGCCAGTGGAGAAATTTGAAAATCGTCCTTCAACAACTGGATCCCATTTGGAATGTTCAAGCCGAACGGAGCTGAAATACTCTGCACGCTTTCCTGTCCCATCTGGTCGAGCAGATCAACTGCCGGAGCAAGGTAGTCGTTTGCTAACGCAGTACGCAGGCGCACCGGGCCGTGATAGACCTGGCCGGGCACCGGGCTGCCGGCTGGGATATCCCAACTCAGCGAAGCCGGGTTTAAGCCCCGCGAGAAACCTGTTAAATAGATGAATGGCGTGATGGCCGTACCGGCAGGGTGGTAAGCCAGGGAGTTGCTTTGCTCACCGTCCCGTATGTCCCCTACTGCCGCCAGGATTTGCCCGGTCTGGGGGTCAAGCAGAATAATACTGGCCGAAGCTCCCGGCAGGCTCTCGCCCGGCTGGAGCCCTGGCAACAGGTTTGCGGCTGTACAGGGAGTTCCATCCGCCGCCAGTACTTCGCTGTTGGAACCTGCCAGCCGGCTAAGTTGAGTCTGTGCAGCACAGACAGCCTGCAGTTGCAGATCGTAATCCAGGCTGGTGGTAATGGTCAGACCGCCGCGCTCTGCTCGCCCTGCGCCGAAATAGGTGTCAAGTTGGGCCAGGGCCAGCTTGACAAAAGCCGGTGCCACATTCCCCTCTCCCAATGTCCCCTTTCCGTTCGGGGGAGGGGTGCGGGGTGAGGGCGGATTTCGCACCGCCTGCGCAGCATCCGCCGGGTTGATCAATCCCTGTTCCATCATGGCCCGGATGACCTTCAAGCGGTTCTGTTCAGCAGCCTGGGGAGCATCGATTGGATTAATGGCGGGCGCCTGGCCTATGGCAGCCAGTAAAGCTGCTTCCCCCAGGTTGATCTGCGTGATGGATTTTCCTAAATATTCCTGTGCAGCAGCTTCCGCTCCGTAAGCATAATGACCATAATAAGCGCTGTTCAGATACCATTCCAACACTTGTTGCCGCCCATACTGGGCCGTAACTTGCGCTGCCAGCATACGTTCGTGGATGGCGCGCAGCGGAGAAGCCGCCTGATCTTCCAGGAGCAGCCCCGAAACCAGGCGCTGCGCCAGGGTGGCATGCACTTCCGGGTTTTTCCAACCGCTTATTACGTAGCCGGGTGAGTACCAGAAATTCGGTTCGGCCGTAGCGATGGTGGCTTCGATCAAACTTTGAGGTATTTGGCTGTATGGCGCGTAAATACGTGTGGCATCCGCGGGAGCCAGCACTGCCAGTAGATGCTGACCGCTGCGATCATACAGGCGCGTTGGCTGGAGCAGGAAACCATCGCTGGGATTTAGAAGGATGGACAACTCCTCGACCGGCGGCAGGCCGCGTGTCAAACCCGCGTATGCCAGAGCCGCAACCAGGACAGCCATCACCAGCGCCGCGCTGACGGTGAACCCGAATCCAAAAGCCGCCCGCTGAGAGCGCTGCTGGGTGCTGGCACGGGTAAGACTCCGGCGATGGCGCCGCTGGCGGATGATTGTTAGGATGGACATAAGCTGCAAAACGATGTACTTGGCATTTCCGGATCGTCTTTATTGGCCGCCATGCATATTTCCCAGCCAGCCTGCCAGGCCGCGCTCCTGGATTTCGCTATAGACGCAGCCATTCCGGCCATTGATAAGTACACGGGAAATCCGGTCGTGGGCTTTGATCTCTGTCACCCAGACCGGTACCAGGATGAGTTTGAAAGCACTGATCATGAGCGTTGAGGAGTTGTAACCCAGGTTTGAAACGTGACCAAATTCTGCGTAAATCATGGCCCGCACTCTTTCTACCGCGATACTGCGGGCATCCAAAGAGGCCTCTGCCATGGGAAGATCGTAGACATCCGCCATCCAGCCGGCCAGAAAGCGTGCATCATACTTCGTCGCATTCTTGAGATCATAATCAGGCAGCACCTTCACCATGAGATCTGCCAACCGTTTTGAACCAAGGATGCGTACTTCTTCGAAGTGTATGGTCTTTTCGCCAGAGACAGGCACCATGTGCTTATCCCGGTAGGTCATACCGTTCCAGGGAATGTTACCAAATATGTCAAACGTCCAGACCGGCAGGTACAGACCACGTGGTGCCTGCACTTGCGCTTGAGGCACAACCTTCATTTCCTCCACCCAATGGATCAACTTCCGGTTGGCCTGTTTCTGATCGAACTCCATTGGCAGGATCGAATCCGGCTCGATCATTCGCCGTTTCTCAGCCGTCGCAACCACGTGCACCGAGCCACAGTAGGCGCACGTGGCAGAGATTTGATCCACTGCCAGTACAAAAGTAGCCCCACAACCCTGGCAGCGGAATGTGGGCACTTCGACCGGTATCCGCTGACTGGATCCGTTCGCCATGGCAATGAAAAAATCCTGTTCCCCGCCGTTGGCCTGCGTGGACAGGCGCCTGCCCTGGTCGCAATATTCGCAAACCAGCGAAACGCCATCCGGGGCAAATACCATCCGGCCCCCGCATTTCGGACAGGTGAAGCGCTCAGCCTGAACCTCGACCGTCCCGCCGGTAGCGTCCGGTAAAGTTTCCGGGTTGACAATTTCGCTGGCATTGAGCTTGCCGTCCAGGACAGCCAGGGCACGCCGGGCTTCGGCATGCGTGATGTCAATTGCCAGGGTCTCTTCGAGAAATTGGCGCCTTTGAATGGGATCGACAGCCAACAAGCTAAGATAATAATTCGCCTGCGCCCGCGTTTGTAGATCGTCGGCAGTTTCCAGGGCGCGTTGGATGTAATTACGCGCCAAGTCATATTCCTTTACCCTGTAATGGAAAATTCCTTCACGCAGGAGATCATTATCGTAGTCTGTCGGCATGGGTTAATTTCGCCTCACAATTGCATCCGTCATGCGCGCCACTCGCAGTATGGCTTCCACATCATGCACCCGCACGATGTCAGCTCCACGTGCGATGCCAATCGCTATAGTGGCAGCCGTCCCCTCCAGGCGCTGGTCGGCCGGCAGGTCTAAGGTATATCCGATAAAAGATTTACGCGAAGGTCCCAGCAGGATCGGGAAACCCAGCGTGTGCAGCTCGTCAAGACGGTTGATGAGTTCGAGGTTTTGCGACACCGTCTTACCGAATCCGATCCCGGGATCCAGGATGATATTTTCGTCCGGGATTCCGGCTGTGCGTGCAATCTCAACCAATTCCAATAACTCGCGTTTAACGTCTTCCATAAGATCCTGGTATTCCGCACCCAGGTAGGCATTTCCAAGCCGTTCCCGCACCTCTACATTGGCGGGCTTCGAACGGTTATGCATCAACACCACCGGAGCCTTGTGGCGGGCAGCCACTCCAGCCAGGTCTGGATCAGCCCGCAAACCCCAGACATCATTGATCATGGCAGCCCCTGCCTGCAGGGCTGCTTCGGCTACGACAGCCTTATACGTATCGATTGAGATCAACGCTTCCGGGAATTCTGTCTTGATGGCCTGGATGGTTGGCAGCACCCGGCGTAGTTCTTCGTCGGCGCTCACCGGCTGGGAGCCGGGCCGGGTCGATTCTCCGCCGACATCCAGGATATCTGCACCTGCAGCCAGGAAGCGGCGGGCTTGTTCCAACCCAATCCTCTTTCCCCCTCTCCCACCGGGAGAGGGGCCGGGGGTGAGGTCAACAGCCCATCCCCTGAAAAACTGTCCGGCGTAAGATTTCAAGATTCCCATGACATAAGTACGCTCACCCCAAATCAGGGTCCGGCCGCCAATGGTCATGGAATGCATTTGTATTCCTGCAGGGATGCAATTTCTGAATGAAAGCTCACACCATTTGGTCGAGTGGACGGCTGAGCCAGGCTTCGGCCGCATCCATGTCAGTGAAAATCTTAATGGCTGCCGAAGTCTCCGGCAAGGATTGGTAATACAACTCCCGCACTGCGTTGGCAACTTTTTCGCTGTTGACCACCACCGCCACGCGGATGTTACGCGCGGCCGGGTCGCTGTTGACTTCGATGGCCGCATGCACGGCTTTATCCGGGATTTCATTGACCTGCCGCAGATCATACATGTTACGGGTCAGCCGGTCCATACCGAGTAAATGCTCCAGGGCAAAGTCGTGCCAGTGCTGGATGGTGGCATCCGAAAGGTCGGTGACGGTGATCGTCATGCCGCCGTCGGGTCGTCTTTGCACACTGTAACCAATGCCGGGTTCGGGTTTCCAATAAAGGGGTTTGGTTTCGGTCATGGAAGGTCTCCTGTCTGAATGATTATACTTCTACCGCCAGTTACTTTTATTTATTGAGGCCTGCCAGCCAGGCGCAGTACGTACAGTGCGTCGGCTGTAACAAATGGGTTCATAATCTTTTTGCTCGTCCCACCCCAATTGACCGGCGAGTAGCCGCTCAGTTGAGGGCGACTTTGGCGGGCAAACGTCTCTTCGGCCGGGAAGCCCCCATCTGGCAGTCGTTTCGATTCGAGCAGGTCCAGTGCAGCCTGGCAACGTGGGTCGCCGAGCAGCCCGGCTTCGGCCATCACTTTGAGGCCAAAGAGGATGTCGTAATGCCAGTATAACGGGTAATGCAGCCGGATAAAGTGAGGGTCCATTACCTGACCATCTCTGCGGCGTTTGAACAACTGGCGCGTCAGGAACACCTCGGCGGCGCGTTCGACGGCAGTCCTTACTTTTGCGTCTCCCGAGCATTTGGCATACAGCGCTAATGCGCGCACAGGGATGAGCGTCTCCATGAACGAGGAAGTGTCAGCTTCGCGATGCTTGGAACAGTTCCAACCGCCGTCCGGCCACTGCCACTTCAGCAGGCGGCTGACCAGTTCTTCAGTCCGCTTATCCGCAAATCCCAGGCGTAACGAACTCCAGATGGCGTACCCCTCCTGGGAAGCGCAGCGCCGGACGAGCCCGTCGATGACTTTCAAGCCCCTGGTCTCATGCACTTTGCTCAGCCAGGTATTGAAGGTTTCTTCCATGAGCGGCCGCAGGCTTTCATCGCCCGCCGGATAACCCAGGTCAGCCAGGATGGATAAGACCCAATGCGCTCCATCCCATTTTTTATAAGCGCTGTGCTGGCGGTCGCAGGTTGCGAGTAAATCCTTTACCAGTTGGGCCTCCCGCACTTCTGCAGCCGATTGGCGGGCTGCAGGTGAAGCCTCATCCTTACCAAGAATGTTGACAGCCATTTTCCAGGCCAGTGCTGGCTGTTTACCAAGCAAATCCATCGCATTATCCATATCGTTTCACTCCTGTGGTACTCACCTCCGCCAGTAATTGGCGAACGGTTTTCCCAGTGACCGGATGGACGAACCCTTCCGCCAGATCCGCCAGCGGAACGAGCACAAACGCGCGTTCGTGCAAGTTGGGGTGCGGGATGGTCAATTCGGGTGTATTAAGGATGAGACCGTCGTAAAAAAGCAAGTCAATGTCAATCAGCCGCGGTCCATAGCGGATGGAGGGCAGGCGACCCAGGCGGGTTTCCAAAAGCTTCAATTGTTTCAGAAGTTCCAGGGGTTCAGAATGGGTTTCACCCCTGATGACCATATTTAGAAAAGCTGGCTGGTCGGTCACTCCCCACGGCAATGTCTCATAAACAGGCGAGCTTTCCAGCACCGTCACAACCGGAGGCAAGCCCGCGATGGCGTTCTGCAAATTCCCGGGACGGTCGCCGAGGTTGGTACCCAGAGCAAGGTAAACAGTGCTTTTGGACATCCGGTTGCCTGGCAAATTACAAGGTTTATTTTACTCCCAACAAAGTCGCTCCGGATGATCCTATACCGGAGCAACTCGATTTGATGGATAAATTATTGGTCATCCTTCAGTTTCTCGCAAGTGCGGGAATAAAAGCACCTCGCGAATGGAGTGCTTATCCGTCAGCAGCATCGCCAGCCGGTCCACACCCATCCCAAAGCCGCCGCAGGGTGGCATTCCGTAGCGCATGGCGCGCAGGTAATCTTCATCCATCGGATGCTGCTCCTCGTCCTCAGGGGAGTAATCACGGCCCATTTCGAGGAAACGCTGTTCCTGGTCGAGCGGGTCATTCAGTTCAGTGAACGCGTTGCAGAGTTCGAACCCGGCCACGTAGCCCTCAAAACGTTCCACGGTCAGGGCTTCGCCCGGCTTGGATTTCGCCAGGGGTGAAATATCGCGCGGGTAATCGAACAGGAAGGTGGGCTGGATCAGCGTCGGTTCGAGGAATTCCGAGAGCATGAAATCAATCAATTTGCCGCGGGTTGCCTTGGGATCCGGTTGTTTCCCGGCTTTGACCAGGGCGTTGTACAACGATCCGGCGTCAGGATGGAGGGCGATGTCGATCCCGGTGACTGCCTGCAAGCCGGCGCGCATTTCCAGGCGTTTCCAGGGCGGTGCGAAGTCAAGCGCGTGCCCCTGGTAGGGTACCTGCATGCTGCCGTTCACTTTCTGGCAGGCGGACGACACCATTTGCTCGGTCAGCTCCATCACCTGCAGGTAATCGGCGTAAGCCCAGTAAAACTCCAATTGCGTGAATTCCGGGTTGTGTTTGTAGGAGACACCTTCGTTCCGGAAATCGCGCCCAATTTCATAAACACGTTCCAGGTTGCCAACCAGCAGCCGTTTCAGGTACAGTTCGAACGATATCCGCAGGAACAGGTCCTGCTTGAGCTGGTTGTGGTGGGTGGTGAATGGCTTGGCAGCCGCGCCGCCGTAAATGGGCTGCAGGATGGGAGTTTCAACCTCCAGGAAGCCATGCGCATCCAGGAATTCACGCAGCGCCCGGATCATGTTGGCACGTTTACGGAAGGTTTCACGCACTTCCGGGTTGACCGCCAGGTCTGCATAGCGCTGCCGGGCGCGCAGTTCCGGGTCTTCCAGCGCCGCGTGGCGCACGGTTTCACCGTTCTCGAGAAGTTCGTCTTTCGCTGCCGGGAGAGGACTGACGGCCTTCGCCAGGAGTTTGAAATCCTCGACATGCAGCGTCACCTCGCCCGTGCGGGTGCGGAACATGAAGCCTGAAGCCTGGATGAAATCACCAATGTCGAACAGCTTATCGAAAAAGTCGATGCGCTCCTGTCCGAGCGTATTCATCCGGAAGAATAACTGGACACGCCCGTCGCCATCCTCGATATGAGCGAAGGTGATCTTGCCCATCGGGCGGGTGGCCCGGATTCGGCCTGCCAGTGTAACCTTCACTTCTACGGGCGGTTGGCCTTCCGCTGCGGCCTTCTCAGCGGTTTCGAAGGCCGCGATCGCCTGGAGGCTGGTATGCGTCCGCTCGGCACGCGTAGGGAATGGCTGTATGCCTTCGGCGACAAGTTCATTGATTTTCTCAAGACGGATCTTTTCAAGGGAAGTGTACTCGCTCATGCTGGAACCTTTCTGGTGGTATTTTACCATCCTGTTTCAACTGGCTTACAGACCAGGTCAAGGTATAAAAAAAGCCCCGCGCACCAGACAGGTTGCGCGGGGCCTAAAATGGCATGCCCGGGCCTATTTGATCTTAACCACATGGACTTTGAACATCCCGCCGGGTGCTTCGACGGTTACATCATCGCCAACGCCACGATTGAGCAAGGCTCTGCCCAGCGGAGATTCGTTCGAGATTTTCCCTTTACGGGGGTTGGCCTCAGCCGCGCCGACAATGGTATATTCCTCGGGGTTGTTGCTGCCTTCCTTGACAACCACGGTATCGCCAACCTGAACGGTGGTTGGATTCTTGTTTTGTTCTTCAATGATGCGTGCCGAAGCCAGGATCATCTCCAATTCCTGGATACGGCCCTCAACAAAAGCCTGCTCGTTTTTTGCGGCCTCGTATTCGGCGTTCTCGATCAATTCGCCGCCTTCCATGGCCTCGTGCAAGCGCTCAGCTACTTCTTTGCGCTTGGTGGTACGCAAATATTCAAGCTCATCAGCGAGTTTCTGGAAACCTTCTTTGGTCAGGAATGTCGTCGTCATGTTATTGTCCTGAGAAAATACAAGCATCTCTGAAACAGAGATGCGGATTTGTAGGATTCCCTACCCATCAATATTATACATGATTCCGGATGAAAATCAAGCAATTTTCGACGAATTGTCTAGTGGATGAACCACAAATGCAGGCCGCTCTCCCTGGCCCAATACGAGCGGATGGCGTCTTCCAGGGTTCCTTCACCTTTAAAAAGAGAAGAAATTTGCGACCGGTAGGCAGCTACTCCCGCCAACCAGGCCTCCAGGCCGGCTTCAGATACCGGATGGAGTTGGCTCTCGAATCCTACGATTGCCGGTTCGAGGGTTTGTGGGTTATTGAGCAGATATGGGACATCTGCATAGTAAAGTAAGGGCTGGTGCAAGGATTCAACCGCCTGGCGTACCAATACGTGGTCGACATGACCACCCAGCGCCAGCGGACAGACCAATATGTCATCCATGAGCAGCTCGGATCGCAGGCAGGCAGCCATCCGATCCGGCAATTTCCGGTCAGCCGGATGAGGCGCGCTGATGACAGTCTCCGGATAGAGCGCCTGCCCCTGAGGCGAACGACGGTAGATACAGTCCGGGATATTGAAATGCACCAGGTCCGCACCGACCAGGCTGCTGGCTCGCTCATCCTCGGACCGGCGCATGGCCACGGTCTCCTTGCCGCCGGGCAGCCCCCACAGGGCATGGTTCTGGCGGGCAAATTCCGAAAGCGGACCCGGGGGTGGGTCTCCTGCGAGGATGGTCCAGATCTCGACCGGTGTCCCCTGCCGGGTCTGTTCAAAAATTAAGCCGCCGCAGGACAGCACGGCATCATCGAAGTGAGGGGAGATATAGATCCAGCGCATAGGGTTGGAAAATGCGAATTAAGACGGTTTTTATTAGGCGGATGTTATTGGGCGGATTGCTATTGGGCGGATGCCATCCGCCCCTACAGTTCTTCTTCTATGATTTCCTTGGCAAGTTTTTGCAAGGCATCTGCCTGATCGTTTTGGCTGGCGCGCCAGTATCGATCCAGAAGATCGAGCGGGCTCAAGCTGCTGACAGCCTGGTCGGCTGGCAGGCGGATGCGGGACTCGATCTGCGGGCGTTTGATTAGATGGAATTCGAAGGCAGCCTCCGTGTAGCGCCGCAGGGCGGATTCGTCGATCAGCGTATCCCATTCACGCAGGTAGTCCACGGTCAGTCGAACGATGGCACCCGCCAATTGTTCTGCCGACGGTAAAGCCGACTTGAGTACGCCTGTGATATCCTCGGGTGATTCGAGTTGAACGTAACGATCAATGAAAGGCCGGACGCCGGTCAACTGGCGCCACCCGACCCTGGTCTTACCTTTTTCGATCTCGGCAACAATAAAGAACTTGTCGTCGCCCGCCTCGCCAAAATCGACGCGTTCGATCGAGCCGGGGTAAATGACAGGCGGATGCGCATTTTCGTTGAGGTCCTGCGGCTTGTGGATGTGGCCCAAAGCCACGTAATCCAGGCGGGTGTCCCGGACCAGCGATCCGGGCAGGACCAGGTCCGCACCCAGCATGACGGTCCGTTCGGAGCCATACAGCGCGCCCTGGACGGAGGCATGTGCGGTCAGGATGACGGGCAGCTGTGGGTCGGCTTTATCCAGCCAACCGTTCACCAAATCCGTCAGGCGCTCCTCGATATGCGAAAAGATTTCCGAGCTGTCGACGTTACTGGCATCCGTTGCGGCCACCAGGCCGGAGCGTGAAACCCACGGGATGGCGATCACCTGGACCGGCAGGCCAAGCTCATCGGCTGAGAGAAATTGGGGTTTCGCCAGTACGGTGATGTACGGAATTTCAAGCGTATCGAATTCCTGGATGGCATGCGCCCGGCCCAGGGCCGGCGAAAGGTCATGGTTGCCGACCAGCAGCAGGGTGCGGATACCCGCTTTGGAAAGACGGATGATGCGTTTGCCCCATTCGCGTTGGAAAGTGGGCGCCGGGGAACGATCTTTGTAGGCATCCCCGGCGAAGATGACCAGATCGACTTTTTCCGATATGGCAGTCCCGATGATGGTATCGAGGGATTTCAGGAAATCCAATACGCGCAGCGGCAGGCCCGTTTCCGGGTCGTGCCGGCCGTAGTTGGCCATATCAATGTGCGCATCCGCGAAGTGCAGGAGTTTCATAATAAGTTAGCCGGTTGGAGTGACTCCCCACAGCGCAAACATATCCAGGGCTGGTTGGAAATTCGGATGGAAGTAGAGCGCTTTGTTCATGTCGGCATAGGCGGTATCGTTGTTGCCCAGGGCATATTCGGCCCGGGCCAGCCAGAACCAGCTTTCCTCGAGCGAGCGGGTGGCCTGGATCCTTTTCAAATTGGCTTCAGCCAGGTCGACCACGTCCTGATAACGGCCTGAGTAGTAATATGCAGAGTAAGGGGCAGTCTCATACCACATGATGCGATAAGGCAGGGGTTTGTCATCGCTCACGCTGAGTTTGTTATTAAAATAAGCGTTGGCCTGGTCGTAGGCGGCTGCGGCCGGACCATAGTCCGGGTTTTGCAGGTTGATATAACTGGTAACCTTGTTGAACATGGCAAAGAACAGGTCGTTGCCGGTCAAAGCCGGGTCTTGCGTTTCCTGGTTGGCAATATCCAGCGCGTGCTGGGCAGCCCAGAACTGGTCAGCCCACGGGCCAAGTATTTGGTTGAGCAGCGGTTCCTGGTCGGCCGGGTAGACGACGATGAAAACGTAGTTAAAGGAGCGCCAGCCCGAGAGATAGTCATCGTAGGAAGTCTTTGTATCTTTCCCGACAGAGCTCGGCAGTGGCAAATACGAATCCTGCCAGACGAAGAATTTTTGAGTGTCATCGTAACCGGTGGTCAAGGCGTAGTGACCGCCCCACTGGACCGTATTCTCGGGCAGGAGCGGCTCGTAAATCCCCTTTTCGGTGATGACCGGGAAGCCGGCGGCAATCAGGCGCTTGAGCAAATCGAGGTCACCCCCATAGCGGAACAAGGCTTTGAGGTTGGTATGTTCATTAACAAAATCAACCATCTCGTAGGGCATTACGTTCACATCTGACTGGCTGCGGTCAACAAAGTTCAGGTTGGGATTATTTTCACCCGGCTTTATGACTGCCGCCACCTGGTCGCGCGGGGCCAGGTTCGAGCTGGGATCGCCCTTCCAACCCCAATACTCGAGCGCCATGGTCAGGTTGGAAGGTCCGCAATAGTTATAGCGGCCCATCTGGTCCACGAAGGGAACCTTGGCAAGGATGACCGAATCCGGACCGGGTGTGGATGTTATGGTAGGGGTAAAGGTGGGTTGATCGGTCGGGATGGGAGTGCTGGTTGGCGGTAAGGGAGTGGAGCTGGGAACCGGCTGGTCCGGCGTGGGTGTGGCCAGGGCCTGGCCGTTGGGGTTAAAGGCCACTTTCTGGGGGGGATTGAAGAAATAGATGACACTCGTGCGCACATTGTTTAGACGCCAGGCGAGTCTGCTGTGAATGGGTGGAACGAAATACAGGATTACAGCTAGGATTGCCAGCGCTACCAGGCCGAGCAGAATTTTTATAATACGAGGGGTTCTTTTGGACATGGGCAGGATTATAACGCGTTAGCTTGAAAGTCTGTTAGCCGGATAATCGCCTCGATTTTCAATATTCGATTAATTATTTTCGATAATTGGGGGAGGAGCTGTTCGAAGCGCCTATCGAAAATTATTCGAATACTCTCCGGTGCCTCACAGGTGGAATTAAAGTCACAAAATTTACATTTTCCGCGGAACGAATAGGAGCCGGCGGATATTATCCAACTGAGAACAATTGTGCCCTGTTCCAACATAACTCGTGAATGATCACGGATACGATGGTCAATAGCATGAATAAGCCAGGATTGACATTTCCAACAGCCCTTATTATAGAACTTTTGTTCTGTTTCGACAAGAGTTTAATCTGGTTTTAATCGAATAGCTTGACAAAATATTCCCTTATCATTATACTAATGTTACTAACACGTGTTAATTGGCGAGGCTTATGGCGAAAAAAAGGGTCACAAGTTTCGACGTTGCAAAAGAGTCGGGTGTATCCAGGACGACCGTCTCATTCGTCCTGAACAACGTCCCTGGCATCAGTATCAGCGATGCCACCCGCCAGCGTGTGCTCCAGGTTGCAAAAGAATTGAACTACCATCCGGATTCCACTGGCAGAAAACTGGCCAGTGGTAAATCCAATACACTCGGGTTGGTGCTCCGTCAAAGCCATGAACAGGTCTTTGCAGATGCCTTACTCCCCCAGGTGTTGCTGGGCATTGAACAAGCGGCCACAGCCCAAGGCTTCCAGGTATTGTTGAAACCGCTGGAACCGGAAGATCGTGACGGCTATATGCACCTGGTGCAGGAGAACCACGTGGACGGGATCATTCTCTCCGGTCCGCGCCTGGAAGAAGCCGAGTTTATTCGCCTGCACCGGGAGGGACTGCCGGTCATGTTGATGGGCCAATTGCCTGAAAGCAATCTCCCATTCGTAGATATCGATGCAGTCAATGGCTCGGCCCTGGCAGTCAAACATCTGATCGAACGCGGCCATCAAGCGGATCGGAATGATCACCAATGCCAGTCTGGAATACACTTCTGCCCAGCAGCGCCGGTTGGGTTATCAAAACGCGCTGAAAGAAGCCGGGATTGAGTTGGATGAAAGCCTGGTGCGTGAAGGCGCCTATACCCCGGCGAGTGGTTTTAAGGCCATGGAGAAATTGTTGGAAGTCTTTCCACGCCCAACGGCTGTTTTTATCGCCAGCGATGTTGTCTGCCTGGGAGCAATCCGGGCAATTAAACGCGCCGGGTTGAGGATCCCGCAGGATATCGCTGTAGTCGGTTTCGATGATATTCCCCTGGCGGATTACTACGAGCCGCCCCTGACCACCGTCCACATCCCGGCTTATGGGTTGGGGTGGGGTGCAGGCGATCGCCTCGTGCGTCTCGTTCAGGGTGAGACTCTTGATCAGGAAGGCACGTTGCTCGAATCCGAATTGATCATCCGTAATTCAAGTTTTTAATTAACGATCAGTCCAATGAATTGATCGTTATTTTTTCATAATTCATTAACACGTGTAACTAAAACGTGTAAGTTGTTTGGATCATAACCAGGAGAAATTAGAGGTAAACACCAATAAACTCTAACTTTCTCTAATTTCTCTGAGGAAAATATTCTTTACAATGAGAAACTGCGCTCGTATTTTCCGAATAATTTTAAATGGGATGAAGAGTTGCAATCATGACCTCTCCGAACCTTCACATATGTTTTCATGCACCGGTCATCCCTTGCATACGGGACGGTTTGCATCCGATGAAAGGAGGTGGTCGATTATTAAATAACTAATCTGTTCGACTAAAAAGATGAAGTTATGTCCATTACCCAACCTTTCAGGAGACTTAGGAGATTAGAAAAAATGAACACTCGATCTATGCGAATATTCGCAGTGTTAATCGCCGTCAGCATGCTCTTCACCGCATGCGCTTCGCCTACACCCACTGCCACAACGGCGCCTGTTGTACCCACTGCCACAATGGCACCGGTTCCCACTGCCACAATGGCGCCGGCAGCCACCGCCACTACCGCACCGGTCGCAACCGCCACGACCGCCCCGGCTGCAGCCGCCATCGATTGCAAGGGCGCCGCTTCCGGTGACTCCATCACGGTAGTATATCAGTGGACCGGCAACGAGGAACAAAGCTTCAATACCATCGTCAAGCCGCTCGAGGACGCCTGCGGAATCAAGATCAACGGGCAATCCACCCGCGATGCCGCCGTGCTGGACACCATGGTCAAGAGCACCCCGCCTGACGTGCTGTTCTGGCCGGACCTCTCCCCGCTCAAACTCTATGCCGACAAGCTGCTGCCGCTGGATACAGTTGGCGGCGATCAGTCGAATTACGCTTCCTACTGGATCACCATGGGCACGGTCGGCGGCAAATGGCTGGCCATCCCGGCCAAGTCCGATATCAAGTCGATCATCTGGTACAGCCCCACCCAGTTCGCGGCGCTCGGCTACACCGTCCCGACCACTTTCGCCGACCTGCAGACGCTGGTCGACAAGATGGTGGCAGATGGGCACGTGCCCTGGAGCATGGGCTTCAATAACGGCGGAGCCGCAGACGGCTGGACCGGCTCGGACTTCATCCAGGATATGCTGCTTGCCACCCAGGGGCCGGATTACGTTAACGGCATCATCGCCGGCACTACGCCTTACAATGATCCAGGTGTCGCATGCCGTCTACCAGATCTACCAGAAATGGGCTTCCGATCCGAAGTACACCGTCGGTGGAGCCAGCGGCACGGTCAATACCAAGTTCCTGGATGCCATCTATAAGGTATTCTCCAACCCGCCCGAGGCTTTGATGGTCAAGCAGTCCGGATTTGCCGGTGGGTCCATCGCCACGCAGTATCCCAACCTGAAATATGGCACCGATTACGATTTCTTCCAGTTCCCGGGTGTCAAGGGTCTGCAAGGCGGTGCCGACTTCATGATGGCCTTCAGCAACAAACCGGCTGCCCAGGCCCTGGTCGCCTATGTGACCAGCGCCGTGGGCGGCGCAAACTGGGCCAAGGCGAATTTCAGCATCACCCCCAACAAGGGTGGGAATGGCGTCGCCACCGACCCGCAGGAAATCAAGTTCTCCCAGATGCTGGCCAGCACCACCGGCTTCACGTTTGATATCGGTGACGCTCTCGGCGCTCCGTTCAATGATGCCGAATGGAAGGGCATTGTCAGCATCGTGCAGGGCGGAGATATAACCTCCACCCTCACCGGGGTAGCTGCGGCCCAGAAAAGCTCCATCAAGTAAACACCTGTAAGCTAAAAGCTGGGGCATGCGCTAAGCATGCCCCAGCCCTTTACCCGGACACAAGAGAGGAGGAGCAATGATCCCAAAGATCATGAAGCAAGGCCGCTGGGCGCCCTGGTTTTATCTGCTCCCGGCGCTGATCCTGATGACGGTGTTCATCGCCTACCCGACCATCGGCACCATCCGGCTGAGCCTGCTGGATTCCACCAGCAGCCATTCGGCGGCCACCACTTGCTCAGCCGGCCAACCCTGCTGGGGAATTTTTGAAAATTATCGCTATGCTCTCACCAATCCCACCATGCTGCTCGCTCTGCGCAACAATGCCCTATGGTTGTTGCTGATGGTGCCCGGGACGATCGCCGGAGGCCTGTTCTTTGCAATTCTGGCCGACCGCGTACGCTATGAGAGCGCCGCCAAAGCCATCATTTTCCTGCCCACCGCGATTTCGTTCATCGGCGCCGGCATCATCTGGCGCTTCGTTTACGATGTCGAGAGCGGCGGGGGGCCACAGATCGGGTTATTGAACGCCATCATCGTCGGGTTGGGAGGCCAGCCCGTTACCTGGCTGAGCAACCCGGCTATCAATAACTTTTCCCTGATGCTGGTGGGTGTGTGGCTGTGGGGCGGGTTCTGCATGACGATCCTGTCGGCTGCCATCAAGGGCGTCAATGCCGAAATCCTGGAAGGCGGCCCGTGTGGATGGGGCCAATGAATGGCAGGTCTTCTGGAATATCATGTACCCGACCATCCTGCCGACCATTATCGTCGTTACTACCACCATGGCCATTATCATCCTGAAGATTTTCGATGTGGTCTTCGTTATGACGGATGGGAACTTCGGTACCGAGGTGATCGCCAACCGCATGTTCGCCCTGATCGTGACCAATGCCGGGCAGGCGACCGCCATTGCGGTCATCCTGATCGTTTTGACCATCCCGATCATGATCTTTAACATTCGACGATTTCGGAGAGAGGAGGCGGCGCGATGAAACCCCTGGCCAGGCTCAATCGATTTTTCAGCCGGTTTCCGCTGCACCTGGCGGTGATATTGATGTGCGTGTTATGGATCATCCCGACCCTGGGATTGTTCGTCACCTCATTCCGCTCGCGTGAAGCCGTACGTACCACCGGCTGGTGGGATACCTTTTTGCCGAAGCCCCAGACCGTTGGACAGCCGGAATACACAAAGTACTGCGCTGCCTGCCACGGTTCGGACGGCAAGAAGCTGCCCGGCGGCCGATCTTTCCAGCCCGACGCTGGTGAACCAATACCCTAGTGCGGCCAGCCTGCTGCTGATGCTGCGCAAGCCGGTCAACAACGCCCCGCACCTGCTCAACACGCCCCTGCCAACCGCCCCCACAGACGCTCTGAACGCCTTGACCCCTATCGTGACCTACATGCAATCTCTCTCCGGGCAGGGTCAGAATACCAGCAAGCTCAGCATAAGCAACTACGTGGATGCCATCGTCGGTTACAAGGGCGTGCAGACGTACACATCGGACTGCCAGACGGGCGCCTACAAACAGACGGGTGTGTTTAACTGCAGCCTGAGCGACCTGGCCAACCCGGCCGGGATGGGCATTGCAATGCTCAACACGCTGGCCGTGACCATCCCAACTACCCTGCTGGTGATCGTTTTCGCAGCGCTGGCCGCCTATGCCTTTGCCTGGCTGGACTTCAAAGGCCGCCAGTGGTTGTTTGCATTGCTGATCGGTCTGCAGATCGTACCTTTGCAAATGTCGCTCGTCCCGATCGCCCAGTTGTATACCAAACTCCACATGCAAAGCTCCTTCCTGGGCATCTGGCTCTTCCATACCGGCTTTGGACTGCCTTACGCCATCTACCTGATCCGCAACTTCATCGGTTCCCTGCCGCGCGAGATCTTCGAATCAGCTTACCTGGATGGAGCCAACCACTGGGCAGCCTTCCGGCGCCTGGCCCTGCCGCTCTCGATGCCGGCCATTGCCTCGTTGGGTATCTTCCAGTTCATTTGGGTATGGAACGATTTCCTGGTGGCCAAGATCTTCCTTTCCACCCATCCGGTCTTGACCGTGCAGATCACCAACCTGATCGACCCGCGCGGCCAGAACTGGCACATCCTGACCGGCGCAGCCTTCCTGTCCTTCCTGATCCCGATGATCATATTCTTCGTCTTCCAGCGTTCATTCGTACACGGGTTGCTGGCCGGCTCGGTCAAAGGATAAAAATTATACAAGAACCGAATTTTGAATGGGTGCGGCTTCGCCGTACCCATTCAAAATTCGAACTTAAGATAAGCCTATGACTGATTCTCCCTGGTATAAAAATGCCGTTTTCTACGAAGTCTACGTGCGCGCCTTTTACGACAGTAATGGCGATGGCAATGGCGACCTGAACGGACTGACTCAAAAACTAGATTACCTGCAGTCCCTGGGGGTGGACTGCCTGTGGCTGCTGCCAGTCTACCCGTCTCCGCTCAAGGACGATGGCTATGATATCTCGGATTACACCGGCATCCATCCGGATTACGGAACGCTGGCAGATTTCAAGAACCTGTTGGAAGCCGCCCACGCCCGCCACATCCGTCTGATCATGGACCTGGTGATCAACCACAGCTCCGACCAGCATCCCTGGTTCCAGGCCGCCCGCTCCGATCGCAATTCCCCCTTTCGCGATTATTACGTTTGGAGCGATAGCGACAAAAAGTATGATCAGGCGCGCATCATCTTTGTCGATACTGAGAAGTCCAATTGGACCTGGGATGAAGCCGCCGGCCAGTATTTCTGGCATCGCTTTTACAGCTGCCAGCCGGATCTGAACTTCGACAACCCGGCGGTGCGGGCCGAATTCCTGCGCATCATGCGCTTCTGGCTTGACCTGGGCGTGGATGGCTTCCGGGTGGATGCCGTGCCCTACCTGTTCGAGCGCGAGGGCACCAACTGCGAAAACCTGCCCGAGACGCATGCCTTCCTCAAGGAGATCCGCCGCTTTGTGGATCAAAATTACCCCGGGCGGATCCTGTTGTGTGAGGCCAACCAGTGGCCGGAGCAGGTACGCACCTACTTGGGGGATGGAGACGAGTTCCAGTTGGCATTCCATTTCCCGCTGATGCCGCGCATTTTCATGGGCTTGCGGCGCGCAGATTCCGCTCCGATCGAATGGGCGCTCACCCGCACCCCCTCCATCCCGGAGAGCTGCCAGTGGTGCACATTCCTGCGCAACCATGATGAACTCACTCTGGAAATGGTGACAGAAGAAGAGCGCCAATGGATGTGGGAGCAATATGCCCCCGAGCCGCGCATGCGCCTGAACCTGGGCATCCGCCGCCGCCTGGCGCCGTTGTTGGACAACGACCCGCGCAAGATCGGGTTGGCCTTTTCCCTGCTCTTCACCCTGCCTGGTTCCCCGATCCTTTATTATGGGGACGAGATCGGGATGGGAGACGATTTGCAGCTTCCGGACCGGAATGGGGTGCGCACGCCGATGCAATGGGATGCGGGTCTCAATGCCGGCTTTAGCTCGGCCAGTTCGATTTACTCTCCGGTGATCGCTGCCGACCCATATGATCCTGAAAAGGTGAACGTCCAGTCCAGCCTTGGCGTGCCTGACTCGCTGTGGTCACGGATCCAGTCGATGATCGCCATTCGCAAAAACCACCCGGCCTTGTGCTGCGGGGATTTGGCCTGGCTGGATTGCGGGTTGCCGGCAGTGGCTGCCTATCTGCGGCGCGGCAGCCGGGAACACATGCTGATGGTGCATAACCTCAGCGCCGTCCCCCAAATGATCGATTGCGTCTTGCCGGAAGACTTTCATGGAAAAATCGTGGACCTCCTGACCGGCCAGGCCATGGGGAAGACCCAGGGACGGTTGTTGCTGTCGATCCAGCCTTACGAATATCGCTGGCTGTCGGTCGCATAAGAAATAACCCATTAAATTTATTCCGCACAAGCCTCCGCTTGTCAAATTCTGACAGGGCGTGTATAATTCCGCCCGCTTCCGGCACGGTCCGGAGACTCCGGCTCAGGCTGGAAAGCCCGGCTTTGGCCGGGAATATTCTCTCGTAGAGCGAAGGTAATCCCGGTATCGTAGTAACGACTTCAGTCGTTACTCCATTTACCATGAAGGCGGGGTGAGAGGCGCTCGAGGAAGGTTATGATGGATATCGTATATTTGAAAGCAACTGCGCGCACCCTAACCGGACGCCATGTCCGGGCCTTGCGCCGCACCGGTCAACTCCCCGGGGTCATCTACGGGCATAATGTGGAACCGGTCAATATTTCCCTGGATGCCCGCGATGCAGCCAAAGTGCTGGCCCGTCTCAGTTCATCCAGCCTGGTCACAATAAATGTAGATGGCAAGGAATACCCGAGCCTGGTGCGCGAGAAGCAAATGAACTACATCAAGCGCAACCTGATCCATGTGGATTTCCAGGTTGTTTCGCTGACCGAAAAGATCCGCGCCAATGTAGGCATCCAGCTGACCGGCAACTCAATCGCCGTCAAGGATTTCAACGCCATGCTGATCAATGGCTTGACCGAACTCGAAGTGGAAGCCTTCCCACAGGATCTGCCGGAGCGTGTGGTGGTGGATATTGGCGCCCTGAACAAGATCGGGGATGCCATCCATGTCAAGGATATCTTCCTGTCCGACAAGGTGACCATCATGAGTGCACCGGACGAAATGGTTGTTCTGGCAACGGCTCCGACCAAGGAAGAGGTCGAAGAGGTCGTCACGCCCGAGGCAGTTGTGCTTGCAGAAGGTACCGAGCCCGAAGTGATCGAGAAGGGCAAGAAGGAAGAAGAAGAGGAAGCAGCCAAGAAGTAGCTTCCTGCAGATACGCATATATTCAGGGCGGCCCAATGGGTCGCCCTGATGCTTTTCTTAAGATGGAATAACTTATATTAGACTATCCAGATAAGGTAAAGAGTATAATTTACCTAAAGTGTGATCCAGGCAATATCAAGCGGCGAACCGTTGCTTTGGAAGGATAGGAGTGCCATGAGGAATTTATTGCTTGAGTGGTTTCGCTATAATAAACTGTCGGTTCGTTGGAAAACATTGCTCGATCAGGCGGAGCAATTGGATGTGACTCTGCCCGCAGACGGGACACGTCCCGAAATACCACACTCCCAGGATCTGCTGCTCTTGCAGACCATTCAACATGGCATCGATCACCGCACCCAGATCTGCACAGCTCTGAGTGTGCTCGGCTTCGTTCCCCCCGTAATAGACGGATGGTCTTTCTGGGTTTCCGAGCACCAACCTTCAGTTTGAATAGGAGGCGACCTTGAAATATGGGTTCATTTTTCCAGGCGGCGAGGCACGCTCCGCCGCAAACGTTGCCCGGGCAGCCGAAGGCGCAGGTTGGGACGGTTTCTTCGTTTGGGAACCGGTTTGGGGTGTGGATGCTTGGGTCAGTTTGGCAGCCGCTGCCATGCAAACAGAGCGTATCCGGCTGGGCACGATGATCACTCCGGTCTCACGCTGCCGGCCCTGGAAACTTGCCAGCGAAACTGCCACCTTGGACCGCCTTTCCAACGGGAGGGTCATCCTGTCCGTTGCGTTAGGCGCGCTTGAAACTGGTTTCGTTCAGTTTGGAGAAGAAACCGACCGCAAGCTCAGGGCTGAACTACTGGATGAGGGATTGGATATCCTGACCGGTTTATGGAAGGGTCAGCCTTTCCATTACAATGGAAAACACTACCACATCCAGGAACTTGACAATTTCCCGCCACAACCTCCGCTTCAGCAACCACGTATTCCCATTTGGGTGGTGGGCTTATGGCCTTATCCAAAGTCCATGCGGCGGGTGGCCCGCTACGACGGTCTGCTGCCGTCCATCAAGAATCCGGATGGCAGCCACGCTGAGATCACTCCGGAAGCAGTCCGCCAGATGAAGGCTTACCTGGACGAGCATCGCCAGGCGACCGGCCCAATGGACATCGTGATCGAAGAAGGAAACACCTTGCCGGAAAATCGTCGGGCGGCTGCGGAGAAATCCGTCGCACTGGAAGAAGCCGGTGCTACCTGGTGGCTGGAGGGTATGTGGGAACTCCTCGAAAGCATGTATAAGCCGGAAACTCAAAAGCTACATTCTTCAGCGGGTGGAGCAGGGTCCACCGCGCCCAGCCTGAGAACAAAGACGAACCTATGAATGTGGCTACTTCCCTCCAATATGTCAATTTCTGAGATCGTCAAGCTGTTAGGGAATAGAGCACGACCGGAATCCGCATGGGTGGCTCGTGTAACCGGGTGCACGTTGGAACAGGCGCACCAAGCAATCAATGAAATTACACAACACTCCTCGACAGTCTCTGCCTTGTATGAAACAATCTCGCGCACCGGGCGGAGTTACTATGCCCAATTCCCCGCCCCGATTGAGCTTTATGCAATGGTGAGACTGACTCGTCCCGAAAATTTGGTGGAGAGCGGAGTGGCATCGGGAGTTCTCATCCACGTTCCTGCTGCTTGGTGCCACTATGAACCGCACAGGCACTTTACACTCCATCGATTTCCCAGTTACAAGACAGGCCCAGGGGAGAAATGAACCCTGGTCAATTCCCTCCGGACTTTCGTCGGGCTGGGCAATTCCTGGCCGCCTCAAACGGAAATGGGATCTGAGGTTGGGACGAAGTGAGCAGATCCTGAAACCATTGCTGGAAGAAATCAGGCAGGTGGATTTCTATTGTCACGACAGCCCGAATGATCTTAAACATTTCGAGTTCGAGATGAGCACCCTGGCCGCATACCTGCACCCCGGGTCGGTTATGATCTCGGACAATTTGGACAGGCGAACCTTCGAAGGAATAGCACAATCTTTCGGAGCAAAGGTATATTATCGGAGGAAGGCACTGCTGGGAGCTTTTCGCGTTCCCAAGCCAGGGACAGAAATTCAATGAAGTCCGCCAGCAAACGATCGTGCTCATAAACATGGACAGGTAACCCGGGTTGCCTGCCTGCACCCGGTTCTTTCGGGTGTCCTGCCTGCGGGAGGACCGCAGATACAGGTGGACGGAAAGTCCGGGGGCAGGCAATGACACACGCCGATGACTTTAACAACACCCTATACAATTCAGTAAGTGCCGTAGTTTGTTTGGGTACTTGGTAGTATCATTTTTATATCGATTATTTGATATTCCAGGATAATTACCGTAACCAGTCTTCTAATATTGCGATTAATCAGAGCTGAATGCATATCCTGAAATCTGTTACCCTGGCCTTTATGGGGGTGCTCTGCCTGCTTTACCAACCCGCAGGCGCTGCTTCTGGCAAAGCCCAGGATTCTGGTTTCCTGAAAGGCGCTGAGTCTGCTCCTGCAATTGCAGGTTGCTCGATTTTCCCATCCAATAACATCTGGAATACACGTGTGGACACGCTCCCGGTCGCCAGCCGCTCGCAGGATTGGGTCAACAGCATCGGCGGGAATACAGGTTTCCACATGGATTTCGGCTCGGGCACGTGGGATGGCGGGCCAATCGGCATCCCCTATAACCTGGTGGGTGCAGGCGTGCCAAAAGTCCCGGTTACATTTGAATATGACGATGAATCCGACCCGGGACCCTACCCGATCCCGGCCAACCCGTTGATTGAATATGGCAGTGACCAGCACCTCTTGATGCTGGACAGCAGCACGTGCACGCTTTATGAAATCTATGCCGCGGATAATTCCAGCGGGGCCTGGCTCGCCGGCTCCGGCGCGATCTGGCATTTGGGCTCGAATGCCCTGCGTCCAGCCGGCTGGACTTCCGCGGACGCCGCCGGGCTGCCGATCCTGCCGGGACTGGTGCGTTATGACGAGATCTTGAGCGGCGCGATCAACCATGCCATTCGCTTTACCGCCAGCCGCACCAATGGCTACATCTGGCCGGCGCGCCACCTGACCTCGAACAACTCCGGCACCCCGGGAATCCCGCCCATGGGAGCGCGCTTCCGCTTGAAAGCTTCGTTCAATATTTCCAGCTACCCGGCTGAACTGCAAGTTATATTGAAGGCCATGAAAGCTTACGGC
Source organism: uncultured Chloroflexia bacterium (assembly GCA_963776475.1). Lineage (GTDB taxonomy): Bacteria > Chloroflexota > Anaerolineae > Anaerolineales > Villigracilaceae > UBA877. The sequence continues at coordinate 180,344 of CAVZMZ010000045.1, forward strand.
ATTATCCTGGCCGATAACGGCTCCAACTGGTACATATCGGGCGCACCGGATGAACGTTGGGATAATGACATGCTGCACAAGCTCGACAAGCTGACCGGCAATGATTTCGAAGCGGTGGATGCGAGCCGCTTGATGGTCAATCCGGACTCGGGCGAGGTACGAACCTATTCTTTATTCCTGCCGCTGGTGCTTCGTTAGCGATCGGGTGGATCTTGGGCTATCAATTGGGGGAGACAAGCATTTGGCTATTGACTCCCAACCAATACCGCAATAATATTCCATCAGCACCGTTCTTTCATGATCTCGGGATATCTTCACCATACATCATCCAGGCGCTCTTATGAAAAACTTATTGGTAATGGGTTTGCTTCTACTAGCAGCGGCCACCAGCGGTCTGAGGCCCATGTCAGGTTTTTACTCTCAAGGCTCCCAACAACAGGCTGGACAAGCGGGGAGCCCAACCAACCAGATCATCATAAAATATAAACCATTGATGACTGCCTTCGCAGTTCCCGCCCAGGCCGCCCAGATGGCGCGTCTGAGTGCGGCGGCGGGTGTAACCATGCAATATTTCCGGGGCATGTCGGGGGATGCCAATGTCCTGCGGCTGCCTGCCCTGCTTCCACTGGCACAGGTGCAAGCCATCAGCAAGAAATTAATGGCTCTGCCGGAGGTCGAATATGCAGAACCTGACCAAATCCTTCTTCCTGCATTGACTCCCAACGACGCCCTATATTCGAACCAGTGGGATTTACATAACATCAATGGAATAGAGAGATACGGGATAAATATCGAACCTGCCTGGGATATTACCACCGGTTCGAGCAGTGTTGTGGTGGCGGATATTGACACGGGCATTACCAACCATGCCGACTTGAGCGGACGGACCGTGGCGGGCTACGATTTCATCACTAATGTCACGAGGGCTAACGACGGCAACGGACGCGACCCGGACCCAAGCGATCCGGGAGATTGGTGTGGAACGGTAAATAGCACCTGGCACGGCACCCATACCGCGGGTACCATCGGTGCAAAAAGCAATAACGGACTGGGGGTGGCAGGCATCAACTGGAACTCGATGATCCTGCCGGTGCGGGTTTTAGGAACGTGCGGCGGCATCGAGTTGGACGCCATTGACGGCTTGCGCTGGGCAGCCGGTCTCCATATTTCCGGCGTTCCAGATAATCCTTATCCCGCGAAAGTGATGAATTTGAGCTTCGGAGTCAGGATTACTGACATCATACCCACCTGTGCCCCTACCTGGCAAAGTGCAATCAATGACGTTATAGCTGCGGGCGCCGTAGTGGTGGCCGCGGCGGGGAACAATAATGAGGACGCCAGCAGGTTTACCCCGGCAAATTGCAGCGGCGTCATCACGGTGGCAGCCACCAACCAGGCTGGAAACCGCGCCAATTACAGCAACTTCGGTACAAACGTGAAAATTACCGCCCCAGGCGGAGACTTAACTTTTTCAAATGATCCGAAGAACATCCTCTCAACCTATAATTCAGGAACGACGGTTCCCCTAGCTGATTCTTACTATTATTATCAGGGTACCAGCATGGCCGCGCCGCATGTAACCGGTGTGGTCTCGCTGATGTTTTCTCTCAACCCGTTCCTGACGCCACCCCAAGTGCTGCAGATTTTGCAGAACACCGCCAGGGCTTTCCCAGTTAGCAGCACCTGCAACACTTCCCTATGCGGCAGTGGTATGCTGGATGCCGGCGCGGCTGTGAATGCGGTTCCAGCGGAGATAACCGATTTTTCACCGACCTTTGGGGTAACCGGGGAAAGCATAACCATCAACGGCGTCAATTTTACCCGAGCCAGCGCAGTTCAGTTTAACGGCATCAATGCCAGCTTCACCATTCTATCCAGTACAGTGATAAGCGCAATCGTTCCTGCCGGCAACATTACCGGTCCAATTAGCGTAACCAATCCGGGCGGAACGGCGATAAGCGCGACCAATTTTCTGCAAGCTTACCAGATTTTCATGCCAGTGATAATGCGCTAAAGATCTACCACGCCTCCCTCACCGGCAAAGCCACCTACTCGCTGACGTTTATTATTTCTAATCCTTCAATCCCAGCACGGTCAGAAAATTCTGGATGATCCTGGCGCTGATTCCCCACAAAATCTCCCCATCATATGGATGGTAATTGATCACCGGGATTGAGGTGGTGATGCCATTCAACGTAAAGGGCCTTTCGGTCCAATTTGGGCGGTCGGCCAACCACAGCAGCGGGATGGTGAAAACACGCGCCACCTCCGCCTTCTCCAACCTGACCTCATAGGGCCATGGCATCACCCCGACCACCGGCGTGATCCGGTAGCGTGTGATCGTAATGACATCGTTCATCCGGCCCAGCAAGCGAACATCTTCCGGCAGCAGGCCAATCTCTTCCCAGGCTTCGCGCAAGGCGGTCTCATCCGGCGTGGATTCCCCCAGGTTACAGCCGCCGCCAGGAAAGGAGACCTGGCCTTTGTGGTGTTCCACGGTATCGGTACGGCGGGTAAAAACGAGCTGCCACTCTTCCTGCCACCAGATCAGTGGGAGCAGTACCGCGGCGCACTTTTAACTTGCCATCCGCGTCCATTTCAGGGTTGAAATCCGTGGAATCTACCTTACCAGGCCGGTAGAATTTGATTAGCTGTTGGATAATGTGTTCTTCGGTCAGGATGTCATTCATTTTCATAATTCTTCAGACAGTATGATATTATACGACGACGCCCCTGTAAAAAGACACGTGACAGTGCCTTCGTAAGTACTATTCGATCTGGAGAGTGAGCATTACATGGAAACTGCCCTCGGCATGCCCCTTTACAACTTAGGTGGATTTGCATCCCTGCCCCAGAAAATTACGGAGTATGTATCCTCCAACCGCTATGAGGCGGTCGTGTTCTTCCTGATCGACGGGTTCGGCTGGCGTTTCTTTGAAAGGTTCCAGGATGAACCCTTCCTGAAGCAGACCTCACATTCGGGAAGCGTCACAAGGCTGACCTCCCAATTCCCATCCACCACCGCCGCGCACATCACAACCATCCATACCGGCATGCCGGTTGGCGAACACGGCATCTTCGAGTGGTATTACTACGAGCCATTGTTGGATCGAGTCATCGCTCCGCTGCTGTATTCCTTTGCCGGCACTTCCCAGCGGGATACGCTCAAGCCGGCTGGCGTCAAAGCTTCCCAGCTTTACCCGACCACGACCCTATATCCTTCGCTCAAGAAAAAGGGTGTGTCTGCGACCATCTTTCAACAGCGCGAATACACTCCCTCCACCTACTCGGAGGCAGTCTATAAAGGGGCAAAAGCCTTCGGCTACCGGACACTGCCCGAGGCCTTGACCAACCTGGCGGGGAAGTTGGCGGACGCAAAACCGCCGGCTTATTTCTTCTGCTACTTCGACAGGATCGACGCGATCGGGCATGAGTACGGTCCCGATTCCGCTCAAATGGATGCCGAGATCCTGGTCTTCCTGCTGACCATGGAGCGCATTTTCCTGAAGGCTATGGCCGGCAACCACAGGAAAATCCTGTTCCTGCTGACCGCCGACCACGGCCAGGTGGAGACCGACCCGCACACCACCATCTACATTAATCGCGATCCGGCTTTTGCAGGCATCGAGAAATTCCTGAGGACCAACCGCCTCGATGAACTGATCGTCCCAGCCGGCTCGGCACGCGACTTCTTCCTTTATATAAAAGACGGAAGGGTGGATGAAACCCAGGCGTTTCTCGCCTCCCGGCTGGAAGGTCTGGCCGAGGTCCGAAAAGTAACCGGCATGATGGATGCCGGCTATTTCGGCCCGACCATCTCCCCCAAGCTGCGGGGACGCGCCGGAGATCTGGTCATCCTGCCCTACCGCGGCCAATCGGTCTGGTGGTATGAGAAAGACAAGTTCGAGCAGAAGTTCCACGGCCACCACGGTGGACTGACCAAAGAAGAGCTCGAAATCCCGCTGCTAACGTGGGAAATGTGAAGTAAAATTGACCCATAACCCTGTCACCGTCGTAAATGCGCCGGTACCTGTTATTGAAGAATCCATTAATGAAAAATGTGAGTGGAGCCAGAAACAGCGGAATTGGTACTTTTACGGAAATTGTGCGCGAGAGTTATCAAAAACTAGTTACTCTCGAGGCGCAACAGCAAGAGATTAACGAGAAATTCGTCAAACCAGGGGAGGAAGATGCGATATCTTATTTTAAGAGATTACAACTGAATTCTGAACTAACTTATAAGACTGCAAGAGAAGCAATAGAACTATTAGATATTCTCCCAAATGAGATGCGAGAAATCGATCCTGACGAGATCGGTTGGATTCATAGTTATCTTTTATCTGATCCCGATAATCCATTTTCACTCTTGGAGGAAAAATGACTTTCCACACCGTAGTACTCGTAGGTAACCTCGGTCGCGATCCGGAAATGCGCTATACCCCGGCCGGCCAGGCTGTCACCAATTTAAACGTCGCCGTGTCAGACGATTACACAAATAATAACGGAGAGCGCATAAAAAGAACTATATGGGTACGCGTCTCGGCCTGGGGGAAACAGGCTGAAAGTTGCAATCAATATCTAAAAAAAGGCTCCAAAGTTTTGGTTGAAGGCCGCCTGACCGCAGATCCCGCCACCGGCGGCCCGCGTGTTTTCACCAAGGGTGATGGCACACCCGGATCATCCTTTGAAGTCAGCGCTCAAACGGTGCGCTTCCTGAGCTCGCGTGGTGAGACCAGCGAGCCCGGCATGGGCAGCGCTCCGGCAGCCGAAGAAAGCATGTCGCCGGCTGGCGATGAAGGCGATATCCCGTTCTAACTCCCTGTCGTATCTGTGATGCAGGTCACGCTCGCCTCCCCCGCCCTTTGGGGATAAGGCATGACCTGCATCCATTGAATCTAGAGGCACCCATGGCCCTTCCGCCCCCCAAACCACCCACCAACATTCCCATCGAGATCCCATCCGATCTGCAGCCAGCCTACGCCAACCTGGCACGCATCGCCCACGCCCCGGCGGAATTTGTGATGGACTTTGCACGGCTCCTGCCCGGGGACTCAAAGGCCTTGGTGGCCGCGCGTGTCATCATGTCGCCAGTCGCCTTGAAGTTGTTCGTACAGGCCGTCAACGAGAACCTGGCACGCTACGAAGCAACTTTTGGAACGGTAAATATTCCCACAGGCGGTCCATCCTTGGCCGATACGCTTTTCAAGCCGCTCCACCCGCCTGAACCACCCCAGGATCCGCCAAAAGATCCGCCAAACAAGCCAAATCATTAGTCAACCCGGACGCGGATATTTGCAAAAAGGGCAAGGATCCGCGTCCTATTCTTTTTTGGGACACATCCATGGATAAACTCGAAAAGATTGCAGAACAAATCCGCCAGACATTTGATACCCTGACGGTCGCACGCGACCAGGCGCTGACCAGCGCCCGGGCGCTGACGCGCGCCTGCGCCCTGTCGATCCGCGCCGTTCACCGCGATGAAACGGACGTCATGCAGGCGCACCTGGCTGAAGCCCGCCAGCTTGCGACCGCCCTAAAGACCGACCTGGCAGAATTCCCCGCCTTATACTTTGCCGGTTACACGCAGGATTCCCTGAAGGAATTCGCCGAAGCCAGCATCACCTGCGCACTCATCCGCCACGAACCCCTGCCCACTCCCGAAGAACTTGAGCTGCCCCCGCACACCTACCTGAACGGGCTGGCGGAGAGCGTTGGCGAGATGCGCCGCCGCTGCCTGGACATGCTCCGGCAGGATAATTCCACCGAGGCCGAGCGCCTGCTCGGTCACATGGACGATATCTACTCGATCCTGGTGACGATGGATTATCCGGATGCCATCACGAACGGCCTGCGCCGCCAGACGGATATCATCCGCGCCATCATCGAGCGGACGCGCGGCGACGTGACTTTCAGCCTGCGCGGCGAAAGGCTGGAACGCTCGATTGCCAGCCTGAGTGGAAAACTGCCGGGTTCCGAATCACTGCCGGGCAGCGTGTCTTTCCCGCTCCCGCCGGAACAGGAGTAGGGAAATATGGCTCGCAACGGCCGCCGCCATCGCCTGGTGCTCTACACGTATATGCTCAACCGCTGGTGGAAGTATACGCTGGGGATCGGCATTGCAGTACTGGCACTGACCGCCGCATTGGCGCTCCTGCCCATACAGCTGCCTCAATACCATATCCTGTGGGTATCGGACTGGATCCTGCGGGTTGCGGCCGCCGCAGGTGTGTATGCAGTCATGCTGTCGCTGCTATTTATTGGCATCAGCAAATTGGCTTATGTTCAGCCTTCCAAAAATAACCTGCGCCTGATAACTCCCTTCCTGCGAATGGATATTTCCTACCGGCGCATCCTCAAGGCTTCCAGTGTGGAAGTGCAGCACTTGTTCCCCTACGGCCGTTACCGTGGATGGAAACAAAATTTCCTGCGGTCAGTGGCGAACGATACCGCCATCGTGCTGGACCTGAGAGGCTGGCCGCTCCCGCGCCCGGTGCTCAAGTTGTTCCTCTCCCCCTTCTTCTTTCCGGATAAGTCCCAGCGCCTGGCGCTGCTGGTCCCGAAGTGGATGGATTTCAGTATGGACCTGGAGAATTTTCGCAGCCTCTGGCTTGAATCGCAGCAACTGTCACACAAAACGCCTCAATCCGATCTGTTGGCCAGCATATCCAGGAACACCAAATGAATATCTATTTTGCCTGTTCCATCACCGGCGGCCGGGATTTTGAACCGGTCTATCAAACCATCATCGCAGCCTTGCTGGCGGACGGGCATACGGTACCCACCGCCCACCTGGCCGATTCAGGGATAAAGGCGATGGAGGCAGCCATTGGTTCGCGCCAGGTATACGAGCGGGATGTGGCCTGGATCAGGGACTGTAATGTGCTGGTGGCCGAGGTCAGCACGCCTTCGCATGGCGTGGGCTACGAAGTGGCCTACGCATTGAGCATCGGGAAACCGGTGCTATGCATCCACCACGCGGATCGGACGATTTCCAAGATGCTGAGCGGAAATTCGCACCCAAACCTGCAGGTAAATCACTACCAGGATGCCGGCCAGGCGGTCGAATTGATCCGCTCCTTCCTTGAGAAGGCCTCGCTGCGGGTCCCGCTTGATTGTGAAGATAATCACTAATAATGTATGACTTTCCACCCTGCCAGGCACCCGCCAAGCAGGCTATGATTTGCAGCGGAGACAGGTATTGAAAAATACGTGACAAATCCTCCAGTCTCCTCCTTTGGCGAATGCCTCCGCAGAGTTGCTCCACTCTGCGGAGGCTGCGTTTAACGCCCCGGATTCAAAAGCAGGGCGGAATGCCTCCCGCCCTAGCCGGCTGAGGTTTTTCCACAGGTTAAACGAGGGTCTTTTGGGAGAGCGGCAGGACGACCGTAAAAGTCGAGCCGCGGCCCAGCGACGATTCAACCCAGATGCGGCCCTGGTGGCTGTCCACGATGGATTTGACGATCGCCAAGCCCAGTCCGGAACCGCCCACGCCCTTCGGCACGTTGCCGGCCCGGTAGAACTTTTCGAAAATGTGCGGCTGGTCGGCGGGCGGGATGCCCGGGCCGGTATCCGTTATGCGCAGAATGATCTGCTCACTTTGAATTTCCATCTCGATGTTGATGTCGCCGCCATCCGGGGTGTATTTGATGGCATTCCCGACCAGGTTATCCAACATCTGGCGCAGGCGGATCGGGTTGCCGCGCATCGGGGAAAGATCCGCAGGCAGGTTGAAATGCAGGTTCAATCGTTTTTCGGCCACCTGCCCGCCCATGGTTTCAAGCGAATAGCGCAGCATGCCTTCCAGGGGCACCAGCTCGTTCTGGCTGTCAAAGCCGGCTTCGATGCGGCCAAGCTCGAGCAGGTCGTTGACCAGCGAGGTGATGCTCTCGACACTGACCTGCACCCGGCGGATAAAACCCTTCTGCTGGTCGTTGAGCGGCCCAACCCGTTCCAGCAGATCCACATAACCGAGGACCGCGGTCAATGGCGAGCGCAAATCGTGCGAAACGGTGTTCACAAACTCGTTCTTGAGGCGATCCACCTGCTTCAGGTAGGTGATATCCTGCATCGTGATCGCCACCCCAATCCCGGGGATGGGTGCGGATTGGGCCGAAAGCACGCGCCCATCGTCAAACGTGATTTCATTGTGAGGCGCAGGGTTGTCGCCGCCTTTTTGCAGGAGCGCTTTCAGGTCCGGGTGCGGCAGAATTTCCATAACCGGTTTGCCGTTGACGTCATCGTCGTGCCAGAGGCCAAAGGTCCGGCGGGCAGCGGCATTGACCAAAAGGACATCCAGATTATCGTCCAGTAAGATGACCCCATCCTCGATGTGCTCAAGGATCGTGTCGAATTTTTGCAGCTCGTCGACCCGGCGCTGGAGGCTGGCGGTGGTAGCCCTGACCTCGCGCCGGACCCAGTCCCCGAGGTGGTTGGCGCGCTTGAGGCTGTTTACCACGGTCAGGGTGATTTGATCGATCTTCAAGGGCGCGAAGAGACAATCGCTTACGCCAATGTGGATGGCCTTTTTTAGCGTATCGAGCGAGGGCTGCCCCAGGAAAAGTAGAATGGGCAGGGTCGGGAAGCGTTCCAGCAGTGAAGAGGCGATCGCCAATTCATCGTTTTGAGAGAAGAACTGGTTGATGATCACCAAACCCGGGCTGAATTCCTGCAGGGCCGAATCCAGGGCGGCGCGATTGCGGGCTATGGCGGTTTTAAAGGAAGCCGCAGCCAGCGCCCGCTCGAATAATTGCAGGATCTGCACGTCGTCAATTGCCAGTAAGATCAATTCGGGTTTTTCCATAAGTTCAACCATGATTACGGTGCGGGTCGGTATTCGCTTGCGCCGGCGGGTTGGTCGTGGCCAACTGGACTGCCCGCTGCAAGGAGGATTGCGAGGTTTTCAAAGCCTGCCTTTGTTCAGCCGACAGCGTTCCGAGGCTGCCGTTCAGCATCTGGTTGATCGGGTGGAAGGCCGACTGCAATAAAGAGCGCATTTCCTGCTGCATTTCCATGCGCTGCCCGGCCTTTTTCTTTTCGCCGGCCTGGGCAGTTTCGCTGCCCTCCTGCAGGGCGCGGAACAAATGCGTGTTGACGATCGAAATGGAGGCGTAGTCTGCCACGGCCTCCAGCAGCGACTGGATGGTGGCCTCGAAGGGCCGGTCGGCTTTGCGGACCGCCACCAGCAGGCCAATGACCTCCTGGTGGACCTTGACCGGTACGACCAGCGCGGAATGGCCCAGGGCGGAAACCCGGAAGCGTTTGAGCGGTTCCCCGTTGATCGCCAGGGTCTCGCCGGAAAGCGCCACCAGGGAGCTGACCCCATCCTCCAGGGGCAGGCCCATTTTCCCGGCCCAGACGTCGGGCAGGTTGCGGTGGGCGCTGAGGGTAAAGCTGCGGGTGCGTTCGTCGCGCAATAAAAGCCAGCCGTAATCCGCATCCGCAACGTAGACCATGCCCTCGACAATTTTATTGAACAGGCTGCGCTGGTCGGTGATGGATAGGACGGCTTTCCCAACCGCAAAAATCGTGGTCAGTTGGCGCACGCTGCGCTGGAGCTCCTGGTTGGCCTGTTTGAGCTGCTGATCCAGCTTCTGGCGGGCATGCCGTTCGTGGACCTGCTTGAGGGCCCGTTCCACCGCCGAGACCACCTCGGCCTCGCGGGTTGGCATCAGCAAATAATCGGTGCCGCCCAGGCGGAAGGCCTGCACCACCTCGTGCTCCTGGCCTTTTTGGGCCACCACGATGACGGGCATCTCCAGGCCCTGGGAATTGAAGGCCACCAGCAGGTCCTTGCCGCTCAACCCGGCCAGGTTTAAATCCACGATCGCCAGGTCGGGGGCGGACTGCGCCACCTGCAGGATCGCCATGGTGGCATCCTCAGCGAGCTTTACCTGGTAACCGAGCGGCTCGAGCGCCTGGATGGCAACCAGCTCCTGGATGGCGGGATCGCGCGCCACGAGTAAGATACAATCAGAAGAAGCATTCATGCCGCTTAATCATAGCACGAAAGTACCATAATCGAGAAAGTTAACGAAAAAAACGAGAGTCTGTAAATATAATGTAAAGAAGGTCAGCGTCATTGCGAGGCGTACTTTGCCGAAGCAATCCCCGTGCAACCATGAGATTGCTTCGTCGGGAAGAGCACCCTCCTCGCAATGACACAACATAGGAGCATCCATGGCCGATTTCTTATGGTGGCGCGACGGCGTCATTTACCAGATCTACCCGCGCAGCTTCGCGGACGGCAACGGCGACGGGCTGGGGGACCTGCCCGGGATCGAGCGCGCATCTGGAGTACCTGGCCGAGCTGGGGATCGACGCGATCTGGCTCTCGCCGATCCAGCCCAGCCCGGACAAGGATTTCGGCTATGACGTCAGCGATTACTGCGCGATCGACACGCGCTTCGGCACGCTGGCGGACTTCGACCAGATGCTGGCAAAGGCGCACCGGCTTGGGATGCACGTGATCCTGGACATGGTGATGAACCATACTTCCGACCAGCATGCCTGGTTCAAGGAATCGCGCTCGAGCCGGGATAACCCGAAGCGGGATTGGTATATATGGAGGGCCCAACCCCCCTCCGGCTCCCCCCATTTTCTCCGAAAATGGGGGAGAGAAAGACGGGGAAGAGGCCCCTCTCCGGCTCTCCCCATTTGACGCAACCCCCCTCCGGCTCCCCCCATTTTGAAGGACAAAAATGGGGGAGAGAAAGACGGGGAAGAGGCCCCTCCGGCTCTCCCCATTTGACGCACCCCCCTCCGGCTCCCCCCATTTTCTCCGAAAATGGGGGGAGAGAAAGAAAGAACCCAATAACTGGCAGGCGCAGACCGGGGGAAAGGCGTGGGAATACGATGAAGTGAGCGGGGAGTATTACCTGCACCTGTTCACCAGGGAGCAGCCGGATGTGAACTGGCGCAACCCGGACGTGCGCAAGGCAATGCTGGATGTGTTCCGGTTCTGGCTGGAGCGCGGCGTGGACGGCTTCCGGCTGGACGTGTTCAACGCTTATTTCAAGCATGCCGACTTGCCCGACAACCCGCCCAGGTTCGGGCTGCGCGGCTTCGACCGGCAGCGGCACATCTACGATATGGACCAGCCCGAGATGCTGCCGTTCTTGAAGGAGCTGCGCCAGCTTTTGGATGCCTACCCGGAGCGCTATGCGGTGGGCGAGCCGTTCCTGCCCTCGCTGCACAAGGCCGTCTCGTACTGCGGGCCGGAGCGGCTGCAGGCGGCTTTCAGCTTCGATTTCACCACGCCCGGCTCCGAGCTGGCCCAGGCGTTGGGCGGCTACCCCTGGAACCCGGCCTGGATCCTGGCGCAGATCCAGCGGCGGGAACAGGCCTGCGAGGCGGCCGGGGTCTGGCCAACCAGCGTGCTGAGCAACCACGATATCCCGCGCTTCGCCAGCCGGGTGGGAGGCGGGGAAGAGGATGCCCGGGCCCGGACCGGCATGGCGCTGCTCTTGACCCTGCGCGGCACGCCCTTCCTGTACTACGGCGAAGAGATCGGCATGCGCGACATCGTTCTGCGGCGGAAGGAAATCCTGGACCCGCCCGGGCAGCGCTACTGGCCGCTGTATAAGGGCCGGGACGGCTGCCGCGCCCCGATGCAGTGGGATGCCAGCCCGTATGCCGGGTTCTCGAGCGCCCGCCCCTGGCTGCCGCTGCATCCGGATTATATCCAGCGCAACGTGCGCGCCCAGCAGGCCGATCCGGACAGCCTGTTCAACTTCACCAAAAAGCTGCTCGCTGTGCGCAAGCAGCTTCCGGCGCTGCGCCAGGGGGACTTCATTCAATTGCCGAATGAGGGTGGGGTGCTGGCGTACCTGCGGAGAACAGAGGAACAGACGGTATTGGTGGCGATCAATTTCAAGGGGCGGGCGGCGAAGTTCGCGGCTCCGGAGGGGAAATGGGAGCTGGTTTTCTCGAGCGATGCTGATACTAGCGATGCGACAGGTCAACTCAAACCTTATGAAGTGAGATTAATCATAGGAACTGACACACGCAAAAGAAAAGATCTAAACACAACCCCCATACCCTGGGGGCAGGCTGGACACAAAGGACACGACGGTTAACGATTAAGATTGTAGACATTGCCTGGCCCAAACAATGGAAACAATGAGGAGGGGAGGAAATGAGCGGAGAGCTGAAAGCTGAAGGCTGAAAGCCTATTCGTTTCGCGGAAAAAAAACGAAAGAGGAACGAATAGATTTTGGGTTGGTTCCTTCCGGGAGGCACTCGTTCCTGAGGAACCCTGCAAAGAAAGCCCTGACAAGAACAGCCAGGACAGGCAGGGCAGGCAGAGAGAGGAACCCTGCAAAGAAAGCCCTGACAAGAACAGCCAGGACAGGCAGGGCAGGCTGACTGAGAGGATTGTTGAGCGACGACCCCTGTGATGTGCCAGGGGCAGGCTGACGGTGGACGATGAACGACTGACCGCTGATGGCTGATGGCTGATGGCTGACTGCTGACAGCATGGCGAGGGTTCCTGGGTGATAGGGATACGCGGAAAGACAAGAAGGCTGATCGAGACAGCTATAAACATAGAACACTTTTTCTAATTTGTCAAGGGGCGCAGATCTCCGAGTTTTTGGAAAACTCGGAGATCTCTTGCTCGAGGCCGGAACTACTCAGGTTGATCACCGTTGCGTCTCACATTTATACTGGAAATGGGACACAAAACATTTTGACTCTCATAAGTGAGACAGAAGAACGATTGATTTTGGCCATAAGAGACGGAGCCGGATTAGTTACATACCGCATAAGCATGTAACGCAAGGAAGATTTCGAAGTACAATTAGCTATCAGGCAGCAGCCGTTATGATCGAGGCAAATTATGATCCCGGAAATTGACCAACAAAAGGAAGCCCTGGCAAGACTGTGCTTGCGCTATCGTGTGCGGCAGTTACAATTGTTTGGTTCTGCCGTCACGGGCACATTCGTACCTGCCACGAGCGACCTGGATTTCATTGCCGAGTTTGCCGACACCCAAGCGAGCGATTATGCCGACCGTTACCTCGATTTTGCCGAAGCGCTGGAAAAACTATTCAACCGCCGCGTGGATGTATTGACAAAACGTTCCATCCGCAACAAATATTTCCGTCTCGAAGTGGAACGTACTGCCAGAGTAATCTATGAAGACACACACCAAAAAACGGCTGCTTGATGCGTTTACTGCTTCCGAGCAATTGAAACTGAAAACTAATCAGCGCAATTTTCCCTTTTCACGTAAACATGTTGACCAAAATCTTCGTGACTGATACAAACATTCCATTCCCACCATTGGTTTTATTCAAATGACAATTTGACATTTACATTTGTCAACATAGGAATATCTGTAGACCTTATAGAATAAAACCCTCCTTTAATCACTTTTTTTTCTATTTCCATCATCACTTTTGATTGCTTTTCTGATGGTAATTTCATCGGTATTTCGCATGCTATCCCCAGAATACTCATTTCTTTTGGACTGAGAAGTGACATCGTCAAACCATACTGCGCAACCTTTTTCCAATACTCGGCACCTTTTTCTAGTATATATTTTTGATCAAAAATTCCATTATCCACTCGCTGCGTTTTTACGGCATTTTTTTCAATGTCTTCAATCATGTCGGTATCAACTAACTCTATCATTAACTCTTGCATCAAAGGAATGCGCATTTCTTGAATTAATTGCCAGCAGAATTCCTTCTTACACCATTCTGTAACATTGGTTATGTTTTCAGGGGTGTTTTTTATCTGTCCATTTATTTTGCTCTGCGATTGCCAGTAGTTGTAGTCCAAGTGGAGCCGAAACTTTTTGCCTTTCAAAATTTGAACCAAGTTCAATTGCTTATCAATGGCTGAAACCATGTGTACAAGTTTTGCCAGAGCGTAAGCGGCAATATTTGCCTTATACCCACCATACCAAGTTTGTGTCATGATATTTTTATCAAGATAACGAAACAATATGGTCTTTAGCAATTAGTTGTTTGAAATAAAGCTCATTAAACTGCTCTTCATTTTTTTCCCATTGTTGACCAATTTCACTGGCAAATTTGGCAAAGTTTTTTTGTGCACCAAGATTCGCAATATGTGGCAACAATCTTAAACTGAAAACTCAAATTTCGCCAAATCCGTTTTCGAGAACATTTGGTACCTTGGATTTTTTGAAAAGAAATCTTAATTTCAGCTGGAGTTAATTTCCGCTCGGGCATTCGCATATTGTCCCCGAGCACGTTCGTAGAACCAATGCGTTTCCCGAATTCCCTTCCGGCGATGGAGCCCATAAGCGCCGGGATAATTCTTAATTCTGAGATGGAAGGGATGATTAGAAAAGAAATCAGCTGCTGTCACCTTATTTTGTGTATTTGCATATTCGGAAATCTTAGGACAACTACATCCACTTGGTCCGGTAAAACAACGGGTTAATTTTACCTGAACATACACACCGGATAAATCTGCGTTGGTTTTTTCCATGGCAGTATAAATGGATGCCGTTGTTTGTCCACCATTTACTATCTGGAAATTCGTTGCTGATTTGATTTTTCTTTTTTCTTATCCGTTTCCACATGTTCTGCTGTTGCACTCAATCCATTATTGTATGAAAAAAACATATCTGGTTCATTTTGAATGGTATTCTTTATGCCTTTATTCACATTTCCCCGAAACTGTAGGAAGGTTCTGACATTTTGTTCAAATAGCCTCTCTCCATATTTGTTATAGAGATCGGCTACAAGCTTTCCTGGCATAACAAAAAGGTAAGAAGCAAACTTCTTGGAACCTGTTAGAACTGGAAGGCAAGGAAGGCCTCCAGCTATATGATCTTGAAAATTAATGAATATATCTTCCCTGGCCTTGCCTGAAGATCTTTAACTTAAACAGGCGACCCATATCCCAGATTTCATAAGTACAGTCGTATCCTTCGACCTTGTTTTTATTCCTAATTTCTACATGTTCAACAACTTGAGCATTTGATATAAGGAAAAACTGAACTCTTGAAATGGATGATGATCTGTTGTAAATTTCCCGAGCCAGTTCATAACCCGGAATACTTTCTTCCAGTGCCGGATGAATTCCGATCTTAAACTCTCAGTAAAGAATTTTATACTTTCTTGAAGGATTTTGTTACTTGAGCTTGAGATAATGTTTCCAACTTTTTATTAAACCTGAAATCAGTAACAAACAAGTTCAAAATATCTGTGTGTCGATTTAATTCCCAAGCGTCAATACGCATGTCTTGGGTGCTTTCTTGTAACCGACATACGTATAATTTAATAATTGCTTGGTCTTCTAGAAAATCACAAGTATGTTCGGTAAACACCGCCTCATCAAAGTCGCTCATTGCGTTGAACGTGGATATGTGTTTTGCATAAGCTCTGTGAAATAATCTTTTATATTCATATGTGTGCTTCCATCCAATCAGGGAAGTTTAAAAACGGTTCACATTCTGCAAGGCTGATTTGATAGGTAAGATTTACAATACCATGATGAATATCTTTTCTACAAATTCTTGGAAAATCGTTGATAACTTGATACATTTTTTCATCTATAAGAATATAACTGAAATCACGATAATGATCAAATCAAGATAGCCAAGCATGTATAGTAGATCATCTAAATCTTTCCGTCTGATTAGAAGAATTTAATTCCAGCGCTCCCCTTAGGTAGGAAATCAGATTAGGAAGATTAATGGCTAAATCAGACCAGGATCGGTTTTCCCAAGGGTAACAACAAACAAATACATTTCCGGTAATTGAGGACATAACTGGTCAACAGATGATATTTTGACATATGGGGATGTTCCTCCATTTTGGCATTTTACTTCAATGGCGCTATTGCTTACATTGAAATCCGAGGTAACCCTTCTGGTCCTTGCCAATATTTTATTGCCTGATCAATTCCAAAGGCGGAGAAGGTGATCTTTATAAAAAGCAGTTCTCCAATCAAACCCTTAATTTCCTCTTCGGTCAGAAAATTAGTGCGACTTTTTTTCAGGGATTCCTGCCAATGAGCCAAACGCCTTAAGATAGAATTGACAGCAGATGGCGTATCATTGGCTTGCCTTGTTACTTGAATTCAAATCATTACATAAAGAAAAGAAAATTTCCCAATTACTTTCCTCTTTCAATAACAGTATCAGCCGATTTGGTTATTTTACAACTGGCCGGGGCATAGAATACTTGTATCCCTTCAAGATCTGGAAGGTTGATTTTAGAAAAGCCGGTTTCTAAGGAGAATTCGAAGATAAAAAGATATCGCCCTAAATGATCTCGTGCCCATAACAAATCGAGTGGATGCGTATGGTCGATTTTATCGCTGTCGTCTCTTTGGCCGGCGGATAATCCCAGTCCACGGATTATTCATCTTCTCATCTCTCCATCCTCTTCAATTAATCCAGATATTCATTTTTCCACCAAGTTGTATTAACCACATATTCTACTAATTTTTCAGGTCTTCGACTTCCGGCCTCGCCAGGAAAACTAATTCCGTAGTAGTGATTTCTATTCTCGAAGATTGATTTACTCTCGTCTCTTCTTCCGCAATCCAACAAATGCAACATAAGTAAAGGTCTTGTTCTCTTACTTCTGTAAACACGATCTGGAATGTTTTTACCAAGATAACTTGCTTCAGCTTGTTGTACTTCCACTTGGACAAACCGGCTTTTCCAAACCTCGAGATGCAACCCTGCGTTGATTAGTACAATCCCATTATCCCCAGTACTTGGATAATCAGCAACATTCCTGATTTGAGTTATGATTTTCAAGCCGCCGAAATCATCAATTGTTATATTAGCGTGTTCTGATTTTGAGAGAGAGACAAGAATCACATCCCATTTTCCAATACCCAAGGATTTCAACAAAGAGATATAAGCCTTTAAGGGGTTTTTTTTCAGTGAGTTGGGAAGCCGGATGATTGTGAAAACGCTCGATGAATTGCAGAATATATTTTACAGGAACATTTTTCCATAAATACTGTTTCCCCATGGATTTTTCCTCACAAAAATCATTTGCATCGATAACCATTGCTTCCATCGAAGAATAATTCTGATTTATTATCTCGGTCGATTTGAGAAGGATGGATGTTTCCACCAATCGTCCTTCCAAACTAACTTGACGGAGAACTTTGGTTCCTGATCTCATTTTATTCCTGGCTGTCACTATTAAGGATTTTGCATGACTTCTTACACACAAACCAAAATCTTTTGGAGACATCCCTGCCGCTTTCATTCGTATAAATTCTTCCCGCAATTCTTCAATAACGTCTGATATATGCGAATACCACGAATGCGCTTCAGCTGTCATATAAATCCTGCATATTCTAATTATCTCTAAATCCAAACCAGCGACCCATTTGCATTAAAGTATCATACATGATTGAGTTGCGAAGGAAGTAACTGACCGTCAAGCTTTGATATGTAATACCTCTGGAAAGACTTAATCCTCCTATTGCTATTACATTGCGCCCCTTGGGTAATTTCGCCGACCATAATCCAGTTGTTCGGCCGCAGAAGACGAATTTACCTCAATTACACCTATAGGAGACACGACTGGTTTTAATATTGCTTGTATTGTGTCCCAAGAATATCCAAGAGTTGAAAATTCCTTTTGAAAAGTCTTGTTTAGACTTGCCATGACACTATTTTTCAATGCCTCTGGCTCTTCAATCGTAATGGTTAATAACATACTGCCGTATTTCTTTAGGTACTCATCAACTAGGAGCTTTACCGTTGACTGAACGTTCGTGAAACGGGTAACATTGATCATCATCGAGTTATGTGAGTCCCGTTCCCCCGCAGCAACCGGATAGCACGACATAATATAAATACTTCGATTGCTTCGTTAAGACTGGGTGGTAATTCTTTTGGATGCAAATCTATTTTATGTTTTACAGGTAGAAATTTTTCATGGTCATTCACATCCCTGACAATTTTAAGATCAGCATCAAGTGAAAAAATTCGTTGAGGCCCAATATAATTACTGGCTGGATCTAGGCTAATAATAAATTGTGTGGAAAAAGATCGTCTCCAATCATGTCTTGCTCGGTTTCAGGATCAATAAATACATTCGCAAAGGGTGTTGCCGTATAGCCCAAATAAGATGATCGATCGAAAAGAAACAAAAGCTCCCTTATTTTTCTATTGGATCGTGGTTGCATCGTCACCTTCCTTATTGGTGTTTATAGAAGCATGATCTGCCTCATCATCAATAAGAAGCATTGGGTATTCCTTCAGGTTATGAGGATTGTTATGTTTTAGCCAGTCAATGAGATTTTCAAATGTGCTCTTGTTCTTTTTTATAACCAGAATGACAGGCTCTTTTATGTCCCCAATCCCAACTCCTATTTGATTGGCAATTGCTTTTTTGAAGTCCTTGGTGTTCGTTGTGAAATAGGCTGGCTTCTTTAAGTTATTTATAAGCCCTACGCCCATCGGTTGTTTTAATGTCCGTGTTTGTACCTATGAAAACCGTATCAAGCGGAATTGAGTTCGATTTCTGAGTGAATTCAAGGTTCCAGCCAGAATAATGATAACTTTGTATCCACTATCTGCTGCTTTATTAACTAATCCCGTATAATTAGCTGTTTTACCTGATTGTACATAACCCACCACCATCCCTTTTCTTGCCCACTTGCCATCCTTTCTTGGATCCTCCAAATGATCAAGAATTTGATCCGTAATACTATCAAGACTTCGTATCACTTGCGAAGGAAATCCTTCCTTGATTAGGAATCTCCCTGTATCTGTCCCAGTAGAACCATTGGATATCTCCTTTGGCAGCATCCAACCATGGTTTGTATTGTTCAGCAAACAATATTCCCAAGGACATTGTGATAAAAAACCTTTCCTCAAGTTTTTTGGTTATTAGATTTATATCTTCATCCGTAACCTTGATATCATTTGTTGAAGACATAATTATGGCGGTTTTTCTTACAGCCTCATATATTGTATTTCTGGTAACATCCGATGTGGGTTTCAATGAAAATAAGCTGGAGACCATGTCCTCTATTGCAGTCAGAATTTGATTCATAAGAGATATCCTTTTTTAGTCAATATAAGTTCTGTTAATCTGAATTTGAAGCAAATGGATCAACAGTAAATAATTTTGCTGCCAGCTCTTTCCCAGATTTTTTTGAAGGCCTCCAATTTTCGATAAATACATCGAGCAACATTTCCAAACCTTTTTCATTAAAAACTGAACTTTCAACCTGCTTGGGCTTGCTTGCAATATCATTAAAAAACATATCAACTGGGGAAGCTGTTTTCTAATATTGTTGCAATATTTGCTGAGATATTCTTTCTGATCTGGCTTAACTTTATTCAGCAAATCCGTTACCAAGGGATGTTCCCGATTAATCGATAATCGTTCCTCCAACTGCCTTACGATTGAAACTGGGCTTTTTATTGCAGATCGAAGTTTAGTTCCTCTTTGCCGATAAACGTTGTGACCGGCAGCTTCAATTTTCTCCATAACCTGGTTAAACCGTCTTTGACAATTTCCGGGGGTGCCGCTTGAGATTTCTTTACGTCAATTTTCCATAAATGATCCAAAGTGTTGGGGATATCCACCTTAATCCGTATCAGTTTATTCAGCTCTTCTTTTTTTTCTTAGTCGAAACCAAGTACCAAAGATAATAAGACGCTTGTTTCTATAAATATAAAAACCTTGATTTTGTAGGTATCCTCCCTCACCGGCATATTGTTCATATTCTTGACGGGAAACCTTGTTGTGGTGTGGCAGAACATAAGGTTGGACAACAGATTTCTCTACCATTAATAAGGATTAGTTGTTGTTCGAGTTCCTGAGTAGCAAGGTTTTCAGGATTAAACGGATTAAAGGCTGTCAATCCATCACCATTTATTGAAATAAGGATTTTTTTGTCCCCCGGATCAGGAGATAAAAATCGATGAAAAACCAACTCTAGATGTTTCCTAGTCTCATCAATCTGAGAGTTGAAATGCTTTTCTCTTTATCAACCCCTGCTCTGATATCCGATCCATGTCCTCCCATAAAACAATGGTGCCAACTTTTTACTGTATCGAAATATTCTCTATGAAGAAATACAAGAGTATTGCGTTGATTAATCGAATCTGATTTTATATGTGAAGCATCCATTTGGAATTACTCTTATCTGTTATTAGATCTAAATCCCATTCGCAACAGGAGAGTTGATCATTTATTTTCAGACTCAATACAGTGAGATGGCGACATTGCGAAAATGATGCGGTTTTAAATCCAGACCAAACCTGCCCAAATCATTTATTGAACGGATGTCCAATGGGCTTGTGCTCCCAAATTGCATTGCATTTATAAGTTCGGTACTTGTCATTCCCTCCCCATCATCAATAATTGCCAGCCAAGGAATACCAGAATTCCAAGAAAATCGAATTTGGATCACATTTGCATTGGCTGTAATACTATTATCGATAACATCCGCTATTGCTGTTTGGATAGAGTAGCCAATATCTCTCAGAGACTGCATTAAGGAAGCCGGGGAAGGTAACAACTAGTCATTCACTGATTACGAGCCTCATATTTGTTCAGAATAACATTATCAGTATTGTAATTTGATTTAGGCAGGGATTGTAATTCTTTTATTTTATAAATTCTGTCAACAAAATTAAACTCTTTATTGGGTTTGTTTTCTCCCATAAGAATAACCCTACCCAACTTAATTATAATCTCCCTACGTCGGAAATTGCATAGCTGTACCATATCATTGAAAGTGCTATAATCTTTTAGTCAAAGTATTCATAATGAAATTCTTACAACCTCAAGGCGTATGAATAACACCATTTCCCATCATTGATATTTTTGCCGGCCCTGGGGGTTTGGGGGGAGGGCTTTTCATCTTTGATAGCAGAACGATGGAAAGTCCCATCTTTAAAAATAAAACTTTCAATTGAAAAAAGAACCGATAGGACATCAAACATTGGAACTGAGAGCCTTCTACCGTCAATTTAATCGGTAGAGAAGTTCCTACCAGTTATTATGATTATCTAAAAGGCAACATTACCCAAGAAATGCGCTTTTCGACAAATATCCAAAGGATGCCTCGAACTTGCAAAAAAAGAAGCTTGGACAAGCCGAACTGGGAAAAACAGATCGCTAAAAGAGTCAGTTCTTGTATGAGAAGAAGCGTTAGACTGGAACTACCAAATGGGCTTCTAATTGGAGGACCTCCATGCCAGGCATATTCATTGGCTGGGCGTTCACGCATGAAAGGAGGATATAACGGGAGCAAATACGAAAAGGGATCCAGAGGCACTTTTCTCTACAAAGAATATCTGCAAATATTGGCAGATCATAAACCTCCCCTTTTTCGTGATGGAAAATGTGAAAGGCCTCCTTTCTTCTAAACTTATGGGGAGAACACATTTGAACATATTTTGGCAGATTCTAAAAAAACCATCCACAAGCACTGAGTGATAAAAAACTATGACTGTCGATTTACTCCCTTACAACCTCTTTTCAATATCGAAAAGCGCATTTAGAAGACTTTAGCGGAAACGAGTTATGAAGATTTTATCGTTCGCTCCGAAGATTATGGTATTCCTCAAGCAAGGCATAGAATTATTATTTTTGGAATTCGATCAGATGTTTATAAAACCAATCCAGAAATATTGGAGAAAACTAATCAAGAATCCATTGATGATGTGATTGGTGATATGCCTAAATTGCGAAGTGGACTTTCAAAAGAAGAGTGATTCTGCCAAGGAGTGGCGAAACGCTAGTCAAGTCAATTGCAAAAGCAGAGTGGCTTAAAAAATCTTATAACCCAGCATCTTAGAAAATAGCAATAATTAGTGCAACCAATGAATTGGAGCCAAATTAAATAGAGGATATTCCTATTTGCCATTACATTCTCCAAAAAATATACGAGATTGGTATGTGGATGATGCTTTGGCTGGAGTATGCAATCATGAAACCAGATCGCATATTCGCAAGAGATTTACACAGATATTTTTTCACCTATTTGCTGGAAAATTGTCGCTCGCCAACATTAGACGATTTTCCAAAAGATTTACTTCCAAACCATGAAAATGTTCAGAGGTGATCGATGGTTCCAAATTTAATGATCGTTTTCTGGTTTAGGTTCGTGGAAAACCGTCAACTACCGTAGTATCGCACATTAGCAAGGATGGTCATTACTATATCCATTACGACCCATCACAATGTCGAAGTTTAACTGTAGTAAGCTGCCCGTTTACAAACTTTTCCTGATAATTATTTTTTTGAAGGGAATAGAACTCAGCAATACCATCAAGTTGGCAATGCGGTGCCGCCAATGTTGGCAAAAAAAATCGCAGGATCGTTGTCAAATATAATAAATAATTCAAAATAAATTGTATGTCTGATGTTTTTACCAACAAAAGCGTTCGGAAGTCATGTCACGAATTCGGGGAAAGGGAAACAAGGACACCGAAATCGCCATGATTCAGATTTTTAGGGAATACCACATTTCTGGATGGCGTCGAAACAGCCTGTATTTGGTAAGCCAGATTTCCTTTTTCCTAAAAAGAAAGTTGCAGTTTTTGTAGATGGGTGCTTCTGGCATGGTTGCCCCAAACATTCGACATCACCAAAAAACAATCAGGGAATTTTGGGAGAAGAAACTTGGTGCAAATAAAGAACGGGATAAATTGGTAAATCAAGAATTGCAAGAAAAAGGTTGGGTTGTGATAAGAATTTGGGAACACGAGTTAAAAGAAAAAGACAGGGTCGCGGAAATAATCTCCAACAAGTTGAACGAATCCGATTGACTTCCACTGCGATCAAGTCACAATTTTTTCCTTCTGTGTTTCGCCTGCATCTTTCTTGAGGGGCGATGCCTTTCGTGGTGAGCAGTTTTTCTTTGCCTCTGCCCCGCAGCCGCGGCGGGGAAGCGGGAAGGGAAGGGAATAGGGGAAAGGGGAAAGTGGAAGCGGGTAGCAGGTAGCGGGTAGCGGATGGATAACAGGCCAGCCTGGCGCAAACGTGGAAAGAACGCCCTTGATTGGAGGAAGAAAAGATGCGAGGCGTCTCATGGAGCGGCGATCATTCATTATTTGGCTCGCTGAGGGGCGGCGACCCGGGAGACGCTTTGAGATGGTAAAGGATGCGGAGGATATATAACTTCCAGGATTGTCTTGTGAGCAAGATAGTGAGGAAAATAACCTGGCCGAACCTGCCCGATTTGAGACTGTATAAGTGTCAGATATACGGTAAGATGGAGATGGGATTATCTACAGCGACTATTATCCTGGAGGAGAGAAAATGTTTCCTGAGTTATCCGGTTTTTCAACGATTTTGGACCTATTAATCAAGTTAATCGTTCTTTTGAAATCGCTGGGAATCAACATCCCCACCTCGCAGCGATCCCAAAAAGCACTGATGAAAAGGCCGATCTTATTGGCGGAACGCCTACATCGACGCTATCCATCCACAAATTTTTATATTGCAGATAGGGAAAAAGATTATTTCCACCTGGTTACAAAGCAATTATTAAAGCGTATTGATGAACGCATGAAAGCCAATACTTTATCTGAGAAGGAAGAAGCCATGTGCCGCGTTGGGTTGGTCTGCGGCCCGATGACTTTTAACATTGGACAATGGATCGAAAGTTCCTGCAAAAAATATATTTCAAGTCGGAAATTCGATGATCTGATTTTTGTGGCAATGAATAAAGCGGCGGAAACAAAAAGCTTCAAATATTCTGCAAATTATCTATCCACCTACTTCTCTGAAATCTTTACCGGTAGCAAAGCTTTTGCCTACACTACAAATACATATGATAAAGAGACGATCCGGCTGAACCGAGAAAAAACGGACATTCTATTGTGCTCGGTTGGATCCAGGAGTACTCAACTGAGCTATATTGATGAATGGTTGCACAAAGCCAAAAAACAAGCCATTAATTCTTCAGAATTTATCGGAGACTTTTGCCTGAGCCCAATAGACGCCTCCGGACATTTACTATATCAACCTGCCGACTTATTGAAGGATATTGAAGAAAACCTGGATCCATACCCCTGTTTTGAATCGCTCAAAGACATCAAAGCCAGCAATACAAAAATCATTTTACCGGTTTACGTATCTCAAGAAAAGAAAAAGAAAAACGAAAATTGTCCCACAGGCAAGGAATTTGTCACCGCAACCCTTTTGCGCTCGCAGATTTTGACCGACTGTATATTAAGCACGGAACTTGCAAAAAACATCGAGCAATCCATTGGAAAATACCTGGTTAAACGCACCTCGCGATCCATTGAAAATGGATTATGCATGTGTAGCGTTTTTTCTCTCGACGACAACAAAGAACACATTATTACCGCGCATGATCCGAATAACAGATTGGCGTCATCGTTCCTGTTTGATGATACGCTGCCTGCTCCCGCTCGGGAATCGGATGAAATTCCCCAAATCATTATTAGTGAACTTGCGAACGAAGACGCTCATTTCGATTGGAAAAAACTCACCGGCCGGTTCGAATTTAAACTGGATGAACAAGAATTTGTTTTCGATATGCCAAAGCCGACCGTTCGTCGACCTGGTCAGTGGTCATTAATCACCGCGCGGGTGGCTGCCAAGTCTATTGACAATCTTGTCAACAAAACGAAAGACCAAGAAATAACGTTATTGGACCTGGGATGTGGATGTGGCGCAATCGGCATCTTCACAGGCGGTCTCGCAGAAAATCAATTGGGAAAGATCGTTTTTTCGGATATTAACCCGGATGCAGTGGATAGCACTCGTATTAATGTCCAAAGAAATTCCCGCCATTTACCTAAAACGGAATTTCGGACAGGGGATATGTTTAGTATTTGCAAACCAAACGAACGCTTCCATGTAGTTACTTTTAATCCCCCATTCTTGCCAACGGCGGGTATTCAATCCAGAAGTTCAGATAGTGATTCTGGCGGGGAAGAAGGAAAAGACCTGGCTCAAAGATATATTAATCAGCTTTATGATTATTTGTATGTTGGCGGCTGGGGAATTTTGGTACTTCCTGATTATGTTGATCAGCACAATATCAAGGAACAATTTGTCCAAAAATTCGGTGCCCACAATTTAAAAATTCAAGAACGCGTAATCCTTTATCCATATACTCCCAAACCTGGTGTTCCTGTTGCGTACGAAATCAAACATAAGGCGGAAATTGAAGAAAGTTGTGACTACAATTTCGAGGATGTTTATTTTAAAGATGATGTGAAATACCTTGTATTCAAGATGTTGCATTACGTCGCACAGCGGACCGAATAAGGCCTGGGTTTGTCGTGAATAATTTGTATCAGCAGTCAGCTATCAGCTATCAGTTATCAGCCAATCGATAATAAGGATTTTTCGGTAGTTCATGGATTTGGTTCGGGAGGAATGGGGGGAATGAGGTTTTCCAGGTCACGTACCAATGCAGGCAAATGTTCAGTCACCAGCAGTCCCGTGCGTTCTGGCTGGATCTCCCCGTACTCATGTGCCAGCACGTTAGGCTGGGCGAGCATGCTGCGCCGGGGATTTCCGGGTGGGCGCGGCGGAATCCAGCCAGGCATCCTTCCTGGCGATGGACCTCTCCCCCGGCCCCTCTCCGATGAACGGAGAGGGGAGATTTTAGATCCCCGGTGTCATTCTGATGTGAGGAAAGTCGAGTTTTCTATTCCAGGAAATCGCTTTGATTGGCGGATGGTGGAGTGCTCTTATTAATTTTGTGCAGGATTTCTTCGGCTTTCGATCGTATCGTGGAGAGCACGAAATTAAGTTCATGCTCCACCTGGGTTGCGCTGAACCTGAGGAATTGTAAATCAAGGCTTTCCAAAATTTCCTGGCGGGTCTTGTCCGCTTCCTTTTGTTGCGCATGTACATCTCCGTCCAGCTCCACGATCAAGCGGATGGGAGGCGCATAGAAATCAACAACGTAAGGGCCAATGGGCTGCTGCCGGCGGAACTTGATTCCGTTCAATTTCTTTCCGCGCAGAGCCTGCCACAGAATATCTTCGCTGGGCGTGGGGTTCTTTCGAAATTCACCTCATCCCCTACCCCTTCCCCGATAAACCGGGGAAGGGGAACGCTCCCCTCCCCGCTCGTCGGGGAGGGGCCGGGGGTGGGGTCCTTTTCGACGAACTCAATTATATACTGGTGGTGCTCTTGGCTCTTTTTAGTTTGCAAAAGTGTCGGTTGCAATCTAGCACATTTATGCAGTTCCAGCAGGTTGATGAATTCATGAAAATGTTACAGACATCCCTGAAGATGAAACCGGCTCCGGCCATCACCAAGAAAAATATTCGTTCCTCATCGTACCTCAGGAACAAATACCGCCAATTTCTACCTCGCTATACCCGCCTCGTTATAAAGAAGGACGGTTTACCGCCCTTTGGCTATGAGCCAGGGGCTTTCGCGAAGCATCCCGTAGGGAGAGCCCCTGCGAATCTGCAAATCATGCGAACAACCCCGCCTCCTCTGCCTCCTCTGGTACCTCTGGTACCTCTGGTACCTCTGGCACCTTTGCAAAAAATATTGCTTTTTCCCTGCAAATCGCTATACTAATAATGATGGACAGTTTCGTTTACATCCCCGGCGATGAACCCGAAAAGCCTGCTCCCCTGCAGCGCTTCCTGCCCGAGATCCAGGAAGGCGTCGCGACGGCTTTCCTGGCCTCGCATGCCGGGACGGGCGGGCTCAGCCGCCGCGGCTGGATCCTGGACCCGTTCGGGGCCTCGCCCCAACTGGCTGCCGAAGTCGCCGCCCAGGGCTACCGCACCCTGGTGGCGGTCAACAACCCGGTCATGCGCTTCCTGCTCGAGCTGGCCGCCGACCCGCCCGCGCGCGCCGAGCTGCGCGCCGCCCTGGCCGAGCTGGGCGCCGCCCGCAAGGGCAGCGAACGCCTCGAAACCCACCTGCAGTCCCTCTATCTGACCAACTGCACCCGGTGCCAGAAGGAAGTCCCGGCCGAAGCCTTCGTCTGGGAACGCTCCAGCGGCGCGCTGGTCGCCCGCATTTACCACTGCGCCTGCGGTGACAGCGGCGAACATCCCGCCGCCGATTCGGATCTGAAACGCGCCGCCGCCATGGCTGCCACCGACGGCCTGCACCGGGCGCGCGCCCTCGAGCGCGTCGCCGCCCCGGACGACCCCGACCGCCAGCACGCCCAGGAAGCCCTCGAATGCTACCTGCCGCGCGCCGTGTATGCGCTCATCACGATCATCAACAAGCTGGATGGGCTGGCCTTGAGCCCCGAACGCAAACGCGCCCTGTTCGCGCTGGTGCTGTACGCCTGCGACGAAGGCAGCGCCCTGTGGCCCGTCCCGGCCGAACGCCCGCGCCCCAAGCAGCTCGTCCTGCCGGGTCGTTTCCTGGAGAAGAATGTCTGGCTGGCGCTCGAGCGCGGCGTGGAATTGTGGGCCGGGGAACGCAGGGCCGGCCAGGTGGCCATCTGGCCCGAGCTGCCCGGCGAAGCCGGCGGCCTGTGCCTGTTCGAAGGCCCCATGCGCGACCTGGCGCCGCATCTGAAAGAGCTCTCCATCCAGGCCGTGGTGACCGCCGTGCCGCGTCCCAACCAGGCCTTCTGGACGCTTTCGGCGCTGTGGGCCGGCTGGTTGTGGGGCCGCGAGGCCGCCGCCCGGTTCAAGCCCGTGCTGCGCCGCCGGCGTTACGACTGGAGCTGGCACACCGCCGCCCTGTATTCGGCTTTAAAGAACTTCTCCAGCCTGCTGCCGCTCAACGCGCCCGTCTTCAGCCTGATCCCCGAGCTGGAGCCGGCCTTCCTCTCGGCCGCGCTGCTGGCCGCCGCCGGGGCCGGCCTGGACCTGTGCGGGCTGGCCTTGCGCACCCGCCAGGACCCCGCCCAGGTCATCTGGAGCCGGGGCGCCTTCTTCCACGCCGAAACCAGGCCAAGCGAGATCGATGCCGAGTCCGTCCAGCAGGCCATGCTGCAGGCGCTGCAGGAACGCGCAGAACCGCTGCCCTACCTGTTCCTGCATGCCGCCGGCCTGGCTGCCATGGCGGACGACCATTCGCTCGTTTGGCGCGAGGAGGCGCTCAACCAGATCCACGCCCCGCTCCAGGCTGCGCTGGCCCTCCCGCAGTTTGTGCATCTCACCGACAGCCCCAACCCGGAATCCGGCCTGTGGGCGCTCAGCGAATGGGACCAACAGGTCGAGCCCCTGCCGGACCGGGTCGAGATTGCCATCGTAAACTTCCTGCAAAAGAACCCGGGCTGCACGCTGCACGCCCTGGAAAGCGCCCTGAACGCCGAATTCCCCGGCCTGCAGACGCCTTCCCTGGGCCTGATCCGGGCGGTGCTGGCTTCCTACGCTGCTGAATCATCGTCCGGCGCCTGGAGCCTGCGCCCGGAAGATTCCCCCTCCGCCCGCCGGCTCGACCTGGAAAGCGCCGCCAGGGGACTGGCTGCCCTTGGGCAATCAACTGGGGTACAACGCTCAAAGAGATCCAGAGAACCCCCGCCTCTTCCGCTGGCTGGAGCATGGCCAGCCGGTCTACAATTTCACCTCCTGGCCTCGGCGGTGGCCGGCTCCCTCCTGCGCCAGGACCCGCCGCCCCCGGTCAAGAACTGTCTCGTGCTTCCGGGTGGGCGCGCCGGCCTGCTGGCCTACAAGCTGGGCCGCGACCCGGGCCTGCGCTCGCTCGCCGAAGGCTGGCGCATCCTCAAATTCCGCCAACTGCGCCGCCTGGCCGGCACGCCCGGTCTGACCCGTGACCAGCTCGAAAAAGAGTTCTCCGGCGACCCGATCGAACCGCCCGAGCAGATGAAACTGTTCTGATCTAAATGTCGTATGTCATCATAAGTGGTTGTCATAACGAGTGAGTGTCATAACGAATGGGTGTCATTGCGAGGAGGGCGTACTTTGCCCGACGAAGCAATCTCCGCCTAGCCATGAGATGCCACTGCGTGGTACAGGTTGCTTCGGCAAAAGACGCCTCGCAATGACAACAAAAATGCGATAGCCGTGTTCTCATATCAGTAATACTTGCTTTACGAATTACGTTTTACTTTTTACGTTTATAATGAGTCATCATGCCTAAAATCACCCTCGAAAAGATCGGAGCTGCCTCGAAGTACCTGGTGGTCGTGGCAGCGGTACTGGTATTTACCGGTTGGTTCCTGAATACGCCCCCCGGGCTGTTCGGCAAATTGGATGCCATCGCCTATGCCGTCTGTCACCGCATCGCGGAGCGTTCGTTCCACATCGGCAGCCTGCAACTGCCCTTGTGCGCCCGCTGCTCCGGCATGTACCTGGGCGCGGTCACCGGGCTGGTCTTCCAATCCATCCGGGGTTGGAAGCGCGGCAAGGCTCCGCACTGGGGCATCATCGCCGTGCTGGTGGTGTTCGTGGTAGCGTTCGGCATCGACGGCGTCAATTCGTACCTTTACCTGATCAAGCAGATCCGGCCGGGCTTCCTGCCGCAGATCCCCAACATTTACGTCCCCAACAACACCCTGCGGCTGCTGACCGGCAGCGGGATGGGACTCGGGATCGCGGTCATGCTCTTCCCGGCCTTCAACCAGAGCGTCTGGAGCGACGGAGACGACACGCGCGCCCCCATGCCGGGTTGGAAAGCCTTTGGCCTGCTGCTGGGCATCCAGGCCGTCCTGGACCTGTTGGTGCTGACCCAAAGCCCGCTCGTTCTCTACCCCCTGGCGATCATCAGCACCCTGGGCGTCTGGCTGCTGCTGACCATGGTCTACGCGATTGTCTGGGTGATGATCACGGGCCAGGATAACAAGTTCGCCAAGCTGCGCCAGTTGTGGCTGCCGCTCCTGGCCGGTTTGACCATTACATGATCCAAACCTCGGCCATCGACCTGCTGCGCTTCTGGCTGACCGGCACCTGGGGCGGGTTCCCGCTCGGCTGAGCGTTATCTGGAGAATGCAATGGACGCGCTTTTCGGTATCTTTTCCGCTTTTGGACTGTCGGCCAGCGCCGGGCTGAACGCTTACATCCCGCTGCTGGTGGTGGGCGTCATCGGCCATTATACGAACTGGATCAAGCTGACCCCGCCCTATGACCTGCTGTCCAACGCCTGGATCCTGATCCTGGTCAGCGTGCTGCTGATCATCGAGATGCTGGCCGATAAGATCCCGGCGGTCAACCACGTCAACGACATCATCCAGACCATCTTCCGCCCGGCGGCCGGCGCGATCGTTTTTGCCGCCAGCGCGCATTCCCTGACGGGCGTGAACCCCTACCTGGCGCTGGTCTGCGGGCTGCTGGTGGCCGGCGGCGTGCACACGGTCAAATCGGCAGCCATCCGCCCGGCGGTCACGGCCGCCACCGGCGGGACAGCCAATATACCGGTCAGCATCGCCGAAGATGTGGTCTCGACCGTACTTTCCATCCTGTCGATCGTCATCCCGATCCTGGTCGGGGTGTTCCTGGTTATTCTGGTCGCGTTGATCATCTGGTTCTTCTGGCGGCGTGCCCGCCGGAGAAGCCAGGCCGTTTCATAATTCTTCGTCAGGAGGCATTTTATGGCTTACCCCACCCCGTATGCAGTTCCACCCGCGCCGACTCCCCAGGAAAAAACGATGGTCCAGGAGTTGAGCATACCCATCTTCCAGGCCCGTGGCTGGTTGAAGTTCCTGGGAGTTCCTCTCCATCATCAGTGGAGTTGGAACAGCGCTATCGATTGTCGGCATTATCGTCGCATGGCTGCCGATCTGGATGGGCGTGCTGATGTTCCAGGCCGGATCTTCGATCGAGTCGGCCGGCCAGTTTGGCGACAAGTTCGCCTTCCTGCGCTCGTTGGGCGGCCTGAAGACTTACTTCGTGCTGCAGGGTGTCCTGACTCTGATTGGGATCGTGTTCACCGTGTCGATCCTCTGCATTTCATTTGTTCTGCCGCTGCTTGGCCTGACCCTGATTCCGTGGAATCAGATCATCAATAATGGCATCCATTAAAACTCATTCATAGGAGAATGCAATGAACGAACAACTCAATACCCCCTATAATCCCGCTCCGGTCCTGCCCCAGACCAGCAGCATGGCAATCATCAGCCTGGTGGCCGGTATCTGCGGCTGGACGATCCTGCCGTTCCTGGGCGCGATTGTCGCCATCATCACCGGGCACATGGCGAAGAGTGAGATCAAGAAAAGCGGCGGCATGATCACCGGTAACGGCATGGCCACCGCCGGCCTGGTCATGGGCTACCTGAGCATCGCCCTGGGCGTGTGCCTGATCTGCGTATTGGTCCTGCTTCCAATCCTGGGCGTGTCCATCTTCTCCATCACCAACTCGATCACCAACACGATCCCTTAATCCATGGTCGAGACTACCGGCACCCCTGTCCCGCCGCTCAGCGCTCCCCGGAAAATGGAGCCCTGGGTCATCGTCGTTGTAGCCCTGGTGGTTCTGTGCTGTTTGTGCGTGGGCGCCACCGGGCTGCTTTTCGCCTTTGGCGGCCCGATCCTGAACGAGCTGGGCCTGCTCCACACCCAACTGCCGGCATTAATCGTTTGAGGGCAAAATGGCATTTTGCCTTACTTAAACCCGGGCTGCTGCTTGCTTGAAAAAAGGGCTTGCAGTTCCACCAGCGCCGCCTGCGCCCTGGACTTTGTTTCCGCATCCAGGTCAAGGGCGGCGAATTCATCCTCATCCAGGACCGTCTGGGTGCCGTCCGGGGCCACCCACAGGTCGAGCGCCAGGTCGACATAGGAGATTACATCTCCGGCTTCCATGCGGGCCGGCCTGGCAATATTGCAGTACCAACCCTTGAGGCGGCCATCCTGCGGGTCGTGGATCTCGAAGATGTTGTACCAGCGCTCGGTGAAGTAGGTTTCAACGAAACGGTCACCCAGCCTCAAAATCGTATCCATGAACGGCATATCCGCCCGGTTGAATTCGGCCTCCAGGGTGATGGTATCCGGCTCACTGCGCAGGACCACGCCCTGATAGCGCATGACTTCCGCTCCGGCCGGGTTGCGCTTGATGACGGTGATGGCTGAGTTCACAGGAGGCATTGTATCCCCGACGCTGACAACTTCAGTTGGAGGCTCTCCCCGACCCTGGGCGCCTGCGGAAGATAAAAATAGAGCTGGTTGGCCAGCACGACCTTGAAACGGTCCTGGTGGAAGATCACGTCCGCCACAACCCCGCTTACCAGGCCCGTCCCGTCTCCACCTGGAGCGCTCCGGCCTGGCTCAATGGGGATGGGGCCGGGTGATGAGGAGCCGCCCGGTTCCATCTGTATCCCGGTGGGACGCACCAGCAGGCTGCGCTTTTCCCCTTGCGAATGCTTGTGCGCGCAAGCCACTTTGAACACCCCTGCGGCCGTCTCGACGCAGCCATCCGCCCGCTGGACCCCTTCCAGGACATTCCCGATATCCAGGAAACGCGCCACCCAGGCCTGGCCCGGTTCCGCCCAGATTTCGGCAGGCGTCCCGGCCCGGACGATTTCGCCCTGCATGCAGCAGCAGGATGCGGTCTGCCAGGGTGAAGGCTTCTTCCTGGTCATGCGTGACATACACCGCCGGTACGCCGGTGGTATGCAAAATGCTGCGCAATTCTTCCATCAAGCGTTCGCGCAGACTGCGGTCGAGCGCTCCCAGCGGTTCATCGAACATCAGCAAATGCGGATTGGGCGCCAGGGCGCGTGCCAGGGCGACGCGCTGCTGTTCGCCGCCGGAAAGGTCTGTGACCCGCCGGTCCTGGAATTCAGACAGGTTGACTTTATCAAGCACCTCTGTCACGCGCGCCTTGATCTGCCCGGGCGGCAAGTTCAGCATCTGCAGCCCAAAGGCCACGTTCTCGACCACGTTCAGGTGCGGGAAGAGCGCATAATCCTGAAAGACCAGTCCAAAGCCGCGCCGGTGGGCCGGTACGGAGGCCAGATCCTTTCCATCCCAACAGATGCGGCCTTCTTCAGCGGCTTCCAGCCCGGCGATGATACGCAAAAGAGTGGACTTGCCGCTGCCGGAGGCGCCCAACAGGCAAACCGTCTCGCCCGCAGCCACCGTGAAAGAAATCCCGCGCAGGAGAGGAGCGTCTTCATAGGATTTATGGATGTCGATAACTTCAAGCATAATTTCCTCAAAATTCACCCGTGCCGGGTAAACGCAGGCGCTCGATGAACAAAATGGCGATGCCGCACACCAGCATCAAAATGGTCGCCATCGCCATGGCCTGGCCATAGTTCAGCCCGCCCGGCTGGGAAAGGAAACGGGCGATGGCGATCGGCAGGGTCGGGTATTCCGGCCGGACAACCAGGGAGGACGCCCCGAACTCCCCCAGCGAAACGGTGAAAGCAAAAACCGCCGCGGAAAGGGTTGCACGCGAAACGATCGGCCAGTCGACTGTGTACCAGACGCGCGGCGGCGGAGCCCCCAACACGGCCGCGGCCTGCCTCAAGCGGTTTGGGATGGAGGCCAGCGCCGGCTGCAGGGTGCGGATGACGAACGGCAGGGCGATGATGGTGTGCGCGATGGGAACCAGCCAGGGGGAAGAAAGCAGCATGAACTGGGAACCAAAGAGCGGCTTGTTAAACGTGATGATGAGGCCGAGGCCAAGCGTCACGGAAGAAGCGCCGAGCGGTAGTATCAGGAACGGATCAAGAATGCGCTCAAGCCGTCCGGGACGGGCCAGGGCGGCGGCAGCCGGAAAACCCAGCAGCAGGGAAAGGACCACGGTCAAGGCTGCGTAGCCGAGCGAATTGCCGATCGCCTCGAACGGAGGCACATAGAAGATCGAGTCACGCCGGTTGATGAACAGTTCGGTGTAGTAGTCACCGGTCAGGCCATAATGCACCTGGCCGCGCTGGCCCTGGTCGGCCTCCAGGCGGGTGACGGACCGTATTGGCAGAGAGGAAAGCGGCAATAGATAGAATACCAAAAGCAAAACACAAAAAAAAGCGACAAAAGAGCGCTGGAAAAATGTATGCGGGCGGATCGGGAGGTTGACACGCGGGTTTACGCTCACATTGGTGCGGGTGATCAGGCGGCTGTAAATAATGGAAAAGGCCAGCGTGCAAAGCAATTGGATCAACGAAAGCAGCGCGGCCAGCGGCAGGTTATAGAAAGAGATGGCCTGTTTATAGATCTCAACTTCAAGCGTGGAAAAGAGCGGTCCGCCCAACAAAAGGATGACACCGAAACTGGTGAAATCGAAAATAAAGACCAGCAGCGCAGCTGCCAATATCGGCGGTCGCAATAAAGCCAGCGTGATCCGCCAGAAGACCTGCAGCGGGTTGGCGCCCAGGGAGCGGGCAGCTTGCGCCAGGCGCGGGTCGAGGCGTGAGAGCGCATTCCCGACCAGACGGACAACGATGGTCGTGTTGTAAAAAACATGTGCCAGGAGGATGGCTCCCAATGTTCCGGCGAAAATTATGGGAGGATTGACCAGCCCGAAAAGATGCATCAGGGCAATATTCAACCAGCCGCGCGGTCCGAGCAGGGCCGTGAACCCGGCCGCCACTACGACCGTTGGCAACATGAAAGGGATGGCGGTCAGGGTGCGCAGGAACGATTTAAACCGAAAATTGTAACGGGCAAAGAGGAAAGCCACCGGCAGGCCGAGCCCCAGGGTGAGCAATGTGGAAAGCAGCGCCTGGTAGAAGGTAAACAGTAAAACGTAGCCCGCCTGGCCATAAGCGGCAACCGTAATACTTCGGAAAGAGACAGGGTTCAGCCCAAGCCAGAGAATACGAGCGAGTGGGTAAAGGAAAAAGACCGCCAGGAAAAGTAATGGCGCCAGCCATGGGCAGGATCACAAGCCAGGATCCTGGCCTTGGTCTGCGAGCCCGGCCCACCACCGTTGAGGCATCTGCCGGGCTCAGATTTGGCGCCTGCGTGTCTTTTGGATGAGTCAACATGCTTTCGGCGCGGCCAGTTCTAGTGATTCTGCAAGACAGCGGCAGTCCAGTCTGTGATCCATTTATCGCGATTGGCAGCGATCAGCGCCGGGTCGAGAGTGGCGGGCTGGGAGGCAGTCTGTGCATATTGGATGAATTCCTGAGGCAGGCTGGCCTGAGAGTTGACCGGGTAAACATACATCTGCAACGGCATATCCTGCTGGAACTGCTGGCTCAACATGAAATCCACGAATTTCTGAGCCAGGGCGAGGTGCTTGGTGCCTTTCAAGATGCCGACAAACTCTATCTGACGGAAGCAGGTACCAGGCCCGAGGATGGAGCCGATGGGCGAGTCTGTTAATTTTGTTGTGGCGAAAACCACCTCGGCGGCCGGGCTGGAGGCATAGGAGACCACCATGGGCTGCGCGCCGTGTCCGGACGAGCCGCTGAAATTTGTGTAATACGCTGTCTCCCAGCTATCCACCACAACCACACCGTTCGATCGCAGTGACTTCCAATAATCCAGGTAAGCCTCCGGACCGAAGTGTTTGATGGTTGCCAGCAGGAACGCCAGACCAGGCGAAGATGTGGCGGGGTTTTCAACAACCAACAGCCCTTTGTAGGCAGGCTTCTCTAAATCTTCGAGGGTCGCCGGGACCGGCAAACTCTTGGACGAGAAATAGGCCTTGTCAAAATTGATACAAACATCGCCATAATCCACCGGCAAGGCCCGGTTCTGGGGATCGAGTTTGAATTCATCCGGAATTTTTGCCAGAAGCGGAGAAGCATAGGGCGTATAGATGCCGGCATCCAGGGCACGCGAGAGGAAGGTGTTGTCGACGCCGTAGAACACATCTGCCAGCGGGGCATCGGCGGTGAGAATGGCTTTATTGAGGGCTGCCCCGGCATCGCCGCTCTTCAGGAATGCCACCTTGACATTATTGGCTTTTTCAAATGCCGAGATGACCCCTTCACTGGCGGCAAAAGAGTCATGTGTCATGACTGTCAGGGTAACCGGACCTTTTGGACCACAAGCAGTCAGTGTAAGCACGACCAGAATCATTAGAACGAAAAAGCGTTTCATGGGAACCTCCAAGTCAAGCAATCAGGAGACAGGGTTCAGCTTTAATATCAAGAGAGATCCGGCATGGGAAAATCAGCTTTCCGCTGACTGGTTCGCTTTGGCCATTTTGCGGCGATGGACACACAGCAACAGTCCTGAGGCAATTTCGATGCCGGCCTGCTCATTAAGCATTTCATTGCTGATGCCGCGGGTCTTATCCGGGAAGAGCGTTTCCTCGTGCAATGGCCAACGCAAACCCTGGGTGCTTACTCCGGTGACTTCCCCACCCCACGGGATCAGGGAAACAATGTCACCGGGGTTTCCGAGCAGCCCGGAGCGCGTGCGTGTGAAGAAAGCTTCTTCCAGCCCATCATCCAATCGTATGTCGAATGAAGAAAATCGAGGGTCAGTCAGCAGGGACAGGTTGCCGAGCGTCTGATCGAGACGTCCACCCAGGGCGCCAATAATGATAATATTCCGATACCCGGTCTCGATGGCGTAAGACAACGCCAACTCAAGATCGGTCTCATTTTTATCGCGAGGATAAAGCTGAATCTCGACATCTTGCCCGTCCAGCGAACGACGATCCTCAGGCGATAACGAATCCATATCGCCGAAAATGATGGACGGCATCAAGCCCAAAGCCAGGGCATGCTGCGTTCCGCCATCTGCGGCGATGAGAGTGTCGCCAGGCTGAATTATTTTTCGGGTGGATTCCAGGTCAGGCACAAGTCCATTGGCAAAGATGATCAGGCGTGGCATGGAAATAAAAAATCCTCCGCCGGGGAGGATGGTTGGCCGCAACTAACGATCCCTCCGCCGGTATGATCCGGATCAGGTTCTGCGGGTCGAGGCTCCTGGCCTCCTCTCAGCCCGGCACACGGGCTCCCCGTTCAATTGTCAAAAAGAGTATACGGCGGCAAAAGCCGTCTGTCAAGACAAAAAAACCTTATTCGGCTTTTTCACGCCGAAAATCAACAAAACGATAGCCAACACCGCGCTCGGTGAGAATGTATTTGGGGTTGGCCGGATCTTTCTCTAATTTCTGGCGAAGATAATTTATATAAAGCCGTACATAATGCGGTTCATCCCGGTATTCATAACCCCACACTTTAGCAAGCAATTGATCGTGGGAAGTCACCCAGCCGGCATTCTGGACCAGGTGGTAAAGCAGGCGATATTCAGTGGGGCGCAGCTTCACGATTTTGCCTTCCAGCCATATCTCGCGCCGGTCGAAATCGATCTTAAGACGATCATCGATTTCAATCAAACCATGCATTCCTCCGCTGGGGCCCTCGGTACGACGCAAAACGGCTTTAACACGGCTGACCAATTCACGCGGGCTGAAAGGCTTGGTGATGTAATCATCAGCGCCCTTTTCCAATCCATGCACACGGTCATCTTCTTCGCCTTTGGCGGTCAGCATAATGACCGGAACGCTGCTGATTTCACGGATCATCTCCAGCACTTCGAAGCCATCCAGGTCAGGCATCATCACGTCGAGCAGTATCAGGTCGGGTGTGGAATCCCGCAGACGTTGAAGCGCCTGTTTGCCATTAAAAGCTTCGGCGACTACAAAGCCGTCATGCTCCAAATTAAGACGTATGAAGCGGATCATGCGTTCTTCATCGTCAACGATCAGAATTTTGCGTCGTTTTAGAGTGTCTTCAGCCATGGTCACTCTCTCACAAATCCAATGATACGTTCTTCGCCTTCACTGGGCATAACTTCGATAAAAGAAATTTGAGCGATAGGCCAGATGACTTTAATAATATCGGCGGCCAGGTATTGAACATCCTTCCCGTCGCGTCGACGGGGATTGCTGAGCTCAATTATCGTATCATCAGCGGCGGGAAGCTGATCCACTTCACCGACGATTGGGTCTTCATTCGAGAGGTGAATAATAATCGTGTTGGCCATGCGAGAAACCTTTACTAATCGATAAGGACTTGTATTTTAAGTTTTCCCAGGTAGATAAGATCTCCATGGGAGACCGGGGTTTCGATGTACGGCGACAATCGAACACCATTCAAGTAAGTGCCGTTCGAGGAGCCCAAATCTACAACTACAATCCGGTTATTCACGAGCTTGATCGCAGCATGCAGGCGTGAAACTCCGTTGGCATATGCATTGTATGAAGTCAGGTCAACGTCAGGTACGATTGGCTGCCCTTCTGCAGAACGCCCAAGAGTAAATTCGGTCCGGTCGGCGAGAGGCAGAACCTGGCCACTTTCGATAAGGTGCAGGGAAATCCAGGACTGGAGCGGCGCTTGTAGAGGATGCTTAAGTTGATCTGTATCTTTTTCAAAATCAATGCGAGCATCGGATGGATTAATCCTATGCGTAACAAGATGGGAGTCCATCAATTGTGCTCCGCATTTACTGCAGTAAATGGCGCCATTTATCTCTTTATGCTGACAGTTCGGGCAAATAATCATTCTTCATTTCCGATTCTCCCTGATTTCAACAGGGCTCTTGTCCCATATTTTATCTCTTTCTCGCCTTGTTGCGAGAACGACTTTCTCTTTTGTAGGTTTTCGGCTTCCAACAATGCTGTTTTGGCAAGCGCACGTTCCCCTTGCGCAAGAAGATGCGTGGCCAAACGAGACAGGTGCTCGGAAGCCTGGTCGTATTCTCCGACACTGGCCTCCTGGCGAGCCTGCTCCTGAAGGCGATAAAGCTTTAGTCGCGAAAGTGCATCAACTATCTCCATCGGTGGAGGATCGGCGGCCGCTTCTTTAAGGACGGGACGAATTAGACGAATGGGAATCGGCTCAATCTGGGTGGATTGGTTCGTCTGAACGACAGATACTGACCCATCAAAAAACGTCAGCCGCTCCCGGCGGACCGCCTCCGGCTGAATTACAAATTCCATCAGAACCTTGAGGCGAGTGTCCCAGAGCATCGGGCCCATCTGTACGGGGCTTTCGGATGAAAGCAGGCCGGCCTCCGGTTCCAGGCGAAAAGTGTAGCGCAAATCGATTCCGTCCTGGCGGTTGAACTCCAAACGAGTTTCTTCTGTATACGTTTTCCCGAGTTGATTGATTTTATCCAGCAAGGCATGTTGAATATCTTGTGGATTTGGAAGATACATGCTTGTACCACCGGTAATTGTAGCCAGCTTGTCTAAGAAATTATCGTTCCATTCTGAACCAATGCCCAGGCCACTGATTCCAATCCCGCGTTCGGCCGCTTTTTGAGCGAGGTGGATACAATTTTCCTCATCACCATATGTACGCCCATCAGTGAGCAAAATAATGTGATTCTGCCTGGAACGATTTAAATTATGGAGGATTTCGTTGTAGCCCAAATCCAGACCTGAGAAGATCTCGGTCCCGCCAGATGGGCTTAGCATCTGGATACGGGCTTCCTGTCTGCTCACATCGGTTCCATTGGCGCCGGAAATAAGAGTTTCGGCCCGATCACTGAATGCGACCACAGAAAAGAAGTCGTTCGGTTTTAATTTATGCATGATCTGAATAGCAGTGGCCTTGACCACATCTATATTCCGCCCCTGCATCGAGGTGGAACGGTCAAGAACCAGGCATAAGTTCATGGGCGGTGCAGGACGTTTTATTGCATCAACCGGAATGGAGAAGTCTAACAAGGCATATATCAGCTGAGGTTCATCAAATTGCAGCAGGCATTTGCGGCTGAAAAGAACCTTCGGTTCCAGGAAAGGCCCAAATTCTTCTTCTGGAGGAAGAGAAGCATCATACCTTTCCCGTCTTTTTAGGTTGGAAAGGACCTCATAGGCTTCCTGCACTTCAAGGAATAATTCCGTTTCACCCGGTGCAAGGTTCTTGTCTGGGTGAAGCCGTCGTGCAGCACCAAAATATGCCTGACGAATTTCTTCAGGTGTGGCATTGCGCCGCAGACCAAGAAGAGCATAATATTCCTGTTTTTTACTCATTCTACATGTTATGCAGTGAGTTTCACCACAATTGCACTGATATTATCCGGTCCACCAGCTTCATTTGCTGCAGCGACGAGGCTGTGGCAGGCGCCTTGAAGGTCCGGAGCAGTAGTAACCATCTCGAATAACTTGTTATCAGATACTACACTCCAAAGCCCGTCACTACATAACAGCAAGTAACCCGCTTGTGGAAATCGGGCAGTGAAAATATCCGGCTCGAGCTGCTCGCCCTGACCTATCGCACGGTATAGAACATTCCGTTGTGGATGAATGGCAGCTTCTTCAGAAGAAATCTGGCCAAGTTCTTCGAGGCGTTTGACCAGCGAATGATCGCGTGTCAGGGGCTCTCCACCACCATACGGATGAATGGCATAGGCACGGCTATCCCCCACATGGCCAATCGTCACTTGCTGACCAAGGACAAATGCGGCTGTTAAAGTAGTACCACTACCTGGAGCCGCCTGGGTAACAGCCCGTTGGGCTTCATTAATAGCAGAACGCATCAGATCCTGAATTGATTCATCCATACTTGCGGAAGGGTCAATTATATATGGATGAAAATGTTTTAATATATAACCAGCCAGAGTGCGGGCAGCCGTGGAGCTGGCAACTTCCCCGTATTGATGGCCGCCCATGCCATCGGCAACAACAAACAGCCCCAGGGGTGAATTACTCGTTTCACCGCCAGTAGCAATCGAAAGTGCAAATATGGAATCTTCGTTATGCTCACGCTGCTTGCCAACAGATTGACCGCATCCATATATGAACTGTTGTGGTTCCAGGTGTTGCACATTCGCCAATGTTGCGTCAGCCTGGCCCTCCTTAAGGGGGACGGTGTTAATGCCGTTATTTTCCGACAAGGGCTTGGTTTTCTTTCCGCGAAGCAAGTCAAGGATGTTCTTTTTCACTATAATCTCCTTAGTGGATCAGCCCTTTAGGCTAGCAAAGCATATAGAAAATGGTCAATGGAACCAGTATAAACGATATCGTCATACACCAATGGAGTACCGGTAATAGGACCTTTCGTGGCGAATTTCCAACGCAGGTGACCTGTGCGTTGTTCGAGACTGTACAAATTTCCGTCTGCAGAACCGCAATAGAGTGCATCTTTATAAATAGCTGGAGAACTGCTAACCTGGTGATCGGTCTTATAACGCCAGACCTCCTTGGAGGTATGTACGTCGATGGCATAGATGTGACCATCTGCAGATCCAACAAATACCAACCCATTCATCAGGCTAGGCGAGGAGATAGAGCCTTTTCCCATGCGGAAACGCCAAATTACCCAACCAGCGTGTGCGTCCAATGCATATAAAGTGCCATCTAGTGAGCAAAAATAGACAACCCCATCTACCACAGTTGGCGAAGAAGTGACTGCCATTTTGGCTTTGTAATGCCACTTGAGATTGCCGCGGAAATCCACACAATAAAAATCTCCGTTTTCGCAACCGGCATAAACCATATCCTGAGTCACGAAGGGGGTGGAACGAACCGGTGCACCTGTCTCGAATTTCCAGGCAGCCCTTCCGCTTAGTAAATTCACGGCGTGAATATGGTTATCATCCGAGCCAAAGAAAACGTGCCCCTCTGCTATTCGGGGTGACGAGCGGACGCATCCTTCCGTATAATAGGTCCAGGCGATTTTCCCGGTGCGGGCGCTGATGACATGCAGGAGCTTATCCTCAGAGCCGATAAAGATATTGTCCTCATAGACTGCCGGCCGGGTAACAACGCCACCATCCGTGGCGAATTTCCAGCGCAGAGTGCCGTCGGCGGCATTTATAGAATAGAGATTGTGGTCGTAAGATCCAATGTAAATTGCGCCGCCATGATATAGGGGTGCGCCGCGGACTTCGTCCTCACACTGGAAGGCCCAAAGAGGCTTTATTGTAGATTTTGATTTAATGGATGCCGTGGTCGCGCCAACCCGGCCCAAAACACCGGTCTTGCGTCCCGCCGCAGCCAGGGCTTCCTGCATTGATTGGACACTTTGGAAACGTTCTTCGGGGTTATATTGCAGGGCAGTATTGACCACCGCTTCCAACTCTGATGAGATGGCCGGGTTGATCTTTCGCAGAGGGCGCTCTCCGAAAGAGAAGGGCGGCTCCAGACGCGGGTCGCGACGGGTAAGAGCATGGTGCATTGTCGCGCCTAAAGCGTAAATATCGGCTAATGGTCCGGCTTCTCCACGATATTGTTCCGGAGGTGAATACCCTTCGGTTCCAATCATCGTGCCTTTTTGTCCAACCAGGAATCGCTTGGCAATACCGAAGTCAATCAATACGATATGGTCTTGCAGGTTGACCATCACATTGGATGGTTTCATGTCTCGAAAAATGATTGGGTCTGGCTTATGACTATGTAAGTAACTAAGGACATCACACAGTTCGATCGCCCAAACCAGGACGCGTTCTTCCGATAAGAAGCCAGGTGTTTCATTTATTATGGCTTCAAGGTCTTTGCCATTTATGAATTCCAAAGTGAGATAAGAGCGGTTCGATGCGCTGAAATAATCATAAATGCGCGGGATGGAGGGATGGTTAAGTGTAGCCAATATATTGGCTTCGCGTTCAAAGTTCTGGACAATGGTCTTGCGTACCAATGAATTGGGAGCGCGGTTAATCATTTCTTTTACCGCCACCAGTTTGACCACATTCGGAAAATGTTGATCACGGGCAAGGTAAACAGACCCCATCCCACCTACTCCAATTACATCCTGGATCACATAACGGTTCACAAGGACCGTTCCAGAAACTAATTGATTGGTGTCTTCTTCCGGTTCTCTTCCGACTGGTGTTGTAACTTTATTAGTATCCAGAGTTGCCTCCTGAATGTTTCCGAACTGTACGAATTATAGCCACCCATGGCAGGAAATGCAACCTAGTTATCTGTTAGGTATTCTGGAGATAAAGTAGCCAAAGCTTTATTGTTTGGTGCCTAGTTTTTGGGTCAGTTCATGGCTGGGGCTTCCCCCTGCAGCCGCCCTAACGCAGGGGAAAGAGAAGATTTTGGGGTGCCAGCGCCCCAAACCCCGTTTTTGAGACGGTTATCTATGGAGTAGCAATCTGACCTTGCGTGTATACCTACTTTGGGGGAAAATACATTCCGGAGAAAGGCATTGAAGATATTAGCTGTCAGCGACCTGGTAGTTGACCGGCTTTATTCCTCGCAGGTTACCGAGCGCTTCCGCGACATCGAGATGATCATTGGATGCGGAGATTTGCCCTACGAGTACCTGGAATTCCTGGTCACAGCGATGAACGTGCCTTTGCTTTACGTGCCAGGCAATCACGACCCGGCTTATAACGAGAAATTAACAGATGCGTACGCACAAGGCTGTGAAAATATGGACCGCCGGGTTTGTTCAGTCAAGGGACTGAATATCGCAGGGGTTGGCGGTAGTATCCGCTATAAGCCAGGCGGTCCCAACCAGTACACACAATCCCAAATGTACACGCGTTTGTATACTTTTATCCCAAAACTGCTTTGGTATCGTCCAAAACATGGCAAAATACTGGATATCCTGATTGCACATTCGCCGCCACGCGGCATTCACGATGACGATGACCAGGCGCATACGGGCTTTTCAGCATTCAGGGATTTTATTCAAAGCTTCAGGCCGCGCTATTTCTTGCACGGACATACCATGGTTTATAAAAGCAATCTTGTTCCGCCCATAACGAAGATTGGAACAACTACGATCATCAATGTTTATCCCTATCGAATTATCGAGATTGAATGAAATAAATGGCAATATTCGAGCCGGCCAACAGCCTGGAATTGCCCAATATCCTCAATTGATAAATCTTTTACAATGAACACCTGGCGTTTACTCAGCACTGCTCCGGCCCGCGGAGCCTGGAATATGGCTGTGGATGAAGCCATCCTGCAGGCGGTGGGGAGTGGGGACTCACTCCCAACCCTACGGCTGTATGCATGGGAACCGGCCTGCCTTTCACTGGGTTATGCACAACCACTTACCGACGTGGATCTTCCGCTATTGAAGAAGCATGGCTGGGAGGTTGTGCGCCGCCCCACCGGAGGCCGGGCAGTACTCCATACTGATGAGTTGACTTATGCGGTAATTGCGCCGCTCAACGAACCGCGCGTGGCCGGGACGGTGCTTAAATCGTACCACCGGCTGGCTCAGGCGCTGGTGCAGGCCTTGAATCTGCTGAGCATGCAGGTCGAAGTAAACGAAAATGCTGCGGCAGCTCCCCAGAAGAACCCGAACCCGGTTTGTTTTGAAGTCCCCTCCACATACGAAATCACAGTGGGAGGAAAGAAACTGGTAGGCTCGGCCCAGGCGCGCCGGAAGGAAGGCGTACTCCAGCACGGCTCGCTTCCGCTGCGTGGGGATCTGACGCGCATCCTGCAAGTTTTGACTTTCCCGGATGAGGAAAGTCGCTCCCGTGCAGCT
Organism: uncultured Chloroflexia bacterium; assembly: GCA_963776475.1. Lineage (GTDB taxonomy): Bacteria > Chloroflexota > Anaerolineae > Anaerolineales > Villigracilaceae > UBA877. The sequence continues at coordinate 224,492 of CAVZMZ010000045.1, forward strand.
GACCGGTTGTTGAGCAGGGCAACGACGGTGGCGGCAGCATTGGGTCGCGAAGTCTCCTGGGATGAAGCAGCCCGTGCAATCATCACAGCTTTCGGATCGGTGCTAAATTTGGAGCTTCAGCCAGGTGAGCTGACCCACGCCGAAAAAATCCGCACCGAAGAACTGGTGCGGACCAAGTATGAGCATCCAACCGGGCCGTAAAAGACCTGGTAATCAGGTGATTATCTTTTTCGTTTTACGGCTCAAGTGGAACAAAATTAATTTGCTTGTATCCCAGTGATTCAAAGAACCAGCGCAAAGTTGTCTGAGCATTTGCCATGGCTTGATCCAGGATCCCATCATCCAAAGCGCTTTTACGGATTTCCTGTTCAGCCACCTGGCGTGCCTGGGTTTCCAAAGTAGGATCAGCTTGTGCGAAGAGCCCGGTCTGGCGATCATAGATATATGATTTATCATTATCGAGAGTAGCTACAAGCACTTCTGCGGCTGGTAATCGCACATTCAGTGTAGTGCCATCCAGCCATAAATCGGCCGGCTGGATCTTGCTCATGTCAATTCCGGCAATCACATAGCCATGTGCCACAAATAACAGACGATCACCAAACAATAAAGCCAGCGCACCCTGATTCGTTTCGGCAGTGATCACTTTCTCTACCGTATAGCGGATCGTTTCCAACCGGGCAAGTTCCTGGACCTGGTTAATGATCGTGACCGGGTCGGCGATGACGGTAGGAGTGGGGTGAAGTAACTCGGAGACCTGCGTGCCAAGCTGGCTGTTGGCGTGTTGCAACGGATCAAGCGTGCTTTTAATACTGCGATTAATTGTTACCGCTACGAACCCGATCGCAGCCAAGGCAATAAGAACCAGGATAATTCTGATGACCGTTTTATTTGCCATACTGGAATTATACTGACTTAATGAGTTTTATGTTTCTTAAAACGAGATGGAAATGCTTTGCCGGCTAAACTGACAAGCATCTGTAAAGTTCCATCCAGCGATAAGTATGGTTACGCGCTTCACCGCTCATATGGCAGTACACTTTCATAGTACAATCTTCGCCTACAGAAAGATATTTAATTTAATGCACTTTGCAGAGACTTAATGGTAATTCCAAACGTGGAGAAATTTTAAATGTTAAACAACAAGTATCAAAGCCTCAGGGAAATCCTGACGGGAATGGGCAGTGTCCTGGTGGCGTACTCAGGTGGGACAGACAGCAGCCTGGTCCTCAAAGTCGCTTTCGATATCCTTGGCGATAAAGTGGTGGCCCTGACAGCCGTGTCTGCCAGCCTGCCGGCTTCCGAACGTTTAGAAGCTGAACAGATCGCCCAACAGATCGGCGCCAGACATATCCTGATTGATTCCAATGAGACTTCAGATCCTGAATACCTGGCCAACACATCCAATCGCTGTTTCTTCTGCAAGAAAGAAACCTATGGCAAGCTAACCGCTTATGCTCAGCAACATGGTTTCAAATATATCGTAGATGGCACCAACGCCGATGATACCGGCGATTTTCGCCCCGGTCGCAAGGCAGCCAGTGAATATCATGTCCGCAGCCCGCTACTGGAGGCTGGTTTTACCAAGGCTGAGATCCGGCAACTCTCGAAGGAACTGGGTCTGCCCAATTGGGACAAACCCGCGGCCGCCTGTCTCTCCTCACGAATACCATATGGAACGCCGATTACGTTGAACGCACTCTCCCAGGTGGAACGCGCCGAAGCTTTGCTGCACGGGCTGGGCTTGCGCCAACTGCGCGTGCGCCATCACGGTCCGGTGGCCCGGATCGAGGCAGAACCAAACGACTTCGCGCACTTACTGGAACACAGGGAAGAGATTGTTACCACTTTGAGAGCAATTGGTTATGCCTATGTTTCCCTCGACCTGGCCGGTTTCCGGAGTGGCAGCATGAACGATGTGATCCAGAAAACCGGCGAAGATAAAGGCCAATAATGGATATCGAAAAACTTCGTCAACTCCTGGAAGGGATCCAGCAGGGACAGACCACTGTCGAACAGGCATTGGAGCGTTTACGCCAACTGCCCTTCGAGGACCTCGGCTACGCCAACCTGGACCTCCATCGTGCACTGCGTAATGGCATGCCAGAAGTAGTCTTTTGTGAAGGAAAATCCATCGAGCACACTACTGCCATTCTGAAGCGTCTTTGGCAGTATCACGAGCGGGTGATGGGGACGCGCGTCTCTCCGGAAATGGCAGAAGCCATTAAGCTGGATATCCCAGCCGCGCATTACGAGCCACTCTCCCGGCTGGTGACATTGGTCCGCGGCGAAGCTGTGGTGCAACCCGAAAATGCTCCCTATGCCCTGGTGGTCACCGGCGGAACTGCCGATATGGCGGTGGCCGAGGAGGCAGCCCAAACTCTGGAGTTCCTGGGTTCACGTGTACAGCGTGCTTACGATGTGGGCGTGGCGGGCATCCACCGCCTTTTCGATCGATTGGAACTACTTTCCGGGGCAGGCGTCATCCTGAGCGTGGCAGGCATGGAGGGCGCATTGACCAGCGTGGTAGGCGGGCTGGTCAGTTGTCCGGTGGTGGGTGTACCCACAAGTGTGGGTTATGGGGCCAGTTTCAATGGGCTGGCAGCCTTGCTCTCCATGTTAAACTCGTGCGCTACAGGCGTTTCAGTAGTCAATATTGACAATGGCTTTGGGGCGGGGGTGGTTGCGCACCGCATCCTCCTGGCAGGCAAACCTGCCGGCCAGCCCAAGGAGGAAGCATGAAGATTGCCTATTTCGATTGTATTGCAGGCGCTTCCGGGGATATGCTCCTGGGCGCCATGCTGGATGCCGGCCTGGAAGTGGAAACCTTGAAAGAGAAGTTAAAGGCTTTGCACCTGGAAAATGAATTCGAACTAAAGGCGCAAAAAGTCAACAAGAATGGGTTCGGTGCGACAAAAGTCGATGTACGCCTGCACGAACCTTACGAACACCAACATGGGCGGCACCTGGCCGAAATTGAAAGCCTGATCCGAAAGGGCAGCCTGGCCGAAACCATCCAAGAGAAAGCCATCGGCATGTTCCGGCGGTTGGCCGAAGTGGAGGCCGGCATCCATGGGAAACCGGTCGGTGAAGTCCACCTGCACGAGGTAGGTGGAGTTGACACCATCGTGGACGTGGTAGGGACACTCCTGGGTTTGGATAGCCTGGGCGTGGAACAAGTTTTTAGTTCACCTCTGCCACTCGGAAGGGGTTTTGTGCAGGGGGCGCACGGCCTGATCCCACTCCCGGCTCCGGCAACTGTCGCCCTGCTGAAGGGTATCCCGGTGCAAGGTAGTGAAATCGAGATGGAACTGGTGACTCCCACCGGAGCGTTATTGCTATCCACGTTATGCAAAGCCTTCGGCCCCATCCCGGCGATGACTCTCAGCGGCCAGGGCTATGGGGCCGGCGGGCGTGACCTACCCATCCCCAACGTGGTCCGCTTGCTGCTGGGTGAGCGATCCGAAGTCCGCGGAGAGGGGATTGAGATTGAAACTCTAATCATGCTGGAAACCAACATCGACGATAACAGCGCCGAAGTAAACGGTTATGTGATGGATCAACTATTCGCAGCCGGAGCACTGGATGTCTTCTTCACTCCCATCCAGATGAAGAAGAACCGTCCGGCGACTCTGATCTCGATACTCTCTCGTCCTGAAGATGTGGAAAAACTGGAGTTGCTGTTGTTCCGCGAAACGAGCACGCTGGGCGTGCGCCGCCAGCCAGTGGAGCGCCGTTGCCTGGAGCGCACCAGCGAGGTGGTTGACACACCCTACGGTCCGATAAGTGTGAAGGTAGCGCGCCTGCCGGGTGGATCTTCCAAACGCGCTCCTGAATTTGAAGATTGCAAACGGGCTGCGCTGGCACACGGCGTTCCCTTGCGCAAAGTTTACGACGCAGCGCTTAGCATCCAATAATTTAATCAGAATTTTTAAGATACTTGCACTTGTCTTATTCTGGAAACCGAGATAATATAAAATAGTCAATGGGGAGGTCAATCCCCGCCAAACCTTATGTTGTACGAGAGGAGAGAAACAATGAAGAAGATGTACCTGTTCGTATCGATCATGGTAGCAGCCGCCATGCTGTTGACCGCATGCGGAACCGCCGCCACGCCCACAGCTGCCCCAGTTCCAGCAACCGCTGCCCCAGTGGTGCCGGTGCTCCTGCCGACCACAACCCTGCCTCCGGTCCCGACCGCCACCACCAACCCGCTTGGAACTGCCGCCGCGCCGATCGTAATGGCTTTTGCGCCATCGACCAGCTCAACGCAGCTAACCACGGGTGGAGATGCCCTGGTTGCTCAATTAAAGACCCTGACCGGTTATGAATTCAAGGTCACTGTACCGACCAGCTACGCAGCCCTGATCGAGGCCATGGGCTCTTCCAATGCCCAGGTGGGCTGGCTACCGCCGGCTGCCTATATCGTGGCGCATGCCAAAGGCTATGCAGATGTCGCCATGGTTGCCCTGCGCAACGGCGCCGATCACTACGCTTTCCAGTACATTGCCAATGTAGCCGAGAAATTCACGGTTTACTATGATCCCAAGACCGGAAAAGACACAGCGGATGCCGCCACGGCCCTGGCCCAATTTGCCGGCAAGAAGGCCTGTTGGACGGATCCTCTGTCCGCTTCCGGTTACCTGGTCCCGTCCGGCTTCCTGGCCGCCAGCAAAATCAAGATCTCTGCGGGTGCCTGGGTGGTTGGTCATCCGACGGTCGTCAAGTCGGTCTACCTGAGCCCCAAGGGTGAGATCTGCGACTTCGGCGCCACCTATGTGCCGATGGCCGATATCACGAAGGATTTCCCGGATGCTGCCAGCAAAGTTGTCACCATCTGGGTTTCCGATCCGCTCATCCCGAATGATACCGTGGCCTTTGGAAAGAGCCTGCCGGCCGATATGCGCCAGAAGATCAGCGATGCCCTGGTCCAGATTGCCTCAACACCAGATGGCCTGAAGCTGCTGGCGGGTGTAGGTTACAGCTGGGGCGGTACGAAGGTTGTCGATGATACCTTCTTCGATGACTTCCGTGTCTACCTGCAATCGATCACGCCTCCATTTGATTTCAACAACTACAACGGATAATTTACAAAGTTAAGCGAGGGAGGGCTTTCGCCCTCCCTCTTTTTTTCCCCACTTTTCCAATCCAAAGGTGTATTCTATGCTGCGTGTCCAGAACCTCACAAAAGTCTACCCGAACGGCACCCAGGCGCTCAAGGATGTCAGCTTCGAGGTCAAGGATGGCGAATTCCTGGTCGTTATCGGACTATCGGGGTCAGGAAAATCCACCCTTTTGCGCTGCATCAACCGGCTGATCGATCCCACCGAAGGCAAGATCTTCTGGGATGACCGGGAAGTCACGGCTGCATCCCCGAAAGAGCTGCTGCTCATCCGCCGCAACATCGCGATGGTCTTCCAGCAGTTCAACCTGGTCAAGCGCTCCAGCGTGATGACGAATGTTCTTTCCGGACGGCTGGGGTATGCCAACCCCTGGCTTTCCCTACTGGGTATCTGGTCTTCGGCTGACCGTGATCGGGCAATGAAAGCCCTCGGCCGGGTGGGAATTGCCGACAAGGCCACCAGCCGCGCAGATGCGCTTTCAGGCGGACAGCAGCAAAGGGTGGGGATTGCACGCGCACTGATGCAAGAGCCGCGCATCGTTCTTGCGGATGAACCGGTAGCCAGTCTCGACCCGGTCCTGTCGCATTCGATCCTGCAATACCTCGAACAATTAAATAAAGAAGGTATCACCGTTCTGTGCAGCCTGCACTTTCTGGACTTGGTGCATCGCTATGCCACGCGTGTGATCGCGCTTAAAGACGGCCTGTTGGTTTTCGAAGGCCTGCCCGACGAAATCAACCGGGCCAAGTTCAAGGAGATTTACGGCGAGGAAGCCCAGGAGGTACGGGCCGCTTCCTTCGAGGCGCCGGCATGACCATTAAGCACCCCTACGAAGCATAATACTGTCCTGGCTGGGCTGCTATCAACTCTGGTTCCCGGTTTGGGCCAGGGCATCGTTCGCAAATGGTATCGGGGTGTTGCAATCTTCCTGGCCACTGCGGTGGTGGCAGGAATGGTCCTCTGGTACGGTAAACCAGTCTGGTACTTTGCGCCGGTCGGGATGTGGTTGTGGAATATCTGGGATGCAGTCAGCCTGGCGGGTGGTCGCGCACGCACGATCCTGATCCCGGTCGTAATTGGCCTGGCAGCCGCCTATGGTATTGGCTGGCAGGTGGTGGGAGTGAATTTCGCGGCGGCAGATATGAACCGGGCGCTGGCTGTGGCACGCCCCATGGCGCACCCGGATATGTTCGCCCTGAACACGGAAAACATTGAAACGTGGGCTCCGGTGTATGTTCCCTGTCCGGCAACGGCCATTGATCCGAGCACTAAACGGGTGGATAATGGCAGGGTTGCAACGGTCACCCCCGCTTGTGGCGGCCCAACCGATCCCCTGACTATCAGCGTGAGCGGGATGTGGCCCAACACGGATACGCAAATCTGGTGGCGGACGGCTATCAGCGATACCAATCTGCTGGGTGGTACCAACGGAGACAAAATGCTGGTAGTTAAGACGGATGCCAGCGGCACCCTGACAACCACCATCCATGTGCCTCTTAATATCCTGATCGCTCAACCGGATAAGACACTGGTCCAGGAACACCAAATCCACTTTGCCCAGTCACGCCCTACGGGTGGGATAAAGATCTCCTATAATGGCGGTTTTGTCCTGCAAGGCATGCTGGAGACGGTCGCGATGGCCTTGATGGCAACCTTCCTGGCGATCTTCCTGGCGGTCCCGATCAGTTTCCTGGCAGCTCGCAACCTGATGAGTGGAAATCCAATCACATTTGGTATATATGTGATTGTCCGGACCTTATTGAATATCCTGCGCTCGGTGGAAGCCTTGCTCTTTGCCATCGTGTTCGTGGTGATCACCGGGCTGGGACCCTTCGCAGGCGTCCTGGCATTGATGTGCCATACCATTGCAGCGCTTGCCAAGCTTTATTCAGAGGTCATCGAAGGGATCGACCCAGGCCCGATCGAGGCCATCAAAGCTACAGGCGCCAACTGGATCCAGGTGGCGCGTTATGGCGTGATCCCGCAGATCATCCCACCGTTCACATCATTTACAATTTACCGCTGGGATATCAACGTCCGTTCCGCCACCGTGATCGGGATGGTCGGGGGCGGCGGGATCGGGCTTTACCTGATCCAATGGATCCAACTCAATGATTTCCGGGCGGTCAGTGCGGCTTTTATCGCAATCGCGGTGGTAGTCATAATTCTGGATTTCATCAGCGCCAAGATACGGGAAAGGTTGGTATAACATGAAGAACCGGCCTCCTGTCTGGCGAATCACTTTGACGACACTATTGATCGCTCTGGGAGTGGTGATTCTGGGTGTTTCGGCCCGGATCTCCCAAATCGATTTCGTGAGCTTTTTCATAGACGCTCCCAAAGCCAAAGCCCTGGTCACGGCTTTCCTGACCCCTGACCTGACCACGCGTGACCTGAAGACGACCACCATTGAGATGGCTTTCCCAATCCCGTGCGGGTCGGCGCCCAATGCCACACCGGTCGCTTCCGGAGCACGGCTGAGCACCAGCGTGGCATGTGCCGCAGTCAAGGATACCTTTACCTTGAACGGGTACAACCTGGCTCCCAATGCCCAGGTCGCCATCCGCTGGGTCATTCCAAAAAAAGGCACCTTAACCCTGCCTTATGTGAATACCGATGCCAGAGGGAATTTTTCGGCTCAGCTGGATGCGAAGCAGATCTCGGCTTCGGTGGATAATACAGCCAGCAAGATCCAGGTTGATACGCTGGTTCCGCAGGGCAATTTAAAGGTCAGCCAGGCTGTCAAGGATGTACTCGAAGCCATGTTCGTGACCATCTTCATGGCCCTGCTTTCCACTTCCGTTGCGACAGTCATCGCGGTCCCACTCAGTTTCCTGGCCGCCAGCAATATCACCCGTCATGGTCCGGTTGGGACGACGGTCTACTACATCACCCGCTCATTTTTCAACCTCATCCGTTCTTATGACCCGCTGGTGATGGCAACCATCTTCGCATTCTGGCTCGGATTCGGTGCTTTCCCGGGCGCATTGGCCCTGACAGTCGTTACAACCGCCTCGCTCGGTAAAATGTTCTCGGAAGCCGTCGAAAATATCGACCCAGGCCCGATCGAAGCGCTGCAGGCGACTGGTTCAAACCGGCTGCAGACGGTTGTCTACTCGGTTATTCCGCAGATCGTTCCGGATTTCGTTTCCTACATCATTTATCACTGGGACATCAATGTCCGCATCTCGACCGTCATTGGTTTCATTGGTGGTGGAGGGATTGGTTATTACCTGATCACCCAGATCAACTCGATGATCGGATACCACAAGGCCGGCACCGCCATCTGGGCCATCGTGGCGGTCGTGTGGGCCATGGACTTCTTAAGCGCAGAAGTGCGTAAACGACTGGCTTAGCAACCCAATTGCGTTCAGGAACCCGTCTCCCAGTATGGAAACGGGTTCCTTTTTGACGTGGTACAATCCCGCCTGTGTTTAAACGCATTCTTAAAAATGCTCCTGAAACCGATCCTCATACTTTTCATTCTCGGATTGCTTATATTGCTCGTTCCCAGGTTGGTGACCGGGCTGTACGCGTGCGGGCGAATCTTTACTCAATCCGGAGTGCCAGCCCGGCGCGTTGCGATCGTATTTGGCGCCGGATTATGGCGGAATGGCTCCCCTACCCCGGTGCTGGAGGACCGTGTGACTGCCGCGGCAAACCTGTATTTTGCAGGAAAAGTTGAAAAACTGTTGATGAGCGGCGACAACCGCTTCGTCAGCTATAACGAACCTGAGGCCATGCGACAGCTGGCCCTTAAACTCGGCGTACCCTACGAAGCCATTGTCCTGGATTATGCCGGAAGACGGTCCTACGATACGTGCTACCGTGCGAAGGCCATATTCCAGATCGATCAGGCCATCCTGGTAACCCAGGCGTTCCACATGCCGCGCGTGATTTATACTTGCAACCGCCTGGGGGTCGATGCAGTGGGAGTTGAATCAGACCTGCGTATCTACGGTAAATCATCCGTGCTATACTGGAATGCGCGTGAACTGCTTGCCACGGCTGCGGCGATTTGGGATGTAAATGTTGGCCATCCCGTTCCAGTGCTGGGTAATCAAGAACCAATTTTTCCGGAGACACCATGAATCGCGACGAAGCTCTTGCCATTGTCCATGAATATGTCAAAAACGAAAACCTTGTCAAGCATATGCTTTCAGTCGAGGCGGCAATGCGCTTCTATGCCGGGAAGTATGGCGAAGATGAAGAAAAATGGGGGGTGACCGGATTATTACATGATTTCGACTGGGAAATCCACCCCACTCTCGAAGGGCATCCAGCGGACGGGGAACCCATTCTGCGTGCGCGCGGCGTGCCGGAAGACATCATTCGCGCGGTTTTATCTCACGCTGACCATACCGGCGTCCCGCGCCAGACACGCATGGAAAAAGCACTGTACGCCTGTGATGAGGTCACCGGCCTGGTGACCGCGGTTGCCCTGGTCCGCCCATCGCGTTCCTTGTTGGATCTGGAGACCAGCTCAGTTAAAAAGAAGTGGAAAGACAAGACCTTCGCAGCCGGGGCAAAACGGACCGAAATCGAGAAATCAGCCGCGGAATTCGGTATCGAACTCTGGGAGCATGTTGGCAACGTTATTCTTGCCATGCGAAAAATTGCTCCGGAGCTTGGATTGGTCGGGAATATTAATCCATAAAGACACGTTTGATCTTTTCTTAGGGACATCCTTCCCGCCGGGAAAGAGTGGGCCCTGAGGCATTTGGAGGAAGCATGACTCTCCAGGGCAAAGGCTTCATAATTTATAACCTCCCCGAATGCGAAGCTGGGGAGCCAGGTTCCATCCTGGCGGCCGCCCAGGCCGCAGGTCTCGGTCACGTGCTCATCAAGATTGCAGATGGAGAGAAAGTTTTTGGCATGGATGCAGCCGGGGGCGATCAGGCTGCCCCGGTCGTCCAGGCTTTGCAGCAGGCCGGGATTGTTGTCTGGGGCTGGCATTCGGTTTATGGGACCGATCCAGGCGCAGAAGCGGCCATTGCCATTACGCGCACCCGGACGCTCGGCCTTGAAGGTTACGTGGTATGTGCCGCGGATGAATTCACCCGTCCGGGCATGGCCAATACTGCCCGCCAATTTATACGGGCGGTTCGAGGCGCTCTAACCGTCCCGATTGCATTAAGTTCCTATCGCTTCCCCAATTACCACCCGGAATTTCCATGGTCCAACTTTCTCGAATTCTGCGATGTACATATGCCCCAAGTCACATGGGAACAGGCTCACAATCCTGTCGAGCAGCTAATTGAGTCCAAACGCCAATGCGATGCCCTGCCGAATGCCAGGCCTTTCATCCCAACCGGCCCGGCCTATCGTACTTCCGGCTGGAATCCGAGTGCCGAGGAGATCATTGAGTTCTTGAATGCAGCTGTCCAGCTTGGGCTGCCAGCAATTAATTTCTATGATTGGGATGATTGCCATAAAGGCCAGCCGCTATTATGGACAGCGATTGCCGAATTTCCATGGCCAACGCCCGTAAGAACAAACCCGCCGGCCCCTTCTTCGAATCCCCAGACTGCACCCGCCAGCCCGGAGGCCTTCCTTTCCCAATTCATGGAGGCCATGAACAGCCGCCAACCTGAAAAAGTGAGTGCGCTTTATGACCCGGCTGCCATCCAGGTTTGGGCAGACCAAATCCTGAAAGGCACAGAAGCCATACAGAAGGGCTATGACGCCTTTTTCGACAGCCTGCCCGCAGGGACAGTCGAATGCATCGCCCAGGCAGATGTGGAGGATGATAGGCGTCTTTTCACCTGGAAAGTTGGTCCACTCACCGGGGAGACGACACTCGTGCTAAAGAACGAAAAAATCATCCTGGAATATACTTTCATTAACCAGCCGGTTAATTAGAATTAGTGTACATCCACCGCCCTGGATGAGTGCGAGCTGAGGTTCTGAGCGGAGGCAACAATGGTGGAACAACTTTTACAGAATCCTGCCGGAGTAGAACAGAAAAGTCACCGACGACAACTGCACGGTATCCGCCTATGGTTGGCACGCGGATCGTATTTGGGTATATTCGCGCTGATCCTGACCCTCTTTCTTGTCGGTTTGCCGGCTTACCTGGAAAGTTGGAGTCGTGGAGGCATTGGCGCCTACGTTTATCAGACTCCAAAGGGTAGATTGTATTTATCCGTATCGCCGGTGGGTGATGCGGCAAATCTGGGCGTCCGGGACGGTGATTTTCTTTTAGCAATTAATGGGGAAAGTGTTACATCGGCATCTCAGGCCAACCAAATGCTGGCCGGCAAGATCGGTGATACGGTGACGATTACCGTCCGGACCGGCAACATGGTGTCACGTGAATACTCCCTCATTTTTGCAGGCGGCTTCTTGAATTTACTCAAGAACATGCATTTATCGCTCCAATTCCTGGTTATCTATAATACTGCTTTCAGTTGCCTGCTGGCCCTGGGAGCCATTCTTTCCAGCCCGCTTGTATTTTTGCGTCGATCAAAAGACTGGCTGGTGATCCTGGTGTCTTTTGCAATGATCGCATTCGCTTCGTTCCTCATGACACCGGTAGGATACGGCGCTCAAAAGCTGCATGTAGCGTTCCTGAACGATTTGATCTATATGATCGGAATGGTTTCCATGATGGTAGTCTTTTTCGTTTTTCCATCCGGCCATTTCGAACCACGCTGGACTCGCTGGGTATCCATCCTCCTTTTTATCCCTGCACTGGTGGATTTTATCAACCTGCAAACCGTCAACAATGTACTATTGGATTTCTTCCTGTGGATAGGATTCTTTGCATTGGGCGCTTTTGCACAGGTCTATCGTTACCAGCGGGTTGCCGTACCGACGGAGCGACAGCAGACCAAACAAGTAGTGTTTGGCGTTGTAGCCTGTTTCTTAATGATTGCCATACTTGACCTGGCTGCCTCTTTATTTGCATCCAGTTTATCAGATGCTCAATATGTACTTTTTTCGATTTTCATAAAAGCCGGGACCACTCTGCCGGTACTGATATTGGATCTCAGCTTTGTTTTCGCCATTTATCGTTACCGGCTGTGGGATACTGATCTGTATATCAACCGCACCGTGGTCTATAGCCTGTTGACTCTATCCCTGATGCTGGTCTGGGTGGTAACAACACAAGTATTGAACTACGCTTCCGAGCAGTTGCTGGGTAAACAGGCCGGTTGGCTGGGAGCGTTGCTGTCCAGCCTGCAGGTTGCTGTTATCTACCGCCCAGTCCGGAAGTGGGTCGAAAAATGGGTCAATTCCCGATTCTATAAGGACCGGATTGACTATAACGAGGCATTGGTGGAACTTAAACCGGAAATGTGGACTTACCTGACTCCCACCGACCTGGGACATACCCTGGTGACAACCGTTCCGTCTCTTTTACAGAGTTCGAGTGGAGCCTTATTTCTCGAGGAGAGAAACAAGCTTATCTTGACAGAAGTACATAATATCCATCCTTCAGATGCTTATAAATTCCAGTTTACCGAAGAGGTCATGAAAAAACTGGGGAGTGCCAGTGTAATCAACCTGCCGGATGGCGGACCCTTTGCAATGCTGGTCCCACTGACGGTCGCACGCCTGAAGGTGTATGATCTGGTCGGAGTCCTTGCCATCGGCCCGCGCACCAAAGGCCGAGGCTATTCCCGCGACCACCTGACTGATCTTTCTGCGTTGGGTCGCAACGCTGGAATGGCGCTTCACATGTTAAACCTGAACGAGAGGAAGCGCGTAAAAGAAATACCATCCAGGGCGGAAGGCTAAGGCCTTCGGAACCTGCCTTGATTTAAATTAACCCTCCAGGAGACTGTATGTCAAAACGCAAAGTGATTTCAGGACCCAATTCAAGATCGACCCTGAAATATCCATGGCCAATCATTACCAGCGTCCTTTTTGGCCTGGTTGTAGCTCTGACATTGATATTCATGATCTTCGGCATCTCTCCGGACATAGCCAGTTATGTGCAAGGCAATGCCGGCATCTCCACACAAACGGATTCGGCAGGTGAGATTATCCTTTACCCGGGACCTGGTCAGGATGCGCAGCTGGCGGGAGTGGAGAATTTTGACGTACTTCTCAAAATAAATGGGAAACCAGTCAGTAAAACCTCCGACATCCGGACAATGCTTAGCGGAAGAGTCGGCGAAAAATTAACGATCGATGTCCGCAAGTCTGACGGCAGCCTGCAGCGCTACAGCATTGTGCTTTCATCCGCCTACCAGAACGCTCTCGATGAAGCCGGACTCACTGCCAATGCTCTGGCGGCATTTTATGTAGCCCTTTCCCTGCTGATCGGATTGGGATTCATTGCACTGGGCGTCTTTCTTCTTTGGCGGCATCCAGCAGAGCCTGTATTCATTCTGGCGGCCTTTACGCTGGTCCTGCTGCCCAACAGCCTGAATGCCGTCCGGGTGACGGTGGAAGGGATGAGCCAGATGCACCTGGAATGGCTCTACAGCCTGCTGCGGGTTGCCGGCCTGCTCCTGGCCAGCAGCTTGCTCTTTATCTTCCCGAATGGAAAATTCGTACCGCACTGGACGCGCTGGCTTTTGATCGGGGTGGCAGTCTGGGCCGCTTTATATTACCTTATCGTGATCGACCCATATATCCTACCGGGGGGCTCGATCGTGATCGCCGGATATATCGATACCATATGGGGAGTCATTCTGGCGTTGGGGATCGCCTTGCAAATTTTCCGGGATCAGCAAGTTTCAACTGAACAAGAAAGACAACTTATCCACCAGGTGGGAATGGCTCTCCTCATCGCAGTGGTTGCTTTTGGGCTTGTCTGGTTTCTCCGTAATTATCTGCCCCCACTCATTTTCAATGATGGCGGGTGGGAATGGTTCAACCTGATCGCCGAATTATTGGTAGCTGCCGGCTTTCTATATTTTGGAGTCAGCCTGATGCAGGCAACCCGGAAAGCGAGCTAGCAGGTGCCTACAGAAATTGTGATGGGTGTGAATATAACATGAACCTCTCGGACGAAGATGCAAAACTTTTCTTCGAACTTATGTGGGGATTGCAGCACTTTGTTAACCGCCGATTAGGGATTTTTAAAGATTTCCCAACGCCGGTAAAATACGCTGAACTGCCTGCCGAGAAAAAAATCAAATTGCGCGATGTTCTTTGGAAATCGCCCAGCTTGATCAATGATTATGTTAAAGAAAATCCTGAATTACTTTCATCCGACTATCTGGAAATTGTTCATGGTTGGAAAAACTTTATCAAAGGAGAATTTTTCATACTGCGCCACCTAAAGAAATATACGGTTTTCATCGGGAATGATAATCAAGTTTACGGAGTGAGTGGCCTGTTTGATAGAATTGAGGATATTGTTCCTGTCAACTCCCTCCCTATTATGGCAGAGACAGTACTGCTACCATTCAAAGGGCGGATTGTCTATGATGGATTACTGCGAGGTTACAATATTTCCTTTGGTGGAGGCATCCGATCCGAACTTAACCATACGTATATGGTTGCCAAACAAAAAGAACGGATCATTACGACATTGGAACCGATAGCTGATCCAGTGCTACCTTCCAGGCATAAAATCATGAAATCATGGATGCCGGAACTGGAGGAAATCTCATCGTCAGCATCAAAACTCAAAGGTGAAACTCCGCTTCAAAGGGCGGCCTTTACCTTACTGCGCGCCAGCGTCGAAATGGCAAAATTTGTCGAAACTACACCTGATGATTTAGAAGTTCTTATTGTCGGAGAAAGAAAAATCCGAAAGGCGGCTACGCATCTATCAAATGTATTGGAAATCATTTATGAGGATCAATTTGAATGATCCAGCGTCAGTAAAAAGCTCGTGAGATATTTTCCCATTCGATCGAAGAATGGTGCAATGTAATAAAAGATAATAAGCAGCACTTCCCCTGCGCGTCGGGTTTTCACCTGACGCGGTCGTTTTTTCACTGGTTTCTTATTTACTTTTTTTCTTCCCAGCAGCTTTCTTAGCTGGCGAAGTTTTCTTTTTATTTGCTACTGCTTTTCCCTGCGGTGCTGGCTTCCCGGCTGGCGCCGTTTTCTTTTTACTTGCTGCTGCCTTCTTCGCCGGTGCAGCTTTCCTGGCAGGCGCTGGTTTCTTTTTATTGGCTGCCAGCTTGCCTTTGGGCGCCACCTTGCGAGCCGGGGCCGGTTTCTTCTCGCCCGCTTCTGCTGAATTATTCTGTGTAACCTTCCCAGCAGCCACAGGTTTGGTTTCACTAACGGCAGCCTTATTCCTGGGGGCAGCCTTCTTTTTATTTGTTTCCATACCCTTCCCGACTGCCACAAATCGCTCCAGCGCCCAGCCCTCCACCAGGCCTTCGACTACATCCCCGGGCTTGACTTCCGCGACAGCCTCGCCGCGCACAGCGGAACGTTTGCGTAAAGGTGCGGCATCCAGGCGGGACATCTTGGGAGCGGCTTTGGCCAGGTGCAGGGTGACAACATCATTCTTCCTGCCGGCTGCCAGCCCAACCAGTGTGACACGCGCCGGCAATTCCCAGCCGATCACACCTTTCCCGTAACGGCCCTGGGACGGGAAATCCTTCTGCTCCACGCGCTTGGCCTTACCGTCCGATGCGACCAGGAACAGCTCGCCATCCACCGGCAGGATTTGGACACCGATGACTTCATCCCCCACGCCCAGTTTAATGCCATTAACGCCCGCGGCGGCCAGGCCCATCGGGCGGACTTCCTCCTCGCTGAAGCGGATCGTCATCCCTTGGGCGGTGGCCAGCAGGATCTCTTTGTGGCCATCCGTCAGCACGGCCCAGCCCAGCCGGTCGCCATCGTTGACGTTGGCGAGTTTGAAGGTCTGGGCGGAAGGTCCCGGCAATTCACTGATGGCGCTCTTCTTTAGCATGCCACCCCGCGTGACAGTCAACAAGCAGGTCTCTTCGGGCAGGTCAGACTTGCGCGCCGGCAGGGCCAGGGCCGCCACCGGCATCTCGTCTGCCTGGAGCGGGGACTGTTTGTTGAACGGGTTGCCATCGGTCAGTTTTTCGGCATCCGGCAGGGTATGGACAGCCACCGCGGCGGCCTGGCCGCGCGCAGACACCAGATAGAGCGTATCAGTGGCGTTGGCCTTCACCAGCAGTTTGGGCGCATCCGAGCCGGAGAGACGCGGCGGCTTGTCGTCGCGTGTGCGGGCAATCGTCCCATCGGCGGTCATGCCGATCCAGAGCACCTGTTCCCTGACCAGCTCGGCGGCCGTGAGCGGGGCCTTTTTGGCTTTGCGGCCCTTCATGCTGACAATTTGCGTGCGGCGGCGGTCTCCGTAGGCGGCTTTGACTTTGAGCAATTCATCGGAAGCTACGCCGCGCATCTTCTTCGGGGATTTTAGCAAACCTTCCAGGTCTTTGATGAGATCGATGGTCTCCTTATACTCGGTCTCGATCTTCTTACGTTCCAGGGCAGCCAGGCGGCGCAATTGCATTTCGAGGATGGCATTGGCCTGCAGCTCGGATAATTTATAGCGTTTCATCAGCCTGGCGCGGGCAGTATCCACATCCGGGGAACTGCGGATGAGCGCGATGATTTCGTCGAGATGCTTCAGGGCCACCATCAAGCCTTCCAGGATGTGCGCCCGGGCACGCGCCCGTTCCAGCTCAAATTCGGCCCGGCGGCGGATGACCACCAGGCGGTGATCGAGGTAGACGCGCAGAGCCTGTTTCAGGTTCAGCAGGCGCGGCTCGTTATCCACCAACGCCAGCAGGTTAATGCTGAAAGTGGACTGCATGGGCGTGCGCTTGTAAAGCGCGGCCAGCACCTTTTCGGGCTCGACGTTTTTGGTCAGTTCGATGACGATGCGCAGGCCCTGGCGGTCAAACTCATCGCGCAGGTCGGTGATCCCTTCCAGGTTCCCGTCCCGCACCAGTTCGGCGATACGCTCGATCAGGCTGGACTTGTTGACCTGGTAAGGCAGCTCGGTGACGATGATGCGGCTCTTGCCGCGTTCCATCTCTTCCACGTGAGCGTTGGCCTGGATGGTGACGCGCCCGCGGCCCTTGCCGTACGCCGCCTCGATGCCCTCCTCGCCCTTCTGCTCGATGATGATGCCGCCCGTGGGGAAATCGGGACCTTCGACGAACTCCATCAGGTCATCCACGTTGATGTCGTCGAGTTTGTCCCACTTCTCGAGCATGTAGACGCAGGCATCCACCACCTCGGAGAGGTTATGGGGTGGAATATTGGTAGCCATGCCGACAGCAATACCGGTGGCGCCGTTAACCAACAGGTTGGGAATGGCCGAAGGCAGCACCAGCGGCTCGGTCAGGGTGCCGTCGAAGTTATCGGTAAAGTCGACCGTGTTTTTGGCAATATCGGCCAACAGGTCCAGGGCGGGGGCGGCCAGGCGGGCTTCGGTGTAACGCATGGCAGCCGGGGGATCGCCATCCACCGAGCCAAAGTTGCCCTGGCCATCCACGAGCATGGTCCGCATGGAAAAGTCCTGGGCCATACGCGCCATGGCTTCATAAACAGACTGGTCACCGTGCGGATGGTATTTGCCGAGGACTTCACCGACGATACGGGCGGATTTACGGTAAGGGCTGTCGACGCGGATGCCCATATCATACATGGCATACAGGATGCGGCGCTGGACGGGCTTGAGGCCATCGCGTGCATCCGGCAGGGCGCGGGCCACGATCACGCTCATGGCGTAATCCAGGTAGGCTTGCTGCATTTCCTTATCAATATCGATTTTACGGACGAGGCCGAGTTCCATATATTTCTCCCGACCCTCACACCCTAGCTGGTGCCCCCGGCCCCTCTCCCGGTGGGAGAGGAGGGCAGAGGTGAGGGGAAATTATGTTCTAATAGTAGCTATCTTACGGGGAAAGAGGCAAAGCGTCAAGGAGGGGTGCGCGCACTGTAAGGGCAAATAAAAACGGGGCGGTCATGCGACCGCCCCGTGATAGCTTTGCGGAGTGCTAATCTGAAGAACCGGTATCCTGGATCTCCGTCCATTGGGAGGAACCGGCCTGCTTGAGGGCCTGTTCGGTGACCTCAAAGCGGCCATGGACAAAGCCCGTTCCGGCCGGGATCAGCTTGCCGATGATGACGTTCTCCTTCAGCCCATAGAGCGGGTCGGTGGTTCCACCGATGGCTGCTCCGGCCAGCACCTTGATGGTGTGCTGGAACGAGGAGGCCGAGAGGAACGAGTCAGTGCTCAAGGAGGCCTTGGTCACACCCAGCAGCAGTTCGTGGAATTTCGCAGGAACTTTGCCTTCGGCCAACAGTTGTTCGTTGACTTTCTGGATCTCCAGGCGCTCGACGGCATCGCCAGGCAGGTAGCGGGTTTCGCCCGGGCGGGTGACCTGCACTTTGCTCATCATCTTGCGGATGATGACTTCGAAGTGCTTGTCATGGATGTTCTGGCCCTGCGAGCGATAAACCTTCTGGATCTCGTTCAAGAGATACATCTGGCAGGCCTCGCGTCCCTGGACACGCAGGACGCGGTGCGGGTTCAACGAACCTTCGGTCAGAGGCTGACCTTCATCAACATGGTCGCCTTCCTTGACCAGCAGGCGCAGGGTGGTGGGGATTTCGTGCTCCACTTCCTCGCGCTGTTCGTGGGAAACATATACTTTGCGCTTTTCGATGCGGACCTTGCCGGGATGTTCGGCGGCAATGCTGGCTTCATCAAGAGTGGCAATCACATCGCCGATCTTGACTTCATCTTCGTCCTTGACCAGGATCTTCCAGCCCTTGGGCACGTCAAACTCGTCGTGGATCATTTCACTGGATTCGACACGCACCAGGCGCATATCGGCATATTTGTCCGACTGGATGATGCGCACCGCGCCCTTGATCTCGGCGACGACAGCTTCACCCTTCGGCATCTTGCGGGACTCGAAAAGCTCTTCCACGCGCGGGAGGCCGGTGGTGATGTCACCGCCAGCGGCGACACCGCCGGTATGGAAGGTACGCAGGGTCAACTGCGTGCCAGGCTCGCCGATGGACTGGGCAGCCACAATTCCGACCGCCGAACCCATTTCAACCATCGTGCCACGGGCCATGTCGATGCCGTAGCATTTCGAGCAGATGCCGTGGGTCAGCTCACAGGTGAGAGCTGAACGGACTTTGACTTCCTCCACGCCGGCCACAGCGATCTTGCGGGCCAAATCGTGGTCCATGGGATCGTCACGTTCGGCCAATACTTCACCGGTCTTGGGGTCGAGCACACGCTCGGCGACCAGGCGACCATAGAGGCGCGACATCATGGATTGACCGGCGACATCGTCCTTGCGGCGGATCCAGATACCCAGGTGGGTGCCGCAGTCGTGTTCGTTAATGATGATATCCTGGGCAATATCCACCAGGCGGCGGGTCAAATAACCGGCATCCGCAGTACGCAGGGCAGTATCGGCCAGGCCTTTGCGGGCGCCATGGGTCGAGATGAAATATTCCTGCGCCGTGAGGCCTTCACGGAAGTTCGAGCGGATCGGCATCGGGATGATACGGCCAGACGGGTCAGCCATAAGACCGCGCATACCGGCCAACTGCGAGATGGGACCGAAACCACCCTTGGTAGCGCCGGAGTTGGCCATGGTGGCCAGGTTGCCATCCGGGTCGAGGTAGCTCTTCACAGCCTTGGCAACATCGTTGGTGGTCTGCTGCCAGGTCTGGATGATGCGTTCGTTCTGTTCCTGCTCGGTAAGCAGGCCGCGCCGGAAATCGCGCTGGACCAGTTCCACATCCTTGAGGGCCTGGTCGATAATTTCGGTCTTCTCGGGCGGGATGGTGATATCGCTGACGGCGATGGTGGTGCCGGAGCGCATGGCATATTCGAAACCGATACGCTTGATGGCGTCGGCGGTCTCGGTGGTCACTTCCTGTCCATAGAGCTCATAGACTTCAGCGATCAGATCCTTGACGCCGCCTCTTTCCAACTGGCGGTTGATAAACTGGACCTTCTCGGGCAGGATACGGTTGAACATGACACGCCCGACGGTGGTGTCAATGATACGGGTTTCGGGTTCAGGCAGACGGTTGTTCTTCTCGTCATACCAGGAGGTCAGGCGGACCTTGATCTTGCTGTGGACCTCGATCTGGCCCAACTGGTAGCAGAGATCGACTTCATCGATATCCGCGAAGGCGCGCCCATCGCCCTTGTGGTCGCGGGCGTGCAGCATGGTCATGTAGAAAACGCCCAGCACCATATCCTTGGAGGGAGCGATGATCGGCTCGCCATCGGCGGGTTTGAGCAGGTTCTTGGAAGCCAGCATCAAACGGCGGGCTTCCTGGACGGCCTTGTCGGAAAGGGGTACATGCACGGCCATCTGGTCGCCATCGAAGTCGGCGTTGAAGGCAGTACAAACCAGCGGGTGCAACTGAATGGCCGAGCCTTCGATCAAGACCGGCTCAAAGGCCTGGATGCCCAGGCGGTGCAAAGTGGGGGCACGGTTCAACAGCACCGGGCGGTCCTTGATGACTTCTTCAAGGGCCTCATAGACCTCGGGGCGGTTCCGTTCGATGAAGCGGCGGGCGCCCTTGACGTTGGCGGCATAATTATGCGAGACCAGGCGGGCGATCACAAACGGGCGGAACAACTCCAAAGCCATGGCCTTGGGCAGGCCGCACTGGTAAAGCTTCAACTGCGGGCCGACCACGATCACCGAACGGCCGGAATAATCGACACGCTTGCCGAGCAGGTTACGGCGGAAGCGGCCTTTCTTGCCCTTGAGCATATCGCTGAGGGAACGCAACTCACGCCGGCCACGGCGGGAAAGGGCTTTGCCGCGCTGCGAATTATCGATGAGGGAATCCACGGCTTCCTGCAACATACGCTTCTCGTTGCGGACAATGACATCCGGGGCGCCCAGTTCGAGCAGCCGCTTGAGACGGTTGTTGCGGTTGATGACACGCCGGTAGAGATCATTCAAGTCCGAAGTGGCAAAGCGACCGCCATCCAACTGCACCATCGGGCGCAGGTCGGGCGGGATGACGGGCAGGACGGTGAGGATCATCCACTCGGGACGGTTCTTCGATCGGCGGAAAGCTTCGGCGACCTTGAGGCGGGAAGTGGCCTTCTTGCGCTTCTGCTTGGACTTGGTGGTCTTGACTTCTTTCCAAAGTTCCTCGGAAAGCTTATCCAGGTCGAGGCGGCGCAGGATATCGTAAAAGGCTTCGGCGCCCATATCGGCACGGAAGACCTGGCCCCAGCGCTGTTTCAGCTCGCGGTAGCGGATCTCGCCCAGGAAGGTGAACGGGCGCAGCTCGAGCAACTCGTCGCGCTGGCGGGCGTTGGCATCGTGGCTGGTGGAGGTCTGGTCTTCGAGCTGGGAACGCAGGGCATTCATCTGCTCGTCGGCTTCGGCCTTGAAGCGGGCGGCTTCCATCTTGACATCTTCAAGGACACGGCCCTTCTCGTCCTTGAGCTCGTTCTCGATGCCATCCAGGTGAACCTGGACGGAGCGCTGGACACGGGTGATATGCGAGGCGCCAACCTTGATGCCGGCCTCGGCGATCACCGTTCCGGTGCTGCCAAAGACAACCGGCTCGTTGAGAACCTTGCCCTTGTTTTCCTGGAAGAAGCTCTCCAGGCGCTGGCCTTCCTGAATGATAGGCTCCAGCCGGGTGGCAGTCTGTTCGTCGAACTGGCGCTCCAGCTCGGATTTTTTCTTTTGGAGCTCAGCCAGGTGCTTATCACGGCCGGTCTTGATCTCGGCGATCTTGGCGTTGATGACACTGGCCTGCTCGCGCTCGGAGACCGAAATCTCGTCCTCGAGGCGCTTGAGGGCTTTCTGGCGGGCATCCTCGTCGACATAGCTGACGATGTACTGGGCAAAATAGAGCACCCGGTCGAGGTTGCGGCGCGAGACATCCAGCAGCATGCCCAGGTAGGAGGGAATGCGGCGGGTATACCAGATGTGAGCGACGGGGGTGGCGAGCATGATATGTCCCATGCGCTCGCGGCGGACCGAAGAGCGGGTGACTTCCACACCGCACTTGTCGCAGGTAATGCCTTTATAACGGGGGTTTTTGTACTTGCCGCAGTAACACTGCCAATCACGGGTGGGGCCAAAAATGGCCTCGCAGAACAACCCGTCCTTTTCCGGCCGGAGCCGGCGATAGTTAATCGTTTCCGGCTTAAGCACCTCCCCGTACGACCACGAGAGGATCGTTTCGGGCGAGGCCAGACTGATGCGTAATGAAACAAGTCCCTTGGTTTCCACTAGGCCAGCTCCTCATCATTAAGAACTAGGACCTGCAACGATTTTTATCCCGGCTGAATACCCACAAATGCCAGAGACAAGTAAAAGCAAGCGCCACGAAGCCATTTGCTTCCAGCGCTCGCTGTTGGTCGCAGATTTTGATTATCTCTCAAGCGCTGAAGTATACACGTTTGGTCTTATTTCGTCAAGTGCGATTAGAGCAGAGAATAGAGAAAAGAGAGTGGAGAACAGGGAGGGGTTTAAAGATTATTATCTATTTTTAAGGTACGAGGGAGCCCCTGGAGGTATGAGATGGGGCAGGAGGCGGTTCCGACCAGTATTCGTTCCGCGGAAAAAAAACGAAAGAGGAACGAATAACCCCACCCCCGGCCCCTCCCCGACAAGCGGGGAGGGGAGCAAGCATGGTAACTGGTTAATCTGGACTTCCCCCGATGAGCGGGGAGGGGGAGCAGGCATGGTAACTGGTCGGAATCTGGGACTTCCCCCGACGAGCGGGGAGGGGAGCAGGCATGATAACTGGTCAATCTTCCCCGACGAGCGGGGAGGGGAGCAGGCATGATAACTGGTCAATCTTCCCCGATGAGCGGGGAGGGGAGCAGGCATGATAACTGGTCAATCTTCCCCGACGAGCGGGGAGGGAGCAGGCATGATAACTGGTCAATCTCCCGACGAGCGGACAGGCATGAAACTGGTTAAACGACTTCCTGTCACCTCTGCACGAGCGGGAGGGGAGCAAGCATGGTAACTGGTCAATCTTCCTCGACGGGGAGGTTGGCGAGCTCTTCGAGGGCCTGTTCGAGGGTGGTCTGGTTGCGGTACATGAAATGCTGGGCACGACTGAGGCGCTGGATGCGGTCGAGGTAGTTGTTGAGGGCATTGGAGGCGGCGATGTAGTCGTCAAAGGGCATGTCCTTGTAGCCGATCAGAATTTCAGCCAGACGGCCGACCTGGATACGGGCGAGGGCGATCTCGTCATGGAATTCGCCCTGGATGTTGGCATCCAGGCTTTGCATTTCGGCCTCGGTAAAGTATTTGGAATAGAAGCCATGGCGGAGGGCGTTGCCGTTGCCGGGCTGGCCGCCGCGGCGGCGCTTGGGGGTGGAGGGAATGGGCATGGAGGAATTCCTTTCTTATGTTTAAAGATTTCACCACAACCCCCATAGCTGGGGGCAGGCGTACACAAAGGAGCACGAAGGTTCACGAAGAAGAACAATAAATAAAAAAACTTTAAAGAACCCGCCTTGATGATACTGGCCAAGGCAGGCCGATATTATTTGTAATAGCGGACATTTTCAGGGTCGCGGAAGAAACGGGAGGATTTATCGGTGCCAAAGCTGCGATCGGTAGCTTCCGGCACCAAAACTGTGATCATAGCTACCGGCGCCGAAACTGTGATCATAGTCGCCGCCTCCATAGTTATGATCCATATCGGGCAGCGGGTCACGGCCCGGGAGCATAAATGGCTCAAAAGAAATGTGCCATTCGAGCTGGTCGAGCTTGACGCAGAGGGCATCGGCGAGGATGAAGTCGTCGTGGATGAGCTCACCATCCGGGCCACGGGTGCCATCGGGGACACCCCAGCGCAGAGGCTTGAGCGGGCCGGGCAGGACCTCACAAATGCAGTGACTGTACTGAAGGCGGACTTCGTCGGTATGGGCATGGTCACGGAAGCGGCCGGTCTCGATGATGGAGAGGAAGCGCCAGCCGATCTCGGATTTTTCCTGCTGGGTGAATTTGACCGGGATGACGCGGGAGGGGAAGGCCGATCGAGCAGGGCCCAGAGGCCTTCGCCAACGCCGGTGGCATCGATGACGATGTGCTGGGGATGCCAGGTTTCGGCGAGGGCTTTGAGCTTGCCGAAGACGGCGAGATGGTTTTCGCCGATCCAACTGTGACGGGCAACGACATGGTAGGTGGGATGGCCGAGGGCTTCCAGGGTGGAGAGGTCGATCTGGACGATGGAGAGGGCGGTGGAGTCGCGGCCGGGGTTGCCGAGGCCGAAGTCGGAGGAGTGGAGGGGGTTGAGCTTGGATTCGTCCATGCCGGCGACGTCGAGGAGGAAGGCAACCTCACCCCTGACCCCTCTCCAAATGACCTGCGGATTTGGAGAGGGGGCTTAAGAGACATCGTCGGTAACGGCGGATTTGGTCTGCATGGAGGAGGGCGAGGCGGGCGGGGGTGAACATGCCGGACTGGGCGTCGATGGTTTCGCAGAAGTACTGGGAGCGGACACGAGGGTGGTTGCGGCCGTGTTCGGCGATGACACGCTCGACATGCAGGCCGTAGGCGGGGACGAGGCGCGGACATCATCGGCGGTGAAGTAGAAGAGGCGCTGGATGCCATCCTTTTGCTGGGCCTGCAGGGCGGTGCGGCGCTCGCGCTCGAGCAGGGTGCTCGGCGGTCCAGGCGGTGCCCCAGAAGACACGGGTGGCATTGGTGCTGGCGGTCATGGGGTCGAAGTCCTTGTCGAACTTGGCGGTGGAGACTTCCTGGGCTTCATCGACGGAGAGGAGCAGGTCGGCGGTGGCACCAACGACATTGGCACGCGGTTCGCCGGAGAAGAACTGGAGGCGGGCCTGGCCGAAGCTGGTAGAGATAGCCCTGGGAGGATTTCCAGCGGCCGCGCGGAGCCGACAGGCAGGCATCGAGGGACTGACGGACGCGGATCCATGTTGATGCTGGGTCTGGGGCTTGAAGGTGGGGGAGACGGAGACGATGCGGCCGCCGATGCTGGCATAGCGGAAGAGCAGCCAGGCAAAGATATGGGCCTGGAGCTCGTTCTTGCCGGACTGGCGCGGGAGGATGACGACGAAGGTGAGGCCGCGATGGTTGAGGACGGAATCCTTGATGGCGCGGGCGATCTGGACCTGGTAGGGACGCAGGGTTGATGCCGCAGGCATGCGCCCAGGCGACGGGGGAGCGGCGGATGGTGGATCGGATGGACTGGGTGAGGGAGGGGGAGGAGGGAAGTGTCATGTGTCAGGTTTCAAGTGTCACGGTGGGAGGTCGAAGGTCAAAGGTCTAAGGTCAAGGTTGAAGGTTCCACGTTGGCACGTTATCACGTTATCACGTTATGAGAGAAGGCCTTATGATTTCACGAAATTGCCTCGGTTAGGGGCAGGCAAAGGCAAGGGACGGCGGGGGTTGCGTGTTAAAACGCAAAGGGACGGAGATGGCCGTCCCTTGCCTGAGATAATTAGAAC
>CAVZMZ010000046.1:0-172638 GCA_963776475.1 uncultured Chloroflexia bacterium
TTTCCCTAGTAGTGGCGAGCGAACGGGAATCAGCCTAAACCGCCCGTGCTTGCACGGACGGGGTTGTAGGGTCCGGCATATGGAAGTTACAAATCAATCTATTAGCAGAATGGTATGGGAAAGCCAACCAAAGAGGGTAACAGTCCCGTATGCGAAAATGGATTGACTTCCGCTGGATACCTGAGTACTGCCGGGCACGCTAATCCGGCAGGAATCTGGGGAGTCCACTCTCCAAGGCTAAATACACTTGGCGACCGATAGTGAACAAGTACCGTGAGGGAAAGGTGAAAAGTCCCCCTGTTAGGGGAGTGAAATAGAACCTGAAACCGTAAGCTTACAAGCAGTCGAAGGGCTAATGGCGTGTCGGTGCCCCAGGGAAACTTGGGTGCGCGGCGCTATGCCTGACGGCGTGCCTCTTGGAGAATGAGCCTGCGAGTTAATCTCAGCGGCAAGGTTAAGGGAGTGACACCCGTAGCCGTAGCGAAAGCGAGTCTGAATAAGGCGTATAGTCGTTGGGATTAGACCCGAAACCGGGTGAGCTACCCATGGCCAAGGTGAAGCGAGTCTAAACGCTCGTGGAGGCCTGAACCTACTAATGTTGCAAAATTAGGGGATGAGCTGTGGGTAGAGGTGATATGCCAAACGAACTCGGATATAGCTGGTTCTCCCCGAAATAGCTTTAGGGCTAGCGTCATATATTTAGTATCGGAGGTAGAGCACTGGATGAGCTAGAGGGCTTACTGCTTATCGAACTCAACCAAACTCCGAATGCCGATACTCCATAATATGGCAGTCGGACTCCGGGAGATGAGTTTCGGGGTCGAAAGGGAAACAGCCCAGATCATCAGCTAAGGTCCCTAAATCCAAGCTAAGTGGGAAACGAGGTGAGGTTACTTGAACAACCAGGAGGTTGGCTTAGAAGCAGCCACCCTTTAAAGAGTGCGTAATAGCTCACTGGTCCAGTGACCTTCCGCGGAAAACTTTAACGGGGCTAAGCTTGGTACCGAAGCTATGGGATCAGTCGCAAGACTGATCGGTAGGGGAGCGTTCCGCCAGCAGTGAAGGTCGACCGTAAGGACGGCTGGAGCGGGCGGAAGTGAGAATGCAGGCATGAGTAGCGTACAAACACGTGAGAACCGTGTTCGCCGTAAATCTAAGGTTTCCGACGCCAGGTCATTCCGCGTCGGGTTAGTCGGGTCCTTAGCCGAGGCCGAGAGGCGTAGGTGATGGACATCCGGTCAACATTCCGGAACCGTCTGGAAGGAGCGATGAGGGGACGCAACGAGGTAGGCCAGCCAGCGATTGGTTGTGCTGGTGCGATCCGTCTAGGTGTTGAGGCTTGTAGGAAAATCCGCAAGCTGAGCTGAGGCGATAGCGTGCCCTTGAGGCGTAAGTGGTTGAGCCTTGTTGCCGAGAAAAGCCTCTAAGCATTGATTTCCAGATGCCCGTACCGCAATCCGACACCGGTAGATGGGTAGAGTATACCAAGGCGAACGGGAGAACCTTCGTTAAGGAACTAGGCAATTTAACCCCGTAACTTCGGGATAAGGGGTGCCCTCTGGCGTGTATGCGCTGGAGGGTCGCAGTGAAATGGTTCTAGTGACTGGTTAACAAAACCACAGGTCTCTGCTAAGCCGTAAGGCAAAGTATAGGGGCTGACGCGTGCCCAGTGCCGGAAGGTTAAAGGGAGAGGTTAGACGCAAGTCGAAGCTTTGAACTGAAGCCCCGGTGAACGGCGGCCGTAACTATAACGGTCCTAAGGTAGCGAAATTCCTTGTCGGGTAAGTTCCGACCCGCACGAACCGCGTAACAACTAGAATAGTGTCTCAACGAGGGACCCGGTGAAATTGAAATGGCTGTGAAGATGCGGCCTACCCGCAGTAGGACAAAAAGACCCCGTGGAGCTTTACTGTATCTTGGCATTGAGTTTGGGTGTGATTTGTGTAGTATAGGTGGGAGGCTTTGAAGCTGGAGCGCTAGCTTCGGTGGAGCCATTAGTGAAATACCACCCTGATTACATTTAGACCCTAACCCCGCACCGTCATCCGGGCGGGGGACCGTGCCAGGTGGGCAGTTTGACTGGGGCGGTCGCCTCCTAAAATGTAACGGAGGCGCCCAAAGGTTCCCTCAGGGTGAATGGAAACCACCCAAAGAGTGTAAAGGCATAAGGGAGCTTGACTGCAAGACCAACGCGTCGAGCAGAAGCGAAAGCTGGGCTTAGTGATCCCACGGATCTGTGTGGAAGGGCCGTGGCTACCGGATAAAAGCTACCCCGGGGATAACAGGCTGGTGAAGTCCAAGAGTCCATATCGACGACTTCGCTCGGCACCTCGATGTCGGCTCATCGCATCCTGGGGCTGTATAAGGTCCCAAGGGTCGGGCTGTTCGCCCGTTAAAGCGGTACGCGAGCTGGGTTCAGACCGTCGTGAGACAGGTCGGTCTCTATCCACTGTGGGCGTAAGGGATTTGCGAGGATCTGCTCCTAGTACGAGAGGACCGGAGTGGACAGACCTCTGGTGTGCCAGTTGTCGTGCCAACGGCATTGCTGGGTAGCTACGTCTGGCAAAGATAACCGCTGAAAGCATCTAAGTGGGAAACTTGCCTCAAGATAAGATCCCTGTATCCTTAATGGAGTAAGACCGCAGATAGACTATCTGCTTAATAGGCGGTATGTGTAAGCACAGTAATGTGTTGAGCTAAACCGTACTAATGGTCGAGGGCTAATCTATGTGGTGCGGAGAACTTAGTACTGTTCATACATCATGATCGATATCTATTCTGGATAAACTGAGGAAATAAGTCTCTTTGGTGATTTGAGCGACGAGGGTACACCCGGTCCCATCCCGAACCCGGAAGTTAAGCTCGTCAGCGCCGATGGTACTTGGTGGGTAACTGCCTGGGAGAGTAGGTCATTGCCAAAGAGACTTTTTCTATTTCTCTACCCAGTATTTTCATACTGGAGTATAATTGTCTAGCTCACAGAACAGCGCATGCGTGATTGCTGATTTTATCTTTAGGCAGTCAAGGAGTGTGTAGCAAAAATTCGTGATCAGCTTATAAACGTGGTTTTCGGGTTTTGCGCGCTCGGCTGTGTCTGTGACAAGCCGATTTTTATTTAATTCCTCCAAAGGAGGAGGTGATAAGGTTGACGGTCGTAAATTTGCGCAGTAACGAGTCTCAGGATATGCTTCTAAAACGATTCCGTAAGAAGATCGTCAAAAGCGGTATCTTGAGCACAGTACGCCGCAAACGCTGGTTTGTGTCCAAGAGTGAACAACGTCGCATGGATAAGAAGAAGGCAATCCGCCGGATCAAGCGACGCCAGTACAAGGATTTTGAGTAAACCAGCGAACGGAACTGGAGGTTGTTTATGTCGAATGAAGATAAGATTCAGGTAGAGGGATTAGTCATCGAAGCACTACCCGGGACTCAATTTCGGGTCCGGCTGGACAACGGCCACGAGATCCTGGCCTATCTGGCTGGCAAGATGCGCAAGTATTACATCCGCATCCTGCTTGGCGATCGCGTCAAAGTGGAAATGTCTCCTTACGACCTGACCCGTGGACGGATCACTTTCCGTCACCGCAAGGCCGATCCTGTTCCTACTGAAGAGTAACCAGTTCTGTTCAGCACTTATCGATACAAATTTGAAGCCCTTGCGGAAATTTGCAAGGGCTTTTAATTTTTAATTTCCATGGTAAAAAAAGATGTTGCAGAAAATTCTCTGCAACATCTTTTCGCTTATATCCTTAACCTGATGGTCAGGGTAGATCTTTGAAGGAATTCAGGATCTTCATGTAATTGGCACGTTCGAAAGCGGCCGGTTCCCTGACCGATTTCTGGCTCAGACTGCCTTTCATCTGCTGGACGGAGGTATATTCATGGTCGATCATCCATTTTTCCATGTCCTCCAGGATGGTTGGAACCTGGCCGAAACCTTTTTGAAGCAGCACGGAGGTCATCATGGCCACACTGGCGCCTGCCATCATGGCTTTGAGCACGTCTTCGGCAGTATGTACGCCGCTGGTAAGCGCCAGGTCGGCCTGGATCCTTCCATACAAGATGGCGATCCAGCGCAGTGGCAGGCGCATATCATTTGAATCGCTGAGTACGAGGTTCGGGACCACTTCCAGGTTTTCCAGGTCGATATCCGGCTGGTAGAAACGGTTGAAGAGTACCAGGCCTTTGGCTCCGGCGTTGGTCAGGCGTTTGGCGACATTGGGGATCACAGTCAGGAAGGGACTCAGCTTGACTGCCACCGGAATTTTTATGCTCTTGCAAACATCTCCCACCAGGGTGACGTAGTTATCTTCGAGTTCACCTCCGGTGAGCATAGGATCCGTCGCCAGGTAATACAGGTTGAGTTCGAGCGCGTCCGCGCCGGCATCCTCGATTTTCCGGGCGTATTTTATCCAGCCGCCCGTGGAGACGCCGTTCAAACTGCCGATGACGGGAATCTTGAGCGCCTTTTTGGTCTTATTTACGGCCTCGATATAGGCTTCCGGCGCAAGGGTGAAGTTGCCGGTTTGAGGATAATAACTGGTCACTTCGCGTGAGAAATCAGTGGCATTGGATAGATAATGATCCAATTCAAGGCTTTCGTGAATTACCTGTTCCTCGAAGAGGGAGTACATTACCAGCGCGGCAATCCCTGCCTCTTCCAACCTTTTTGCAGTTTCCAATTTCTCGGAAATCGGTTGGGCAGCGGATGCCACCAGCGGGTTCTTGAGTTTCAGGCCAAGATAGGTAGTCGTCAGGTCAACCATAATACATTCTCCTTGTCGTGGATAATGTAGCATCTAAAAGAATTAAAATATAATAAAAAAGGAGCAAAGGGATATACCTCTGCTCCTTTCTTAATCAACCGTTTACTTTTGCTCGTTGTTTTCGGTGTAGTGCATGGCGGCCATCTGGGAATAGAAGTTCCAGCGGGCCTTGGCATCTGCGCGGGAAAGCTTGAGCAGGGCTTCGGCGCGGGCTTCGTCGCTTTGGACCAACATACGGAAGCGGGTTTCGTTGTACATGTACTGGTCCACCGGAATGGTCGGTTCCTTGTAGTCGATCATCAGCGGGTTCTTGCCTTCGCTGGCCAGGCGCGGATCGTAGCGGTAGAGCGGCCACAGACCGCACTGGACGGCCAGTTTCTGCTGTTCCAGGCCCTTGGCCATGTCAATGCCATGCGAGATGCAGTGACTGTAGGCGATGATGATGGATGGACCATCATAGGATTCGGCTTCGATGAAGGATTTCAGGGTGTGCTGGTCGTTGAAGCCCATGGCGACGCGGGCTACATAGACGTAACCGTAGGCGATGGCCATCAGGCCCAGGTCTTTCTTCGAGAGACCCTTACCCTGGGCAGCAAAGCGGGCTACTGCACCACGCGGGGTGGACTTGGAAGCCTGACCGCCGGTATTCGAATACACTTCGGTATCCAGCACCAACAGGTTCACGTTGCGTCCGGTGGAAATTACGTGGTCGAGACCGCCGTAGCCAATATCGTACGCCCAACCATCGCCGCCGACGATCCAGACGGATTTCTTGACCAGGGAGTCGGCCACTGCGGCCAGGTTCTTGGCTTGCGGGATCTTGGACTCGGCCAGTTTTTTCTTGAGCGCATCCACACGGTCGCGCTGCTCTTTGATGCCCAGATCGGTGCTCTGATCGGCTTTGAGCAGGCCGTCGATCAGGTCCGAACCGAGTTCACTTACGAAAGTCGGCAGGAGATCGCGGGCGTATTCGATCTGTTTATCCAGCGTCAGGCGGAAGCCCAGGCCGAATTCGGCATTATCTTCGAACAGCGAGTTGGACCAGGCCGGGCCGCGTCCCTGTTTATTGAAGGTGTAGGGGGTGGTCGGCAGGTTGCCGCCATAGATTGAAGAACAACCGGTGGCATTGGCAATGACAGCCCGGTCGCCGAAGAGCTGCGACATCAGTTTGACATACGGGGTCTCACCGCAGCCTGAGCAGGCGCCAGAGAACTCGAACAGAGGCTCGAGCAGCTGTGAGTTTTTGATCGTGCCGACGTTGAAGGTGGTACGGTCGGCTTCCGGCAAACCAAGGAAGAACTCCCAGTTGGCCGCTTCAGCTTCGCGCAGGGCCGGCTGGGGAGCCATGTTGATGGATTTGCGGGATGGGTTGCTCTTGTCCTTGGCCGGGCAGGCTTCGATGCACAGCGCGCAGCCGGTGCAATCTTCGGGAGCCACCTGGACGGAATAAGCCATTCCGGGGAATTCCTTGAACTTGGAATCCATGTGCTTGAAGGTCGCCGGAGCATTCTCAAGGTATTTCTTGTCGTAAACCTTGTGCCGGATGACTGCGTGCGGGCAGACGAAGACGCATTTACCGCATTGGATACACAGGTCAGATTCCCAAACCGGGATTTCCAAAGCGATGTTGCGTTTTTCCCACTTGGTGGTGCCGGTGGGGAAGGTGCCATCCACGGGGAAGGCGGACACAGGGACGGAATCGCCTTCGAAGGCGATCATGGGACCGAGCACATCGCGTACAAATGCCGGAGCCTGGGCTGAGACCGGTGCACGGCGGGTGAAAGTGCTGGTAACTTTGGCGGGCACTTTGACTTCGTGCAAGTTGGCCAGGGATTGGTCCACGGCAGCAAAGTTCTTCTGGACAACGGCTTCGCCGCGTTTGCCATAGGTTTTCTGGATGGCTTTCTTGATCTGGGCGATGGCTTCGTCACGCGGCAGGATGCCGGAGATGGCGAAGAAGCAGGTCTGCATAATGGTATTTACGCGGCTGCCCATGCCGGTCTTTTCGGCCACATCGTAGGCGTTGATGGTGTAGAACTTGAGCTTCTTCTCGATGATATCTTTCTGGACTTCCTGCTGCAGCTTGTCCCAGATCTGCTCGGGACCATACAGGCTGTTCACCAGGAAGACTGCACCGGGTTGGGCATACTTGGTGAAGTCAAAGCGCTCCAGGAAGGAGAACTGGTGGCAGGCTACGAAGTTGGCTGTGTTGGGGGTGATCAGATAAGGCGCCTGGATCGGCTTGGGGCCAAAGCGCAGGTGCGATACGGTCAGGGTGCCGGCCTTCTTGAAGTCATAGTAGAAATAGCCTTGAGCGTTGTTGTTGGTTTCTTCACCGATGATCTTGATCGAGTTCTTGTTGGCGCCAACGGTGCCATCCGAGCCCAGTCCGAAGAACAGGCAGCGCACAGTCTCGGGATGTTCAACCGAGAAGTTTGCATCGTAATCCAGGCTGGTGTGGGTCACGTCTTCATTAATACCAACCACGAAGTGGTTTTTGGGCTCAGACTTCTTGAGTTCGTCGAGAATGGCCTTGACCATCGCCGGAGTGAACTCTTTCGAGGACAGGCCATAGCGTCCGCCGATAACCTTGATATCCTTGCGGTCGCCTTCGAACAAGGCATTGATGACATCCAGGTAGAGCGGATCGCCAGCCGCGCCGGGTTCCTTGGTGCGGTCCATCACGGCGATGGATTTGACGGTCTTGGGCAGGGCCTTGAGGAAATGTTCCGCCGAGAATGGCCGGTACAGGCGCACGCGGATCACGCCAACTTTCTCGTCCTGTGCCATCAGGTGGCGCACGGTCGCTTCGGCAGTCTCGCCGCCGGAAGCCATGATAATTACCACTCGCTCGGCATCCGGAGCGCCGATGTAGTCAAACAGATGATAAGCCCGGCCGGTCAGCTTGGCGAACTTGTCCATGGCTTTCTGGACGATCGCCGGCACGGCGGTGTAGAACGGATTGATGGTTTCACGCGCCTGGAAGAATACGTCCGGGTTCTGGGCGGAGCCGCGCAGGAACGGGTGATCAGGTGACATGGCGCGTGCACGATGGGCGCGCACGAGTTCGTCGTCGATCATGGCGCGCAGGTCGTCGTCGGTTAATTGTTCGATCTTGGCGACTTCATGGGAAGTGCGGAAGCCGTCGAAGAAATGCAGGAACGGTACGCGCGCTTCCAACGTGGAGGCCTGGGCGATCAAGGCCATATCATGCGCTTCCTGCACGGAGCCGGAGGGCAGCATTGCCCAACCGCACTGGCGGCAAGCCATAACGTCCGAGTGGTCGCCGAAGATGGACAGGGCATGCGTTGCCACCGTTCGGGCCGATACGTGGAAAACGGTGCTGGTCAGTTCCCCGGCGATCTTGAACATGTTGGGGATCATCAGCAGCAAACCCTGGCTGGCGGTGAACGTGGTGGTCAGTGCACCGGTCTGGAGCGCTCCGTGGACTGCGCCCGAGGCGCCTCCTTCCGACTGCATCTCGATCACCAGAGGAACAGTTCCCCAGATATTCTTGCGCTTGATCGCAGACCAATCATCAGCGAATTCGCCCATATTCGAGGAGGGTGTGATGGGGTAGATGGCGCAAATTTCATTAACGCGATGGGCAACAGAAGCGGTGGCTTCGTTACCGTCAATCGTAACCATTTTACGTTCCATGAAGCATTACTCCTTATAACTGGATTAACAGAACAAATTCTGTGTGTTTCACACTTTTCGACCCGTAAGTGTATTCCCTCCCTAATACCAGCGATAGTAATTTAATGCACAAAATCCTCTGCGACATGTCATGAATAAATCATGATAAAACTTGTCCGAATTAGAACCGGAGGGAGCTCAGATCAGCTTCTCCAGCTGTGCTTGCGCCAATAATAGAGCCGCCATGGATTTGGCATCCGGGATTTCAGCGCGCCTGGCCATCGCCAGCGCTGTTACCAGCGGGAGCGGCTCAACGCTGAGGAACTCATCTGCGTCGGCTTCCAACGGGTCGTAACTCAGTCCGGTTGCCAGGTAAACGTGCATATATTCTGTAGAGTAACCCGGGGCCAGGTAAAATCCACCCAAATGTTCCAGTTTCCCGGCGGCCATGCCTGTCTCTTCCCGAATCTCGCGCCGGGCGCAGGCTTCGGGTTGCTCGCCCTCATCCAGAGTGCCGGCCGGCAATTCCAGCAGGTCCAGTCTGGCAGCGTGCCGGTATTGCCGGACGAAAAGCAGGTTGCCCTGGGCATCCAGCGGCAGGATGACGACCGATCCAATATGTTCAACGATGTCGAGCCTGGTTTCATGCCCATCGGGCAGACGCAGGCTGTCGCGCCGGACGGTGAAGGCGCGGCCTGGATAGACAATTTCAGATTTTAGGAGCTCAAATGGCAAACCGGCTCTCCAAAATAACACCCAGGCAAAGAGACTTCGCCTGGGTGAGTGATAAGTATGCTGTCGGTTTATGGGATATTCAGGATTTGTCCGGTCACCAATGGAGTGGTTACGGCGATACCATTCGCAGCGGCGATGGCGTTCGGGTCAACATCACCAAAGTAACAGGCAATTTTGTAAATCGTGTCATCCACCATCACAGTGTACTGGGCCGGGTGGCTGTTCAGGGCGCGTACACCCGGGAAGGAGCCTGTGGCAGGGATGGTTAACTGCAGGCCGGGCTGTAAGACCTGCCCTGAGCTGAGGCCATTCGCCGCCAGCAGATCATTCGGGTCTACATTGAAACGGCGGGCGATGCAATACGGGAATTCGCCGGACTGCAAAGTGTAAGAAGACGGATGGCCGGGAGTGGGGGTTGCCACAATAATGACCGGCGTGAGCCCTGTCACAGGCGCAGTCGTGGGAGCACCAGTGGCAGGCAGCACCGAAGTTGCTGCGACCGTGCCGGGCGGCAGGGGCGTTGCAGTGGCTTGAGGTGTCGAAGGTACAGGGGTAAAGGTACCCAGGGCCACCATGGTGTTCACATACATGGCGGTTTTTGTCCCCCATGCCTGCACCAGGCTCAGGTTGGTAGGCTGGGCAGTAAGACTGGTAGGTACTGCAGTCGGTGTCGCCAGCGAAGACTGTGCGGAACGTTCACAGGCGCTGAATAGCAGCATTGCTGCCAATGCAATGACAATAATGATTGTTGCCTTTTTGGACATGCTCTCCTCCTCGAAAAAAAGCGTAGTAAGTGATTTCTAAGTGATACTAGCACAACCTTTCTAAAGCGTCAAGCAATGCGCATAGGGTTTAATGGCATTATTTTTCCAGCCAAATCGTGACCGGACCGTCATTTTCGATCTCAACCAGCATATGCGCACCGAAGACGCCGGTCTGGGTGGGAACACCCTGCAGGCGCAGGAAATCGGCGAATTTTTCCACCAGTGGCGCGGCCAGCTCGGGCGGAGCTGCCTCGGTGAAAGAAGGCCGGCGTCCCTTGCGCGTGTCGGCATACAGGGTAAATTGGGAGACGACGATCGCAGCTCCGCCTTGATCCAGGATCGATAAGTTAAACTTGCCGTCCTCATCTTCGAAAATGCGCAGTCCGGAAATTTTTTCAGCCAGGAATCTGGCTTTCTCCTCATTATCACCCGGACCTATCCCAAGCAGGATAACCAGACCGTGCGATATTTCGGCAACGGTTCGCTCATCTACACTTACTTTTCCGGATTTGACGCGTTGGATCAGTGCACGCATGCTGGTCCTTATAAAAAAGAAAACAAAAGGCATTTCCTTTTGTTTTCTTTTTTTTGTTTAGGGAAGTTGTATCGCTGCCCGGACCTCTTCCATCGTTTTTTCGGCAATGGCCCGGGCACGTCTGGCGCCGTCGGCAAGAACGGAAGGGACGAGATCGGGTTGCGCGGCGATTTCGGCACGTTTGGCACGGAAGGGACCCAGAGCCTTGTTAAGATTCTCAGCGTAAATCTTCTTGCAATCCACGCAGCCTATGCCTGCCCGGCGGCATTCAATATTAATCTGTTCGACTTCAGCCTGGGGAGTAAAAACTTTATGCATGCTGAAGACATTGCACACATCCGGGTTGCCGGGATCGGTGCGTTTGATACGTTGGGGGTCGGTAACCATCAGCATGACCCGTTTACGCGTCTCCTCGGGCGTGGCAGCGATCTCAATCGTGTTGTTGAGACTCTTGCCCATCTTTTCCTTGCCGTCGATGCCAAGGACTTTGGGAACCTCGGCGCTTTTCATTTGCGGCTCGATCAGTACGTTCGTGTTGTAGCGGAAGTTAAATGAACGGACTGCTTCACGGGTGAATTCGATATGCGGTGCCTGGTCAATCCCCACGGGTACGAGTTCGGCTTTGTAGAGGGCAATGTCAGCGGCTTGCAAGACCGGATAACCGACCAGCCCGTAGTTTACGTTGTTGGGATTCTGGCGGACTTTTTCCTTGAATGTCGGCAGGTCGGTCAATTTCCCGAGCGGCGTGACCATCGAAAGGATGGTATGCAGTTCGGTCACTTGTGGCACATGGCTCTGAACGAAGAGGATGGTCTCCTCCGGGCGGATGCCGGCAGCCAGCAGATCGATGGCCAGTTCATAGGTGTTTTGCTTCAGGCCGAGCGTATCCTCGACGGTAGTCAGGGCGTGCAGGTCTACGATGCAGTACACACACTCATAATCATCCTGCAGAGCAACATAGTTCTTGAATGCGCCCAGGTAGTTGCCTAGATGAGCACGCCCGGTCGGGCGGATTCCGGAAAAGACGCGGCCTTTTTTTGCCATTATTCCTCACAGTATTTTGTTATAGTAATGACTTCATTAAATACATTAAAGTAAATATACGTGGTCACAATTTCTTTTTGGAGAGGTTTTGAACCAATCCAATCACTTCACCTGCTTCCGGAAAACGCCCGGTCTTGAGTTTGGAGAAGATTAATTGCCATT
This sequence comes from uncultured Chloroflexia bacterium, assembly GCA_963776475.1. Lineage (GTDB taxonomy): Bacteria > Chloroflexota > Anaerolineae > Anaerolineales > Villigracilaceae > UBA877. Next base: position 11,646 of record CAVZMZ010000046.1, read on the forward strand.
GACGCTTATCTCGTAGCGGCCTCCATTGGATGGAACGAGAGTCAGGCTTTCGATCTTGGTTTCAAATTTCTGCAGCAGGTCTTCTGCCAGGCGCACGGCCTGGTCGGTATAGTTTCAAACGGTGCAGTAAGCGATCTGGATCTTCATCATGCTGGCATCTCCTCTGGTGGTACTCCAAAAATTATACTGCTTCTTACCCAAATCCGTAGGATTGATTTTCTGCCGGTCGGACGCCCCCCTCTTACTTCGCCGACTTCTGCGATTTCCCAAGAACCGATGGATTTTGGCGGGCGCAAACAAACGGATTTGATGGTCTCCGAACCTTTGACGCATGGCTACCTTACATGTATAATCATTTTGCAAATTATCCCCATCTGGGACATCACCGAGGCTAAGCATGGCACTGCGCGGCAACCTGCGCGATTTTAATATCACCCAATTATTGAATCTGATCAACCTGGCATGTAAAACCGGGACGCTTGTAATTGAGGGGCCCAGTGAAACTGCCAAAGTGGCCTTCCGTGAAGGAAAGCTGGCTTATGCTGAGATTGGGAACGAAGATGGGAGCCTCGCCTCCGTGCTTCACCGCGCCAAGCGACTCTCTTTGGGCCAGTACAAATCCATCCGGCAGAGCGCCTCGCACATCTCTGACAAGGAATTGGGCCTTTTACTGATCAACGCCGGTTATCTTTCCCAGGAAGATATTCTTACCAACCTTCAACAGCATTTTACAGACATCGTCCAGCGTTTGTTCACGTGGGTGGAAGGCTTTTTCCATTTTGAGAATGATCAACTCCCGCCGAACGATCGCATCAGCGTCCGCCTGGACCTTGAAAACCTGATCATTGAAGGTTCGCGCCAGCTGCGTGAGTGGGAACAGTTGCAGGACGAAATTCCCAGCCTGGATATGGCCCTTAAATTTACCGACCGCCCGGGAACCAATATGCGGAATATCAACCTGAGCGTTGAGGAGTGGCGGGTCGTTTCTTACATAAACCCACGCAACACGATTCGACAGATTGCCAGTGCCACCAAAAAGAATGATCTTGAAATGCGGCGCATCGTTTACGGGCTTTTGCAGGCCGGCCTGGTGGAAGTAACCCGGCAGCAAGGCGCGCTCCCACCCGCCCCCTCCGTGCGGGTATTCCCGACAGATAATAAACAAGAACAGAAATCTTTGGTTAATCGACTTATTAATCGAATTCGTTCTCTGTGATCTTTTTATAGTCCTTATTGAGGATTGCATAATGCAGACAGTTAAAATGGTTGTCACTGGTCCATTCAGCGCTGGCAAGACCGAGTTTATCCGCTCCGTCAGCGAAATTGACGTGGTTTCGACCGAACGCAAGATCTCCGGCGTACAGGAAAAAGCGGTCAAAGAATCGACTACAGTGGCGATGGATTTTGGGCGCATCACAGTGGATGATGACCTGGTGCTGTACTTGTTCGGAACGCCCGGTCAGCGGCGATTCGATTTCATGTGGGAGATCCTGTCCGAAGGGATGCTGGGTTTCGTGGTGATGGTGGACAGCACGCGCCCGGAGACTTTCCGTGAAGCCCGTTCCATCCTGGAGACCTTTCGAGCATATGCTCCGACCCCCTATGTTGTCGCTGCGAATAAACAGGACAAGCAGGATGCCTGGGATATTGACGACATGCGCCATGCCTTGCGGCTCGATTCAAAGGTAAAACTGATCGCGTGTATCGCGACCGATCGCGATTCGGTAAAAGCGATCCTGTTGGAATTACTCTATAGCATTCTGAACGAAATGGAGAATGGAGAGAAATAGTCTCTCCATTTTGTTGTAACTATTGTGTCATCTATAACAACCGACCAGGGTGTGGTTCATTATGAGGTCTATGGGCGGGGACGACCGGTAATCCTTTTACACGGTTGGCTCGGCTCTTGGGCGCTATGGCAGGATACCATGTCCTATTTGGGGGCTTATTATCGATTGTATGCGCTGGATTTCTGGGGTTTCGGCGAATCAGGCAAGAAGCGTGAAAATTATGCCGTTCAGGATTTCGTCATTCTCGTTGACCAATTTATGGATCGCCTGGGGATTGACTGTGCTCCGTTGGTTGGACACAGTATGGGCGGAACGGTCAGCCTTTCGGTCGCAACCCAGTATCCGGCACGCGTCAACAAAGTTGTCGTTGTCGGTTCACCGATTGTAGGCTCCTCCCTGGCGCTCCTCCTGAAATTTCTAGGTTTGAGACCGGTAGCCGTGGTTCTGTTCAACATGATGTGGGCATTCCGCCTGGGCATGCGCGCTTATTCTCCTCACATCTGCCGCGATCCACGTTTCCCGGCCATGATGGATAAGGATCTGAGCCGAACTACGATAGAATCTTTCCTGCTCAGTATTGCCTCCTTGCATCGTACCGATTTGCGCCCAACCCTTTCACAAGTAAAGATACCGACGATGGGTATGTATGGAGGCCGGGATAATATTGTCAGCCCACAACAATGGAGACCGCTTCAGGAAGGCATTCCGCATGCCCGGATAGAACAGTTTCCGAAAGCCGGGCACTTTATCATGCTGGATGACTCCCAACCCTTCTTATTTAAACTCAAAGAATTTCTGGACGGAGAAAAGTTGGCTGGATGATACCTGCCCAAGCCAGCCGAGAATTCCAGGAAACGCCAGGCCGGGATCCCTTTTATCCTATGGAAAATAACAACGAACTGCTTACCAACCCAGACCCTCAGAATTATTTCTATCCCAACCGGATGGGGCGGGTTGTCCTGTTGGCGATGGAAGAAATCCTTGGGCACAGTGGGGTAAACGCAGTCCTTCATCTCGCAGATCTCCCTTCATATATTAATGATTACCCCCCTTATAACCAGGACCTGAAATTTCCTTTCATCCATATCAGCCGCCTGCAAGTCAGCCTTGAGAGTGCTTACGGACCGCGCGCCGGCCGCGGTCTGGCCATGCGGATTGGCCGTGCCTGCCTCAAATACGGTTTGCGCGAGTTCGGCCCCGAGCTCGGCCTGACTGATCTGGCTTTCCGCCTTTTGCCGCTTCAGACGAAACTGAAGACTGGCAGCGAAGCTTTTGCGGCCTTGTTCAATGACTATACCGACCAGAAAGTCCGCCTGGAAAGGGATGAGAAATACATTTACTGGTATATCGAGCGCTGTCCATTATGCTGGGAGCGGCAGTCCGATGGGCCATGTTGTCACCTGGCAGTCGGCTTGCTGCAGGAAGCCTTATATTGGGTCAGCGGGGGAAAATATTTCGAAGTCGAGGAAAAGCAATGTATCGCATGCGGCGATGATGCATGTACGATATTTATTGACCGGACGCCCATGGGCTGATGCTATGCTAAAAGTGATCCTTCAAGAACCTCGTCATATCTCTCCATTCAATGAGGCCGCGCGCGACCTGCGCATCCAGAATAAGCCGCTCTGGCTCAACCAGCGTGAGCTTCTGGCTCCGTATGTGGACAGCGAAATCGAGCTTGCTCCTGGATCGCGGCTGCCGGTTTCCCGCCAGCCGATGATCGTCTACCGCGACAACTTGTTTTTCGATGTGCATTACATCACCGAATTCATGAGCCAGGCTATTAAGCGAAAGCGCGCCGTACGCGCGGCTTTCTCGATGACTGATGCCGCCTTCCGCGAGCATGCTTTGCCGCTCTCAGTTTCATACACTCCGGCTGGAAGCTTATACTTCGCCGACTTGTGGTACTACCCGCGTGGCCCCCAGGCCGAGGTTGAGCCCCTGGTGGTCGATTTACAGGCGCGTGAGATTGGCTATTATCATGTCCCTACTTATATGGCCTCCGAGAGCGGCGATTTATGTTATCAGGTTCCCCTGCGGGCCATGCTTGCCATTGACTGCTGGACCCATATCTTTATCGCCGACGGCGTGTTCGGACTGTTCTCGCGCGGGGCGCGTTTCGAAGACCGGCTTAATAAAGATTTGATGTTCAAATTGAAAGTGTTGGGCAAGGCAATCTATGAAGGCAAACAACTATTGGAGTGCTCTGAACTGGTCACGATCGGAAAGAATTGCGTCATAGATCCTACGGCGATTATTCATGGTCCAACCACCATCGGTGATAATGTTACGGTCAATGCCGGGGCGGTCATTGAGAATTGTATAATCGGAAGCAACGTCAATGTTTCCCAGGATTGCCAGTTGATGCTCTCGGTGGTGGGGGATGGCACCTTTTTGCCCTTCCGCGCTTCCCTGTTCATGACCACGATCATGGAAAATGGCATGATTGCTCAAAATACATGTTTGCAGATGTGTGTGATTGGGCGGAATACATTCATCGGGGCCGGGAATACTTTTACCGATTACAATCTGATCCCTTCGGCAATCCGGGCATTGGATGGCAATGAAAAACTTGCCAACGCCAACCGCCCGGTTTTAGGCGGCTGCGTGGGACATAACTGCCGGATCGGGGCGGGGATGGTCATCTTCCCGGCCCGCACCATCGAATCGGATGTTGTGCTGTTCGGCTCGAAAGACCGCCGGATCATCGATCGTGATATCAAGTATGAAGAAAGCGATCATCACAAGCTGAAAGATGCCGCCAAACACCCGCGCAATTACCCGCGCCGTGGCGAATCAGACCAGTCTACATGGTAGCCAGGTGACAGGCGATGTGCAGGCTGGGCCAGGGTTGGGTATCGCCATTCCATATTATGTGCAAGGCGCGTGTTGCAGTTGCCAGAACGGGTAGTCTATCGTAAGATTACCTATCAGGGTTTCCGCCGTGCCGGCTATCCGGTGCGAAAGCCGGCTACAGAGATGTTTTTGCAATGATGGCGGTAATGAGAAATGATATATTTGTACCTTACGGAGGCATGTTGGATAAACTGTGCTCCGTCAGTTTACATTTTAATCTCAATTTTGCGCTCATTCGAGCGTAAAGGTTTCGAAGAATAGATCGAACCGGTGCGCAGGCACGCAAATACGATGCGTTGAAGTGGTTGAGGAGGCCCTATGGGAAAAGCACGCCTTTTGGTTGTTGAAGACGATAATGACATCTCCTACATGCTCAAGATCTATTTCACCGGCCTGGGCTATGATGTGGATGTAGCTCCGCGCGGCATGGAGGCATTGGAAAAAACGCATTCGGTTTTGCCCCACCTGATCGTGCTGGATATCATGCTGCCCGATATCGACGGCTATGAAGTCTGTCGCAGATTACGCCAGAGCACTCGTACCAGCCACATCCCGGTGATTTTCTTGACCCAGAAGGACGAGCGCAGTGACAAACTGCAAGGCCTTGAATTGGGTGCGGATGATTACATTACCAAACCCTTCGATATTGAGGAGTTGAAATTGCGCGTCCAGGGTGCCATCCGGCGCTCCGAACGTGAAGCCCTCACCGATCCGCGCTCCGGTCTCCCGGCGGGGCGGCTGATCGAAGAGCAATTGCGCCTCACCATCCGCAAGAATGGCTGGGCCTACATGGATATCCGGATCAATTATTTCGATCAATTCAAGGATGTTTACGGATTTGTAGCCGCGGATGATGTACTTCGTTTTTCTGCCATGATAATGAGTGAAGTTGTGGATGAAGTGGGCTCTTCGAGCGATTTTATCGGTCATGCCGGGGGGGATAATTTTGTCATCATCACTGGCGCAGATACAGCAGATAAGATTCGCGATCGTCTAAAAACACGTTTTGCCGAAGAGGTACAGACTCACTACAATTTTATGGACCGCCAACAAGGATTCATCCTGGCCGCCAATGCAGATAACCAGGTGGAAAAGGCCCCATTCATGACTTTTTCCATTGGTATTGTGACACCGAAACAACAATCCTTTGCAGATATTCGGGAGATCACTGAACTGGCTGCGGATGTCCGCCGGCAGGATGTTCCCGGAGTAATGTCTAAGGAATAATCCGAACTCTATTATGTCATTCGATCCGGTATCCCTGGGGATGCTCCTGCTGCTGATCGGGCTGGTATTTTTTCTCCTGGTCTGGGGCTTGCCGCGCCTTTTCCCCGGGCTGCGCACCAACCCTGCTCCGGCAGTTCCGTTGCAGAACCCAAAGGATGCATTTGAACATGACCATGCCGTGATGCTGGTCCAATCCGGTGGACGGGTGGATTACCTTAACGCCACGGCGCGCCAGTGGCTTGATCTACAAGAAGGGGAAAGCCCCAACCTGGAAGTCATCGCGCGGCGGATACATCCCGCTGAGGAATTTCTAAAGTTATGTGCGGCTGAGGGGCAAATGCGCCTCTCGGTGAATGGACGCCCGATGGAGGTCGTTTCATACCAGGTGCCCGGCCCAACTCCAGCCTGGCTGGTGTCCCTGCGCCGCCCGGATATTGCCTCGAGCGAGTCGGGCCAGTCGAATGAACTCTCAGGATCTGCATTAAAAATCCTGACCGATTTAAGCCAGTCGGTTGCTGCCAGCCTGGGGGTGCCAGCGACCATCCAGGCCCTCCTGGAAAACATGCGGCGGCTTGTGTCCGCCGATATCCTCGAGATCAAACTATGGAATCGCTGAGGCGCAGACCCTTATCCCATATCGTCTTGGGTTCGGTCCCGCCTCCGAAGAGCGCCTCGAACAAGGTATTCCTCAGCCGCTGGCTGGTTATTCGGCGCTCGTGGTCAAAAGCCGCCAGATCCTTTTAATCCCGGATACAAAAACCTATACTGAGGTTCCTCCGGCGAATAGCGAACAGGCTTCGTTGTATTCGTATCTTGGTCTGCCTTTATTGGCCGGAAACGACCTGGTCGGGACGCTGGAATTGGGACTGACCAAAGCCGAGACTTTCAAGCCGGAAGAACAGGACATTCTGCAGCTGGTGGTCGGTCAGGCTGCCGCTGCGCTGCGCAATGCCTCCATGTTGGAAGCCGAGCAGCGACGTTCTGCGGAGTTGAGCGGCCTGGCAAACCTGGCACAGGCGCTTGGCTCCACCTACGAGCCGCGCGACCTGTTTGCTCGCCTGGTGGAAAGTATTGCGCCGTTGTTCGATGTGGATGTCCTGGGCTTCCTCGTCTATAACGAGAGCCGGCGTGCCCTGGAAGCGCAGGTGCCCTTTGTGGGTATGCCGGCGCAAGTGGTAACCCTATATCATGTGGCCATGGTTTCGGGCGGCAAGACCGAGGAAAATTTCCTGAAGCAGGTGGAACTAACCACCCAGAATGCCATGGAAGACGAATTATGGCAGGCGATGGGTTTTCAGGATTATGCCCAGGCTGCCTCCTGGCGTGAGACTGCGCTCATCCCGCTCATCTCTTCGGGACGTCCGCTTGGTTACTTGCAGATCTCCAACCACCATAAACAATCCGCGCCCTTCTCCCGTGAAGAGATGCGTCTTTTGAATATCGTTGCCAATCAGGCCGCGCCCATTATCGAAAACCTGACCCTGGTGCAGCAGGCGCGTCAACGTGTGCAGCGTTCGGAAGCGCTGCGGCGCATTGCCAGCCTGACCTCCTCCTCGGCGACAACCGATGAAATCCTGCGTTACACCGTTCAGGAACTTGCCCGCTTGCTCCAGGCGGATGTGGCTGCCATCTTTATACTGGATGAGACCCGTGGCATTCTGCGGCTGCACAGCGGTTCGATCTTCGGATTGAACGGTGAAACCACGGAACCGCTTTTTCATCTTTATGTGGATGAAGCCCAGTTCCATTTCACGGTAACGGGTAGTCTGAAACCGTTCCTCTCAGGCCATCTCTCGGAGGATCCGCGCCGTCCTTTCAGTATATAAGCCCATTTTTGAAAAATTGGGAATGGAATCGGCCATCATCGTACCGCTGGCAGTGCGCGAGCAGGGTCTCGGCGAACTGATGCTCACCAGCAAAAAGCCGGATTTCTTCAATAATTATGATTTGCAGGTCGTTTCAACTGCCTCCGGCCAATTGGCGCCCGTGATCGAAGGCGCCTCGCTCAGTGACAAGACCGATGAAGGGCTGCGCGCCCGTGTTGACCAACTAACGGCGATGATGCATATCAGCCGTGAGATGAATACTGCCCTGGAATGGAAGTACATCCTGCAGGTCGTGTATGATGAAAGCCTGCGGGTCGCTCACGCAGATTGTGGAACCGTGCTGCTCTTCGATTTGGGCAAGACCGCCAGGAACCGAAGGTGATCTACCACCTTGGCGATGAACCCTCCAAGACTTTATTACCCGTCGAACGTCTCGTACTTAAACAAGGCGAAGCCATGCTGGTGGAGGATTTCGCCACGAGTGAATATAAGCCGGCCCACGAGGACGTCCGCTCCGCCTTGATCGTGCCAATCGCATACAAGGAACAAATTGTCGGCCTGATCCATTTACATTCCCTGACCCCCGCCCAGTTTGACCGGGGTATCCTTGAAATTGTCCAGATCCTGGCTGTCCAGGCGGCAATTGCCATCGAAAATGCCCAGCGCTACCAGGAACAAATTTCATCCAATGAAATGTTGGAGCGGCGCTCCAGGACATTCTCGAGCTTGTTTGAGGTGGTCTCCGACCAGACGGTGGACCAGCCTCTGGAGCAAACCCTGGATGAGCTGGCACACGCCATCCAGCAGGCCACCCAATTCCAGATCGTGCTGATCAGCATTGTCGAACCGGATACACTTATCCAGAAACGTGTGGCAGGCGTGGGCATGCCGGTGGAAACCCTGAATGCCCTCAAAGCTCATACCCAGCCCTGGGAATCACTGGCGCCGTTGCTGCGCTCTGATTACAAAGTCGGACAGGGCTACTTTATCCCATTTGATAAACGTCCGGTGGTTTCTGACGATCTCCAAATCTTGACGATCATGGAATCGGCCGCTCAAATACAAAATGCCTGGCATCCGGAAGATGCACTTTTCTACCCGCTCTACGATGAAACCGGAAGCCCGATCGGATTGATCAGCCTGGATGCGCCTGCCAACGGTCAACGCCCCGACCAGCTTGCATTGGAGATTGTGGAAATTTATGCCAGGCAGGTCAGCTTGATGATCCAGAGCAAACGCCGGCTCGCTGCGTATCGGACGCAGGTGGAGACGCTTTCCACCAGCCTGGACCGCCAGCAGCAATTACTATCCGTCAGCCAGGGTCATCTTCCCAACCTGTTACACAAGGATTTGGAGCAGATGATTTCCATCCGCAACCTGGACCGTCGCGCCCGCCGCATCCGTGCCGGACTGGAAATCACTGATGTGATCAACCGCCAGGTGGACGGGCCTTCAGCCCTGCTCTCACTTGGCCGTGAAATATTAACCCGCCTGGATATGAGTGTTTCCATCGTGGCAGAAAATGCCGCGGAAGGTCCACGCCTGCTGCATGTCCTGGGCAACTTGCCCCACTCGACCAACCCTGAAGCCCTGTTCGGTCAACGCAATCCACTGCGCGCCAGTCTCCAGTCGGGTGAGACTCTCCTGGTTATGAACCTGGAACAGGATGAGACCTGGCGGGATACGCCTTTGCTGACCAACCTGCATGCCAAAGGATTCATCTGCCTGCCCATTTTTGTTGACGAGAAACCCGTGGCTGGGGTTCTGGCGATCAGTCCTGAACCGCTGCCGCCTCTAACCGAAGAAGACCGGCAGACTTATTTACAGATTTCCAGCCAGGTCTCCATCATCCTGCAAAATATCAGTTTGCTCACCGAGACTCGCCGCCGCCTGCGTGAAGTTAACTTACTGCTCGATTTCAGCCGCCGGTTGAGCGGTCTTGACCCGGACAGCATCGTAAAAGCATTGCTCGATAGCGCCTTGCGCGTGGTTTCGGCTGCCCATGCGGGGGTGGTATTGCTGCATAACGAAAAGGATGGCTGCCTTAGCGCGCATGCAGCTTCCGGGTATGCTAACAATACCAGTCTAATGGGGATCATCTACCCTGCCGGCGAGTCTCTGCCGGGCCGGGTATTTGCCGATAAAAAACCGCGGCGTGTGGACGAGCTAAACTTTGCCCGGGATTACAGCCTGCCCGCCGAAGACTTGCTGCGCTACCGGGAAGCCACAGCCGGGCGCTTGCCTGTTTCGAGCCTGCTCATTCCCGTCCAGACCGGGGAACGGACTTTAGGCCTGATGCTTTTGGATAACTTCAATACCCCGGCTGCCTTTACAGCGAAGATGAGACACTGCTGCTCTCGTTGACCCAACAGGTGGCCTTATCTCTGGAAAACGTCCGCCTGGTCCAGGCTTCCCAGGAACGCGCCACCCAATTGCAAGCTTTGACCGATGTATCCGCAAATCTCACTTCCAGTTTGAAATCGAGCCAATTGGTGGCGAGCCTGCTGGATCGCTTGCGGGATGTATTATCGTATGATACGGCCATTTTATGGCTGCGCGAAAACGAACGCATGTCGGTCGCAGCAGCCCGCGGATTCCCCGATAACGAGCAGCGGGTAGGTCTGACGGTGACAATCTCCGATTCAGCCCTGTTGGCCGAGATGAACCGCACCTCGCAAGGTATTGTCATTGGAGATGTACGTTCCGATCCCCGTTTCCCGATCCTGATGGAAGCCGAACGCCTTTCCTGGCTGGGCATCCCGCTGGTCTCGAAGGGCGAAGTGGAGGGCGTCATTGCCCTCGAGAAAACTGAGGCCAACTACTTCTCCCTCGAGATGGTCCAATTGGTGACCACCTTTGCCAGCCAGGTTGCAGTTGCGCTCGAGAATTCCCGTCTGTATGAAGACAGCCTGCGCCGGGCGGCTGAACTTGACCAGCGTTCCCAGCGTTTGGCGCTGCTGAACCGACTTTCTTCAGAGCTGAGTGGTTCTCTCAACGATGAACAGCTCTTGCGCCTGACGGCTGACGAACTTCTGCGGGCGTTGGCCGGTAAGAAAGTCTCCATGGTGACCTTTGACCGGTTCGGCCTGCCATTGCTGCGGGTGGTGGTACCTCCCGTCGAGAAGTTCCAGCCCGGGCCCCTGCCGACCGCGCCAATTTTTGAACGCTTGCGCGAAAGCCTGGGAGTTTTCAGCACCTCCGAGGTCGCCTCGGAGCCTGACCTTATCTCTCTTGGCGATTTGCTCAGCGGTACGCGTTCCCTGCTGATCCTCTCGCTCGTCAGCGGGCTGAATCTGCGCGGCTTTGCCCTTGTCCACATGGAGGAGCAGTATCATTTCTCCGCCGCGGATATCGATCTGTCCCGCATCATCTGCAACCAGGCTGCCGTCGCCCTCGAGAGCGCCCGCCTGTACCAGGCCACGGTCTCACGTGCCGACCAATTGACCACCATCAACCGCGCTTCTTATGAAATTGGCCTCAGCCTTGACCCCGAGCAGATCTATGCCGCCATCCATCGCGCTGCCAGCCAGTTGATGCCGGCCGAGTCATTTGTTATTTCCCTGGTGGATGAAGAACGGGGTGATATTGAAGGCGTTTATCTTTTGGATCCGAATGGTCGTTCCCCCAGCCAGCACCTGCCGCGCGGGCAGGGCATCAGTGGGCGGGTGATCGCCTCCGGCGAACCCGTGCTGATCCTGGATGGCGATCAGGTGGAAACGTTTGGCGGGCGGGCGTATGGCCAGGGACAGCCCCGCTCGATCGTGGCTGTGCCAATTACGATGGGCGGCAAAATTATCGGAATGCTCTCGGCGCAAAGTTACGAGCCGAATGTTTATACCCTTGACGAGCAGCAGATCCTCAGCACCCTGGCCAACCAGGCGGCTGTGGCGATCCAGAATGGACGGCTGTTTGCCGAGACCCGCCGCCTGGCCGATGAACTCGAGCAGCGTGTGGTGGACCGCACCGCCGAATTGGAGCGTGAACAACGCAATACCGAGACCCTGTTGCGGATCCTGACCGAGGCGTCTTCCACTCTTGACCTGGACCGCGCCCTCAACCGGACTCTGGCTTTGCTTAATGACGCCATCGGGGCCGAACAGGGCAGTATCATGATGCTCAATCCAGGAGGATAATTCCATCCAATATCGTGCCGGATATGGTTATCTCACGCCGGTCTTGACCGAGGGGGCCCAAAATACTGCCCTTAAAGTTGGCGAGGGCCTGGCAGGTTGGGTGATAAAACATCGTGAGCCGGTTCGCCTCGACGATATTCGCAAGGATAAACGCTGGGTAAAAATTCCGCTCAGCTCATCAAATCACCGCAGCGTCATCGCAGCACCCTTGATCGTTGGCGAGGACGTGATCGGCGCCATCCTGGTGTTCCATCGCCAGGTTGGTTATTTCACGCCGGAAGCCATGAACCTGGTGCAGGCCATCGGCAACCAGGTGGCAGTGGCGATCAATAACGCCCAGTTGTATCACCTTATCCGCGACCAGGCTGAACGCCTGGGATCCATGCTGCGCAGCCAACAGGTTGAAGCCAGCCGCCAGCAGGCCATCCTGGAAGCTGTTGCAGATGGCGTGCTGGTTACAGACCCGAATAATGAGATTACCTTCCTGAACTCGTCTGCTGAACGGATCATGGATTTGGATAGCAGCCAGATCAATGGACAATCCCTTGATAACTTTGTCGGCTTGTTTGGCAAGGCTGCCCGCACCTGGATGCAGACCATCCACTCCTGGTCGGAAGACCCCACCAGCCACCAGCCGGGCGACACTTATGCCGAACAACTGACGCTTGAAACCGGCCGGGTGGTGCTCGTTCACCTGGCGCCGGTCATCTGGCGCAAAGAATTTCTCGGCACGGTCTCCATCTTCCGCGATATTACCCATGAGGTTGAGGTGGACCGGCTCAAATCTGAGTTCGTGGCAACCGTCAGCCACGAGCTGCGTACCCCAATGACCTCCATAAAAGGCTATGTGGATATTTTGTTGATGGGCGCGGCCGGCGCTTTGAGCGAAAACCAGCAGCACTTCCTGGACATCGTCCGCAGCAATACCGAGCGTCTGAGTGTACTGGTCAATGATCTGCTGGATATTTCACGTATCGAAGCCGGGCGGATCAGCCTCTCGCTCCAGGCGATCGACTTGCGTGAGGTGGCAGAAGAAGTACGCAATGATGTAATGCGCCGTTCGCAAGAGGAAAATAAGCCAATGGAATTTACCATCGACGCCTCTGCGGAATTGCCGCGTGTGAGCGGTGACCTGGAGCGTGTGCGCCAGATCCTTGCAAACCTGGTGGATAACTCATACCACTACACGCCGGAAAACGGCAAAATTAACGTTCACTTACAGCCCTTGGATGGTGCGGTGCAAATCGATGTGCAGGACAACGGCATCGGGATTGACTCTGTCGATGCAGACCGGATCTTCGAGCGTTTCTTCCGGGGTGAGGACCCGCTCGTATTGGCTACGCCCGGCACAGGCCTTGGCCTCGCGATTGTCAAGCAGCTGGTCACAATGCACAAAGGTCGCATCTGGATGACAAGTAAAGGGATACCAGGCGAAGGGAGCACCTTCTCCTTTACGCTACCCGTGTATCGGACTGAGGAGTAATGCAAATGGCAAAAATATTGATTGCAGAGGATGAACGCGATATCCGTGACCTGATCACATTTACGCTGGGTTTCGCCGGTTTTGAAGTGCTGGCGGCTGCCAATGGGGAAGAGGCTTTGAACATGGCGCGCCAGAATATCCCTGACTTGATCCTGATGGATGTGCGTATGCCGCGCATGACCGGCTACGAGGCCTGTGCGGCCATGAAAGCCGATCCAAAGTTGAAGGATATCCCGGTGGTTTTCCTGTCTGCCAAAGGACAGGATGCCGAGATCCAGACCGGCCTCCAGGCCGGAGCAGTGGATTATTTATTGAAACCATTTGCCCCCGATCAATTGACGGAGCGTGTTCAGGCGGTGCTGGCTCAATTTGGGCAAGTAATTTTGGTTGAGTAATGAGCGCAATCATTATTGATGAGAGGATAGTGCATTACGAAGTGCTCGGACGCGGCCGTCCGATCCTCTTCCTGCACGGCTGGGTTGGCTCCTGGCGCTACTGGGTGCCGGCGATGCAGGCTGCTGCCATGTCTTTCCGTACCTATGCGCTCGACCTTTGGGGCTTCGGAGATACCGCCCACGACAAGGCCCGCTACAGCCTCGGACAGCAGGCAAATTTGCTTGATCGCTTTATTCAGGATATGGGGATTGGCAAGGTTGCAATTGTTGGACATGGCCTCGGTGCCCTGGCAGCCATCCTGTTCGCGCGACAATTCCCGTCGGTGGTGGACCGTTTGATGGTGGTAAACATTCCAATGGACAACCAGTCTGTATCCACACGCCTGCGCTCGCCTGCCTCGACGGTCGACCTGGCAGAGTGGTTGCTCGGTAAGGGTCCGCTCACCGAGCCTGTCCGTACGGACGTTCATAAGACGGACCCGTTGGCGATCACAACCTCCTTCAGCAGCTTGAATGGCTCGGATTTCCTGCCCATGCTGGATTCGATCGTGACTCCCTGCCTGATGGTGCATGGCCAGAGCGATCCGGCGATTTGCATGCTGGACTATGAGCGTGTGCTGGCCATGCCGGATCTCGTTCACCAGGTTATATTGGAAGAATCCGGCCACTTCCCAATGTTGGATGAAAGCCCTCGTTTCAATCACCTGATGGCGGATTTCCTGGCGCTGCTTTCCGGGGAAAGCCCGCGTGAATTGCAGCTTAAAGGCGAATGGAAACGGCGGGTGCGCTGATTTCCCTTGCCACACAACCCACTACATAGTAAACTTCAGCCCATGAACGCTTGCGCTATGCTGATGTCCCGCCCGCACTTGCAGTTCACCGCCAGATGAACTGCGGGACGGTTCATACCGCCTGATGACGCTGCTGGCGCAAGCCGGCAGTTTTGTTTGTAAGCAGCTGACAGCTATCATCTGTCAGTCAAGAAGCTGATCGCTGAAGACTGATGACTGAAGACTGAAGACTTTTTCCGGAGGTCCTTATGCCCGAAAACATCCTGATTGCCATCGCCTGGCCATATGCCAATGCCGAGATCCACGTCGGCAACCTCACCGGTTCGCACCTGCCCGGTGACATTGTCGCCCGCTACCACCGCATGAAAGGCGACAATGTTCTGATGGTCTCGGGCACCGATTTGCACGGCACGCCAGTCACGATTGCTGCTGACAAGGAAGGCAAGTCTGTCGAAGAAGTTTATAAGAAATACCACAACGGGTTCCTCGAACTGTTTGGCCAGATCGGCATTTCCTTCGACCTGTTCACGTCCACCCACACACAAAACCATTTTAAGGTCTCGCAGAGCATGTTCCTGGCGCTGCAGAAGAACGGTTTCCTGTTCAAGCAGTTCAGCTTGCAGTGGTATTCGCCCAGCGCTGACAAATTCCTGCCCGACCGTTACGTGGAGGGCACCTGTTACATTTGTGGCTTCGAGGGTGCGCGCTCCGACCAGTGCGATAACTGCGGTAACGTGCTTGAACCCGAAAAACTGATCAACCCGCGCGCCAAGACCGGCGACGGCGCGCTCGAGTTGCGCAACACCGAACACTTCTATCTCGATCTCTCCAAGCTCGAACCCAACGTGAAGGATTTCCTGCGCCAGCGCGCCGGCTACATGCGCGACACGGTCATCGGTGAATTGCTGCGCAAGATCGAAAGCGAAGGCCTCAAGCCGCGCTCCATCACGCGCGACCTGGACTGGGGCATCCCCATTCCGCTCGAAGGCTGGGAAGGCAAACGTATCTACGTCTGGTTCGAAGCCGTCATCGGCTACCTCTCTGCCGCAATCGAGTGGAGCCAGGTATCAGGCCAGATGGATGCCTGGAAAGATTGGTGGATGGACCCGGCCGCCAAACAGTATTATTTCATCGGCAAGGATAATATCTTCTTCCATACCTCCCAGTGGCCGGCCGAATTAATGGGTGCTGGTGAGCAGTTTCTTGAGTTTTTTGACCCTCCAGTCTCACCCCCATGGGGGGGACGACAGGCGGGTAAACTGAACCTGCCTTACGATGTGCCTGCCAACCAGTTCATGAACCTGGAAGGCCAGAAAATTTCCGGCAGCCGCAACTGGGCCGTCTGGGGCCGGGACGCTCTTACCCGTTACGACGCAGACGCATTGCGCTATTACCTGACCATCAACATGCCCGAGAGCCACGATTCTGACTGGGATTGGAAGGAGTTCGTCACCCGTAACAATGGCGAGCTGGTGGCCACCTGGGGCAACCTGGCCAACCGGGTGCTGGCCTTCTGCTATAAGCATTGGGATGGGCATGTCCCTTCCATTGACCCCGCCGCATTGCGTCCCATCGACCTGGAACTGCTGTCCGGCATCCAGGCCGGTTTCCGGACAGTTGGCGAATTCCTGGATGGGGTAAAACTGCGCGCCGCCTTGCAGGAGGCTTTCCGCCTGGCAACCACGGTCAACCAGTACCTCGACCAGCTGGCGCCCTGGCAGGCGATCAAGACCGATAAAGACTCTGCCGCCCTGACCATTTACACTGCCCTGAAGGCGATCGATTCGCTCAAGGTCTTGTTCGCCCCCTTCCTGCCGTTTTCCAGTGAGAAATTGAATGGCTTTTTTGGCTATGAATTTCCGCTCTTCGGCGAGCAGTATACCCAGACGGTCAGCGACTCGCTCGGTGAACACAGGGTCTTGCGCTATCGCGAGACTGTCCGGGGTGGAGGCGGATGCGAAGGCGAAAGCCAATGGCGACCCAGTGAGCTTAAGCCCGGCACAAAACTCAACCAGCCCGGTCCGTTGTTCAAGAAGCTGGAGGAAAGCGTGATTGAAGAAGAGCGGGCAAGACTCGGAAAATAACCAATGGTAGGGGCGACCCGTCGGGTCGCTCCTACTTGTTAATGCCCACCGGTCGGCGTTTGGGTGGAACCGCGTCCGGCCCACTTTCCCGGCCAGCCGGGCAGGAAAAAGGCCAGCAGCAGCGCCCCAATCGAGGAATAGAAGGTCAGCCGGTACGCCGCTTCAAACCCCTGCATCGACTGGCTGCAGGCCTGCATCAGACCGGACACGATCTTATCCCTGGCCGCGGAAGCTTCCTGGGCGGGTAGAGCCACGAGTGACGCCGAACTCCCGGGGGGAAGATTATCCTGGGCGCTGACGCCCGGTGTCTCGCAAATTCCGAATGGCGCAGTGATGGAAGGGATGGCTGCCTGCATCTGGGTCATCTGATTTTTTACAGTGGGTGAAAGGAATCCCACCAGGATCGTTGCCAGGGCCGCCACTGAGATCGCCTGCACAACGAAACGGGTGCTGTTCAGCAACGAGGAACCGCGCGGTAACAGGTCGAGTTGGACGCTGCTCATGGCGGCAACGAAAGAAGTCTGCAGGGTCAGCCCCACCGCCAGGCCGCGCAAGGCCAGCAGGAAAACAATGAATGCGATCGATGTCGTGGCACTGAGCTTGGATAGCTGCCAGGTATTGATACCCATGATGATGAACCCGGTCGCCATGATGGTGCGCGGCCCGATCTTATCATACAGCCGGCCTGCCAGCGGGGTCGCAAAGGCGGATGTGACTGCTACGCCCAATAAGATGATGCCGGCCTCCAGGGCGGTCCGGCCGCGGAAACTCTGCAGGTAAAGCGGCATCAGGAATTCTGCTCCGAACAGGGCCACAGTGGCGACGTATCCCACCAGGCTGGCCTTCAGGAAGGTCGGGTTGGAGAAGATCCTCAGGTTGGTCATCGGCTCTTTGGCGACTTTCAGCTCATAAAAAGCATGGAATACCAACACAACCATACCGAGCGCCAGCACCAGGATCGTGACCAGGCCGGTCCAGCCGTAATTTTCTGCAATCGAGGCGGCATATAATATTGCCCCAAATCCGATAATGGCGGTCAACAGCCCCAACGGGTCGAAAAGCGGGCGGTGTCCTGTCCGATGATCCACCAGGAAGCGCGCGCCCAGGAATACGCCCAGGATGCCGATCGGAATGTTGACGAAGAAGATCGCCCTCCACAGGTTGATGCCCACCAGCCAGCCGCCCAGAACCGGCCCGAGCGCCGGAGCCACAACCAGGGAAATCCCGAAGATACCGAAAGCCGTCCCCTGTTCCTTGGGAGGAAATGTCCGGTAGAGTTGCGCCGGGCCGAGCGGCTGCGTAATTCCTCCGCCAATACCCTGCAATGCCCGGGCCGCGATCAGCAAGCCCAGGTTGGGGGCAATCCCGCACAGGAAGGATCCAAAGGTAAAAAGAGCCAACCCGAACAGGTAGACCCGTTTGATGTTAAATCGATCTCCCAAAAAACCTGAGACAGGCGTGGTGATGCCCAATGCCAGCACGTAAATGCTGATGACCCATTGTGCATTTGCCAGGCTGGCGTTGAACGCCAGGCGCAGGGTCGGAAAGGCGATATTCACGATCGTCGAATCCAGCAGGATCATGAAAATTCCAAACATCAGCGAGATCAGGATTTTCCATTTCTGTTCCAATCCGCGCGGTTTTTCAAGGGCTGCTTTTTCAGTCTCCATAAACAAATATCCTCTTGGTTAAAGTGTGTATCTGGACGAAAACTCTCGGATAAATCTGGAATAAGGCGCAATGATACGGATTTTGCCGCATCTGGTCAATGCAATGCATATCCCCCGTCGGTAACAGGCGCAGGTTACACAAGCCAGCTTATATTCAGATTATTGATCCTATCGTATAATTGGCAAGCCAGAAAAAACTCCAAGGGGAGCATGACATAAAATGGTCCGACATTGTACATGGTTTCTCCCGAGTTTGATTATTTACATTCTGCCTCTATCTAAGGGAAAATAAATGGATCCAGTTGCCATTCAGGCTAGCTCACTCAATAAGACTTTCATTGCCAAAACGGGTCTGTGGAAGACGAAGACAAAATCGACGCTGGCCGTTGAAGATATTTCCCTCACAATCCAGCGCGGCGAGCTGTTCGGCTTGCTCGGTCCAAACGGCGCCGGCAAGACCACCACCGTCCGGATGCTGACCACCTTGCTGCTTCCCACCGCGCGGCACAGCCAGCATCCTGGGCCTGGATGTAGTCCAGCAGACAGCGCAAGTGCGCAAGAAAATCGGCTTTGCATTCAGCGGCAGCCGCGGACTGTACTTCCGACTGACCGCCATTCAAAATCTGAAATATTTTGCAGAGTTGTATGCCATGGACGCACAGGTCACGCATCAGCGCATCCCCCAATTACTGGAACTGGTCGGGTTAAGCAGCCGCGGCAATGACAAGGTTGAAACTTACTCCAGCGGCATGACCCAGCGCCTGCACCTGGCGCGGGCGCTGCTGCACGATCCTGAAGTGCTCTTCCTGGACGAGCCCACGGTCGGCATCGACCCCGTCGGCGCCCGGGAACTGCGCCAGACCATCAAAAACCTGATCTCGCTGGGCAAGACCATCCTGCTCACCACGCATTACATGGCCGAAGCCGAAGAGCTGTGCCACCGCATCGCCATCATCAATAAAGGCAACATCGTCGCCCTGGACAGCCCGGAGGAATTGAAGCGCCGCATTAGCGGAGATTCGGTTATCGATGCTTGCATACAGGCCGGCCAGGCGCACGTCCTCCTGGATGTGTTGCGCGTGCTGGACGGGAAATCCGTCGTAGAACTGAAGAACGCTGCCGAACGCGAAACGGTCTCCATTCGCACGCCGGAACCGGCGCGCGTGCTCGAGTTGCTTTCGCCCTATCTTAACCCCCAATACATCCAGGGGTTGGAAGTGCGTAACCAGACCCTGGAAGATGTTTACGTCACCATTATCAAGGCTGACCGCGGAATGAAACAACTGCGTTGGGGTCTGGTCAAGGAACAGATGCTGTTGCAGTTCCGGGTGCGCGCCCTGCATATATTATCCCTGGGGCTATTCGTGATCCAGCCGGCGGTATTTACTGCCGTGGGCATGCTGCTTTCGCATGCCGCCGGGAATGCCATGCCGGATCTGGTCTATACCGTGATCGGCGGCGGTGTCATGGGCATGTGGAGCGGCCTTGTCTTCACCTCCACCTACGATATCACCAACGACCGCTATTACGGGTCGCTGGAGTTGATCGTTGGCAGCCCCACCTCATTATCCACCGTCGAAGCCATCCGCACCCTCAGCAACGTGTTGACCGGGCTGTTCAGCCTGGGCCTGGCTTTCGTGGCTGCCATGGCGATCTTTGGCTACTCGCTCAAGAACGTCAACTTCCTGGGAGTCGCCGTATCGCTGCTGCTGTTGTTATTCTCGATGTGGTGCATCGGCGTTTTCCTGGCCAATTTCCTGGCCTGGTCACGCCTTTCAGGTTCGTTTGTCGATTTTCTTGAAATGCCCATCGCCTTCTTATGCGGTTTTATGTATCCCATCCGGGTGCTTCCGGGTTGGCTGCAGATTCTTTCCGGCGCGATCCCGATCCGCTGGGCATTGCAGGCTATGAATGAAAGCCTGTTGGGCAACCATGACCTGGCGTTCCTGCTAACCCACTGGGGGGTTGCCCTGGGCATCTCCCTGGTCTTCCTGGCAGTCACAGGCTGGCTGCAGGTTAAAGTGCATGACAACATCCGGATCAGTGGGGAATTGCGCTCGATATGATTAAAACCCTGCGACAATATTTACGCCTGTATGCTTACCAGGCCTGGCTCTCTTACCAGGGACGATTTTCGATCACCTCCCCCTTCGGGTACATCGCATCCAAGCTGGGCTTTCCCTTCTTTCTGATGCTCTTCTTTATTTTCATGGGCAAGTTTGTGGGCTTTACCAACCCGCTGTATATCGTGATCGGCAACATCCTGCTGATCCCGGCTGCCGGCAGCATGAGCGGTGTGACCAACGCCATCGGAGATGAACGCGGCTGGGGCACCCTGTCCTATGTTCTGGGCAGCCCGGCGCCGCGCATGCCAATTTTTATGGGCCGCTCGCTCTTTTACATTCTGGATGGTTTTGTTACTGCCGTATTGGGCTTCGCGATTGCAGCCGGAATTTTTCACCTCGAAATGGCCAAAATCAACTTAGCGCTGCTGTTGTTGTGCATTTTCCTGCTCGCGATCACTTCCAGTGGACTCGGCTTTCTGTTCGGCAGCATTTCGCTGGTCTCCCGCGATGGTTGGATCATCTTGAATACATTCTTATCCGCCCTTTACATCCTGGTGGGCGTCAATTTCCCGGTTGGATCGCTGCCGCCTGCGCTGCAAACGGTTGCCTTCGGTTTGCCATTAACGCGTGGGATCATGGCCGCCCGTTTGGCCCTGGCTGGCGCTGGCTGGAGCGCCATCCGCCCGCTGGTGGCTGGCGAAGTACTGGTGGGCGCCATCTATATCCTGGTCGGCTATCTGTGCTTCCGCCTGATCGAAAAGCGCAGCCTGGCCTCCGGTACACTGGATGCGATATAAATGTTTTAGCCCTAAGACCAATTCTCACATTGATCCCCTCCCGGATGAAAGCCTCATCCGCCATCTGGTACTCGAGCAGCAGGCGGTTAACCATGTCCATCGATCCGGAGACATCGATCACAAAGGTCAGGGATACATCCTCAATGTTCCCCTGGGAAAAAATGTGACAGTCACCTTCACTAAGCACCCGGCTTTTTCGGGTGACCAGGTGGCTGTCACATGACTGAATAAATAATATTTGCGGGCGGTTGTGGCCGAGACCAGGATGCTGTCGTCAGCTCATATAAAAACCAGCCTCCGCTGGCAGCCCCGCCACGGCCGTCACGGGAGGCTGGACGGGCTCGAAAGCGGATTCAAGATGATGGCATCGCCGACCTTTAAATCACCGGAAGCCACTTCACTCTGCGTATCGGAGGAGGCGCCCAGGGTGATTTTTACCATCTGGGGCTGGCCATTTTGCAGCACATATACTACATGCTGATTTTTCACCAGGCGCACCGCCCGGTCTGGCACCAACAAGACATTACTCAATTGTTTAACAATAATGGAGACTGTCGCGGTCATACCTGGCTTGACCGAGGCATCCGGATCGGTCAATACCACGGTAACAGTAAAGTTGACCGCGCCCTGGACAGCGTTGCCGACCTGGTCCGCCTCTTCCACTTTGCCATGATATGTTTTCCCGGCGACGGCATCGAAGGTAAGAGTTACCGGCTGCCCGACCTGGACCGTATTGATATCCACTTCCGAAACCTGCACATCCACCTTTAACATGGACAAATCATCCAGCCGGAACGCCCTGGTAGCAGGAGAAACCTGATCGCCCACCATGCTGTTGACCTCGGTGACGGTGCCATCGAAGGGGGCAGTTATCTGGGTCGAATCCAGATTCGCCTGGGCGATCTGGACGGCCAGCCTGGCCTGGTTGAGCTTGAACAGGTCTGAACCGGTGGCGTCTGCGGGTACCGTCCCGCCGGTCAACGCCGTCAGGTAAATCTGGGCATTTTCCAACGTGGTGTTGGCCAGATCGAGGGTCGCCTGGGCCTGGTCCATATTGTTCTGGGTCGGCGCCTGCGAATACAGGCTGTAATAGTAATTGGCGTTATCGAAGGCCTGCTTGGCGGCATATAGCTGGTTATATGCGGCGGCCTCGTTGGTATTGTTGATGTATTCGCCTCCGTGGAGGTTATCCCAGGCCGTTTGCGCCTTGTCCAGCCTGTCCTTGGCGAGCACATAAATGGCATAGTAGTTCTGGATCAGGGATGTGTTCTTCCAGTACTGCTCGTTGTTCAAGGCAGTCTGCGCATTGTTCACGTTGGTCCGGGCTGTGGTAACCGCCAGCCTGGCATTGGCAACCGCCTGCGGGGAAATCATCTGGGCAAGATTCTCCTGGGCGATGGTCAGGTTTGCCTGGAGCGCAACCAGGTTCGCATCCGACTTGAGAGTGGCCAGTACATCTCCCATTTTGGCTTTATCCCCTGCCCTGACATTCACCTCGCCAATGGTGCCAGCGGTTTTCCAGATGAGCATAGCGGACTGATTCGGACGGACCGCCCCTGTCGCTCCAATATTTTCGATCAATGTGCCTTTTTCCACCTGGACCGTCTGGTATTGGGTCTCAGCCGTGCCTGAGTTACCCTGCTGCACGGCTCCACAGGCAGCCGCTGCGACTGAAAGAACCACAACCAGCAGAATGGCCAGGATCCATTTCCGAATCTGTTTGGTTCCAGATTGATTGTTCATGAGACAGTACCTCCAAAAAATTATTCGATGATCATAATGAATTTATTTGCGTTTACTTAATCCGGATTTTTACGGTTGCGTTTGTGCCTATGATATCTGCCAGATCGATAGCATCGAGCAGCCTGATCTTGACCGGGATCAGCTGCGTTACCTTGGTGTATGTGCCGGAGGTGGTAAAACTGGTGAGGGAACCACTGAGTTTGGCCGAGGTGACCGTATTGACAACATCAACTAAACCGTCAAAACTCCGGCCATACGCGTCCAGTGAAACGGTCGCGCTCTGCCCTGGATGGATTTTGAGGATATTCGTTTCTTCCACATTTGCCGTAATGTAAATATTCGTTGTATTGGCTACGACCAGCACGACATTCGCCGGGGTCACATAGTCTCCCTCTTGCATGGTGATACTAATGACTGTGCCGTCGATGGGGGATCGGAGCAGCGCACCGTTCTGCACCTGCGCGAGCACCTGTCCCGCGCTTACATCTTCGCCTTGCGAGACATACAATTTTTCCAGTTTCCCGGAGGCGGTGGGGGTGAGCTGGTAAACCAGCGCGTCCACCTTGGCATTTTCCGTCTGGTAATAGAAACTGCCTTCGTAGATAAAGTACCCGGCGATCCCCAGACCGATCAACACGATGACAATCGCAAGAGTGATGAGCAGCCCTTTACTGATCTTCCGGTTGGCCGTTTTGGGCGTGAAATCCTGTTCGTATTCGCTCTTTCCCTGATTATCCGACATGTTCCAAACTCCTTTTTTCGAATTGACTGTTGTACATTCCAGCGTAAAACCCGCCCGCCGCCAGCAGGTCCGCGTGATTTCCCTGTTCGATAACATCCCCATGATTCAAGACGAGGATGAGATCAGCGTTCTTGATCGTAGAGAGTCTGTGTGCAATAATGAAACTCGTTCTCCCTTTCATCAGCGAGTCCATTGCCTTCTGGATCAGGATCTCCGTACGGGTGTCAACGGAGCTGGTCGCCTCGTCCAGGATCAAGATCCTCGGATTTGCGAGGATCACCCGGGCAATGGTCAATAATTGCTTTTGCCCCTGCGAGATATTGTCCGACTCTTCGTTCAGGATGGTGTCGTATCCCTGGGGCAGCGTCCGGATGAAATCGTCACAATGGGCCACCTTGGCGGCGGCGATGACCTGCTCGCGGGTCGCGCCGAACGTCCCGTAGCGGATATTATTGAGAATGGAAGCGTTATACAGCCAGGTATCCTGCAAGACCATCCCAAAGACAGAGCGCAGCTCGTTTCTGCTTAAGTCGTATATGCTGTGCCCATCGAGCTTGATATTGCCGCAATTGACATCATAAAACCGCATTAGCAGTTTCACGAGCGTCGTTTTTCCCGCGCCGGTTGGGCCAACAATTGCCACCTTTTCGCCTTGCAGTACTTTGGCGGAAAAGTCATGGATGATCGGCTCAGCAGCGTTATAACCGAAGGCCACATGCTCAAACGACACGGCGCCCGTGAACGCACCGGCATGCGCCAGGCTGTGCTCCGGGATCTCTTCCGGCTCATCGAGAAATTCGAACACTCTCTCCGAAGCTGCGATGGTCTGCTGGAGCGTGTTGGAGATGGACGCCATCTGTGTTATCGGTGCGGTGAAATTCCGCGTGTATTGGATGAAGGATTGGATATCGCCGATCTCAATCACCTTTTTTACCGCCAGGTAACCACCCAAAATGCAGACGATGACGTAACCGAGGTTGCTGATGAACTGCATCATGGGCTGCATGATGCTGGTGAAAAACTGCGACTTCCAGGCGCTGTCGGACAGCTTTTCGTTGATCTGGTGGAAGCGCTCGATCGAAGTCATCCTGGCGGTTGAAAGCCTGAACGATGGAGTGCCCGCCATACATCTCTTCCACATGCCCGTTCATATGGCCAAGCGAGTCTTGCTGCGCCCTGAATAATTTCTGCGAGGTGCGGATGATCGCTCCGATGAGCCCGAACGACATTGACACCGTCAAAATGGCTACCACGGTCATCAGCACATTGATGCTCAGCATCATCGCCAGCACACCGATCACGGTCGCAACGGACGTGATCAACTGGGAAATGCTCTGGTTCAGCGATTGACTGATCAAGTCGACATCGTTCGTGATCCGCGAAAGGACCTCGCCGTGCGTGGTGGTGTCGTAGTACTTGAGTGGCAGCCGGCTGATCTTCTGATCGATCTCCTTGCGCAGGTTGTAGGTGACCTGCATGGAAACGCCGGACATGATGAAGGCCTGAATATAAGAAAATATCATGGAGATCAGGTACAGGCTGATAAGGGTCACGATCAGCCTGCCCATGTAGGCAAAATCCATGTACAGCCCGGCCCCTAAATAGTAGGCGATCAGTCCGTCGGCGAGCTTGGTGGTCACATTGCCCAGCAGCTTGGGGCCGACAATGGAGAACACGGATGCCAACGCGGCAAAAACCATCACAATGATGATCTTCCCCTGATAAGGCTGCAGGTAGCGCAGCAGGGTCTGCAGCGTTTTGCGCGAATCCTTGGCCTTTTCGGCCGGCGGGCCGCCACCCATACCGCCCATACCACCCATCCTAGGCCTGTTCAAGTTCATCCTCCGATAGTTGTGACATGGCAATTTCGCGGTAGACCTCGCAGCTGTGCAGCAGCTCGCGGTGTGTGCCCTTCCCGGCGATCTCGCCATTTTCGAGCACGATGATCTGGTCGGCGGTAAGGATGGTGCCCACGCGCTGGGCGACAATGAGCAAGGTGCTCCCGCCCGTTTCCCGATGCAGGGCCTCGCGCAGGGCCGCGTCGGTTTTCATGTCCAGCGCTGAGAAGCTATCATCAAAGATGTAAATGGGCGCGTTTTTCACCAGGGCGCGGGCAATCGACAGCCGCTGTTTTTGCCCGCCCGAAAAATTCGTCCCGGCCTGGGCAACGTGCGCATCATATCCGTTGGGTATGTTGCTAATGAATTCTTCGGCCTGGGCGATGCGCGCCGCACGCTGGATATTTTCGAAGGTGGAGCGGCTATCGGCGTACTGCAGATTGGATTTAACCGTCCCGGAGAACAGGGTGGCTTTTTGCGGGATATAGCCGATCTTTTCACGCAGGTCGCTGCGTTTCATATCGCGGATGTCGACCCCATCCACCAGGATGCGCCCGCCGGTGACATCGTAAAAGCGCAACAACAGGTTCACCAGGGTCGATTTGCCGCTGCCGGTCACGCCGATAAAGGCAGTGGTTTCACCGTGCCTTGCCTTGAAGCTGATTTTTTTCAGGACCGGCTCTTCGCCCCCCGGGTAACCGAAGGTTACGTTTTCATATTCGACATCCGGGACAAAATCAGCCCTGGGCCGGATCGCTTTGACCTTGTCTTTGACCACCGTGTCGGTTTCGAGGACCTCTTTGATCCTGCCGGCGCTGACCATGGCCCGCGGGATCAAGATAAACATCACGGAAAGCATCAGGAACGACATAATGATCTGCATGGCATACTGCATAAACGCCATCATCTTGCCGATATCAATGGTCAAGTTCGGCGATTTGATGCGCGCCAAACCACACGATCAGCACAGTGGTAATGTTCATGATAAACATCATGGTCGGCATCATGATCGTCATTGCGCGGTTGATAAAAAGACTGGTGTCTGTCAGAGCCACGTTGGCGCCGTCAAACCTGGCCTCCTCAAAATTCCGGGTATTAAAGGCGCGGATAACAAGCATACCCTCCAGGTTTTCGCGGCTGATAAGATTCAATTTGTCCACCAGCGTTTGCATGATCCGCATCCTTGGCATGACAAGGATGAAGAGGATGATAATGACCATCACCAACGCCAGTACCGCTCCGACGATGGTCCAGGATAACGTGCGGCTTTCCGAAATGGCCTTGATCGCTCCACCGGTTCCCAGGATGGCCGAATAAAAGACCATGCGCATCATCATGATAATCAGCAACTGGATCTGGGTGATATCGTTGGTGGTGCGGGTGATCAGGCGATGGCGGGCGAAAATTTGTCGAGTTCAGGGTTCGAAAAAGTCTGCACTCGTTTGAAAACATCCGCGCGCATATCCCGGGCGGTATAGGCGGCGATCCGGGCGGCAAAATAGCCGGTGACGATCATGCAGGCCGCGCTGAGCAAAGTGATCAGGATCATCTTGCCGCCGGTTTGAAGGATATAGTTGACGTTCCCGTTGATCACGCCCGTGTCAACGATATTCGACATGTAATCCGGCAACGAAAGGTCGCAGATTGCCTGCACCACCAAAAGCGTCAGGACTCCCAATAATCATGCCGGGATATTCCAACATGTATTCCATTACCATGATCATGTGCGTTTTGCCCTTTGATGTAGGTTGATACTATTCGATGCCGGCAAGCAATTAATGTGTCCACACTTCGCCGTATGGGATGCCGGTATGCTTGTCTGCATGTCTATCTAGTGAGATTGCGCCGAGTTCAACTCAGGGCTTCAAACTGGTTGGCAACCGGTTTTCGCGTTATGCCAGATAATGTTCAAGATTATCCACCAGCTTGCCCAGCAGGCGGCTCAGATCCTTGCGTTCATCCAGCGAGAAATTGTTCAGGAACTGCTCCGTCATCTCCAGCAAAAGGTCATTAATGGCCTCGTACAGCTCTTTTCCTGCTGTGGTCAGCTCGACGCGCACTACACGGCGGTCCTCCGGGTCGGGCAGCCGCTGAATATAGTTGTTGTTTACCAGCCAGTCCACCGTGCGGGTGGCGGTACTGAACGGCAACCCCAGGATGCGGCTCAGGTCGCCCATCGTGAGCGGCCCGGATTGGCGGGAAAAGATAAAGCCAATGACAAAGAAAACATCTCGGTCATTGACCTGCCCGATCTTTTCGCGCAGGTTGTGTTCCTGGATATTGGTTTTGACATTCAGGATCTGCTCGGGCAATTTCCCCCGGAGGCGGTGTCGCAGGTAAGACAAGCGCAGGAGGATGTCGCCGATGTCATTTCGCGTTGCTGTGCTGCTAGAAAAGTTGTCATTATTCACAAATATTTCCATTTGGAAATTTTTTGTACGCAAATATATCATTCAGAAGAGATGGGGCGAATGGAATTAAGTCAATAAAACTGGATGATATTCTGTACTATTTCATTGATCTTTACCGGATTGTAACTTCTGAATTTCAACAGACTATCCACTTACCGACCTCAGGCACCTCAGGTACACCTCTCCCCTTCTGGTGTTTCTGGTGCCTTTGGAACCTCTGGTACCTTCTGCTCAACCGAAAACACCCGAAATAAATAATCTGCGAATACTATTGCATACCCTTTGGGGCGCTTAGGCACACGTCTTCGACAATTTGCGCGAATAAAAAAGAGGTTCATCCATGTTCCCCTTTCTCCTTCCCCCTGGTCTTTTCAATCAGCAATCAAAAATCTAAAATCACAAATTCCCCACCACGTTCCCTTCCTCGTCTGTCTCCAGCAACCCCTTGCTCGTATCCAGCAGCACCAGCCGGTTGCCCCACGGGTCTTGCACCACGCAGCCGCGCCCGATCTGGGTATCGAACGGCGCCGCCACCAGCCTGCCCCCGGCCTCCACGAAGCGTTGTGCCGCCTCGTCTGCCGAGTCGACCAGCAGGTCAACTTCCTGCCTTTTCCGCTCGGTCTGCAGCAGGATTTCTGCCTCGCTGCCGGGCATGCGCAGACCGGCCGCCTGTGCGCTGCGCCAGATCAACTGCTGCCCCAGGCGCTCCCGGTAAAAGCCCAACCCGCTCTCCAGGTCGGGCACGTACAACTCGATGCAGTCCACCTTGCTTAACAGTGCGTTTTGTGAAGCAGGCTCCGGCTTGATCTTGCTCAACCAATCCGGCAGTTGTTCGATCAGGCCTTTCATCACCGTTTTGGTATTCTCGTGGAAAACCTGGATGTTGTCATATGCCTCTCCGCCCTGGCTGCCGACCAGGTCTGTGACACCCCGCAGGATCAGGCAGCGCACCCCGTTTTTCTTTGCCACCCACGCGATCGCCCCCGACTCCCAGTCGGCCGCGACGGCTCCGTATTTTTCTACCAGCATGGGAATGTCAGCCGGCACGATATCCCGGTCGGCAGAGACCAGCAGACCACGCACGACAGACGATTGACCATTGTTCATCGTCCATCGTCCATCGTCTACCCAAGTCCAGCTCGGTGGAATAATGCTCAATCGCCTCTTCCGGGTCGGACATCTGCTCGATAATGTCGTAGACGATCGTTTTGGTCACCAGGATGACCGTCCCGCGCTCGATCCGGCCTTCGAACCCGCCGCAGGTCCCCAGGTTGACCAGCAGCTCAGGCTGGAAATGGTCGATGACATACTGGGTCGTCGCCGCCGCCGAGATCTTGCCCCAGCCGCCGTGGAAAAAGCGTGTTGAAGCGTCACGGGTTCCAGTGGCAGGTTTCCAATCGAAATATTCCCCCATCGGCGTGGGATGCACCTTGGCCGGACCCAGGATCTCCTTGACCGCCCGCCATTCTGCATTCGCCGAGATCAGGATCAGTACGCGTGGATCACTCATTTTCCAGCTTATTGGCCAGGTAATCCAGCACAAATTGCAGCGCAGCCTGCGCCGAGGATTCTTTGTTGGCCCGCCGGTCGCCTTCCCAGACAAACTTGCGCGCCCAGTCGCCATCCCGTGCCGAAAGACCGAACCAGGTGGTGCCGACCGGCTTATCCGGCATTCCGCCCCCCGGCCCGGCAATCCCGCTGACGCTGACACCGATATCTGCCCCCAGGACGGTGCGCACGCCACGCGCCATCTCGATCACCGTCTCGCGGCTGACTGCGCCGGTCTGGCGCAGCGTATCCCACGACACGTGCAGCAGGCCCACTTTGGCCTCATACGCGTAGGCCACCACCCCGCCGATGAAGTAATCCGACGAACCCGGGATATCGGTGATATGGTCGGCCACCAATCCTCCCGTGCAGGATTCGGCCGTGGCAAGCTTCAGGCTGCGCGAACGCAGGTGCTGTCCAACTCGTGTTTCGAGGCTGGGGATGGTATTGCGCATGCGTCGATTATAACCCCCGCCCAGTTTCGAAAATCTACTTCCTTCAAAAGACATACCTTCAACGCGAATGACGCCAATCAGCGAATTATACGAATAAAACCAAATAATATTTGCGTTACATCGTACCCGGTAGGGTATTCGCCCATTCGTGGCATTCGCGTTAAATGTTTCTTTCGGGGCTGGGATGAAAAGTGGTATATTATCAACATATTGGGACGCTATTCATATTTTGATGTAGCTAGGTTGAGTACAGACACTTTTGTCTTCCTCTTATGACTACTGAAATCAGACGAAACGAACAATCTAATACATTCTGCCCTGGAAGCCCTTAGGCGCGGTGACCGGGCCGAGGCGCACCATCTGGCACAGCGGGCTGCGCAGCTTTCCCCCGCCTCCGAAGCCCCTTGGCTGATCCTGGCTGCACTGGCCACCTCTGAAAAAAGCCTTGAATACATTCACAGAGCGCTGCAGATCAATCCGGCCAGCCAGCCCGCCCTGAAGGCTCTGAATTGGGCGCTCAAACGGCAGCCTCCCTTCGCAGTTGCGCCCAGGCCTGTCCCATCCTCGGAACTGCTTTCAGAGGAAATTAAATCCGAGCAGGAACTGCTTCGGAAAGAGATCGCCCGGAAACTTCCTCTGGAGCCGGAGCCGCTCCGGATACCCATCCCCCCGGCGGTTGAACCGGAGCCTGTACCTCCCCAGTCAGAGCTGCCCCAACCAATTCCTTCAGAGCCGGGGCCGGCCTGGGAAGAGACTGCCCAGGAAATACCCTCGGAGCTGGAAACGCCTCGGGAAGAGATTCCCCAGGAAACGCCGCCGGAGCCGCAATTGCCCCAAGCCGAGATCGCTGCAGTGATTCCTGCGGAGCCCGAAATCAGCCTGGGATGAGCCCACTCAGGAACTAGCGCCGGGGCCGCAATCACCTCAGGCAGAGATCGCTGCGGTGGTTTCTGCGGAGCCAAAACCTGCCTGGGAAGCAACCACCCAGGAAATACCATCAGAGCTGGAAACATATTGGGATAAGCCCGCAGAAGACATACAACCGGAGCCAGGGTTATCCCAGGTAGAGCTCGCCCAGCCAATCGACCCACTGACAGCGTTGCTCAGGGAACCAATCCTTCACGCGCTTGCGCCCGAACCTACTCAGGAACCAAATTCTCAGGTCGTTGAACCAGAGCTGGCACAACTACGGGAAGAGATTGCCCAGACAATCCCTCCAAAGTCAGGGTTTCCCCGTGAACAAAGTGCCCGCCTGACCCGTTCTGCTGTTCTGGCCGCTTCCCAAAAAAGCACAGCCCGGCCGTCTGTCCCTGCCGGGGGAATGAAGAAACCTTCACTCTCTCCCGGTCGTTTTGCCCTGTTCACCATTATTGGAGCGCTGGTCATTGTCCTGGTAGCCGGAATTTTTTTCATTAGGCCGCAGATAACCGGCCAATTGACCGGGCTGTTAAATCCCATCCCACTCCCTAAGTGCATCCAACCGCTGTTGAAGATTGGCAGCCTTCAATTCCCGATCAAATCGATCGCCAGGGTCGCAGATGGTTCCATCCCAATTCCCGACAAGTCCGATATTGCCTGGTGGGTGCAGGGCACAACAGTTAATTATGTGTTTGAGGTAAATCCAGTTTCGGCCGGCGCGGCTGCGCTGGCCAATATCAATATCGACGACCACCTCACCATCGCCTGGGCGGATTGCACGACCGATGATTATGTTGCCAACACAATTGCTACCGAAGCGCCGGTCGATTCATCCATATTTGACCAGACGTATGGCGGTCTTACGATCTTCGTCCCCGGGAGCGCTACCACGGCTCAGTTGCTCATCCGCGGCGTGCGCCCCTAGACATTGCTGACTGCCTCACCGGAGCCGGCCAATGAAAACGCTGTTAAGGCTGAGATCTCCTTTTTAGATCGAGCCAGCGCGCCGCTTGGAATGACGCTGACAATAACCATCGCAATAAATAATACTGGCGCCCAAGCCATCACTCTTTCAGGAAATGACATCTCGCTTACCCAGGATAACGCCACATCGTTTTCCCCTTTGAGTGTTGAACCAGCCCCGCTGCAGGAGATCGCTCCGGGCGCAAGCTAAACGCTCACCATCGTTTTCGCTAAACCGGCCGGCGATACGGCCGTCTTAAAGATATTGGATTTCAGCGTGGCATCTCCCCCAGTCGCGTTTCTGATATGTCGGTTTCCAGGCTTGCAAAACGGCCTTGACAAACCAGAACATTTGTCTTATGTTTATTGCACCGTGAAGCTCTTCCCGTAAAGACCCTCGCTCCTTAAAATTTGAAAATTTCGGTTCCCCTGCCTTTACCCGAAGGCACTCGTTCCTCCTTCGTTCCTCAGAAACGAGTGCCAGGCATACCATAGGCTCCTGGTTTCCTTACCGGGGAGTATTCGAATTTTTTTCGATACGCGGTTCGAATAGCTGCTTTGAAAGAATCTACCGGAGATAAACTGAGTT
Organism: uncultured Chloroflexia bacterium; assembly: GCA_963776475.1. Classification (GTDB taxonomy): domain Bacteria; phylum Chloroflexota; class Anaerolineae; order Anaerolineales; family Villigracilaceae; genus UBA877. Next base: position 43,971 of record CAVZMZ010000046.1, read on the forward strand.
TAACAGGATTTCTAAACCTAAAAACACCTGTCTTGAAAGGTTCATCAAATCAAAGAAACGTTCATCAAGTTTACATCGTACCCGTAGGGTATCTCCGCTAGAATATTCTTTTAACCACTTGATCCACTTACCTTTCTTTCGCAGGCTGGGTCGTTTCCATCGTTTGGGTCAGTTCCATTTGCTGCCCGGGTGGGGATTAATAGCCGCGGTTGATTATGAACTGTTGCCAGAGGTTATTGAAAATGCCTCGAAAAGCCACCCGGAAGACGAGGGTCAGCACCAGGCCAACGCCCGAAAGAACGATTCCGGCGATCGCCATGCCCCTGCCTTTGGAGTTCAAGCCCAATGCCCCCAGCACGATCCCGACCACGCTCATGAGACCTCCGCACACGAAGACCGCCGAGCCGCATAAGGACAGGATCCCAAGCACCAGCGAGGCAATTGCGAGACCTCGCTTATCACCGGCTGCAACGGGCACTGGCATGGGGGCAGGGGCAGCTGCGGGCGGGGGGACGGGGGGAAGTTGTTCAGCCATAAGTTCTCCTTTACGGTGTTATTATTGGATAAGATAAGTCAAATATATCACTTTTGCTAAATCTGACCTTGAAAATCATATCAACCATTTTTCCTAGAAAAAATACTCGCCAGCTCTCCTATTTATCCAGGAAGCAGTAAAATTGTCTGATATGGAACTCTCCGATCACATCAAGGGCATCCTCGCCACCCTGCCGGCCAAGCCCGGTTGCTACCTGATGAAGAACGCCGAGGGGACGATCATCTACGTCGGCAAAGCCATCAGCTTGAAGAACCGCGTCCGTTCCTATTTCCACGCGGATGCCGGTCACGACCAGAAGACCCGCCGCCTGGTGCGTGAGATCGCCCATATCGAATGGATCCTGGTTGGGTCCGAGCTCGAGGCGCTCATCCTCGAGATGAACCTGATCAAGAAGCACCGCCCCAAGTACAACATCCGCCTGAAAGATGACAAGCGTTATCCCTATATCAAGATCCATTGGAATGAGCCCTATCCCAAGGTCACCGTGACGCGCCTGATGCAGGAGGACGGCGCCCGTTATTTTGGCCCTTACACCTCCGCCTGGGCCGTTTACCAGACCCTGGATGTGCTGCGCCGCGTCTTCCCGTACCTCACTTGTGACCGGGATATTACCGGCCAGGATAAGCGCGCCTGTCTCTATTACGATATCAAGCTCTGCCTGGCGCCCTGTATTGGTGCGGTCAATCAAGCCCAATACCGGCAAATGATTTCCGACTTGCAGGAATTCCTGAATGGCCATTCCGAGCCGATATTGAATCGTGTCCAGCAGGACATGGAGAAGGCTTCGGAGGAGCTCAATTTCGAGCGCGCCGCGGCTCTGCGCGACCGCTTGAAAGCCATGCAGTCCATCGTTGAGCGTCAGAAAGTGGTCTTCGCCTCCGATTACAAGGATTCGGATGTGATTGCCATGGCGCGTGCCGATAACGAGGCTTGCGTCCAGATCTTTTTCATCCGCGGCGGCAAACTGATCGGGCGTGAGTACTTCGTGCTGGAAGGCACGGAAGACACCTCCGATAAGGAAGTGATGGCCGAGTTCGTCAAGCAGTTCTATACGGAGGCCGCCAGTATCCCGCAGCAGGTAATGCTCCCGCAGGCGATCGAGGAGGCCCAGATCATCGGTCAATGGCTGCGTTCACGCCGCGGCGGCGGTAAAGTGGAGATTTCCGTGCCGCGTAAAGGCCAGCCGCATGAGTTGGTCCAGATGGCAGCCGAAAATGCCACCGAGACTCTGCAGGCCCTGCGCTCTCAGTGGCAGGCGGATTCGCACAAGCAGGAGCAGGCCCTGGCGGAACTCCAGTCCGCTTTGCAGCTTCCCGCACCTCCCAACCGCGTCGAATGTTACGATATTTCCCATACCCAGGGCGTGGCAACGGTTGGCAGCATGGTCGTCTTTACGCGTGGTGTGCCGGATAAGAAGCTGTACCGGCGCTTCAACATCGAAAGTTCGGCCGGGGCTCCGGATGATTTTGCCAGTATGCAGGAAGTGCTCACCCGCCGCTTCAGGCGCTGGCAGGCCTCCCAGGAGGGCAACCTGGCTCCCGGATCCAAGCCGGACGAATCGTTTGCATTTCTCCCCGACCTGCTGATCGTGGATGGCGGCAAGGGCCAGTTGTCGCGTGCGATCGAGGTCCTTAACGAATACGAGCTGTTCGACAAAGTCCCGGTGGTGGGACTGGCCAAGCAGGAAGAGGAGTTGTTCTTCCCGAACAAGCCCGATTCCTTGCTCCTGCCGCGTCACTCCCAGGGCCTTTACCTCGTCCAGCGCATCCGTGACGAAGCCCACCGCTTTGCGATAACCGCCCACCGTGCCCGCCGTTTGAAGCAGGGCATGGCCTCCGCCTTGGATTCCATCCCCGGGATCGGTCCGGTCAAGCGTAAAGCCCTCTTGAAACATTTCGGTTCTGTGGATATGATTAGAAAGGCGACGGTGGTAGAATTGACCGCCGTGCCGGGAATCAACCCGGCGTTGGCGGAGAGCGTCAAGGCGCATTTGGAATGAAAAAAGTCTGGATTATCGACGACGACCAGGAAATGGCCAGCGCGATCCGCCTGATGGTCAAGTTGCTGGACTGCGACGCACGCCATTTCCTCTCGGCGCGTCCGGCTGCCCAGGCTTTACTCGGCGGCGAATGTCCTGAGCTGATCATCCTGGATATGAATATGCCCGAAGTGAGCGGTCTGGATTTTTTGGAATTTCTGCGCCGCCGCCCTGAATTTCAACACTTGCCGGTTGTAATGCTCTCCACCGAAGCCGCCGACACCCTGGTCGATAAAGCCCTGGCAGCCGGTGCGGATGCGTATGTGACGAAGCCGGTCGCGCTGGATGAACTCGATCGAGCCATGAAAATAGCCCTCGGAGCGCATGGCATAAATTATGACGAGATTTCACTTTAATATGTAAAAGAGGTAGGAGGTGTGCAGGCGGCTCTGCCGCCCGCACACCCCCGCCCCCGGTTGATCAAGATATCCTAAATAAGGAAAATAGCATGCCTAAAGAAAAAAAGAGATTATCCAGTTCACAACGCCAGGCGCGCACTTATCGGATTGTTTTTGTTTTTATCTCTGTCGTTATCATCCTGACGTTTGTTTTATCGTTGATCAAGTAATTTTGGAAATTCTGCTTTACCGCCCCTCCCGCTTCGATGTCCTCACTAAGTGGATGATATAATCAGCGCTCGCGCTGACCGGCTGTATATTTTTTGGAAAGGTTTGAAATTATCTGGAGCAGCGACGGAGCGCCGTCGCCTCCGAGGGTTAGGAACCAATGCTGGACAAGCTTTTGGGAATAGAAAATCGTTACGATGAGATCACCCGCCTCCTTTTGGAGGTCGGCAGCGATTATCAGCGCGCCGCCGAACTGAACAAGGAGCGCATTGATCTGGAAGCAATGGTTGAAAAATCGAAAGAATTTCGCCGCGATATGGCGCGCCTGGACGAAGCTCACGCTGTGGTTCAATCTGAGACAGATCCTGAGATGCGCCAACTGGCCGAGTCTGAGATCACCGACCTGGAGCCGCGCGTTGCCGTTCTCGAGAAGGAACTCAAGCTGATGCTGGTCCCCAAAGACCCGCGCGATGAGAAAAACGTCTTTGTTGAGATCCGCGCCGGGACGGGCGGGGAGGAAGCCGCTATTTTCGCCTCCGATCTATACCGCATGTACACGCGCTACGCCGAGCGTCAAAACTGGAAAGTCGAAATGATGGACTCGAACGCCATCGGCGTAGGCGGGTTCAAGGAAGTTGTATTCCAGGTTAAAGGCAAAGGCGCGTACTCGAAACTTGAAATATGAATCGGGTGTGCATCGTGTCCAGCGCGTCCCTGCCACCGAGTCATCCGGCCGGATCCACACCTCGACTGCCACGGTGGTAGTCATGGCCGAAGTTGAAGACGTGGATGTAGAAATTCCCGAATCAGATATGAAGATCGACGTTTTCCGTTCCTCGGGTGCGGGCGGGCAAAATGTGCAGAAGAACGCCACCGCCATCCGTATCACCCACCTGCCGACCGGCATGGTGGTGGCGGTCCAGGATGAGCGCTCGCAATTGCAAAACAAGTTGCGCGCAATGTCCATCCTGCGCGCCCGCTTGTATGAGATTGAGCAGGAAAGACGCCGCTCCGCCGAACAGGCCGACCGCCGTTCACAGGTGGGCAGCGCTGAACGCTCAGAAAAGATTCGCACTTACAACTATCCCCAAAACCGGGTCACTGATCACCGCATCAATATGTCCATTTTCAACCTGCCGGCAGTCATGCAAGGTGGCATCGACGCATTCATCGAGGAGCTCTCCACCCGTGATGAATCTGACCGATTATCTGCCAGCGGGGTGGATGATGATGACGAATAATCGCACGGCGCAGACCGTCGGATCAGCACTCGCAGATTTGATTTCCCGTTTGGAAAAGAACACAGATACCTCCGGCCTGGACGCGCAGGTACTATTAGCGCGTGTCCTGGACCGCCCGCGTTCCTGGGTGATGGCCCATCCTGAAGCTGCCCTTGACTGCGAGCATGTTGCCGCGCTTGAAAACCTGGTTACCCGCCTCCAAAGTGGCAATCCCCTTCCCTATGTTCTGGGTCGCTGGGAGTTTTTTGGCCTGGAGTTTGAGGTCACGCCGGATGTACTCATCCCGCGTCCGGAAACGGAATTGCTGGTGGAACGTGCCATCGCCTGGCTGCAGGCGCACCCTGACCGTCGCCACGCCGCCGATATTGGCACCGGTTCCGGCTGCATTGGTATTGCCCTGGCAGCCAATATCCCCGATTTGCAGGTGATGGGCAGCGACATTTCTCCGGACGCAGTGAAAATGGCCCGGCATAACGCCCTGAAACATGGCGTGGAGCCGCGCATGGAATTCCTGTGTTGTGACCTTTTCCCTCCGGAAGCCGAATTTGACTTGATCGTTGCCAACCTGCCTTACATTCCCACCCGGACCTTGCGTAAACTGCCCATTTACGGCCGCGAACCAACTCTGGCGTTGGACGGCGGGACAGATGGTCTCGAATTGATCCGGCGCTTCCTGACTGCTGCACCCGACCGGCTGGTTCCAGGTGGATTGCTGCTGATGGAGATCGAAGCCTCCCAAGGGCCGCTGGCTGTTTCGCTGGCGTGCGATGCCTTTGCCGAAGCTGAGATCCACTTGCATAAGGATCTGGCCGGTCGCGATCGGATTTTGGAAGTTCAGGTATGAAGACCGCCATACTATCAGCCTCTGACCCGCAAGCGTTCTCAAAGGCGCTTGCGGTTTTACAAACAGGCGGATTGGTGGCATTCCCGACCGATACGGTCTATGGTGTCGGTGCATTGGCATTCAATTCTGCGGCCGTGCAGGCTATCTACCTGGCCAAGGCTCGACCGGTGGAAAAGGCCATTCCTGTCCTGATCGCTGATCCGGCCGACCTGCTAAAAGTGTGCCTGGTAGTACCACCACTGGTCGCCAGGTTGGCTGCCTGTTTCTGGCCCGGAGCATTGACCCTGGTAGTGACAAAGCACCCCGATTTGCCCGAGGCCGTCTCGGCCACCGACACCGTTGGCGTGCGCATTCCCGACCATCCGGTGGCACGCGCACTTCTACGGGTTGCCGGTCCACTGGCGGTCACTTCGGCCAACCTCTCCGGTCAACCAAGCCCTTCCACGGCCCGGGAAGTCTATGAACAACTTGGCGGGCGGATAGCGGTGATCATCGACGGTGGCACAACGCCGGGCGGAGTCCCGTCTACGGTAGTGGATTGTGTTGGGGCAGAGCCACAGGTATTGAGGGAAGGGCCTGTGACGAAGCAACAGATCCAATCTTGCCTAATTGGAGGTTTCTAATCTTTTTTTCAGGTTTCTGTCATGTTCTATTAAACTTGCTGCATATAATGGATATTGCATTCTCCTCCTCAACACAAACCCCGCCGGACTTGGGCCAGTCCTCTACGGGGTTTGCGCATTTAATAGGATGGACAGAAAACCTGACAATTAAGAGCTAAAAATTCTCATCTATTTTTCAGTAATCCGTAATCTGTTTCTTAACTTGCTGCATATAATGAGTATTGCATTCTCCTCTTAACACGAACCCCGCTGGGACTAGGGCCAGTCCCTCAACGGGGTTTCGTGTTTAATATGCTCAGCCCCCCTATCCATAATCAACTTACGATAACGGCCAGGTTGGCAAAACGTCAATTCCCAATCCGTCCTGATGACCGAGCGCAAAACGGTAATAGCCGGCTGATGCCACCATGGCAGCATTGTCGGTGCATAGCGACAGGCGCGGGATGTTTACCTTAAAATCTTTCTGTGTCAGGAAAGCCTCACGTAAGGGCTTATTGGCCGAGACGCCCCCACCTACGATGATCTCCTTCGCCTCAAACTCACGCGCCGCCAGCATGGTCTTCTTGAAAAGTACATCCACGACTGCTGCCTGAAAACTGGCCGCCAGATCTGCCACGGGCAGCGGCCTGCCTTCCAGTCTTTTTACTTCTTTCAAAACGGCAGTCTTTAATCCACTGAACGAGAAGTTCCAGGTTCCTTCCAGCCAGGCGCGTGGGAACTTGAAGGCGGTCGGGTCACCCTCTTCGGCGGCCTTCTGGACTGACGGGCCACCAGGATAGGGTAATCCCAGCATGCGGGCTACCTTGTCGAAGGCTTCGCCGGAGGCATCGTCCAGGGTTGCTCCCAGGCGTCTGTAGTTCAAGTGGCCTTCCATTAGATTTTAATTCGGTATGCCCACCCGATACCAGTAACGCCATCAGGGGGAACTGCGGTTCGGGGGCAGGCACGTCCCCGGAATCGTACACCCAGGCCGAGTAGATATGCCCCTCCAGGTGGTTTACTCCCACCAGCGGCAGGCCTGTGCCAAGCGCAATCCCTTTGGCTGCGTTCATCCCAACGATCAACGAACCGGCCAGGCCCGGGCCGCGCGTGGCAGCCACCGCGTCGATGTTTTCCAGGGTGAGATGGGCTTTGGCAAGCGTTTCTTCAATGACCGGCAGGATGGCCAGAACGTGCTGGCGTGAAGCCACTTCGGGGAAAACCCCGCCGTAGCGGGCGTGGATATCCATCTGGGAAGCGACGGTGGAGGCCAGCAGGATGCGTCCGTTTTCCAACACGGCCGCGGCCGTCTCATCGCAGGAAGTTTCAATGGCAAGAATACGTGCAGGGGCTAGGTTACTCATCGGGATGATTATAGCGTTATCCGCCCGGACGTCAACATCCGGGCGGAAGGTTTAAATTCTGTGAATACCCCTCAGGCGCAATGGACTACTTTTTCCACTTCTTCATCTGTAATACAAAATCATATGAATATTCGGCTAGAATTTCGAACTTGCCATCCGGGCGCACCCAGTATGTGTCTTCAATACGCACGCCCATACCTTTTTCAGGGTAATACAACCCAGGCTCGGAAGTGAAGATCACGCCCGGCTTAAGAATATTGTCGTCGGAGGCCGTCAGGCCCGACCAGGGCCGCTCATGGATGTTCAGCCCCACGCCATGCGCGAACGAGTGCACGTAGCCCTGCACCGGTGCGGTTGTATGCAGCGGGGTCTGGTGTCCACTTTCCTCGAACCATTCGCACAGGCGGCGCTGGTAATTGTTGAGGGGCGCGTTCAAATCGAACTCATCCCGCAACCGGTCGTAGACTACTTTGACTTCATCGTAAAGTTTCTGTGCTTCCGGTGTGGCATAACCCAGGCTCCAGGTGCGCGTGAAGTCATAAAAATAGCCGCCGCCTGCCTCGCAGGGATAAATATCAAAAACGATGGTCTGGCCCAGCCGCAGCAGGTCCACCGGGTTGCCGGCTGAATGCGGTACGCCCGCATCCCGTCCAATGGCGAAGATGGTCCCTTCGGGGTTCTCTGCGCCCAACTCGGCGATCCAAAGATTGATCTTCGACTTAACCTCGCCGATGGTCACTGGAGAGCCGTCTTCTTTCAACAGGACTTCATCCGCCCGGACTTCCCGGCTGGTCAGGTATTCTGCAGTGCGCCGCACAACCTCGGTGGTGACCGCACCCATCTTGCGGATGCGTTCCACCTCGGCTTCATCCTTGGTCTCCATGGCCTTCATGAAAAGCGAGTCACTGGTCGACTCTCCGACCAACTCAATCTCAGGCATGAGTTTTTGGAGATGCGTGAAAACTGCGAAGGAAGATCCCAATTCCACGTTGCCGTAGATTCCGATGCGTCCCTGAATACCTTGCTCGTTAAGGATGCGCTTGTAACGGATGGCAGACGCCAGGGTGGGATTGCCATTCGCTGCTTTCATCAATTCATCATAGTTGTATTTGCTGGCCGAGATGAGCGTCAGCCCCGATTTGGCGGCTTCGTCGCGCTCCATATCGTTGCAAAGGAGCACGGCGTTCCCGCCGCGTTTCTTGAACAGCGCCGCTCCGCCGAAGTGGCCGCCCCCGGTAAGATAAACCATGGCTGGGTTGTGGTCACCGTTGCCGATGACAAGGATGGCATCCAGATTTTTGGATTGCATGAGCATGTCAAGATCAGATTTCATAGTAGCTCCTTGAGGAACTTTAACGCATAAACGGCGCGAAAAGAACGCTTGAATCTGTTATTTTTCGCGTTTTCACGACGCGGTGAAACTGAACACGTTCCGCGCCAAAGTTTATCACTAAAGCCAGTGGCAGACCCGTAGATTTTAGATAGCCGAGCGCCTGTTGCAAGTGAAATCGGGAGAATATCGGACGCCGCCTTCAATTCTAAAATCACGCGTTCCTCTACCACCATATCCAGAACATGCAGGCCGATGGTTTGATCCTTGTATTTGACTTCGTATTTCTTTTGCTGATCTACCCGGTATCCGCGTTGTTGTAATTCGATTTTCAATGCTTCTTCGTAGAGGCTTTCTGCATAACCAGGCCCTAATTGCTTATGTACTTCAATGGCCGCTTCGATTATCTTTAATGAAAGCTCTTTCTCAATGATTTCTACTGGCATTTATCCTCCCCTTGAAGAAATAGCCTTGAATACAAGGCAGCAAATATCGAAAGGACTCTCTAATAAATTCGCAACCTTCGCGTTCTTCGCGTTTAACTGCTCTAGGCCTGCCCGACTATTTGCATCACCTGGCTGCGCGTCAGCTTGGGTTGGCCGTCTTCAAGGGCTTGCAGGGTGGCTTCTGCGAGAGCCAGGGGTATATCCACCATGTACCTGAAGGATACCTTAGAGATCAAGGCAATGCCTGCCTTGGCCTGTTCCAGGTTCTTTCGGGCGTAGGCGAACATCTGCTTTTCAGCCCAATTGGAGGGGTAGAAATCTACGCCGCGCTGGGAGTTTCCTCCCGGTTACGCAGGATATTCACGGATTGCAGTCCGCGCCCGAAATGGATGGCAGCCAAACGGTCGACTTGAGAGCCGTCGAACCAGGTCCAGATATCACAAATGAGCAGACCCACGGAGCCGGCCACGCTGAATGTGTAGCTGTTCAGATCGGCTTCGGTCCGGATCAGCCAGTTATTCTCCACCCAGTATGCCATGCGGTCCGCCATTGCGATGCTGGCATCCCAGACGCGCGGTGCGATTCCCTGTGGGACCTGCGCCAGCCAGTCGCCAATCCGCAAGGTTACTTCGGGCAGAATTTTTTTATATGGAAGGAAAACGGCATCGAGCAGGGATGCATTTTCCGGGTCATCCGATGCGAGTTGGGCTTGTAATGCCCAGCTGAGTCCGTGCAGGATGGAGGCTTTCGCCTGGTTGTCCAGGTCGGGATGATCTTCGATTTCATCTATGGCGCGGATGCATAGATAGGCGGCCCCAATCGTCTCTTGTAATTTCAGCGGGAGGCGCGTGATCGGGATGAAGAAAGTCCGGCTGGTTTCCTTGAGTACGCGAAAAATGTCTGATCGATGAGTTATAGGATTAATGGCGGGAGATGAAAAGGATTACAGTGTTAACCCCGTCTGGGGCCAACGGTTTTCTTTTTGTCCCGCATAGCATTCATCAGGCCAACCAGCAGTGCCCCATTTTCCTGAGGCAGGACCGTGCGCGGATCGAGCAAGATGCGGTCGTTTTCGGTACGGGCGATGATGGCTGGGCTTTGCCGGCGCAGTTTTTCCAGGAATTGATCCGGGTTTTTAACATCCAATGCCAGAAGGAACGTAGGCAGCTCCTCATCAGGTAAACTGCCGCCGCCCACAGTCGACTTTCCGGGAATGACTTCTCCCCGGCCAAGCTCATGGCTCCAGCCTTTGGCGGTCTGGCGGAGCTGCTCAGGCATCAGTGAAATCATCCGCCAGATGGGGATTTCGCTCTCGGCCTCATCTTTGAGATAATGTAACAAAGTGGCGCTCAGCGCAGCCAGGCAAAGCTTATCGGCGCGCACTGCCCGTGCCAGCGGATGTTTTCCGAGGGCGGCAATCAAGCCGGCCTTGCCGACGATCATCCCCGCCTGAGGACCCCCAAGCAGTTTATCGCCAGAGAAGCACACCAGGTCTGTATCCATCGCCAGTGTTTCCTGGACTGTCGGTTCATGTACCAGGCCGTAACGGGCTGTATCGAGCAAGGCGCCCGACCCGAGGTCATCCACGCACGTAACACCGTGGCTGTGTGCCAGACTGACAACCTCTTTCCATTCCGGCTCTTCTGTGAAGCCGATTATCTTGAAATTCGAGCGGTGGGCATGGAAAACGAGCCCAGCCGGTTCGGCCAGCGCTTCCTCATAATCGGCCAGCCGCACCTTGTTCGTGGTGCCCACTTCCACCAATTTTGCCCCGGATTGTTTCATCACATCCGGAATGCGGAACCCACCACCGATTTCGACCAGTTGTGAGCGGGCAATAATTACCCGCTTATGGTTTGCCAGCGCCGCAAGGATCAGCAGCACTGCTGCGGCGTTATTATTCACCACCATGGCCGCCTCGGCGCCCGTTAGCCGTTGAAGCAGCCCATCTGAATGGGCCATACGAGAGCCGCGTTTGCCAGTTTCCATGTTGAATTCAAGGTTGGAGTAGCCATGCGCCACTGCTTCCACAGCCTGAAGCGCGGCACTGGAGAGCGGTGCCCGGCCCAGGTTGGTGTGCAGGATCACCCCGCTGGCGTTGATGACCGGTAAGAGGGTTGGACAAGTCCAGGCCTCCAATAAGGAGGCTGCCTCGATCAGTATGTTTTCCCGGGCGGGCAGAGTGGGATCTTCGCTCGCCGAAACGCGTTTCCGTACATCCGCCAACACGCTGCGGATGGCCTGCAACGTCAACGGGCGGCCATAGCTCGCGATGAGCTCGGCCGCCAGTTGGGTCTGGAGCAGTTGTTCGACAGACGCGAGTCCACGCAGGTTCATGCTTCTGGAGCTGGTTTTTCTTCTACCGGCGGTTTTTCATCTGGAACGGGTTTTGGTTGCCAGCGAGCCTTTTCTCGCATACGGACCAGGTATTCGATGGCGACCAACCCGAAGGCCAGGCCAACGCCAGTCCAGATGGTAACCAGGCGTACCTGCTGCAGCCAGGCCAGGACAATCCCGTAGATGCCCACCCAAATCGCCTGCCGGACGATTACATATGGTCCGGCGGGTGGCTCGGATGGGAAGCGCAGGTTGAGGAACCAGGTGACCGGCAGGGCCAGTCCGGTAATACCGAGCGTGCCGCCGAAGAAGAGCAGCCAGCGTGCCCACACTGTGGGTGTGAGGACGAAGATGGCGATTGCCGCTGCGCCCCAGCCGAGGACCAACAGGCTGATGGCCGAGGCGAGGTAGGGGAGAAAGGAAGAGTTGTGGCGGGGTTCCATATAGGGAATTATACTATGGGGTGGAGAACAGCGCGGAACTGCCCTTCTTTTTTCTTAAGAAGGAAATATTTTGGGCGTGTAATGGTTGCTTTGGGATGGGATTAAATTTGCTCTTGACAGTTGTTCAGACTTCATGATAAAGTTGCCCCGCTTTAAATATTCTAAAAGAAAGGAGCACGCACAGTTTTATGTTAAATATGGCACCGGTGGTTGTCCTGTGTGTGCGCCTGTGATTCGAGCTTAGTCAGGTCCTTTTTGGATTAAGTATATCGGCCACGGGCGCACAACCTGCCCGTGGCTTTTCGTTTAATAACTGGCTGACGGTCTGGTAATGCGCGCCCCAAGCGCCGCCCAGGCAATCCCCAGAGAAAACGGTTTACCGGCCACGGGTTCAATCCTGTGGCCGGTTTTGATTTAATTGAGTAAGGACCTTTACGATGAACGTTAGCAACAGCTACTCCCACGACCAGGGTGTCGTGGTTAAAAAGAATATTGGCATATACCACGTCCGTACCAGCGAGCATGTGATCCCCTGTGCAATTTCGCCGCGCTTGCGCAAGCAATTGGTGTACCCGATCGCTGACCCAAGCTCACTCAGCCATATCGTCCGGGATGTGAAGATTCTCGACAAGGTCGACCCACTGGCAGTCGGTGATAGGGTCCGGTTCGTGGATGCACACGACGGCAGCGGGCTGATCACCGAAGTATTGCCGCGCCGCAACCGCCTGGCTCGCCGGGATCCCTATCCCGGAGCATACAAATTCGAGCAGATCATCGTCTCGAACATCGACTACATTATCCCGGTTCTTGCCGCGGCCAGTCCAGCGCCGAAATGGGGCTTGCTCGACCGTTACCTCACTTCGGCCGAATCGCAGGAACTCACGGCATTGGTGGTGATCACCAAGTTGGATCTGGTCAGAGCTGCGGACGGGAGGCTGGATGGCGAATTGCAAACCTCGCTTCAGGAATATCGCAGGATCGGATATCCGATTGTACTGACCAGTGCGGTTTCCGGCGAAGGTCTGGAAGAATTGCGCCGAATGCTTACAGGCTGCGTTTCGGCTTTCGTTGGCAAATCCGGAGTTGGCAAGTCTGCCCTGTTGAATGCGCTCGAGCCTGGTCTTGGCTTGCGTATCGGCGCGGTCGGTACGGGTCGGGTAGGCAAAGGCAAACATACCACCACGTCTGCCGAGATGGTTGCAACGACCTTCGGCGCAGATATCGTGGATACGCCCGGGATGCGTGAATTCGGCCTGCATAATTTGGATGGTGAGGATCTGGCTATGTTCTTCCCGGAAATGCGCCCCCTGGTTGGGAAATGCAAATTTGGACTGGATTGCAGTCATGCTGAAGAACCCGGCTGTGCCATTCGCAAGGCAGTCATGGCAGGCGAGATTAGCCCGCTGCGCTACCGGAGTTATTTACGTTTGAGAGAAGAAGTGTGATTGCTATGAACGACGAATTGTTACAAATACCGATCGGCAGAGAAAAATCAAGATCCCGCTACGGTAAGCCCGGCAGGAATTCCATCGAGGCTGGCTTTAAGTGTACGCACTGCCATGGCTTTGTTACTACACAACCCGGACTGTCGGGTGTCGGGAACCGCAACCATTGCCCGTTGTGCCTGTGGTCGCGTCACCTGGACCTGTACAAGCCGGGTGACCGGCTTTCAGCCTGCAAGGCGCCCATGCAGCCGATTGGTCTGACCATCAAGGCTACTCGCAAGAAATATGGCCCGGGCCACGGCGAATTGATGCTGATCCATTTATGCAGGGAATGTGAAAAGCTGTCCATCAACCGCATTGCCGCCGATGACGATCCGCAAACGGCATTTAGTATCTTTGAAGGTTCGTTCCGGCTGGATGCCGGGATGCATGCCAGGTTGCAGGCTTGCGGCGTACGCGCTTTGGAGGCTGCAGATAGGGATACGGTTCATATTCAATTGTTCGGTCATGAAGACTGGCCTCGCTGAAATGCTTTTCAAGAGCAGTGTGTTGGAATTGGTTTAGCAAAGTTCCCGGCATTTCCAGAAATGCCGGGAACTCTTTGTTTCAGACAAGTTTACTCTGATATTGCTCGGCAAACAGCGCCGGCTGTCCGCCGGTATGCCAGAACAGGACGGTCTCATCTGGTTTGAAAAACCCCTTGCGGATCAAGTCGATCAGACCTGCCGCCGCCCGCCCGGTATAGACCGGGTCGAGCAGCAGGCCTTCGTATTTTGCAAAGAGTTGGATGGCTTCCCGTTCGGCCCCGGTCAGGACCCCATAGCCAGGAGCGGCGTAGTCGGCGTTGACCAGCACTTCTTCTGGTTTGAAATTGAGGTGCGCCCCCAGCCGCTCGGAGGTTTCAGATGCCAATTTGGCCACACGTTCCTGCAGGACAGCTTGAGGTTCATCCACGCTGATGCCAAGTACTTTGCCCGGATAACCAAATACTGCCGCGCCGAGCACCAGTCCGGCCTGAGTCCCGCCGGATGAGGAGGCAAATACGATCCAATCGGCTTTTATTCCCTGTCCAACGAATTCCTGCATGGCGAAGGCGTATCCAAGTGCGCCGGTTGGATTGGACCCGCCATACGGCACCAGGTAAGGCCTGTGGCCTTGTGCGATGGCCTGATCGAAGGCTAGCTTGAGAGCTGCATCACGTTGGGATTTTTCCACCCAAATTATTTTCGCTCCGAATTGCTGGTCCAACAGGAGATTGGCACTGGCCTGGGCAGGTGGTTCACCGACCAGCACAAGCGTGCAGTCAAAGCCGAATTTCGCCGCTGCGGCAGCTGTCTGGCGGCAGTGGTTGGACTGCAGGGCGCCCGCGGTAATGAGGGTATCTGCAGCTCCAGCCTGTGCTTCGGCCACCAGGAATTCCAGTTTGCGGGTTTTGTTGCCGCCGAAAGCCAGACCGGTCTGGTCGTCGCGCTTGACCAGCAGATGCGGGCCATGCAAAGCCTCTTCCAACCGCGGCATGGCTTCGATGGCAGTCGGCAGATGGGCAAAGCGAATACGAGGAATAATGTTCATATTTTACTCCACCGCGAAGAAAGGAAGGCCGCGAAGGTTATTTAATGGATGGTTTATTTTTTGGGTACGGATTTGGACCTGGAAGATTATAAACAATCCTGCGTATCCCATTTTTCATTAGCTTTACATTCCAATTGAGTAGGAAACCGAGGTGGCTACCTTTTAATTTCAGATAGGTCAATAATTGTGCCTCGTGCATGGGTAAGATTGCTTCAACCACCTTATTCTCGATAATTACAAGATCATCTACAAGCATATCGATGCGGTAACCAGCATCAATTCGTTCTTTTTCATATGTGATTGGCAATGTTACTTCTGTTAGAACTATTCTCTGACGTATTCGGAGTTCATAGGCTAGGCAAAACTGATAGGCAGATTCAAGTAACCCAGGTCCGAGGGCGCGATGTGACTTTAATGGCCGCGTCGACAATATCTGTTGCGATAGCCTCAATATCATTCATCGTCAGCCTCATTCCTTCTCTCAAATGATTCTTCGCGGTCTTCCCAACTTCGCGGTTAAGAGCCAAGATTTTGCCGGGTTTTCGGCTTTGCCACGGGCGCGCATGATATCCATCACGCGTGGCAATAGTTCTGTGTACATTTTATACAGCATCGGATTAGGAGTGAAATCCCAAGCCCCGATGGTGCGCAATACATGGCCGCCCAGGCCCTCTTTAAATCGGAAAACGCCCCATAAATCATCGCTCTCGTTGAACACATTCGGTGCGCCCCATAGATTGTAAATCTTGCAGCCTAAAGCCTTCGCCCGCCGGATCGCTTCCCACTGCAGCAGGTAGTTCGGCATTTTCTCACGGTGTTCCTCACGCGACATTCCGAACAGGTAAATCGCCTGCCCCGCAAAATAAAACATCGAGACTGCTCCGACCGGCTCTCCATTCACTTCGGCGATAAGCGCTTCGTGGAAAGGAATCGAAAGGGAATGTCCAACAGCTGATGAATTATCAAATGTGCGCCAGACAGTCTGGTAATAGCCCTCTTCGCGGATTAAAAAACCGTCCCGGACCGAAGTTTCCGCGTACATGCGGTACAGCTTTGATAAATCTTCCTTCGTCCCGGCCCGCACTATAACGCCTTTCTTCTGCGCCAGGCGGACGTTGTAACGCGTTTTCTGTTTCATGCCTGCCAGCAGCTCATCTTCGGATGGCGACAGGTCGATCAATACGGTATTACGGAACTGGATCTGGTCCTGTGAAAATTTCCACCCACGCCCCTTCAGTTCGAGTTCCAGCGCTTGTCCGCCGTTATACTCGACAGCCGTTTCCGTACCCGGGATGCCGGTGCCCAGCGCCACGTCCGGGTCCAGCTTGACGAAGATCGCCCCCTGGCGCTTGGCGTACGCCTGCAAATCGTCCAGGACGCGTTGGCGCAGGGCCGGGTCGTTCCAATCCATAAGCGGACCCTTTGGAACATAAAGCACACACAACTTTTTAGCGAATCCGCGCATCGGGATGGCGCGTTTGAGCACCATCGCAGCTGCAGCGGGCTCCCCACTCTTCGTTGATAGCTGCTCACTCCACACAAATGGCAGCGGCTGCCAGCCGTAGTTGGATTTGACGCGCGACCATTCCCAGGTCTGCAGGAGATGAGCAAGAGGCAGGCAGGCGATAAGTTCGTTCCAGGCCTGGCCTGTTCCGGTAAACGGGATCATACTTTCAGTCCGACCCGGAACCCGCGAATCGCCACAGGTAGAGCTTGTAAAGCAGGGGATTGTAAACCCGGTCCAGTGTCCGCAAGGCCTTTTTTATCGAACCCCCAAAGCCGCGCTTGAAGCGGTAGACGCCCCAGAGGCCATCTTCACGTGCCTCGGCCTCATCATCGTCAACATCCATGGCTTCGTCAGGAATGCCCCACATATCATATTCGGTGCAGCCTTTACTTTTTGCCCAGCGGATAGCTTCCCATTGCAGCGGATAGGTCGGCTTGCGGTTGCGCTCCACGTCTGCGGATGCACCGTAGAAATAGTAAGCACTTTTTCCAAATGCGAAAACCATCAAGGCGGCCAGGGTCTGGCCCTGGAAATCAGCTACAAAGAGTTCGCACATGCCCTTGGGATAAAAAAGTTCATAAGCGCAGCGATAGTATTCCAATGAATGGACATGGAAGGCTTCACGCTGACTGGTGACACCCATTACACGGTAGAAATTATCGATGTCACTGGATGAACGGACGCTGACTTCCTTCCGTCCAGCCAGGCGGATGTTGTAACGCGTCTTGGGTTTCATGCAATTGAAGACATCTTCTTCACTGCCATGCAAATCAACGACCAGTGTGCTATGGGGCTGGATGTGCTGCGGGCTGGGAAGAAAGGCCGCGGTCTGAAAACTTGAGGGTGAATTGCCTTCCCACCCGTCCTGCTCCAATTTCAGGAAGACGGCATGTTTTTTCTGGCAGAGCCTGTCCACTGCCGCCCAAAATGGTTTGTTCGCCTTTTCATGCTGAGTTCCCACCGGCCCCTTTGGGATGTACGCGAAGGTCAGTCCGAGTGGCAGCCGCCGGAATAATATTTGCGCGCCGAGACCAGCTTCCGTCAGGCGCACGGCATCCCAGCCAAAAGAAGCTTTTAGCTCGCCCCACTCGCCCGATTGTAAAATATGAGCCTCGGGATGGTCATTGAGAAATTCTTCCCATTCGGAGCAATTCAATCTGGGCATGCTGCTGTTAGACCAGTGAGGTCAGATCCACCGGCGGGGCGGCTTGAATGTTCCCATCCGGAATGTTTTCATCCAGCAGGTGCAGGATTGCGGAAGCTTCGCCGTCGCGCGCCAGATGATGCAATTCTTCCACGAGCTTGCCAAGGTCATCCGGAAGGATGGCCTCTTCGGCTACGGCGCGGAAGATTTCAGGATGGTCTGTTTTCTTATATGCCATGCCGTCGCCCCACAGGTCTTCGCTGAGTTTTTCTCCGGGACGAATGCCGGTGAAAACGATTTCAACATCCTTGCCCGGCTCAAGGCCCGAGAGACGGATGAGATCCTCAGCCAGGTCAAGAATGCGTACCTGCTGGCCCATATTCAGCATGAAGACCTCGCCACCCTGGCCCATCGCAGCGGCCTGTAAGACCAGGTGGACTGCTTCCGGGATGGTCATGAAGTAGCGTTTCATATCCGGGTGGGTGACCGTCACCGGTCCACCGTGTGCGATCTGCCGTTTAAAGAGCGGGACCACACTACCGCGGCTGCCCAATACGTTCCCAAACCGGACAACTGAATAGGCATGCCCTGTGCGATGAGCGGCCTCCAGCACGATCATTTCTGCGATGCGCTTGGTGGCGCCCATTACATTTGCTGGGCGGACAGCTTTATCGGTGGAGATCATTACCACCCTTTCGGTATTGATCACGCTGGCTGCCTGCAGGACGTTTTGTGTCCCGACTATATTATTGGTAATGGCGTCCTCGACATTGCTTTCCATCAACGGTACATGTTTGTGCGCCGCAGTGTGAAAGACCACCTGTGGACGGAAATCGGCAAAAACGCTTTGAATTCTGGGCTTATCCCGGATATCTGCAATAACCAGTTGGAGCGGCAGTGAAGGAAAGTCTTCACGTAATTCGAGCATGGCTTCAAAAATACTGTTCTCGCCGTGCCCAACCAGGATGAGCATTTGGGGTCCCCAACGAGCCACCTGGCGGCAGATTTCGCGGCCGATGGAGCCACCCGCGCCGGTGACCAGCACGCGCTTTCCGGACAGGGTTGCGCCAACCAGTTGGTCCTGGATGCGAGCCGGTTCACGCCGCAGAAGGTCGGTGATATCCACTTCGCGTAGACGGTTAACACTGACTTTTCCACCGATGAGTTCGAACAACCCTGGCATGGTGCGGAAAGGAATTCCCTTCAGACGACAAATGTCTGTTACCAGACGGACGACTTTGCCGCCGGCGCTGGGGATGGCAATGATGACCTCATCCACCGGACGATGTTCAAGGGCGCGCCGCAGGTCGGCCAGTCTGCCAACCACCGGTACACCATGCATTTGGTGTCGTTGTTTGGCCAGATCATCATCCAGGTAACCGACCGGGCGTAAGCCGAGTTGCGGGTTTTTCTGCATTTCCCGCACCACCAGTGCACCCGCATCGCCGGCACCTACGATCAAAACATTTCGGGCTTTCCTTGGTACGGCCTTTTTACTGGCCGCGCGCCCTTCTGCCAGCAGGCGGAAGGAGAAGCGCAGGCCGCCAATTCCCACCAGCGAAAGCAGCCAGTCGATCGGGAGAATTGTGCGCGGAAAATTAATGATGCGTGTATCGTGGAATCGAACAACGTAGAGTGTCAGCATTACTGCCGAAAATATGGCTGAGGCCACACTCACCGCTGCAGCGATAAGAGTTAATTCATTTATGCTGGCATAAGCCCACAAGCGACGGTAAAGGCCAAAAAGATAATAGACAAGTGGCTTGATCAGCAGGCCGATAATAACCATCCAGTAAAGCGATCCGAGGTAGCTACTGACCTGGTCGCCTTCCAACCGTAACGCAAATGCCGCTATGATGGCGAGCACTGTGATAATAATATCCGCCATCAATACGACTGCATTGGGGAAACGGGAACGCATTTTTTCTTTCATTTACTTTTCATCCATTCCACAGTTTGTGCTAAACCATTTGCCAGAGTTGTTCGTGCGCGAAAACCCAACCTCGCCGCAGCCTTTTCTGGATTACCATACGATCTGTAAATGTCGCCTGGACGCGGCGCGTCAAACCTCACCTCCGGCTGCTGGGGTGCGACCTCGCTTAGCTCCTCCAGCAGATCTAGCAGGGTTGTCTCACGGCCGGTGCAGATATTGAACGCCTCTCCAGCTGCGTCGGATTCTGCAGCCATCAAGTTTGCACGCACCACATCCTTAACGAAGATGAAATCGCGGCTCTGCTTGCCATCGCCATAGATCGTAATCGGTTCGCCGTTCACCAGCCGCCGTGTAAAAATGGAAATGGCAGCTGCGTAATCGGAATCGGGGCGTTGGCGTGGCCCATAGACATTGAAATAGCGCAGGGCGGTTACCGGCAGGTTGAAGGTCCGGGTGTAGAGCCGGGCGTACAGTTCGTTGACCTGTTTCGATAACGCATACGGCGAGACTGGCCGTAGCGGCGCTTCTTCGTCTGTCGGGAATTTATCGGGATTACCGTAGACTGCCGTACTGGAAGACAGCACAACTTTGCGTACGCCGGCCCTACGCGCGGCTTCCAGCAAAGTCACGGTACCGGCTACATTAATGGCAAAACAGGCTTCCGGCTCGGCCATGGATTGTGGAACGGAGACGAAGGCTGCCAGGTGGAATACCAGGTTCACATCTCGTGTGGCAGCTTTGATTATCTCTGCGTCACGCAGGTCGCCTTCCAGGATTTCCAGATCTCCCTGGAAGGCTGCCAGGTTTTCGCGTTTTCCGGAGGAAAAATTATCCAGGACGCGCACCGATGCTCCGCCCCTAAGGAGTTCTTCCACGATATGCGAACCGATAAATCCGGCACCGCCGGTGACCAGGGCGCGCATCCGCTATCTACCCCGGAACCCAAAGACTTGGGTCATGGTGCGCAGAATGACGAGGATATCCATCAGTAGACTGCGATGTTTGATGTAATACAGATCGTATTCCAGTTTTACAACTGTTTGGTCAATCGTGGCTGAATAGCCATAATTGACCTGTGCCCAACCGGTGATGCCCGGCTTGACCAGCAAACGTGCCCTGTATAAGGGGATCTCCTTCTGATAATCGATTATCAACTCAGGACGTTCGGCGCGCGGTCCGACAATGCTCATCTCGCCGGTAAGGACGTTCCAGAACTGCGGTAATTCATCGATATGCGTCCGGCGCAGGAAGTTTCCCACACGTGTGATGCGTTCATCATTTTCGTGAGTAACCTGTACTACGCCATCCTTCTCGGCATCCTGGCACATTGTCCGGAACTTGGTGATCGAATATAACCTGCCGGCTTTGCCTGAGCGAATTTGCTTGTAAAAGATGGGCGATCCGCTGTCCAACAGGATAATGATGGCTGTGATAGGAAGACAGCAGGATGAAAACGCTCAAACCCACCAGCGCAACCAGGATGTCAAGCAGTCGTTTCGCCAACTCGTAAAACCCGCCGACCTGCGCATCATTCAAAAAGGAACGGATCAGCCATTCGGATTCCAGGTGATTGACTGGGACGCGCCCCATCAACTCCTCGTACAGTGTGGGCATCGGGATAATATCCACACCGTTCTCCTGCGCATCCAGGAGTACCTGGAAGGTATCACCCCGCACCTCGCCGGTAATGGCTATGACGATTTCAGTTATCCCTTTCGCATCGATGATTTCAAGCAGATGCTCGTTCCCGCCCAGAATGGGAAATCCATCCAGACTCTTGCCAATCTTGGCCGGGTCGTCATCCATGAAGCCAACCAGGAAAAAAGGCTGTGGTTGCAGTTCATTATAAACATGTGCAAGCGTCTCACCAGCCCCGCCCGCGCCGATGATCAACACCCGCCGCAGGAATGCCTGGGCCGTAAAAATCTGGATATAGATAAGCCGCCAGATCAGGGTCAGAACGAATGCAAAAACCAGGAAAATGCCAATCCCAAGGCGTGGCAGAGAGCCTTTGGGCGAAATGAGGTAAACCACTGCATATAACGAGAGACCAGCCAGCGCGGCTATGGAAATTCCTGCCACACTCTTGCGGATGTTCTTGGCGCGATGCGGGTCATATAATTCGACCAGGAATACCATCCAGATCAAGGGCAGGAGGTAGAACCAGAATTCAACCCGTTGTTGCAGGAAACCCAGCGAGAACTTCAACCAGGCATCTTTTTGCCCCCAGAAGTATAGGCCGCCTAAGAGTGCCGATATAGAGACGAACGCGTCGCCGATCAGCAGGATGGTGCGTTGCTCGCGCGTACGGACGCGCCAGCCAATTGGCTTGAATCGTGCAGATGCTTGCATTACTTCCTCTCAAGGTTACGGTTGCTGGAAATCCCCTTAATCATACTCCATAAAAAACCCATACCCCAGGCAATATGCATGGTTGCGATCGCAATGGGTAAACCAACCACCAGGCTAACTTTATTGTGTTTCAGGGCCGCCTGGACTCCGGCAGAACCCAAAGCGATCAAGTAGATAAGGATTTCCGCAGCCAGTAGCACTCGAAAAATAGGCAGAAAAACAGCCAGAACAGCCCCGCCGATCAGACTCAACGCAAACACAGGCGGGAGGCCTTGCCGCCAGCGCAGCGTTTCAGGGTAGCGACGCAGCATGCGCCATTTCCAGTAACCATAACGAACATACTGCTTTGCCAGTAACGCCAGGGTGGGACGGGCAAAATATACCGAACGGATGAAAGGGTCCAGCCAGACCTTGCCGCCCGATTTACGGATGCGTGCATTGAACTCGTAATCCTCATTGGTAAGCAGCGATTCGTCATAGAAACCGATCAAGGCCAGCAATTCGCGCTTGAATGCTCCAAAAGGGACGGTGTCCACCAGGGCGGCTCTATCGGCGTGCCGGTAGAGAGCATCCCCCACGCCCAGCGGATGGGCGGCAGCCAGAGCAATGGATTGCGCTACCCAGGATTGCGCTCCGGGGCGGATCTCCCACATGCCGCCTACGTTTTCCCCGAGCCCCGCTTGCAGATCCGCGACACAGCGTTCAATGTAGTCAGGAAAAGGCATCGAGTGCGCGTCCAGCCGGACGATGATTTCGCCCTTGGATTCTTTCAGGGCACAATTCAAGGCCTTGGGTATGGAGCGCGGCATGTTGTCCACCACCGCAATATGCAGGTTTGGGTGGGTATTGGAAAACAGTTCGATTTGTGAGCGTGTCCCGTCTGTTGACAATCCATCCGCAATGACCACTTCCAGGTCGATACGCGGAAAAGTCTGCGCGTAAATTGCTTCAAGCAGTTTACAGATAGTGTCTTGCTCGTTGTAACAGGGAATAATAATGGATACAGAAGGCATGGGCCACTATTTATTGCGCCGGGTTGGGGTGGAAACATCCGGATTCGCCAGCGGCAGACTGACGGTAAACGTACTACCGGCATTCAACATGCTGCGAACGTCTATTTTACCACTGTGCGCTCCCACAATTTCTTTTACGATCGCCAGTCCCAGCCCGGTACCATGTTTCTCACCCCCCGGTCGCGACAGGTCGGCCTGGAAGAACCTTTCGAAGATGTGCGGCAGGGCTTCCGGTGGTATGCCAACTCCTGTATCTGCCACTTCCACCTGCACCTGAGAGCCTGCCCCAGGCGCGGCAGCCGAGCCAGTCAAGCAGGCTCGCAGGGAAATACTGCCCCCGGCAGGTGTATGCTTGAGGGCGTTATCCACCAGGTTTGTGAAGACCTGTGCCAGCCGGTCGACGTCACCGGTGACAGGTGGCAGGGCGGGGGAATCAACCTCGATCGATACGCCTGCGGCTTGCGCCTGAAGGGTAAATTTCTCGGCTATATTTCGTAGCAACGCGGGTAGATCCACCGGCGCGCGTCGTAAGTCGAGCGTACCGGCATCGAGGCGGGCCAGATCGAGCAGGTCGAGCACCATGCGGTGCATCCGTCCGGCTTCGTCATAGATCACCTGGGCGGCCTGTTTCTGCGCTTCGGGGGTGTTGGCAGTCCCATCCAGGATTGCCTGGGAAAATCCCTGGACAGAGGTAAGTGGTGTCTTGAGTTCATGGGAAACGTTTGCAACGAATTCGCGTTGGGATTTTTGCGAGACCAAAACGCGGCTGTTCATATCATTGAACGCCAGTGCCAATTCCTGGACCTCCTGTGGGCCGTTTGGCTCTATCGGCACGCCTTGCGGAGAAGGCATCTTCCGGGAGGCGACCACCACATGCTGAATCGGATTGCCGATCCAGCGTGCCAACCAGAATGCCACGAACAGGGAAATGATCAATGCGAGAAGTGCCGCACCCAGGATCGGAACCATTAATTCATCGCTTAGAACAGTAATAAGAGGAACTGCAGGGCGTGGCACAGCCACCAACAACCATTGGCCATTGTTCAAATGCTGGATGATGTATAGCCAAAACTGGCCTTGCTGGTCGCGTAATACCGAAGAGACCCGCAAACGGGGCAGCAGCGGCATGCTTAGGGAGCCCAGTTGTGTAGCCATTAAATCAGCCACAACCTGGCGTTTCTTATTAAAAATGACAATTCGAACATCAGAGGTTTGACCGGTTTGCTCAAGACGCAGCTGGAGTTCCGGTGTTGTCAGGTTCGCCAGGTTGGCTTCGTTCTTGCGCAGGAGCGCCGCTACGACAGTTAATCGGGCGCTGGCTTGACGATAAGTGGATGGATTTTGAATGATGTAAATAAAAAGAACCACTGCCACCGCGCCAAGGACGGCAGTGGTAACCAGCATGTAGCTCCACCACAATCTCGACCGGAGGCTGGAAAACATTACACCACCAATTTATAACCAATCCCGGTGACAGTTTCAATATTGACCGAACTGCCCGACATCTTCTTGCGCAGGTGGGCGATATGAACATCCACAGTACGGGTCTGGCCGTAGAAGTCAAAGCCCCAGGCCTGCTGGAGCAACTGTTCACGAGTGAATACGCGTCCAGGTTGGCTTGCCAGCGTGAACAACACTTCGAACTCCTGGGTGCGTAGGTCGAGCGCCCGACCGGCAATGTGCGCTTCCCGGCGGATGGGGTCAACAATCATGTCAGCCAGATGGATGGGAACGCCATCCGCTTGAGTTGTGCGTTCGGCGCGTCGCAAAATTGCTTTGATGCGCGCCACCAGTTCGCGTGGGTTGAAAGGTTTGGTCAGGTAGTCGTCGGCGCCCAGTTCCAGGCCAAGGATTTTATCGATATCCTCGTCACGGGCGGTCAGCATGATGATGGCAACCGGGTTATTTTCTGCGCGCAGGCGCCGGCAGATTTCTAATCCATCCAGTTTGGGGAGCATCACATCCAGAACGACCAGTTGCGGCATGGATTGTTTTATCGCTTCCAGGGCCGCTTCACCATCTCCAACTGACTCCACCCGGAAGTTCTCGCGTTCCAGGTACATGCGGAGCAGCTGAAGGATGGAGGGTTCGTCGTCAACGAGCAGGATGAGTTCGGAACTCATTTGACAAGGGCAATGGCTTCTATCTCAACGCTGCCGCCCTTGGGCAGGGCCGCCTGGACGGTGCTGCGGGCCGGCGGATTTTCCGGGAAGAATTCGCCATAAACGGCGTTCATTTTGGGAAAGTCAGCCATATCTTTAAGGAAGACGGTGGTCTTGACAACCAGCTCTATTCCGGAGCCGGAATCGGAGAGCACATTGCGGATGTTGGTCAGCGACTGTCGCGTCTCGGCCTCGATCCCGCCCGGAACCAGGATCCCGCTCTTCGGATCCAGGCCCAACTGACCGGAGGCGAAGACGAATGAACCGGCCCGGATGGCGACGGAATATGGGCCGAGCGCCTGGGGGGCTTTTTCGCTTTTGATGACTTTTCTGTCCATGCTTACCTCACGTTTCGGTTTTTTTGATTTGAAATGTACATAAACAGAGGAATCCCTGCACAATTTACGGGGATGATACTACTTGATTGTACTGCAAAAGAGAAACACGGCGGAAGGCCGTGTTTCTGGGTGGGATGGTAACCCGTCTAGGAAGTCGGCGTGGCAGTGGGGCGGGGATGGGCCTCCCGGAAGGCCTGGATTGCTTGGCGTAAGGCTTTACCGGTGCCGTCCCAGGCACTGTGAGTGTTCTTGATTACCTGGGCAAGGGATTTCGCAGTGGCAATCGCGCTGGTTCGGTCGGTGACTTTACCGTCGGCATCGAAGCCGGTGTGGCTGGCGATGAGCGCGGCTCCCGGGTTATGGGCGGCCTGTACGGCTGGGATGACGGCGCTGAGCGCATTCAGTGCGGCCTGGACGGCGGAAGTGTCCCAGCCTTTCTGGTTGGCTTTGTCGATCAGGGTCTGCACTTTGCCAAGGAATGTGCCGGCATTGTCCAACCGGTTGCTTTGGCGTTGGTAAACAGTCTGCTCGCGCGCCCAAACTCGCTCCAACCGGGAGTTATCCGGCTGAGCCGGGGTTTGCCCATTCAGCCCGGCAGCCGAAGCGCCGTTGAAGGGCAGAATGGCTAAGCCAAGCGCCAATACCAACACAGCCAGGGCGATCTTCTTGAAAAGAGCAGTTATTTTGAACATCGTATCATCTCCTTTGTAATTTCGATTGATACCCTGTATTTTAGGTCTGGCAAGTAACCGGGGCGTATCCGGGATGTAAAATGAATGTAAAACCTTTTCAGGCCTTTGCTTGACAATCCTCCTCTCTCCGTGTAAAATCCTTCCGCTTCAACGACGGTTCTTTTCCAGGCCGAGATAGCTCAGTTGGTAGAGCACGCGACTGAAAATTGCGGTGTCGCCAGTCCGATCCTGGCTCTCGGCACTCGGCCTGAAAATCAGGCCACTTGCGGGCGTAGTACAGTGGTAGTACGTCTCCTTGCCAAGGAGAAGGTCGTGGGTTCGAATCCCATCGCCCGCTCAGATGATTGAGGATTGTGATTGATGATTGCCGATTGATTGCATTGGGCCGTCAATCATCGGTCCTCAATTTTGTATCAGTATAATAAAATGGCGTCGTGGCCAAGTGGCTAAGGCAA
Source organism: uncultured Chloroflexia bacterium (assembly GCA_963776475.1). Classification (GTDB taxonomy): domain Bacteria; phylum Chloroflexota; class Anaerolineae; order Anaerolineales; family Villigracilaceae; genus UBA877. Next base: position 70,351 of record CAVZMZ010000046.1, read on the forward strand.
GGGTCTGCAAAACCCTCATCATGGGTTCAAATCCCATCGACGCCTCTAATAAAACGGGTCGTAAAGATTCGTTTTGTTTACAGGGAAATCTGCGGGGTGTCCCCAACATGTGTTCCCCGCTGTGCGGGACTGCGCAAATCCCATCGACGCCTCTAATAAAACGGGTCCGTAAGGATTCGTTTTGTTTACAGGGAAATCTGCGGGGTGTCCTCAACATGTGTTCCCCGCTGTGCGGGACTGCGCAAATCCCATCGACGCCTCAAAAAAACGAGTCTGAAAAGGCTCGTTTTGATTTTATTTGATTTTCGTGATTAATTTCAAGAGATTTTGGTTCTTTTTAAGCTTAAGAGCAGTATTCCACCCGTAATAATCGCTGTCCCGATCAAGTTCATCCCACTTAGAAGGATTTTTGTCTGCAAGCTCGCGGCCGGTAGATAGTATGGTCCGCCGAAGGACAGGATTAGAGCGGCCGCGCAGACTGACAGGAACACGATGGTTGGACTGCGGGAGAAGCGGATCAGCAGCCCGAAGAGAATGGTCGCCAACAAGCCCGGAACCAAGGTGACAATCACAGGCATCAAGAATGGCATTGGAGTGAGATTGGAAGTGCTCCCGTCCAGAGGCATCAGATAATGCTCGCCTAAAGCATTTGTCAGCGCGTAATACAGCAGGTTTGCCAGGACGGCGGCAATCGTTGCAATCGGACCGGCCCATAGCAACCGCCGAAGGGAAAAAGACGACAAAGGTTAGATGCTCCTGTTTACGATGTAGACGGTCAGATCTTCCAGAGCCTGCCGTTCCAACGAGGCCGGTACCTTCTTTAGTATTTCCAGCGCCTTCTGGGTGAAATCCTGCGCCTCTTTCATGGATTTTGTGGTCGCATCGCTTTCCCGGATGGATTGGACCAGACGTTCCATGCGCTCGTGCTCCGTGTAGCAGCCGCCTGTCAGGCATAGCACATCCGGATCGTAAGGATGCGCTTCTGCATAATAGATGGCTGGGAGGGTTACCAAGCCCTGTAACAGGTCTGAGCCGACTGGCTTGCCGACCGTTTCCTGCTCCCCGGTAAAATCCAGGATGTCATCTACGATCTGGAACGCCATACCCAGATGGTAGCCGAATAGCCGCATGGTTTCCATTACTGCCGGCTTGGCCGGACTGACCATGGCAGCGGCATGCGTGGTCATCTCAAACAGCGAGGCGGTCTTGGCATAAATGCGTTTGTTATAATTCTCGCGGCTGATCACCCCGCGTGCCGCAAACAACTGGGTCAGTTCGCCGTTTACGATAGTGGCCAGTGTATCGGCGAAGAGTTTCATCAGAAGCAAATTATCGGACTCGGCCGCCAGCTTGGCGGCCCGCGCAAACATGTAGTCTCCGGTCAGGATGGTGGCTGCCGGTGACCAGTGTGCATTAAGAGTGGGCATCCCCCGGCGTAGCAGCGCCCCATCAATCAGATCGTCGTGGACCAGGGTGGCAGTGTGCAGCATTTCGACTGCGGCTGCTAATGTGAGCAGTTTATCATGGGGTGCCCCGAGCATCTGGCCGGTCAACAGGCCGACTGCCGGTCGAATGCGCTTCCCCCCTGATGTAAGCAAATGCTCGACCGCCGCGCGCAGATCCGGATGAGCGTCATCGGCTTGTGCGTGCAGGAGCGTTTCAACTTCCTGGAGGCCTGTCTGAACGGGCGTAAAAAAAAGGGCTGTATTCAAGATGTCTCTTTCCAAGCGAAACACCTTCCGGTAATTTCACTGGGGATCGTGGCGACCTTTTCGAGGTTGCACACGGGTATTAAGTCAATTTTATCAGCAATCAGGCGTATATAGGCAATTTCATTATTCCTGCCACAAAACCATGCGATCTCTCTAAGATATATACATCGCTTTTTCCTGAATTGGGTTATTTCTTCATCAGTTGGAAAGCATGTAATACACGTTGAAAATACAATATCGACCAGAAACCGGCTGGAGCGGGTCCATACCGTTTTCGCATGTACTCCGGGCTGGGAAAGGTATCTTTGAAAATGACCTCAAACCGCCGGCTAAAGCCTGGCATGCTGATCCAGAAAAGGGGATGGTTGAAGGAAGGCCTGCCCTTGGTCTTCTCGATCCCCAGTTGACAACGCTCCTTGAAGACCGGGCGAAGAGAATCAACCTCCTCGAGCAATGCTTCAGGAACCAGGCCTGGCCAGAATTTTTCCAGAGAACTGAGCACGCGTTGCAGCGGGATGATACAACGCCATCCCTGGGCGTGCAGAATCAAGCCATGCCAATCCAGGTTCATCCCGGCTCGCCGGAAGAGTGCCGCGATTTCATAGTAGGAGTATAGCGTGTGGGTGTACCTGTGATGCAAGCCCAGATGTCCACAGGCTTAGACAATTTGATCTTCTATGGATAATTCCATTACATTCACCCCCGCCACGGCTAAGGATCGGGCACACGAAAAATCTTCTTCATATTCACTTGTTTCGGGTTGTATGCAGGCCGGCCAAGCAGACCCCAGTGAAGACCAACTTGCAGGGAATTCGAACCATCCGGCGAATAATAGGCTTGAGCTCCCAGATACCGTTCAGCATAACCGGGCCAGCTCTCATCCACCGCCTGGTAACCCAGCTCTCGTAATACCCGCGTGGCCTTTCTGATGTCCTGCGGCTGTATGAGGATATCAATATCTACACAAAATCGGACACTGAGCTCCCCGCCGTAGATTGTTTGAATAAATGGCCAGCCTTTCAGAACAACCACGTCTATCCCGGAAGCGCGCAATCTGAATAATAATTGCGTTACATAAATCAACCGCTGGCTGTTATACAATGAAAACATGTAATTCGTTTTTCGAAGGGATTTACAGAATTCCTTCGGCCAATCGGATCCAAAGACTGGGCGCAGCCAATAAAAATAGGCTGCCAAATGTTGCTCTTCCAGAAGAGCAGAAAGCCTTGCCCAATCAAGACCGGTTGTAATAAGCGACTCAGACTGTTCGGGAAAGAGCAATCTCCTCAGGCAGGCTTGTATATACGATAGTTCTTTATCGTCAGGCTGAATGTTATTCAATCTTGATATTTCCCGGAGATCGATCTGGATGGGTGTAATAAGGGGATAGGATTTAAGCTGCCATTTCCCAGGCAAAGAGCCTTCCGGCATTTTCGCTGGTGGTTGCAGCAACCTTTTCGAGGCTGCAGTCGTGGAGCAAGGCAATTTTATCAGCAGTCAGGCGTACAAATGCCGGTTCGTTCCGTTTTCCCCGGTAGGGGTGCGGGGACTGGAAGGGTGCATCCGTTTCGATCAGGATGCGCCCGAGGGGCAAAGCCGTGACATTTGCTTGTATCCTGGCGGCGTTCTTGAACGTAACCGGGCCAGTCACGCCGATATAAAAACCAAGCTGCATCGCCGCCTGGGCTGTTTCCAAGGATCCCGAGAATGAATGTAAAACCCCCGGCCTGTCTGCCAGCAGATTCTTCCCGGAGCGCAGTCCTGCGCACCATTCTTCCAGGATTTGCAGCAAATCCAAGGCACAGGCACCCTGTGCTGCATCCCCGGCCTCGCGCATATGCAGGATGACGGGCAGACCGAGCTCGGCTGCCAGCTCGAGCTGTTGGCGCAGTACATCCCTCTGCATGTCTTGTGGAGCGGAATCCCAGTAATAATCCAGCCCGATCTCGCCAATTGCAAGTACTTTAGATGCACCAGAGGTACCAGGCACATCAGTCGTGCCAGGTGCAAGTGCTTTTAACTCGTTTCTCGTATCTTGATCCCAGCTCATCGCTTCGGTGGGATGGACGCCGATTGCGGCATGCAGCATGGCATGGCTCTTGGCCAGTCTGATGACAGCCCGGCTGGAGTGTATATTAAGTCCCGGGATCAGTATATGCGTGACTCCGGCCTGGGCGGCGCGTTCCAGCACAGCCTCCCGGTCGGAGTCGAATCTATCCAGATCCAAATGGCAGTGAGTGTCGGTCAGGTTCAAGTGTCAAGTTGCCCGGTGTCAAGTGCGCCAGTGTCAGCTTGACACATGGCACCGGAACACTTGACACTGATTTATTGGAGCCCGGCGACCTTCAAACCGTCCTGCAAGATGGCCTGCACTTTATCGCCGTGCAGCGTTTCGCAATAGACGCGAATGATCGGTTCGGTACCCGAGAAGCGGATGAGCATCCAGCCGCCATCCTCCAGCTTGAACTGGAAATCCGTCCACGGTGACAAGTTCTATTACTTTCAGGCCGCCGATGGTCTGCGGGTTGGCATCCAGGATCATTTTCTTGCGGTCCGCGTGGCTGCCGGTGAAAGGACGATCGACACGATCGTAGAAATACTCGCCGCCAACTTTGGCGAAGAGCAGCTTGAGCAGTTCCGTGGGCTTCTTTCCAAGCCGTATCATCAGGTCGAGCATATACAGGCCGGCCAGGATGCCATCCCGTTCGGGAACATTGCCGCGAAAAGCATAGCCGCCACTTTCCTCGCCGCCGATCAGGGCATCCGTCGCGAGCATCTTGGGAGCCACGTACTTGAATCCCACACCGGTCTCGTAAACCGGGACGTTGTAGATCTGCCCGAGCTTGTTGAGCATAACGGTGGTGGAAAGCGTCTTGACGATGGCACCGCGCAGGCCGCGCACCTCGAGCAGGTAATAGGCCAGCAAGCCATAAACACGCAGTTGGTTGATAAATTGCCCGTTCTCATCGCCCACGCCCACCCGGTCAGCATCGCCGTCGGTGATCAGCAGCACATCCGCATGGTTGTCGAGGGTGGCCTGCAGGCCGACGTTGATGTTCGGCGGGATGGGCTCGGGTCGTTTCATCTCGGGGAAGATCGGGTTGCGCTGGTTGTGGATCTCGATGACTCTGGTCTTGCCGCCGGCCAGCAGGCGCGGGAAGTAGCCCGCCCCGTTGCCCCACATGCTGTCCACCATCACGGTCAGGCCGGCATCCTTGATGGGCTGCAGGTCGATCAATGTGTGCAAGTGCTCTTCATAAGGGGTCACCGGGTCGAATACGACGATCTGCCCGGCAGCCAGGGCCTCCTGGTAGACTTTCCGTTTGACCAGCTCAACCGAGTCGGGGATGAGCGCCTCGATCTTTAGCAGACCTTCCGGGTCGATTGCGCCGCCGAACTCATTGCGGACTTTGAAACCATTGTCCGTGCCGGGGTTATGCGAGGCGGTAATGTTGACCGCGCCGCAAGCCTTTTTGTTGACAACCGAGAAGGCGATTACGGGGGTGGGAGTGGCGCCATCCGTCAGGTACACTTTAAGCCCGTTGCCGGTCAGCACTTCGGCCACGGCCGCCGCAAAGAATTCGCTGTCGAAGCGTTTATCGTGCCCCACCACCACCCACTGGCCTTGTTTGCCTTTTTCGAGCAGGTAACTGGCGAAGCCCTGTGCGCAGCGGCGAACGTTGTCGAACGTGTAATCCTCGGCAATGACCCCACGCCAGCCATCGGTACCAAATGTGATCTTTGATGCCATGTTAAAACTCCTAAAATTGGATAATTATGGGGGTATTATATCAGCGAACTTGTTAAAGGTTAACGACGGTTATAATGGCCCAATGCGAAAGTACCTGTACTTCACGGTTTTTATCTCCGGCATGACCAGCCTGGCGGCAGAATTCGGGGCTTCGCGCCTGCTTGGTAACGTTTTCGGGACCTCGAACCCGGTCTGGGCAGCCATCATCGGACTCATCCTCATCTATTTGACCGTCGGGTACTTCCTGGGCGGGCGCTGGGCAGACCGCTCGCCCCAACCAAAAACAATGTACGGTATCCTGGCCTGGGCGGCCTTCACGCTGGGGGTCGTGCCGTATATAGCTGGCCCGGTCTTGCGCCTGGCCGCCAACGCCGTGGATAATTTGCAGATCGGGATCATCGCCGGGGCATTTGCCGGTGTTTTGATCCTTTTCACAATCCCGGTCACGCTGATGGGCATGATCTCGCCCTTTGCCATCCGTCTCACACTGAACGATGCCGGTCACGCCGGTAACACCGCCGGAACGATCTATGGCATCTCCACCATTGGTTCCTTCATTGGAACCTTCCTGCCAACCCTGCTGTTGATCCCCACCATCGGCACCACCCACACTTTCCTGGTGTTCAGCCTGACATTGCTGCTCGTGGCGCTGGTCGGACTGGGGTTGAGTGCCGGGCGGCAGGCGGTCTTGCCCGGATTGTTCATGCTGGCCATATTGGTATGGTTGGCGCTTTTCGCAGGCAGCGGCGGTATAAAAAAATCCAGCGGCCAGATCTTCGAAACCGAATCTGCCTATAACTATATCCAGGTGTTGGATGTCAACGGGACGCATTACCTGCGCTTGAACGATGGGCAGGGCGTTCATTCTGAATACAATCCAACCACGCTCGAATACGGAGGCCCCTGGCAGCAATTCCTGGTGGCCCCTTTCTTTTATGCGCAGCGCCAGCCAGCCGCAATTGCACGCATCGCCATCGTCGGCCTGGCAGCCGGGACGACCGCCCGCCAGGCAGCGGCAGTCTTTCCGAATGTGACCATCGACGGTTTCGAGATCGATCCGAAGATCGTGCAAGTCGGCCGGGATTATTTCGGCATGAACCTGCCCAACCTGAACGTCATCATCGGCGACGGGCGCTGGGGGCTGGAGCAAAGCCCGCACAAATACGACCTGATCTGCGTGGATGCCTACCGCCCACCGTATATTCCACCGCAGTTGACCACGCGCGAGTTCTTCCAGATCGCAGCCGATCATTTGAGCCCCAACGGCGCGCTGGCCATCAATGTGGGCCGCGCCCCGGGCGACCGGCGCCTGATCGATGGGTTGGCCACCACCATCGGGACCATTTTCTCTTCCATATATGTTATGGATATTCCGAACACATTCAATTCGATTTTGTATGCCACGCTCCAACCCACTTCGCTGGAGGATTTGCAGGCCAATCTCGTGGCGCTTGTCAAAGAACCCGGCGTGAATCCGCTTCTGACCGATTCCATAGCCATTACGTTGGCCAACCTGCAGCCCGCGCCCAAGCACACGCTTGTATTTACGGATGACCTGTCGCCGATCGAATGGATGACCAATAATTTGATTCTCAATTTTGTCCTGCATGGAGATATGAATACGTTGAAGTAGTGAGTAAAAGGTATAAGGAATTAGGTAAAAGGAATTCTGCATTCAATCGATTATTTTCATTTACGACCAAAATATAGGACAGAAACATGAAAATCTTTTATCGCATTCTTGCCTGGATCGTTACCATCATTATGCCGCTGGCGCTAACTTTTTTGGGGCTGCGTCTGCTGCTGACGCACGCCTTTCCGCAGGTGGAATACCGCGTGCCGGGCTTCCCGGTGGATACCTATGGATTCACCTTGCAGGACCGCCTGCACTGGGGCAGCATTTCCATTGATTACCTGGTGAACAACGCGGATATTTCCTTCCTCGGAGACCTGAAGTTCCCGGATGGCTCGCCGCTGTTCAACGAACGCGAGCTGAGCCACATGCACGACGTCAAAAATGTGGTCCAGGCCGTCCTGTGGATCGGGTACGCCACCTGGATCTTTTTGCTCGGGCTGGGCCTGTGGGCGCGTTTCGGCGGTTGGTGGCAGGAGCTGGTGGGCGGCCTGCGGCGGGGCGGCTGGCTCACTATTGGGTTGGTGGCGCTGTTGGGCATCTTCGGGGCGACCAGCTTCTGGCAGTTCTTCACGCTTTTTCATGACCTCTTCTTTTCAGCCGGTTCATGGCAGTTCTTTTATTCCGATACACTCATCCGCTTGTTCCCGCTGCCTTTCTGGGAGGACGCGTTCCTTTTTGCAGGCGTTCTGGACGTGGTGTGCGGGTTGGCGCTCGGGCTGGGCCTGCGTCGGAAATCCAAATGAGTGCGTATTAGCGGTGATATAATTCCGAACATCTTATTGGAGGCACAATGGCCGATTATCGTTCTCGTGGAAAGACTACCCTGACCCCGGATGTGCTCCTGACCATCGCCCGTATGGCGGCCCTGGAGGTCGAAGGTGTCAAGTGCATGGCGCACGTTAAGGGCAGCGTAAACAACCTTTTCGGACGCGGCCTGGAAGGCGTCCGGATGGTTGTTGAAGACAATATTGTGCTCGTGGACCTTTACCTGGAGTTGGCGAGCGACGTTAATATCCGTGAAGTCAGCCGCAATGTTCAGCAAGCGGTGGCGCGCTCCATCGTTGAAATGACCGGGTTGGAGGTTGGGCATGTCAATATTCATATCGAGGATATTGATTACAAGCCTGAGGAATAGCACTTGAGGAACAGCACTTTATGAAAGCCCGCACCAGGGCACGTGGAATTGCCCTGCAAGCACTTTACGAAATTGATCTGGTGGGTCATCCGCCGGCGGAGGTTTTGCAGGAACGCCTGACGGAGGAGCCGCAGACTGAGGAACTGGCAGAATTCACGCGCCAGATCCTGTTTGGGGTGCTGCCCCTGCGGGAGCTTTTGGACCTGGTGCTTGCCCGCTATGCCCCGGAATGGCCTCTGGACCAGATCGCGGCCGTCGACCGCAACATCCTGCGGATTGCCGCCTGGGAATTCGCTGCCAAGCAAGGCACACCGGTCAAGGTGGCAATCAATGAAGCGGTGGAACTGGCCAAGGCTTTTGGCTCGGATAGCGCCCCGCGCTTTGTGAATGGGGTCCTGGGCAGCCTGGCCGACCACGAGAATGAAGTCGTGCAGTTTTTGCACTCCAAGCAAGCCAGCCAGTAAATAATTTCTTTCCCGGCAACTCGAGGAGGGGTATGCATACGAAATTTGTCAGTCAAGCAACCCAAGGATTACTTGCCCTGGCAAGCGTATTTGTGCTGGCATTGAATGGCTGCACATTTTCGCTGCTGAATATCCCGGGAGTTAACCCACCAACCGCCGCACCAACCATCCCGGCCGGGCCAACCTCCACACCGCAGCCTTCTGCCGCAATTACATTCAAAGTGACCTTGCCAGCCCCGCTCTTGCAGGGGGAAGTGCTCTACCTGTCTGTCCTGGATGAAGTCACCGGACTCGGACTGAACCCAACCAATTATGCCATGCAGGGCATGGATACGCTGCACTACAGCGTAAACGTCCCATTTGCGATCAACAGCGTCATTAAATACCGTTACATGCGCCAGTCGAGCTTGCCCACCCTGGAAGACGACTCGGCTGACAAGGCGGTACGTTATCGTATGTACCACGTGACTGGCTCCGGCGCCGTGGAAGATGTGGTTTCGGCGTGGGCGGATGGAAAATTCAACAGCCCGGCCGGGCGCATGACCGGCCAGATCATTGATACCGGTACATCCGATCCTATTCCAAATATCCTGATCGCAGCCGGCGGCCAGCAGACTTTGACCGACTCGACCGGCAAGTTCTACCTGGAAGGCCTGCCGGTTGGAACTCACAACCTGGTGGCTTATGCCATGGACGGCGCTTACCAGATATTCCAGCAGGGGGCACGCGTCGAGGCGGGAAAAACCACACAGGTGAACCTGGCGCTGTTCGCGGCCAAAATGGTCAACGTGGTCTTTACCGTAACGGTACCCGGAAGCAGCTTTCAAAACCTGCCGGTCCGCCTGGCGGGTAACCTGTTGCAGTTGGGAGATGTATTTGGTGACCTGCAAGGCGGCCTGAGCACGGTGGCTTTACGCATGCCGGTGCTGACCCCCATGCCGGATGGCCGTTACACTACCACGTTGGCCCTGCCGGTTGGGGCAGACCTCCATTACAAATACACCCTGGGGGATGGTTTCTGGAATGCAGAGCATGGCTCGGGCGGCGCGTTCATCGTCCGGCAGCTGATCGTGCATGCCACGCCAGACCCGCTCCAGATACAGGACACGGTCCAAACCTGGCAGGCCGGGCCCTCCTCGCCGATCCTGTTCGAAGTAAACGTTCCGGCAGATACCCCGGTCGGCGACATTGTTTCCATCCAGTTCAATCCGTATGGCTGGACCGAACCCGTGCCAATGTGGCCGCGCGGCAACAACCAATGGGTCTACGAACTCTACAGCCCGCTCAACATGTTGGGTAATTTTGAATACCGCTACTGCCGCAACGACCAGTGCGGGGTGGCAGACGACGTGATGACCGGTTCTGGCAAACATGGGCGTGCGGTTTCCACCAGCCTGGTCCCGGAGGATATACAGGACGATGTGACCGGTTGGACCTGGCTCCAGCCCCTGCCTACATCTGCACTGGTAGGCCAGCCGGCCACCGCGCGCCCGGCCGGGTTCTGGTCGGGGGTGGAATTCCTGGCGGAATATGACCCAACCTGGCAACCCTGGATGTCGCTGGCCATTCAGGATATCAAAAGTCGTTACGCTGACTGGATGGTTTTGACGCCTTCCTGGAGCGTGAGCCGGACCAGCCCATTCGTTTTTTCGCCGGTGCCCGGCTCAGACCCGCTGTGGGCGGACAACCTGGATACCATCAGCCACGCCCGCGCCTCCAACCTGAATGTGGCATTGTTCCCGGCAGCGAATTTGCCCGGTGATACGGCAGAGTGGTGGAAGTCCGCGCCGCGCGACGCGGCCTGGTGGGATACCTGGTTCAACCGTTATTCGGCCTTTGCGGTCTACCATGCCGACCTGGCGGCAAAAGCCGGCGCGCAGGCGCTGATCCTGGGCGGCGACTGGGTGGCTCCGGCCTTGCCGGGCGGGCAGGTCGACGGCAAGGATTTGGGGGTGCCATTGGATGCTGAAACGCGCTGGAAAGCGATCCTGGCGAACGTGCACCAGCGTTTCGGAGGGCAGGTGTTGTGGGCGGTGAGCTATCCCGGCGGTTTGGAAACCAGCATGCCGGCTTTTACAGATAGCCTGGATGGTATCTACCTGCTGTGGACTGCGCCGTTGAGCGGCGCGAGCGTGGACGATCTGAAAGCTTCGGCCGGGCAGTTGCTGGATAAAGATATCCAGCCTCTCCAGGCGACGCTGGGGAAACCGGTCATCCTGGCGGCTGCCTATGCTTCGGCGAACGACGCAGCCAAGGCGACGATCCCGGCCTATTGGCTTTTCCAGCCGGGGGCAGTCCAATACCCGGTCAATTTGCAGGCGCAGGCAGATATCTACCAGGCATTGATGATGGCCGTAAACGAACGCGCCTGGCTGGGCGGCTTCGTCAGCCGGGGTTATTATCCGCCGGCGGTCTTGCAGGATGCTTCGGCCTCGGTGCATGGGAAACCGGCTGAGGATGTGTTGTGGTACTGGTTCGGGAGATTTACGGGAGCGACGCAGTAGGACTCTTGATTTTAGATTTTCGATTGCCCCTGAGAAGAGCCAGGGACAGGTTGATTGTAGATTGAGGGGAATGTATTGAATTTGCAATTTCTGCGTGCTACAATGATTCTGACCGCAATATCCAATTAAACACCAACGGAAGCAATAACCCAAGATTTCATTCGCATTGCTCAATCCGCAAAAAAGAATGTCTTGGTGAACATCCAGCGAAACCTGCCGTTATGGGCCTGGTTTCGTTTTTTATTATTCAGCAAGAAAGGAGATTGAAATGCCAACAAAAGCAAAAGGCAAATTCGATGTTTCCAAGTACATCCTGAACTGCATGCCTTCTCCGAAACCTGAGCTCGATTGGGGAATGAGCGCGGCGACTGCCGCGGGGGTGCGTGCGGCCCTGGTCGCGATTCCCAAATACATGGACTTGCGCGAGCCGTGGTGGAATGTAGGCGACCAGGGCATGACAGGCTCCTGCGTCGGGTGGGGCAGCGCGGAGGGGGTGCTGCGCTGGCATTTTGTGAAGGCCGGCAAGATCAACCAGGAGGAGGCCTTATCCGTGCGGTATATCTGGATGGCGGCCAAGGAAACCGATACCTACACCACCCGGCCGACATCCTTCATCGAACAGGATGGCACCTGGCTCTCGGCGGCCCTGGATATTGCCCGGAAATACGGGGTGGTGACCGAGGCTGTGCTGCCCTTCGAAAACCCGGCAGGCGCTCCGGCTTTATATACCGCCGGGGATGAAATGACTTTCTATGCCACGGCCTCCCAAAGGAAGATCGGGAGTTATTACAACCTTGGACCGAATCTTAAGAATTGGCGCAGTTGGATCGCCAACCAGGGTCCAATCCTGACCCGCCTGGACGTGGACCCCACCTGGGATAACGCCACGGACACCAATGGCATCCTCGACACGTACGATACAAATCCAAAGCACCACCGCGGCGGGCACTGCGTCGCCTTGGTCGGATATACCCCTGAACACTTCATTGTGCGCAACAGCTGGGGCGCAGCCTGGGGCGACAAGGGCTTTGCCTACGCACTGGATAAGTACGCCGCCAAGGCTTTTACGGAGGCCTATGGAGTGGTGGTGTAACCCAGGCAAAAGTCGCTTGGGCGAGCGGAACGATCTGTTTTCCGGAATAGGGTCTGCTCCAATCCCAACGCAGGGAGGCAGCCTAGGGTGCTGCCGGGGTAGAAGTGCGCCAAAAACAAATCTCCGAGTTCTTCAAGAACTCGGAGATTTTGCATTAGCGTGAGATTAGCGGAATAAACCCCACGCTGTCAGGCACACCTACCCCACGCGGGGACAGGAGGGGGTCCGTTTTACACGCCCTTTTCGTCCAGCCAGCTCGCTACGTACTGCGCGACTTCCTGCCAGTTCTCCTGGCCGATGATGAAGTGGGTGCGGCCGGGGAACTCCTTGAAGTCCGTGATGGAGGTGGAACGCTTGTATTTTTCGTAGTTGGCTTTATTGAGCGCGGCCGGGATGAGGTGATCGTTCGAACCGGCGATCATCAACAGCGGCGGATGGTGTTTGCTGAAGTCGATGGCCGCCACCCGGGTGAGGGATTCGGCCGGCACCCGGCGGCTTTCGGGCACCACGTACCTTTCAAAAGCGGCTTGCTGCTGCTCCAGCGGCAGGCCGTTGACAAACGTATACTGGAAGCGTTTCAGCGTCATGGGGATGGGGAGGCTTTGATCAGCAAACGGATTGATGTGCGGCAGGTTGGATCTGAGGAAAGCCCAACTGGGGGTGAGGATACCCTGGGGCGGGGCGGAGTTCGATCGCGACGCCGGCAGCGGCCGCCTCCTTTCTGCAGCAAGGATTGTACGATCAGTGCGCCCATCGAGTGCCCGATCAGGATCGGTTTCTCGTCCAGGGCGCGCACCTGGCTGTTAAAATAACCGATGACCCAGCTCAAGGTGAGCTGACCCAGTTCCGGATCGGGATGCTTCTTGCGCAACTCCTCGACGGGTTTGTCCCGCCCGGGCCAGGCCGGAGCAATGCAGCGGTAGCCTTTGGCCTGGAAGTATTCCAACCAGTGCTCCCAGCACAAAGGGGTCATGTACATGCCGTGAATGAATAGGATGGTTTTGGATTTCATCTTAATGTCCTAAGAGTTTATGTGAGAATTTACCACAATCCCCAAAAACGGGGACAAGAAGATGTAAAGTACACGACCCCCAAAAGTACCCCAATCTAACCGGCGTGCTCCCCATCGCTGGGGATTTTTTCCATTACCAGGGCGTCCCCGCCGTCGTTGTAATATTTGGTCCAGGTGCCCACGCGCAGATAACCTTCCTGCTCGTACAGGCGGATGGCGCCGGCATTGTCGAGCCGCACGCACAGGCGCAGCCGGGAGGCCTTCAAGCGTTTTTCGCATTCGAGCAGCAGGGCGCGCGCGATCCCCTGACGGCGGTATTCCGGCAGGACGCCCAGCGTGGCGATCCAGGCCATACCCTGATCGCGGCGCGGGTCGCCGGCAATGAAGCCGACCATCTGTCCATCCACAACCGCCTTCAAGCGGACCACCTCCGGCCAGGTGAGCACGGCCATCAGGTCCAGCAAGGGCCAGGCGTCCTTGGGGAAGCAGGCTTGTTCTACCCGGCGCAGCGGGCCGAGATCACGCAGGGAGGCGGGCAGGATGTCCATGGGGGAGGGGCGGAAGGAAGAAGTCTAAGGTTCGAAAGTCGAAAGTCAATAGAAGTCAATCGATGATGGAAATTAAATAGGCCTCCCGAATATTCGGGAGGCCTTTATTTTACTCTTTCCTTATTACTTTTTCCTTATTACTTTTTTACTTCTCTTTCCCTTTGACGAAATCGGCCAACATGCTGGTGAACTCCATCGGGAAGATGAACTTGGTGGAGGCGCCCGCACCGACACTCTTGAGGGTTTCGAAGTATTGCAGGGTCATGGTCTTCTGGTCAATGGTCTTGGCGGCCTCGAAGATTTTTTCGAGAGCCACCGAGAAGCCTTCGGCTTTCAATACCTGGGCCTGCTTCAGGCCTTCGGCATCCAGGATGTTGGCCTGTTTTCCACCTTCGGCTTTCAAGATGGCAGCCTGTTTCTCGCCTTCGGCCACGTTGATGGCGGCTTCACGGGTACCGGTCGATTCGGTCACCACGGCGCGGCGGATACGCTCGGCGGACATCTGCTTGTTCATGGCGTCCTGGACGTCCTTGGGCGGGATGATCTCGCGGATTTCGACGTTGGTCACCTTGACACCCCAACGCTCGGTAACTTCATCGAGCTTGGTGCGCAAGGTCTGGTTGATGTGTTCACGCTGTGAGAGCACTTCGTCCAGCGGGATGCCACCGATGACGGAACGCAGGGTGGTGGTGGCCATACCGGCAGCCGAGAGCTCGAAGTTACCGACACCTACAACACTCAGGGTGGGGTCGAGGACTTTGTAGTACCACAGGAAGTCGATCGAGATGGGGGCGTTATCCTTGGTGATCGAGACCTGGTGCGGTACTTCGCGGATCTGCTCGCGCAAATCCACCTTTACGGCACGGTCAACAATCGGGATGAGCAGCACGAGACCTGGGCCTTTGGTCCCGATGCAGCGGCCCAGGCGGAAGACCACCAGGCGCTGGTATTCGTTGACGATACGGATGGCATTGCCCACCAGTACCACCAACACCACCACCACGAAGGCGACGGCGCACAACACGTAGGTTAGATCTATTTTTTCCTCCTTGGAAAAAGAATGCGGATCTGATTACTTCGACTGATCGTCGCGCTCGACGACCAGAGTAAATCCGTTACGACTGATCACCCGGATAAGACTGCCGGCTGGAATGGATTTCTCGCTGCGGGCGCTCCACAACTCGGCTGGCCACCTGCACTGAGCCGGCGTCGAATACCTCGGTTTTGGCCTGCCCGGTCTGGCCGATCAAACCCTGCAGATCCTGCAGTGGACGAGCGAGATGCGCCTGCATGCCTTTGCGGACTGCAATCCACAGGAAGCCGGCGCTCAACACCGAAACAACCACAGCCAAAATCGGGTTGACGGCCGGCAGCCAACCTGTCCCGGGGAACAGGTAAAGCGAAGCGACAATCAGGGCCAGGATGCTTAGCGCCAGCGCCCATTCGCGTTTTGGTTTCTGGATGGCATAAATGAAGGGTACGAGCGCCAGGACCAGCACGATCATCGCCCACAAATTGAAGCCCAGCTTGTAGACCTCATACCCGGCGGCGGCCAGCAGCAGCAAAGCGCCACCTTCAAAAAGGTGGGTGCCTGGTGTCACGAGGGCCATCAACATTGCGATGGAGCCGAACATGAGCAGCAGGTATGCAATATTTGCGTTTAAGAATAGTTCCATGGGGAAATCCTTTCCGGAATACCCAAAATGATTATACAACCAACTTGAATGGATTGTGTTAACAACCTATAAGATATACGCTTTCCGCGGGCCGGGGTTTTTTGGCGCATCGATCCATGCACGTTTGCTGAGCTTTCCTGCACCGAGCAGAGGAATTTTCACCGCAAAACCCGCAAGGATCGCAGAGAAAACAGACTTATCCGCCAGGGTATTTACCTATATGCGACATATGCCATTGCCTGTCCCAGTAGTTTGGAGATTTATAACGGGTTTGGGTTGGGAAAATTAGTAAAGGCGGACAACAAGCAAGGCGGGCACAAGCAGGGCGGGCACAACAAGCAGGGCGGGCATGAAGCCCGCCCCTACGTGGTAATCTATGGGATAATGGAGTTTGCTACAAAATTTGTTTAGCTTTCGAGGAGTAAGGATGAATATTGCAAGCGTACTTCAGGGTGTGGCCACTTTTTCCTGGTTGGTTGTTGTCGGTATTATCGTCCTGGCGGTGGTGCGCGCCAGCCGGGGCAGACCATTAAAGGGGGCGGTTTCAATGGTGATTGGGGTTATCATTTTTGCCGTGGTTTTGACCTCGGTCAGCGCCGGCCTGGTATTCTTACAGGCTGACCAGTATGGCGTGGTGATCTCGGCCATCCAGCCGAAAGGCTATCGCACCGAACCCCTGACCCCCGGGCTGCATTGGGTGGTGCCGTTCGTCGAGAACGTCAAGGATTACTCGATCGCCAAGCAGACCTATACCATGGCAACTGCCAGCACCGAGGGAACGGTTTCGGGTGACGACTCGATCCAATGCCGGACAAAGGATGGCCAGCAGGTGTTCATCGATGCCTCGGTGATCTATTCCATCGACCCAAATTATTTGATCAATTTGCACATTACCTGGCAGGGCCGTTATGAAGATAACGTAGTGCGGCCGGTGGTGCGTTCGGCCATCCGGGATGCGGTCTCACAATTCGGCGTGGAAGAAATCGTCAGCACCAAGCGCGCCGAATTGGAGTTAACCATCTCTGACGAAATCAAACAGGGACTGACGGCCAATAACCTGATCATGGATGACTTCCTGCTGCGGAACATCCGCTTCAGTGATGAATACGCGGCGGCGGTGGAACAGAAGCAGATCGCCGAGCAGCAGGCCTTGCAGGCCAAGTTCGTGGTCGAGCAGAAGAAGCAGGAAGCCGAGCAGGTCCGCCAGACTGCTCAAGGTACGGCCGACGCGGTGGTGATCGCCGCCAATGGCGAGGCCCAGTCGATCCAGATCAAGGCCAAGGCGCAGGCGCAGGCCTGGGGAGCGTTGGCGCAAGTCCTCCAAAATAGCCCCGAGATGTTGACCTACGAATACATCCAGAAGATCGCTCCCAACCTGCAGGTCATTTACCTGCCGAGCGGTACGCCGCTTTTGCTGCCGACTGTCAATCCATCCACACAGGTCGTTCCGACCGCCGCGGTCGCCCCAGCCACCCCGGTCGTACCACCCACTCCAGCCCCATAGGTTTATGGAGGTTGTATGTCTGATGTTCATCCAACCGGACGCCAGATCCGCCTGACCAGTTATTCGAACTGCGCGGGTTGAGCATCCAAGCTGAATGCGGAAACGCTGGCGCAGGTGCTGCGCCCGGTTGGAAATATCTTTGAGTTTAAAAACTATCCGGACCTGCTGGTCGGCCTGTCCGAACCGGACGATGCCGCCATTTGGAGGCTGGGCGCCAGGCGCGCCCTGGTGGTGACTACGGATTTCTTTACGCCGGTGGTGGACGATCCGTATGACTACGGCAGTATTGCCGCAGCCAACAGCATTTCGGATATTTACGCGATGGGCGGCCAGCCGTTCCTGGCGCTTAACATTGCCGCCCTGATACCGGACCTGCCACCGGAGTTTAATGGTGAGATCCTGCGCGGCGGCGCGGAGAAAGCGCGTGAGGCGGGCGTGGTCATCGCCGGTGGCCATACCATCCAGGACAAGGAACCGAAGTATGGCCTGGTGGTGCTGGGCTTTGTTGACCCGAAAAAAATGCTCACCAAAGGCGGTGCGCGTGCGGGGGATGCGCTCGTCCTGACCAAGCCGCTCGGCTTTGGTGTGACCACCACTGCCCTGAAGCAGGACAAGGCTTCCCCGACGGATGTGGCCGAAGTGGTCAGGTGGATGAAAAAGCTGAATAAAAATGCCAGCGCACTGGCGTTGGAATTCAGCCTGCGCAGCGCTACGGATATAACCGGTTTCAGCCTGCTTGGTCACGGCTCTGAAATGGCGGTCGCCTCGGGCGTCAAATTCATGTTTTTCGTCGAGACACTCCCATTTGTTTCGGGCGCCCGCAAATATGCCGAGATGTGTACGTTCCCCGGCGGCATGTATGATAACCAGCAGCACTTCGGGCCGCAGGTACGCTTTGGCCCGGAAATTTCCGAAGAGACCCAGAACCTGCTATTCGACCCGCAGACCAGCGGTGGCCTGCTGCTGTCAGTCCCGCGCAAAAAATTGACGGACTTTCTGAAACGCGCCGAAGAGCTGGAGCAGGCGGCCTGGGTGGTGGGGGAAGTGGCAGCCGGGCAAGGGATCGAGGTGCTTTAGACGGGGGAATGACCTAGTACCAAGGCTGTTCTACCCAGGCTATGGCTGCTCTGGTAGAATAATTCCAGAAGGTCGCCGTGAACGTCGGACTGGATATCCTGATCATATTTTTCCTCATCCTGCTGAATGGCTTGTTTGCTTTGTCAGAGACCGCCATCCTTGCCAGCCGACACGCGCGTCTGCAGCAGCGCGCCAATGAGGGGGATGCCAATGCGCTCAAGGCCTTGAACCTGGCGGAAAGGCCGAACCGTTTCCTGCCGACAGTCCAGGTTGGAATTACACTGATCGGGGTGCTAACCGGAGCAGTCGGCGGCGCGGTCTTCGCAGATTCCCTGGCGGCCCAGATGGACAAGATCCCGGCTCTGGTGCCCTATGCGCACTCCGCCAGCCTGGCGATCGTCGTAATCCTGATCACCTTCTTTTCCATGCTGGTCGGCGAACTGGTCCCCAAACGACTGGCTTTACACGACGCCGAAAAAGTCGCTTCCCGGATTGCCGGTTTCATGATCTTTATTTCCACGCTCTTTTCCCCGGTGGTATGGGTGTTGGAAAAATCCTCCGATCTGGTCCTGCGCCTGCTGGGGGTGAAACCGAGTGAGGAACCACCTGTAACCGAGGAAGAACTGCTGGTCCAACTTGACCAGGGCACCCAGGCAGGCGTTTTCAAGGAAGCCGAGCAGGAAATGGTGGAAGGCGTCTTTTCGCTCTCCGACCAGCGCGTGAATGGCCTGATGACCCCGCGCAACGAAATCGTCTGGCTGGACGTGAACGATCCGGTCGAAGAGATCATCAGGAAAGTTCGGGAGAGTCCATTTTCACGTTTCCCGGTAGCCGAAGACAGCCTGGATAGCATCCTGGGCGTCATCAAGGCCAAGGAGCTGCTCCTGGCGGATATCCAAACCGGCAACGACCTGCGTCAGATCGTCCGCCCGGCCATCCACATCCCGGAGACTGCCTTTGGTTCACGCGCCCTGGAAATGTTCCGCGAAAGCCAACGTGAACTCATGCTGGTGGTGGATGAGTTCGGCGTGGTGCAGGGGCTGGTCACGCTGGCGGATATCCTGGAAGAGATCGTCGGGAGTATGGAAGGCGGACCGCAGGCCACCCAGCGCAAGGATGGCTCGTGGCTCCTGGATGGAATGCTTCCCACCGATGAATTCAAGGAAATATTCAACCTGCGCCATCTACCGGACGAGGAAGAATACGAGAACTCTGGGCGGTTTTGTGATGCTGCAGTTGGGACGCATTCCGCAGACCGCCGACCAGTTCGAATGGAATGGGTTATGTTTTGAAGTGGTGGATATGGACGACAAGCGGGTGGACAAGGTGCTGGTGACGAATACACCCGTCCAACCGCCGGTTGTTCCGGACAATAAGCCAGATAAAAAGAATTAAATCATTTGTTTAGGCTGATCACGTAAGCGATCACATCCGCGATCTGCTGCTGAGTGATTGCATTTTGATCGCCCCAGCCCGGCATGGTCCGGAACGGGCTCGGTCCTTCGGGCACTGACCCATGCTGGATGAAGAGATCGATATTGGTAGCAAAGGTTTTATCATCCGGATCCTTCAGCAACGGATCGATTGGGTTGAGCGGCGGCACCGTCCCATCGCTTGAACCGGGGTTGGGTACGCCGCCTTTGCCTGCCTGTCCATGACAGGTGGCGCAGTGGACCTTGAACAGGGCTGCCCCGGAGGTTGCATCGCCTTTCAGGTTGACGGCAGCGCCCGGCAGGCCGGGGATGGAGGGTTCCGGTACTTCTTCGCCGCCGGCCGTCGCTGCAGTAGGGGTGAGAGCGAAATTAATCGGTCCGCTCAGTGTGGAAACCGGCAGTGTGGCCGGGAACAAGGTCGGCATGGGGGTATGGATAACGGGCGCCAAAAAGCCTCGGGAACAATCCGCGTTGACCCCGCAGTTACTGAAGTAGATCGTACCGATGAAGAGCGCCGCGCAGACCGGCAGGCTGAAGGCGAGCAGGATCATCCAGAATTTAAAATCTCGCTTCATAACAGCATCCTTATTTCAACCAACGGACGTAATTGACCACATCCCAGCGTTCCCGTACGAGCAGGTTTTCATTCAGGGCCGGCATTTTCCCCTGGATGCCATCCGAGATGGTCAGGAAAATTCCGCCGTCGCTCAGGGCCTGGACCGGCAGGCTGGTCAGATCGGCGGGCTTGTTTTGCAGGTAAATCGCCACCGTACCGTCGCCTTTCCCTAATGGCCCGTGGCAGTGGATGCAGTTGATGTGATACAACTCCATCCCGCGCTCGATCGAGTCCGCGTCGGCTGGGATTGGGTTGGCAGGCACGCCCTCGGCAGGCACAAACACCGAGCCTTCAACCGGGATCGAATTGGCTGGGGCAGGCAGTGGATCGTACATGGGCTGGAACGCCGGCTGGATCTCCATGAAGCTGACCCAATCCAGCTTGATCACATCGTAAGCAAAAAGTTCCGCGATCCCGATCGCCACCAGGGCGAACAGGACCACGATACCCAGGCGTATCACGACTTCACGACGAATATAAGATTTCATAGCGGCCTCGCGGTTGCCAAGCCCACGCTCTCAGCGCCAAGGTCTTTCATGGTCTCCGTATATTTCTCTTCCTCGTCCTCCAGTACGCTGAAAAGCACCGCCACTTTCCCGTCACTGATTTCCGGCACGTATTCCAGGGGTCTCCATTTGGGAAAATAGCTCTCCAGGAACACTCCCAGGAAGGCCATGCCCATCGTCCCGAGCATGGTCATTTCGAAGGTCAGGATGAAGCCGGGCGGGATCGGGTACAGAGGCTGCCCGCCCACGTGAAGATGGAACAACCACGGGATCCCGAAATTGAGGAACAGACCGAACAGGAATCCGGCTGCCGCCCCACCCATTGCCAACTGCGGAACGCCTGTCATTTTCTTAGGGCGGCCCAAGACCGGCGCCAGGATAGGGATGCCCGAGATCACTTCCATCTGGTCTTCCGGCACGCCCATACTCCGCAGTTTTTCGATGGCTTCCGCCGCCGGGTCAATGGTTCCAAAAAGGGCCAAAAGCGTTTTCTTTTCAGCCATAGTATCCATCCTGCTCAGCAATCATCGATCACTCGATTTCCGCTTTGGAAGGCACTTCCGCCTTGCCAAACTTGCGGAGCGAGTGGGCGATTTGTCCTTCCTGCACTTCCCAGACCGGCACGAACGGGATCAGCTTCGACGCGATCAAATACATGAGGATGAAGAGCGAGAAGGTGCCCAGGGTCATATAGATCTCGATGCGCGGGACATACACCCGCCAGGTGAACGGCATGCGGTTGATCGTCAGACCCATCGGGATAATTACGTAACGCTCCAGATACATGCCAATATTAATAATGATGCCCATGGTGACCATCGCCATCGGGTTCCGGCGGAATTTTCGATTCCACAGCGTCAGTATTGGAATCAGGAAGTTACAGGCCAGCATAAGGAAGAAGATCCAGTTCTGCGGCCCGGTTTGGAAGAAATTCTGCAGTGTGCGCGAGATGGATTCGCCGCCGTACCATTCCACCAGGTAATCATTGAAGAAGAAGTAGCCCCAGGTCATGGTGATCATCAGCATCAGCTTGCCAATGCCATCGAAATGCTCAGGGCGGATGAAGTATTTCATATTCTTCATCGTCCGGCTGATGATGAACAGGATGACCGCCACTGCCGCCAGGCCGGAATGCAGCGCTCCCACCACGAAGTACGGGCCGAATATCGTCGAAGACCAGCCCGGGCGGGAGGCCATGGCGAAGTCCCAGGCGACGATGGTATGCACCGAGAACATGACCGGCAGGATGGCAATGGCAAAGATGTTCATAGCCGTCTTGAGATGAACCCACTCGCTCTCAGACCCACGGAAGCCGAAGGCAAGGATCCGGTAGAAGACCTTGCGCCAGCCGCTGGAGTGGTCGCGCGCCATGGCCAGGTCGGGGATCAAAGGAAGAAATACGTACATCGAGCTTGCCAGCAAATAGGTATTGATCGCCAGGAAATCCCACATGAGGGGGGAATGGAAATCCGGCCAGATCGTGCGCTCATTGGGGTAAGGGAACAGCCAGTATGCCAGCCAGGTCCGCCCCATGTGCATGAAGACACTGAACCCGGCTTCCACAAGCCCAAAAGTGGTCATCAACTCGGCCATGCGGGTGAACGGGCGGCGGAACTCGGCCTTTACCACCCGCAGCAGGGCCGAGACGAACGTCCCGGCATGGCTGATGCCGATCCAGAAGACGACGTTGGTCAGGAAGATGGCCCAATTTTCCGTCCGGTTCACGCCGGTTACCCCCAATCCTTCGGCGATCATGTACCCCCATAAGCCAATGATGCTATAGACCACAAAGCCAGCCAGCAATACCGCCACCAGCCAGAATTTCCAACTTGTGGCATGCATGGATTCCATCACCATACGGTTCATTTCGCCACGTGGGCGGGGATCCAGGAGAAGGTGTTCCTTCTTGGGATCTTCTTCATGCTCTTCCGGATGGGCGAGAGGATGGGATAAGGGTCTTGCCGATTCAGCTTCAGCCATGGGATGGGCCTCCCTTTAGGTACGTGATCCTGGGATACGTACCCAACTCTTCGAGCATCTTATAGTTTCTATTCTTAGCCTCTGCCGCCAGCCGGCTGACCAGGGTGGTCGGATCGTCGATGTGCCCGAAGACGATGGCATTCGTCGGGCAGGCCTGGGCGCAGGCGGGTTGGACTTCGCCATCCCTGACGGGGCGGTCCTCCGAGTGGGCCAGGTCCTCCACCCGGCGGATGCGCTGGATGCAGAAAGTGCATTTTTCCATCACACCACGCCTCCGCACGGTCACATCCGGGTTGAACAGGTTGTCCAGAGATGCCGGGCGGGTGTAGTCTCGCCAGTTGAATGACCTTACCTGGTAGGGGCAGTTGTTGGCGCAATAGCGGGTGCCGACGCAGCGGTTGTAGATCTGCAAGTTGGTCTGTTCGGATTCACTGTGGACCGAGGCATAGACCGGGCAGACCGGTTCGCAGGGAGCATGCCCGCACTGCTGGCACAGTATGGGCTGGAAACCGGTCATGGAAACCTCCGGGTAGGCGCCGGTCCAAAAGCGCTCGATCCGCAGCCAGTGCATCCAGCGGCTATAACTGGCGTCGGCCTCCCCTACAAAGGCGACGTTATTTTCCATGGCGCAGGCGGTCACGCAGGCCTGGCAGCCCATGCACAGGTCCTGATCGATGACCATGCCCCATTTTCCAGGTTGCACCGTTTGATTGGTAGGAGTTTCAGGCATATCGTATTCTTCTCCTCACAGATACCTTTTATCTCTTATCCGTCACACTTGATATTTCCCGTACACACCCATGCGGCTTTCCATCCGGGCTAAATAATTCCTCTTACCGGTCTTTTCAATCTTGACAAAAATCCCATGGACAGCAAGATCGCCATCCGCATTGATCTGCTTGCCCAAGAGGGCCGCCAGGTTTGCGCCCCGGCCTTCCGCGTAACGCCCGAAAGCGGTATGTCCCTGCCCGAAGGGGATGGCGATGGTATCGGGACGGATGGCGGGATAGCGGTACACTGAAGCTTCCAACTCGCCATAGGCGGAAGTAATTCGCACGACGTCATCATCCTTCAGCCCCAGCTTGTCGGCCGTATCCGGATGGATCTCGATCCAGGTGTTCCACATGACCGTGGTGGTGGGATCAGGCGTCTCCTGCAGCCAGGGCTTGTTGGCGCCGGAACCATCGCTCAACAACGGCGATGGGAAAGGGAACAGGAGATAGTCGCCCTTCTGATCGAATTGGGGCGCGGGGACCTGCAATGGCTGATCGAGAGAGCTGCCTGCGGAGGGGGTAGTCAGGCCGGCGTTGGCGCTCCACCAGCCGCCGTACTGCTGCCACAGAGCCCAGAAGGATGGGATATCAACGGCATTGTAATAGCCCGGCTGTTGGACCAGGTTTTCGATGGAGCTTTGCAGGAATTCGACTTCGTCCTTATAGGGGACCGCCTTGGCCAGGCTGCCTCCAATGGCTTGCACGGCCGCCAGTAATACGTCGGCAGTGGCTTTGGTGTTGTAGAACGGTACCACTGCCGGTTGAAAGCCCGAAAGGACCGGACGGTCCGCGCCTGTTACGATTCTTCTGGTAGCCCCACGCTTCGAGCCCGGTATGGTCCGGGAAGACGTAATCGGACTGCAGGGCCGTCTCGTCCGGAAAAGAGCTGAATGAAATAATATTGGGGACCTGTTTGGCGGCCTCGGCAAACCCCAAGCTGGCGGGCAGCTCGAAAAAGGGGTTGGTGCCGTGGATGAAGAGCGCCTTGATCTTTCCGCTCTTCATTGCAGCCACCAATGCCTGGATATCACTGAAGGTACTCGGTAGCAGCGTGCTCGACGGCTGAACTGGCAGCGCGGGCATCATCGCTATACCGCCTGGAGCTCCCAGATTTTTGGCTAACACGTTCAAGGCCAGGATGGCCTGCCCGGCTTCCAGCCCGTTGCTGGCGGACAGGGCGGAACCGCCTGGGATGGACAGTGGGTGGGCAGCGGCTGTGAAAAGCCCGGCCAGTTTCTTGAACATATCCTGGCTGACGCCGGTTGCATCGGCGATGCTTGCCAGGTCCACGTTCTGATAGGCAGCCGGCAGCGATCCGCCACGCAATTCTGCGACCGCCCTCCCAAGACCCAGGGCAGCCAATCCCTGCGTGCCTGGCAGGACCGGGATCCAATAATCGGCGGCGGCGGCCGTCTGGGACATGCGCGGCTCGAATTGAACCAGGATCCCGCGTTTTCCGGTGGAATTGCCCTTGCGCAGGTTTGCATAACCGCGTCCGAAGGCCACCGGGGAGAGGTACGTTTCCAGGAAATTGGCCCCGAAGGAAAAGACTGCGTCAGAATTGCTGATATCAAAGGCTGGGATGGCTGCCGCCCCAAGCGCCTGCTGCGCAGCTTTCGCCAAGGTGCTGCGCCCTTCGAACATGGCAAACGCCCCATATCTCAAAGGAGTCGGCGCTCCCAGGGCGGTCGTGATCTCGGTCACCAGGTCAGCCAGGTGGTCGGAGGTCATCCCAAGCAGGAAAGCGATCTGGCCGGGTTGGTTCGAACTGAATGCCTGCTTGACCGTAGCAACCGCCTGATCCCAGGTTAGCTCAAGCGGATTATCACCGCCGCGCGCGTGTTTAAACGGACGCTGCAGCCGATCCGGGTTGTACAATCCCTGCAGAGAGGCTTGCCCGCGCGAGCAGGTCTTGCCCAGGTTGAGCGGGTTATTGGGGTTGCCTTCCACCTTGATGGCTCGTCCCTGCATCGTGCGCACGACCAGCCCACATCCGGCCGGGCATTCGCGGCAGGTGGTGGCGTAATAGGTGCTCAGGCCGTTGTAGGTATATTCCGGCATCTTGGTATAGGGTTCACGCACAACATAGCGCGAATCCGGGCCGCAACCGGTCAGGACCGTCACAGTTGCCGCGCCGACCCCCACCAACTTGAGAAAATCACGCCGGGATATTTGATTGCTCATCTCTTCATCCTCTCGTACCCGGTTATTTATGACAGGTAACGCAATCGGTCAGTTTGGTCAGCATGACCGGATCGTTCTTGAAACGCGTGCGGTGACAGTTGAGGCACCAGCCCATGTTCATCTTTTGGGGTACAGCCACCGTCATCTGGCTGATTTCCCCGTGGCAATTTTCGCAGTTCAACCCGGCCGCGATGTGCGGGCGGTGGCTGAAGTAGACGAAATCCGGCAGGATGGCAACCGGCACCCACGCGATGGGCTTGTTCTGTTT
Organism: uncultured Chloroflexia bacterium; assembly: GCA_963776475.1. Taxonomy (GTDB): domain Bacteria; phylum Chloroflexota; class Anaerolineae; order Anaerolineales; family Villigracilaceae; genus UBA877. Next base: position 96,223 of record CAVZMZ010000046.1, read on the forward strand.
GACGTAGCTGGTCAGCTTGTCAATTTCGGAATTCCGAACTGTGATCTGTTGGTGGCAGCCCCAGCATTTGGTCTCGGTCGGAAGCCCGGGCGAGGGACCGCGCAGCGCCCCCGGATGGCAAAACAGGCATTGAATGCCCACATTGATGTGCATGTTGTGCGGAAATTGGATCGGTTGGGGTGGCGGTACCTGGGTTAGATGGATCCCCCAACCCATTCCGATGAGCAGCAGAGCTCCGACGATAACCAGACCCAACTGAACCAAGCGCTTTTTCAAGAGTTGGATGATTAATTTGCCCATGCAAATTCCTCATATTCCATTGAAATTGACATCGTTCAGCCCTCCCCGGAGGTTGACCCACCGAATGGAATTCGCCAACTGTCCTGTCAGGCTTGCATTGGCTCTTCGAAATTACACCGAGCCTAATTTTTCCAAATTTATCCAAATGTCTTTTTGCAAGTATTATAATATCATTAATTATATCGATGAAATATTTGGAAAAGTTTGCAATTATTGACAGTCTCCAGCTCAACTGATAGGTAATAACCATGAAACATTTCATTATTAATGCCGTATTGGTTATTGCAAGCACGTTTGCCATTCACACCGGGCTAACCAATATCGGACTTCTGCCTCGTCTGGCAAGCGCGCAAGGGGTTTCGATCGACCAGCTCTTCGGGATTTACACCTGGGCGATTGCTTTTGTTTTTTCCCTGATCGTTGTGCCATTCACTTACAGCCTGATCGTCTTTCGTCGCAGGAAAGGCGAGACAGGAGAAGGCACATATATCGAAGGCAACTCCAAATTGGAGATCGCCTGGACACTTTTGCCTTTAATTGCCGTGCTTTACCTGGCTTACCTGGGCGCCCAAAGCCTGAGCGATACCCGCCGGGTGGACCCCTCCGCCATGGTGGTCAAGGTGATCGCCGAGCAATGGAACTGGCAGTTCCAATACCCCGATTATTTGTTCGCATCCAAACAACTTTACCTGCCGGTTGGACAGCAGGTGGACCTGCAGATGACCAGCCTGGATGTCACCCATTCCTTCTTCGTGCCGGAGTTCAGGCTTAAACAGGATATCCTGCCCGGTCGGACGGTCGATCTGCGGGTTACTCCGACGGTCATCGGCCATTACACGGTGGAGTGCGCCCAGTTGTGCGGCAAAAATCACACCACAATGACGGCGGATGTGTATGTCGTTAGCTACGCCGATTTTCAAACCTGGGCGAAACAACAGGTTGCCAATGCGCCCAAGGACCCGGTTCTGATCGGAGAGCAGTTGGCCTCCTTATATGGTTGTTCGGTCTGTCACTCGACGGACGGCTCGAAAAAGACCGGACCCACCTGGCTGCATTTGTACAATTCGACCGTCACGCTCTCGGACGGCAAGAAAGTGACCGCCGACGAGAAATATCTGAATAATTCCATTACAGACCCCAACCTGCAAATTGTTTCCGGCTTTTCGCCGAACGTTATGCCCGCTACATTTGGCCAGGCGTTGACCCCTGCCCAAATCACGAACCTGATCGCTTATATCAAGAGCTTGAAATAACGGAGACGGCATGGAAAATACCAAGACTTTGGGCCTGCTGCGCGGGCTCCTCTGGCAGGTAATTGGAACCATATTCGGCCTCGGTTTCGTGACCCTTATCCGGGTTTTGATGCGCCTGCCAGCCTGGAAAACCGAGCCGGCGGTGGTGGTCGGCGCGCTCTTTGGCGCATTGTTCTTCCTGTACGGGGTCGGGGTGCTGGACGATTGGCTAAAGTGGGTGGCCGGCGAAGAAACCCCCGAACAGGATGAATCCGGCTGGGGCTGGCGGCGCTTTTGGGGGCCTTCCCACGACCATAAGGTGATCGGCATCCAGTATCTGACCCTGGCGTTGATCCTTTTCTCGGTCGGAGGCCTGTTTGCATTGACCTTCCGCACCCAACTGGCGGCCGACCAGCAGTATCTGACCCCCATCGAATACAATACACTCATGTCCCTGCACGGGATTGTCATGATCGTCGGTATCCTGATCGGGATTTCCGCTTTCATGAACTATGCCGTGCCGCTGCTGATCGGGGCGAACGACATGGCCTTCCCGCGTTTGAACGCCTTCTCATTCTGGATCGCCGTTCCGGCCGGGATCATCCTGCTTTCGAGCATGGCCCTGGGTGGGTTTGATACCGGCTGGACCGGTTACCCGCCGCTTTCGATCCGGGCGCCGCTGGGCATGCAGATGTTTTTCCTGGGGGTGTCACTTTCCAGCTTTTCCTCCATCCTGAGCGCTCTTAATATCCTGGCCACGGTGATACGCCTGCGGGCAAAAGGCATGACACCTTTCCGCCTGCCGATCTTCGTCTGGGGGGCAATCGCCACCTCGATCATCAGCCTGACGGCCACCCAGTTGATTGGCCTGGCCTTCCAAATGGTCATGCTCGAGCGCCTGCTCGGGATGGGCTTTTTTGATCCGATCAAAGGCGGGAACCCGATCCTGTTCGAGCACTTATTCTGGTTCTACTCCCATCCGGCGGTTTACGTATTCATTTTGCCCGGCCTGGGGCTCATCAGCGAGTTGCTGCCGGTCTTCGTCCGCAAGCCGCTTTACGGCTATAAGTGGGTGGCCATGTCCGCCCTCGGGATCGCACTGACCGGCTTCCTGGTCTGGGGCCATCACATGTTCGCCTCCGGGATGGCTGAATACCTGCGCGAGCCGTTCATGTACAGCACACTGCTGGTGGCCGTGCCTACCGGGGTGAAGTTCTTCTCCTGGGTGGCGACCCTCTGGAAGGGCAAGATCACTTTCCCTACGCCGATGCTGTTCGTGCTGGGTGCGATCGTGGTTTTCCTGTTGGGAGGTCTTTCCGGACCGCCCAATGGCACGGTTTCGACCGACCTTTTGTTGAATAACACCTACTATATCCTCGGCCATTTCCATGACACGCTTTTCGGCGGGTATGTGCTGCCGTTCTTCGCCGCCATTTACTTCTGGTGGCCCAAGATGACCGGCAAACGGCTGAACGAAAAGCTCGGCAAAGTCCACTTCTGGCTGACAGGCCCCGCCATGATCGTTTTGACCCTTTTCATGATGCGCATCGGGCTGCTGGGCATGCGCCGGCGGGTGGATGGCTATGACCCGGCCCTGGGTTTTCAGCCTTACCATATCGTGATGACCATTTGCGGCTTTCTGATTGGATTGGGTACCCTGATCTTCTTTATTAACGTCTTCCTGACCCGGAAAAGAGGCAAGCTTGAGACCGGCAATGTCTGGCAGTCGCGTTCCCCCGAGTGGCAGGTGCCTTCACCCATGCCTTACCACAATTATGAGAAACCGATCGAGGTGGTTGGCGAGCCCTATGATTACGGCCTGCCCGGTTCCCGTTACGTAAAATTTGTGGGGGAGGATTGACATGGTCGAAACGAAAGAGCTTACCCTTAGCAAGCGCCCCAACGGGCTGCAGCTTGGCCTGATGGTTTTTGTCATCCTGGCCATTTTGACGGCCGCCGAGTTCATTTTCGCATTGTTCCTGAATGTCTGGCCCCTGCTGGCCCTCATGGCAGTCATCAAAGCCGGTCTGGTGATGTATTACTACATGCACATCACCCGCCTGTTTGAGACCGATAAAGATGAAGACCGTGAGTCCTTCAGCTATAAGCTGAGCACCAACCGGCTGGGTTTGTGGTTCTTCATCCTTTCGGATGCTTTCGTATTTGGCGGGTTGTTCATTTCACGCTTCAACCTGCTGGGTTTGATCCGCCCGGATGTGAACCAATTCCTGGGTGTGATCGTCACCTCCATGCTGTTGCTGTCCTCGTTTTTCGCCAACCGCGCCGAAGTGTCCATGGAGCACGGCGACCGCTCCCGGGCGATCCGCAGTCTGTCGGTCACGATCTTCCTGGGCGTCGCCTTTTTGGCAGGCGTCATGGGCATCGAGTGGCGCATTGCTCCCTTTGGTCCCGGCGATGGCGCACAGGGCGCCGTTTTTTACAGCATGACCGGTTTTCATGCCTTCCACGTTCTGTGCGGCGTCGTTTTTCTATCCATCATCCTGCGCAATCTGGCCCGCAACCGTTATTCCGCTGATAAACATTGGGGAGTGGAGGCCGCGGTCGTATTCTGGCATTTCGTCGATCTGGTCTGGATCTTCTTCTACCCGGCGCTGTATCTGATCGGTACGCTGCCTCACTAACGGGTACCCGGAGAAGGAGCGAAACCTGTATGGATAAAAGAATTTTTTGGGTTGGTACGATCATCCTGGTGCTAGTTGTGTTGGCCGCCGGTACCGCGCTCGTCCTGCAGAAAGCACCTGTAACCTTCCACGGATCGGTTCTCAACCCGCCGGCTCCGGCTGCAGATTTTTCGCTTACCAACCAGAACGGCGGGACGATCCGCTTATCCGATTACCGCGGTAAATATGTCCTGCTCTTTTTTGGATATTCCCACTGCACGGACCTGTGTCCGGCCACCATGGCGATCCTCGCCAAGACGCGCAGCCTGCTGGGAAGCCAGGCTTCTCAGGTGCAGGTGATCTTTGTTGCCACCGACCCGGCCAATGATACCCCCCAGTCGATGGGGGCATTCGTCAGCCGCTTCGACCCGACCTTTATGGCCGCCACAGGCACGCTGGCGCAGCTCCAGCCGGTCTGGACCGCCTATGGCGTGACCGTTGCCGATGGTGGCACGACCCACTCGAGTTACACCTATTTGATCGACCCGCAAGGCAACCTGCGTCTCACCTACGCCTACCCCGGCAACCCGGATGATATCGCCGCAGATCTGCAGACTTTGTTCAAGAAGAATTGACCGTGCGCAAAGCTTTGCTTATCCGTTTCCTGTTGTGCATTGTGGCCGGGCTGCTCATCGCAATTCCATTAAGTGAGCTGGCTTTTTACTGGCAGGGTAGTACAACCAGCCGCCCGCCCAAGACGGTTGTGTTGGATATCCCGGCGGGCACCTCCGCCAGGGTTGCCGGCGGGGCAAGCGTCATCCCGCAGGATATGATCTTCGTCCTGGGCGATATTCTGGTGGTGAACAACCATGATTCCGTCGCTCACACGCTGGGGCCTTTGTTCATCCCTCCCGGCGGTTCTGCCAGCCTGGCTCTGAAGCAAATCGGGAATCTGTCTTACATCTGTTCGTTCCAGCCCACGAAATATGAGGGCCTGACAATAACGGATTCGTTGACCCTGGTAACTCGCTTGGAGGGCATCATCATTGCCGGGGTGCCGCTGGGGATATTGTTTGCCCTTTATAGTTTGATCCTGCGGCCGCTGAAGAATGCGCAGCCCAAACCTGTCTAAAGCCTTGGTCTATAATGTCGTCGGCGCGGCGGCCTGCTTGTGCATGCTCTTAACTGCCTGCCAGCCACCTGCCCCCATAACCGGACCAGCCGTGGCACCCAAAACGGAAGATGCCGACTGCCGCTTCGGGCCGGGGACCTCCTTTTCCTCGGTTGCAACGCTTCAACTTGGAAGAATGGCCCAAATCCTGGGGACGACCAGCGACCATACCTGGTGGAAAATCGAAATCCCGCCTTCCAGCAAAATGCAGTGCTGGGTTTCAGACTCTGCGGTGACAACTTCCGGCGACCTTTCCCAGGTGCCCGTCGACCCAATCCCTTCCGGACTGGTGACTGCACTGACCATATCCGCCCCAGCCGTCATCCATAGTTCTTGTGACAGTGACACAACCAACCCGACTTCCTTTAAAATCTCCATGACTACCAACGGTCCCGCGACAGTGACTTATCATTTGGAAGTTTACAATCCAGGCGGCACTATGCTGCTCATGCATTCGGAGGATGTCAGCCTGTCCTTCAAATCCGCTTCCACCCAAACTTTTGATACCGGTGACGTGATTAATACCGACTGCGGGAAGTTCAACATCAAGGCCGTTGTCAGCCTTCCCAATTCCAGGACCGCCCAAACCAGTTGGTCGGTTGTGATACCCTGATGAGCCCAATCCGCTGATCCTGTTTCGAAAACCACTCAAATGATGCGATTAATGTTTTCCCGCCGCTGGTGGACGACCACCTTGCTGGTCCTGGTCGCGATCGGCGTGACCATCCGGATGGGGATCTGGCAGGTGGACCGCTATCATCAAAACAAGACCTTCGCCGATCACCTGGCTGCCATGCAGGTGGCCAAGCCTCTCCTGCTTGCCGGGGGAACCCAACCGGCTGGCCTGGTCGACATGGAATACCGGCCTGTCCAGGCTTCCGGCACCTTCGATTTTGAGCACCAGATCGCCGTCCGGAACCAGGTCTGGGTGCAAAGTTGGGGCAATGAGACTGGATTCATCCTGGTCACTCCGCTGGTCTTTCCGGATGATTCGGCGGTGCTGGTCGACCGCGGCTGGATCCCGTTCAAGGATGACACGCCCGCCTCCTGGCGGAAGTATGACGTGACCGGCGCGGTCACGGTCACCGGCATCCTGCGCCTGCCGGCCAAACCGGGCATGGGCGGCCCATCCGACCCGACCTTGGCTCCTGGCCAGACCCATCTGGATTTTTGGAAGTTCGTCAACCTGCCGCGCTTGCAAGACCAAATACCCTACCCGATCCTGCCGGTCTATATCCAGCAGGGTGCGACTGAAGAAAATGACAAACTGCCTTTCCGGGTCCTTTCGACACCCGAGGAGACGCCTGCAGATACGAATGCGGGCTTTGCTTCCATGTGGTTCGGTTTCACAATATTGCTATTTTTTGGCTATCCGGTATACTTGAGAAAGCATACGCCTGATACCAGCAGGCGTTAATGAGGTCTTTGCGAGAATTTTGGAACTGAACCACCAAGCCTGACGTGCGCCTGCGCCGCCGAAGGTACAGGTGGACGGACAGTCCAGGCTGCAGGCAAAGTCGCGAAAAAAAAGAAACAATTTGTGATACTTTGTGGCTTGGAGACTCTGTGGTTTATTCCGGATTTACTCTGAAGGCTTTTTGAAAATAAGGAGGAGGTTGCATGCTACCAGTCGTGTTATCACGCTTGCAATTTGCGCTGACAACCATCTATCATTTTTTCTTTGTCCCATTGACCCTGGGCCTGGTCTGGTTCGTCGCCATCCTGGAGTTGCAGTATGTGCGGACCGGGAACGAAACCTACCGGAAGCTGACAAAATTCTGGGGCAAGCTCTTCCTGATCAACTTTGCCATGGGGGTGGTGACCGGCATTGTCATGGAATTTCAATTTGGCATGAACTGGGCTGGCTACGCCAATTATGTTGGCGACATTTTCGGAGCGCCGCTCGCCATCGAAGCCCTGTTGGCCTTCTTCCTCGAGTCGACCTTCCTGGGCCTGTGGATTTTCGGCTGGGATAAACTTTCCAAGAAGCTGCATGCAGCGGTCATCTGGCTGGTGGCGCTTGGCAGCTCGCTCTCAGCCCTGTGGATCCTGATCGCCAATGCCTTTATGCAGCATCCGGTCGGGTATGTGATCAATAATGGCCGGGCGGAGATGGTTGATTTTGGGGCGCTGGTCTTTAATCCCAAGGCTTGGGTCATGTTCGAACATACCCTCACCGCCGGTCTGACCACCGCCGCCTTTTTTGTGCTGGGCATCAGCGCCTACCAGCTTCTCCGTAAAAACGAGATCGACTTCTTCAAGCGCTCCTTCAACCTGGCTGCCATTATCGGGACGATTGCCGTCACCCTGGTCATCATCGGCGGGCACGAACAGGGCTTATGGCTGCTGCAAAACCAGCCCATGAAAGCCGCTTCGGCGGAAGCCCTGTATGACACGGAGAACCCGGCTTCGTTCTCGATCCTGACCATCGGCGATCTGACCGGGCGGAACAAGATCTGGCAGATCCGCATCCCGCGCGTGCTCAGTCTGTTGTACTATAACCAGCTCAGTGGGGAGGTGCCCGGGATCAATAATTTGGAAACGCAGTACCAGGAAAAATACGGACCCGGGACCTACATCCCGCTGGTGGTTTTCACCTACTGGGGCTTTCGCTTGATGGTTGGAGCCGGCTTTGCGATGCTGGCTCTGGGCGGCTACGCCCTGTACCACGTCATGCGCAACCGGGTCGGGCCGAACATCCGCTGGCTGGTAATCTTCGTTTTTGCCATTGCGCTCCCTTATATTGCCAATACCAGCGGCTGGATCCTGACCGAGATGGGCCGCCAGCCGTTCATCGTCTATGGGCTGCTCAAGACCGAGGATGCCATGTCCCCCGGGCTGAGTAGCGGGATGATTTTATTCAGTTTGATCGGTTTCGCCCTGATCTACACTGCCTTGATGGGTGCGGATGTCTACCTGCTGGCGAAATTCGCCAAGGCCGGTCCGTCAGAGGGCGAATCAGAATTGGCGGAAGCCGAATCAGCGGAAACTGAATAAGACGGGAGCTGAAATATGGATCTCAACATTGTCTGGTTTATCCTGATCGCGGTCCTGTACGTCGGGTTCTTTTTTCTGGAAGGCTTCGATTTCGGGGTGGGCATGCTCCTGCCTTTCCTGGGCAAGACCGATTCCGAGCGCCGGGCGATCATTAATACGATTGGTCCGCACTGGGATGGGAACGAAGTCTGGCTGATCACAGCCGGCGGGGCCACTTTCGCCGCCTTCCCGCACTGGTACGCCACCATGTTCAGCGGATTCTATCCGGCCCTTTTCCTGCTCCTGTTTGCCTTGATCGTGCGCGGCGTTTCATTTGAGTTCCGCAGCAAAATCGCCGGCCTGAAATGGCGCAGTTTCTGGGATTGGGCGGTTGCCATTGCCAGTTTCCTGGCTGCCTTCCTGTTGGGCGTTGCCTTTGCGAATCTGGCCAAGGGCGTTCCCATCGACGGCAAGATGACCTACACCGGAACGTTCTGGACACTGCTCAACCCGTATGGCTTGATTGGTGGCTTTTCCAATGCCGCCGGATTTCTCCTGATCGGAGCGATCTTCTTGAGCCTGAAGACCAATGGGGAATTGGCCGAACGGGCGCATGCGGCTGCCCGCCGTCTTTGGTACCCGGCCGTGATCCTGATCTTCGCCTTGTTGGTGACCACTTACTTCTATACCGACATCCTGGTCCATTTGGGCGTCGATCCCGGAGTAATTCCGATCGCGGCCTTCGCGGCGCTGCTCCTGACTGGCTATTTTATTTCCCGGAAAAGGAATGGTTGGGCATTCGCCATGATGGGCGCCCACCTGGCCCTGACGCTGGTCTCGTGCTTCCGGATCATGTTCCCCCGGGTTATGATCTCCAGCACCAATCCGGCTTTCAGCCTGACGATCTACAATGCTTCTTCTTCGCCTTACACACTTGGCGTAATGTCCGTGATTGCCCTGATCTTTGTACCGGTCGTTTTGGCTTACCAGGGCTGGACCTACTGGGTTTTTCGCAAACGGATCGGGTCTTCACCGGATAAGATGGTTTACTAGGAAGGATTTACAGGAAGGATGCGGGAACGCAGCCTTCTTTATTTTTTGACTTGAGAAAATGCTGAATTGGTGCGTCCATCCAGGCAGGAAGCAGTAGAATAAAACTGATCTGTATGCGTACAGAATCTTTTCACCACGTTCTGGTCACTGGCGCAACCGGTTATGTGGGCGGTCGATTGGTTCCACAGTTACTGGAGAGAGGATATTGCGTGCGGGTGTTGGCGCGCCAACCCTATCATCTACAGGGCCGGCCCTGGCTGGAACGTGTTGAAGTGATCCAGGGGGATGTGTTGAATCCGGAGACTCTCTCCACTGTTATGGAAGGGATGGATGCCGCCTATTATCTCATTCACGGCATGAGCGGCGGCGCGGACTTCTACCAACGCGATCTCGCCGCGGCTCGCAGCTTTGGGAGTGCTGCCCATGCAGCCGGCCTTAAACGTATCATTTACCTGGGCGGCATGGGCGGTGGCGAGGAACAGAACCTTTCCGAGCACCTGCGCTCCAGGCATCAAGTGGGCCAGGCATTGGCGGAATCCGGGGTGTCGGTGATTGAGTTCCGTGCGGCAGTGATCGTTGGGTCGGGCAGCGCCTCCTTCGAAATGATGCGTTACCCGGTGGAGGGTATGCCGGTCCTGTTCTGCCCGTCCTGGGTGACGACCCGCATCCAACCCATCTCGGTCCGCGATGTTCGTGACTACCTGATCGCGGCGCTGGGACTGCCTGATGAGCAGGTGGGCTCTCACCGCATCATCGAGATCGGCGGCGCTGAAGTGCTGACTTATCACGAAATGATGCAAGGATATGCACAGGCGCGTGGCCTGCGCCGGAAAATGCTCATCCTGCCTTTTCTCAGACCCTCCATCTGCGCTTCTTTTCTGCATTGGGTCACGCCCATCCCGCGCCCGCTCTGCATGGCTTTGATCGAAGGCATGCGCAACGAAGTGGTGGTACGTGATGACTCGGCCTTGCGTTTGTTTCCGGATATTCACCCGCGCGACTACAAGACTTCGCTCGAACGCGCCCTGGCACGCTTGGCGGCCGAACAGGTCGAAACCACCTGGAGCGATTCACAAGTCTCCGTAACCGGCGATGCCATCCCGGTGACCTTTACGACTCGCGAGGGCATCCTGCTGGAGGAGCGCCAGCGCATCACAAAAGCGGCACCCAGCACCGTTTACCGGATCTTTACCGGTCTGGGCGGGAAACGCGGCTGGCTGTATGCCAATTGGATCTGGCTGGCGCGCGGCATTATCGACAACCTGGTTGGGGGGCCCGGCTTCCGGCGCGGAAGGCGCCACCCCGATGAACTGCGTGTAGGTGATGCATTGGATTTCTGGCGGGTGGAAACCCTGGTCCCCAATCATTTGATGCGTTTACGTGCCGAAATGAAAGTCCCCGGCCTGGCTTGGCTGCAGTTCGAGATCATGCAGCAGAGTGCAGACAGGAACCTCGTCATCCAGACGGCGTTCTTCGAGCCCAAAGGCCTGCCCGGGCTAATGTACTGGTACCTGCTTTATCCCATCCACGGCTGGATGTTTAGTAAACTGATCGCCAGAGTGATCGAAAAAGCTGAAAAGGAGGTGTATTTATGAGCATCAATTTTAAAATGTGGGGAAAGGCCCTTGCCGGCCTGGTCAAAATGGATAGCAAGCAGGAATGGGCAGGCCTGGACATCGTCTCCAAATGGCTGATTGCCACGCGTTCTGCGGTGACCACGGTGACGTTGTATTCGTGCGCTATCGGCGGGTTGTTGGCCTGGCGCGACGGTCATTTCGCATGGCTGCCCTGGATCATTATTACCCTCGGGCTTTTCATCGCCCACGGGACCAATAATTTCCTGAACGATTACACCGATTTCAGCCGCGGGGTGGACAAGGATAATTATTTCCGCACTCAGTACGGCGTCCATCCCTTGGTGCAGGATTTTTGGAGCAAGCGTACACAGCTTACCTGGTTCCTCATCAGCGGCGTGCTGGCGTTTTCATCGGGAGTCTATGCGCTTTTCTATACCCACTTTTCTCCGCTGGTCATCGGCCTGTTCGTCTTTGGTGCACTGGTGCTGCTGTTCTACACCTGGCCGCTCAAGTACCTGGCGCTGGGCGAGCTGTCCATATTCCTGATCTGGGGTCCGATCCTGGTGGCAGGCGTTTACAGCGTCCTGGCGCGCGGCTGGACTCCAACCACATGGTATGTCGCCCTGGCAGGCGTGCCTTTCGGCTTGAGCGTGCTCAGTATCAACTTCGGCAAGCATATCGACAAATCCGCCGAGGATAAGAAAAAAGGCGTTGGCACGCTGCCGGTCAGGATTGGCGAGAAGGTCTCCCGTTACATCAACATGGCAGTCCTGGTATTGATCTATGCCGTGATCCTGTATTTGATCTTTGGGCCGCATTATTTCACGCCGGTCATGTTGATCGTTTTATTAGCCGGGAAGCGCCTTTTTTACGCCGTTGCCGTACTGGGCAAGCCGCGCCCGGCCGAACCGCCCAAGGAATGGCCAGGTTGGCCGGTCTGGTTCGCTGGTTTCTCCTTTCATCACAACCGCCTGTTTGAGAACCTGTTTGTCCTGGGGTTGCTGGCCGACGTGGTTTTGCGGATTTTCCTGCCGACCTTCTGGCCTCTAAAGTAGTAACGACTTTAGTCGTTAATGATTCTCGTCGTCATCAGTAGTAACGACTTCGCTCCACAGATCGCAGAACTGTGAAGTCGTTACTACTTTACTCATTCGCGTACACATGCCTCTCTCCCGCCAACTCCTCAACCTCGCCCGTGACAGCCGCCTGGCCCTGGCAGCCACCATCCTGACCGGATTCCTGGCTGGCCTGTTGACCATTGGCCAGGCTTCGGCGCTCAGCCAGGTTATCGAGCGGGTTTTCCTGGGCGGGCAGGCTTTACCGGATGTCACAGCCCTTCTTCGAGTAATAACCATTATCGTTCTCTTCCGTGCACTTTTGGCCTGGGGCAGTGAAGTCAGCGCCAACGCCGTGGCGGTGCATGTCAAAAACGATCTGCGCCAGCGCTTGTTTGATAAGATCCTGCGTCTGGGCCCGGCCTACACGCGCCAGGAACGCACCGGTGAGCTGGTAAATGCAGCTGTGGAAGGGGTCGAGGCGCTGGATGCCTATTTCAGCCAGTACCTGCCGCAGTTGGGCATCGCCACGCTCGTCCCATTAAGTATTTTGTTCATCGTTTTTCCACGCGACCCGCTTTCCGGTCTGATCCTGTTCCTGACCGCCCCGCTCATCCCCGTCTTCATGTACCTGATTGGCAAGACCGGTGAAGCCCTGACCAAACGCCAGTGGGATACCCTCGGCCGCCTGAGTGCGCATTTCTATGACAGCCTGCAGGGGCTGACCACGCTGAAAGAATTGGGCCGCAGCCGGGAAGCAGGCCTCCTCCATCGCCGAAGCCAGCGAGCGCTTTCGGGATATCACCCTGGGCGTACTGCGTGTCACTTTCCTCTCAGCGCTGGTGCTCGAGCTGGTAGCCACCATCAGCACGGCACTGGTCGCCGTGGAAGTGGGACTGCGCTTGCTCGCAGGCGGCATGACTTTCCAGCCAGCCTTGTTCCTGCTCCTGCTCGCCCCGGAGTTTTATCTGCCGCTGCGCATGCTCGGCCTGCGTTTTCATGCCGGTATGTCCGGCACGAGCGCCGCCCGCAGGATTTTTGAGATTTTGGATATTGAAGAGCAGGGCCCAGATAAGAGAGAAGAGAGAGCAGAGAACAGGCAACCGGATGCCAGGGATCCATTACTGTTCTCTACTCTCCATTTATCTGCTCTCTCATATACCTATCCCGGTGAGACTGAACCTGCTCTGACAGATATCACCCTGGAAATCCATGCCGGGGAACATATCGCCCTGGTCGGCTCGAGCGGCGCCGGGAAATCCACGCTGGCAGCCCTGCTGCTGCGCTTGATCGAACCCGGCGCCGGACATTTGAGCCTCAATGGCGAACCCTCGACCGAAATTCCGCTTGAAACCTGGCGCAGACTGGTAGCCTGGGTGCCCCAGACCCCGTCCCTGTTCCAGGATACGCTTGCCGCCAACCTGCGCCTGGCGAAACCGGAAGCCAGCCCTGTTGAGCTTATGGAGGCTGCCCGCCAGGCGCACTTGGAGCAGTTTATTCAAGCGCTGCCGGATGGTTACGAGACCCGCATTGGTGAAGAAGGCGCACGCCTGAGCATGGGACAGGCCCAAAGGTTGGCCCTGGCACGTGCATTACTTAAAGATGCTCCCATCCTGATCCTGGATGAACCGACTTCCAGCCTGGACCCGGAGCTTGAGATGCTGGTCGAGACCAGCTTCCACGCATTGCTGTGCGGCCAAGCTCGAACCGTCATTACGATTGCCCACCGCCTCAATACCGTTTTTCAGGCGGATCGGATCGTGGTCCTGGAAGGCGGCCGGATTGTCGAAACCGGCACCCACCAGGAACTGCTGGCGAAAAAAGGCACATACGCAGCCCTCGTAAATGCTACCTCTACCGTCGAAAGTCTAACGTCAAATGTCGACATTGACCTTCGACTTTCTACATTTGACCATCAACCTTCGACCTTCAACATTCGACTTCTTCCCAATCTAAAATCTAAAATCTACAATCAAAAATCTGTCATCCTCAGACTATTAGGTTTCATCAAAGGTTCCTGGGGCTGGGTCGCACTTTCGGTCTTCCTGGGCGTATTGACCATCGGCAGCAACGTCGGCCTGATGGGCACTTCCGCCTTCCTGATCTCTTCGGCCGCACTGCATCCGGAGATTGGCGCGTTGCAGGTGGCTATTGTTGGAGTGCGTTTCTTCGGGATTACGCGTGGAGTCTTTCGCTATGCCGAGCGCCTGACTTCCCATAACGTTACTTTCCGCCTGCTGGCGCGCCTGCGCATCTGGTTCTACCGGGCGCTCGAACCTCTGGCTCCGGCCCGCTTGATGCACTACCGCTCCGGTGACTTGCTGGGCCGCATCGTTTCGGATGTGGAAACACTGGAGAATTTCTACGTGCGCGTAGTTTCCCCGCCGCTCGTGGCGCTGCTGGTTGCCGCCGGGATGGCAGTCTACCTTGGGGTGTATTCGAGCGCGCTGGGTTGGACCTACCTGGCTTTCATGCTCCTGCTTGGCCTCGGCCTTCCGCTGCTGGCTTCCGGCCTCAGCCGCCGCCTCGGAGCGCAGCTCATTGCACGCCGTTCCAATTTGCAGGCGCGTCTCGTGGATGGAATCCGCGGCCTGGCCGATCTGCTCGTCTTTGGACGCGGTCCGGATTACTCGCAGCATATTCTGGAGGATGGAACTGCATACGGCCAGACGCAGCGCCGCCTGGCAGGTCTGACCGGAATTTCCAGCGCATCAACTGTACTGTTGGTGAACCTGGGCATGCTGGCGGCGCTCGTGCTTACCATCCCGCTCGTCCGTTCAGGCCAAGTCCCGGGCGTCATGCTGGCGGTGCTCACGCTGTCCGCACTGGCCGGGTTCGAAGCCGTCATGCCGCTGCCGCTGGCTGCCCAAACAGTGTCTTCCATCCGCCAGGCCGCCAGCCGCTTGTTCGAAATCGTGGATGCGGAAGCAGCAGTCAGCGATCAGCCGTCAGCGCAGCGATCAGCTAGTCAGTCGTCAGTGTCCCTGCGCGCTTCACAGGGGTCGATCCTTGGCCATTGTTCAAGTCTACGCCGCCCTCCCTCCAATTCTCCCACCTGAGCTTTTCCTACCCCGGCAGCCCTCAGCCCGCCTTGCAGGATATTGATTTTTCACTGCAGCCCGGTCAGCGCATTGCAATCCTCGGACCCAGTGGGGCCGGCAAAACCAGCCTGGTCAATCTGTTGCTGCGTTTCTGGGATTATTCGCACGGGCAGATCCTGCTGGATGGCCGCGATTTGCACGCCTATCCCCAGGAGGCTGTGCGCCGGATGTTCAGCTGCATTTCCCAACGCACCTGGTTCTCGAACGATACTATCCGGAAAAACCTGCGCTTGGCGCGGCCGGATGCCAGTCAGCCCGAGATCGAAGACGCCGCCCGGCGGGCGCAGATCCACGATTTTATTGCCGGCTTGCCAAAAGGATATGACACATTCATCGGCGAACGTGGCCTTCGTCTGAGCGCCGGCGAACGCCAGCGCCTGGCGATTGCGCGTGCCTTGTTGAAGGATGCCCCCATCTTCTTGCTGGACGAACCGACTGCCAACCTCGACCCGCTCAATGAGCGTCTCATCCTCGATATGCTCCTGCCTCTGGCCGCCGGCCGCTCGCTGCTGCTCATCACCCATAGGCTGGTCGGATTAGAGAACATGGATGAAATCCTCGTCCTCGAGCACAGCCGCATTATCGAGCGCGGCAATCAGGCTGAATTGCTATCCATGGGTGGGACTTTATTGCAGGTTGTTGGCTGCGCAGAACCGGATTCTGAATGATGGCAATGGTTCTGGCATGCTGGAATAATAATTTCCGCTAATAATTTCTAAATCTTTAAAATTTTGCCATAGAACCATGCTTGTATTCGAGTTATTCGTTTATCAGTGCCATTCATGTTCCTTCTCTAACCGTTTTTATCCAAGAGACCACAGACTTTAAAAACGCACTGTCCTTTCCAAATATTTGAGACCCAAAACGCTCAAATTGTGTCATAATAATAGGGTCAGGCGAAGAGGAAGGCCCTGATGCTAATCTGCCTGTAAGGTTTATCGTTCCCTTTTTATAAAAGCAAGTTGATATCGGGTATGAGGAAGTAAAGATGAAGCCTCAAACGCACCCTACGCTCCCCGAGTTCGACTACATCCAGCCGGAGTCACTGGCCGAAGCCAGCCAGTTCCTGGCGCAACACCCAGATGAAGCCCGTCCGTTCCTGGGAGGAACGGACATTTTTGTCCGCATGCGGGACGGCTTCCTGGCGCCCAAATTCCTGGTGGATGTGAAGCACCTGGACGGGACGAACGCCATCCGCTTTGATCCGCTGGTAGGCCTGACCATCGGGGCGGGGGTCAATATGAACCGGGTGATCGCCTCGCCGGAAGTGCAGAAATATTATCCCCTGCTGGCAGAAGCCTGCCGCTCGGTGGCCAGCTACCAGCTGCGTACGCGCGCCACCGTCGCCGGTAACCTCTGCAATGCTTCCCCGGCCGGCGATACCATCGGCGCCTGCCTGGTGCTGGATGGCAAGCTGCAGATCCATGGGACCGCCTGTCCGCGCCCGGAAGCGCTGTCAGCTTTCTTCCTCGGTCCCGGCAGGACCACGCTGAAACCCGGCGATATCGTGACCGCCGTCATTTTGCCCCTGCCGCCGCGCGGGAGCGTCGGTACCTTCTTGAAGCTTGGGCGGAACAAACTGAGCGACCTGTCGATCGTAGGCGTGACCGTGCTGGGCAGCCCGGCTCCCTGGCTGCCTTCCGGCTTTCGCTTCCGGATCGCCCTGGCCTCCGTCGCGCCCATCCCCTTGATCGCCGCCGAGGCCGAGGCTGCCCTGGCAGATCGAGCCATCATGCCCGGATCCATCCATGCTGCCGCCTGCCTGGCCAGCGAAGCCAGCACGCCAATCGACGATGTGCGCGGCAGCGCCCGCTATCGCAAGCAAATGGTCAGGAACCTGACCGAAATGGCGCTCAACCAGGTATGGAAGAATTTGCAGCAGAACGCCCGGAGGCAACCATGGCTTTCCACGAAATCAGTCTGACGGTCAACGGCAGCCTTGAGCAGATCCGGGTGCCGTCCAACCTGACCCTTATGCGCTTGCTGCGCGAAAGCCTGGCATTGACCGGCACGAAAAATGGCTGTTCGGCCGGCGAATGCGGCGCTTGTACCGTCCTGCTGAACGGCGAACCGGTGAACAGTTGCATGGTGCTGGCGGTGGAATGCGATGGAGCCGAGGTCATCACTGTGGAAGGCCTTGCGAGCGACGGGCAGCTCAACCCGGTTCAGGCTGCCATGATGCATGCCGGCGGCGTCCAATGTGGTTTCTGCACACCGGGCATTCTAATCAGTGCCTGGGCGTTGCTCAACCGCAACCCGGATCCAAGTGAGGACGAAATCAGTGAAGCCCTGGTAGGCAATCTCTGCCGCTGCACCGGCTATATTCGCATTATCGAAAGCATCCAAGAAGCTGCCAAAATGCAGGCGGTGAAGGCATAACCGAAGGTAACCTTTATGGACAAGACCAGCACACTCAAATCAACCAGTCCCGTCGGCGAGAACAAGCCCCGCATCGACGCCCGCGAAAAGGTGACCGGCGCCGCCCAGTATGCAGATGATATCCAATTCGGCAACAAATTGCTGCATGCGCGCATCAAACGCAGTCCTTATCCGCATGCCCTCCTCAAGAAGATCGATGTCAGCCGTGCGCTCGCTCTGCCGGGTGTAAAAGCGGTTGTCACCGGTCAGGATTTTCCCGGTTTCATCGGGTTGTACCTGAAAGACCGGCACATCTTCTGCCGTGAACGTGTGCGCTATGTCGGCGATCCGGTCGCGGGTGTGGCGGCTATCAATCCGGAGACCGCCGAGAAGGCAGTCAATCTCATCGACGTTGAGTATGAAGTCCTGGAGCCGGTCTTCGACCCTGAATTTGGCGCCGATCCCCAGGCTCCCCTGCTGCATCCCGAGCTTGGTCAATATACCGTGGCCAGCTTCATCCTGCCGCGGCCGGGCTCGAACATTTCCAATCACTTCAAAATCCGTAAAGGCGATGTGAGCGCTGCCTGGCAGAAGTGCAGTAAAGTCATCCAACGCAAGTACCGCATCCCCCACATCCAGCACGTCCCGATCGAGCCGCATGTGGCGATTGCCAAAGTGGACGAGTCAGGCGAAGCCACCCTGTGGGACAGCTCTCAATCTCCCTTCGCACAGCGTGATCTGATTGCCGAAACTCTGGGCATACCCCAAAGCAAAATGCGGGTGATCGCGCCGCTGGTGGGCGGCGGCTTTGGAGGCAAGGCCGGCGTGAGCATGGAATCCCTGGCAGTCGCCATCGCCTCCAAAGTGCGCGGCTATCCGGTCAAACTGCTGTTGACGCGCGAAGAGGAATTCTACACGGCCTTCGTGCGCCAGGGGTTGGTGGCAACCTTCAAGATGGGCTGCGACGCGGACGGCAAACTCCTGGCAGTGCAGAATACCTTCTTTTGGGACGGCGGGGCGTACACCGAATATGGCGTGAACATCACGCGTGCCGCCGGTTACAGTTGCACCGGTCCTTACGAAGTGCCCAACGTCCATACCGACAGCTACTGTGTCTACACCAACCACCCGGTGGGTGGGCCGATGCGCGGCTTCGGCATGCCCGAGATGCACTCCGGCCTGGAACAGTGTATCGATGAACTGGCGCTTGAGATCGGAATGGATGCAGTCGAATTCCGCCGGCGCAACTGTCTGAAAGGCGGCAGCATTTTACCAACCGGCGGGCGGATGCACCCGACCGGGCTTTCCGAATGTCTTGAGAAAGCCGCCGAAGCGATCGATTGGGGCCGGAAGGCTCAGCCGAGTGCGCCCAATAAACGCCGCGGCAAGGGGCTGGCCTTGATGTGGAAGGCCCCGGCCATGCCCGGAAATGCCGGTTCGAGCGCCTGGATCGAGCTGGCCGAGGATGGCACACTGACCCTGGGCGTCGGCTGCCAGGATATCGGCCAGGGTGCCTTCACCGTGGCTGCCCAGATGGCCGCCGCCGCATTCGGAGTACCCTACGAAAGCGTCCGGGTGGCCACCCCGGTCGACACGCGCTATAGCCCGTACGAATGGCAGACAGTCGCCAGCCGCATCACCTGGAGCACTGGCAATGCCATCATTGCTGCGGCGCAGGATGCCCGCGGGCAGGTGCTGAACCTGGTAGCCAGGGCCTGGGGCGAAACCCCGGATGACCTGGATATTGTCAATGGTATGGTGGTTTCGTTCAAAAGTGAGCGGGAGATCCCGGTTAAGGATTTTGCGGTTGCCGGCCTGCCAAAACCGGACGGCAACGGCTGGATGGGCGGCCCCATTATCGGGCGCGGCAATTTCATACCGGCGGATGTGACCGGGCTGGATCCGGAGACTGGGCAGGGCGATCATGCGGTCGTCCACTTTACCACCGGTGCCCAGGCGATCGAGTTGGAAGTCGACCTGGATACCGGCCGGATCGAGATCCTCAAAGGTGTGGCGGCCTTCGACGTTGGCAAGGCCATCAATCCGGAGCTGGTCAAAGCCCAGATGGAAGGCGGACTGGTCCAGGGCATCAGCTCGGCGCTGTTCGAACGCCTGCAGTTGAAGGAGGGGGTTGTGCAGAATGCCAGCTTTGTCGATTATCGCATTGCCACCTCATCTGACCTTCCCAAATCCGTTCAATCCATCATCATCGAAGTTCCTCAGGCTGACGGCCCCTGGGGAGCGCGTGGGATTGGCGAGCACTCGATGGTGCCCACCTTGCCGGCGATTGCGAATGCCATCTATGATGCCATCGGGATCCGTTTCGAAGGCCCGCCTTTCACCGCCGAAAAAGTATACCTGGCCATGCTGGATGCCGGAATTGTGAAGTGAATACCATGATCGTAAGATCGATTGTCAAGCCAAGTGAGTACCATGATTCGGTCAGCCTGATGTTGGCGGCACGTGAGCTTGCCGGCCTGGAAGGTGTGCACGATGCGGCCGTGGTGATGGCTACCGAGGCGAATAAATCTATCCTGGCTGGCGCCGGGTTGCTCACGGCCGACATCCAGGCCGCCGGTCCGAATGACCTGGTACTGGCGGTCAGCGCCGTGGATGAACCCAAAGCCGTGCGAGCCCTTGGAAAAGCCCAGGAGTTGTTGAAGCGGAAAGCTGCGCCGGAATCGGCCGGGGAGTCCCGGCCGAAGAGTATCCGCAGCGCGGTCTCCCTTTACCCGGGAGCCAACCTGGCGGTTATCTCGGTGGCCGGCCGTTTTGCGGCGGACGAAGCCTGGGAGGCGCTGCGCCACGGTCTGCATGTGCTGCTCTTCAGTGATAATGTTTCCCTGGAGGATGAGATCGCCCTGAAAAGATATGGCCGGGAGCACGGCCTGCTGCTGATGGGTCCGGGTGCCGGGACGGCTATCCTGAACGGAGTGGCGCTTGGTTTTGCGAATGTCCTGCCTTCCGGCCCGGTCGGGATCGTTTCGGCAGCCGGCACCGGCCTGCAGGAGGTCAGCACCCTGCTCGCCCGGGCCGGTGTGGGCCTCAGCCAGGGCCTCGGAACGGGCGGTCGCGACCTGAAAAAGGAGGTCGGCGGGATCATGATGCTGCTGGCGCTCCAAGCCTTGCAAGAGGATCCGGCCACGCAAGTGCTGGTCCTGATCAGCAAGCCGCCTGCAAATGAAGTAGCCCAGGCTGTCCTCACACAGTCTTCCGCCAGTACAAAGCCTACCGTGGTGTGCTTCTTGGGTGGGGAGTTGGCCGCTTTGGAGCTGGCCCCGAATGTCATCCCGGCGCGTACTTTGCAGGAATGCAGCTTGCTGGCAGCCAGGGCCGTCCATCCCGAAATCGGCGACATCCAGGCTATTCTCAAGGCAGAAAAAGATCGCCTGGAGCAGCACGCCATGGTACTCAAGGAAAAACTTCAGCCGCAGCAGCGTTATTTGCGCGGCCTGTTCTCGGGCGGGACTCTGTGCTACGAGGCCCAGGTGATTTGGAAGGATATGCAGATCTCCCCGGTCTATTCCAATGCACCCCTTCCGGGCGGATTGGCATTGCCGGATTCGACCAAAAGTAACGGGCACACAGCCGTGGACCTGGGCGAGCAGGAGTTCACTGTCGGGCGCCCTCATCCAATGATCGACAACGACCTGCGTATCCGCCGCTTGCTGCAGGAGGCAACCGATCCCGAAACCGCCGTCATCCTGCTGGATGTGGTGCTGGGCTACGGTGCCCACCCCGATCCGGCTGTCGAGCTTGGTCCGGCCATCCGCCAGGCGCGCTCGCTTGCCTATGCGGATGGGCGTAGATTGCCGGTGGTGGCCTCCGTGACAGGCACTGACCGGGATCCGCAAGGCCTGCGCCAGACAATCTCTGCCCTGGGAGCGGCCGGTGCGAGTATTTGCGACAGCAACGCCGCCGCGAGCCGGCTGGCCGGCATGATCGTCTCCGCCTGAGCGGAGTGGATTGGATTGGAATCGGATGAGCAAAGTCAACGATATTTTTGGAAAAGATCTTACCGTCATCAACGCCGGCTTGAACAGCATGGCCAAATCGGTCAGCGACCAGGGCTTTAAGGTTATCGACCTGGATTGGTGTCCTCCCAAGGAGGGTGTGCCATATTTGCGCCAGACGAAAGACGGTCTGGATATTGATACGGCCAACCAGGAAGTGATCGGGCGCATTAAACGCGGTCGGGCCGTGCTGGCCGGGATGGGGATTGCCAGGGAGGTCATCCCCGGAATGCATGCCCACATGCTCCTGCACGCCGGGCCGCCGGTCACCTGGGAACGCATGTGCGGTCCGCAGCGCGGTGCAGTCATGGGCGCGCTGATCTACGAAGGCCTGGCCAGCGACGAAGCCGAAGCTGCCCGCCTGGCTGCCTCGGGAGAGATCGAGTTCTCCCCCTGTCACCACCATCACGCCGTTGGGCCAATGGCCGGCGTGGTCTCTGCCTCCATGCCGGTCTTCATTCTCGAGAACACGGCCTTCGGCAACCGGGCTTACTGCACCCAGAATGAAGGCCTGGGGAAAGTCCTGCGCTATGGCGGGATGGGCGCGGAGGTGACAGCCCGTCTGAAATGGATGGAGACGGATCTCTATCCGGCGCTTGACCGCGCCTTGCAGAGCCTGCCAAACGGCATCGACATCAAGAGCCTGATCGCCCAGGCGCTGCACATGGGTGATGAGTGCCACAACCGCAACCGCGCTGCCACCTCGCTGTTCCTGCGGGCGATCGGGCCGGCGCTGGCCCGCACCAGCCGCGATAACGAGCTGCTTGCCAGAGTGATCGAGTTTATCGACCGCAACGATCACTTCTTCCTGAATCTGAGCATGCCCACCGGCAAAGCCTTGCTCGAACCGGCGGAAGGAGTGCCGGGCAGCAGCATCGTCACCGTCATGGCGCGTAACGGCACCGATTTCGGCATCCGCCTGGGCTGCCTGCCTGACCGCTGGTTTACCGCACCCGCCGGGAAAGTCCAGGGGCTGTACTTCCCGCAGTTCAGCGAGAAGGACGCGAATTTGGATATAGGCGACAGCACCATCACCGAGACCGCCGGCTACGGCGGGATGGCCATGGCCGCCGCGCCTGCCATCGTCCAGTTCGTCGGCGGCAGCCCGCAGTTGGCCACGAATACCACGCTCGAAATGTACGAGATCACCGCCGGCGAGCACGAGCAGTTCACCATCCCGGCCCTTAATTTCCGCGGTACCCCGCTCGGCATCGACGTGCGCAGGGTAATGCAAACCGGCATCCTGCCGCAGATCAACACCGGTATCGCCCACAAAGATCCAGGCATTGGCATGGTCGGCGCCGGCATCCTGCGCGCCCCCGGGCAGTGTTTCAAGGATGCCTTTGAGGCCATGAAAGAATTATAGCCAGCCTGTGATCCCTTCCGTTATTCGAACACTGACCTCTGACTTTTGACTTTTGACCATCACCCCTCGTCTACAGAAAGGAGCATCCCCCATGAAATTCCTCGACCTGACCATCCCCCTCGGTATCGCCACCCCGCCCTGGCCTACTTATGAGCCGCTGCAGGTCAAGTATTTCAAACGCCTGGCGCCCAATGGGGCCAACGGGCAGGTGGTCACCCATTCCAACCATCTCGGCACCCACCTGGATGGCGAGATCCACTTCCATACTCCCGGCAAGGACATCGCCTCCCTGGATATGGATTTCCTGGTGCATGAAGCCGCCGTGGTCGACCTGAGCGACGTGTGCGGTGATTACGACATTTACACCAGCAAAATGGTCGAGCAGCGCGTCGAAGTCCGCCCGGGGGACATCCTCATCATCCACACCGGCTACCACCACTTCGGTTGGGACATGCCTACCGCCGACGAGATCCGTTACATGGTCAAGCACCCCGGCCCCGACCGCGAATTCGCAGAATGGGCCAAAGCCAAAAAACTGCGCTGGATCGGCGTGGACTGCGGCAGCGCCGACCATCCCATGAACACCATCATCCGCGACTGGATGCCGCGCCAGGCCCGCCAGGCGGATAAAGTGTTCAGGCGGAAATACGGCATGCCGCTGGCTGATTTCTTCGACGACAGCAAGTACCAGCTCATGCACCTGGAGATGTTCCCGTATGGCATCATCCATGCCGAATGTGTGGGCGGCGAGATCGATTTGCTGCTTAACCGCCGGGTGACGATCGGGATGTTCCCCTGGCGCTTCGTGGATGGCGAATCCAGCATCTCGCGCTGCGTCGCCATGCTGGAGGATGCCGATTACGAAACGCTTATGGCGAAGAAAGCCGCCCTGCCCAGGACCAAATTCGGCGATGCTTATGATCCGGCGCATGTTGACCGGATTAATGGATTAACCAAAGCCAACCTGGAATAAGACCTTGATGCGGATCATCTCGTGACCTTCGACCTTGTGCTTGCCAGCGGCCGGATTTTGGATGGCTGCGGGAACCCCTGGTTTTGGGGCGACCTCGCCGTTCAAGACGGCCGTATTGCCGAGATCGCCCCGCCGGGTACCTTGCAGGGCAGGCGGACCCTGGATATCTGCGGCCGGTATATCGCGCCGGGTTTTGTGGATATCCACACCCATTCGGACCTGTCCATTCTCGTGAACCGCCGCGCCGAGAGCGCCATCCGGCAGGGAGTCACCACCCAGGTGATTGGAAACTGTGGGATGTCTCCGGCTCCGCTTAGTCCGCAGTATCTGGCCGATATGCGTACCTATTGGGGTCCCATTTCCGGCCAGCCTGAAGTTAGCTGGCAGTGGCGCAGCTTCGGGCAGTACCTGGCTGCCCTGCAGAGCGGCGGCCTGGCGATCAACATTGCCTCCCTGGCAGGTCACGCCGCCTTGCGCATGGCGACCATGGGGCTCGAAGACCGCCCACCCGGCTCGTCCGAGCTTGAGAAAATGCAAGTTCTCCTGGCCGAGGCCATGCAAGCCGGGGCGTTTGGGTTGTCTACCGGGCTGGTCTATCCACCCGGCTGCTTTGCGGCCACGGACGAAATTATTATCCTATGCCGGGTGGCTGCGCGCTACGACGGATTCTATGCCTCCCACATCCGCGGCGAGCGCGAGACCATCCTGGAAGCGGTCGCCGAAGCCATACGCATCGGATACGAGGCCGGCCTCCCGGTGCAGGTTTCGCATAACGCCCCCAAGTTCGGCGCCCCCAACGATGCCAGCGCCAATCTGCGTCTGGTGGAGGCCGCCCGCCTGCGCGGCCAGGATGTTACTGTGGACAATGATGTCCACACGGACCTTGCCCCGCTGCTGGCAGATGGCCTGCCCCAGGATCTTCAGGATCGGCCCGATGAAGAGCTTGCCGCGCTGCTTCGGGACCCTGTAACCCGGCGCCAGATCCGCTTGGAGATCGTGGATGATCGCAAGCCGGCTTTCGGTCCGGTCGGGCTGTTGAAGCACGCTCAATGGCAGCGCATCATCCTCTTGCACGCCCCTCGCACCCCGGATTTGATTGGCAAGACGCTCCAGGCCATCGCCGACCTTCGCCACTGTGCGCCTTTCGATGCCTTCTTTGATTTGATCATCGAAAACGGTCGGGGTGCCGATGCGATCTTCGATTATATTGACGAAGCCAATATTCGCCTGCTGCTCCAGCACCCGGCGGTGATGATCTGCTCCGATGGGGAGGCGCTGGCGCCCTACGGCTTTTTGAATGACCCGCCGCCTTATTCGCCCTGCAGCTACGGCGAATTCCCGGGAGTGCTGGAACGATACGTGCGCGACCAGCCGCTGCTGACCCTCCAGGAGGCCATCCGCAAGATGACTTCCTTCCCTGCCCAGCGTTTGGGGCTGATGGACCGCGGCGTGTTGAGACCCGGGGCATGGGCCGATATCGTTGTATTTGACCTGGAGCGCATCCATGATCGCGCCACCAATCTTTATCCCCATTCCTATCCATTCGAAAATTTTCCGCACACTTACCCGGAAGGGATCGATTTCGTTCTGGTAAACGGCGTAGTAGTGATCGATCAGGCCGAACATACTGGTGTTCTGCAAGGCAGGGTTTTGAAGCATCGTCATCCGGAATGACCTATTCTGGAACCTGCAAAAATCCAAGGAGAATGTTATGCCATTAGATCTGGAACTGGAAGCGGTCCTGCGACCGCCGCAACTGCCAATGCCTCCCTACCCGCCCAAGGTCATCGTGCTGGCAAACGGCAAGAAAATGGTTGTCCGCCAGGCCGTCCGCGAGGATGTGCCGGCCATCCTGAAATCCGTCCATCCCTGCCTGTTCATCGAGCGCGACTATTACGATATCGTCAGCGCCCGCCTGTATGGTGAACTGCTGGCCTGGTATCGCTACCGGGTTAAAAGCGAATACTGCCTGCTGGGGCAGGTGGATGGTTACCTGGTGGGCGTCGTCAATGGCCGTTTGGAGAATGAAAAGGTGGGGATGAGCTACCACACCCTGGCCATTGACCGCGGCCTGCGCATCGGCTCGCACCTGTTCGCCGCCAAGATGGAATACCACATGGATTACCTCGGGCAGGATGAAGTGCTGATCGTGGCCGAGAGCCCGATCGGTTTCCGGCGCTGGATGATCGAATATCCGCTCGAAAAAACAACCATCCCGCATGAGCTGGGCGGCGGCAACTCGTACCGCCTGACGCGCGCCATCTATCTCAAAGCCAAACCGCGCCTGGTGGTGGGCGACCGCCCGGTGCCGCAAGACCTGCTCGACGAGGCCGAGGCGGAGATCAAGTTCGCGGATGACGATACCATCCGTGAGCGCATAGCCGGGCTGAAAGGCAGGTGAGAAGATGAGAGACGTTGCGATCATCGGCGCGGGCATGATCCCTTTCGGGCGGCGTGACGAAGACAGCCTGATGGATATGCTCGCTTATGCTTCCCTGAAAGCCCTGGACGACGCCGGGCTGGGGGATAAATCCGTGGATGCCGTCTATGTCGCCAACATGGGCGCCGGCATCCTCCAGCACCAGACCTCCATCGCCAGCTCGCTGGTGGACCGTCTCAACCTGCTGCCGGCGGCCGCGGATGTGGTCGAGAACGGCCCGGCTTCCGGAGGGTCCGCCGTAAAAAACGGGCTCCTGGCCGTGGCCTCCGGCTATTACGACCTCGTGCTGGTGGTCGGCGGGGAGAAGATGCGCGAAGTCACCGGCTGGCGCGCCACCGATTTCGTTGCCACCATGACCCATCCCCAGGCCGAGTATCCGTATGGCATCACCCTGCCCGGCATGGGCGGCATGTTCACCCGCCTGTATATGGAAAAATATGGCGTGACGCGTGAGCACCTGCTGGCGGTCTCCCTGAAGAACCAGGAGATGGGCGCGCTGAATCCTTATGCCCACGTCGAAATGACCCTTGACCGCGTAGGGATCTTCGACAGCCCGCATGCCGTCGTCAACAACCCGCTCGCGGCCGATCCGCTGCACCTGTATGATCTCTGCCCGGTCAGTGATGGCGCCGCCGCGCTCGTCCTATGTCCGCTGGAACTGGCCAAAAAGATGGCGAAGGTGCCCGTCCTGATCGCCGGCTTTGGCCAGGCCACCGACACCCACACCCTGCAGGAACGTGAAGATCCGACCGACCTTAAGGCCGTCACGCTGGCGGCCCGGCAGGCCTTCGAGATGGCCAGGCTTAAGCCGGGTGACATTGACGTGGCCGAGTTGCATGACGCCTTCACGATCCTGGAAATCGCCGAAAGCGAGCACGTCGGTTTCTTCAAAAAGGGCGAAGGTGGCAGGGCTGCCGCCGCCGGGAAAACCCGCTTTGGAGGCCAGATCCCCATCAACGTCTCCGGCGGCCTGAAGGCGCGCGGCCACCCGGTAGGGGCTACCGGCGTGGCCCAGATCGTCGACATCGTCTTCCAACTGCGCCATGAGCTGCCCGAGAACCGCCAGGTGAAGAATGCCCGCCACGGATTGACGGTCAACTTCGGTGGGTTCGGTAACAACGTCACAGCTTTCGTGCTGAAGAGGGTAGAACCATGAAAAAAGAAATTGCCATCACAGCCTACAAATGCAAGCATTGCGGCCGGATCCATTATCCCTTCCATGACCGCTGCCTGGACTGCAAGGGCCGCCTCTTCGAGCCGATCAAACCCCAGGGAAACGCCAGACTTCTCGCCTACACGGCAATTTACAACCTGCCGTGGGGTTTCGACCAGCGCTTTCTGATCCTGGGGCTGGCCGAGTTTGAGAACAAGGTCAAAGCGATGGGCCAGATCAAAGCCGACTCGATCGACTGTCTGAAAACCGGCATGCAGTTGCGTCCATCCTGGGAGCCGGTGCGCGTGCAAGCTGGCGAAGACGTCTATGGCCTGAAATTCGAGCCCATCTGATAACCTTATCCCCATTTTACGCTGCACCCGTGGATCTTTCCCTAGCCCGGATGCAGGAGAAAAACTGCAATGCTTCATTTGGGAGCCGTCAGCCTGGGGTATGCCGTTCCGCGCCGCAATTTTGACGCCAAGGTTCACAGCGTCTTTTCTTCTGCCGCCAACCTTCGACCCGCCAAAAGCAGCCATCTGCTCAGCCTGCTCACGGCCTCTCAGCCTGACCTGCCCCAGGGCCTCCGCTTGAATACGCCGCCTGGTTTTTCGTTCGAAAGCTTGCGCATTGGGGAGACTGTTGCCTGCCGGGATGGCCTTTTGCAATTTGAGCATTCCCTTCTGAAAATCGACCTGCGCCCGGCGGTTCGCTGGAAATGCGATCTCCCGGTGCTTGCGGCACACATGCAGGATCCCTCCGTTTTGGTTGCCTGGCAGTCAGTCGCCCGGATTCTCGACGCCCGGCAAGTCCGCAGCTCGGCCGGATTGCCTGCAGGTCAGCTTTCTGCCTCCAGTCGGATGGACGCCTAGCATAACCAGTCTGGTTTTGGCCACCCGAGGCTGTGACCTGGCCGAGACCGGTCAGGTTGCCGGGCTGATCGGCCTGGGCCCCGGCCTGACCCCCAGCGGGGACGATTTCCTGGTCGGCTATCTGGCAGGCTTGTGGTGCTCTGCCGGCAGCACCCGGCTGCGGGTTGAATTCCTCTCCGCCCTCGGGAAAGCCATCGTCCGTTTCTACGCGGCGCACAAATGACATCAGTCGCACCTATCTGTATCATGCCGCCCACGGGCAGGTTTCGAGCCGCCTGGACTCCCTGGCCAAGGCCATCTGCCGCGCCGCACGCTCAGATCACCTGCAGGCAGCTTCCGAAGCCGCCTTACAGGTGGGGCATGACTCTGGCGCACAATCAATCAGGGGCTTGTTGCTGGGGCTCTCCGCCTGGGATGGGGAACTCTCCCTCTAGCCATTTGGCTCCGGGTTTGCGTCCTGCATCGTCCTGGAGCCCCGCCGCAGGCATGCCTTCAAATCATGCTATACTTTTACAGTTGCATTCCCCGACCACAGCAGGAAATGGAGTAGAACATGACAGTCGTGCGTTTTTATCATATCGCTAATAGTGGCACTCTGAAACCGCTGGATACTCTGGAAAATGCGCTGGATATGGTGAAAAGTGGCGGTTACATTTGGCTGGATTATTACCAACCCCAAAAAGAGGATCTTACTTCGCTGGTCGAGCCGCTCGGGCTGCACCCCCTGTCCATCGAGGATAGTATTGACGAAAACCAGATCCCCAAGATTGACGATTATCCCAGCAACACGTTTATCCTGTTCAACGCCTTCCACTACTCCCAGGGAACGCTTTACGTTTCGGAGGTGGATGCTTTCCTAGGTCGCAATTTCCTTGTAACGGTTAGCAGCCACAATTCTCACAATCTATCTTTGTTGGGGAACATTCAACGCAGCATCGAGAACGAAAGTGAAAGCGTTGGGCATGGCCCGGCTTTCCTGCTGCACATCATCCTGGATCAGGTGGTGGATGAGAAATTCCTGGCGATCGAAGCCTTGGAGGAAAAGCTCAACGAAAGCGAAGAGACCATCCTGTCCAACCTGGAGCGCTTCGATCCCTCGGAATTAATGCACTTGCGCCGGGACCTGCAAGCCGTCCGCAAAAGCCTGTTCCACGAGCGGGAGATCCTGGTCAAGATCTGCCGCAAGGACAGTCCATTCATACCGGATAAAGCCATCTACTTCTACCGGGATATTTATGACCATCTGTCCAAATTTTTCGAACTGACCGAGTCCTACCGCGATCTGGTCACCAGCCTGATGGAAATGTACCTCTCCATGCTGAACAATCAGATGACCAGGGCCGCCAACGATACGAACATCATTGTCCGCCGGCTGACCTTCATCACCACCATTTTTATGCCGCTCACCTTGCTGGCCGGGATCGGCGGTATGTCGGAATGGTCGATGATGACGGGT
The DNA here is from genome assembly GCA_963776475.1 of uncultured Chloroflexia bacterium. Classification (GTDB taxonomy): domain Bacteria; phylum Chloroflexota; class Anaerolineae; order Anaerolineales; family Villigracilaceae; genus UBA877. The sequence continues at coordinate 125,940 of CAVZMZ010000046.1, forward strand.
CCGCAGAATTGGCGCATCGCCTACCCCGCCTTCCTGTTGCTGATGGTGGTACTGGGCGTGTTGAACTATTTCTTTTTCAAACGGCTCGAAAAAAGCCAGGGGAAGAAACGTCCGAAAGCTTTGAACAGTCGGTTTGAAGACAAGCCGGATATTGCTCAAGCAGGCTAGACGCTAGGTCTGGACTATCGAAGGTGCATGTCAAGAAATTCGCGGGGTTTCAAGACTTCGATATCTTTATAACCTGAAACTTTGAGCAGGTGTTTATCGCCGCTGACAATGAGATAGCTTCCGCTGGCCAACGCGCAGGCGAGGAATTTGTCATCGTCCGGATCTTCGCAGACATTTTCAGGAAGAGGGGGAATAGAAAAAACGACGGCTTTATGGATTACATAATCAAGCAAGGGCTCCAGGTCGATTGCTGGATATTCCTCCGCAAGAATTTCTCCTACACGCCGATATTCATCCAGTATTTCCGGGGATAAGGCCAGTTCGATTTTTCCATTTCTCCATGCTTGTAGAATCTGAAATGGTGGACCGCTGAAAAAGACTCCCGAAACAAATACATTTGTGTCGAGAACCACTTTCACTTACGGCCTCGTGCTTTTGAAATAGCATTTGTAACGTCCGTACGCTTCAAACCTGCAAGTTTTGCCTGCTGGCGGGCCTGTTGGATGATTGCCTCGAATGGTTCCAGGTCAGGAGTAGTAATTGCCTTTAAAATCACAACATCATCATTACCCACAACCACAAATTGTGCGCCTGCTTTAAGATTTAGTTGCTTGCGGATTGCTTCAGGAATAACGATTTGTCCTTTTGAGGACATGCGAGTCGTAGCTAGAGTGTTCATTCGTTTCTCCTTAATCTTACTAGTAAGATTATATCACGAAACGCATTGGCATGGGATTGAATATGTGAAAAAGAGGAAATCACCGTCACAATCTGCAACCAACCAGGAGATCTCCGAGTTTTTAAAAAACTCGGAGATCTGCTAGTGTGATTGTTAATCAGAATTATTCTCCGACGAATCGTAGGAATTCTGCTACCAACCGTTATTGGACGACCACTGTAATTCTGAACATCATCGATGGCGCCATACAAGCTGGATTGGATTTCCGGCAGAATGGATCGCCGGTGGCTGTCAGCACGGCTTGTCCGGGGCTGTTGGCTTCATATACTCCCTGGGCGCCGCGGATAACCATGATATTCTTTACTCTGTCAAGTACGTTCTGATTGTCGATTTGGACCGTCCAGTCGAATATATCGCTGCCAAGGTTGAGCAGGAAATTCTCTCCCGGGTGCATAATGAACGTCATCCCATTATCTGCCTGGGTAATACCATTTGTAGGGAGCACTTGGGGAGTTGATTCAACCCCGGGCACTGGCACGGGTGGCGGTATGATAATAGCCGGACAGTTGCATAGTTCGGGCGGCGGGTTGATCGACCCGATCTGGGATTTAGCTGGAGGCCCTACGCTGGTTGGACAGCTGCATACACTGGCTGTCCCTGACGAAGCCCCTGACGGGTTGACTTCAACGACCGGTGTATTGCCTGGGACGACAACCGGGATGGGCTGCGTTACTGGAGCTTCGGCTTGCTGTTGTCCACAGGCAGACACTGTCAGGAGGATTAGTAGTAAGATTATTGAAATTCTCATTCGAACGCTCCTTCTTAATGTTATTGATAAGACGTTGCCTGCACCCTTTAGGTTCCGCCTTTCTGGTTGATTTGTGCAGCCGCCAAAAGAAGATTCAGAGCAGTTTTCGATTTTTGGAGCATCCGTCTAAACCATTCGATCGAGGCCTCCCATGAACGTATCCGATGCAATCTGCACCAAACGCGCCGTCCGCCGCTTCCAGGAGCAACCCCTGCCCGCCGAAACGGTTCAGAAGATCCTGAACGCCGGTCGGCGCTCTCAGTCTTCCAAGAACAACCAGCCCTGGCAGTTCATCGCAGTACAGGATAAAGCCATTCTCCAGGCCCTGTCTGCCACAGGCACCTATGCCGGCCATCTGGCTGGTGCCGCGCTTGGTGTCGCCATCCTCACCCCCAACCCGGACGAGCGCTTCCAGACTTTGTTCGACGCCGGACAGGCGGCCGCCTTCATGCAGCTCGCCGCCTGGGAACTGCATATCGGTTCGTGCCTGGCATCCATCTATGAACCGGACAGGGCCAGGGAAATTTTAGGTTTTCCTCCTGAATGGCAGCTGCGCATTTGCATCTCTTTCGGTTTCCCCGCCGACGAGAGCCTGATTACCGCTCCACCCAAAAAGGGCGGGCGAAAACCATTGGAAGAAGTGGTCCATTGGGACAAATGGTAATGTTCAATATCCTACCGCGCTTCCGGTATCCTGGTTTGCAGCTCTCCCCACTTTTCTCGCCTTGATCTTGCCCTGATCTATTAAACTCAAACCCGATATCGAATTGCCAGGAGGATGGTTGTAATCGGCAGTAAAACTCCGGCAGCATAATACCCCAGGTCGATCAAAACCTGGTGGGCAGTCAGAATCCCGGGGATATACAAAATACTCATGGCTCCTCCTGCGATCAACAGCCAGCGGATCCAGGCCTCGATTTTGCCGCCTTCTATCGCAAGGGCCATGAAGATCGTCGCCAGCCCGTAAAACAGGCCCCAGGCCAGGTGTTCCATGGCGTACATTATGGAACCGGCGTCGTGAATATCGAGCAGTGCCAGGGTGGCCGCAGCCCCGGACTGAGCGATGTGCGCTACCAGCGTGAGCTGCACGTACCAGTTAATGCTGCTGATTGCAGCCAGCAGAACCATGAAAAGCAGGCCGATTTCGGCCAGGACCGCCTTGCTTTCCCTGATTTGGTGCTTGAGAGCCACAAACAGGATCACCAGCGTAATATCCCAGAGCAAGCCGATTGCCGCCGAAACCATGGATATGGCCGGGGAGGATGTGGCGTGGATGCTTCCATTGACGATCAATTTGCCCATCAACCCCAGGAAATACAGGATTCCGAAAACGGTTGAAATGATTGCTGTAATTAACAAAATTTGTTTTGATGTAGTTCGGTTTCGGGGCTCATCTACGCGTTCCTCGTACCTTTTCTGATTCATTTTTCCTCCTTTATCCTTGATGTATTGAAACCATTCGCCAACCTTTCATTATTAGAAAAACTCGCTCTTGGCTGCATAATTGCGCACCAAAATCGGTTCATCCTTAATTTATCCCATCCAGGCAAAATAGACCTCCTCCATATGGATGGTTTCCACCTGTCCAATCGGATATTTCCGTATCCGATTCAATCCTTCTCCCCCCAGTGGATTGCGATCGTTCCAAACATCCGGCGGTGGAAGCCGACCCTTCGGAACCCGGCCGACCTCATCCGCCCGGCCAGTTCCTCGGCGGTCAGGAACGATTCACTCGAAGCCGGCAGGTAACGATAGGCCTCCCGGTCGCCTGAGACCAGCCTGCCGATTAATGGAATTACGAAGTGCATATGTACCCACACCAGGGGGCTGAAGAGACTGGGGCGTGGTCGGGTGGTTTCCAGGATGACCATGCGCCCTCCCGGCTTGAGGATGCGAACCTGCTCCTTGAATGCCGCCTGCAGGTCGCCCACGTTGCGCATCAGGAATCCGGAGACGATCGCCTCGAAGCTCCCGTCAGCAAAGGGCAGCTGCAGGGCATCCGCATTCAGCCAGGGCAGGGGAGTGGATTCATTTCCAGCCAGCATCATTTCGAGATTGAAATCCGCCGCCGCCAGGCGGATGTCTGGCTGCTGGCGCAGCGCTTCCCGCCCCAGGTCGCCGGTGCCGGCCCCCAGGTCCAGCAGGGTGTCGCCAGGGTTCAACTTGAGCTGCCGGATGGCCTCCCTGCGCCAGCGGATATCCTGTCCGGCGGTCATCAGCCGGTTCATCAGGTCATAGCGCCTTGCAATGCGGCTGAATGTGTTATGTACGTACCTGGCCCGTTCCTCGCCGGTCAATTGACTCATTTTGTTCCTTAGGCTTTGTTTATGAAGCAAAATCACCACTGATGGACAAAAATAATAGGGATTCAACCGGATTTAAGATCCTGTTGTCAATCGTTTCATCAAAGAATCGACGTTCATCTCAGTTTATTTCTGGTTAACTTGTTCTTCTTACGGTTCTTCCTTTGTGCTCTTCGTGTCCTTTGTGTTAATCGGTTCTTAACTGCCCGGATTATAATGGCGATACTCTTTTCTGATCGGAATGCATGTGACTCCTGAAATAACGATCTCGAATCGGTTCCAAACCTGGTGGTTGGCCATCCGGCCTCGCACCTTGCCTGCCGCCGCGGCCGGCGTAGTCGCCGGGAGTGCCTTGGCGCTCCACGACCGCACCTTCCACCTGCTCCCGGCTCTGGCTGCCCTGTCCGTCGCCTTGCTGCTTCAGATCGGCAGCAATCTGGCCAACGATGTTTTTGATTACGAACGCGGTGCGGATTCCGGCCTGCGTCACGGACCGCTGCGTGTCACGCAGTCCGGCTTGCTCGCCCCTTCTCAGGTCAAGGCCGGCATGCTGCTGGTGTTCGCGCTGGCCGGGCTGGTGGGCCTGTACCTGGCGTTCGAAGCGGGCTGGGTTGTGCTGCTGGTTGGCGTGGCGGCCATCTTCTCCGCCATCCTTTACACCGGCGGACCCTTCCCGTTGGGCTATTACGGCCTCGGCGACCTGTTCGTATTCCTGTTCTTCGGGGTCGCTTGCGTGGCGGGCACCTATTTTGTCCAGGCCGGGAAAGTCACCCCGGCCGCCTGGTGGATGTCTCTGCCGGTCGGCCTGATCATCGTCGGCATCCTGGTGGTTAACAATCTGCGCGACCTCCAGACCGATACCCTGGCCGGCAAACATACGCTGGCGGTGCTGCTCGGCGGGCGTTTTGCAAAGTTCGAGTACCTCTTCTGCTTGCTGGTTGCATTCTTATGCCTGCCTGTGTTGTCTGCCTTCGGCGTGCTGTCCTGGGGATCGCTTCTCCCCTGGATAACGCTCCCGCTGGCCTGGAAGCTCACTCGCATCGTTTTCACGCAAAAGGAGCGGGCGTTGAATGCTGCCCTGGCAGGTACGGGCCAGCTTGCCCTGGCCTTCAGCCTTCTTTTCCTCCTGGGTATGCTGCTGGCTGCCTGAGCGTCTGTCCAAATAATTCGACCCTGCTCCGCATAAACCCCGGATCGATTCCTTTCCAAATTTTTCCTGTTTTTGTTCTTCTTCTGTTTCTTTTGTACTTCGCTCTTGTCTTTTCCTTGTCCTTGTGTCCGCCTGTCCCCGGGCTTTGGGGATTGTGTTTAATTCTTTATAAATAATCATGAAAAACCTCTCCGCTTCCCTCCGCCATTTCAGCCAGGAGACCTTCTCGTCCCTGCACGTTCGCAACTACCGCTTATATTACATCGGGCAGATCATCTCCACCTCCGGCACCTTCATGCAGTCCATCGCCCAGGCCTGGCTGGTGCTCAAGCTGACCAACTCCGGCACCGCCCTGGGCATCGCCACCGCCTTGCAGTACGTGCCTATCCTGTTCCTCGGCCCGTATGGCGGCGTCATTGCTGACCGCTTTCCCAAACGCAAGATCCTGTACTTCACCCAGTCCCTTTCCGGCCTGCTGGCCCTGATCCTGGGCGTGTTGGTCGCCACCGGTCTGGTCAAGGTTTGGATGGTGTATGTCCTGGCATTTTTACTGGGTCTGGTCACCGTCTTCGACAATCCCACCCGCCAGACCTTCTATATTGAATTGGTTGGGCCGGAAAACCTGCGCAACGCAGTCACTTTGTATTCCACCCTGATCAACCTGGCGCGTGTCATCGGACCTGCCATTGCCGCCGGGCTGATCGCTGCCTTTGGCCTGGCGCCCTGCTTCATCATCAACGGGCTTTCCTACGGCGCCGTGGTGATCATGCTCGCCATGTTGCACCCTGACGAATTACTCACCACCCCGCCGGTGCCGCGCACCAAAGGCCAGCTCACGGAAGGCTTCAAATACGTGGCCTCCACGCCCGTGCTGGGGGCCTCCCTCTTGATGATGGCCATCATCGGTACGCTCACTTTTGAATTCCAGGTCAGCCTGCCGCTCATCGCCCAGTTTACCTTCAAAGGCGATGCCTCCAGTTACGCTTTCCTGAGCGCCTCCATGGGAGTCGGCGCGGCCGTCGGCGGGATTTTCTTCGCCAGCCGCAAGGGCGTCCAACCCTATAAGCTGGTCGGCGCCTCCTTGCTTTTTGGGTTGGCGGTCTTGGCAGCCGCCTTCATGCCCAGCCTGTGGCTTTCCGGGCTGGCCCTGGTGGTGGTCGGGATCTTTTCGATCAACTTCTCCTCGCTTGGCAACAGCACCCTGCAGCTGGAGAGCTCGCCGCAGATGCGCGGCCGGGTCATGTCGCTTTGGACGGTCGCCTTCCTGGGCACCACCACCTTCGGCGGCCCGATCGTCGGTTGGTTTGCCGAGCTCGCCGGCGCCCGCTGGGGCCTGGCCCTCGGCGGTCTCGCTGCAGTTCTCGCCGCTGCCCTGGGCGCCGTCACCTTGCGAAATTTGCGTACCGGTAATAGATCCCGTCACTTTCCAGCTTCGTGATTTATACGCGCATGCCGGCCGGGATTCCTGGATTTACGGAATGGATGCCGGGCCGGGCGCCGGGTGGAGGGGCAGGATCATGGGCGGTCGCGGGGTCTGGTTGAAGTTGAAATCCAGGATCAGGTTACCGAGCTGTGCTGCGTTTTCACGCACATCCGGCCGCGGGTCCGGACGTCCGTCCGTGGCCGGATCGATGCGTTGGCCTCCCAGGAATAGATCTTCCATAAATTTGACGTACGCATCCTGGCTCAAGGTCTGGTGGTCGATGAAGCCTTGCTTTGCGTACGGGCTGATCACCAGGCCCGGGACGCGCAGGCCGTAGCCATTTTGATCCACCTGGGGCGGCACCACGTTGTCATAAAAACCTCCCCAATCGTCCCACGAGAGCAAAATGACCGTGCTGTCCCATTCCGGCCCTTGCATAACGGCATTGATCAGGCTGGTTGTCCAGGCCTGCCCGTCGCTGACCAGCGCGGGCGGATGCTCGCTGTTAGCCCCGCTGGGGGTGATCCAACTGATGGCGGGCAGCTTCCCGGCGCTTGCATCCTTGTAGAAATTGGTCACATCCGTGATGTTCTGCAGTTGGCCGTCCTGTTTGACCGTGTCAAAGAACGGCAGCGGGTTCCAGATCCCGGGCGTCTTGGCATTCTGGTGCACCGGCGGGCAGTCTGCGGCGTCGTTGGCGCAGTCCGGCTCGGTCCCGGTCTGGACGTAGTATTTCCAACTGACGTTATTCTTGAAAAGCAGGTAGGTCAGGTCGGTCCAGGCATAATCGGGCTTGACCGGGTTGGGGTTGACGTTATTGCCTGTTTTGAAATCCGGCGGGTTCTGGGGGGATTGCAGGGCGTTGATGCAGCTCATCGGGTTGCCGGCCTGGCTGCACCTGGCCGACCATTCGGAAACCATGAACAGGTGCTGGGGCAGGCTCCAGGAGGCATTCGGCTCGAACAGGTGGTCCTGCAGGACAAAGTTTTCAGCGTAGCTCCAATAATTGGGGATTTCCCGGGCGTCATGGTAGCCCATAACATCCGTCGTGGAGCTGCCGCCGCAGTCCGGGTTGAACGTAGCCTGGCAGCCTGCTTTCCCGCTTTCGGCCTGGGCAATAAAGCCATTCATCTGGCCGCCGTTGATATCCGCGCTGGCATTGTTTTGCCCGTGCGGGCCGCCGAAGTTCTTGTTGGATGGATCATGGTACGGGTAGACACACTGCCCGGTTTTGGGGTCATTGACGCACACCGTAAATTGGCCGTTCTGGACCGGGAAACCCTCCGCCCCTGGGTAGGTGCCAAAATATTGGTCGAAGGAACGGTTTTCCTGCATGATCACGACGATATGTTTGATCTTGGCCTGCGCCTGGCTGAGCAGATCGTTGCTGGCTGGCACGCCAGTGGCGGTCGCCTGCGGACTGCCGCCGGGTGGGAGGCTGGGAGAGTTAATATAAGTGACTTGCGCTGGCAGCGCACAACTGGCGGCCACCAGGACTAACACCAGGAAGATGGTTGGAAACTTTCGAGACATACCAAATCTCCTTTCGATACCTGTAAGGAAAACCTTGTATTACGAAACAAGGTTTACAACCTGTAAAAAAGCGTAAGCCTTCTCCTGGGCCGATCACGCCAGCGGCCGCCTCAGCAACCACGGCCTGGAATTAGTCTACCACCCGTGTTTTACCGGCTTGTAAAATAATTGTAAAATTTTGATGAAGGCGGAACAGGTTTAAATAAAAACCTGGAGCGGCGCCCTTGCGCCGCTCCAGGTACATTGGAATTTGACCGGGATCTATTAGCTTTATTGATGGTGAACATGTCCTTCGGACTTAAGGTATTTTTCGGGGTTCTGCTCGAATGATTTTTTACATCCGGGCGAGCAGAAATAATACGTCTGCCCTTTGTAATCGGCTTTATTAACAGCCGTCTTCGGATTGACATCCATACCACACACGGGGTCTTTTACCATTGATATTTCCTTTCCTCATGAAATGATCAGGTTCGCCCCAAATATACACCTATTTCGATTGGCAACTTTTTGTTTTTTTCTCCTCACACCATAACCGCCCCTCCGGCTGCCTTGGGCTTAAATCCTTACAATACTGTGGGTGATTTTACAGTAACGTTCTAAGCTCTGTTTCGTCATATAAGTAACATAGAAAGGGACAGGAATATGAATATGGATTTTAACCCAGTAGATTCTCTTGTGAAAGAAGTAACGGGCAGCATAAGGTTTTTGGGCAATTTGCTTATAATGGTCATTATTTTTTTGGGGGTAGTAGGGATTGTTGGTTTATTCTTCGGCATTTTGTCCTTCCTTAAATAGAATGATCGCTTGATGCCATGCAGAAAAATATTCAACAAACTTCACCGGCCCGTGTGGTTTTATGGTCTAACCCAGATGGAAGAAATCCTCAAATTAAACATGAGTTATATTTTTATTATTCATTCCTCAGGCCGCAACCACAAAGTGGGTATTCAGCTTTCAAATTGGAACGAGTTATGTTGGTTTTGATGACGCCTTGCCCGCATTGTTGATGAAAACATAAAACGAGTAGACTCGCGCAGGGACAGGTTTTATCTTGTACCCCGAAGAGGATACCCGCCTTGCGCTTTGATCTTGTGCATAAATAAAGATCAGCCTGTCTAAATGCTGGTCTTGATTATTTTCATGTGCGTCTCTTTGCCCGAAGAAATCTACATATTCCCGTAGTTTGCATTCTTCAACTGTCCCGGCAGAGTTTGGACATCCTTTTCATTCCGAATTAGATGTAGCCCTATTCAGGTCACTCCCCAGCTTTTCCCTCTGGATTGTTCTGCCAGCAAAGCCGCTGGATCCACACCGTTGATTTCTTGGGATTTTAATTCCACCATGATCTGCCCATCCTGATGCCTTTACAAAACCAACACCCATTCGGTGGTTATGCCGAATTTTTCAAGCAGGGCAGCCGTCATTGGGTGGGTTTGTCGTTTGCAGCCGTCGCAGAAAGCGCTGTTTTTCGTCTTGCTGCCTTCTGCTGGCCCTTGACAATAACCTCATCCCCGACTGCCAGGGTGGATAGATCAAAACCTGCCGGTACGATTTATTCTCGTTCGTCTTCTAGCGTCACCGTTCCATGTTGATTCCTCCGATTTCTCGCCCTTGACAAATCAGAACTAGCGTTCTAATATTAGCGCAGGAGTCCTTTTGAATCAGATTTCCGTTCTTGCCAGCTGGTCTCAAATATCCACAACTATGGAAAGAGTTCTTCCATTTCTCTTCTCCCTCTTTATATTCGTTCCGCGGAAAACCCAAATTAATGGACTTTAATTCGGCCCGCAATCGTTCCTCCGTCGTTCAGGATCGACTATCCTTTTTTCTGATCGACCTTCGACATTCGACTTTTGACAATCCCTCAATCAAAAATCTAAAATCAGCAATCAAAACTCGCTTGCACCTCTCCCATATGCGTGCTATAATCCTGTCGACCCTTTAGCTTGGCAGTTATTTGTCAAGATGATAAGTTGAATTTTTTGAACCATAACCCATCCCCCTAAAACCGAATATTTAAACAAGCCTGCTCTGGGGGGCTTGTCCTTGCCCTATTCCCATCATATCAATATTCACATTGAGAAAGCAACATGAACATTCTTGAACTGGAAAATAAACCCTTGGCCGAATTGCGCGCCATCGCCAAGGAATTCAACGTGGTAAATGCACCCCGGCTGAAGAAGGAAGCCCTGATCCTGTCGATCTGCCAGGAGGAGGCTGCCAAGCAGGGCATCGATATGCGCGGCGGCATCCTCGAGATCATGAGCGAAGGCATCGGATTCCTGCGCTCGGCGCGTTACAGCGTCAGCGAGGACGATGTTTACGTATCGCAAGCGCAATTAAGGCGCTACGAAATGCGTTCCGGCGACCTGGTCATCGGTCACGTCCGCCCGCCGCGCGAATCCGAACGCCACTGGGGCCTGATCAAGGTCGAATCCGTCAACGGCATCGACCCGGAAGAGGCCCGCCGCCGTCCCCGCTTCGAGGACCTGACCCCCATCTTCCCCGACCGCCGCTTCGACCTGGAGACCAAAGGCGATGTGCTCTCCACCCGCCTGATCAACCTGATCGTCCCGATCGGGCGCGGCCAGCGTGGCCTGATCGTTTCGCCGCCCAAGGCCGGCAAAACCACCATTCTGAAGCAAATTGCCAATGCCATTTCCACCCAGAACCCGGATGTGCACCTGATGGTCGCCCTGATCGGCGAACGCCCGGAGGAAGTCACGGATATGGACCGTTCCGTGGATGCCGAAGTGATCGCCTCCACCTTCGATGAACCGGTCACCTCGCATGTCCGCACCGCCGAAATCGCCCTCGACCGTGCCAAGCGCCTCACCGAGATCGGCCGGCACGTTGTCATCCTGATGGATTCCATCACCCGCCTGGCGCGCGCTTACAACCTGGTTGTCAACCCCTCCGGGCGCACGCTCTCCGGCGGTATGGATCCCTCGGCTTTGTACCCGCCCAAGCATTTCTTCGGCGCGGCCCGCAACCTGGAAGAGGGTGGTTCGCTGACCATCATCGCCACCTGCCTGGTCGATACCGGTTCCCGCCTGGACGATGTGGTCTATGAAGAGTTCAAGGGTACGGGTAACATGGAGCTGATCCTGACCCGTAAGCTCCAGGAACGCCGCATTTTCCCGGCTGTGGACATCGAACGTTCCTCCACCCGCCGCGAGGACCTGTTGCTCGGTCCGGATATCCTGCAGCGCGTTTGGATCATGCGCCGTATGTACATCCAGATGGTCTCCCCGCCGCCGCAGGGCGCCGGCATGGACTCGTCTGTCGCAACCGAGGCGCTCCTGCAGCGTCTCTCCAAGACCCGCAACAACCAGGAATTTTTGGAAACTCTGACCGAAGGCATGTAAATTAATGAGTAATCATAGCTCGGGATCTCCCCGTTTATTTAATGGTATCTCGTGGGGAGTGACAATTCTTATTGTTTTTTCACTGCTCGGCTTTGGGTATGTGAAGGTTTTCACGCCTTCTGTCACTGCCGCAGCCCCCGCAATACCCACTCCTACAACCGGAAAAGCGCTGGCTGCTCTTCCGGCGGCAGTCTCTTCCGCCGCGGCGCAGGCCATTGTCCGGCAGGTGTGGCTTAAAACCGACATCACTTCCAAGACCACTTATACGGTCAGCGAATATACCGTCCAGAGCGGGGATGCCTTGTTCAGCATCGCCAAACAGTTTGATATCAAGCCGGAAACCCTCTTGTGGGCCAACGAAGACATATTACAGGACAGTCCGGACAGTCTGCGCGTCGGGCAGGTGCTCAAGGTGCCGCCCACGGATGGCGTTTATTATCAAGTCGAAACGGGCGATACGCTCGAATCGATTTCGAAGAAATTTTCTGCGACCTTGGACGATGTCCTTAATTGGCCCGGCAACAACATCGATTTGACCACCCAGCAGGTTGTTCCCGGCGACTATGTCATGGTCCCGGGCGGGCATCGCGAGTTTGTCCAATGGATCATCCCCACCGTGGCGCGTGGTAAATCCGGAACCGCCAACGTTGGCGGGTCAACGTGTGGTGGCGGCCCGGTCGGCGGAGGCGGATTTATCTGGCCCGCCGCCAACCATTTCCTCTCGGGCAACGATTATTGGTCCGGTCACCTGGGGATCGATATCGCCGCCGGATTGGGTGCTCCGGTCTATGCTGCCGATGCGGGCGTGGTCACCATCGCCCAGGGCGGCTGGAACGGCGGCTACGGCAATGTGGTCATGATCGACCATGGCAATGGTTACCTGACCGTCTATGGCCACTTGAGCCAGATCAACGTGGTAGCCTGCCAGGGCGTGGCCCAGGGAACGATCATTGGCCTGGCCGGCAGCACCGGTAACTCCACCGGTCCCCACCTGCACTTCGAGGTCCGGCTGAACGGCGGGTTTGTCGACCCGTGGTACGTTCTGCCCTAGGCATAATTCATTGAAGACCCGGTTCCATTCAGGAGCCGGGTCTTTTGAAAGGGTGTGGGACACATATGGACGAGCTCACCCTCCGTAAAGCACTTGCCAGCCTGCCCTTGGGCGGTTTACGCTATTTCGAGCGCACCGGTTCGACCAATGACGATGCCCTGGCCTGGGCGGCTGCCGGTGCACCCGACCTGGCGCTGGTCTATGCCGAGCAGCAGACCGCTGGGCGCGGGCGAGGCGCTCGCCGTTGGTTTACCCCGCCGGGGGCGGCTTTGGCATTCAGCCTGGTTTTACGACCGCTCCCCGTTGAAGTGCGCTCCACACCTCTTCTTTCAGCTTTGGGGGCCCTGGCGGTCTGCGAAGCTCTGGCAGAGCTTGGTTTGGACCCTGAAATTAAATGGCCCAACGATGTACTGCTTAATCGGCGCAAAGTCAGTGGAATTTTGGCAGAATCGGTCTGGATGGGGGAACGCCTGCAGAATGTTATCCTGGGCATTGGCATCAACATCCAGCCCGAGGCAGTCCCTCCCCCCGACCAGCTCAACTTCCCCGCGACCTGCCTGCAGGCCGAGTTGCCCGCTCCTCAGCCACCGGCCCAGCCGTTCGACCGGGCCGCGCTGCTCAGGCAGATCCTCCAGGCGCTGCTTTATTGGCGCGGCCTGGTGGCCTCCGAAGTTTTCCTGCGGGCCTGGCAGTCGCGCCTGGCCTTCCGTGGCGAGCAGGTGGAGATCTGGGCGGAAGGGCAAATGATCCAGGCTGGCAGGCTGGAAGGCCTGGGGAAGGATGGAAGCCTGCGCCTGATTTCCCCGCAGGGGCAGGACCTCTCAATTAAGTTTGGAGAGCTGCATCTGCGTCCGGTTGTGTGATATACTTTTTAATGTGAGGTGACCCATGCTCGATAACCTGCGTAACGAGTCTTCCTTTCAGCCGGAAGAGGAAGAACCACAGGAACTCATCCAACCGGAAAAACCCAAGAAACCGCCTAAACCGCGGCGTTCATTTGACCAGGTAACCGGTACGAATGACAAACAACGCCTGGTTCTGGCGGTGATGTTGCTGGTGATGGTCTGCCTGCTAGGAGTAATCCTGCTGGTGGTCACCGGCAAGGTTGTCCCCCCGATCCATTTCTAGCCCCACTTCTAAAATTAAACTCCCGGCCGTTTTCTAATGCCGGGAGTTTTGATTCATTATGAGCTATGTCATTGTGAGGAGGGTGCTCTCCCCGATGAAGCAATCCACATTATTAGCGAGGAGATTGCTTAAGCGGAAGCCCACCGCTTCGCAACGACATTCCAAAGTTTATACATTCGGTAGTTCGAACTGTTTGCCGGGCTCAGGCCCTGCTTCGCCATTGGTATTGGCGCCGATTTTCTTAAGCTCGGCGGCTGCGGTCCGGGCGATGGAGGCCACCCGGTCGCCTTCCTTGACATCCATCAAATGGACACCGCGTGTGGCGCGGCCGGCCTGCTTCACATCCTTGACCTTGGTCCTCAGCACCATGCCGTTGGCGGTGATGATGGTCAGGTCATCGGCTTCCTGGACGACGCGGGCCGAAGTGATGGTGCCGATCTTGTCCGCTGCGCTACGGGCGGTCGTCTGCACACCGCCGGTGGCGCGACCTTTGACCGGGTACTCAGTCAGGGGAGTGCGTTTGCCGTATCCCAGGGTCGTCACCAGCAGCAGGTCGCCGTCCTTTTCGATGACTTCCATGCTGGTCACATGGTCTTTCGCGCCCAGCCGGATGCCGGTTACACCGCCCGCCGAGCGGCCCATCGAGCGGACTTCAGTTTCGCTGAAGCGCAGGGCCTGTCCCAGCTCCGTGACGAAGATGATTTCGTTATCGCCATGGGTCAGGCGCGCCCAGTGCAGTGCGTCGCCCTCTTCCAGCCCGATTGCGATGATACCGGACGGGCGTACAGCCGACAATTCGGATAAGACCATCCGCTTGATCTTGCCATTGCGGGTTGCCAGCGTTATATAGCCTGCATTGTCGAAGTTGGGTACGGAGACAGCCGCTGTGATCGATTCGCCGGCTTCCAGCGACAATACATTCACAAGCGGGATGCCCTTGGCAGCCCGGTCGGCATCCGGGATCTGGTAGACTTTTTCAGAATAGACCTTGCCCCGGTCAGAGAAGAACAACATGGTATCCAGTGAGCGTGCCGGGATGATGGTCAGGACCTCATCTTCTTCCTTGGTGGCATGACCGGCCACGCCCTTGCCGCCCTTGGTCTGTGAGCGGAAGCTGGTAGCCGCCACACGCTTGATGTACCCGTGGGCCGTCAGCGTGATCAGTACGGCCTCATCCGGTACCAGGTCCGATTCGCTCAGGTTCTCCACGGCTTCGACCGCGATGTGTGTACGGCGATCGTCGCCATACTTCTCGGATAGTTCGCGCATATCCTCCTGGATGAGCGCCAGGATTTTCTTGGGGTGCGCCAGCAGGTCTTCAAAATCTGTGATCTGTTGTTTGAGCTGCTTATATTCGTCCTCGATTTTTTGGCGTTCGAGGGCTGCCAGGCGGCGCAGTTGCATGTCCAGGATGGCTTGCGCCTGCAGGTCGGACAGTTTGAAGCGCTTCATCAAGCGCTCCTTGGCCGTCTCCGCATCCGGAGATTCGCGAATGGTCTGGATGACCGCGTCCAGGTTGTTCAGGGCGATGGTCAGCCCTTCCAATATGTGCGCCCGCGCCCGCGCTTTTTCCAATTCAAACTGGGTCCGCCGCGTGATTACAAGTTGGCGGTGTTCGATAAAGATCTGCAGTGCACGCTTGAGCGGCAGCAGGCGCGGTTCCCCGTCAACTAGCGCCAGCATCTGTACGCCAAAGGTGGACTGCAGGGCAGTGTATTTGTACAGCTGGTTGAGCACCTTCTTGGGCTGCGCGCCGCGCTTCAATTCGATCACGATGCTCATGCCGCGCCGGTCGGACTCATCTCGCAGGTCTGAGATGGCGTCGATTTTTTCATCCCGCACCAGGTCGGCAATCCGTTCGATCAGGGTCGACTTGTTGACCTGGTAGGGGATCTCGGTAATCACGATGCGGTGCCGGTTGCCGTTCATCTCCTCGATGTGGGCCTTGCCGCGCAGCACGATCCGCCCCTTTCCAGATGCGTAGGCAGCTTCGATGCCCTCCGTCCCGACGATGATTCCGCCGGTGGGGAAATCCGGTCCTGGGACGAATTTCATCAACAATTCGATCGGCACGTCGTCCATCGTATCGTAATTGTCGATCAGGTAGTTGACGGCTAACGCCACTTCTTTCAAATTATGCGGCGGGATATTGGTCGCCATGCCCACGGCGATACCGGACGACCCGTTCAACAGCAGGTTCGGCAGGCGCGAGGGCAGGACCAGCGGCTCTTGCAGCGAGCCGTCGAAGTTGTCGCCGAAGTCCACCGTGTTCTTTTCCAGATCGGCCAGCAGCTCCTCGGCCATCCTGTGCAGCCGGGCCTCGGTGTAACGCATGGCTGCCGGAGCATCGCCATCCACTGAGCCGAAGTTCCCCTGGCCATCCACCAGCATATAGCGCATGGAAAAATCCTGGGCCATGCGTGCCATTGACTCGTAAACAGCCAAATCGCCGTGCGGGTGGTACTTCCCCAGCACCTCACCGACGATGCGGGCGGATTTCTTGAAAGACGAATTGGCACGGATGCCCATATCTTGCATGGCGTACAGGATGCGCCGGTGAACGGGTTTTAATCCATCCCGGGCGTCCGGCAGAGCGCGTGCCACGATGACAGACATGGCGTAGTCAAGGTAGGCCGTCCGCATGGTCTCGTCGATATCTGCCATTTGGACGGTCCCGATGACTTGTTTGACGGGTTCCGAGCCATTGTTGGGGGTTTCAGGGTCAACCATAAATGTTCCTCACGCGGTAAGGGCACAGCACTGCTGTGCCCTTCAGTTTCGATTTAGCCTACGAATTATACCGCAAACGGCTTGTCAAATCACATGCGGACAGTTATAATCTCGCCTTGCCTGTACCACAAAGTGGCACTCGTACCACGTAATGTGGCAGCTTGTTCGGGGCGTGGCTCAGTCCGGTAGAGCGCTGCGTTCGGGACGCAGAGGTCCCCGGTTCAAATCCGGGCGCCCCGACAAAAAGACTTCCAGATTTGGGAGTCTTTTTTTACTTTAAGCTCCGCTTACCATTTTAGAGATCGAAAAATCAAAACTGGCAGCCATACGGCTGCCAGTTTTGATTTTTCAACTTTTTATTCACTCACTTTTTGGAATCTCCACGCTGCCAGGATGAAGAAGAACAGTGTATAGCCGATCAATGCCGCCACCGGCAGCAGCACCGAGTTGAAGCCCAGCCCGCGTGCAATGATATTCTTGAAACCATCCATGGCCCAGGCAACCGGCGAGACGTGCCCGATGGCCTGGAAGGTCGCGCCGGTAAACTCGAGCGGTACCCAGGCCCCGCCCAGCCCGGATAGCACGAACATCGGGATGAGCGAAAAGGTGATGGCCTGTTCTTCGGATTTCGCCAGCACCCCGATCAGCAGTCCCAGGGCGGCTATGCACAGCGCGGTCACCAGCGCCACCAGCAGGCTGGCCAGCGGCACGCGCAGGTAATCCACGTGCAGGAGCTGGCCAAAGAGTATCAGGATCAAGAATTGAACGAAGATCATGCTGAAAATGGCCAGGTAATGCCCAAAAAGGATCTGAAAGCGCGAAGTGGAAGTGGTCAGCAGGCGCTGCAGGGCGCGCACCTTGCGCTCGTTGACAATGATGGCAGCCGCCGTCAGCAACCCGGCAATCGCAAACTGGATCATCATGCCCGGCGAGGAGTGCGCTAGCGACATGACATTCGCATTTTGCGGTTTGGAGGAGACTGCGGAAGTAACTGCCACCTGGATGGGTGGGTTCTTCCAGGCCGCCAGCGCTTCCGCCAGCGCCGGGTCGAAGGCCGCCGGATCGCCCGTCATTTTTGCTGCGATGTTGGCGGTGCGCACGGCGCTTGCCAGCCGGTTGGAGGCCACCAGCAGTTCCGATTCAACGCTGGCTGTCGAGGCCTGGGCTGGGTCGGCATAAAAGCCCAATTTCAACGGGCTGCCCTCCTGGACGGATTGGCTGTAACCGGCCGGGATGACGATTGCGGCAGCCAGTTTCCCGCTGCCAACCAGGGCGCCCAGCTCGGTTTCGCTGCGACCTGGGGTGCTGTCCAGGCGGATGATGCTCGAATTGGCCAGCAGGCTGTCCAGATTGGCGCTAATCTGTCCGCTATCCTGGTTCAGGTAACCGACCGGCAGGCGTGAGTCCGCTGGCTGGCCGGACCCGCCGAAAGCCAGTCCGAAGAGCAGGGTAAAGCCGATCGGCATCAGCAGCAGGAACATGAATGTCTTGCGGTCGCGCAGGATCTGCATCAGGTCTTTCAGAGTTATATCGAAGATTCGGTTCATTTTTTCCTCACGCAAAACGCTTCTGGAAGCGCAGCACGCCCACCAGGAAGAAGACTACGCTCATTCCCAGCAGGGCCGCGCAGCTCAACAAAACCTGGTTCAGGCTGGCGGAGTTCATCACCTGGCTCAGGCCGCGTACGGCCCAGCCTTGCGGTACGAAACTCGAAGCCAGGTCAGCCCAGGCCGGACTGCTGCCGGAGCCCATCGTGAAGATCTTGATCATCCCGAGCATGCCGGTTACGGTCAGGACGCCGCCCAGTACCGCGCCGGCCTGTTTGCTGGTTTTGAGCAGCGACATCATGAAGATCCCGAAGGTCGCGGCGGCCATCACAGTCGAGAGGGTAACCAATACCAGTGGCAGCAGGCTGCCCCACTGGATGCCGAAGATCAACCGTCCCAGGATCAGCAGCACGGTCATCTGCACCACCACTGTCAGGCCCACAGCCAGGAATTTTCCGCCCAGGATGGTGGTCTGCGTGGTGGGGGTGGTGAACAGGCGTGGCAGGGTGCCGTCTTCATCTTCACGGATGATGGATTGGGCGGTGGAGGTGCCCGTGAAAAAGGCATAGAAAATGGTCATCCCGGCCATGATGAAACTGACAATGGTGGCGACGGTGTTGGATACGGGTTTGCTGGCAGGTGGGGCATGCAGGTCCAGCAGCGCCGCACTCTGGTCGCCGGTCGGGATGGAGGCCATGTATTGGGATACCACCTGTCCGATCATAGCCGGATCCGTGCTGCCGGTTTGTTTGCTGACCACGCTCACTGCCAGCCTGGCGCCTGACATGCTGTCCATGAACTGCGAAAGGATCGAGCGGACGATGCTCGGCCCGATGGTCAGGGTCGGGTCCTGGTACAGCTCGATGGTGGCCTGCCCGTTCAGGTCCGAGAAGCGCTGTGAGAAATCTGCCGGGATGATCAGGGCCACACCGGCTTTCTGGCTGTCAACCTGCATACGTGCAGCTTCGGCGCTGTCGACCAGGCTGATCTCCATCAAGCTGGCGAAGCTCTTATCTTTCAGGGTGGTCAGGATCATGTCACCCAGCGAATGCGCGGCGGAACCGCCTGGGAAGCGCTGCTGGCGGCTTCGAAGCCTGGCCCGCCTATGTCCAGATTCGCAACGACCACTTTGGTGACCGGGACACTGAAACCCTGGTCGCTCTTGGCCGCGCCGCCGAACATGAAATAGAACATGCCGGTCATCAGCAGCGGTACCCCGAACATGAAGATCAGGGCGAAGGTGCTGCGGAAGGAGCGGGTCATGTCTTTGATGGCGATGTCTAGATTTTCATAGATATCTTCCTTTCTAAACTGTAAAACGTAATGGAACTTGCCATGTTCGTTTTACGTTTAATCTCGTCAACGCCCTGCCCGTCAGATGCAGGAAAACGCTCTCCAGGTTGGGTTCCTGGATGTCGACGGAGGTGATGCGGACTGCCTTGGCAGCCGCGCTTTCGAACAGGCGTGGCAGGACCTGGTTGCTGTCCTCCGCCAGGATGGTCAAAGTCCCATCCTCGGCGCTGACTTTCGTCACGCCCTTGACCGTTTTCCAGGCTCCAGCACCCTGGCGGATTCGCTGTTGATGGTCACGCTGATGCGGTCCATCTCCCCGACGATCTTGACCAGTTCGGCATGCGTGCCGCTGGCGATCATTTTGCCCTGGTCCATGATGGCGATATGGTCGGAGAGTTCCTGGGCTTCTTCCATGTAATGGGTGGTGTAGAGCACGGTCGTGCCTTCGTTTTTCAACTTCAGCACCGAATCGAGGATGCTGCGGCGGGACTGCGGATCGATGCCCACGGTGGGCTCGTCCATGTAGATGACCTGCGGTTTGTGCAGCAGGGCGATGCCGATATTGACCCGCCGTTTCATGCCGCCGGAATATTTCTTGATGAATTCTTTCGCCCGGTCGGTCAGGCCGATGACTTCCAGCACCTCGTTGACACGGGTTTTAAGCGCCGCGCCGCGCAGGCCGTACATCTTGCCCCAGAAGGTCAGGTTTTCACGGGCGGACATATCCTCGTACAGGGCGATTTCCTGCGGCACAACCCCCAGGACGGACTTGACGCCCATCGGGTCTTTGCGGATGGAATGACCCATGATGAACGCGTCGCCTTCATCCGGGCGCAGCAGGCAGGAGAGCATCGAGATGGTGGTGGTCTTCCCGGCTCCGTTTGGGCCCAGCAGGCTGAAGATCTCGCCCGGTTGGACTTCGAAACTGACGCCCTGGACGGCCTTTTGTTCGCCAAAGGCTTTGTGCAGGTCTTGAACATCGATTGCTTTTTCCATACGTGCCTCCTTGGATTATGATCAGCGTGAGTATATACGTGCGAGCGTGGTTCCGGTACTGTCTCTTGGTCGGGTCTTCTTACTGTCCGTTCGGACAGTGTCCGCGAGGACAATAGTGCAAATTCCCAAATGGTATACAATAAGAACAGGCTTCCATGAAAACACAACCTGCTTCCCGTTTCAAAAACGTCGAGAACGACCCGCGCCTGCTTTTCTGGTTCGCAATCCTCCTGATGCTGGCGGTGTTCATCTGGTCGTTTTTCCTGACACCCAGGCTGCACCAACCGGCTTACTACCTGCCCTTTATCGGGCTGTTCTGCGTACATATTTTCCTGCACTGGGAGTTCGCCTGGGCGGCCAAACACCCGCGCTGGCTGGCAGGATATACCATCATCCAGGGCCTGCTGGCCTTTGGGATCACCTACCTGTCCGGCAATGTGGGGATGGTGTTCTGCTTGTTTATGGCCCTGGTCGGTGAACTGCTTTCCATTTACAAGGTCTCGGTTCAGGGAATCCTGGCGGCAGTTTATATGCTGGTTCTGGCGTTTGTCAACTTTGGACTGATGTTGGGCTTTCGGCAGGCCGGCTGGTTTGTCTTGGGGACGGTTCCGACGATCATTTTCATGGGCATCTATGTAATCCTGTATACCCGCCAGGCCGAGGCCAACACGCTCGCGCAGGGACTGCTGCGGGAACTGGAAGCTGCCAACCGCCAGTTGACCGAATATGCCGCCCGGGTGGAAGACCTGACCATTGCCGAAGAACGCCAGCGCATGGCGCGTGAACTGCACGATACCCTCTCCCAGGGCCTGGCCGGGCTGATCCTGCAATTGGAGGCGGTGGATGCCCACCTGGCCGGCAGCCGTGCGGAGCGGGCCCGCAGCATCCTGGAGCAATCCATGGAGAAGGCCCGTGGAACCCTGGCGGAAGCCCGCCAGGCGATCGACAACCTGCGCCAGCCGGCCGAACACGACCTGGTGATGGCCGTCCGCCAGGAAGCCGAAAGGTTCACGCGTGCCGCCGGGATCGCATGTGAGCCGCAGATCGATGTCAGGATGGATGTGCCGGAGCAGGCCGCCGAGGCTGCCATCCGGGCCATCTCGGAAGGGCTGACCAATATCGCCCGGCATGCCCGGGCCAGCCATGTCAGCTTGCGGCTGACCGCGTTGGATAAATCGCTGGAGATTGAGATCTGTGACGATGGGGTCGGCTTTGACCCGGAGGCCGTCCAGGCCGGACATTACGGTTTGCTGGGGATGCGCGAGCGCGTCCGCCTGGCAGGCGGCAGCTTTGATGTTCACAGTGAACCGGGGGAAGGCACCCGCATTGGAATAACTTTCCCACTGCAGGAGCCAGCCCATGCCTGATCCCATCCGCATCCTGGTCGCGGATGACCACCTGATCATCCGCCAGGGACTGCGTCTCATCCTGGAAACCCAGGAGGGTTTCGAAATGGTGGGCGAGGCCGCCGATGGCGCCGAAGCCCTGCGCCTGTGCGCCGAATTGAAGCCGGATGTGGTGTTGATGGACCTGCGCATGCCCGGCATGGATGGCCTGACCGCCATCGAACGCCTGCAGGCCGGGCAGCCGGAGATTGCCGTGGTGATCCTGACCACCTTCAACGAGGACGACCTGATGATGCGCGGCCTGCGGCCTGGGCGCCAAAGGCTATTTGCTCAAGGATACCGATCGCGAGACCCTCTTCAATACCATCCGGGCCGCCCGGCGTGGCGAGACCCTGCTCAAGCCGGAGATCATGGCACGCGTGCTTTTGAAGACAGGCGGCGCAGGTGCTGCAGCCTCCGCCCAGACCGGCCTGACCGGGCGGGAACTGGAAGTGCTGCAAGGCCGTCGCCCAGGGTGAGCGCAGCAAGGAGATCGCCTTCCGCCTGGGCATCAGCGAGCGGACGGTCAAGGCGCACCTGGCCAGCATCTACAACCGGCTGGGAGTGGATAGCCGCGCCGCCGCCATCGCGGTGGCTGCGCAGAAAGGCTTGCTGCCAAAATGAACAGTCGTGAACGCTTCCTGGAAACCATGCGGTTCGGCAGCCCTGACCGGGTGCCTTATTTCGAGGAAGGCATCCGCAAGGAGGTGTTGAATGCCTGGCGGAAACAAGGCTGCCCGCCGGATTTCGACCTGGCGCAGATGTTTAGAGCGATCAACGCCAGGAGATCCAACTGGATGTGGACCCGCATCCCTGGCCCGAGCGCTGGCCCTGCACCCGTTCGGATTTGAAGGCTTATGCCAAAAGCCTGGACCCGGATGAGCGCTCACGCACGCCGGGGAATTGGAAGAAACTGGTGCCGCTCTCGAAAGGACGCCAGGCTGCACTGATGATGCGCCTCTCCATCGGTTTTTTTGAGATCATGGGGGTGGAAGGCTGGCGGCGTTTCCACGAGTTGATCCTGCTGATGCACAACGATCCCGGTTTTGTGCGCGAAATGATGCGGATCAATGGCGAGTTTGTGGCTGCGCTGACTGACACGCCTCTTGCAGGAGATCGAGATCGACGCAGCCATCTTCAGCGAACCGATCGGAGACAACCACGGGCCGTTGATCTCGCCCAGGATGTACGCAGATTTTGTCCTGTCGAGTTACCAACCCATCCTGGAAGTCCTGCGCCGCCAGCATGTGGATATCATCATCCTGCGCACCTATGCCAATGCCCGCTTGTTGATCCCCGTCCTGATGGAACACGGCCTCGATTGCCTGTGGGCCTGTGAGGTCAACACTGCAGCGATGGATTACCGTTCCCTGCGCCAGGAGTTTGGCAAAGGCCTGCGCCTGATCGGCGGGATCGACCTGGATGTGCTGCGGGAGGATAAAGCCGCCATCCGGCGCGAAGTCGAAGAAAAAGTCCCGCCGCTGCTGGAGCAGGGCGGTTACGTCCCCCTGGCGGATGGCCGGGTGCGCTCCGACATTCCCTTTGAAAATTACATTTATTATCGCCAACTGCTTGAAAAAGTGACCCAGTAAACAACGTCCCGAAGGGTTGCGTAATGATTCATGGCATTTCCACAACCATTCGGGACGTTCCTTAATCGTGCTGGAAAAGTCGTTTTTTCGGCTTGGGAGGGATCGTTTGGCCCAAACAACGAGGAACAATTCGGGGGAAATGGAGAAAAGAGAGCAGAGAGTCGAGAGTAGGAAGAAAAAAACCCGATCTATTGCAGATTTTGAGTTTTTTTGAGGTTTTCGTGAGGGGTTGCTGGTGTTTTGGAAGTAGTGTAAACTTTTTCTGTAATTTCTAAAAAGAGTAGGTCAGGTGTTATCCTCACGGTTAGCGAAACCAAAAGGAGAGACACCATGACCTACCGAGAGGATTTTACCCTACCCGCCGAACTTATGGAACAGGTCAGCAAACAAGGCTTGGATATACTGCCGGAACTGATCCAGGTGGTGATCAATGCGGCCATGCAGGCGGAACGGCAGCAATACCTGAAAGCAGAACCTTACCAACATACGGAGGAGCGGGAAGGGCATGCCAACGGCTATAAACCGAAGACGGTGCAAACCCGGGTGGGCAGCATCACCTTCTCGATCCCACAAGTACGGGAAGGCGGGTTCTACCCGGAAGCGCTGGAGAAGGGTCTGCGGAGCGAACGTGCTCTGCTGCTGGCGCTGGCGGAGATGTACGTGCAGGGTGTCTCGACCCGCAAAGTGAAAGCGGTCACCGAGAAGTTGTGCGGAGTGGCTATGTCTTCGACCCAGGTCAGTCATGCTGCGGCACTCCTGGATGCAGAACTGGAGAAGTGGCGTAATCGCCCGCTGGGGGAGTATATCTACCTGTTCCTGGATGCCTACTATGAGCAGGTGCGGGAGGATGGACAGGTGCGCGATCTGGCCGTTTTATCGGCTGTGGGCGTCAATCGGGACGGAAAACGCGAGATTCTGGGCGTTTCGGTGTCCTTGAGCGAGCACGAAATGCATTGGCGAACCTTCCTGGAGAGCTTGAAAGCCCGTGGTCTGGGCGGTGTGCAGCTCATCACCAGTGACGACCACGCCGGTCTCCGGGCCGCCCGACTGGCTGTGTTCGGTGGGATTCCCTGGCAAAGGTGCCAGTTCCACCTGCAGCAAAATGCCCAAGCCTATGTACCTCGCAAGGACATGCAAGCCGAAGTCGCTGAGGATATCCGCACCATCTTCAATGCACCGGACCGTACACTGCAGATACATACCTGGCCAAGACCGTCGAGAAGTATCAGAAGACTGCTTCCCGCCTGGCCGAGTGGATGGCCGCAAACATCCCGGAAGGACTAACCATCTTCTCCTTCCCGGTTGCTCACCGGATCCTGATCCGCACCAACAATGTCGTCGAACGCTTGCATCGCGAAGTTCGCCGCCGGACACGCGTGGTGAGCATTTTCCCAAATCCAGCTTCGTGCCTCCGTTTAGTCTCCGCAGTACTCAACGAGATCAGCGATGAGTGGTTGACTGGCAATGCATATCTGATGTTCCAAAGTTAGTTCGTCTCTTTTTCTTTCAAAGGATGCACTTGATCTTGAATTTACAGAAAAAACCTTGCACAATCGCTTTGGAGGAATTTCAAGGAATTTGATCCACGAAATCGGGGGTTAAATAAGGGCGTTTAAGCGTTTTTGGGCAAATTATGTCAAAAAATATGGTTCTAAAACGGTCAATTTGCGTAGGGGAGGCGTATTGTGAGCTGGGAGTGGATTCGAAACCCTGCCCGCCTTTACTGATCGATCCACGCCATATGCTCTTCCAGCAGTACTTTTCCGCGCTCAATGACCGCCGGCAGGAGCCGCCGGAGCCGCTTTCACAGCGCAGTTGCTCCACGCTAACCGGCGCGGCGATGCTCATGGAAGGCGAGATATTCGGTTCGCCGGGGAAGAGCAGCTGCGAGATCACCTGCCCGTATTCGGCGATGCGGCGCTTCTGCCAGTCCACCTGCCGCAGGCGGGTCAGGGGGGAATGCGCCCATTTGGGCAGCACGATGCCGCTCAGGATGCTGACGACCACCTGCGCCTGTGGCACCTGGCGCAGGAACAGGTCGATCGAGGCCGACCAGCTCCCGATTTCCGTCTCGGGATGCGGGTAGACGGCCGGGTCGGGGTCGACCAGGCCGGTGCCAAACAGCAGCAGCGCACCGCCCTGCTTCAGGTGAGCAATCCCCTGGCGGGCGGCAGCCATCCGCTCGCCTGGATCGTCGGAGGCGTAGATCATGTGCAGGCTGGCATTTGGCAGGCTTTTAAAGAATGGGGTGTCGCTGGCGATGATCTTGATATCCCGCCGGTTGATCTGCGCCGGCACGACCACGATGTCGTATGCGCCGACGTGGTTGGAGACGACCAGCAGCGGGCCATCCGGCGGGACCGATCCGGCGCCGCGCGTCCGCACCTCCCGCACCCAGTGGCTTGCCATCCAACCGGCGGCAGCCGGGAAACCCTCTGCGGCGATCTTGCGGTCGGTCAAAACACAAATGCTGGCGAGACGGGTGGTGACCTTGTTCAGGAGCAGGTCGAAGGCACGGCGTGTCCCGGCTGTTTTCTTCAGGCCGAATGCCAGGATGATCTCATCGATCAGGTAACGGCTCAGGGCGTGGATTTCCGGGTCATTTTCACGCATGCGGATGGACTCCTCTGGAATAAGTAACACTTTGCTCTCGAAAAGTTTTTGCCGGGGTGGTAGAATGGCGGGGCGAAATAATTCATTCGTTGGAATTTTTCTTTTTTCATTGAAAGAATTGGTAGAGAGCAATGCCAGCCATCGATCTTGAAAAACTCAAGGCCTACCGCCTGCGCACTTTTCACCTGTCCCCGGCGCCCGCCTGACCACGCCCGCACAGGCGCTGGATTTCGTCAACGAGCGCGGCTTCATTTACTTTTGGCCGATCAATGGGATCATCCTGCCGAGCCTGTGGGTGGCCACCGCCGGGGACCGGCCGGTGCCGAACGAGCATGATGATCCCGGCCATGGTCACCTGGGGGTGGAAGGATGATTCGCTCGGCAAGACGATCTGGTATTACGGCAAGATCCTGCGCCGCAAGGCGACCTTCATTTCGCTGGAAGTGGCGCCGTATTTCTATGCCCTCTCCGAGAACTTGGTTCCCCGGAAGAAGATTACCTGCTGGCGTATGAGGAAGGCCGCCTGACCCAGGCCGCCAAACAAATCTATGAGACCCTGTTGGAAAAGGCTCGCTGGATACGATCTCCTGCGCAAGGAAGCCCGCCTTTTGAATGCCAAGGAGTCCGTCTTCAACCGGGCCCTGGAGGATCTGCAGAAGGATTTCAAGATCCTGCCGGTGGGGATTGCCGAAGCGGGCGCGTGGAAATATGCGTTCCGGTACGAAATCACCGCCCGGCACATGCCGGAACTGCCCGAAAAGGCCCGCCCGATCGGCGAGGCGGAGGCGCGCCAGAAACTGGTGGAACTGTATCCTGGCCTCGGTTGGGGCGGCCAGCTCCGGGAATCGATCAGGCTCTTCGGCTGGCCGCCCGAACTGGCCCAGCGTACCGTCGACCTGGCTGGCGCAGAATGGGCTGTTCGAAGGACGGCCTGACCCATCCGCAGGCGAGTGGGGAATGGTTGGCGTTGCCGGAATTGATCGATAAAGACTTGACTGATCCACCGAGTATACGATACGCATCCTGCAAGATTCGGATAAGGTACTCGCAAGGATATTTTAGAAAAATGACCGAAGACCCCTTACCGCAACCCATCCCTGTCCCGTTGAAGAACGCCTGGCCGACCTGCTCGGCCCGCATGACCCTGGAAGAGAAGATCGCCCAGATGTCGATCTTCCATATGATGACCAACGTTCTGCTCGATGAGAAAGTGGAACTGGATGAAGCCACCCGCAAGCAGCTGGCGAATGGCATCGGCGGACTGGGCCGCCCGGGCCAGCATGCTCAGCGCCACGGGACACTGCCATGGCCACCAATGCCATCCAGAGATACCTGCGTGAGAACACCCGCCTGGGCATCCCGGCTTTTTTCGTCGACGAAGCCCTGCATGGCCTGATGGCATACGGCAGCACCAGCTTCCCGCAGGCGATCGGGCTGGCCAGCACCTGGGACCCCGAACTGGTGCAGGCAGTCTTTACGCGCGGCGGCGCATGAGATGCGCGTGCGCGGCGAGAACTGGGCCCTGACGCCCGTCCTGGACCTGGCACGCGAGCCGCGCTGGGGCCGCACCGAAGAGACCTATGGCGAAGACCCTTACCTGGGCTCACGCATGGGGGTGGCGGCGGTGCGCGGCTTGCAGGGGGTAAGCCTGGCGGATGGGCCGCAGCCGATCGACAAACAGCACGTGCTGGCGACCGCCAAGCATTTCGCCGCCCACGGCCAGCCGGAAGGCGGCCGGAACTGTGCCCCGGCCAATTTTGCCGAAAGCGAACTGCGCGAGAACTACCTGGCGGCCTTCCAGGCTGCGGTGATGGAAGCCGGGGTGGGTCGGTGATGGCCTCCTATAACGAGATCAACGGCATCCCGGTGCATGTCAACCCCTGGCTGCTGGGAACAGGTCCTGCGGCAGCGAGTGGGGCTTTCGAGGGCTTCATCGTCTCGGACGGCAATGGCATCAGCCAGCTGGAAACTCTGCACCACGTGGCTGCCTCCAAAGCCGAAGCCGCCCGCAAGGCGCTTGAGAGCCGGGATCGATTTCGAACTGGACACCTGCTATTCCAGCACGCTTATTGTCGCAGGTCCAGGATGGGACTGTCCCCGAAGCACTGAGTGGACACAGCCGTGCGGCGGGTCCTGAGGGCCAAGTTCCTGCTGGGACTGTTCGACGATCGCTTTCGCCGACCCGGATGAAGCCGAACGGGTGACGAACTGCGCCGAGCACCGCCAGCTGGCCTACCGGGCTGCCACAAAAAGCCTGGTGCTGCTCAAAAATGACGGCCTGCTCCCGCTGGACATGGAGAAGATCAAGACCCTGGCGGTGATCGGGCCGAACGCGGCCGGCCTGCACCTGGGCGGTTACAGCGCCGACCCGGGTCACGGCAGTGAGCATCCTGGATGGCATCCGCCAGAAAGTGGGCGAGCGGGTGCAAGGTGCTGTATGCCGAGGGCTGCAAGATCACCACAAGAGGATTTCGGCGGGCAGGGCTGGCGCGGCTGGCACGAGAGATGCCGCCGAAATGCCGGACCCGGCCGAAGATGAGCGCCTGATCGCCGAAGCGGTGGAGTCGCCCGCAAGGCAGAGTGGTGTGCTGGTGATCGGCGAGAACGAGTCGGTCTGCCGGGAAGCCTGGGATGAAAACCACCTGGGCGACCGCGACTCGCTGGATCTGCCCGGCCGCCAGGAACGAACTGGTGCGGCGGTGGTCGAGACGGGCGTGCCGGTGGTGGCGCTGCTGATCAATGGCCGGCCGCTCTCGGTCAATTATGTGGCCGAAAACGCCAATGCCCTCTTCGAAGGCTGGTACCTGGGCCAGGAAGGCGGCGCGGCCTTTGCGGACGCGCTGTTTGGGGACGTGAACCCGGGCGGCAAGCTGCCGATCACCTTCCCGCGCTCGGTCGGGCAGATGCCGGCCTATTACAACCACAAACCTTCTGCCGGCCGCGGCTATCTGTGGGCGGAAAAGACCCCGCTGTTCCCGTTTGGGCATGGGTTGAGTTACACCAGCTTCGAATACCGGGACCTGCAGGTCAGCCCAGCGCAGATCCAGCCGGACGGACATGCTTTGGTGCGTGTGGAAGTTGCCAACACCGGAACGCGCCCCGGCGACGAAGTCGTGCAGTTGTATATCCACGATGTTCTAACCGAGCATGTCACCCGCCCGGTCAAAGAATTGAAAGGCTTCCGGCGCATCGGCCTCCAGCCCGGCGAGCAGCAGGTTGTTGAATTCAACGTTGGCCCCGAGCAGCTCTCGTTTTATAATGAAGCCATGCAGCGCGTCGTTGAGCCCGGCATATTTGAAATTATGGTCGGCGCCAGTTCGGTGGATGTTCAAACTGTTCAATTGGAAGTCGTTCCGTAGGGGCGACCCGCCGGGTCGCCCCTACATTGTTATGCGAGGTTCCTATGGAAATTGCCATCATGATCGAAGGCCAGGACGGTCTGACCTGGCCGCGCTGGCAGAAGATCGCCACCCTGGTCGAAGACCTGGGTTTCGCGGGACTTTACCGTTCGGACCATTTCACCAACGCGGAGGCCCCGGATAAGGATTCGCTGGAGTGCTGGAGCTCCCTGACCTGGCTGGCCAGCCACACCAAGAGGATCGAGTTTGGCCCGCTGGTCTCCCCGCTTTCCTTCCGGCCCCCGGCGCTGACCGCCCGCATGGCGGCGGCCGTGGACGAGCTTTCCGGCGGGCGGCTGACCCTGGGGCTGGGCGCGGGTTGGCAGGCACACGAGCACCAATTATTCGGCTTCGAGCTGCTGGATTTGAAATCCCGTTTTGACCGCCTGGAAGAAGGCCTGGAAGTCATCACCCGCCTGCTGAAAAGCGACCAGCCGGTCAGCTTCGAAGGCAAGTATTTCCAGTTGCGTGAGGCAATCCTATTACCTCGCCCGCAACGCCCCGACGGACCGCGCATCCTGATCGGCGGCAACGGCCAGCAGCGCACCCTGCGGCTGGCGGCGCGTTATGCGGATGAATGGAACGCAACCTTCCAATCCCCGGCGGGCTTCGTCCGCCTGTCGGCCCGGCTGGACGAATACCTTAAAGTCGAAGGGCGCGCACCCGGATCTGTGCGGCGCTCGATGATGACCGGGCTGCGTTTTGCGCAAACCCGCGCCGATTTGGAACGCAAGCTTGACGGGCGGTCTGTGGAGGAGCTGCAGGGAAGGGGATTTATTATTGGGGTGGGGGAGCAGATCCAGCCGCAGTTGGCGGCTCTCGAGCAGGCTGGATTGCAGCGCATCATGCTGCAGTGGATGGAACTGGAGGATTTGGAAGGCCTGTCGGCCCTGGCAAAAGTTGTACTATGAAGTGCAGCGGATCCAACTCGACAATGTACCATTTTGATTGGAGCGGGAAAAGCTCTCACCACAACCCCCATAGCCTGGGGACAAGCGAAAGAAAAACGTTTTTTTCTCGTCTCTGGCCAACAACGATCCCGGTTGACCGTCTCGCTGCGCCACTACCAGGAGAAGAGACAAGAGCAAGGCGGCGCAGCTAGCGTTGGTAGCGCAGGAAGATGATCCCCGTCTGGAACGTATGCGTTTCCACCAGCTTCAGCCTGACCGCCTCGTTCAACGCCGGGTATATGGGCCGGCCGGCGCCCAGGAGGATCGGCTGGATGAAGATGTGGTATTCGTCGACCAGCCCGGCCTGTATAAGCGCAGAGGACAGCTGCAATCCGCCCAACTTCAGATCCGGGCCGGGCTGCCCTTTCAGGCGGGTGACGACCGCGACGGGGTCGCCGCGCTCCAGCCTGGCGTTGCCTTCCACCCGGTCCAGGGTGCTGGAGAAAACGATGGCGGGGATCTGCTTCCAAATCTGCACGTACTCGGCCTGAAAGTCCGGTAACGGCTCAGTATAGGCGCTCGCCCATAAAGCCTGCATGTTCTCGTACATCCGCCGCCCATACAGATAGCCACCGAACTGGCGTTCCAGGTTGTTCATGTAGCGGAACAGTTCCTCGTCCGCGATGACCCAGTCCGGGGGGCGGCCCGGCATTTCGATTAAACCATCCAGCGAGACATTGGTTTGGAAGATTATCTTGCGCATGTTTCGATCTCCTTTAAGAAATTACCATAAGAACCCCTAACAAGACCGCTCTCGCCGTCGTCTAAAGAACTCTTAGCACTAAGGTCACAACCCCCATAGCTGGGGGCAGGCGGAGCACGACCCCCATAGCCTGGGGGCAAGGGAAAGAAAAAAGCTCTTTTCTCATCCTCGATCAACGGCGCTTCGAAAAAACCTATTCCAACATTGACGAGTTACTTTTCCTTGTCTATTAATCGCTCCTCTTCGCTATCGGGGTCAAGTAGCCATCCAGCAGCGCATCCATCCGTTCCAGGGACTCGCACACGAAGAAAATCGGATTGAAGGCATAGACGGTCTTGGGGAGCTGGGCGATCATTTCCAGGTCGAAGGGCGCCAGGATGACCTCGCCGCCCAGGTAGTCCTTGCGATCAATCCCCAGCTCATGATACAGCCCCTGGACCACGTTCCAGCCGTGCTCCTGGGAGGACATCTGCCCGTGCTGGTGGAGCTTGTTCACCCCGGCGATGATCCGCTCCAGATCGGATTTGTGCGACAGGTACTGTTCCTGGAGTTGTGCGAAAATATCCGCGCGGTAATCGATGACATTGTCACGGCCCAGCCGGTAAAACTCCATGATCGTATTCGCCAGCTCGCTGCGTCCGGAGATCGTCCCGGCTCCGAAGATCTTGAAGCGCCCGTCCTCCACCACGATCCCGAACTCGGTGGTGTACCACGCCAGGCGCTTGATGACTTCCTTCTCTGCCTCGCTGGCCTTCAGATAGGCGGGTGCAAAGCGGTCCTCAATGCGGGCATAGAAGGCCTGGGTCAGGTAGGGCAGGTGGCCGACGATATCGTGGAACATATCCGGTTCGGGCGTAAACTCCAGCTCGCGGCGGGAGCGCAGGTAATCCGTAATCAGGAAGATGCGCTGCGCAAACTTCTTATACCAGTCATCCGCCAGGGTGTAACGGACGGCGGTGCGCTGGATGCGCCAGCCGGTGCGCGGCTGGATGCGCTCGTTGAGGTACGCCACGGTGGGGATGCGCTGCGGATCGAGCTGCAGCAAGGCCATTCCATCGATATAGGATTGGCTCAGATGCTCCAGCAAATAAGGCCGCTGGATGCCTGCGAAAAGGTCGGCCCAGATCGCATGCTGATCATCGCTAAAGCTGATTTCCTGGTCTTCGAGGGTATATTCCCGGGCGCGATTCAGGCCCGCCTCCAGGATATCCCCCGTATTAATGCCCTGCTTTTGGTTCGTGTTCATAGGTCTACCTGTAATGAACTACACTCGCTACCGGTTAAGTCTTACGGGATGATTATACTTATTTTCCGGTTTCCAGGTAGCGGCGGATGGGGGATTTGCATCTCCCCCTTTAAGTCCTAAAGTGTTGATTAACTCGACAATGTGTCATTTCGATTGGAGCAGGAAAAATTCTCACCACAACCCCCATAGCCTGGGGGCAGGCGGTCACTACCCCCATAGCTGGAGACAAGCGGTGCGCGACCCCCATAGCCTGGGGGCAAGCGAAAGAAAATGGCTTTTTTTCTCTCCTTGATCAGCGAAGACAACGCGCACTTGGATGAAAACGATGAGGAACGATGATGAGGTCCAACAGCTTACACTGCGCGGGTGGCATTAAATCAAATGGGCGGCTCGCTGAGAGCCGCCCGATACTATTCTTAGTAAACCAGACAACCCTGGTTGGATTATCTTCTTATCGTCCGGCGGCTTCACGTCTCTGGCGTGAAACGGCCTCGATGGTGACTGCGGCTGCCAGGACACCCCCGGTGATCATGAACTTGATCGGTGAAGGCAGCGCCAACAGATCCATCCCATTGGATATCGATTGGATGACCAGGGCTCCCAACAGGGCCGACCAGACACTGCCGCGGCCTCCAAAAAGGCTGGTCCCGCCAATGACCACCGAGGCAATCACGCGCAAGAGCAAGTCGCCGCCGCCCGAGGATTGGTTTGCGGCAATCAGACTTTAAATTAATGGAAAATCCGTGCCCTAAAAGTACTGCTTCCATCAAAATTGGGTATTGACATCCATTCTTGATTTTGCTACAATACTTACATCATGTAAGTATTAATAACATGGTGTAAGTAACAATCCCGGATCATTTGGAGCTTTATGGCTTACCCGCTTACGATCACCGCTTCCGCCATGCGCGATATCAACCGTTCGGCCATCCTGGAGATCATCCGCCGGGAAGGCCCGATCTCCCGCACCGCCATCGCCGAGGGACTGGATGTCAGCCTGCCGACGGTCATGCGCATCGTGGATGGCCTGGTGGCGGAAGGCTTTGTCCGGCTGCAAGGGACCAGCGAGTGGAGCGGCGGACGGCGCCGCCCGCTGCTCGAGTTCAATTCGGATGGCTTTGTGGTGCTGGGGGTGGATATGGGCGGCACCAAAATGTACGGGGCAATCTCCGACCTGGGCGGCCACATCCTGGATGAAGTCAATATCAGCCGTCACGGCAGCTCCGGGGAGGACAGTTTCAATTACCTGACCACTTTGATCGACAAACTACTGGCCAGCCCCAAGCTGGAAGGCCGGCACGTGCGCGGCATCGGGGTGGGGGCGCCGGGCGTCACGCTTCACAAGGAAGGGATCGTCACCTGGGCTTATACCCTGCACTGGGATATGTTCCCGCTCAAGGCCCGGCTGGCCGAGCGTTACGACCTGCCCATCACGGTCGACAATGATGTCAACCTGGCGGCGCTGGGCGAGCTGTGGTTCGGGGCCGGTCAAAACGTCCAGGATATGGTCCTGATCGCCATCGGCACGGGCATCGGCGCAGGCGTGATCATCGACGGCGCGCTCTACCGCGGTTCGAAAGAAGCCTCCGGCGAGATCGGCAACCTGGTGCCCGGCCGGGAGTTCCTGGGGAAGAACTACCGGGATTTTGGCGCACTGGAGAGCGCCGCCTCCGGCACCGGCATCGCGGCCCGCGGGCGCGAGCTGCTCGATTCCCAGCGCAGCCCGGCGGAACTGCTCGAGCTGACGGCCGAGGATGTTTTCGACGCCGGACGCAGGGGCGAGCCCTGGGCCTGGACTGTAATCAACGAAACCGTGGATTACCTGGCGATTGCCATCGCCAACCTGGTGGCATTCTTCGACCCGGAACTGGTCGTGTTGGGCGGGGGCGTTTCCCGCTCGGCAGACCTGCTGATCAAACCCATCCTGGCCCGCATCGATGGCGCCATCCCCAATCCGCCCAAACTGGTTGTCTCGGACCTGGGCTTGCAGGCCACGGTCATGGGCGCCATCACCAACGTGCTGCACAATACTTCGAATTTCTACGTCGTCCATAAACTTTCATAAGCAGCGCCAGGTGTGATCTGGCCCGAATTTACCATCAAAAATCCAAAAGATACAGTCTGTAGAAGGAGGTGGTTCCGGAAAAAATAGGCTCATTTGAAATTCGTTCAAACCAACCATTCAGATCATTCGAAGGAGAAGATTATGCGTACCATGAATAAGCTGTTGATGGGGATGATCACGGTCATCCTGATTTTGAGTGTCGCCGGCTGCGGAGCCAAGACCAGCGGCCCCGTCACCATCCACGTCCTGACCCAGGACCAGGCCGGCATGAAACCCGCCGAGATCGACCAGATCGCCCGCGATTTCGAGGCCCAGAACCCCAACATCAAAATTGTCATGGAATATGTCGGCTACGATGCCATCCATGACAAGATCACCACCGGCATGGCTGCCACACCGCCCGCCTACGATGCCTCCATGATCGACGTCATCTGGCCGGATGAATTCATCAAGGCCGGATACCTGCTGGATGTCACCAGCCGGATCACCCCCGAAATGAAATCCGGGATCTTCCCATCCGCCTGGAACGGCGTCACCCGCAACGGGAAAGTCTACGGCATGCCCTGGTTGATGGATACCAAGTACTTCATGTACAACCAGGATATGCTGACCCAGGCCGGTTTCAGCGCGGCCCCCAAGACCTGGGAGGAATTGATCGATCAGGCCAAGGTGATCAAGTCAAAAGGCCTGGCTGAATTCCCGATCATCTGGTCCTGGAACCAGAAGGAAGGCGTGGTTTGCGATTTCACCGTCCTGCTGTACGGCAACGGCGGCTCGTTCCTGGATGCCAGCGGCAAGCCGGCTTTCAATAACGAAAAAGGCGTTCAGGTCCTGACCTGGATGAAGCAGACCATCGATGACGGCCTGACCAACCCCAGCTCGATCAGCTCGGATGAAAACGCCGTCCGCGATAATTTCGTCGCCGGTTCCTCCGCCTACGCAGTCAACTGGCTCAACCAGTATGCCGACTCGAATAACGCTTCCATCTCGAAGATCGTCGGCAAGGCGGCCTTCGCGCCCATGCCGGTCTTTGCCGCCGGCGCAGCCGCGGGCGTCAAGGGCTCCAGCGTGGACGGTTCCAGCTCGTTCGGGATCATGGCCACCACCCCGCACCCGGATGAGACCTGGAAGTTCCTGACCTATCTGACCAGCAATGCGATCCAGACAAAATTCTCGGCTGAAATGCTGCCGGAATGGCAGGCCGATTTCCAGGGCGACGCGCTGAAAACCTTGTTAGCCGCCACCCCCACCAACCCGGTCACGGTGCCGGCCTTCCTTGGACAGTTCCCGTATGCCAATGAGCGCCCGACCGTAGCCTATTACAATGAGGCCTCCGCCGCACTCCAGCTCGCCATCCAGGAAGCCCTGACGGGAGTCAAGACTCCGCAGCAGGCTTTGGATGATGCCGCCGCCAAGTGGGTCACGTTGGCAGCCGGAAAATAGGTTCCGTTCTTAATACAAGGGTGGGTTTGGCATGAGAATGCCAAATCCACCCGTTGGAAACTCCGGAACCTCGAGCTCTCCACTTAACCATGGCCATTAATTCCCCAACCCTTCCCAAAGCGGGCCTGTCCCTGCGCAAGCAGGATGCCCGGATTGCCTGGCTGCTGCTGGCTCCCAGCCTGTTGATCCTGCTGGGGGTCATGCTCTGGCCGATCATTTATACCTTTATCCTGAGTCTCGAGAATGCGCCGACAGGCATCAACCAGGTGCGGACCTTCGTGGGATTGGGGAATTACCTGGAAATGCTCAAGGACCCGGCCTTCTGGGCGACGATCGGGCGCACCCTGTATTTCACGGTGGCTTCCGTTGCGCTGGAACTGGTGATGGGCCTGTCGATCGCCCAACTGATCCATTCCCACCCGTGGGGTTGGAAGTTCCTGCGCTTTGCCCTGATCATCCCGTGGGCCGTGCCGACCATCGTGAACGGCTCGATGTGGCGCTGGATCTACAGCGCGGATTTCGGCGCTTTGAACGGCATCCTGATGCAGTTCGGGTTGATCAAGCATTACATCCCCTGGCTGACCCTGCCGAACATGGCCATGCCGCTGGTGATCGTGGCGGACGTCTGGCATACGATGCCATTCATCGCGCTGATCCTGCAGGCGGCCCTGGCAGGGATTCCGGCGGAATTGGATGAGGCCGCGGCGGTGGACGGCGCCAACGCCTGGGAGCGCTTCTGGAAGATCCGCTTCCCAATGCTGCGCCCGGCCATCCTGGTGGCGCTGATCGCCCGCACGGTGGACGCCTTCCGCGTCTTCGACATCGTCTACATCCTGACCAACGGCGGGCCGGCCTCCAAGACCATGACGATCACTTACCTGACTTATTTGAATTCATTCTCTTACGGCAAACAAGGGATTGGGGCGGCGCTGTCCTTCCTGATCTCCTTCTTCACCATCGTGATGGCATTTATCTATATCCGGGTGCTGTACCGGCCGGAGGAGGACTGAAGATGCTGCGCTTCAAAAAGAACTTGAACAAGTTCTTCCTGTTCCTGCTGACCCTGCCGGTGCTGGTATTCATCTTCTTCCCGGTCTTGTGGCTGCTGATGGCGAGTTTTTCGACCCAGGTGGAACTGTACGCCATCCCGCCGCACTGGATCCCGCTGCACCCCACCATCCGGAATTACATGGAGATCTTCATCCCCAGCCTGGCGGCGTCTTCGGTGCCGCGGACCTTCGCGGTCTCCTTATGGAATTCGATGAAGATCGCCACGATGGTGACGCTGGTCTGCCTGGTGATCGGGAGCCTGGCGGCCTACGTGCTGGTGCGGATCCCGTTCAAGTTCAACCGGGCGATCCAGCTTGGGATCCTGGGGACGCGCATGATCCCGGAAGTTTCGCTGGTGCTGCCGCTGTTCATGATCGCTTCGGTGCTGCAGTGGATCAATAAACCGATCGTGCTGGTGGTGACTTACCTGAGTTTTGCGCTGCCGTATACGATCTGGCTGTTGATGGCCTACTTCCAGACGGTGCCGGTGGAGCTGGAGGAGGCGGCGCGGCTGGACGGCTGCACGCGGCTGGGGATCCTGTTCCGGGTGGTGATCCCGATCTCGATCCCGGGCCTGATCTCGACCGCCATGTTCGTGTTCCTGCTGGCGTGGGACGAATTCTTCTACGCGCTGATCTTCACCAGCACGCTGGCGGCGAAGACGGCCCCGGTGGCGATCTCCGAGTTTGTGGGGCGGTACTCGGTGAACATCACGGGGATGATGGCGGGCGGGATCCTGGCGGCGCTGCCGCCGGTGATCCTGGCGTTCATCTTCCAGCGCTATATCGTGAGCGGCATGACGGCGGGGGCGGTGAAGGGGTAGGCTGGAGGGAGAGGGGTATAAGGGGTATGAGGGATGTGAGGCGCCTGAGGTATCTGAGGCGTCTGAGTTATGTGACAGCCAGCTGGTCACCCGAAAAAGCCGGGTGCTTAGAGAAGGTGACTGTACCATGGATGGAAGAGAAAAACAGGCATCGTCCCGAAGGTCGCAGCGTAAAACGGCGCTTATCAACGACCCTTCGGGACGGTTTATATTGGGCAAATTAGAACTCCGGGACTTTTCCCTACACCTCTACGGGGTGCCCCGCAAAAACCGCGGGACAGGCAGGCGGGAGGCTTCGCGAAAATCCCGGAGTTGCGGGTATCGGAATTTGGATTTAGTAGATAGTCTTGGTGATATAATTATTAAGGTGACCACGATGAAAAATGAACAGACAGCCCCTGAGACGAAAGGCGTCACGGTGAAGCTGCTTGCAGCGCTTGACCTTGGCCTTGAAATCGAGGGCATGGCAGGGCGCCAATTTCGAATGCGCATGGTGACCATCGAACCTGGAGGCGTCTTCGGCCCGATCCACGACCATAAAGACAGGCCGGGCCTGGTCTATATACTGCAAGGAACGATCACTGATCATCGAGATGGAGTGGCGAAGGAGTACGGGCCGGGAGTGGGCTGGCCCGAGGATAAGAATACCACCCACTGGCTTGAGAATAGAGGAACGACGCCGGCGGTGGAGATCTCGGTCGATTTAGTCAGGGTAAGCTGAGGCCCGAGATCATAACCTTTCCTTAATCCGAATGTTGCCAAGGAGGCTTGCCAGCTCCCGGCACATAAATTAATAAACAGAACTCCGAGATTTTCAAAATCTCGGAGTTCATTTTGTTTCAGCAAATCCTGGGCAGCAGCTCGCCGGCCGGCACATCCACCACCCGCATCCCGCCGATGGAGGTGATGGCGGTCACCATTCCGGGATGGGCTTCCACCACCTTGCCGATGATGACGGCATTCTTTCCATAAGGATCGAGGCGCATGGCAGCCAGCACCGGCTCGGCAAACTCGGCCGGAACGATCGCGACCAGTTTGCCCTCGTTGGCCACGTAGAGCGGGTCCAGCCCGAGCATCTCGCAGGCCGCGTTGACTTCCGGCCGCAGCGGCACTTTGCGCTCGTCGAACTCGATCCCGACCTTCGAAGAACCGGCCAATTCGTTCAGCACCGCCGCCAGCCCGCCGCGGGTCGCATCCCGCAGACAATGAATCGCCCGAGGGCGGACACCGTCCGCCCCTACAGGTGGTCCCCCGGCCGCCAGCATGGCCGCCACCATCCCATTCAAGGGGGCGGTATCGGATTGGATCTCGGTCTGGAAGGTCAGGCCTTCACGCACCGACATGATCGCAATGCCGTGGTCGCCGATCGTGCCACTGACCAGCACCACGTCGCCGGGACGGGCGTTGGCCGGGCCGATATCCACGCCCGGCGGGGATGACGCCGATGCCGGAGGTATTGATGTAAAGCCCGTCGCCGTGGCCGCGCTGCACCACCTTGGTGTCGCCGGTGGCGACTTTCACGCCGGCCTGCTTGCAGGCCCGGGCCATGGCAGTCACGATTTCGCCCAGCGTCTGCATCGGCAGGCCCTCCTCCAGGATGAAGCCGGCCGAGAGGAACAGCGGCTTTGCGCCGCGCATCGCCAGGTCATTGACCGTGCCATACACGGCCAGCTCCCCGATGTTCCCGCCCGGGAAGAACAAGGGGCTGACCACGAACGAGTCGGTTGTAAAGGCCAACTGCCCGTGTGAAGCGCCAGGGACAGGCTGACCGCCCCGTGAAGTGCCTGGGACAGGTTGAAAGCTGACAGCTCGATCACGGTCGAATCGCCCATCTGGCCCAGCCATTCGTTATCGAAGGCCGGCGCGAACAGGTTCTCGATCAGATCGGCCATCATGCCGCCGCCCGCCCCGTGGCCCATCACGATGGTCGGGTAGTTTTGCAGCGGCCGCGGGCAGGTCCAGCCGAGCAGGTTGAGTTTTTCTTTATCAGGGTTCATGATTGAGGCAGGTTTATACCTTCCGTAGCGGTAATACGCGGCGCAGGCGCCTTCCGAGGAAACCATGGTCGCACCGAGCGGCGTCTGCGGCGTGCATTGCTTGCCGAAAGCCGGGCATTCGCTGGGTTTCTTGCGTCCCTGCAGCACCAGCCCGCTGATGCACAGCGGACTCTCGTGGGTCGCGATGGACTGCACTTCCGGGAAGCGCTGCTCGGCGTCGAAACGGGTAAACTCCGGGCGCAGGCGGTAACCCGACATCGGGATCACGCCAATGCCGCGCCAGGCCCGGTCGGTCATCTCGAAAACATTGCGGATGACGGCCTGGGCGGGTGCGTTGCCCTCACGCGTCACCGAGCGGGCATAGGCATTGCTGACCTGGTATGTACCGGCTTCCAGTTCCCGCACGCAGTCCAGGATCCCGTGCAGGATATCCACCGGCTCGAAGCCGGTCACCACGATCGGGATCTTGTATTTTTCGGCAAGCGGCTCGTATTCCCAGAAACCCATCACCGTGCAGACATGCCCGGCCGCCAGGAAGCCATCCACCTGCACGTCCGGCGAGTCCATCAGGGCGGAGATGGCGGCCGGGACGGTTACGTGGCTGACCAGCACGGCGAAATTGGACAGGTCCTGCGCCCTGGCCTGCAGCACCGCCATGGCATTGGCCGGCGCAGTCGTCTCGAAACCGATGGCGAAGAAGACGACGGTCTTGTCCGGGTTATCCTGGGCGATCTTCAGTGCATCCAGCGGCGAGTAAACAATCCGGACATCGCCGCCGGCGGCTTTGACCGCGAACAGGTCGCGGGTTGAGCCGGGCACGCGCAGCATATCGCCATAGGAGGTAAAGATCACGTCCGGGCGGGAGGCCAGGGCGATGGCTTTATCCACCAGCTCGAGCGGCGTCACGCACACCGGGCAGCCGGGTCCGTGGATCAGGTTGATCTCGGTTGGGAGCATCTGGTCCAGGCCGGATTTGATGATGGAATGCGTCTGTCCGCCGCAGACTTCCATCAGAGTCCAGGGGCGGGTGATGACTTTCCGAAGATCGGCGAGCAGCTTGCGGGTCAGGTCTGCATCGCGGTATTCGTCAATATATTTCATAAGATTGGATCCGGCATCTACACAACGCCGGGGATTTCACTGCCCTGGGCGTCGATCTGCCTGAGCAGTTCCATCGTCTCCATGGCTTCCTGCTCGTCCAGGATGGACAGGCCAAAGCCAACGTGGACAATGGTGTAATCGCCGAGCTTGACTTCGGGCAGGTATTCCATGCAGGCTTCCTTGACCACGCCTCCAAAGTCAACTTTGGCCATTTTCAAGCCTTTTTCTTCGTACAGTTCGATCACTTTCGCGGGAATTCCGAGACACATAGTACACCTTTAAAGTTTACGGGTAGGGGCGGACTCATGGGTTGGGCGGACACATGGGTCGGGCGGACGCCGTCCGCCCCTACATAATTATTCATGGATGCGGACACCGTAGGTCGGGCGAACATGCAGGTCAGGCGGGCATGCCACTTCGTGGTACAGGCCGGCCCGCCCCTACATAATTATTCATGGATATGTTCGTGCTGGTCGTCGCCGGTTTCGACCTCCAGGCTGGCGAGATAGACACCCTCCCCGCCGGTGACGGTTACCGGGAAGGTGCCGCACTTCGGGCAGGCCGTAAACGCTTCGCTAATCTCAAACTCAGCCCCGCAGGCCGGGCATTTGGCGGTTCCGGGAGCGGTTACGAATTCCAGCGCTGCGCCTTCGGCAATGGTGCCGGGCGCCAGGCTGTCCCAGTAGAACTGGATGGACTCTGCCGTAAAATCCGAAAGAGCCCCAATGGTGACTTTAACGCGTGTAACCCGCCGGGCATTGGCTTCCCTGGCGTGGATCAGTACGTGGTCGAAAAGGTCTTCGGTCAGTCCACCTTCGTGCATAGTTACCTCAACGATAAGGGTTGGTCAGATCAGGCCACTATCATACTATGCCGCAGGGTTTTGTCAATCCCTGTAACGCGGAGTATCAAGTCGCCTCATGTACCTGTAAGGTGACATTCATGTCGCCTGCCCTACGCAGATACCGAAGAATAATTGGATATTCCCCTCGAATTATGGATGCCTTATAATGCAGGCAACTTATTTCTGCAGGCAGGGTTTTATCCAAAAAGGAGAATCCATGGCGATCGCACAAACAGAAACCCCCAAGATCAACGATAAGCGTGAAATTTTCGGTTGGGCCATGTATGACTGGGCCAACTCGGCCTTCAGCACCACCATTGGGACGGTTTTCCTGGGCCCGTACGTGGCCAGCCTGGCGGCCCAGGCTGCCAGCCTGAGCCCGGATAAAATGGCGCATTTCCTGGGCATCCCGGTCGCTGCCGATTCTTTTTTCCCTTACTGTATCTCCATCTCCGTTTTGGGGCAGGTATTCTTCCTGCCCATCATGGGCGCCATCGCCGATTATTCCCACCGCCGCAAGCAGATGATGCAGCTCTTCGCCAGCCTGGGCGCGATTTTCACCATTCTGATGTTCTTCGTCACCGCTCCACTCTGGTGGCTGGGTGGGGTATTGTTCATCCTCGCCAACCTGGCCTTTGGCGCCTCCATCGTCTTCTACAATTCCTACCTGCCGGATATCGCCTCCGAAGACCAGCGTGACCGCGTCTCTTCCTATGGCTGGGCGATGGGCTACCTGGGGGATGGCCTGCTGCTGATCCTGAACCTGGTCCTGTATTTGCTGGGTCCCAATTTTGGCATCCCGAAAGACCTGGCGATCCGCGTCAACCTGGCCTCGGCGGGTGTCTGGTGGCTGACCTTCTCCTTCTTCACCTGGTCGCGCCTGCGGAACCGCCAGGCGCCCAAGCAGCTCCCGAAGGGCGAGACCTACGCCCGGGCGGGCTTCCGGCAGTTGTGGAGCACGCTCAGGGAGATGAAGAATTTCCCCGAAACGCTCAAATTTCTGCTGGCCTATTTTCTCTATAATGACGGCATCCAGACCGTGATCGCGATCGCCTCCACCTTTGCCGTGGCGCCGCTCATCCGCGGCGGAGTTGGGCTGAGCCAACAAACCCTGATCGTTGCCATCCTGATGATCCAATTCATGGCGTTCGCAGGCGCGCTGCTGTGGGGTAAAATGGCCGGCTGGTTCGGCGCCAAGCGTTCCATCATTATCAGCCTGGTCATCTGGGCCGGCGTAACCATCTTTGCATATTTCGGGCTGAAGGGTTCGGATACGAGCCGGATGGTGGAATTCTTCATCCTGGGCGCCTGCATCGCCATCGTACTGGGCGGTTCGCAGGCCATCAGCCGCAGCCTGTATGCCCAGATCATCCCGGCCGGAAAACAGGCCG
Organism: uncultured Chloroflexia bacterium; assembly: GCA_963776475.1. GTDB lineage: Bacteria > Chloroflexota > Anaerolineae > Anaerolineales > Villigracilaceae > UBA877. The sequence goes on from CAVZMZ010000046.1 coordinate 168,718, forward strand.
AATACTATTCGTTCTACGAGGTCAGTGACAAGGGCACTTCCTGGTTTGGCCCGCTGCTGTTTGGCCTGGTCAACCAGCTCACCGGCAGCCTGCGCCCCGCCATCCTGTCGCTGATCTTTTTCTTTATCGTTGGGTTGATCCTGCTGCCCTTCGTCAATGTGAAGAAGGCCATGGCGGATGTGCATGCCTTCGAAGCCAAAAACGCCTGACCCATTCATAAATTAATAAAGAGGATTTGCGAGCGTTGATCGCAAATCCTCTTTATTCACCTATAACCCCGTAAACCACGCCGTCATCTTCTTCAGACTCTGCCTCAGCACATCCATCGAAGTCGCATAACACATCCGCAGATAGCCTTCGCCGCCCGTTCCGAAATCCGTGCCTGCCAGCACCGCCACGCCGGCTTCATCGATCAGGCGGCTGGCGATTTCTTTGGAAGTTAAGCCAAACGATTTCACGTTGGGGAAGACATAGAACGCGCCCTGCGGCACCTGGCAGCTGACTCCCGGGATGGCGTTCAACCCGGCGACGAAATAATCCCGCCGGCGCTGGTACTCGGCGACATTCTCCGCCACCTTTTCCTGCGGACCGCTCAACGCTTCCACTCCGGCTACCTGCGTGAAGGCCGCCGTACAGCCGATCGAATGCGTCAGCAGCAGTTCCACCCGTTCGGCCAAAGCCGCCGGCATCACCATGTACCCCAGCCGCCAGCCGGTCATGGCATACGTCTTGGAAAAACCGTCCACGATAATGGTGCGCTCGAGCATGCCGGGCAGGGCGCCGATCCTGGGCACCTGCAGGCCGTCATATGCCAGGCGGGCGTAGATCTCGTCCGACATGACCCAGGCGTTGTGTTGCTTTGGCTTTCTCCGCAATGTGTTTCAGGTCGGCCAGCGGGATGACTCCGCCGGTCGGGTTGGCGGGCGAATTCAGCACGATCATGCGCGTCTTGTCCGAGACCTGCGCATCGAAGGCTTGCAGGTCGAACGAGAACTGGTTCTCCTCCCGCAGCGGCACCGGCACGGGCACCCCGCCCGCCACCCGGATCATGGCGGCGTAGGTGGGGAAGCCCGGGTCCGGATAGAGCACCTCATCGCCCGGGTTGACCAGCGCCAGGGTTGGGAAGAACAGCCCCGGCTTGGCGCCTGGCCCGACCACGACGCACTCCGGCCCGATATCCAGGCCGATCTGCTCGGAAACGGTCTCGGCGATGGCTGCCCGCAGCGCCGGGGTGCCGCCCGGGGAGGTGTAGCGCGTCTGCCCGTTCTGGATGGCTTCCACCCCGGCCTGGCTGACGTTGGGCAGGGTCGGGAAATCCGGCTGGCCGATTTCGAGATGCAGGATCTTGCGGCCCTGGGCTTCGAGCGCCTGGGCGCGCGCCAGCACGGCGTAGGCGCCTTCGGCTTGTAGAGTAGCAACACGGTCTGTGAACATGTTAGAAATCCTCTATGGTAGGGTTGGCTGGAATTTCTTTTACATTATAAGGCGTAACCTGGTAAACAAAGTAGTTTAACCAGTTGGCAAACAGCAGGTTGGCGTGGCTGCGCCAGTGCACCAGCGGGGGCCGGGAGGGGTCGTCGCCGGGAAAATAATTGGCCGGGATGTGGATCGGCAGGCCGTTGCCGCGGTCGCGCTCGTATTCACCCTTGAGCGTGAGCGGGTCGTACTCCGCGTGCCCGGTGACGTAGGTGCGCCGCCCGTCGCGTGAGGCGACGATGTAGACCCCGGCCTGTTCCGACTCGGCCAGGATTTGCAGTTCGGGGACGTTCTGGATATCCGCCCGCCGGACCTCGGTATGGCGCGAATGCGGCGCCATGAAGACATCGTCGAAGCCGCGCATCAGGCGGTGGTAGCGCTCCAGCACCCGGTGGGAAAGACCCCGAACATCTTGGCCGGCAGGCTGAATTTTGGGATGCCGTACTGGTGGTACAACCCGGCCTGCGCGCCCCAGCAGATGAACAACATGGAAAAAACGTTGCCCTCGGCCCAATCCAGGATGCCGGTCAGTTCCGGCCAGTAGTCCACTTCCTCAAACGGCAGTTGTTCCACCGGCGCGCCGGTGATGACCAGCGCATCGAACTTCCGGCGGCGTACCTGGGCGAAGGATTTGTAGTGGGCGGTCAGGTGCTCGGCAGACACGTTCCGGGACTCGTGGCTGGCGGTGTGCAGCAGGGTTACATCCACCTGCAGCGGGGAATTACCGATCAGGCGCAGAAGCTGGGTCTCAGTGGCGATCTTGGTCGGCATCAGGTTGAGGATGGCCAGCCGCAGCGGGCGGATATCCTGGTGGCGGGCGCGTTCCTCCCCCATGACGAAGATGTTTTCGCTTTCGAGCGTGCTGCGGGCGGGCAGTGTTTCGGGGATCCTGACTGGCATGGCTATTGCTCCTTATGCGTTGAGGGCCTGGTCGAGGTCCCACAGGATATCCTCGATATCTTCGATACCGATGCTCAGGCGCACGAAATCGGGGGTAACCCCCGCCGACAACTGCTGCTCTTCGGATAGCTGTCCGTGGGTGGTGGTGGCAGGGTGGATGGCCAGGCTCTTGGCATCCCCGACGTTGGCCAGGTGGCTGAAAAGCTGCAGGTTCTCGATGAAACGCATGCCGGCTGCCAGGCCGCCTTTGACGCCGAATCCCAGGATGGCTCCGGGCCCCTTTGGCAAATATTTTTTGGCCAGCGCGTAATCCGGATGGCTCTGCAGGCCGGGATATTTCACCCAGCCAACCCTGGGATGCTCTTCCAGGAATTCCGCCACGCGCTGGGCGTTCTGCACGTGGCGCTCCATGCGCAGGCTGAGCGTCTCGATGCCCTGGATGGTTTGAAAGCTGTTGAACGGAGTCTGGCATGCGCCGATATCCCGCAGCACCTGCACGCGGGCCTTGGTGATGAACGGCGGCAGCCCTTGCCGGCCCAGGTCGGCGTAAACCAGCCCGTGGTAGGAGGGGTCGGGGGTCGTGAAATTCTCGAAGCGGCCGCTGGTCCAATCGAAGTTGCCGCCATCCACGATCACGCCGCCGAGGCTGGTGCCGTGCCCGCCGATGAACTTGGTGGTGGAATGCGTCAGGATATTTGCGCCAAATTCGAATGGGCGGCACAGGTAGGGCGTGGCAAAGGTGTTGTCGATCACCAGCGGGATATTGTGGTTTTTGGCGGCTGGCTGCCACCTCTTCGAATGGGAAGACCGAGATATCCGGGTTGCCCAGCGTTTCGCCATAGAGGATTTTGGTATTCGGGCGGATGGCCTTTTCGAAGTTCCCAGGGTCGTCCGGGTCGACGAGGGTGACCTGGATGCCGAGGCGCGGGAAGGTATAGGTGAACTGGTTATAAGTGCCGCCGTACAGCCGGCTACTGCTGACGATATGGTCTCCGGCCGCGCACAGGGTCAGCACCACCAGGGTCTGGGCTGCGTGCCCGGAGCTGGCTGCCAGCGCGCCCACACCGCCCTCCAGGTCGGCCAGGCGCTGCTCGAGCACATCCGTGGTCGGGTTCATGGATGCGGGTATAGATGTTGCCGGATTCCTTGAGCGCGAACAGGTTCGCGGCGTGCTGCGTATCCCGGAACTGGTAGCTGGTGGTCTGGTAGATCGGCACGGCGCGCGCGCCGGTGGTGGGATCCGGCACCTGCCCGGCATGCAGCTGCCGGGTGTGCAAAGCCAAACTTGCGGCTGGTATGTGGTCATGGGTTGCATCTCCTTCTTTGTTTTTTCAACGATTCCTAAACGTTCCAACTTTCTAACGTTCTTCATAAAACAAAAAGCCCCTTCCGGATATGAAGGGGCTAGGTAAGGGTATATACAGCCTCTCATCTTCCAGATAAAACTGCCGGAATTGGCACCTTGACTTTCGTCAGGTTGCCGAGGCTTCAAAGGGCCGGTCCCTCCGCCTCTCTGGATAAGAGTGTTACACGTTTCGGTTGTTA